>NZ_JMPP01000034.1 GCF_000735435.1 Klebsiella planticola ATCC 33531 | reverse complement strand
CAGTGCACGTATGCGCTGGCAAGTGACGCGCTGATGTTTGTTTCTAAGCTGCCTGTACGGCAGTGCACACCGTGCTCCCTGACGTGGGCTTTATTCTGATTTTCTAAGCTGCCTGTACGGCAGTGCACCCCAATGGGAGAGTGATGTAACCAAGTTATCCTTTCTAAGCTGCCTGTACGGCAGTGCACACCCCCTGAACCCGTGAGGAATATCGGTATCTTTTCTAAGCTGCCTGTACGGCAGTGCACCACTACCTGAGTACGCACGGGCTCGTGTTTCATTTCTAAGCTGCCTGTACGGCAGTGCACGCGTACTACGCGTGGATGGGATGGTGATGTCTTTTCTAAGCTGCCTGTACGGCAGTGCACGCAGTACCAGGCGTTGCAGGCGCTGTTTAACATTTCTAAGCTGCCTGTACGGCAGTGCACTGAGATAATATCAGCTCACTACTTTGTTTTATATCTAAAATCCCTCAAATTTATTCACTTCACCCTTTTTTCAAGGTCCTAATCATACTTAATGAAAATCAATAAGTTACAAAATAGACAAATAAAAGGGTCTGGTCAGCTAGCCACAATCCCTCCAACCAGTTAATAACCTGCCCAGCGATTAAACTTTCAACAATCCGACAAATGACTATAATAAATAATGACAAATGTCATTATTCAGGAGGAAAGATGAAAACCTGGGTTCCTGCACAGCAACCTGCCGATAATGCGCTGTGGCGTTATGCCGGGCTACCGGCGAATCGGGGTATGCAGCTGATTGAGCTGCTGAGTATGGGATTGCCTGTCAGCGTTCTGGATAATATTCACGAGTGGACGGAAATGTCGAAAACCGACATCCTGCGCATCACCGGCATTAATGAGCGTAACGTTGCCCGGCGCAAGAGCGCGGGCGGTACGTTGACCCCGGGCGAAAGCGAACGTGTGGCGCGTTTTGTCAGGGTTCTGGATGCCGCCGTCGATTATTTTGGCAGTAAGCAGGGTGCCTACAACTGGTTGCAGTCGCCGGTCAGAGGACTGGGCAATATCGCCCCCATCGATCTGATTGCTACCGAGAGCGGCGCGCTGGAAGTGACTGACCTGATTGGTCGTCTGGAACACGGCGTCTTTGCATGATTTTCTATCGTCTGGTGAGCGGCCGTTACGCCAGCGAGACCTGGACAGGAAGCGGGGCCAACCAGTACGGCGGACGCTGGAATCACCAGGGGCACCCGGCGGTCTATGTTTCCACCTCCATCGCTCTGGCGTCGCTGGAGATCCTGGTTCACGTCAAAAATGAAACGATCCTCAACCAGTATCAGCTATATAGTATCGAGATACCGGACAGTGCAGTGGAATATCTCGATAAACAGTGGCTGCCGGATAACTGGCAGGAAAATCCGATGCCCGTTTCCACAATGGATCTGGGCACCGGCTGGCTACAGTCGGGCAGCGGTCTGGCGCTGATGCTACCCTCCTGCATTATTCCCTATGAAAACAACGCTATTCTAAACCCGCTGCATCCCGCTTTCAGCGAGGCCCTGGCCTCCGTGCGCCAGTATCCCTTTACCTTTGATCCCCGTCTCGCACGCTCCACGCCCCGCTGATGCCTCGGCTGGAATACGCTGCAATCAAGATTAAATGAGGAGAAAACCCTTCGCCGCGTCTTGCCAGTCCGTCTGGATGGTTAAACCGTCGGCACGGTTCCGCCATCGATAACGTATTCCGCGCCGGTTATCGACGCCGCCCGGTCGGAGGCTAAAAACGCAATCAGGTTGGCCACCTCTTCGGGTTGTGCCGGACGACCCAGCGGAATTCCGCCTAATGAATCCATGATGATTTGTTTGCCTTGCGCATAATCGACCCCCTCCTGCTGCGCAAGCCGCTGCGCAAATCTGACCGCCGCCTCGGTTTCAATCCAGCCGGGCGCCACGCTCAGAACACGAACGCCCCTCGGGGAGAGCTCTTTCGACAGGCTTTTACTGTAGGTGGACAGCGCGGCTTTTGCCGCAGCGTAGGCCGTGGTTGACTCCGGCAGCGGCATCTTTCTTTGGATTGAAGAGACGTGGATAATCACCCCCTTCCCGCTGTTGAGCATCGAGGGAAGCAGTAACCGATCCAGCCTGAGCGCAGGGAACAGGTTGAGATCCAGCTCCTGTTGCCACAGCGCATCGCTCAGCGCGGCAAACCCGCCCGCCGGGGACGAAGAACCGCCCAGCATATGAACGATAATATCCACACCGCCCAACTGCTCCTGCACCGCAGTGGCCAGCACAGCGCACCCGCTCGCCGTGGAGAGATCCGCCGTCACAAATAGCGCATCAACAGCAGCGTCCGGCTGATGGCGAGCGCAGGTTAACACTCGCGCCCCCAGCTGCCGGAACAGCGCCACGGTTGCCGCCCCCGCCCCTTTGGTTCCGGAGGTAATCAGTACGCGTTTTCCTTCCAGCGCCAGGAAATCAGTCATCACCGATCTCCAGCCCATCGATCTGCTCTGCCGTCAGGTGAAATAGATAGCCAGGAATGACCGGGCTACCGGGGAAATTTCCGCTGACGATGGCGCGCACCTTCACCCTATCCCCCTGCGCGATCGCCTCAATGGGTTCGGCGACATACTGATATTTTTGTCTGGCGGCAACCTGCCATTCCCGGATGGCCTGCCGCCCGCGGTAGGTATTCCCCTCATCCTTCACCACCGCATTCGGGGTGAAGGCGCTGACAACGCTGTCCAGATCTTCAGCCGTAAAAAAGGCCTGCACTGCTGATGGCATATCCATAGTGAATCTCCCGTGATTAAACTCTACGGCTTAACTTTAAGAATCCTTTATAATTTAAACAATCAGGACAAACCGGGATGCCATGATGAAGGAAATGGGATAATGTCGCGAATCACGCTGACTGATTTAGATGCCGTTATGGCCATCGCCCGACGGGGGACCTTTCGTGCGGCGGCGATCGAACTGGGGGTATCGACCACCGCATTGAGCCACATCATCGCTAAATTTGAAGCCGAAATGGGCGTGCGTTTATTTAACCGGACCACTCGCAGCGTGGGGCTCACCGACGCCGGCCGCCTGTTTATAGATAACATCGGTCCGTCGCTACAGGGAGTGCATCAGGCCCTCGAGGTCGTCCGCTCCCGCAGTGAAACCCCTTCTGGCGTCCTGCGCATCAATACGCCTCCGTTTGCCGCCCGCGCGCTTCTCTCCCGGGTGGTACTGGAGTTTTTGCGCCGCTATCCGCAAATGCAGGTGGATATCGTCACCGATGGCCGGCTGATCGACATCGTGGCGGAAGGCTTCGATATGGGCGTACGGGTCGCCAGCCTGATACCGGAGGATATGATCGCACTGTCCCTCGGCCAGCCTCAGCGCTATGCCGTGGTGGCTTCTGCACATTATCTTTCGCACCATAAGCGGCCTGAAACCCCTGCTGATCTGCTCAATCATCCCTGCATCCGGGTGCGTCTGCCCGATGGTTCCCTCTATCGCTGGCACCTTGAGAAGCAAGGAGAAACGGTGCAGGTCGATGTCCGCGGACAGCTGACGCTGGATGAGGCGTCGCTGGCGCGGATTGCGGTGCTGGAGCATGCGGGAATTGGTTTCTTCCTTGAACAGGATGTCATCGAGGATATTCAGGCCGGCCGGCTCATTCGTTTACTGGATGACTGGACGCCCCCTTTTCCCGGCCTGTGTCTGTATTATCCCGGTAGACGCCACCCCTCAGCCGGGCTGGCCGCGTTTCTGGCGCTGGCGCGGGAATTTGCCCAGTCCGCCAGCCGTTGAGCGAACCCTTTGCCAGCGCCAGAATAATGCTATAACGGCGACGGCAACTCTTCCCGCTGGCGCCAGGCCGCAAGTTCTTCATTAAGCCAGGCGATGAACACAGAAACTTCGGCTTTCTTTTCACTTTGCTGCGGGGTGACCAGCCAGTACGGCCAGGGATAAGGCGCAGAGCAGGCGGTGAGCTGGACCAGCTCTCCGCGGTCGATAGCGCCCTGCACCAGGGAGCGCCGCTCCAGCGCGATGCCATTGCCGAGTCGAACGGCTTCCAGTACCAGATTCGAGTCGTTGATACAGAGCCCGTCGGCGACAATCTCCCGCTCCAGTCCGGCCTTCAGACACCAGTTTTTCCAGGATTCCATCGAAAATATAATCTTACCGGCCGCCACCTCTTGCGGCGTCGCGGGCAGCGAGCCGCCGTTATAATGCGGCGCAGCCACCACAATCAGCTCATCGGCAAACATATAGCGGCTTTCCAGCCCTTCCCAGTCACCTTTCCCCATGCGAATGGCGATATCCACCGCCTCCTGTTGCATGTTGGTGACCGTCAGGCTGACCAGCAGCCGCAAGGTGATATGGGGATATCTGGCGCGAAAGCGATCCAGCCGTGGCAAGAGCCAGTGGCAGGCAAAAGAAGGTACCGTGGCCAGGGTTAACGTCGTCGTCCGCGGCTTAACGTGGACCAGACGAGTCGCATCCGCGATATGTTCCAGCGCCTCGCGGACATGCATCGCATACAGTCGCCCCTCTTCATTAATCTGCACCCCGCGTCCGTGACGAGTAAACAATCTCACGCCGAGCATCTCTTCCAGCACTTTAATTTGCTGACTGATCGCCGAATGGGTGACATGCAGCTCTTTCGCCGCCAGCGTCACGCTACCAAGCCGGGCAACGGCCTCAAAGCTTCGTAAACTGGCGATCGGTGGGTAATCCGACATGAAGCAGCTCCTTATATTCCAGCTCCTGGAGGTCAACGTTATCATTGCCCAGGGGGGAAAACCTCAGGCGACAATACCGGTCAGCCATTCTGACATCTCAGGTAAGAAATGCGTAATATTCGTCATAGCCAATCTGGCGTAATGTCTCTCTGCGGCCAGGGGCAAAGCGAACCGGGATATCCCTCCCTGGCGCAGCTTGATTGGCCAGGTATTCTCCTTTCAGAGACAGGAAAACAGGAATCATGATGAAACTCATTGGCATGTTGGACTCCCCTTATGTGAGGCGCGTCGCAGTATCTCTGGCGCTGTACGGTGTCGAATTTGAACACCTGCCGCTGTCGGTGTTTAGTGCCGTTGAGCCCTTCTCAAAAATCAATCCGGTGGTCAAGGCGCCTACGCTGATTCTGGATAACGCCGTACGACTGATGGACTCTACGCTGATCCTCCATTACTTCGAATCCCAGGCGGATATGCAGCGTAAATTACTCCCCGTCGCCGGCCCTGCGCTGGCCGAAGATCTGCAGATCCTGGGGTTGATTCTGGCGGCCAGCGAAAAAGCCGTACAGCATGTTTACGAGCACCGCTTACGGCCGCCAGAGAAACAGTATCAACCGTGGATTGAACGCATCACCTGGCAGCTGCTGTCTGCCTGCCGGGAATGGAACGCCGCGCTGGAACACCGCCCGCTCAACACGCGGCTCGATCAGGTCGCGGTGACCAGCGCCGTGGTATGGACCTTTATTCAAGCGATGATCCCCGACGTGGTTAAGGCCCATGACTTCCACCCTATTCGCGCCCATCGCGAAACAGCAGAAGCTCATCCGGCCTTTAAACGGTTTCCTCTGCCCTGAGCGATAGAAAAGCGGAAAACTTATGGGGGGGCACAGGGCCCCTTTTTTATTGCCCGTCACCGCAAGCCGAGGGAGGCGCACAGCCCGCATGCATCCAGCTGGCTAGCGCCGGGGTTTTCGACCACACTTAAACCCGGCTCCCGCTGCTGTACCTCAGGCGCAGATCGCTTTGCCCGGTTAACCGTCCGGCAGGCGGGAAACTGCAATGGAAGAACGTTTATCACGGGTGATTATGCATGAAGAAAATTGCGATTATCGGCGCTGGCCCCACCGGGATTTACACCCTTTTTTCCCTGTTAAAGTATCAGCAGCCGCTGGCGGTGACGGTCTATGAGCAGGCGCGTCAGGCCGGTGTCGGCATGCCATACAGCGACGAAGAAAACTCGCGCATGATGCTGGCCAATATCGCCAGTATTGAAATCCCACCGATCCTCTGTACCTATATCGACTGGCTGAAACAGCAAAGCAAGGAGCATCTTGCCCGCTATGGCGTCAGCGATGATTCGCTGCATGTTCGCCAGTTTCTTCCGCGTATCCTGCTTGGTGAGTATTTTCGCGACCAGTTTATCGGCCTGGCAGCCAGAGCCAAACAACAGGGCTTCCCGCTAACGGTGCATGAATCCTGTGAGGTCACCGACCTGCAGGCTACGGCAGAAGGCGTCAGGGTATGGGCGCAAGGTGAGCCGGCGGCGGAACGCTTCGATCTGGCGGTCATCGCCACAGGCCACGTCTGGCCCGCTGACGAGGAGTCCACCCGCACCTTCTTCCCCAGCCCGTGGTCCGGCCTGATGGATGCAGAGATCCCGGCGTGCAGGGTCGGGATCATGGGCACCTCGTTGAGCGGTATTGATGCCGCGATGGCCGTCGTGGTTCAGCACGGCGAGTTTGTCGAATCCGCCGATCGACCGCTGCAGTTCAGGCTCAATCCGGCCAGCGAAGCGCTGAATATCGTCCTGATGTCGCGCTCCGGTATTTTGCCGGAAGCGGATTTTTACTGCCCGATTCCCTATGAACCGCTTGCGGTAGTGACGCCTGAAGCGCTGGAAAAGGCGATTGCCGCCGGTTCAGAAGGTTTACTTGACCGTGTCTTCCGGCTGATGGCTGAGGAGATCGACCGCGCCGATCCGCAATGGAGCGCCAGCATCGCCCTCCCGACGCTGAACGCCGATAGCTTCAGCGACGCGTGGTTCCGTGAACGGCGCCAACATGACCCGTTTCACTGGGCGCAGGCCAACCTTATGGAAGTCGAACGCAACAAGCGCGAGAAATACACCGTTGCGTGGCGCTATGTCATCCTCCGTCTGCATGAGGCCGTACAGGAGATTGTCCCGCATCTGGATGAGCGGGATAGTCAGCGCTTTAGCGCCGGACTCGCCCGGGTGTTCATCGATAATTACGCCGCTATTCCGTCAGAGTCGATCCGCCGCCTGCTGGCGCTCCGCGAAGCCGGGGTCATCCGTATCCTCGCCCTCGGCGAGGATTACCAGATGGCGATCGACGAGGACAAAACGGTGATTACCACCCGGGAAAACCGCGCCACCTATGATGTCTTTATCGATGCGCGCGGGCAAAGAGCGCTCAAAACGAAAGATCTGCCCTTCCCGACGTTACGGGAGCAGCTACAGGCCACCGGCGACGATATCCCGGACGTCGGGGACGACTACACGTTACAGGAGCCTGCGGAAGTACGAGGGCGTGTGGCATTTGCGGCGCTGCCGTGGCTAATGCACGATCAGCCGTTTGTACAGGGCATTACCGCCTGCGCCGAGATGGCTGAAGCCATGGCCGGCGCCATTTCCCGGCCGGCGTCCCGTCGTCGCAGGCGTTTGCCGCAGACAGACCTGTGATCGTGCATCTTAGCGCTGCCCGGGAGCGGGGTGATCAGGATCTTGCTGATGATCCTCGCTATCGTCGCGTTTACGCGGGATTTCACCCTGCTCTCGCGGGTCTTCTTTTTCCGGGCGGCTGCCGCGCTCTGCGGCGTGAGTCGCCATCAATCCCCTCATGTATACCTCCGGTAGTAGCGTGGGTGATTGCGGTTGTTGGTGAGCCGGCGGCAGGAAAAGGTCCTGCGCAGGTTCCTCAACCAGCCTTATAAAGCCTGGTTGCCAGGATGCGTTTTAACAAGCGCAATGAGTTACACCGGGTCCGCACCCGACAGTGGTCATGGAACTGGTACGCCGGCGGCGACGGAGAGCCGCTTCACCGCGGTCATCTTATTGAAAGAGATTCTCAATTAAATGGCGAGAATCATCCTAAAAACAGCGCTATCCGACACGCATCGCCTGTTGGCAAACCTGCCCGGCAATCAACATATTACCCGCCGCAATGCTCTTTTAGTGCCGACATTCGCCGTGGCGCAAGCGGCACATTAATGGTGCTAATCCCGCCCACCGTGCGTCATCCGGCCTATCCTTAAGGTTTTACGCAGGAGGACCCTATGAGCGATAACGCAACACTCACAGCCCCGTATCCCCAGCCCCCTTTTGCCGACCAGCCGCAAACGCCGCCCGGTTTAGCATCAGAAATGGTCCCTGTACCGGATCACGGTGAGAGCAGTTACCTCGGTTCCGCGCGGCTTACGGGAAAAAGAGCGCTGATTACCGGCGGCGACTCAGGCATTGGCCGCGCGGTGGCGATCGCCTTTGCCCGCGAAGGCGCCGACGTGGCGATAAACTATTTGCCGGAAGAGGAACCTGATGCCCGGGAGGTCATCGCCCTGATCGCGGCCGAAGGGCGCAAAGCGGTGGCGCTTCCCGGCGATATTCGCAGCGAAGTGTTTTGCCAGACGCTGGTGGAACAAGCCGCCAGTGAGCTGGGCGGCCTCGATATCGTGGTCAATAACGCCGGGCGCCAGCAGTACTGTGAATCGCTGGAAGATCTCTCGACCGCCGATTTCGACGCCACCTTTAAGACCAACGTCTACGCGCCGTTCTGGATAACCAAAGCCGCGCTGCGCTATCTTCAGGCCCAAAGCGTGATCATCAATACCTCTTCCGTGCAGGCCTTTAAGCCCAGCCCGATTCTCTTTGACTATGCGCAGACCAAAGCCTGTCTGGTGGCCTTTACCAAATCGCTGGCCAAACAGCTGGGGCCGAAAGGCATCCGGGTCAACGCGGTCGCTCCCGGCCCCTACTGGACGGTGCTGCAATCGAGCGGCGGCCAGCCGGAGGAAAAAGTCCGCCAGTTCGGCGCCGATACGCCGTTGGGCCGCCCGGGCCAGCCGGTAGAGATCGCCCCGCTGTATGTGACCCTCGCTTCTGACGCCTGCTCCTTCACCTCAGGCCAGGTCTGGTGCTCGGATGGCGGCGACGGGGTGTTATAGCGGCCATTTTCGGCAAGGCGCGACGCAGAGGAGTCCTGTCCAAAAGGGCTTCTCATCGCCATTAACAGGCGTCATCCACGCAGGCAGGCGAGATATTTCTCTGCGGAACGTTGTACCCTTTCGTGCGCGTTTTTCGGCATATCTTGCCCTTCGAAGGCGCCGTACAGTCGGCTAAACCGCACGCCGGCCAGCCGCTGCCTGATGCTTTCAATTACCGGCGCGGGCAACGGCAGCATATTTGGGTAGCTCCACATAAAAGAGACCGCATCCGCGCCGGGAGTCACCTGCAGGATGTCGCCCACCAGCAGCGTGCCATCGCCCTCGCGCCAGTGTAGAACGGTTCCCCCGGCAAAGTGACCGCCCAGTCGCAACAGCTGCACCGAGGGCCATAGCTCAAGCGCATCGCCTTGCCACAGGCGAATCGCCGGGCTATGGCGCACGATCCACTCGCTATCGCTGGCATGCAGATAGACCGGTGCATCAAAGGCGGCCGCCCAATCCTGCATGGTGGTGTAGTAATGGGGGTGGGAAATCGCGATAGCATCAATACCGCCGAGCGCCGTTATCAACGCCGTCGTGGCAGCATCGAGATTGGCAATGCAATCCCACAGAATATTGCCCTGCGGCGTTCTGAGCAGAAAGGCGCGCTGATTGATAGCGAACCGGGGAACGGTTTTAAGGCTAAACAGCGCGTGGTCATGCTGCTGCCAGGCGTTGGTATGACGGCTGATGAGATCGTCAAAGGTTATCCACGCCTGTCCGCTGACCGGGACATACTGCCGCTCATCGTCACAAATCTTGCAGCGTAAGATTGTGGCTCTTGTTTCTTCATACGACGTGCCGCACGTTTCACATAGCTTAATCATTATTCCCCCTCCTGCACGATGGTAAAGCAGTCATGAGTATGGCAGATGCGCGATGACGGTCGGTCATGATGCAGGCGACGGGAAAGCCACAGGGGAAAAATGGGGGGACCAGTCAAAAAACGGGATGCTGAGATCCAGGGCTTCCCTGCCCTGATGAGAGAAATTACTCGAAGTAGACGGCCGGGTTCTCCGACAGCGATACGAAGGTTTTGGTGTTCTTATCCAGCGCGCCAATCGCCCCGCTTTCGATATCGTAGACCCAGCCGTGCAGGCGCAGCGCCTTATCGCGCAGACCCACGGCAACCGACGGGTGAGTTTTGATGTTGTTCAGCTGTGCGATGACGTTTTCCCGCACCATCGCATTCACTTTATCGATTTCACTGTTCCAGGTGCCTTTCTCGACCACCGCTTTTGCCGCATCGGCATAGCGCAACCAATGCGCCACCGCCGGCATCGGATCCAGACACTGACAAGTCGCAACCGCAGTCATCGCGCCGCAGTTGGAATGGCCGCAGATCACAATATCGGTGACGCCCAGGGCAACAACGGCATATTCGATAGTCGCGGAAACGCCGCCCGGCTCTGGCCCGAACGAGGGCACGATATTCCCCGCGTTACGAATGACAAAGAGCTGTCCCGGTTCCTGCTGGGTCACCAGTTCCGGTACCAGGCGGCTGTCAGAACAGGAGATAAACAGCGCTTTGGGATTCTGACTGGAGGCCAGGCTACGGAAGAGCTCTTTACGCTGCGGGAAGATCTCTTTCTGGAAGTTGAGGAAACCCTCAATGATATGTTGCATAGCAGTGTCTCTTTTCTCGGTATGAATTACGGTATGACAAAGATCACAGTTTGTCAGTGTATCATCGCAGCAGAGAATAGGAATCGTTATTCAAATGGAATCTATATGTTGCAGCCCCGATCGTTTCTGCGGGGCTGTTCAGAAATACAGGCGAACTCACGCCTCCGGCAGCGTAATGGATGCGTTGCGTCCGCATGCGCACGATCGCCTCGCTATATGAAAAATTTTATCGCCTGTTGCAACGTCGTTCCCATCCCCCACAGCAGCGGTAGACCCACAGCAAACCAGCTTAACGTTAGTAGCACAACGGAGGGACGGGCCTCCCACGTCAGCTGCGCGTTAGCATTAATGGTATACATGCCCTTAGCCTGCTGCTGCTGTTCGGCGGTCATGGCATATTTTTCCGCAATCGGGCGCACAAGCTGGTTGCAGATGAAACCCATAACCAGTAATGCCGTCAAGACCAGCAGCGTAATATCATAGATCCGCGCCGGGGCGATGCCTTGCGCCAGCTGATATTCTCGCAGGTAATTCACCAGCACCGGCCCGCTAATGCCGGCAGCGGACCAGGCGGTCAGCAGACGACCGTGAATCGCGCCAACCATCTGAGAGCCAAAGACATCGGCCAGATAAGCCGGAATGGTGGCAAAGCCGCCGCCATACATCGAAATAATGACGCACAGCGCGCAGACGAAAAGCGCCACATAGCCACCGTGGTTGGTCAGCGGCAACGTCCCGTATAACAACGCCCCCAGAAAAAAGATTAAGGCAAAAGTGGTCTTTCTGCCGCACATATCCGACACCGAAGCCCAGAAGAAACGGCCCAGAATATTAAACAAACTGAGCAGGCCGGTGAATCCGGCGGCCATCGTCGCAATCCGCTTCAACTGTTCGCCACTTAATTCATTCCAGCTCAGGTCCTGCGAGAGGAGCTTTCCGGCAAAAATCTCTTGCAGCATGGGTGAGGCCATACCCAAAATGCCGATACCGGCGGTGACATTCAACCACAACACCAGCCACAGCAGCCAGAACTGGGGCGTTCGCCACGCCACGCTGACATGCACCTGTATGGTGGAATGATTACGCATCACTTTTTGCGCTTTCTCCCCCGAGGGATGCCAGCCCATTGGCGGCAAACGGTAGCCAAACGTACCGCACAACATAAACAGCGAGTAGATCCCCGCCAGCGCCAGGATACTCTGCCAGACGCCGTTTCCTTGCGGACCGGCAAAAAAGTTCATCAGCCAGTTCGCCAACGGCGCGCCAACCAGTGCTCCGCCGCCGAAGCCCATGATCGCCATGCCGGCAGCCATCCCACGTTTGTCCGGAAACCAGCGCAGTAACGTAGAAACCGGCGCTATGTAGCCCAGCCCCAGGCCAATACCGCCAATCACTCCGGCTCCCAGCCACAGTAGCCACAGCTGATGACTGTAAATGGCCAGAGCGGAGAGCAGCAACCCGCCGCACCAGCACAGCGTCGCGACGAGACTCACCAGTCGCGGACCGACTTTTTCCAGCCAGCTTCCCCAGAGTGCCGCGGCGCAGCCAAGGAAAACAAAAAACAAGGTATAGGTCCAACCCAGCAGCGAAATTTTCCAGTCACATTCTCGGGTCAATAGCTGCTGCCAGAATGACATCTCAGCCGGACACTGCAGAGGTTGTATACCGCCAATTAACTGCGACATTGGCAACCAGAAGACGGAAAAGCCGTAAGCCATACCGATGCATAAATGCACGGCTAACGCCGCCGGAGGGACCAGCCAACGGTTAAATCCGGGGCGGGCAATGATGCGAGACTTTGCAAAAAAGGGGGTGATCGGTGATACGGCTAAGGGGGGTGTATTCTCATTGAGTTGCGCCATAATCCTGTCCTTATCATGTTTGCTAACCGGCGGCCTCAGCGGCCGAAGACAGAGTTACAAAGCAATAATGACGCCACCTGGTTAAAAAACAGACAGAAATGAAGACTGAAGCGAGCAAGCACTGCCTGCTGTTGGCCTCACAGGCAGCAGTGAATGAGTCAAACCACAAGCCGGAGTAAAGAAGAGATGATTTTGATAATTGCCGCTCTCAGAGTGATAACCCGCCGCCACTCGGGCACACGTTTAGCATAAGGGCTATCCTTGCCCGTTCACGAATCAGATGCCAATCAGTTCGTACTTTTTAATTTTGCGATACAGCGTGGCAATGCCAATTCCCAGCTCATCCGCTGCCTGCTTCTTATTGCTGTAGCGAGTCAGAGCGTCGCGAATCATCTGTTTTTCCATCGCTTCCAGCGCCGTACTGCCCTCTTCCTCTTTAACCTCCGCTGCCTCGCCTGGCAGGCTGGCATCGCGCCCGGTGGTTTTACCGCTGCAGATTAAGTTAGGCGGAAGCAATGACGCATCAATCACCTCACCAGATGGCACAACGTTGACCAGATACTCCATCAAATTGCTTAGCTCGCGGATATTGCCAGGCCAATGATAGCGCTTAAGCAAACCGATTACCTCGGGAGAGACGCCGGGATAGACCAGCTCGAGACGGCGGGTATGCAGCTGCAGGAAATGGTGAATGAGCAGCTCGATGTCATCCTGCCGCTCGCGTAGCGGCGGCAACCTTAACGGAATCACGTTAAGCCGGTAATAGAGGTCCTCACGGAATTTACCCTCGGCGATAAACTGCGCCAGGTTTTGGTTGGTGGCGGAAATAATGCGGATATCAACCGGAACCGGGTGACTGGCCCCTACCGGCTGGATCTCACGCGACTCAATTGCTCTTAGCAGCTTTGCCTGCAGGGTAAGCGGCATATCGCCAATCTCATCGAGAAACAGCGTACCGTGATTCGCCGCCTGTATCAGCCCGGGTTTACCGTTAGCCGACGCGCCGGTAAATGCTCCCTTTACGTAACCAAACAGCTCGCTCTCCAGCAGCTGTTCCGGGATAGCCGCACAGTTGATAGCAATAAACGGCTTTGCCTGTCGGTCGCTCAGCTTATGAATGGCGCGGGCGACAACCTCTTTTCCGGTCCCGCTTTCGCCAGCAACCATCACGCTGGACGGACCGCGCGCTATGCGGCTAATCAGTTTTTTCAACTGACGCATCGGGCGACATTCGCCAATCAGCTGCTCAATCTGCGGCTCGTCCTGCGCCGAACTGAAATCCGTCGTGGCGTGCGATTGATGAAACGCCATTAAGAATAGCCACTGATCCTGAACAGCATGCAGCTGCCCGATAATAAGTTCTTTCTTGTCATCAAAGGAGATCACATGCTGCATATGGCCGCGAACAAAATTATGTTCAAAGGTTAACGGGCGAAAAGTAATCGTTTTGCCAACCATATTTCCCTGATTCACGCCAAGAATCTTTAATGCCGTCTGGTTAGCAAATTTTATCTTTTGATCGAGACTAACCACCAGCACCCCCTGATCCATATTTTCAATCATGGTCAAAAATATTTTTTGAATATTATCGCTACTGCCCTGACCTTCCAGCAACCGCGAAACAAATATTGATGAGACATGGCGAACGTAATCGGAGAATTCGTGGAGATTGTCCTTAATTCGCTCCTGCTGCTCGCGGGTTAACGCAATAAGGCTAATAACGCCCACGCACTGCCCCTGATAAATAACAGGCGTGCCAAGAAACGCTTTCTCTTTGCAATTCTCTTTGCTGGCACATCCTTTACAAAGGGGATCAAAACGTGAATGGGTAACAACTTTGTCTTTTTTTGTTTCTATTATGTAACGCAAAAGTCGCGAATCTTCATTCAACTTTTTTCCAAGCAACCTCCCGTACGCCCCTGTCCCGGCGACGCGACAGAGTGTGTTATCGACAATCTCGACCTCAAGCTGAAGAACGCTGGAAAGCATACGAGCAAATCGTTGAATTGTGGGTTGAATTTGCATCAATACGGATAAGGTGTTAGAGGAAATCATAATGAACCCTTACTCTCACTAACCGAAAACTATCTTTATTCTTTCCCGATGATACTACCCCAGGGTGGGAAGTATTTGATGCAGATAAAATCCCCTTTTCACTCTTTGACGGAAATATGGAGGCGATATCACATTTTCATATCAATATGAGAATTCGCAGAGGGTTTTTATCAATTTGACGATAAACCCGCCTCTTCTCCCCCCTCTCAGTTGCCTGTGAATAAAAGAAACCGCATTCAAGCCAGCATAACGAAAATGAATCTTATTTACCTCACCCCCAGGCTCCCCGATGTTTACGTGATCGTCATCCCATAATTACGGCCATTTATCTCTGCGTCTGCCTCTTTATCAGGAACTGGCACAGTTATTGTTAGTGAATATACAGCGCTGGCCGTCGCCACTTCACGCTCGCCGCTCCCGACCGCACAGCAATCATTAAGCTCGTCATTCACTACCAGGATCTAAAAATGAAAACTGTTAACGAACTGATTAAGGATATCAACCACCTCAACTCCAACCTGCACGATAAAGACTTCCTGCTGACATGGGAGCAGTCTCCGGATGAACTGAAACAGGTGCTGGATGTTGCCGAAGCCTTAAAGACGCTGCGCGCAGAGAATATTGCCACCCAGGTGTTTAATAGCGGGCTGGGAATTTCTGTTTTTCGCGATAACTCAACCCGCACTCGCTTCTCCTATGCCTCAGCGCTGAATTTGTTAGGTCTCGCGCAGCAGGACCTGGATGAAGGCAAATCACAAATTGCCCACGGCGAAACCGTTCGCGAAACCGCCAATATGATCTCATTTTGCGCCGATGTTATCGGTATTCGCGATGATATGTATCTTGGCGCCGGCAATGCCTACATGCGTGAAGTCGGCGACGCGTTGGATGACGGATACCAACAGGGCGTACTGCCGCAGCGCCCGGCCCTCATTAACCTGCAGTGCGATATTGACCACCCGACGCAGGCAATGGCCGATCTTGCCTGGCTGCGTGAACATTTTGGATCGCTGGAAAACCTGAAAGGTAAAAAAATCGCCATGACCTGGGCCTACTCGCCAAGTTACGGCAAACCTCTCTCGGTACCTCAGGGAATTATCGGTCTGATGACCCGCTTTGGTATGGACGTCACTCTGGCACATCCGGAAGGCTACGATCTGATTCCGGACGTCATCGACGTGGCGAAAAACAACGCCAAAGCTTCTGGCGGTCACTTCCGTCAGGTCACCGATATGGCGGAAGCATTTAAGGATGCGGACATTGTTTATCCGAAGTCCTGGGCGCCTTATAAGGTGATGGAAAAACGCACCGAACTGCTGCGCGCTAACGATCATGCCGGGTTAAAAGCCCTGGAGCAGGCCTGCCTGGCGCAAAACGCCAACCATAAAGACTGGCACTGTACTGAAGAGATGATGGCGCAGACTCAAGGCGGCGAGGCGCTATATATGCACTGTCTGCCTGCCGATATCACCGGCGTCTCCTGCGACGAGGGGGAAGTCACCGAAGCCGTCTTCGAAAAATACCGGATCGCCACCTACAAAGAAGCCAGCTGGAAGCCATACATCATCGCCGCCATGATTTTGTGCCGCAAATACGCCAGACCAGGTCAGTTGCTGGAACAACTGCTCAACGAAGCGCAAAAACGCGTCAAGTAACCTATCAGGCTGGCCTGCAGGCCAGCATCACAGCCTCCGCATGAAGGATAAGGACAGTGTATGTCTGCTTTCTCACTGAAAATGGATATTGCCGAAAACCGTTTTTTTACCGGCGAAGCATCGCCGCTGTTTTCGCGCCAGCAGGCGCAACAGGCGCGCCATTTTCATCAAAAAATCGTCGGATATGAACCGACGCCGCTGTATGCCCTTAAGTCGCTGGCGGCTCTGTTTGGCGTGAGTACGATTCTGGTCAAAGACGAGTCGCAGCGTTTCGGTCTGAACGCATTCAAAATGCTGGGCGGCGCCTACGCTATCGCACAGCTGCTGTGCGAAAAATATCACCTGGATATCAACGCGTTCTCATTCGCTACCTTCAAAGCCAGTACAAAAGAAAAGATGACCTTTGCCACCACCACCGATGGTAACCACGGACGCGGCGTGGCGTGGGCGGCACAGCAGCTGGGTCAGAATGCCGTTATCTATATGCCCAAAGGATCGGCCCAGGAGCGCGTTGATGCCATCCTGCGGCTTGGCGCCCGGTGTATCGTCACCGAGATGAACTATGACGATACCGTACGCTTCACGATGCAAACTGCCCGGCAAAACGGCTGGGAGGTGGTACAAGACACCGCCTGGGAGGGATATACCAAAATCCCGACCAGGATTATGCAAGGTTACGCCACCCTCGCCGATGAAGCGGTAGAGCAGATGGCGGCAATGGGCATTGCTCGTCCGACCCACGTCTTCCTGCAGGCTGGCGTCGGCGCGATGGCCGGCGGCGTGCTCGGTTATCTGGTGGACGTCTTCGGCGCACGCGATCTGCATTCGGTTATCGTTGAGCCGGAGCTGGCGGATTGTCTCTACCGTTCAGGCGTCAAAGGTCAAATCGTCAACGTTGGCGGCAGCATGGCCACGATTATGGCGGGCCTGGCCTGCGGCGAACCCAACCCGCTGGGCTGGGACATTCTACGCAACTGCGCCACCCAGTTTATCTCCTGTCAGGATGCCGTAGCCGCGCTCGGGATGCGCGTACTGGGTAATCCTCTCGGCACCGATCCACGGGTGATTTCCGGAGAGTCTGGCGCTGTCGGTCTGGGCATTCTCTGCGCCGTACATTTTCACCCACAGCGCGAAGCGCTGATGAATAAGCTCGGACTGGATAGCCACTCCGTGGTGCTGGTTATCAGTACGGAAGGCGATACCGATGTGAAGCACTACCGGGAAGTCGTCTGGGAAGGTAAATATCCGGCGGCCCAATAATTCCTCAAAACACTGACAAATTCATCCCGCTGAGCGGGAAACAAAAACTGGAGAACTGATTCATGGCCAGGCACATTCCCTTCAAACTGATTCTTGAAAAAGCAAACCACTACCAACAGGACATGACCCGTTTTCTCCGGGACATGGTGGCAATACCGAGCGAAAGCTGTGATGAAAAACGCGTGGTCCATCGCATTAAAGAAGAGATGGAAAAGGTCGGCTTCGACAAAGTGGTCATCGACCCGATGGGCAACGTTCTTGGTTATATCGGCCATGGCCCGCGTCTGGTCGCGATGGACGCACATATCGATACCGTCGGCATCGGCAACATCAAAAACTGGAATTTCGATCCCTATGAAGGCATGGAGACCGATGAGTTAATCGGCGGTCGTGGAACGTCGGACCAGGAAGGCGGAATGGCCTCAATGGTCTATGCCGGTAAAATTATCAAAGACCTCGGACTGGAAGATGAGTACACCCTGCTGGTCACCGGTACCGTTCAGGAGGAAGACTGCGATGGGCTGTGCTGGCAGTACATCATCGAGCAGTCAGGTATTCGCCCGGAGTTTGTCGTCAGCACCGAACCAACGGACTGTCAGATCTACCGAGGTCAGCGCGGGCGTATGGAAATTCGCGTTGATGTCCATGGCATCAGTTGCCACGGTTCCGCGCCGGAACGCGGCGATAACGCCATTTTCAAAATGGGGCCAATCCTCAATGAACTGCAGGATCTCTCGCACAAACTGGGCAATGATGAGTTCCTGGGTAAAGGCACCCTGACCGTTTCGGAAATTTTCTTCACCTCGCCAAGCCGCTGCGCCGTTGCCGACAGCTGCGCTATCTCCATCGACCGGCGCCTGACCTGGGGGGAAACCTGGGAAGGGGCGCTGGCGGAAATCCGCGCCCTGCCCGCCGTACAAAATGCAGACGCGGTGGTGTCGATGTACAACTATGACCGCCCCTCCTGGACTGGCCTGGTCTACCCGACCGAGTGCTATTTCCCGACCTGGAAAGTGGAAGAGAACCACTTCACCGTCCGCGCGCTCAGCAATGCCTATGAAGGGCTGTTTGGCAAAGCACCGGTCGTTGATAAATGGACGTTCTCTACCAACGGCGTCTCCATCATGGGCCGTCACGGCATTCCGGTCATCGGTTTTGGTCCAGGTAAAGAACCGGAAGCCCATGCGCCTAATGAGAAGACCTGGAAATCCCATCTGGTGACCTGTGCCGCGATGTATGCCGCCATTCCGCTTAGCTGGCTGGCCACGGAATAATCATTGTCTGCAACGCCTCCCGTCGCTTGGCGACGGGAGTCTGGAGTGTTTATGCGCGTACTGATTAAAAATGGCATCGTCGTCAATGCCGACGGCCGGGCTAAACAGGATTTGCTCATTGAAAACGGTCTGGTCAGCCGTCTGGCCCACCAGATAACGCTTGACCAACCGTGCGACACTATCGATGCCGAAGGTTGCTACGTGATGCCCGGCGGCATCGATGTTCATACCCACTTTAATATTGATACCGGACTCGCCCGCAGCTGTGATGATTTTTTTACCGGTACCCGCGCCGCCGCGTGTGGCGGTACAACAACCATCATCGATCATATGGGCTTCGGCCCTGCCGGCTGTCGGTTACGCCACCAGCTGGAGGCCTACCACGGATATGCCGCTTATAAAGCGGTGATTGACTACAGTTTTCATGGCGTTATCCAGCATATTAATCACGCGATTCTTGATGAGATCCCGATGATGGTCGAGGCGGGGATCAGCAGCTTTAAGCTCTACCTGACCTACCAGTACAAACTCAATGATGACGAGGCGCTGCAGGCGATGCGTCATCTACAGCGGGCCGGGGCATTAACGACCGTTCATCCGGAAAATGATGCCGCTATTGCGCAAAAGCGCGCTGAGTTTCTCGCCGCCGGTAAAACCGCCCCGCGCTATCACGCTTTAAGTCGCCCGTTTGAGTGCGAAGCCGAAGCCATCGCGCGGATGATCAATCTGGCACAACTTGCGGGCAACGCGCCGCTATACATCGTGCATCTCTCCAATAGTCTGGGTCTGGACTATCTACGTCTTGCCCAAACCCGCCATCAGCCGGTATGGGTAGAAACCTGCCCACAGTATCTGCTGCTCGACGAACGCTGCTATGAACGTGAAGATGCCTTGCAGTTTCTGCTCAGTCCACCGCTGCGTAACGCCAGGCATAACGATGCCCTGTGGTGCGGTATCAGCGATGGCGCGATTGATGTGGTCGCCACCGATCACTGTGCTTTCTCCATGGCCCAACGCCAGCAGCTTTCCGGTGGCGATTTCAGCCGCTGTCCGAACGGTCTGCCGGGAGTCGAAAATCGTTTGCTGCTCCTGTTCTCCCATGGGGTGATGACCGGACGTATTTCTGCCGAACGTTTCGTGGCGCTCACCAGCGCGACGCCGGCAAAGCTGTTCGGCCTGTGGCCGAAAAAAGGGCTGCTGGCGCCCGGCGCCGATGGCGATGTGGTGATCATCGATCCGCGGCGGACGACCACCATTCGTCATGAAATGCTGCATGACAACGCTGACTATTCCCCGTGGGAGGGGTTTATCTGCCAGGGCGCTATTCGCCAGACCTTGTCTCACGGCAGAGTGATCTTCGATAACGGTCACTTTACCGGCACCGCAGGCCAGGGGCGTTTCTTGCGCCGCCATCCTTTTTCAATCGCTAACGCTCCCGTAAGCGGAAATGCACCCTAAAGTGAGGAATGAATGAGTAAGAAAATTGTTCTCGCCCTTGGCGGAAATGCCTTAGGGGACGATCTGGCCGGGCAAATGCAGGCCGTTAAACAAACCGCGCAGGCCATCGTTGACCTGATTGCTCAGGGACACCAGGTGGTGGTGACTCACGGAAATGGTCCGCAGGTGGGGATGATTAACCTCGCTTTTGAAGCCGCCGCGAAAACTGAAGCGCACACCCCCATGTTGCCCATGTCGGTCTGCGTCGCCCTCAGCCAGGGCTACATTGGCTACGACTTACAAAACGCACTACGTGAAGCGCTCCTTTCCCGAGGAATGAGCGTGCCCGTGGCAACGCTGATAACCCAGGTCGAAGTGGACGCCAACGACCCCGCATTTAAACATCCAACCAAACCTATCGGTTCCTTTTTTAGCGAAGAAGAAGCCAGACAGCTGACCCGCCAGGGGTACACCATGAAAGAAGATGCCGGCCGCGGCTACCGCCGCGTTGTCGCCTCGCCGCAACCGGTGGATATCATCGAAAAAGAGACGGTGAAAGCGATGATGGAAGCGGGTCATGTGGTGATTACCGTGGGCGGCGGCGGTATCCCCGTCATTCGTGAAGGCCATCACCTGCGGGGTGCCAGCGCGGTGATTGATAAAGACTGGGCCAGCGCTAAACTGGCAGCGATGATTGACGCCGATATGCTCATTATCCTGACGGCGGTGGAGAAAGTCGCCATCAACTTTGGCAAAGCGGATGAGCAGTGGCTGGATACGCTCACGCTTAGCGATGCCGAACGCTATATTCGCGAAGGCCATTTCGCGAAAGGTTCTATGCTCCCGAAGGTTGAAGCGGCAGCCTCGTTCGCGCGCTCCCGTCCCGGACGTCAAGCCCTGATTACGGTGCTGAGCAAGGCTCAGGAAGGAATTGAAGGCAAAACCGGAACGGTGATTGCTGGTTAAACGATGCCTGATATGGCCAGCAACCCTGAATACGCCCGGTGATGTTCCGGGCGATTTTTACCGGACAAGCCCGCGAGATATCAGGCTCAGGCGACCGTCAACACCGCTTCTTTCGCCTTAACGCCGCGATGCATTAGCGTCATTAGCGCTTCAAGCACGCCACCGCCAATCGCTCTGGCCTTATCCGATACGCTGGTATAATCGGCGTCGGCGCCTCGCGGGTCGATATCACCGATTTTGAAACCGCTGTTAACCACCAGGCCATCGTTTAATAACCCCCGCACCATGCCGCCCAGCGGAGCCAGAATCTCCCTGTCACCGATGGTGGCGATCGTCTCCCCTTCGTTGACAATATCGCCCAGCCGCACCCGCCCCTGCAGCACGCCGGCTACCGGGGCGCGGATCACCCTCAGCGAGGTGTGCCCCTGAATGTTGCCCGGGATCCCGGTATTCGCCTGGGCGCAGCCGTGGTATATCACCTGGCCTAACCAGTGGCCCCGATGGGTTTCAATTACCGCGTGGCAATCTTTCCCGGCGCAAAAACCGGGGCCAAGCGCGATCACCGCCGGTGCCAGCCCGCAATGAGTACCGAAGTTTTCCTTCGCCAGAATCGCATCCACCACGCAGGCGGGCCTCAGGTCGCGCAGGGAGTGACACGATGGGTCGACCAGAAGTGGGATGGCCCCATTTTCAACGATGCGCATAGCCTCATGTACCGACGCGGCGCGCCGGGCAACAACGCCCTCCACCGTCACTTCACCGTCGAATATCGCCTGGGCAAAGGCCACGCTGCGGCGGATCGCCGTCGGTTTTTCAACCTCGAGCATGATCACCTTAAATCCGGCATGCCAGAGCCGCAGCGCCACCCCGGTAGCAATATCTCCGGCACCGCGAATCACCACCCGCAGATGCTGTGAGGGATGATCCACCGCCATCATCAGGCCACCCGCGGCCTGATTTTTCACCTGCAGGATCTCCGCCAGGACGCTGATGGCTATCTCGTTTGGCGTCTCGGCGCCAATGCTATAGCCCACCGGCGCATGCAGCCGCGCAATGTGATCTTCCGCAATCCCGTTTTCACGCAGTTGACGTAAAAAAACCTGAACCTTACGGCGGCTGGCCAACAGACCCAGCCAGGCCACTGGCTGGGTAATCAGCCAATCCAGCGCTTCGCGATCTTTATTGTTGGTGGCGATGAGGACAAAATTGTCAGGGCCAATGTTCAGCTTGTCTAACGCGCAACTAAAGGTTTCTGCATGCAACAGCTGGGTCGACGGGGGGAAGAAATCAGGATTGAGGCTCTCCCGATAGATATCGGCAACGGCGATTTCGAACCCCACCAGCGCCGCAATTTGCGCAATTGCGCGGTTGACGTGTCCGCCGCCGATCAGCACCAGGCGCGGCCGCAGGCCATGCACGCTGATATAAACCGACATCGCGCCTCCGCAGTCAGAGCCAACGGCATCGGTCCCGTTGCGCGCCATCCTGCCGTGAAACATTCGCGACGTCTTCTCACTTAGCGCCACCAGTGCCTCATCAATCACTTTTCGCTCCACCATACCGCCGCCTATGGTTCCCGCAATGGTCCCGTCAGCGCGGATCAACATCTGCGCTGAGTGCCTGGGCGTTGAGCCTCTGCTGTCAACAATCTGCGCCAGCGCAAACGGGCGATTCTGTTCTTCGAGTCTTGCAGCTTCTGAGAAAATATTCATAACAACCTCGATGGCTATCCCTTTTCATCCCAGAGTGAACCTCACTCTCTCACTCGTCTGCGCGTGATTGCCGGACGCTCCTGAACGGATCCCGCCCAGATGGCATCAACATCGCCATCAACCAGCAGGTCGGCTGTCAGCAAATTATCATTTTGAGAAAGCTGATTAAGTAACCAGATGCGCCGTACACCCGGCGGCGTATCTTTAAAGGCCCCTTCAGGATGCCGAATGAAACGATGCAGCATCTGCCAGCTCAGCCTGTCACCCGGTACGGCGGCGGTTATTCGGCAAAAAAAGGGCCAGCGATGAACCGTCCCAGGACCAATACATTGCCCAATCAACCCGCCTCCCGTCACGGCAATGACGCAGCGACTTGAATCAGGGATGCAAGGTTCATGCTCGTTTGGCGCTTTAAGTGCAAAACCGTTAGCGCCGTCGGCTTCTACCAGCACCACGTCTACGTGAGCCTGCGCCACCAGTCCATCAAGTTGCTCGCCGGTAAACCCCTTTACTTTTCCAGCCTGCGGCAGCCATGCGGAAAAACAGGCCAGCAGCGGCGGCTGCCAGACGACTGCCGGCAGCCGCCCCGGGTCGCGACAGATAACAACCGGCATCTGCTCCGGTAGAGACATATGCGTGGTGGTGGTCAACAGGACCCGTCGTCCGGCCTGGACAAATAATTCAGCCAGCCACAACAACGTACTGGTTTTGCCACCCGCGCCAACGGCGGAAATAAGTAACGGGCTGGCAGATGCACCTAAATCACAAAACAAGGCGTCATCTTGCGGTATATTTTCCATTAATCAGGTTCACTTCCATTATTTAAAGAGCGCTATGAAGCCGATCGACTGTATTATTACCGCCGCCGGGTTGTCCTCACGAATGGGGCAGTGGAAAATGATGTTACCCTGGCAAGAGGGAACAATACTTGATGCAAGTATTAAAAATGCCCTGCAGTTTTGCTCACGTATTATTCTGGTGACGGGTTTTCACGCGCAGGAACTGCAGACACGCTATAGTAACAACCCCAGGATAACGCTGGTGCATAATGCGGATTATCAACATGGGCTGCTCTCTTCCGTGATCTGCGGGGCCCGCGCCGTAAAAAGCGAATACTGCTTTATCACCCACGGCGATCTGCCTTGTATCCGCGCTGAGGTATTCCGCACCCTGTGGCCGTTGCGCTATAACGGTTCGATTCTTCCGTATTATCAAGGAATACCGGGCCATCCCATTCTCGTTGCCCGCCGCTATTTGCAACAGCGGCTGAACCATTCTGACGGTTCATCTGTCCGCCAGGCTCTGCTCAGCGGTCGGCATCAACGGCTGGAACTGGAATATCCGGAAATTATTTTTGATATTGATACCCCTGCCGATTTTATTCGCCTGCAAAATAGCCCGCGTTGCTCGTAGCGATGCCCTCGCGTCTCATGAGCGCGTTTAACGCAATAACGTAAATTATCATTGTGATAGATAAACGTTGATTTTGAGAAATAAGCACAATTCATTTTGCTGAGTGATTTGAATTCGCATTAGCGTAACGTGATGTATTTCATAAAGCGTCATTAACTTTAGATCTCTCTCACAGATTCGTATCCGCTTAGCTTAATGGCTAAATAACTGGTGCGATTGTTGCTCCAGCTCTCCCCATTCGTCGGAAAGATCGTTTTCCCGATAATATTCGTTCACCGATTAATCTAAGGAGAGGGTTATGGGAGATATCATGCGTCCCGTCCCGTTTGAGGCATTATTGACGCGTATCTTTGATGAATACCAAAACCATCGCTCGATATTTGGTATTCCTGAACAGCAATTTTACTCGCCGGCAAGCCCGAATCGACTCACCGTGTTCGGCGAGAGTTGTGCAACCCCCGTTGGACCTGCCGCCGGACCGCATACCCAGCTGGCGCAAAATATTATCACCAGCTGGTTAACCGGCGGTCGGTTTATTGAACTGAAAACCGTACAAATCCTCGATCGGCTTGAGCTGGAAAAACCGTGTATCGACGCCGAAGATGAATGTTTTAATACGGAATGGTCGACCGAATTTACCCTGAAAAAGGCGGCTGATGAGTACCTGAAAGCGTGGTTTATTCTACACCTGCTGGAAGAGATTTTCCCGCTCACGCCGATGAAGAGCGGCAAATCATTTATTTTCAATATGAGCGTGGGTTATAACCTTGACGGTATCAAGCAGCCGCCGATGCAGCAGTTTATCAACACCATGATGAATGCCAGCAAGCAACCTGAGTTTTCCCTCTATCGCGATATTCTCGACCGCTGGCTGCATGACGAGAGGTTCCTTCTCCGCTTCCCCGGCGATGATATCCGTCCACGGCTCGACACGCTGGCACACAGGATCCCCGCCACCCTGGTACACGGCGTAACGCTGTCGACGATGCATGGCTGTCCGCCGGATGAAATTGAAGCCATTTGTCGCTATATGCTGGAAGAGAAAAACCTCAATACCTTCGTCAAACTCAACCCGACGCTTCTCGGCTATCCCCGGGTACGTGAAATTCTTGATACCTGCGGCTTTGGCTATATCGCGCTCAATGAAGAGTCCTTTGACCATGATCTGAAAATCGATCGGGCATTAGCTATGCTGGAACGCCTGATGCAACTGGCAAAAGAGAAGCATCTCGGCTTCGGCGTGAAGCTGACCAATACGCTCGGCACCGTCAACAACAAAGGCGCGCTGCCGGGAGATGAGATGTATATGTCCGGTCGCGCGCTGTTCCCGCTGTCCATCAATGTTGCCGCTCTTCTTTCCCGCGCTTTTGACGGCAAGCTGCCCATCTCCTACTCAGGAGGCGCCAGCCAGCTCAATATTCGCGAAATTTTTGCCACGGGGATTCATCCGATCACGATGGCGACGGACCTGTTGAAGCCGGGAGGCTACCTGCGGCTTAGCGAATGTATGCGCGAACTGGAGCAGTCTGACGGCTGGAAGATGACTCAGGTGGACGTCACGCGGTTGAATGCGCTGGCGGAAAAAGCCGTCAGTATGGCGTACACCCAAAAACACTGGAAACCCAATGACCGTATTGATGTCGGCGAGAAACTGCCCCTCACCGACTGCTACGTCGCACCATGCGTTACCGCCTGCGCTATTAAGCAGGATATCCCGGAATATATCCGCCTGATGGGCGAACAGCGCTATGCCGACGCGCTGGAGCTGATTTATCAGCGCAATGCCCTGCCGGCCATTACCGGTCATATCTGCGACCATCAGTGTCAGTACAACTGTACTCGTCTGGACTACGACAGCGCACTTCACATTCGTGAGTTGAAAAAAATCGCCCTGGAGAAAGGCTGGGAGGAATATCAGCAGCGCTGGCATAAACCCGCAGGCTCCGGCACCCGACATCCGGTAGCCGTGATTGGCGCTGGCCCGGCAGGATTGGCCGCCGGCTATTTTCTCGCCCGCGCCGGGCATCCGGTGACGCTCTTTGAACGCGAAGCCAATGCCGGCGGCGTGGTGCGCAATATCATCCCGCAATTTCGTATTCCCGCAGAGCTTGTCGAACATGATATCGATTTTGTGATCCGACATGGGGTGAATCTGGTCTACGGCTGCGATCCGCATCTGAGCGTTGAAAAGCTGCAGCAGGAAGGATTCCACTACGTTCTGGTGGGAACCGGTACCGATAAGAACAGCGGTGTCCCGCTAGGCGGTGATAACCCTAACGTACGAAAATCGCTACAGTTTTTGCGGGAGTATAACCGCGGCGACAACCTGATGCTGGGGAAGCATGTGGCTATTATTGGCGCGGGAAATACCGCAATGGACTGCGCCCGCGCGGCCCTGCGCGTCCCCGGAGTGGAGAAGGTCACGATCGTTTATCGCCGTTCACAGCAGGAGATGCCTGCCTGGCGTGAGGAGTATGAAGAAGCCGTTGATGATGGCGTTCAGTTCCGTTTTCTGAACAACCCGGAAGAGTTTAACGCTGATGGCACCTTGACGCTGCGCGTCATGACGCTCGGCGAAGCCGATGAAAAGGGGCGCCGCCGCCCGCTACAAACCGCCGAGACCTGCACGCTGCAGGTCGATACCCTGATAACCGCCATCGGCGAGCAGCAGGACCGCGATGCCCTCGCGACGATGGGTATTCCGCTCAATGAACATGGCTGGCCCGTTGTCGATCTCAATGGTGAAACCGCTAAGGCCAACGTCTTCCTGATCGGCGATGTGCAGCGCGGCCCCTCCTCCATTGTTTCCGCAATCGGCAATGCCCGCCGGGCAACGGATACGATTCTGGCCCGCGAGAATATCCTCAGTCACCATGGCGATAAACGCTGGAATAACGTCAATCCGGCGGAAGTCTACCGCCGGAAAGGGACCATTGCCGTAGCCATGGTAAACAAAGACGATCGAGATGCATTCGTGGCCCAGGAGGCCTCCCGTTGCCTCGAGTGCAATTACCTCTGCAGCAAGTGCGTGGATGTCTGCCCAAACCGTGCCAACGTCTCAATCGCGGTGCCAGGGTTCCAGAATCGTTACCAGACCTTGCACCTTGACGCCTTCTGCAACGAATGCGGTAACTGCGCCCAGTTTTGCCCATGGCAGGGCAAGCCATACAAAGACAAAATCACCCTCTTTAGTCTGCCCGAGGATTTCGGCAACAGCACGAACCCGGGTTTTCTTGTCGAGGCGAACCAGGTTCACGTGCGACAAAACGATCGGATCTGGCTGCTGAATATCGACGAAGGCGGCCAGTTTAACGACGTACCGCCACCGCTTACCGATATGTGCCGCATTATCAGCCATGTTCATCTCCACCATCGCTATCTGCTGGGAGGCGTCGAAGTATGAGTATCCTGATTCTTAAAAATGCGACTGTCGCGCAACTTTACCCGGCAAAAGTCGTGGAAAATGTCGATATCGTTATCGAAAATGAGACCATTATCGATGTCGGTCCGGAGCAATGCCGACGCTATCCGCAGGCCAGCGTTAAAGAGATGCAGGGCCGCCTGGTCATGCCTGGCAACGTGTGCTCTCACAACCATTTCTATTCGGGCTTATCACGCGGTATCCAGGCCAACATCGCCCCCTGTCCGGACTTTATCTCGACGCTGAAAAACCTGTGGTGGCGGCTCGATCGAGCGCTGGATGAAGAGTCGCTGTACTACAGCGGACTCATCTGCTCGCTGGAGGCCATTCGCAGCGGCTGTACTGCGGTTATCGACCATCACGCGTCTCCGGATTATATTGCCGGGTCGCTCAGTCAACTGCGTCAGGCCTTTCTGAAGGTTGGGCTACGCGGCATGACCTGCTTCGAAACAACGGATCGCAACGGCGGCGCCAAAGAGTTACAGGCTGGCGTTGAGGAAAACATTCGCTTTGCTCGCGAAATAGACAGCGCAAGGGAAAAAGGCGATACCCCGTATCTGGTGGAGGCCCATATCGGCGCTCATGCGCCGTTCACTGTCCCGGATGAGGGCCTGAGCATGCTAAACGAGGCCCTGAAGACAACCGGTCGCGGGCTGCATATTCACGCGGCGGAAGACCGCTACGATGTCTCCCACAGCCACCATCATTATGCAAAAGATCTGCTGGTGAGGCTGGCTGATTTCGATCTGATCGACAGCAAAACGCTGATCGCCCACGGGCTGTATCTTTCCAACAGGGATATTGAGCTGCTGAATGCCCAGGACGGATTCCTGGTACATAATGCCCGTTCTAACATGAACAATCATGTGGGCTATAACCAGCGTCTGGCGGCGTTCCGTAACCTGGCGCTCGGTACCGACGGGATGGGTTCTGATATGTTCGAGGAGCTAAAGTTTGCCTTCTTCAAACATCGTGATGCCGGCGGCCCGCTGTGGCCGGATAGCTTTGCCCGCGCATTAAGCAATGGTAATGAACTGCTCAGCCGTAACTTCAAGGCGAAGTTTGGTCGTATTGAAGCCGGTTACAAGGCGGACCTGACCATCAGCGATTACGCCCCGCCCACGCCGTTTATCGCTGAAAATATTGCCGGCCACATTGCCTTCGGGATGGGGAGCAACAACGTTCATAGCGTCATGGTCAACGGAGTCATGGTTTACGAAGATCGTCAGTTTACCTTTGACTGCGAACCGATGTTTGCCGAAGCCAGAAAGGTTGCGGCGAAGATGTGGAAGCGGATGGATACCCTGGCCTGACGCCCCCTGGCAGGAAAAGAACCCGGTCTCTGCGCCGGGTTCTTTTTTGCAACGAGTCTACAGCGTCAACAGACTGGCGGTGGCGACTTTACGCTGTTTTTGCAACGCCGCCAGCGCCTCAGCGCTCATCACGCTGAGCGCAGCCGTCGGGCAAACATCAACGCAGGCGGGCCCCCGTTCACGCGCGACGCACAGATCGCATTTCACCACCACCGGCGGATGCGCCGCCGTGGCCACAATCGTTATTGCGCCAAAAGGACAGGCCACCACGCACCCCTGGCAGCCGATACAACGTGCGGCATCGGCTTCAACCCGCTCGCTTCCCATCGTTAACGCGCCGACCGGACAGGCAGACACGCAGGGCGCGTTTTCACATTGATGACACATCACCGGTACGCTGAGATGTGCGAGACGCATCACCTTCAGGCGCGGATGAAATTCCGCCCTTCAGCCACGTGCGACAGGGCGCAGGCGACTTCACAGGTCCGGCAGCCGATGCAGGCCTGTGGACTGGCGACGATAAAGCTGGTCATACTCCCTCCTTGTTCCTGAACAAAGCCAGCATCTCGTGAGCCGCCTGGCGCCCGGCCACCATCGCTGTAACCACCAAATCGGCGCCATGCACCGCATCCCCGCCGGCGAAAATTTTGTCATTGTCGGTTTGCGTCGTGCCGCGACCTGGACCACCGGTACGAATCTGCCCCCAGCGATCGAGTTGAATCCCGTGCCCGCGCAGCCAGGGCATATCATGCGCCTGGAAGCCAAACGCCATGACCAGCACATCGGCCGGGAGCTCAAATTCTGAGCCGACAATCGGCTGCGGGCGACGACGCCCGTCCGCGCCAGGTTCCCCCATTTCGGTGCGGATCATCCCAACCGCGCTGACCTGACCTTTGCGGTTACGCAGAATAGATTGCGGCTGAACGTTGAACTGAAATTCCACCCCTTCCTCACGCGCGTTCACCACCTCTTTTTTCGAACCCGGCATGCTCAGTTCATCACGCCGGTAGGCACAGGTTACGCTGGCAGCGCCGCGACGGATCGCCGTACGCACGCAGTCCATCGCCGTATCACCTCCCCCCAGCACCACCACGCGTTTACCTTTAATCTCGGTCATCGGATATTCCGGGCTCTCCTCAAGCCCCATCACGTCACGGGTGCTGGCAATCAAAAACGGCAGCGCCTGAATCACGCCCGCGGCGTCTTCCCCCTCCAGGCCCGCCGCCATCAGGCCGTAGGTACCCACGCCAAGAAAAACGGCGTCATAGCCTGCAACCAGGTCGTTGAATGCCACATCGCGCCCCACTTCATGATTGAGGTGAAAAGTTATCCCCATTTCACTGAAGATCTCCCTTCTGACCCGCAGTATGCTTTTATCGAGTTTGAAGGGCGGTATACCAAACGTGAGTAAGCCGCCGATTTCAGGATGTCTGTCGAACACCGCCACCTGTACCCCCGCACGCGCCAGAATATCCGCGCAGCCCAGGCCCGCCGGACCGGCGCCAATGACCGCCACCCGCTCTTTACGCGGCACGACATTCCCCACGCCCGGCCGCCAGCCCATCGCCAGCGCGCTATCAGTGATATAACGCTCAAGGTTGCCAATGGTGATCGAGCCGCCTTCATTTTTCAGTGTACAGGCCCCTTCGCACAGACGATCCTGCGGACAAACCCGGCCGCAAATTTCCGGCAAAGAGCTGCTTTGATGACACAGCTCCGCCGCTTCGATGACATTGCCCTTGTTGACAAGGCGAATAAAATCCGGAATGTGGTTATGCAGCGGACAGGTCCAGTTGCACCATGCTTTCTGGGCGCAATAGAGGCAGCGTTCGCTTTCGTATTCCGCATCGCAGGCCTCAAGCCCGTGGTAAATTTCGCCAAAATGGGTCTTTCGCGTTTCGGCAGCGATTTTTTTCGCCCCGACGCGCGGTAATTTTTCGAGGAACGTTTCGCGTCGCGTCCTCTGACGAGGTTGTACCGCTAGCCCCTGGGCCGCACGAAGCTGTCGTTCGCGGCGCAGCTGGTTGATACCGGCATCATCCATCAGCTTCAACGCCTGTGTCGGGCAGGCTGCCACGCAGGCCTGCTGACCCGATGCATGTTCGCTGCACAAATCGCACTTCTGCGCCAGCTGCGGGGCATCCGCTGCCGCGGAGGTCATTTCGATGGCGCCAAACGGGCAGGCGAGCACACAGTTTTTACAGCCGATGCACTGCGCCTGTCTGAGCTGAATACTGTCATTCGCCAGATAGAGCGCCTGGGTCGGACATGAGGTGACGCAAGGCGCATCGTTACAGTGATGACAGGTAGCGGCACGACTCTCTTTACGGTGGAAGACAATGTGGATGCGCGGAAGGAAATCACGACGCTGCTGCGGCCAGACATCCTGATGATGCGCAGTCACGCAGGCTATCTCACAGACATGGCAGCCAATGCAGCTGGCAGCATCGGCAACAATAAATCGATTCATTTGCGTCCCTTTTATTATTATGAAAATGACAAGGGTCGCGATGCAATAATCAGGCGCTTTTTACGTTCTGCAGCGTAGCAGGTTCATTTTTGAGAACCGCCTCAAAGAAACGCCCTTCCCTGCGGCGACCGGTGACATCCAATGAGATGCCGCGCAGAATCATGTGGCGATTCATAATGATTTCATTCCTATCATTATGAGAACCTTCTGTTCCTCGTCCGTTGTTTAATCCTGACCTGTCGCGGCGTAAACCGCGCGTTCTGTGACAGTCGACTCATTTCGACAACTTTCTGCCTCAAATTCAAAAAACTGGCACTCCCTAAGCATATTCCCCTCAGGTGTATTTCATCGTGACTCATCCTTCTCCCCAGTCGCGCCTTCCAGGGTGCACTGGCGGAAAATGTCGGATAATAAGGAGAACAAAGTTATGAGCGCCATTGATTCTCAGCCACCATCGGTCTCTGGCAGCCCCCACTCAACAGATGAGGTGGATCGCGTCTTGTCGCCGGGGAAGCTGGTCGTTTTGGGTTTGCAACACGTTCTGGTTATGTATGCAGGTGCCGTCGCCGTGCCTTTAATGATAGGGGACCGGTTAGGATTAAGTAAGGATACGGTGGCGCTACTGATCAGCTCCGATCTGTTTTGCTGCGGCGTCGTGACGCTACTGCAATGTATCGGTATCGGTCGCTTTATGGGGATTCGTCTCCCGGTCATTATGTCAGTGACCTTTGCCGCCGTTACGCCGATGCTGGCCATTGGTATACACCCCGATATCGGACTGTTGGGGATTTTCGGTGCGACGATCGGCGCCGGAATCATCACCACGCTGCTCGCCCCTCTCATCGGACGGCTGATGCCACTATTTCCCCCTCTGGTCACCGGCGTGGTGATCACCTCTATCGGTCTGAGCATTATGCAGGTCGGGATCGACTGGGCGGCTGGCGGCAAAGGCAATCCTGACTATGGTAATCCGGTTTATCTGTGCATCTCCTTCGCCGTGCTGCTGTTTATCCTGCTGGTCACGCGTTTCGCCAAAGGTTTTATGTCTAATGTCGCCGTCCTGTTAGGCATCGTCTTTGGCTTTGGCCTTTCAATGATGATGAATGAAGTTAACCTCAACGGCCTGTACGACGCCAAATGGTTCGCCATTGTCACGCCGATGGCGTTAGGGACGCCGGTCTTCGATCCGGTGTCGATTATCACTATGACCGCCGTGGTCATCATCGTTTTTATTGAGTCGATGGGGATGTTCCTGGCGCTGGGTGAAATTGTCGGCCGCAAGCTGACGCCGCAGGATATCGTTCGTGGTTTGCGCGTTGACGGTATCGGCACGGTGTTTGGCGGCGTTTTCAACAGTTTTCCCCACACCTCTTTTTCGCAAAACGTCGGGCTGGTCAGCGTCACAGGCGTTCACAGCCGCTGGGTCTGCGTGGCTTCCGGCGCTATTCTGATAATCTTCGGGATGGTGCCGAAAATGGCGGTGCTGGTCGCCTCCATCCCGCAGTTTGTGCTGGGCGGCGCAGGGCTGGTCATGTTCGGTATGGTACTGGCGACGGGAATTCGCATTCTGGCGCGTATCAACTACTCCTCTAATCGTTACAACCTTTATATCGTCGCCATCAGCCTTGGCGTGGGTCTGACGCCAACGCTGTCGCATGATTTTTTCTCAAAATTCCCGACAGTACTGCAGCCGCTACTGCATAGCGGGATCATGCTGGCCACGTTCAGCGCCGTCACCCTCAATCTGTTCTTTAACGGTTACAACAAACACACGGGGCTGATTCCCGAGAACCGGGCGGTTAAGCGCCAGCCACGTACGATGCGCATGTGGTTACTGATGCGCAAAGTTAAACAGCAGCAACACGATGAATAACGAGAAAGACTCCGGCGTCAGTGCATAGCTCTGACGCCGTCATCCCGTAACCGGGAGCATAAATTCCGCGAACTCAGGAGAACTCATCATGTTATTACGCCTGGTTTTCGCCACCGCGGTTCTCTGTTTGCTGAGCCAGCCAGCGGTGCAATATGCCATTAATTTGAGTATCCATAGCCGCTTCGACTTTTGGTTGCTCTTTTAATCGCGCTGTCTCCGCTTCGTTCTGACGAGGAAAATTATCATAATGAAAAAGGTGATTACCGTATGCCCGTATTGCGCAGCTGGCTGTAAGCTCAGGCTGGTCGTTGAGGAGGAAAAAATCCTGCATGCCGAAGCGGCAATGGGCAAAAATAACCAGGGGACCCTGTG
>NZ_JMPP01000033.1 GCF_000735435.1 Klebsiella planticola ATCC 33531 | reverse complement strand
CCCTGTTCCCCGGTTGCGCGACGTTTATCGCGGAAAGATCCGGCCGATCGCCAGAGTCGTCAGGAACGGTTAAATCAGAGAGTCCGGTTATCAGACGGAAAAGACAGAAACCCGGGCCAGGTGTTTACACCTTAGCCCGGGTTGTAAGGTCTATGACTTTAAAGCATGGTGAATAGAATCAAGAATCGGTTGATAGCCGGTACAGCGACAGATATTCCCCTCCAGCACATCTTTCAACTGTTCATCCGTCGGCTGCGGCGCTTTAGTTAGCAGCGCCGTGGTACTCACCAGTACGCCAGGAGTACAAAAACCGCACTGCACACCGCCATGCTCGACAAATGCCCGCTGCAGTTTTTGCGTCAGCGGGTTATCGTTCAACCCTTCAAGGGTGGTGATTTCCGCCTCATCGCACTGTTCGGCCAGAACCAGACATGAACAGACGGCATTGCCATCCATCAATACCGTACAGGCGCCGCACTCTCCGATGGAACAGCCCTCTTTCGTGGCACTCAGGTGCAAAGTGTCCCGCACCAGATCCAACAACCGCATGTGCCCTTCCACTTTCGCTTCCACCAGCTTGCCATTGACCTTCACTTTGATTGTGCTCATTGCGCTATCCTGTGCGAGGCGCTATCACGCCCCGTTAATTTATGATTATTGATCAAATTCGTGCTTCGCCTGTGCCATCATGTCGCGGAACATACTGATAAAGACAGGCTGCTTATAGGCAGCGGACCAGCGTTTGCCGATGGCGGCATCGATCAGCTTTTCCAGAACCGCACAAGCGCGGTCGATCGATTCATGCTCCAACCGCTGGCCAATCAGGCAACGCTCGACATCAGGCAGGCGCTGCGGTTTGCTAAACAGAGCGCCATCCACCAGCCGGCAGTAGTCGACGCACCCGTTGGCATCCAGAGACAGCAGCGCACTCAGGCTTTGCCGGGTAATATTCAGCGCATTACGTCGCCCCAGTTGATGATAGAAACCTCTGGCCTGCGGTCTGGCCGGCGGCGGCAGGATCACCTGAGTCAGCAGCTCGTCCGGCTGGCGCTGGGTTTTATAGCCAGAAAGCAGAAACTCACCCAACGACATCCGCCGCGTGCCGCGCAGGGAATGCAGCACAATACTGGCATCGTAGAGGATCGCCGGTGGAATAGAGTCGCCACAGGGCGCGGCGTTAACGATATTGCCGCCAATGGTGGCGCGGTTACGAATCTGATGTGAGCCTACGGTGTGACAGGCCTGAACCAGTAGCGGATAGCGTTCGCGCAGCAGCGGATGCTCGGTGATGCGGTTAAAGGTCAGCGCCGCGCCAAGGACTATCTCATGACTATGGGGATCTTCTGTTATCCCGGTCAGCTCCTGAAGACGGGAAATATCCACCAGCTTCATTGCCCGGGTTTGCATGCGCCCTTGCACAATGACGTCCGTCCCTCCCGCTATTGCGCTCACGCCTTCCTGAGCCAGCAGCGTGAGCGCCTGTTCCAGATTCTGCGGACGGGTTACCGTCACGTCGGTCAGCCGCAGCACCTGCTTTTTATTTTCCGCCTCGATCATCAGCTCGCTCTGCCGGGCTGGCTTTTTCAGATTGAAGCCGAGGATCACCTGCTCAAGGGTCAGCGGCAACTTATTAAAGCGCCTCCCGAGCGCGAAGCTGACCGCATTATTGATAGCTGCCGCGGCCAGTTCAGTGGCCGGCTCGCCGATGCCTTTCGCCCCATACGGCCCGGCAAGATCGGGATTTTCTACGCCGATAACCGTGATTCGTGGGATATCTTTAATGGTCGGCAAAAGGTAGCTGTCAAAGTTTTCTGACTTCACCTGGCCGTGCTCAATATTGAAATCTTCCAGCAGCGCATAGCCAAATCCCTGGGCTACGCCGCCGCAAACCTGGCCTTCAAACCCCACCGGATTGAGTATCCGCCCAACATCGTGCGCGGCGGTCACATGCAGGAGTTCAGTTTTCCCTGTACTGGTGTTCACCCGAACTTCAGCCACCTGGCAGCCGTACACCCAGGTAAAGTACGGACTGCCGCAGCCTTTTTCTTCATCCCAGTGAATCGGCGGAGGGACGAACCAGCCATACTCGGTGAGACTAACGCTGGCCCATTTGGTTTTATTGACGGCGCGTTTAAAATCAATACGCCGGCTGGGGTCATGGCGGTTGATTATCAACCCGCCTGACCAGAGGGTATCGGCAAGCTCGCATGCGCCAATAGTGTCGCCGACGACGCTGAGAATGCGTCGTTTGATCTTCTCTGCCGCATCAAGAATCGCCCCGCCGCCCACCATCGTTCCGCGCGTGGCCGCCGTGGATCCGCCATCACCAATGACCGACGTTGGCGGCTCGCTAAAATGAATCTCTTCAAGCCCAATACCAAACGCTTCGGCGGCAATGAGCGACATGGTGGTCTGTAACCCCTGACCATTTTCTGATACTGATGTCGACAGGTTAACGCTGCCGTCTTCGTTGACCTGAATCAGCGCCGTTGAGGTATCCACCCCTTCCGCACCGATAGAACAGCCGCGATAGCTCAGCGCCAGGCCAATACCGTAGCGCCACACGCCTCCCTGCTGATTCAACACATGATAATGCTGGCGCTTCGCCATAAATTCTGCCGACTCGCTGGCCTTATTCAACACTTCAATTGCCGAAACGGTGTGGTTGTCGAACAGCTGGCCGGTAATCGAAGTATCGCCCTGTCGTAGCGCGTTTTTTTCGCGCAGCTTCAGCGGGGGAATATCCAGATATTCCGCAATCTCATCCATCAATGATTCATGCGCGTAGACGACCTGCGGCGAGCCAAAACCACGCATCGCCGAGGTATAGCTGTTGTTGGTATAGACCGCTTTGACATCAATATGGACATTAGGAATGCGATAAGGACCCGCGGCCTGCACCGAAGATCGCCAGGTCACGAAGGGCGAAGAAGCAGCATAGCCGCCGCTGTCCGCCAGAATATCGATCTTCATCGCGACAATATGCCCGACCTCATCCAGCCCCACTTTATACTTCATTTTATAGGGGTGACGTTTGCAGCTCTCGATAATCGACTGTTCGCGGGTATAGGCGAATTTCACCGGGCGTCCGGTTAAGTGGGTAAGTAAGGCCGAGCGGCAGGCCAGATGGTCGATCACATCGTCTTTACCGCCAAACGATCCCCCCATCACCGCCCGCTTAATATTAATTAAGCTCTGCGGCCAGCCCATAAATTTGGCCACGAATCCGCGAACACGATGCGGATTCTGAATCGAACCGGAAATAATCAGGCTGCCGTCGGTGGGATCCAGCCAGCTGAGCACCACTTCTGGTTCGATATACGCATGCTCCTGAAAGCCAACTTCATACTCGCGCTCCAGCACATAGCGAGCCTCGGCGAACCCCTTACTGATATCGCCTTTAATCGTATGATGATGCGCGGCAATATTGTCGCTGCGTTGCGGATGGATCAACCGGGCATCGGGTGCCAGCGCCTGCTCAACATCGGTGAGCGGCACATAGGGCGTATAGCGGACGTGTATTTTGTCAGCGGCTTCGCAGGCGGCCTCATAGGTGGTCGCCGCGATCACGGCAATCACATCGCCGTGAAAGACCACCTCATCTTTGACGATCGGCAGGTAATCTTGCACGATAACCCCCACCACAGGCGTACCAGGAATATCCTGCCAGGTGGCAATTTTCACCACCCCGTCGACCGCCAGCGCATCGCTCAAATCAAGGTGTTCAATTTTGCCCGCCGGGATATCCGCATAGCGGCAGACACCAAATAGCATACCTGGCAGGGTGATATCATCACCATAAATGGCCGTTCCTTTGACTTTCGCCAGGCCATCCACTCGTCCCGGCGACGCTGAACGTAAAGCGCACATAACATTCCCCTTATTATTGTCCGTTGATGGCAAACCAGACTTAGCCATTGCATGCAGTATCAGTTCGCCCACGGGAAAAGCCCGTCCGGGACAACAAATCCAATATCTGTGCCATAAGTTGGCCGGGATGTGGTGCAGGTTATTATTTGTGACTGGGAACGCAAAAAGCGGCATCGACGGGGAAAAATCAGCGCAACGGGCGATTCGGCGAGGGTGTCACCGCCCGAACGCCGCTGATTTTATCAAAGTGAGAAGACGTATTTTATCAAATTAATAATTGCCAGCCGTCGCCAGGATGGCGCGGCTCAACAGACCGGTCTGGCGCCGATGCGGCGGCGTTTAGCGCGGGTCAGACGGTATAAATACGGATATCGTGCTCGCGGAATGTGTCGCTATACTCGCGACTGACGTTCTCCTCCACCACCAGCACATCAATGTCGCTGCTGTGCGCGACGACGAAACGGGCCACCGCCGGAATCTTATCCGAAGTCAGCCCGACGATAATTTCACTGCACTGTTTAATCACCGCTTTTTTAAATTCGCAATCGGCATAGTCAAATCCGGTCAGACCGGATTCCGGCGCCATCGCGCAGCCGCCGATAAACCCCTGATCAAACAGCACTCCCTGCAGCTGAGCCACCGCCGAAGCGCCAACGCAGCCGCCCGAGGCTCGCTGAACCTGCCCGCCAAGCATCACCACGTCATACAACGGCTTTTTGAGCAGCTCTGCGGCTATCTCCGGCGAATTGGTCACCACCGTTAACGCCAGCTCGGCAGGCAGCGCCTCGGCCATCGCCAGATTGGTGGTACCGGTATCGATAAAAATGCAGCCGCCGGGCTTGACCAGTCTTGCGCATTTCTGCGCGATTCTGATTTTTGTTGCTGCATTTTTGTCTTTCCGCTCGCTGTAATCCCCGGCTTCCGGCAGGTTCATTACCGCGCCGCCGTACACCTTTTTACAGACCCCGTCCTTGCTAAGTTCATGCAGATCCCGGCGAATTGTATGCTCAGAGACGTTTAAGCGGCTGGCCAGTTCGCTACAGACCACCCGACCGTTTTCCTGGAGGATCTGACAAATCAGCGCTTGTCGTTGTTGAGGGAAAGCTGCATAATCGAGCACATTAACTCCTGAATTTATCTTAACCGAGCACTAAAGAGCATGATCATGCATCCGCCCGGTTCTGTCAACCTACCCTGCAAAGAGGTAAAAAATGAAAATTGCCCATGTCGCTCTCTGGACTCGTCAGCTTGAACAACAGGCTCGTTTCTGGACAGGTTTCTTCAACGGCCAGATTAACGAAAAATATTGCAGCCGGACCAACCCCGGCTTTGAGTCTTATTTTGTGAAAATCGGCGAAGATATTGCCATTGAACTGATGAGCAAACCGGGGCTACAGGCGGTCACGGCGGACAATAACCACGCCGGCTGGGTTCATCTGGCTATCTCTGTCGGCGGCGCGCAGCAGGTCGATGCGCTGGCCAGGCGGGCAGAAGCCCAGGGGATTTTAGTCTCCCCGCCGCGCACGACCGGCGACGGCTATTACGAAGCGGTGATCAAAGACCCGGATGGCAATCTGATTGAAATCGTTGCATAGTCAGCTCTGCAACCCATTCTGAGCAGGAACGCACCGTGTCTACCTACCATGTTATCGATAAAGAGAGCTGGCATCGTCGAGATCATTTCGAGTTTTATCGCACCTTTGCCAACCCCAGCTTTAACCTCTGTGTGCCGGTAGAAGCGCAGCGCCTGTATGAGTGCGCGAAGGATCGCCAGGTCTCCTTTTTCCAGCTGGCGCTCTACGCGCTGCTGCGGGCAGCCAACGCGGTCCCTCAGCTCAAGCAGCGGATGCAAGGCGACGATATTATTGAATATGATGATATTGCGGTGATGACGCCGGTCATGACCGCCCGGGAGGGGTTTCGTCAGGTATGGTGCGACAATGCCGCCGACTTCGCCGCCTTTAGCCGGGCGGCGACGCCGAATATTGAGGCGGCAAAAACCACGGATCCGGCGCCGCTGATTGTCGAGGGCGAGCACTTTTTCTGCGCCAGCTGTCTACCGTGGCTCCATTTTAGCGCCATCACCCAGGCCGAGTATTATACGGGTGCGGCGGTCCCCGCGCTCACCTGGGGCAAACTGAAAAACGGCGTCATTCCGGTGGCGGGTAAATTCAACCATGCTTTTGTGGATGGGCTGCACGCCAGCCGCTTTTTCGCACAGGTTGAAGCCGGGTTTACCGAGCCGGATGCCTTATGGCAGCCGCTGGTCTGAAGCCGCCGCGACCCATTCCCCATCCTCCTTGCGAAACGGCTGTTCCTGCGCCTGGGTCAGGATCTCCAGCACCACTTCCGACGGACGACAAAGGCGTGTGCCCAACGGGGTGACCACAATGGGCCGGTTAATCAGGATCGGGTGCTGCAACATACACGCGATCAGTCGTTCGTCGCTCAGGGTTTCATCATCAAGCCCCAGCTGCGCGTAGGGCTCGACGTTTTTGCGCAGCAGCGCGCGCACCGTTATCCCCATCGCCGCAATCAGACCCACTAACTCTTCCCGCGTCGGCGGCGTATCGAGATAGTAGATAATCGTCGGCTCCATACCGCTGTTGCGGATCATGGCCAGCGTATTGCGCGACGTGCCGCAATCCGGGTTGTGATAAATGATGGTGTTGCTCATATCAGGTTCTCACGACAGAGAAAAAGAGAGACGCAAAGCAAGTGCGGCCAGCGTCACCAGCAGTACCGGTAGGGTCATGATGATCCCGGTACGGAAATAGTAGCCCCAGGAGATGGCTCTGTTCTTTTGCGCCAGAACATGCAGCCAGAGCAGCGTCGCAAGGCTGCCGATTGGCGTGATTTTTGGCCCCAGATCGCAGCCAATGACGTTGGCGTAGATCATCGCCTCTTTAATCACTCCCGTTGCCGTGCTGCCATCAATGGATAACGCCCCGACCAGCACCGTCGGCATATTATTCATGAGCGACGAGAGTACCGCCGTCAGCACTCCGGTACCGAGCGTTGCCACCCACAGCCCGTTATCCGCCAGCACATTCAGCACGGCGGAGAGCGCATCGGTTAACCCGGCATTGCGCAGACCGTAAACAACCAGATACATCCCCAGCGAAAAGACGACAATTTGCCACGGCGCCCCGCGCAGCACCTTGCCCGTATTAATGACTCGCCCCTTTTTCGCCACCGCCAGCAGCACCGCCGCTCCGCTAGCGGCAATAGCGCTGACCGGGATCCCCAGTGGTTCCAGAATGAAAAAGCCGGCCAGCAGCGCCACCAGCACCACCCAGCCGGTCAGGAACGTCGGGCGATCTTTAATCGCGCTGGCCGGTTCGGGCAACAGGGCCAGATCGTAGACCGGTGGAATATCGCGGCGAAAGACCAGATGCAGCATCGCCAGGGTCGCCAGGATCGCTGCGATATCGACCGGCACCATAACCGCCGCATAGGCGCTGAAGCCAAGATGGAAAAAGTCGGCCGAAACAATATTGACCAGATTCGACACCACCAGCGGCAGGCTGGCGGTGTCGGCAACAAAGCCGGCAGCCATCACAAAGGCCAGCGTCGCGCGCTGGCTGAAACCCAGCGCCGACAGCATCGCGATAACAATGGGGGTCAGAATCAGCGCTGCGCCATCGTTAGCAAACAGCGCGGCCACCACGGCGCCCAGCAGAATTATCCAGCTAAACAGTCGCCGCCCGCGCCCGTTTCCCCAGCGGGCAACGTGCAGTGCCGCCCAGGAGAAAAAGCCCGACTCGTCCAGCAGCAGACTGATAACGATCACCGCAATAAACGCCGCCGTGGCGTTCCAGACAATATTCCAGACCACCGGAATATCGCTCAGATGAATAACGCCGAACGCCAGCGCCAGCGCCGCCCCAAGGCTCGCGCTCCAGCCGATACTGAGCCCCTTCGGCTGCCAGATAACCAGCAGCAGCGTTAAGAAAAAAATGGTCCCTGCGAGCAGCATTCCTCACCCCATCAAATATGCAATAACAGATATATTAAGCCGCCATCAGCAGGAAGACGGCGAAGCGTCAGCCACCCGGGCACGCACCTCATCGCGCAGGCATCGCCATGCGCTGTCGATGATCTCTGCCGCCCAGGCCGGCATATGCGGCGACAAACGGTAGTGCACCCATTTCCCTTCCCGACGGTCAAGAACCAGCCCGCCCTCGCGTAGAATCGCCATGTGACGGGATATTTTGGGCTGAGATTCCGCTGTCACCGCGCAAATATCGCAGACGCACAGCTCACCTTGCTCCCTGAGCAACATCACGATCGTCAGGCGCGTGGCATCAGACAATATTTTAAAAACCTCTAGCGGATGCGGCATTTTTGATTCCTTAGTGCGTCATTTACATATATGCTAATTCATATATGTTTATTTTGAAATAACCCCCCTCAAAAAAAGGTGTTCCCCCATGGCTGATTTTCCTGCCCTGCAAGGTGAATTTTTTGATTTTGAACTTGCCAACAAGCTCCCGGATCGGGCGCCACCGCGAATCCTCATTCTCTACGGCTCGCTGCGCGAGCGCTCTTTCAGCCGCTTCGCCGCGGAAGAAGCCGGACGACTGCTGACGGCCATGGGCGCCAGCGTCCAGACCTTCAATCCTTCCGGGCTGCCGCTGCCCGATGATGCGCCGGAATCGCACCCTAAAGTGGTTGAGCTGCGTGAACGGGTGCGCTGGTGCGACGGGATGATCTGGAGTTCACCGGAGCGACATGGCGCGATGAGTGCGGTGATGAAAGCCCAGATTGACTGGATCCCCCTGAGCGAAGGTGCTGTCCGCCCTTCTCAGGGCAAAACGCTGGCGGTGATGCAGGTGTGCGGCGGTTCCCAGTCATTCAACGCCGTCAATCAGATGCGGATCCTCGGGCGCTGGATGCGGATGTTTACTATCCCGAATCAATCGTCTGTCCCCAAGGCCTGGCAGGAATTTGATGAACAGGGTCGCATGAAGCCCTCGCCGTGGTACGACAGAATCGTCGACGTCAGCGAAGAGCTGTTCAAGATAACCCAGCTGCTGAAAGGCCATACCGCGCTGCTCGCCGGGAGATACAGCGAACGCAAAGAGAGCCATCAGGCCCTCTCAGCGCGAGTCAATCAGGCCAAAATCTGACGGGGAATGCGCGGGGATGCTCCCCGCGCTGGCAGGGCTTCAAATCCCAATCGGTTGATAGCCTTGCCACTCGGGCCTGGCCGCCTCGCCCGCAGCGTTGGGCGTCAGGTGGAGATACCAGTCGCCCACCTTGTCCAGCAGCAGACAGTCATCGACGGCCTGCAGATTGTCCTTATGCTGCTGCCAGGCGCCGCGCAGCAGCGTCTTCAGCGCTTTCTCCTTCGCCTCCCGCGCGTCACTCGCCGCAAACAGACCGAATTCATGCAGTTCCGCCAGGGTGTCGGAGCGATAGCCGCCGGCGTTAACAAAGAACAGCTTCACCCCGCCGTGAGCAGGCGTTCTGGCCAGAGTCACCTCATAACCATCGGCCCAGTTGATCCTGCTATAGCCGTCAATATGGATTTTATCCGCATCGCCAAACCAGGCCTCGCGCAGCGCAGGCCACGCCTCCTCCGGGGTTCGCGCCACCACAAACTGAATGTCATGAACTTCAATATTCGATTTACCCGCATTGCCACCGACGTAAAACATAAACAGATACATTGCCGATCCTCTGATTATCATTTTCGATATATATCAGACTACATAACGCTTGTTTCAGCAAGTTTCCCCGACGCAGGCTGTCGGAAATGCAGCAGCCTGCTATCACCGGTGCTGCATTTGCAGCAACCTGCCCGGCAGATAAAAACGTAATTCATTGATTTTAAATATCTAAAAATTCTCCGCGAACTGGCACAGCCTTTGCTATTCACATATAACACATTGGAATTATAGGTTATTTAGTTATCTATTTTTTGCATATAGCCATTTAGTTAACCACGAGAAAACCGTATGTCAGAAAGCCAATCACCCGTCAGCTATACCCGCCATTCGCCGGATGCCCATGTCATCAGCAGCGATGAAGAAGCCATCGCCATTGCCCACGAGATCGCCCTGCTGCTACAGCCCGGAGCCGCAGAACGCGACCGTAGCGGCACGGTAGCGCCCGAGATTGTCGATACCTTCTCCAACAGCGGCCTGTGGGGCATCACGGTGCCGCGCCAATGGGGCGGCGCCGAGGTCTCCGCCGCCACCCTGGCTCAAGTGATTGCCATCATCTCCGCCGCCGATCCGTCGCTCGGACAAATTCCGCAAAACCATTACTGCCTGCTCGAGGACATTCGCCTGCAGGGCAGCGCAGAGCAACAGGCCTTCTTTTTTGGCCTGGTATTACAGGGGCATCGTTTTGCCAACGCGCTTTCCGAGACCGGCGGCAAAACGGTGCTCGATATCCGCACCCGCCTGGAGACCCGTGGTGATGCGCTGTACATCAACGGACGGAAGGGCTATTGCACCGGCTCGCTCTACGCCCACTGGATAGGCATTCTGGCGCTGGACGCCGACGATCGCGCGCAGCTGGCCTTCGTGCCGCGCGACAGCGCTGGCTTGACGGTGCTCGATGACTGGGACTGCCTTGGGCAGCGAAATACCGCCAGCGGCACGGTCCTGGCGGAGAATCTGGCGGTCGCGCCGTTGCATCTTTTCCCGACGTGGAAATCTTATGCCTCGCCGACGCTCGCCGGCCCCTTCGCGCAGCTCACCACCGCCGCGATTGATGCCGGGATCGCCCGCGCAGCCCTCAACGACACCGTCAGCTTCGTTCGCCAGTTCGCCCGACCGTGGATTGATGCCGGCGTCGAACGGGCCAGCGACGATCCGCTCACCATCTACCATATCGGACAGATTGATAGCCGACTGGCCGCCGCTGAGGCGCTGCTGGAGCAGGCGGGCAAGGTTCTCGACCGCTTTAAACAGGATCTCAGCGAGGAGCATGTGGCGCAGGCTTCCATCGCCGTTGCCCGCGCCAAAGTGTTCACCACCGAGGTTGCCCTTGACGCCGCCAGCCGCCTGTTTGAACTCAGCGGTACCCGGGCGACCGGCAACCGTCACAACTTCGATCGCCACTGGCGCAATGCGCGCGTTCACACCCTGCACGACCCGGTACGCTGGAAATATCAGCTGCTCGGCAACTGGGTATTAAACGGCATTCGCCCGCAGCGTCACGACTGGAACTAAGGTGGCCCCCGTGCTGGAGTTTTTTGCCGATATCGACTGGAGCGATGTGCTCCAGGCGGGCATCGACACGTTAATCATGCTGGGCTGGTCGCTGGGCTTTACCGTACTGCTCGGTCTGCCGTTAGGGATTGTCCTCTACCTCACCGGCCAGCCGCAGCTGCTGCACGCCCCGCGGCTGTATCGTCTGCTGTCGTTTTGCGTCAACGTCCTGCGTTCGCTGCCATTCATTATTTTGCTGATCGTCATGATCCCGGTCACCACCTTAATTACCGGCACCTCCCTGGGCGTACAGGGCACCATTCCGCCGCTGGTGGCGGGCTGCGCGCCTTTCTTTGCCCGGCTGGTGGAAAGCGCCCTGCGCGAGGTGGATCACGGTCTGGTGGAGGCCAGCTGGTCAATGGGCGGCAATACCGCACAGCTGATCTGGCACACCCTGTTGCCCGAATCCCGCGCCGGGCTGGTTGCCGCCGTCACCGTCACCGCGATTTTGCTGGTGGATTACACCTCTATGGCCGGGGTTATCGGCGGCGGCGGGCTCGGGGATCTGGCGATTCGTTTTGGCTACCAGCGCTTTCAGACCGACGTGATGGTGGTCACCGTCCTGCTGCTGATTGCCCTGGTGCAGGTTTTACAGATGAGCGGCGACCGCCTTGTGCGGTACATGAGCCGTAAATAACAAAGACACGCGACTTTCCCAGGAAAAAACCATGAACAAAATAGTGCACAAAACCCTTATCGCCGCCGGGCTGCTGGCCCTCTTCTCCGCCTCTGTCGCCGCCAACGAAACGCTGACCGTCGGCGCCACGCCGGTACCGCACGCGGAAATCCTTGAGTTCGTCAAGCCGGAGCTGGCCAGACAGGGCGTAGATTTGAAAATCAAAGTCTTTAACGACTTTATTCAGCCTAACCAACAGCTGGCGGAGAAAAACCTCGACGCCAACTACTATCAGTACCGTCCGTTCCTCGATAACTACAACCAGACGCGACATACCGATCTGGTCCCGGTGGTAGGCGTCCATATTGAACCGTTTGGCGCCTACTCCAGCAAATATCACGACATCAAAGCGCTCCCGGATGGCGCCACCATCGCAGTGCCGAATGACCCGGTCAACACCGGGCGAGCGCTGGTCATGTTAAGCGATGCCGGCCTGCTGACCCTGAAAAACCCGAAGGATCCGCAGTCGGCGACCCGGGATATCGTCGCCAACCCGCACCATTTTAAAATTCGCGAGCTGGAAGGCGCCATGCTGGCGCGGGCGGTGAATCAGGTCGATCTGGCGTTTATATTCGCCAACTATGCGCTGGAAGCGGGGATCGATACCGATAAAGCCCTGCTGGTAGAAAAAGGCAGCGATCTGTACGTCGAGTATCTGGTGGCCCGCCCCGATAACCTCAACGATCCGGGGATCCAGAAGCTGGCGAAAGCGCTGCACTCCGACGCGGTGCGCAATTTTATCCTCACCCGCTACAAAGGCAAAATCGTCCCGGGCTTCTGATCGCCGGACCGTATCCGGCAGCGCTGATGCTGCCGGTTTTTCAAGGCTGACGGAGCAAACTACCGTGACTCACGATCCTCGTGCCGTACCGCATATACAGTTAAGCGGAATAAGCAAAGCCTACCCTAACGGCGTTCAGGCGCTGCAGAATATTAACCTGACGCTCTATCAGGGCGAGATTTTCGGCATTATCGGCCGCAGCGGCGCCGGGAAATCGACGCTGTTGCGCCTGTTTAATCGCCTGGAAAACGCCGACAGCGGCGAAATCACCATTCACGGCGAACAGACGTTGCGCTATTCACGCAGCCAGATGCGCGACCTGCGCCGCCGGGTGGCGATGATCTTTCAACACTTCAACCTGATGTCGACCAAAACGGTGGCGCAAAACGTCGAACTGCCGCTTAAGATGGCCGGCGTCCCGCGGGCTGAAAGGCAGCGCCGGGTCGATGAGATGCTGGAACTGGTCGGCCTCAGCGCCCTGCGCGATAGCTGGCCGGCAAAACTCTCCGGCGGGCAAAAGCAGCGTACCGGGATCGCCCGCGCGCTGGTAACCCAGCCGGAAATTCTGCTTTGCGACGAGGCAACCTCGGCGCTGGATCCGGAAAACACCCTCGCTGTGCTTAAGCTGTTGAAAGAAATTAACCAGCGCCTTGGTCTGACGATTATCCTCATTACTCATGAAATGGAGGTCATCCGCACGCTCTGCGATCGGGTGGCGGTGCTGGAGCGCGGGCATATCATCGAACAGGGCGAGGTGTGGCGGGTGTTTGGCAACCCGCAGCACGAGGTGACGCGTAGCATGACCAGTACGCTGCATCACGATCGCCCCGGCGAAAACCTGTCGTCGGTGGCCGGCTCGCAGCTGGTGACCCTGCACTTCGACGGCAGCAGCGGCGGCGAGCCGGATTTACACCGCATCGCCGCTTTGCTCGGCGATGGCGCACGCCTGCTGTACGGCAACTGCGAGCAGATTCAGGGGCGGGTCATCGGACAGCTACGCATCCGGCTGCCCCGGCCGCTGGATGACAGCGCGTTAGGTCAGCACGGCTGGGTCGCGGATCGTTTGACTCTCGGGAGCGAACTGACGGTGGAAAATTCTCCGTCTTAATCAAAATCTGGCATTTTATTGCCAGATTATTGCTAATGCTGATTCGCTATAAATCATATTTTTTCGTTGTTAGACAGGCCGTGGTGCGCCTCTTATCTTTCGTCATGAATTGTAAATTTCAGCGCAATTATTTGATGAGGGAGCACTTTTGTCCAGATTACTGCACGGATTAAAAACTAAACAGACGCGATTTTCGCACGCTATTGCAATCGCGTTAATCGGCGGCACGCTGGCATTTTCTTCTGTGACCAGCGCGGACGAAATTTTGCAGGAAGGCATCACGCCGGCCACCGATGCCAGCCAGATCCCGGCGGCCGCCAAACTGCGTAAAGACACCGTCGTCGCCGGGATTTCCGAGCCACAGGGGATCTTTAACCCCTACTTCTTCGTTAACGGCTGGGACGAAAACGTCACCAACGTCATCTTTTCGCGCCTGATTGACTGGGACAGCCACGGCAACCTGGTCCCTGGCCTGGCCGAAAGCTGGCAGGTGAGCGCCGATAACAAAGTCTATACCATCAAGCTGCGGCCGAATCTGACCTTCAGCGACGGCTCGCCGCTCACCGCGGAAGATGTCGCCTTTACCCTCACCGTGCTGCTGGATCCGAAGTATGACGGCGATACCGATATTACCCTCGCCAATATTGCCGGCGGCGCCGAGTATAAAGCCGGGAAAGCCGACAGCGTCAGCGGCCTGAAGGTCATCGACCCGCTGACCCTGCAGGTCACTACGACGCAGCCCGGCGCCACCACCCTTTCGCGGATCGGTGGTCCGGTGCTCTCCAAAGCCTGGTATGGCAAAGGCTACCAGCGCGGCCAGCTTGACTATCTGCGCAGCCTGCATGGAAAACCGCTGGGCAACGGTCCTTACGTCTATGACAAATATATTCCGGGCCAGGAGATTCGTTTCCACGCTAACAGCCACTTCTACCGCGGCACACCGCCGACGCCGCGCTTTATCTACCGCGTTACCAACCCGTCGACCAACTTTCAGCTGTTCCAGACCGGGGAAACCGACTACGACGCCTTTACCTCGCGCCCGGACGATATTGAACAGCTGAGAATGCTCGGCTTCGCCAATATCAACCTCTACGGCTCCAGCGATTACAGCCAGGTGGAGTTTAACGTCCGTCGTCCGGCGCTGAAGGATGTCAAAGTTCGGCAGGCGCTGATTTACGGCCTCGACCGCCAGAAGCTGATCGATGTGGTGTACCAGGGCTATGGCAAGGTGGCAGTTGAACCGATCGCCCCTATCTCCTGGGCCTACAATCCGCAGGGGGTCAACCCGTATCACTACGATCCGGCGCAGGCGAAAAAACTGCTTGATGAAGCGGGCTGGAAACCGGGCCCGGACGGCATCCGCGTGAAAGACGGTCAGCGTCTGGAGCTGACGCTGCTGGTCAGTAAGAAGGTGCTCAACGATGCGCTGATCCCGATTGCCAAAGAGAACTGGCGGCAGATCGGCGTCGTGCTCAAACCGCAGGTGGTCGACTTCAACGCCCTGATGGCCCAGCGTAAAGCGGGCAACTATGACCTGGCCTCCTTTAGCACCAGCACGCTCAACGACCCGCACGACGGCGTATGGGATTTCTACAGCACTGAAGCCAAAGAGTCGGGCTATAACAATCCGCAGGTCGATAAGCTGATTAACGAAGGCAACGCGCTGCTCGACGTCGAAAAGCGTAAGCCGATTTACCATCAGCTGTATCAGGTGCTGGCGGAAGACCCGCCGGTCATTCTTCTCGGCTACCGCCAGATTCTCTCGGCCAGCAGCGCCAGGGTATCCGGTTTTAAACCGGATATTTATAACGGCCTGACCGGCAGCCTGCCGGATGTGAAAATCGCCAGGTAACCATCACAGCCGCCGGAATACCCCGGCGGCTGAGTGAGAATGTTATGAGAAATTTTATCCTGAGACGGCTGCTGCAAACGCTGCCGATGCTGCTACTGGCCTCATTGATTATCTTTATGCTGTTTGCCAAAACTCCCGGCGACTTTATCGACGGCAATATTACCCTCACCGCCGCTCGCGCCGCCGAACTCAAAGCCATCTATGGCCTCGACCAGCCGCTGTTGACCCGCTATCTGCGTTGGCTCGGCCAACTGCTGCGAGGCGATCTCGGTTTCTCGCTGCAGTACCAGATTCCGGTCAGCCAGTTGCTAAACCAGTACATCTGGAACTCGTTCCTGCTGGCAAGCATTGCGCTGGTTTTTTACTGGGGCATCGGCCTGACGGTGGGCATCGTCTCCGCCATGAAGCCAAACTCGCTGTTTGACCACCTGGTGAGCGTGGCGGTCTTTGCCGCGATGTCCTTTCCGACCTTTTTCCTCTGTCTGCTGTTGATTAAGTGGTTCGCCGTGGATCTGCACTGGCTGCCGGTTGGCGGGATGACCAACACCGGCAGCGATGAACGCGGCTGGGGCTATATCCTGCAGGTGGCCGCGCACCTGGTGCTGCCGGTTCTGGCGCTGGTGATGCTGCAGGCCGGCAGCCTGACGCGCTACTTCCGCGCCAGTATGCTCGACGTCGTCAGGATGGATTTTATTCGTACCGCCCGCGCCAAAGGGCTGCGCGAACGGACGGTGATCTTCAAACACGCGCTGCGCAATGCGCTGCTGCCCATTATCACCCTGCTCGGCTTCGAGCTACCGGGGCTGTTCTCCGGCGCCATCATCACCGAAAAGGTCTTTAACTGGCCTGGGGCCGGGCATATTCATATCGATTCGCTGGCCGCCCGCGATTATCCGGTACTGATGGGGTTTACCCTGTTCCTGGCGGTGCTCACCATTCTGGGCAACCTGATAGCCGATGTTCTCTACGCGTGGGCCGACCCGCGAATTCGGGTGAGGTCATAAATCATGTTTAGCACTCTGTTTTCAACGCAACGTCGCCTGCGCAAGGCGGAGATTCCGGCGCTCGCTATGATCACCCCATCACCGTGGCGCCAGGCCTGGCGGTCGCTTCAACGCAACCGGCTGGCCATGTTTTGCCTGCTGCTGCTGGCGGTGATGGCCGCCTGGTGCGTGCTGGGGCCGCTCTGGTCGCCGTGGAAAGATGATGCCACCGATGTCCTGATGATTAACAAGCCTCCCGGCGCTGAGCACTGGCTGGGTACCGACTTTCTCGGCCGCGATGTCTACACCCGCCTGCTGATGGCCGGACGTATTTCGTTGATTATTGGCCTGCTCACTATGCTGCTGTCGGTGGCGCTGGGCTACCTGCTCGGCGCCGTCTCCGGCTATGCCGGCGGCCTGACCGATAAGCTGATCATGCGCCTGGCGGACCTGGTGATGACGATTCCCGGTCTGCCGCTGCTGATCGTCGCCGGGGCGATGTTATCCGAACTCGATTTTTCCCCGGATGCCCGGATCTACATGGTGGTGGTGATGCTCAGCCTGCTGGAGTGGCCAAAGCTGGCGCGGCTGGTACGTGGTCAATGCCTGTCGCTGCGCGAACGCGATTTCATGCTGGCAACCCGGGTACTGGGTCTTTCCGCCCGTCGTCGCCTGTTTGGCCATCTGCTGCCCAATACCATTCCGATTCTGGTGGTCATGGCGACCATGGCGGTGGCGAATGCCATTCTGAGCGAATCGGCGCTCAGCTACCTTGGACTGGGCGTGGTACCGCCCACGCCCTCCTGGGGCAATATGATGGACGCCGCCAACAGCCTGATCGACTTCCAACGTCGTCCATGGCTATGGATGCCGCCGGGTATCGCCATTTTTATCACCGTCATTGCCATTAACGTGCTGGGCGACGGCCTGCGCGATGCGATGGATCCGAAAATGAAACAGAGGCTGAAATGAGCGCCCCGTTACTCACCTTCCGACAACTCTCGGTCTCCTTCGCCGCCGAAAAACAGCGCGTGCGGGCGGTACAGGAGGTATCGTTTGCCATTCATGCTGGCCAGACCGTCGGGGTCGTCGGCGAATCCGGCTGCGGAAAAAGCGTCACCGCAATGGCCTTAATGGGCCTGTTGCCGCCCCAGGCCGCGCGTATCGATAGCGGAGAAATCCTCTTTGACGGGCAGGACCTGCTGCGTCTGAAAGCCCGCAACATGGCCGACCTGCGCGGCAACCAGCTGGCGATGATCTTTCAGGAACCGATGACCGCGCTGAACCCGGTGCTGACCATCGGCGAGCAGCTGTGCGAGCCGCTCATTCGCCACCTGGGCGAAACGCCCAAAGCCGCCTGGCGCCACGCCACCCGCCTGCTAAGCGAAGTGGGGCTGGCCCGCGCGGATAGCCTGATGAACAGCTACCCGCACCAGCTCTCCGGCGGCATGCTACAGCGCGTGATGATTGCCATGGCGCTGAGCTGCCAACCGAAGCTGCTGATCGCCGATGAACCCACCACCGCGCTGGATGTCACCGTTCAGGCGCAAATCCTGCGCCTGCTGCGCGATCGGGCGCAGGCCAGGGGGATGGCGATGCTGCTGATCACCCACGATCTGGGCGTGATTGCGCAAATGGCGCAACAGGTGGTAGTGATGTACGCCGGCCGGGTGGTCGAATCGGGTCCGACGGCCGAGATCTTACGCCAGCCGCAGCATCCCTATACCCAGGGGCTGATCGCCTCGCGGCCGGTGCCCGGCGAACGACGCCGTCGCCTGTACTCGATTCCCGGGCAGGTGCCGGATCTCGCCGCCCTGCCTGCCGGCTGCGCCTTTGCCGACCGCTGCCAGCGGGCCAGCGCAGCCTGTCGCCAGAGTATCCCTGCGCTATTGGGAACAACGCGGCAGGCCGCCTGCTTTCACACCACATCCGCGGAGCCGGTTGCATGAACAGTGAAAACCATCAATATGTCATTGAAGTCGAAGGGTTAAAAAAACACTTTCCGCTGCGCGACGGGCTCTTTGGCCAGCAAACCGGGCAGCTGCGAGCGGTGGACGGCGTCAGCTTTCGCATCCGCCAGGGGACTATTTTCGGCCTGGTGGGCGAATCCGGCAGCGGGAAAACGACCGTAGGACGCACGCTACTGGGGCTATACGAGAAGAGCGCCGGTAGCGTGAAATACCGGGGCCGGGAGCTCTCCACCCTCACCTCGCAGGAGATGCAGGCGCTACGCCCTAAAATCCAGCTGGTGTTTCAGGATCCCTACAGTTCGCTGAACCCGCGGATTCGCGTCGGCGAGGCGATTGGCGAAGCCATGCTGCAGCATAAACTGTGCAGTCGGGCGGAGCTGTATGACAAAGTGATTGCGGTGATGCAGATCTGCGGCCTCGCGCCCCACCACTACAACCGCTTTCCGCATGAGTTCTCGGGCGGTCAGCGCCAGCGTATTGGTATTGCCCGGGCGCTGATTCTCAACCCCGACTTTATCATTGCCGACGAGCCTATCTCGGCGCTGGATGTCTCTATCCAGGCGCAGATCATCAATCTGTTTTCCGATCTGCGCGACGATTTTGGCGTCACCTTTCTGTTTATCTCCCATGACCTTGGAGTGGTGGAGCATCTCTGTGATGACGTGGCGGTGATGTATCTCGGGCAGTTGGTGGAGACCGCCAGCCGCGATGCGCTGTTTGCCCAACCTCGCCATCCCTACACCCAGGCGCTGCTGGCGGCGGTACCGACGCTCGATCCGCACGCCGAACCCGTCGCGGTCGTACAAGGCGAGATCCCCGATCCCTCGAATCCGCCGCCCGGCTGTCGTTTTTCCTCACGCTGCCCGAAGGCCAACGACCGCTGTCGCCGCGAAATTCCCGCGCTGCGTGTGATAGCCGCCGGCCACTCTGTGGCCTGCCATGAGGTGGTCGCCTCCTGCTAAAGCGCGAGGCCCTCCGACTGCCGGCCGGCGCCTGAGGCAAAAAAAACCAGTCAGCAATGACGCTGGCTGGTTTTAACCTACCGTCGCGGCGTACTCAATACGCCGCCTTCAGGCGCGCTACTCTTCCAGCGCGTAGGCAATAATATCATCGCCCACATCCGGGGAGTGGCTGGCGCCACCGGCGGAAATGACCACGTACTCTTTTCCGCTCTTCGGCGATTTATAGATAAGCGGCGCTGCCACGGCCCCAACCGGCAGGCGAGCTCGCCACAGCTCTTTCCCGGTTGCGGAATCCAGCGCCCGCAGGTAGTTATCCTGGGTCCCGGCAAAAAAGATCAGCCCGGAAGCCGTCGAGGTCGGGCCGCCCAGCGTCGGCATACCCAGCGGGATATGCATGTGGGTTTTCAGACCCAGCGGACCGGTATCCTCGACGGAGCCCATCGGCACCTGCCACATCAGCTGACGAGTATTGAGATCGATAGCGCTCATCGTGCCGAACGGCGGCGTATTACACGGTATCCCCAGCGCGGATTGCAGAATATCGATCCGCACGCCGCCATATGGCCCGGCGACCTGCGGGCGCACGGTCCCCATGAACCCCGGAACCTCATCCGTAGAGACTTTGTATTTCGCCATATCCTGCTGACGTACCAGCGACATTCTCAGCGGCATGCGCATATCGTTAACAAACAGCGTCCCGCTACGCTCATCGATGGAGATTCCGCCCCAGTTCATGCCGCCCAGCAGGCTCGGCCATTCGATATACGGCTTCTCTGACGGCGGCGTATACATCCCAAGCCAGGTGGACTCTTTGAAGTCAATGCGGCACATCAGCTGGTCAAACGGCGTCACGCCCCACATTGATTTCTCGGTTAACGGTTCAACGCCGAGCTGCGGCATCCCGGTCGAGAACGGCTGGGTGGTAGAAAGGCGTTCGCCTTCTGCCCCTTCGTGCGCTACCGGCAGTTCGTCAACGCGCGTCACCGGCTTGCCGGTGCGGCGATCGAGAACATAGATCTGACCGGTTTTGGTGGTCTGAATCAGGACCGGAACCTCTTCGCCCTGGTCATTTTTCATGTGGAACAGCACCGGCTGAGACGGCAAATCATAGTCCCAGACATCATGGTGAACGGTCTGGAAGACCCATTTTGTTTCACCGGTGCTGGCATCCACCGCCACCACGGAAGAGCCATACTTCTCTTTCGCTGCGTTACGGTCGCCGCCCCAGTAATCCGGCGGACCGTTGCCGGTCGGCAGATAAACCAGGTTCAGCTCTTTATCAAAGGCCGGCACCGTCCAGACGTTCGGCGTTTCGAGGGTATACACGCGCCCTTTTTGCGGATCGGTCACATTTTCCGGCTGACCCACATCCCAGGCCCAAACCACGTTGCCGTTGCGCACATCGAAGGCGCGGACCACGCCGGAAGGTTCACCGTGAATAATATCGCGAACCCAGCCGCCCAGTACCGCAATATGCCCCATGATCACCGGCGTCGAGGTCGGGTGGTAGCGCTTGCTGTTCTCGGTGTTGTCCATCCCCTGCTTGAGATCGACGCTACCGTGATGGCCGAAGTTATCGCACAGCTCGCCGGTTTTGGCGTTCAGCGCCAGCAGGCGCGCATCGACGGTGGAAACCAGAATCCGCTGCGGACACTGCTGCAGATCCGGGCTGGCTTTCTCCTGCGCCGTCAGCGACGTATCGTTTTGCACATCATAGTAGCCGACGCCGCGACAGGTGACGTGTTCGGCGGTCTGCGCATGCGGGTCAAAGCGCCAGCGCGCTTTCCCGCTATCCGCATCCAGCGCGGTGACCACGTTCAGCGGCGTACAGGAGTAGAGCGTATCGCCAATTTGCAGCGGCGTATTCTCATCCACCCCAATCCCCGGGCCGCTCACCCGGCGGCCGGTGTGGTAGGTCCACGCCACCTTCAGGTTTTTGACGTTTTCCGGGGTAATATCATCGTACGGGGCAAAACGGGTACCTGAAGCATCGCGGGCGAAAAAATTCCCAGTTGTCGCTTTGAGAAGCAAGGGTCGGCTTGCTATCTGCAGCGGCTTTCACCACGCCATGATGAATGCCGCCGTGAGGATAAAACGCCGAGACCAGCGTCGCCAGCAGAGCGATGAAAATCGCCGAGGCGCTCCAGTTGGCATAGCGAACCGCGGCCCGTTTAACCGGCAGCGTCGTTGCCAGCCACAGGCCAAGCATCAGCAGCAGAGCCGGCACCACCAGACGAGGAATCAGTCCCCAGTAGCTGAGCTGCACTTCATAAAGCGCCCAGACAAGGGTCAGTAAGAAGGTCACAATGGTGAAAGGGAGGACGTATTGACTGCGGATAAGGTATCCGATGGCGATAAGCAGATAGGCCACGCCGGCCAACAGATACCAGGCGCTACCGCCCAGAGTCAGGAGCTTGCCGCCCCAGAAAGTGAAAAAGAGTCCCGTACAAAAACTGAGTAATACAAATATAACCCGGTAGACGGTGAAGAAGATCCTCCTGCCGCTACCTCGCTGTTCGTTCATATCTCATCCCATACGACATTAGTCGTTATAACCAATATATTTATTTTTAACAGCATCCGATCCAAACAAATCGGATACAGACCGCATAACATCCTGGTTGGACGCTCATGAGCCGAGCGAAGAACGTAATAAAGTATATGGATTTGTAAAAGTTATGTAAAACAATCCAGCATTAAATGTTTAAAATTTTTTAATTTATAAACGGAAGTTGCAGCGGCGAACGCTGATAAAGCGCGTGATAAATAAGCAGAGGAAGATAAACGGGCGGGAGATGGCTGGCCAACAGCCCCCTGCGGGCCAGCACACCGGTAGGTGCAAATTAGTTTACGGGCCGCGACCCGCTGATTTGCCGTAGAGCAGCCTTCATTTCCAGCTGCGCCAGCTCCTTCAAACCTTCGCGTTTGATAAACTGACTGCGATGTTTGCTTTTGACCTCTTCTATACTTTTTTTGATCTCCTGCGGCGGTAATTTATACCAGCCGCGACGATGTTTTTCGCCCCCGACTTCCAGCCACAGCGCAGAGTAACTGGTTTGTACTTTCTCGCTTTTGACGTGAAAATCGGAGTCGATGGCATAGATCTCTTTAATATCGCTGTGCTGTAGAAAACCATAGAGCAGAGAAATAATTAAATTTTTCGGTCGGGTGCCGTGCAGCTCTTTGGTCAGCACTTTAATTTCATCATTGGCAATATCTTTCCCTCCCTGAATGCCGCCTATATAAGCCCGGCCATCTTCGGTGCAAGAAAAACAGATGCTGTAAATGCGTTTTCCATCCTGAAGCATTAATAGCATCAGTTCGCCCTCCTCCTGAAAAGGCGAAGCCAGCAGTTTTACCGCAATGTGGCTACCGTTTTTCAACGGAATTTCCGCCACGGTCAGCCCGTACTCTACCACGTTATACAGCTGCGGCAGTGCGTCTGCGCTAAAGGTTTTTTCGATAAAAATCAAGGCGCCATGGGCAATATCCAGCTTGGCTCTTCTTGACATTTTTTTATTTAAATAGGCTTTGAACGGCTTATCCTGAAAACTCACCAGCCCCTGCGTTGCACCGGTTAATCTGGCGCAAACATATTTATCACAAAGCTCTTGATATTCCTTATACTTTCCCCCTGCGAGAGGTATTTCTCTGCATTTTCGTAAGACCTTTTTATATTTGAGTTTAATTTGACAAATCAATTTATTATTTTTTCGCCATTCTTTGATGGCAACTGTTGCTGTTTGAGCCATTGATCAAGATCCATAGAATCAACCATAATCGTGGCCATAATATCATAAATAGTTCAAGTCAACGCTTGATTAGTGAGTCGTTGTCCTTTCATTTAATAAATAGGCAGATAATCATTCTTTCGCTTTATAATTAAAGGCAGGGAGATGTCAACTCTTATTATTGGCAGTCTCTTGTGGCGTCAGATGAAAAATATCAGGTGGCGCCACGCTATTACCGCTCTGTGCGGTAACGAGGCGCCCAGGGTTCATCCTGCCGTGGTTTTGCTCTATAATCTGACCACAGTCAAAAGTGAACTAAAGTGGGTAACTCATGGAAATTGATCTCGACAATCTGGTCTTCAGCGGTCTGGAAGAAGCGCAAGAGCGCAATGCCGAACGCCTTGAAGAGGCTGACAAAAAAGCCGAAGCGATCGTTGCCGATGATGATTGTGGCGACGCCTGCAAAATCTGATTCCTGAACCGGCTAACCACGCCGGTTTTTTTCGCCCGTCAGTCAAGCCGTAAATGCCCCCTTCAGCGTGCCCAGCAACGCCTGCGCCGCCTTCGACAGCTGCAGATGACCGGCATGAATCACCCCGACACACTTCTCAATCGGCGGGTTATCCAGCGGCAGGCATACGGCGCCCAGCGCCTGCATCTGCGACTGGCAGAGCGCCGGAACGGCGCTGCCGCCGAGACCGCTGGCCACCATTCTGCCCACCGTCACCAGCTGATGGCTCTCCAGCGCAACATCCAGTTGACGGCCGCTGCGCGCCAGTTCCTCTTCCAGCATCAGGCGGACCGCCGAAGGCCGCTGCAGCGTAATGAAATCCAGCGTCAACAGCTCGCGCCAGGAGAGACGATGTTTACCGGCCAGGGGCGATGATTTCGGCACAATCGCGATAAAACGGTCCACGCCCAGCGGCGTAAACAGCAGATTATTGGTCGGCGCCGGCTCAAAAGCGATGCCCATCTCCACCCGCCCTTCACGAACCATTTCGATCACCTGCTCGTTAATCACATCGTGAACGGTCACGTTAATCCCGGCATAGCGATCGCGAAAAGCTTTCAACACCTCGGGCAGGACGTTTGCCGCAAACGAGGGCATGGCCGCGATCGAGATTTTGCCGCGCTGCAGGGTAAAGCTCTGGCGCATCGCCTCTTCGGCGTTATCCCAGTCGGCCAGCAGCTGGCGGGCCATCGGTAAAAAGATCTCCCCCTCCTGAGTCAGCGTCACCCGGCGGGTGCTGCGTTGCAGCAATGCGCCGCCGAGTCCCTCCTCCAGTCCTTTGATGGTCAGACTGAGGGCAGGCTGCGAAATATTCAGCCGCTCGCTGGCGTGGGCAAAATTCAGAGTGTGAGCTACCGCTAAAAACGCGCGTAACTGTTTGACACTCATTCTCATTTTTCATCCCGTTAACTAATTGAAAAAATTTAGTTAACAACAAATTAATAAGAAAACCCAATGAGTAGGTCACAAATTCAAAATTAACAAATCAGTCTGCGCCGCCAATGATAGCCCCATCGCAAGCCAGCAGAGGTGAATCATGGCAGGACTGGATAAGCGCGTCGCCAGCTACGAAGCGGCGCTGGAAGGGTTAACGGACGGTATGACCGTGCTGGCCGGCGGTTTTGGCCTGTGCGGCATTCCGGAAAATCTGATTGCCGAAGTCAAACGCCGGAACGTACAGGGGCTGACGGTGGTATCAAATAACTGCGGCGTCGACGGTTTCGGCCTCGGCATCCTGCTGGAGACGCGCCAGGTCCGCAAAGTCGTGGCCTCGTATGTCGGTGAAAACGTCCTCTTTGCGCAGCAGGCGCTCAGCGGCGAACTGCAGGTGGAGCTGACCCCACAAGGCACGCTGGCGGAGAAAGTTCGCGCCGGCGGCGCAGGCATCCCCGGCTTTTACACCGCCACCGGCTACGGTACGCCGGTGGCGGAAGGGAAAGAGGTGCGCCAGTTTGCCGGTAAGCCCTACATCCTCGAAGAGGCCATCACCGGCGACTTCGCTCTCGTTAAAGGCTGGAAGGCAGACTGGTACGGCAACGTTATCTATCGCCACACGGCGCAAAACTTTAATCCGCTGATGGCCGCCGCCGGGCGCATTACGGTGGTCGAGGTAGAAGAGATCGTCCCGCCGGGCGAACTTCCGCCCTCTTCGATCCACACCCCCGGCATCTACGTCGACCGGCTGATCGCCGGCCAGTTCGAGAAACGCATCGAACAGCGCACGCTGCGCGCAGGGAGTCTCTGATTATGCTGACTCGTGAACAAATGGCCATCCGCGTCGCCCGGGAGCTGCGCGATGGCGACTACGTCAATCTCGGTATTGGCATCCCGACGCTGGTCGCCAACTACATCCCGGCAGGCATTGACGTCATGCTGCAATCCGAAAACGGCCTGCTCGGCATGGGCGGTTTTCCGCACGAGTCGGAGCTCGATGCCGACATGATCAACGCCGGGAAACAGACGGTCACCGCCCGGACCGGCGCGGCGATTTTCGATTCCGCCCAGTCCTTCGCCATGATTCGCGGCGGCCATGTCGATCTGACCGTTCTCGGCGCCTTTGAAGTTGACGTTGAGGGCAATATCGCCTCGTGGATGATCCCGGGGAAAATGGTGAAAGGCATGGGCGGAGCCATGGATCTGGTGGCCGGGGCGCAAAACATCATCGTGGTAATGACCCACGCTGCGAAAAACGGCGAATCCAAACTCCTGCCGCGCTGTACCTTACCGCTGACCGGCGTCGGCTGTATCCAGCGGGTGCTAACCGACCTCGCCCTGCTGGAGATACGCGACGGGGCTTTCGTCCTGCGCGAATACGCGCCGGGCGTCACCCCCGACGAAATTATGCGTAAAACCGCCGGACGCCTGATTGTCCCGGACGACGTCTGTGAAATGCGGTTCAACTGAGGAGGCAACATGCAAGAAGTGGTGATTGTTGGTGCGGTCAGAACGCCCATCGGCAGCTTTCGCGGCGTATTTTCCACGCTTTCCGCCGTTGACCTCGGCGCCGGGGTCGTGCGCAGTCTGCTGGCCCGCTGCTCGCTGCCGGCAACGGCAGTCGACGAGCTGATTTTCGGCCAGGTTTTAACCGCCGGCTGCGGGCAGAATCCGGCGCGTCAGACGGCCTTGCGCGCCGGTCTGCCGGTCAGCTGTCCGGCAGTGACGGTGAATCTGGTGTGCGGTTCCGGGCTGAAAGCCGTACAGCAAGCGGTGCAGGCGATCCGCAGCGGCGACGCCCAGGTGGTCATCGCCGGTGGTCAGGAGAGCATGAGCAATGCCCCCTATCTGATTGACGGCGCCCGTGCCGGGCTGCGCGTCGGCCATCGCAGCATGCAAGACAGTATGATTCAGGACGGCCTGTGGGACGCCTTCAACGACTATCACATGGGGGTGACGGCAGAGAATCTCGCCGACCGCTATGCCATCGATCGCCAACGGCAGGACGCCTTTGCCGCCGATTCACAACAGAAAGCGGCGGCAGCGATCGAAGCGGGCCGTTTTGAGCAAGAGATCGTGCCGGTGGTCGTCAGACAGGGAAAGCAACCGCCGCAGACCATTACCCGCGACGAGCAGCCCCGTCCGGCCACCACGCCAGAGCAGCTGGCGCAGCTGCGCCCTGCGTTCCGCGTGGAAAACGGCACCGTCACCGCCGGCAACGCCTCTGCGCTCAACGACGGCGCGGCGGCGGTACTCCTGATGAGCGCCGACAAAGCCCGGGAGCTGGGGCTGCCGGTACTGGGACGCATTGTCAGCAGCGCCGTGACGGGCGTCGATCCGGCGGTCATGGGGATTGGCCCCGTCAGCGCCTGCGAGATGGCGCTGGCACGGGCCGGATGGCGGCTCGACGAGGTGGATTTAATTGAGGCTAACGAGGCTTTTGCCGTTCAGGCGCTGGCCGTTGGCCAGTCTCTGGGCTGGGAGAGCAGCAAAGTCAACGTCAACGGCGGCGCCATTGCCCTCGGCCACCCTATCGGCGCCTCCGGCTGCCGGATCCTCGTCACCCTGCTGCATGAAATGCAGCGCCGGAGCGCCAGTAAAGGGCTTGCCACTCTCTGCGTCGGCGGCGGACAGGGTATCGCCATGACCATCGCACGTTAACAGGAGTCACTATGTATAAACCAACGCTGGCGGTGCTCGGCGCCGGACTGATGGGTATCGGTATCGCCTGCCACTTTGCTCGCCACGGCCACCGGGTACGGCTGTACGATACCGACCCGTCGCGTCTGGCAGAAGTCCCTGCCGTTGCCGCCGCTATTTTGCATGAACTGCAGGAGAGCGGACAATTTGATGCCGCCCACCAGCAGGCGGTTCTGGCGCGCTTAGCCGGGACCACCAGCCTCAGCGATCTGGCGGAATCTACGCTGCTGATAGAGGCGATTCCTGAACGTCTGCCGCTCAAACATGCGCTGTACGCGCAGCTGGAAACGCTGATTGCCGACGATGCGATCATTGCCAGCAACACCAGCGGCCTGCCGCCGGATAGCCTTGCGGCGGGCATGCGCCATCCGCAGCGACTACTAATCGCCCACTTCTGGCACCCGCCGCACTTTATTCCGCTGGTGGAGGTGGTGCCCGGCAGCGCCACGCGCCCGGAGCTCCCCGCCCTGGTGAGCGACTTTTTCACCCGCGCGGCGCTGGAAGCGGTGGTGCTTCAGCGTGCGGCGCCGGGGTTTGTTGGCAACCGCCTGCAGTTCGCTCTGCTGCGCGAGGCGCTGCATATCGTACACAGCGGTATCGCCTCGCCGGAAGTGGTCGATCGGGTGATGCGCGCTTCCCTCGGCCGCCGCTACGCGATGGTCGGTCCTCTGGAAGCGGCCGATATGACCGGGCTGGCGACGGTGCTGGATATTTGTCAGCACCTGCTGCCAGAGCTGGCCGGCGACGCGCAAATGATGGAACTGGTCGCGGAAAAAGTCGCCAGGGGCGAGACCGGCGCGCGCAGCGGGCAAGGATTTTATCGCTGGGATACTGCGCGGATGGCCCGTATCCAGTCGCGTCGGCAGCACCTCCTGCGCTATGCCCTGAAACCGTAGCTTCTCGAACTGTAGCCAACAATAACAATGAGCGTGAGGTGTCGTGATGAGTGTTTTGATTGCCCTGGCCGCGCTGGCATTACTGATGCTGGCGGCCTATCGAGGATATAGCGTTATCCTCTTTGCCCCTATCGCCGCCCTCGGCGCAGTGCTGCTCACCGACCCCGGCGCAGTAGGACCGACCTTTACCGGTCTGTTTATGGAAAAAATGGTCGGGTTTGTAAAGCTCTACTTCCCGGTGTTTCTGCTGGGCGCGGTGTTCGGCAAGCTGATCGAGCTGGCGGGCTTCTCGCGCGCCATCGTCGCCGCCGCCATTCAGATCCTCGGCCGACGTCACGCCATCCCGGTTATCGTGCTGGTTTGCGCCCTGTTAACCTATGGCGGCGTCTCGCTGTTTGTGGTGGCCTTTGCGGTCTACCCTTTTGCCGCCGAACTGTTCCGCCAGAGCGCTATCCCCAAACGGCTGATTCCGGCCACCGTTGCGCTGGGCGCGTTTTCATTCACCATGGATGCCCTGCCCGGGACGCCGCAGATCCAGAACATTATTCCCACCAGTTTCTTTGGCACCAACGCCTGGGCGGCTCCCTGGCTTGGCACGATCGGTTCGCTGTTTATCATCACCTTTGGTCTGCTATGGCTGGAACGTCAACGCCGTAAAGCCCAGCACGCGGGAGAAGGTTACGGCACGGATTTGCAAAACGAACCGGACACGCCGGACAACATCAACCTTCCTCATCCGCTGATTGCCATTGCCCCGCTGCTGCTGGTGGGGATCCTGAACCTGCTGTTTACCCGCTGGATCCCGCGATGGTACGGTACCACTCACGAGCTGGTTTTGCCGGGACTGGCGAAGCCTATCGTCACCGAAGTGGGTAAAATCACCGCGATCTGGGCCGTTGAAGCAGCGCTGCTGGCTGGCATTGTCGTGGTGCTGATCTTCGGCTTTCGCAATATCCGCGGGCGTCTGGCGGAAGGCAGTCGCACCGCCGTTAGCGGCGCCATTCTCGCGGCGATGAATACGGCATCGGAATATGGTTTTGGCGCCGTCATTGCCGCGCTGCCCGGTTTCCTGGTTTTGTCAAAGGCGCTGACGGCCATTCCCAACCCGCTGCTGAATGAAGCCATCAGCGTGACGGTGCTGGCGGGCATTACCGGCTCCGCATCGGGCGGGATGAGCATCGCCCTGGCGGCGATGTCGGAGACCTTTATCGCTGCCGCCCACGCCGCCGATATTCCGCTGGAGGTATTGCATCGCGTAGCCTCGATGGCCAGCGGCGGCATGGATACGTTGCCGCATAATGGCGCGGTCATTACCCTGCTGGCGATCACTGGCCTCAGCCATCGTCAGGCCTACGGCGGCATTTTTGCCATTACCCTGATTAAAAGTCTGGCGGTTCTGTTTGTCATTGCCGTCTTCTATTTAACCGGCATTGTCTGATGCGACAATATATAACCGGCATCACGAAGGAAAACACCATGAATCTGAACGGAAAGGTGGCGCTGGTCACCGGCTCAACAAGCGGTATCGGTTTAGGGATCGCGAAGGTACTGGCAAAATCCGGCGCGCAGCTGATCCTCAACGGCTTTGGCGACAGCGCATCGGCGCGCGCGGAAGTGGCGCAGATCGGCAAAGCCCCGGGCTATCACGATGCCGACCTGCGCGATGTGCAGCAGATTGAAGCGATGATGGCCTACGCCGAAGCGGAATTTGGCGGCGTAGATATTGTGATTAATAACGCCGGGATCCAGCACGTGGCCCCGGTGGAGCATTTCGCCGTAGAGAAGTGGAACGATATTATAGCCATCAATCTCTCCAGCGTCTTTCACACCAGTCGTCTGGCGCTCCCCGGGATGCGGGCGCGTAACTGGGGGCGCATTATCAATATTGCCTCGGTTCACGGTCTGGTGGCCTCGAAGGATAAGTCAGCCTACGTCGCAGCCAAACACGGCGTGATCGGCCTGAGCAAAACGCTGGCGCTGGAGACCGCCAGAACCGGCGTGACCTGCAATGCGATTTGCCCTGGCTGGGTATTAACCCCGCTGGTACAGCAGCAGATCGATAAACGCATCGCTGAAGGTTGCGATCCGCACCAGGCCCGCGAACAGCTGCTGGCGGAAAAGCAGCCCTCCGGCGAGTTTGTCACCCCGGAACAGCTGGGTGAACTGGCGCTGTTTCTCTGTAGTGAAGGTGCAGCCCAGGTGCGCGGCGCGGCATGGAACATGGACGGCGGCTGGGTCGCGCAATAACCGACAACCTGCTCAGGAGGCCCCCGTTCCTTCTGAGCAGCCCTCATTTTTTCCGGCGAAATATTTCCCTGCCGTCGGTTTATTTTCGGCAAAAGACAATGAGTTCGGGCTATTTATTTAATAATGATGTATGGTTTCAGGCCATTAAATCAGGAAGGAAATCATATGTCAGATCGAAAAGATGCCAAAAGCCGCCGTAATTATCTTGTAAAATGCACCTGCCCTAATTGCTCCCAGGATTCAGAACACAGCTTCAGCCGAGTACAAAAAGGCGCCCAGCTCATTTGCCCCTACTGCCACAAACTCTTCCAGACAACAGCAAAAAATGCTGCTTAATCTCTAGATGCCAGACGCTGATTGTTCCACGAAATCCAACACTGATTAGATTTTTCTTATCATCTTGAATGAATGGCACAATCGGTTGTTATTTTTTTGGCAAATAGAAAACCCGCACAATGGCGGGTTTTAAATAAATCTATTCTGTCTGTTACCCTGGTAAATCTGTCTACTCAGGCTGCGCCGTCTTCGTTATCGCAGACCCACCAGCGTTCAGCATACTTATCCTACGATCGAAACGTTTGTCGCCGCCGGGCCTTTCGCGCCGCTGCCGACCACAAACTCGACCTTCTGCCCTTCAAACAGGGTGCGGAAGTCTTCGCTTTGAATGGCAGAAAAGTGGACGAAGATGTCCTTGCTGCCATCGGCCGGCGTAATGAAGCCGAAGCCTTTATCTGCGTTAAACCATTTGACTAAACCAGTCATTTTATTCGACATTCGATATTCCTTTTTATGAGCCCTTAATCGGCAAACTGGTTTGCGCTACAGAATCAACTTAACACTTAATGGAGGGACTCAAGGAAGGAGGTATCAGCGATAACGCCTGGAAATGAGGACTGCTTTAGTGAACTGCTTTCTGTCTTACAAACCGACCAGGCTATTAAGGCACAGGGGATATTTATTAGCAAGGTTTATTTTAGCCGTCCGGAAGCCTGCTCCGGTAAGAAATTAAATCAATAGCTTTATTGTTCGATTAAGGTATAGTGCGCCGGTACTTATTTTCCCAAGGATTTTATTTGTTCCAAAAAATGACAGGCATTGTCAAAGCGTTTGATAATAAAACCGGCAAAGGCCTTATAATTCCCTCCGATGGTCGTAAAGACGTTCAGGTCCATATTTCTGCATTATCCCCTGGTGAATCAGCAACCATAATCCCGGGTATTCGCGTTGAATTTCGCCGGGTCAACGGCCTGCGCGGTCCGACGGCGGCAAACGTCTACCTTTCATAGTCACAGCCCGACCACTGATGACGGCCCCGATAGCAGACCGGGGCGGCTAAAACATCTCCAGAAAACGTTTTACCGTTCGCGATCGTTCGAATCGCCGCCACGCAATCGCAATATCGGTCGTCACCGGCGTCCCCGACAGCGGGCGATAGATTACCTCGGGATGGTGGATACAGGTCATCGACTGCGGCACCAGCGCAAAACCGAATCCGGCAGCCACCATGCTTAAGGAGGAGGAGAGTTGCGAAGATTGTCTCGCCTGACGCATATCGATGCCCGCGCGCAAACAGCTATTAAAGACCTGCTCATACAGCCCCGGGGCCACCTCGCGCGGAAACAGAATCGGCGCAGTCTCCTGCAGTTGCACCAGCGGCAGCATGGCCTCACCGGCAAGCGGGTGGTCACGGTGCAGGGCGATAACCATCGGCTCCACATCGATAATGCGCAGGTTAAACGCTTTGCTGCTTTCGCACGGCAGGCGCACAAAGGCGATATCCAGCTCCCCTTCCCCCAGCGCGCTCATCAGCGCCGCCATGTTGCCCTCGACCTGACGCAGGGTGACCGCCGGATAGCGGAGCTGAAACTGGCGCAGCAGCGCGAAAATCTGCGGATGAAAAGCATTAGAACTGGTGATGCCTAACGCCAGCCTACCGTTCATCCCGCGGGCGATACCTTTGGTCTTTTCCAGCGCCGCGTCGCTAAGAGCGAGGATCTGGCAGGCATCTTCATAAAACGATTCTCCCGCTTCCGTCAGCTCAATTCCCCGCGTCAGACGGCGCAGCAGCGGCGTGCCAATTTCTCTCTCAAGCCGCTGAATTTGCTGACTTAATGGCGGCTGAGAAATACCAAGATCCCTGGCGGCGCGGGTGAAATTTCGCGCCTCAGCCACGGCGACAAAATAGCGTAGATAACGAAGTTCCATATCAAAAACGTCTCAAACCAGCATGCTTTCTATATTGGAACTGAGAGCTGAATCGGGTCAACAATTATTTAATCTTTCTTATATTTGTTGAGCGAGGACGTCTCTGATGACCCATTCTTCTGCATGTACCTGCCAGCAAAGCCTGTGTGAAACCGTACGCGGGTTTTCCGCCCAGCAGCCTGATAACGTGCTCTATCAGACCTCTTTGATGAGCGCGCTCCTGAGCGGCGTCTATGAGGGCAATACCACCATCGCCGATCTGCTTACCCACGGCGACTTCGGTCTCGGAACCTTTAACGAACTCGACGGCGAGCTGATCGCCTTCAGCAGCGAGGTCTACCAGCTGCGCGCCGACGGCAGCGCACGCAAAGCCCGCGGGGAACAAAAGACGCCGTTCGCGGTGATGACCTGGTTTCGGCCGCAGCACCGCGTCAGCTTCGACCATCCGGTAAACCGCCAGCAGTTGCATGAGATCATCGACCGGCAGATCCCCTCCGACAATCTGTTCTGCGCCCTGCATATCGACGGCCACTTTCGTCACGCCCATACCCGGACCGTCCCCCGGCAGACTCCCCCCTACCGGGCGATGACCGATGTTCTGGACGACCAGCCGGTGTTCCGCTTCAACCAGCGTAAAGGGATACTGGTCGGTTTTCGCACCCCGCAGCATATGCAGGGAATTAACGTTGCCGGGTATCACGAACATTTCATCACCGACGATCGTCAGGGCGGCGGCCATCTGCTGGATTACCAGCTCGATAGCGGCGTGCTGACTTTCGGCGAAATCCACAAGCTGCTGATTGACCTCCCGGCCGACAGCGCTTTCCTGCAGGCCGATTTGCATCCTGACAATCTCGACGCCGCCATTCGCGCGGTAGAAAATTAAGGAGCTTCATATGGACAATCAACGTCACGAACGCCAGTGGGCGCACGGCGCGGATATGATAGTCAGCCAGCTTGAGGCCCAGGGGGTACGCCAGGTCTTCGGCATCCCCGGCGCGAAAATAGATAAAGTCTTCGATTCGCTACTGGACTCCACCATCCGGATTATTCCCGTGCGCCACGAAGCTAACGCCGCGTTTATGGCCGCGGCAGTCGGCCGCCTGACCGGTAAAGCGGGCGTCGCGCTGGTCACCTCCGGCCCTGGCTGTTCGAATCTGATTACCGGCATGGCCACCGCTAACAGCGAGGGCGATCCGGTGGTCGCGCTGGGTGGCGCGGTTAAGCGGGCGGATAAGGCAAAACTGGTCCATCAAAGCATGGATACCGTGGCGATGTTCAGCCCGGTGACCAAATATGCCGTGGAAGTGACCGCCTCCGACGCGCTGGCGGAAGTTGTCTCCAACGCTTTCCGCGCCGCCGAGCAGGGGCGCCCGGGCAGCGCCTTTATCAGCCTGCCGCAGGATGTTGTCGATCAACCTACCCGCGGCGCGATTCTCCCGGTCGGCAACGCCCCGCAAATGGGCGCGGCACCTGACGAGGCTATCGAGAAGGTCGCGCAGATGATCGCCGCCGCCAAAAACCCGATTTTCCTGCTCGGGCTGATGGCCAGCCAGCCGGAAAACAGCCATGCCCTGCACCAGCTGCTCGAGCAGAGTCATATTCCGGTCACCAGTACCTACCAGGCCGCCGGGGCGGTCAATCAGCAGCACTTTGCGCGCTTCGCTGGCCGGGTCGGACTGTTTAACAACCAGGCCGGCGACCGCCTGCTCCACCTCGCCGACCTGATCATCTGCATCGGCTACAGCCCGGTCGAGTATGAACCGGCGATGTGGAATCGCGGCGACGCGACGCTGGTCCATATCGACGTGCTGCCCGCTTATGAAGAGCGTAACTACACCCCCGATATCGAGCTGGTGGGTGATATCGCCGCGACGCTGAACAAACTGACCCGGCGCATCAGCCATAAGCTGGTGTTAACTCCGCAGGCGGCGGAGATCCTCACCGATCGCCAGCATCAGCGCGAGCTGCTCGACCGCCGCGGCGCGCAGCTGAATCAATTTGCCCTTCATCCGCTGCGCATCGTGCGGGCAATGCAGGATATCGTCAACAGCGATGTCACCCTCACCGTCGACATGGGCAGCTTCCATATCTGGATCGCCCGCTATCTGTACAGCTTCCGCGCCCGCCAGGTGATGATTTCCAATGGTCAGCAGACGATGGGCGTCGCGCTGCCGTGGGCAATCGGCGCGTGGCTGGTCAATCCGCAGCGCAAAGTGGTCTCGGTCTCCGGCGACGGCGGGTTCCTGCAATCCAGCATGGAGCTGGAGACCGCCGTCCGACTGCAGGCCAATATCCTGCATATCATCTGGGTCGACAACGGTTACAACATGGTGGCGATTCAGGAACAGAAAAAATACCAGCGCCTCTCCGGCGTGGAGTTCGGCCCGGTTGATTTCAAAGCCTACGCCGAATCGTTCGGGGCTAAAGGCTTTGCGGTGGCGAGCGCCGACGCGCTGGAGCCGACGCTGCGTGCCGCCATGGACGTCGATGGCCCGGCGGTGGTCGCCATTCCGGTCGACTACCGCGATAACCCTCTGCTGATGGGGCAACTCCATCTCAGCCAAATACTTTGAGTCACTACAAAAAGGAAAGGAATATGCAAAAAGTCGCACTTGTCACCGGCGCCGCTCAGGGCATCGGTAAAGCTATCGCGCTGCGCCTGGTTAAAGACGGATTTGCCGTGGCCATTGCCGATTACAACGATACCGCAGCGAAAGCCGTGGCCGCCGAAATCAACCAGCACGGCGGCCGGGCGCTGGCGGTTAAGGTTGACGTCTCGCGCCGTGAACAGGTTTTCGCCGCCGTCGAACAGGCGCGTAAAACGTTGGGCGGTTTCCACGTTATCGTCAACAATGCCGGCATCGCCCCTTCGACGCCGATCGAAGCGATCGTCGAGGAGACCGTCGATAAGGTCTATAACATCAACGTCAAAGGCGTCATCTGGGGCATTCAGGCGGCGGTCGACGCCTTTAAAAAAGAGGGCCACGGCGGGAAAATTATCAACGCCTGTTCCCAGGCCGGGCACGTCGGCAATCCGGAACTGGCGGTCTACAGCTCGAGTAAATTCGCCGTACGCGGCCTGACCCAGACCGCTGCCCGCGACCTGGCGCCGCTGGGGATCACCGTTAACGGCTACTGTCCGGGGATCGTCAAAACGCCGATGTGGGCGGAGATCGATCGTCAGGTCTCGGAAGCCGCGGGCAAACCGCTGGGCTACGGTACCGCCGAGTTCGCGAAACGCATCACCCTCGGACGTTTGTCCGAACCTGAAGACGTCGCGGCCTGCGTGTCGTATCTGGCGAGCCCGGACTCTGACTATATGACCGGTCAGTCGCTACTGATCGATGGCGGGATGGTTTTTAACTAATTCCATGATGCTCTGACATGGTTTGCCCCTGCCGCGAGGCCGGGGCTTTTTTTATCTGCCGGTCACGCTCACTCGGGCGCTAAACGCGCGCCCCGCAGCCCGGCGGGTAAGGGTTATCCCGGCCGATTAGCGCGCGCTCGCCTGCGCCTGCGCCAGCTGGCGTTCAATAGCCTGACGTCGCGCATCGTTCGCCGGCAATATTTCCAGCAGCTGTTGCAATGCCGCGACCGCCTGCGGGTAATTTTCGCTGCGCAGCGCGCTCAGCGCCAGCAGTTCCAGCACCGGCAGATTCTGCGGCTGCCGCTGATGCAGTTCGCGCAGCAGAAGTTCTGCCATCCGCAGCTGGCCGCTATCGCCGGCCCGCACCAGCACGCTGGCGTAATCGAATGTGGCCACCGGATCGTGCGCCGCCAGCTGATGGGCGCGGGCAAAGGCGCCGATCGCCGTCTCGCCGTCGTTGAGCAGCAGGGCAATGCGCCCCAGCAGCTGCCAGCCGGCAAGATAGTCAGGTTGATCCTGTAACTGGCTGCGCAGCCCGAGCCTGAGCTGAGCCAGTTGATCCATCCGCAGCGGCGCCGCCGTTGGGTCTTGCAGCTGGCGGAGCAGCGCGGGAGTTTGACGTTCCGCCTGTTGCCAGAGCAACACCTGACCAATATCGCTGGTTTTCAGGAAGATCCCGCAGCTCAACAGTACCAGCGCCACGGCGCCGGGCAGCAGCACCCAACGGCCGAGCGGGCGAACTTTAGCCGGCGAGGCGTCGGGAATATCGGCCAGCAGCGTACGCTGCAGTTCAACCACCATCGCTTCCCGGTCGACAACGTTGTCCTCCTGCGCCAGCTCGTCGAGCCGCGTCTGGTACAGCGTCCGGTTCAGGCTATCGCGATCCGCCGCCGTCTCCCCCTGCCACGGAAAATACAGCAGCGCCAGCGCCCCGGCCAACATCAGTAGCGCCGGCAGTAAAAACAGGGTCATCAATCCTCTCCTTTGTTCAGTAACGCCGCCAGCCGCTGACGCTCTTGTGCACTCAGTGCAGCGCTTGCTCCGCCGCGACGTCGGGTTCGCGCCACCAGCAGCGCGACACCGGCGATAACAAACAGCCCCGGAACCAGCCACAACAGTAAGGTCCCGGCGGTCAACGGCGGTTCATAGCTGACGAAATGGCCGTAGCGCGCCACCATATAGGCGATGATTTGATCTTTGCTTTGCCCCTGCTGCATCAGCTCATAAACCTTCAGCCGCATATCGGCGGCAATCATCGCATTCGAGTCCGCGATGCTGTTGTTCTGGCACTTCGGACAGCGCAGCTGGGAGGTGATCTCGCGAAACGCCTGCTCCTGCGCTTCGTTTTTGAACTGCCAGGTGTCGATGGCGGCCAGCGCCTGGCCTGCGAGCAGCAGCGCCATCAGCGCCAGTATCCAGCGCCTCATGTTGCCGGCTCCTGCGTATATTTCAGCCACAGCGGCTGGAGCTGTTCGCGCCACACCCTGGCGTTCAGATCCCCGGCGTGACGCCAGCGAATAATGCCCTGGCCATCAATCAGAAAGGTTTCCGGCGCGCCATATACGCCCAGATCAAGGCCCAGCATACCGCTGCCGTCGAACAGACTCAGCGCATAGGGGTTGCCCAGACTGTCGAGCCAGGTCACCGCCTTCTGCCGGTCATCTTTGTAGTTCAGCCCGACGACGCGGACCCCCTGCCTGGCCAGCTCATTAAGGAACTGATGCTCGGCGCGACAGGTCGGGCACCAGGTGGCCCAGACGTTCAGCAGCAGCGGTTTCCCGTCGATCAGCGCCGCGCGGCTGTAAGTTTTTCCCGCCGTCGTCAACGCCTCAAGACGAAACTCAGGCAGCGGTTTGCCGATCAGCGCGGATTCGAGCATCGTCGGATCGTCGCCGTCGGCGTTACGCAACAGTTGCCAGAACAGCGCCATCGCCAGCAGCAGAAACAGCGCCAGCGGAATAAAAAGCAGCCTGCGGTTCATGGCGCCTCCTGCCGTTGTTTACGCATCCGGTAGCGCGGGTCGAGCATGCAGCACAGGCCGCCAAGCGCCATCAGGCCGCCGCCGAACCAAATCCAGCGCACGAACGGTTTGTAGTACAGACGCACCGCCCAGCTGCCATCCTCCAGCTCTTCCCCCAGCGCGGCATACAGATCGCGCGTCAAACCGCCGCCGATCGCCGCTTCGGTCATCATCATGCGGCTGGCGCTGTAGTACCGTTTTTCCGCGTACAGCGTGGCTTCCGGGCGACCGTTGCGCGTCACCGTAATCACCCCTTCGCCGCCGGTCCAGTTCGGGCCGACGATGTTGCGCACCCCGTCGAACACAAAGTGGTAGCGATGAATATCGATGCTATCGCCGGTTTTCATCCGCACGTCGCGCTCAATACTGTAGTTCTGGCTGAAGGTAATCCCGATGACGGTGACCGCCACGCCAACGTGGCCCAGCACCATTCCCCACTGGCTGCGCGAAATCACCCGCAGGCCGCGCCAGAAACCGTGCCGGTGGGTCGCCCGCTCATGGATTTCAATCAGGGCACAGAGCAGTACCCAAATCGCCATCATCAGACCGAGAACCGCCATGGCGACAATCCGGTCCTGCAGCAGCCACGGCAGCAGCAGAGAAAGTGACAATGTCACCAATAGTGCCATCGCCAGCCGCTTAAGCTGCTTGCCCGGCTGGTCACGCCGCCAGCGGATCAACGGTCCCACTCCCAGCAGCAGTGCAAACGGCGCCATCAGCGCGGTGAACAGCAGGTTAAAGAAGGGTTCGCCGATCGAGATACTGCCAAGCCCCAGCTCTTTGTGCACCAGCGGCAGCAACGTGCCGAGCAGCACCACCAGCATGGCGGCGATCAGCAAAATATTGTTCCCCAGCAGAAACGACTCTCGCGACCACAGCGTATGTTCGACCCGCGCCCGCACCTGTCCCCCCTTCAGGGCATACAGCAGCAGCGATCCGCCGATAGCCACCACCAGCAACGCCAGAATAAACAGCCCGCGCGTCGGATCCGAGGCGAACGAATGGACCGACACCAGCACCCCGGAGCGCACCAGGAAGGTTCCCAGCAGGCACAGTGAAAAGGCGGCAATCGCCAGCAGCACGGTCCAGGCCCGGAAGCTCCCGCGTTTCTCGGTGACCGCCAGGGAGTGCAGCAGCGCCGTCCCCACCAGCCATGGCATAAACGAGGCGTTCTCCACCGGATCCCAGAACCACCAGCCGCCCCAGCCCAGCTCGTAGTAGGCCCAGGCAGAGCCCAGCACGATACCCAGAGTCAGAAACACCCATGCTGCCTGGGTCCACGGGCGCGACCAGCGCGCCCAGGCGGTATCCAGCCGTCCGGCGAGCAGCGAGGCAATCGCAAAGGCGAACGCCACCGAGAAGCCCACATAGCCCATATAAAGGATCGGCGGATGGAAAATCATGCCGATATCCTGCAGAAGCGGATTGAGGTCGCGACCATCAACCGGATAGAGCGGCAGCGTGCGGGCAAAAGGATTCGAGGTGAACAGAATAAACAGCAGAAAGCCGAAGGCGATGGTCCCCATCACCGCCAGCACCCGCGCTACGGCGTCCTGCGGCATCCGCCGACTGAACAGCGCCACCGCGAAAGTCCAGACGCTCAGCAGCAGCACCCACAGCAGCAGTGAGCCTTCATGGGCGCCCCAGGTCGCCGCGACCCGGTACCACACCGGCAGCGCGCTGTTCGAGTTATCCGCGACATAGCGCACGGTGAAATCATTGACCACGAAGGCATGGACCAGCACGAGAAAGGCGCCCGCGACGCAGAAAAACAGCGCGCAGGCCAGGGGCCGCGCCAGCGCCATTAGCCGCGGGTCCTGCCGCGCAGCGCCCCATTGCGGATAAATGCCCAGCAGTAGCGCGAGGCCTGTCGCCAGGCACAATAGATAGTGCCCCAGTTCCGGCATCATGGTTGTTCTCCCTTCTTCTCCGGCTGCAGCGCCTCTTTCACTTCCGGCGGCGTATAGTTCTCATCGTGCTTCGCCAGCACCTGGCGGGCGGTAATGTGCCGATCGCCATCGAGCACCCCCTGGGCTACCACTCCCTGCCCCTCGCGGAACAGATCCGGCAGAATGCCCCGATAGCTAACTTCCACAACCCCGCGGGCGTCGTACAGGCGGAAACTGACGTCCAGGCTCTGCGGGTCACGCTTGACGCTGCCGGGCTGAACGTAGCCGCCAATCCGCAGGCGCTGGCCGTGATGTGGCCGCTGATGGGTTTCCGTTTTGCCATACAGGATCTCCCCCGGGGTGTAGAAAAGATCGATATTGGCGCTGAGGGCATACAGCGTCAGGCCAATGGTCAGCCCGAGGCCGACCAGCACCGCCAGCGCGATCCCAAGCCGGGTTTTACGACGCGTTTGCATCGCTGCCCTCCGCTTCTGCACGGCGGCGAGCGGCGACGATACGCCGCTCCCGGGCCTGCTGACGGCTCAGCTCACGGAACAGCGCCCGTCGCTGCCAGCAGGTATGTAGCGTCAGAAAACCGAAGATCAGCAGCGTCGCCGCCACCGCCAGCCAGACATACAATGCGTAGCCGCCCATAGCCAGAAAGGCGGCGGCAGATGAAAAGGCGGGGGTCATTTCTCCGCTCCTTTTGGGGCAGTAACCAGCGCCTGGACCCAGGGTCGACGCCGCTCCTGTAACAGAATCAAATTGCGCAGGCGCATCAGCGTCAGGGTGGCCACCAGGCTAAGGAAGGCCAGAATGCAGATTCGCAATGGCAGACGCATACTGGGGTCAATCGACTGTTGCATGTTGGTCGACCCTTGATGCAGCGTGTTCCACCAGATGACCGAATAGTGAATGACAGGCAGATTGACCACCCCCACCAGCACCAGAATACCGACCGCCCTGCCCGCCAGACGGCGATCGTCGAAAGCGTGCCAGAGAGCGATAATCCCGGCATAGAGAAACAGCAAAACCAGCTCCGAGGTCAGGCGCGCATCCCAGATCCACCACGTTCCCCACATCGGTTTCCCCCATGCCGCCCCGCTGACCAGGGCGATGGCCGTGCAGGCGGCGCCCACCGGCGCCAGCGCCGCCACCGTCAGATCGGCCATTTTCATCTGCCAGACCAGCCCCACAAAGGCGGCGACGGCCATTGCCAGATAGACGCCCATCGACCACATGGCCGCCGGGACATGCAGATACATAATCCGGTAGCTTTGCCCCTGCTGATAATCCGCCGGCGCGTAGACAAATCCCCACACCAGCCCCACCGCCAGCAGCAGCGCGCTCAAGGCCGTTAGCCAGGGAATACAGCGGCCGCACAGGCCGTACAGCCGTTCGGGTATCGCCAGTTGATGTAATGTTTTCCACATAACGTTTGCTCACACTACTGTTTTTATGGCTGCGGCAGCCTCGCCGCAGCGAATTATTGCACCGTCAGCCGTAATGCGGCGGCGGTGGCGAACGGACACAACGTGGCGCTGGCGGCTAAAAACGCCGCCAGAATCGCCAGATAACCATCCACCGGCAGCCCGGCGGCGCCAGCCTGAATGGCGCCGGTGGCAAAAATAAGCAGCGGAACCGACAGCGGCAGCACCAGCAAACTCAGCAGAACTCCGCCGCGCCGCAGCCCGACCGTCAGGCCAACCCCCACCGCACCGAAAAAACTCAGCGTCGGCGTCCCCAGCAGCAGGGTCAACGCCAGTATGCCGGCATCGTGGGGTGCCATCCCCAGCAGCAGCGCCGCCAGCGGGGATACCACCAGCAGCGGCAGGCCGGTCATGACCCAATGGGCGAGCACCTTGACCAGTACCACCACCACCAGCGGTGTCGGCAGCAGCAGCAGTTGCTCAAGCGAACCGTCCTGCCAGTCGTCGCGAAACAGGCGGTCCATCACCAGCAGCGCCGCCAGCAGCGCGGCTACCCAGATGATGCCGGGCGCGATTTGCGTCAGCAGCTGCGGGTCGGCGCCAACGCCAAACGGAAACAGGGTGATCACCACCAGGAAAAACCACAGCGGATTGAGAATCTCTGCCCCGTTGCGCCATGCCAGGCGCATTTCGCGGGCAAACAGCGTCCCTGTCATGCGTTTCCCTCCCCCCCGACGCCGAGCCTTAACGTACGCAGCGCGCAGGCCAGCGGACGCAGGGGCTGATGGGTGGTGAGAATCGCGCTGCCGCCCGTCAACACATGCTGCTCCAGTCGACGACTTAAGGTCTCAATCGCCGACGCGTCGAGCGCGGTAAACGGCTCGTCGAGGATCCACAGCGTCGCCGACGTCAACCACAGGCGGGTCAACGCCACCCGCCGCTGCTGTCCGGCCGACAGCTGGCTCAGCGGGACATCTTCATAACCCGCCAGCCCCATTTCGGCCAGCGCCGCTTCTCGCGTCTGCTGCCGGGAGTGCGGGAAGAAGAAGTGCAAATTTTCGTCCGCGGTCAGCGCCGTTTTGACGCCGGGCTTATGCCCGAGCCACAGCAGCTGGCGATGAAACGCTTCGCGCACGCTCGCCAGCGGTTCGCCCTGCCAGCTCACCGTACCGCTTTCCGGACGCGCCAGGCCGCACAGCATCCGCAGCAGTGAGGTTTTCCCGGCGCCGTTATCGCCGGCCACCTGCAGGAGTTCACCTGGCCCGACCGTCAAGGTCAGCGCCTGGAACAGCACCCGGTCATCGAAGATGCCGCTCAGTCCTTGTGCATGCAGCATGAATGTACTCTCCTTGGTTCAGACCGCCGTTAGCGTCGACAATCCGTTCGGGATGCGCCACCCGGGCGGCGCATCCACGACGGTTACTGGCCGGAAACCGGCAGTTTCGAGATGTCGACGTTACCTGTCGCCTTCTCATCGCGCACGATCGACTTGTCCTTCCGCACTTTCGCCACATCGCTGGCGCTTACCGGCGGCGCGTTGTTCCCCCAGCTGGTGCGGATAAAGTTGACCACATCCGCCACCTGCTGGTCATCGAGACGCCAGCCGAACGAGGGCATGGTCAGATTAGAGACCGCATTTTTCACCGCCGGCGTGGTGCTGCCGGTGAGGATAATGTGGATGAGCGACGTCGCATCTTCGGTCTGCACAACCGGGTTGCCCTTCAGCGACGGGAAGGCGCGCTGGTAACCCACGCCATCGGTACGGTGGCAGGCCGCGCAGTTATCGACGTACAGCGCCGCGCCGGGCTTACTGTCATCGCCCTTCCACAGATCCTTCGCCACGCTGTCTTCTACCGGCGCGGGGGTCTGTTTTCCGCCACGCGGCGGCAGCGACTTCAGATAGCGGGCAATGGCGGTGATATCGTCATCAGAGAGATACTGCAGGCTGTGTTCCACAACATCGCTCATTCCCCCGAAGACCACGGACTTATCGTTACGCCCGGTTTTCAGGAACTCCGCCAGTTCGGCTTCGCTCCATGTGCCCAGGCCGTCGCGATTTTCGCCGCGCAGGCTGGAAGCGACCCAGCCGTCAATCGGCGCATTGCTGCCCGCCAGATAGTCGTCACCCTCGCTTTCGCTAAGCGCTTTTTCCTGCATCGTCAGGCTGCGCGGCGTGTGGCAGGCCCCACAGTGACCGAGCCCCTCGACCAGATAGCGCCCGCGTTCCAGCACCGGGTCGACCTGCGGATTCGCGACAAAATCAGCCGGCGTCGGAGCGAAGATCCCGCGCCAGAACGCCAGCGGCCAGCGCATTGACAGCGGCCACGGAATATCGCTATCGCGATTCGCCTCGGCCACCGGCGCCACCCCATGCATAAAGTAGGCGTACATCGCGCGCATATCCGCTTCGCTCACCCGAGCGAATGACGGGTACGGCATCGCCGGATAGAGGGTTGAGCCATCCTTGCGAACCCCTTTACGTACCGCATCGTCGAACTCCTCGAAGGTGTAGCCGCCGATGCCGTGGACGCTGTCCGGGGTAATGTTAGTGGAGTAAATCGTGCCAATTGGCGTCTCCATCGCCAGGCCGCCGGCAAAAGGTTTCCCCTCTTTACCGTTGGTGTGACAGGCCACGCAGTCCCCGGCCCGCGCCAGATACTCGCCCTGCTGAATCAAATTGCTGTCCGCGGGAGCCTCTTCGGCAAACGCCGCACAGCTTAACGCACCGAGCACCAGTGCCGATAACCATTGCATTTTCATCATTTGCCTTCCTTTATGCCTGCACCAGTGGACCCGGGTTTTTCAGGTACCGTTCACGGATCGCTTTTGCTGACCAGTAGGCCAGCGCGGCCACCGTCCCGGTCGGGTTATAGCCCAGGCCCTGCGGGAAGGCAGAGGCGCCGATAACAAAGACGTTGTGCACGTCCCAGCTTTGCAGATAGCGGTTCACCGCGCTGGTTTTCGGGTCTTCGCCCATCACCGCGCCGCCGTTCATATGGGTGGTCTGGTAGCTGGTGGTGTCAAAGTGGCTGTTGGCATTTTTCGGGCTGCCGAGCAGATATTTCGGCTTCATCGCTTTGGCGATCGGCGCCATCTTATCGAACATGAACTGCGCCATCTTGATGTCGTTTTCCTGCCAGTCAAAGGTCATGCGCAGCAGCGGCTGGCCGAAGACGTTTTTGTAGTTCGGGTCGAGATCGAGATAGTTCTGGCGATAGGACTGGTGCGCGCCGTGGGCGTCCATCGACAGATGATGGGTGTAGGTATCGGCAACCGCCGATTTCCACTTGCTGCCCCATGCCGGCGTCCCCGGAGGAACCGGTAGTCCGGAGACAGGCTTGGTCCCGGCCTGGTTGACCCAGAACGGCGAGCCGCCGACAAAGCCGGCCTCGGCATGGTCGAAGTTATCGGCGTTAAAGTCATCCACCCCGACACCGTTACCACCGGCGCCGATAAACGGGTTGGTAAAGGTATCCTTATCAAAAATAGCCTTGATGGTGGTCATATTCTGGTAGGCGAAGTTGCGGCCCACCACCCCTTCACCGGTTTGCGGATCGTAGGGTTTACCGATGCCGGAGAGCAGCATCAGGTGAACATTGTGGAACTGGAAGGCGCCGACAATCACCAAATCTGCCGGCTGCTCCATTTCGCGCCCCTGGCCGTCGACGTAGGTCACGCCGGTGGCGCGCTGCTTATCGGCGGTCAGATTGACCTTCAGAACATTAGCGTTGGTGCGCAGCTCAAAGCGCTTTTCCTGGCGCAGCGCGGGCAGGATGTTGACGTTCGGCGAGGCTTTGGAATACATGTAGCAGGCGTAGCCGCTGCAGTAGCCGCAGAAGTTGCACGGCCCCATCTGCGCGCCGTAAGGGTTGGTGTAGGAGTCCGAGGTATTCGCCGACGGCAGATTGTAGGGGTGGTAACCCACTTCCCGCGCCGCTTTCTCAAACAATTGCGCCGACCAGGTGTTTTTCTGTGCCGGCAGCGGGAAGTCGTCCGAACGATCCGGCGCAAAGGCGTTGCCGCCGCGCCCTTTGCCGACGACCTGCCCCTTCACCGACCAGGCGGTACCGGAGGTGCCAAAGACCTTTTCGGCCTTATCGAAGAAGGGCTCCAGCTCGTCGTAGGTGACGCCGAAATCCTGAATAATCATATCCTGCGGGATAAAACCTTTGCCGTAGCGCTCTTCATAGTGGCTGCGCATGCGCAGTTCTATCGGATCCACGCGGAAATGGACCCCGGACCAGTGCAGACCGGCGCCACCGACGCCGGTCCCCGGCAAAAAGGCCGCCAGCTGACGATACGGTACCGCCTGCTGGCTGGTGTTGTGACGAATAGTGACGGTGCTTTTCGACAGATCCTGGAACAACTTACGGCGAATATTGTAAGTCAGCTCGTCAACCACCTGCGGATAAGCACCGTCAGGCCAGGTATCGCGCATCGGGCCGCGCTCCAGCGCGACAACATTTAATCCGGCTTCGGTCAGCTCTTTGGCCATAATGGCGCCAACCCAGCCAAAGCCCACAATCGCGACGTCGGTTTTTTTCAGTACGGTGGCCATCGTTATGCCCTCTCCCCATTAATTGATACCGGCGGGAGGGGATAGCGTTCACCCCGTTCAACCCAGTCCATAAAGTCGGCGCGTGCGCCGGGAAAATTAATCAGCGTCCAGCCAACCATGCCTTTGTTACCGCCATGAATCGGATCGCTGAAGAAACCTTCGCGGGTGTTTTGCAGCAGATACGAGAAGAACAGCGAAGACGGCAGCTGTTTAAAGGCGGCGCTACCGGCTTCAAACTGGCTTAAGGCGGCATCCTGTTGTTCCGGGGTCAACCCGGCGAACGGCTGGTGATACTGGCCCTGGCACCATTCATCGGCGTCGGCAATTCCGAGGTTGTAAATCTGTTTGGGGACCAGCGGCAGCTGATAACCCATCTCTTTTGGCACATCGGGGTTAAACGGCCCCTGCATATACCAGATGGAACCGGTGGCATACGGAGTATTCATCTGACGGTCGATAAACTCCGGTACGCCGGCTTCACGTGCGCCCGGCCCCAGCTCATCGGCCGGAATGAGGCGCGCTACCGCGGCGTTGATAAATGCCCACTCGCGCTCGTTAAAAAACTGCGGTTTCCACTCGCCGGTGGTCGCGGAAGCGGATCCGGCGGCAGGGGCACTCTCCGCCGCCTGCGCGGTAGCGGCGGCGGCAACCGCGCCGACGCTGCCGCTACCGATCACGACCGTTGGTATCAAAGCCATTGATTTTACTAAAAAATCACGCCTCGAATTATTGGTTTTTTCGCTCGACATTTTCACATTCCTGTCAATTAAGTTACTGATTTTGTTATTACAAGCCCAGCAAACGCCGCTTTGGAACCGATTCCAGAAAGATGCCGCTTTAGCGGACCTGCTGGCACGACGCCATTAAGTCGTACAAAAAATAAATCGCCACTGGCGATGATGTTTATAGAGTTATCGTTTGGATATTAGTCGATTCTCATACGCCGTCATGAAAAAAAGGAAAATATCCCTTTTCATTTGCTAATCAGAACGCGTATTCAATATCCAGAGTGCAGAAATTGGGGGTGGAATCAGTTCCGGCACGGATCTGACCATCGCCTCAAAAAGAGTGACATGTGTCACAAATGTTGCTTTTTTGTTTATGGTACATGGCTGTCTTGCAGCGTGCAAACGTAAGATTCCGTAAAAAGTAGACAATTTGAGCGGTTAAATTTATTAATAACGGATATTAACCATATTTCGCGCCACGCTTATTCGCTGAGGGACAAGCAGGAATGACGGCGGCGATGAATTATTCGCCGCGACGGTGAAAAGCGGCCGAATATAGAATTACCGCAGGGAAATGGTTTCTTAACGGAATATTTTCATGGCGCCAGTATCACGCTATTTATTGCGCGGACGGCGCTATCGCTATCGCCGTCCGCCACAGACGTTCCGGCTTACGCTCGCGGGAAAATCCACAGATCGTTGACCGGGAAGGTCAGGTGACAATGCTCCGTATTGCGCAGCGATGAACCATAGGCGCGAATGGCGAAATCATCTCCCCGGGTACGGAACAGGTACTCCCAGCGGTCGCCGAGATACATGCTGGTTAACAGCGGTAGCTCCAGCATATTATCCTGGGGCGTCGCCCCAAGGCACAGACGCTCTACGCGGATCACCGCCGTCGCATCCTGCCCGACGTTGACCCGTCCGTCCGCCATCCCCCAGAGCGCCCAGCTTGCCCCTTCAATCCGCGCCCGTCCGTCCACCACATCGGTAATCTTACCGTGCAGGCGGTTATTGCTGCCCATGAACTCGGCGGCAAACAGCGTCGCCGGATTGCCGTACATCTCCTGCGGGGTCCCCTGCTGTTCAATCACGCCATTGTTGAGCAGCAGGATACGATCGGAAATCGCCATCGCTTCGTTCTGATCGTGCGTGACCATCAGCGCCGACAGCCCCAGTTTGATAATCAGCTCGCGTAGAAACACCCGCGCCTCTTCGCGTAATTTGGCGTCAAGGTTCGACAGCGGTTCATCAAGCAGGATAACCGGCGGGTTGTAGACCAGCGCCCGCCCAATCGCCACCCGCTGCTGCTGCCCTCCCGATAGCTGATGCGGATGGCGGTTGCCGAGGTGCCCCAGCCCCAGCTGATCGAGCACCGCCTGCACCCGCTGTTTCATTTCGCCAGAGGCGACTTTACGCAGCCTGAGCGGGTAGGCGACGTTCTCGAAAACCGTTTTGTGCGGCCACAGAGCATAGGACTGAAACACCAGACCAAGATTGCGCGCCTCGGCCGGAATTTCGCTGCGCGGATTGCCGTCATAGACCGTCTGCTTGCCGATAGCGATCCGCCCGCCGGTGGGCTTCTCCAGCCCGGCAACCGCGCGCAGCAAGGTGGTTTTCCCGCTGCCCGACGGCCCCAACAGCGACACCACTTCTCCCCGCTTCAGCGTCATCGACACCCCTTTCAGCACCGGATTGTCGCCATAGGTCAGATGCAAATTTTCTACTGATAATTCAATCATGTAATTTCACTCCAAAGCGCAGGGCGATACCCAACCCGACCACCACCAGCAGGATATTGATAAACGAGAGCGCGGCGACAATATCGATAGCTCCCGCAGCCCACAGCGAGACCAGCATCGAACCAATGGTCTCCGTTCCCGGCGAGAGCAGATAGACGCCGGTGGAATACTCACGCTCAAAGATCAGAAACATCAGCAGCCAGGAGCCAATCAGGCCGTAGCGCGACAGCGGCACCGTAACGTGGCGCGTGACCTGGCCCCGCGAGGCACCGTTGCTCCGGGCGGCTTCTTCCAGCTCCGGCGCCACCTGGAGCAGGGTTGAGGAGATTAACCGCAGCCCATAGGCCATCCACACGACGGTATAGGCCAGCCAGACGCTGAAAATGGTATTGCGCAACGCCCGCAGCTGCACAATCAAATGTTCGCGCAGCCAGTCGGCCACCGGCAGCGCGGAGAGCCAGCCGTTTTTCAGCGACTGATCCAGCCACATCGGCAGGAACAAAAACACCCACAGGAACGCCAGTCCGGCCAGCAGGCCCGGCACCGCACGCGGAACCAGCACGCTGTAGTCGAGAAAACGCGTGACATTGTCCGCTTTGCGATGCATCGCAATCCCGACAAACAGATAGCAGATCACCGCCAGCGCGCCGCCGAAAATACCGATGGCCATGGAGTTGACGATGGCCCGCAGCAGGTTCGGCTGCTGCCAGATATTACGGAAGGTCGCCAGCGAGAGTTCATCCCAGAGAGAAACCCCCACTCCCCAGTTGGAGATAAACGCCCGCATGGCCACGCCAATCAGCGGCACGCCGATAGTCACGGTCAGCCAGAAAACCACCACCCCACCGGCAACCCAGCGCCACTTGCCGAGCGGTAGCGCTCGCGCCTGCGACGCTTTGCCTTTCATGGTCACAAACCGATTGGCCGTGCGCATCAGACGACGCTGCAACATGACCAGTGGAATAGTGATACAGATAAGCACGACCGCCACCGCCGCCATCAGATGATAGGAGGGCGTACCGAGTTTATTGGTGAGTTTATACAGGTAGGTGGCCAGCACCATGTTGCCTTCCGGGTCTCCCAGCACCAGCATCAGACCAAACACTTCGAGGCCGAGGAAAAACAGCAGCACGCAGGCATAGAGAATGGACGGACGGACCATCGGCAGGCTGACCGAGGTCATCACCTGAAGCGGAGATGCCCCCACGGTCCGCGCCGCCTCTTCGACATCCGAACCGACGCTACGCAGCGCGGAGGAGATATAGAGATAGGCGTGCGGGACGTGGGTCAGCCCGGCAATCACCACAATGCTGAACATGGAGTAGATATTCCACGGCACAAACCCCAGCAGTTGCTCTGCCCATTGCGAGAAAAACCCGACCGGTCCGGCCGCCACCACATAGCCAAAAGCCAGTACCATCGGAGAAACAAAAATCGGCACCAGAATCAGCGGTTCAATAAACCGACGCCCGGGCAAATCAGTACGCACCATTAAGAACGCGAGGATCCCGCCCAGCGGTATCGCAATCAGCACCAGCCCCACCGCCAGAATAAAACCGGACTTCAGCGCGAGATAAAAGTCAGGGTCGGTAAAAATAAACTCAAAGGCCCCGAGGCTGAATTCTTTGCTGCGGGCAAAAAACGGAGCGGAAAGAAAGCTCTGCACCACGATAAATAACAGCGGGATATAAATCACTAATGCCGTTATCACTACCACGATGCCGCGCGGTAGCCCCTGCCACTTTCTGCGTATTACATTCATAGCTTATCCCTTTGGTCAGGCGCGGAGTACAAACCAGACGGGTGTTGAAAACCGGGAATACCCGGCGCGAAAAGGCGGCGCATCCGATGATGCACCTCCTGGCAGGTATTATTTTGCGGCGGCGGTACGCCATTGTTTGATAAATTCCAGACGTTTTTTCGGTTCCAGATATTCCAGCAACGTTTCATCAACCGGAATCGGCTTCAGCGCGTTACCCAACATTTTAGTCATTCCGTCGATATCATTTTTGCCTTCAATATCGTTACGAATAGAGGGAATATCCGCCTGATTAGCCAGAATACTCTGCCCTTTTTCCGACAGGACATAATCGAACCACAGTCTGGCGGCATTCGGGTGTGCGGATTCCTGGGTAATAAACGAGACCCGCGACAATACCAGCACGTAATCTTTTGGATATGAAATCCCCAATGACGGATCGGTTTTCGCCCGCGCCTCGGCGTAGGAGCCGAGAATGTTATAGCCCAGCAGGTTTTCACCCGAGGAGACCCTCTCCATCATGGTGCCGGTTGAGGACTGCACGGTCAGGCCGCCTTTCGCCATCCCGGCCAGATCGGCGAAATAGTTAGCGTCGGCTTTGCTGTCCTGTACCGCCAGCATGAAGCCCAGTCCCGATTTCTCAATATCGTAGGTGGTCACTTTGCCTTTGAATTTATCCGCCTGCGCGGTAACCAGTTTTGCCAGCGCGGTGTGTGAATCCGGGACATCCCCCTGCGGAATCAAGCGTTTGTTATAGATAAAGACCACCGGTTCATAGGTGGTTCCATAGGCTTTTTGCTGCCACACCGCCCATTTCGGCAGCTTGCTCAGTTCAGGAGAGGCGTACTTTTCGGCATAATCCGTCGCCAGTTTTAGCGCCGTATCCATCGATGAACTCCAGACGACATCGCCGCTCCCGCCGCCCGCCGCCTGCTCGCTGATATAGCGGTTATAGAGTTCGGTACTGTTCATATCGTTATATTCAACTTTGATCCCAGGGTACTGCGCCTCGAACCCTTTAATTAACGGGCCTGCGGCTTTGGTATCCGTCGTCGAATAGATGACGACCTTGCCCTCTTTCCCCCCGGCATCAACCACTTTTTGATAATCAGCCGGGTAACCCTGGGGTAATTCTGCCAGAACGGAACAGGAGAAGACTGTCGTCAGTGAAACCACTAAACCACCAATTTTCCTATACATAAAACCAACCCTTAATTATCATTTATTAAACACAAATTTAACATATAGCGAGACATCAGGACCTTGCAATGACGGGGGGTGTTTTTTTCCGGCTTTTGTGACGCTGGCGTAATTTAAATAAACGGGCGCCAACGGCGGTCAAAAATTGAGGAATATGGCGAAGAATATTTCCCCACGCCCGGAAACAAATATTAAGACAACCTTAAGAATCAGCTGAGATGTTGATAAAACGGGGGCAGTGCCTTCCCTGTAAGGAATGGCTGCAGGCCAGAATTGACCTGCAGAAGGGCAATTTTCCGCCACTAAATGGCGTTGCGGGAAATAATACGGGCGGTATGGCTAACAGCAGAAAAAGGGGGTCGGGAAAATTCAGGCCGGGAGGAGACGGCCCGGTGATGATTCAACATCACTCTCGCGGCCAGACCCGGGGAAACAGCGGAGAGACCAGCGCCTCGCCATCTTTCAGCGTCAGCTCCGGGAACGGCGGCGAGGTGACGCCGCCGCGATCGGCGAAGGTGGCGTCATCCCCGACCCAGCGAGCGGAAAAGACCCGTCGCGCGCGCGCGGTCGCATTGCCCCTCGCGCCGTGCAGCGTCCGGTAATGAAAGGCGACCGCATCTCCCGGCTCCAGCGCCCAGCTGACAATATCGTAATCATCCTGATGCGCATCAATATCCGGCAGCTCTTTAAAACGGCTGTGCGCGTAGAGCTTTGAGCCGTTAAAACGGGTTGGGCTGTACTCGTCGCCCCAGCGGTGGGAGCCGCGGATGCAGCGCAGCGAGATCGCTTCCGCCACCGGGTCCAGCGGGATCCAGAAGCTGACGTTTTGCTGCCCGTCGACGCAATAATAGGGCTGATCGTGATGCCAGGGCGTCACCGTGCTGCCGCCGGGCGGCTTCACCAGCGTATGTTCATGGAAAAACGTTGCCGTCTTCGATTGCATCAGCGCAGCGGCGATTTCCGCCGCCGGCGAATGCAGGACAAAGCGTTCAAAGTCAGGGATTCGCGACCAGTTACAATAATCCTGAAAAAACGGGGCGGAGCCATCTTTCGGCACCACCGTGCGGGCGTGGCCATACTCGCTGGGGTTGGCCATCAGCTCCGCGACGCCGGCGGCCAGGCTTTCAATCCACGGCCTGAACACCCCCTTCAGCAACACGACGCCATCCTGCTGATAGCTGTCGATGGTCTGCGAATCAATATGTGGGTCACGCTGATTTTGCATAGCTAACCTTCCTGTGTGGAGAGATGAGGTGGCAGGAGGTGACCCTGGCAGGGCCAGCTATTTAGCCACCGCGAATGGAACCCCTACAGGTTATTTAATCTGCCATCACAGGTAAATTATTATAAAACGAGTCGCTGAATAGAAAATTACGAGCCTTAATGGCAGTGGAAAAATAAATAAGCCTGAGGTGATCGCAGGCTTATTTATTCAAAAATGTGCGGGGGTTAATTCAATACTGCGGCAATAGTCCATAAACAGTTGCGTCGGTCGGGTCGGTTCATTATTGGCAAGATGCGCCATAATTAATGTCGACGCGGGCATATCATCTTCAATATCTAATTGCACCAGTCTCTCGCCGTCATAGGTCATATCGCACAACGGCCGGGTGACTAATACCGAAAACCCCAGTCCCTGTCCCACCATACAGCGCACCATTTCGATGGAGGGTGAACTGTAGGCGACTTCAGGGTGATAGCCCTTCTCTTTAAATATGGTGATGAAATAATTCTTGCTGGGCACCGCATCGAGCAAAATCATCGGCTCATGGCTGAGCTCCTGCAAGGTGACGCTATTTTTCTGCGCTAATGGATGGCTGGCCGGCAGCAGCGCATAGGGTTTATGCGGCGCATTCAGCATCTCTTTATTAACCGAATGGCCTAATTCCAGATCGTAGACCAGCGCCAGGTCGAAGCGCCCGCGATGCAGACCGTGCATTAACTCATGCTGTTCGCCGTCATACAGCTGGAGGGTGATGTCGGGGTACATTTTTTTAAACCCGGCGACCAGCTTTGGCATGTACAGCGGCGCGACGGACTCAAAGCAGCCGACGGAAATCGTCCCGGAAACCAGCTCTTTATCGGCGCGGGAGTTTTGTTCAAACTCATAGGAGAGCCGCAGCAGCTCTTTTGCTTTCTCATAAAAGCGCCTTCCGCAGGAGGTCAGCGAGACGCCCTGGGCGTGATGGCGAATAAACAGCTGCTGCTCAAAAGTGCTTTCAAGGTTTTTAATGGCAATCGAGATCGACGGCTGGGCAATATGGAGCTGCCGGGAGGCTTCAGCAATACTCTCGGTCTCTACAACGGTGACGAAGTATTTAAGTTGTTTGAGCGTGAATCGCGTCATAGCCTTACCCTTTACGAAATATTGTCACAAGCGGAAACGGGATAGTTTCCTGATATGCAATTTGCAAGCATCGTGCCATTTCGCTATAGATTCGTTTATTTCCTCGCTGAGCAAATGATTTATTTAGCGTCGCGGCGCAATGAAAATCATGGCGACACCGCCGCATCCGTTTAATTGCACCAACCTGAATCACGCTGCACCAAATTAATTCTTCATGCGCCCCAATATGGTACAACTCGCGATTTAAAGGCCGGTTCCGTTACCCCCTCCGTGTAATTGTTTTTTTAATGTTTAGTTCTTGTTTCGCACTCATTGCTTTAAATTTATTGAAATTAATCCACCTGTATAGTTTTTTAAACTTAAAGACCAAAAATTTACTAATTGCCTCGCAGCGAAAACTGCCAGCATAGTGTTATTGCAAGATAAACCCTGGCGATGCCCCATTTTTGATCATCGGTATCGCATTCATGTCCGTTAATTATGGCGAGTGAAATAGCCCATGACGTTTAACTGGAACTACATGTTAAGTCTGCTCAGCGATGCAGATTTTTGGCAGGCCACCTGGACCGTCATTAAATTAAGTCTGCTGACCTGGGGTTGCAGTATTGTGCTGGGATTTGTTCTCGCCCTGGCCAAGCAGTCGCCGCGCAAACTGTTTAATCTTCCGGCGCGGCTCTATATCTGGCTGTTTCGCAGCCTGCCGCTGCTGGTACTGCTGATATTCGTCTATAACCTGCCCCAGGCGGTGCCGTCGTCAGCGCCAGTGCTCAACGACCCGTTCTGGGCCGGTCTGCTGGCGATGGTGCTAAGTGAAGCCGCCTATGTCGCCGAAATCCACCGGGGTGGCCTGCTGTCGATACCTAAAGGCCAGAGCGAAGCCGCCCGGGCGCTGGGACTGCGCTATGCCGGTACCCAATGGCGGGTGATTATTCCCCAGGCGCTGCGCGTCGCCCTCCCCGCGCTGGCCAACGAATATATTGCCGTCGTGAAGCTCAGCTCGCTGGTGTCGGTTATCTCCCTGACCGAGATTTTAATGGTCGGCCAGCGTCTTTATTCACAAAACTTCCTGGTGATGGAAACCATGGCGGCGGTGGCGTTCTACTATGTGCTGATCGTGACCGTTTTCGACTTCCTGCTCAAACGCCTGGAGAGCTATCTCGACGTCACCCGGCGGAAAGTCACGCGCCCCATCGACAGCGAGATGCAGCGGCTGGCAACGCAAACACGCCCGGCAACCGTGCGCAGCGCGGTCGATAACTCGCAGCCGGCGCTGCAGGCGTCAAAACTGCACAAAGCCTATAACAACGTGGAAGTGCTCGGGGCCGTCAGCCTGCAAATTCAGCCGGGAGAGGTGGTCTCGGTGATTGGCCCCTCCGGCTCCGGGAAAACCACGCTGATCCGCCTGCTTAACGGACTTGAGCAGATCGACAACGGTGAAATTCGCATCAACGGCCAGCCGTTTATTCACCTCGATCGCCAGGGGGTGCAGAAACCGCGTTTTATGGAAAACGCGCAGTACCGCCTCAACATCGGCATGGTCTTCCAGAGTTTTAACCTGTTCCCCCATCTGACGGTTCTCGGCAATCTGCTGCTGGCGCCGCGCTACCATCGGCTGGCCCCGGAAGCCGAGCTGAAGCAGCAGGCCTGCGAATTACTGCATAAGGTCGGCATGCTGGAGCACGCGTGGAAATATCCGCACCAGCTTTCTGGCGGCCAGCAACAGCGCGTCGCCATTGCCCGGGCCCTGATGATGCGACCGCAAATCATGCTGTTCGATGAACCCACCTCGGCGCTTGACCCGGAAAAGGTCAATGAAGTGCTCCAGGTTATCGAATCGCTGGCCCATGAAGGCATCACCATGGTCATCGTGACCCACGAAATGAATTTTGCCTTCAAAGTCTCTGACCGGATTGTCTTTATGGAAAAAGGGCGCGTGGTATGCGACGACACGCCGCAGGCGATGCGCGACGGCAACCATCCGCGCGTTGACGCCTTCCTGAAAGATGTCTCCCTGGCTTAACTCTCCGCTTGTGAAAGGAAAAATTATGATCGCGCAGTGGCAAATCGAACAGTTTCATCAGCAGGGTTTTCTGGTGGTCGAAGGGGTGCTGTCCCCTGACGAAATCGCCGCCTTGCAGCAGGATTTTGACGGTTGGGTCGAAGAGAGCCGCCGCCATACCGAGGTGTGGGGCGAGACGCTGGACGGTCGCCCGCGTTTCGACCTTGAAGGGGATCACCGCGCCGATCACCCTTCTCTGCGCCGGGTCAGTTCGCCGACGGAGATTTCCGTCGCCTTCGAACATGCCGCCCTGCAATCGCGCATGGCGACCATCGCCGCCCAGCTGATCGGCGGCAGCGGCACCCGTTTTCATCACAGCAAAATCAACTCCAAGCTGCCGTTTACCGCGACGCAGGTGAAATGGCATCAGGATTTTCTGTTCACGCCGCACAGCAATGACGACATCATCACTGCCCTGCTGATGGTCAGCGACGTCACACCGGAAAACGGCCCGCTGAACGTGGTGCCGGGGAGCCACAAGGGGCCGCTGTGGTCCCACTGGCAGGACGGGCGTTTTACCGGCTCGGTTGACGACGAGGTGGTATCCGAGCAGTGCCAGCAGCCCGAAGCCTGCTTTGGCCCGTCAGGCTCGGTGTGCTTTATGCATACCCGCCTGCTCCACGCCTCGAGCCCCAATGAAACCGAACAGCCGCGGACGCTGTTTATCAGCGTTTACGCCGCCGAGGACGCCCTGCCCTTTGGCGAAAACCCCTTGCCAAGCCTGCACGCGGGCCAGCTGGTGGCCGGCGTGGAGAGCGGCCTGGTACGCAGCGCCGCCAACCAGCTACGTTTGCCGCAGAAGCCGCGCGGCGCCTCATTCTTCGTTCAGCAAGCCGGCCACGATCTTGCCAGCATGTAATGTCATCCCTGGAGGTTTTTATGAAACGCTTTAATGTTCTGCTTCTTTGCACCGCTGGCGCCCTGACCTCGTTCAGCACTTTTGCGGCGTTCCTGCAGCCGGGGAAAATTACCGCCGGTTCGGATATGACCTTTTATCCTTATGAATATATGCAAAACAATCAACCGGCCGGTTTTGATATTGAGTTTCTCGCCGGTCTGGCTAAAACCATTGGCCGTGAGGCGGTGAATACCGATACCCGCTTTCCTAATCTGATCCCCGGTCTGCAGGGCGGGCGGTTCGACATTACCAACTCCTCGATGTATATCACCGCCGAACGCCTGAAGGTGATCGACATGGTGCCGTACCTGAAAAGCGGCGAATCGATCCTGGCGCTTAAAGGCGCCAGCTATCAGCCCAAAACTCCGGAAGCGTTCTGCGGCCATAAAATCGGCTCGATGGGAGCCACCTCCTGGCTGGCGCAGCTGCAAAAACTGTCGGCGGACTATTGCGTGAAGAAAGGCCTGCCGCCCATTGTGCTGAGCGAGTACAGCACCGACCCGCAAACCACCCAGGCGCTGCTGTCGCGGGCGGTGGAGGCGCAGATTACCGACGCGGCGGTCGCGCGTGGCGTCGTTGAGAAGTTGGGCGACCGGATCGTTATCTCTTCCGATACCTTAATTTACCCGGTGCTCAACGGCTTTGGCGTCAAAAAAGGCAACAGCGAAGTGAAAAGCGCCCTTGAGGAGGGGCTGAAGAAATTCAGCGCCACGCCGGAATACGCGGCGCTGCTGAAAAAATATCACTTCCAGCCGCCGACGGAAGACGACCTGAAAACCCTGATGCCAAAAGCGGAGTAAGGCGATGGCTTACTCTTTCGAAGAACAAACGCGGATCGATCTGGCGGCGACCTTTCGCATCATCGCGCATCTCGGCATGCATGAGGCCGTCGCCAACCACTTTAGCGCGGCCCTGTCGGCGGACGGCAAAAAGTTTCTGCTGAATCCGAAGTGGAAACACTTTTCGCGGATCCGCGCCAGCGACCTGCTGCTGCTCGATGCCGATGATGAAGCGACCGCGCTGCGGCCGGACGTGGACGCCACCGCATGGGCGATCCACGGCCAGATTCATCAGCGGCTGCCGCAGGCGCGGGCGGTGCTGCATCTGCATCCGATCTACACCACCAGCGTCGCCTGCCTGGCGAACCCGCAGATCCTGCCGGTCGATCAGAATAGCGCGCGTTATTTTAATCGTGTGGCGGTGGATACGCTGTACGGCGGAATGGCGGATACCGTCGCCGAAGGGGCGAGACTGGCCGGGCTGTTGGCGGATAAGCGCCGCCTGCTGATGGGCAACCACGGGGTACTGGTTACCGCCGCGACCATCGGCGAGGCGTTTGACGATATCTGGACGCTGGAGCGGGCCTGTCAGATTCTGGTCACCGCGTGGTCAACCGGCCAGCCGCTAAAGGTGTTGTCGGCTGAGGTGGCGGAGAAAACCGCCCAGGACTGGGAGAACATTGCCGATTTTTCCCGCCAGCACTTCGCCGAGATGAAGCAGCTGATGATAGATGCCGATCCTTCGCTGCTGGACTGAGCGATCCTCCCTCTCCCGGGCCGACGCCCGGGATATCGCTATTAAGGCTGGGCCAGGCGGGTAAAAACCGCCTGGAGTTCTTCGGGTTTTCGCCACCCCTGATGCAGGTCGCGCACCCGCCCGCGTGCGTCAATCACTATCGATGTCGGCGTCCCGATCACCTGATAACGATCCTGAGTGATATGCAGCTGGTCGCGCAGCACCGGGTAGCTGATGCCATGCTTCGCCAGCAGCGGAGCGATATCCACCTGCTCCGGGTCGGTATTCACCCCCACCACTACCAGCTTATCCGGCCAGCGTTGGCTGAGCGCCTGCAGCGTATCCATTTCCGCGAGACAACCTCCGCAGTTGGCCGACCAGAAATTGAGATACACCGCCTTCCCCTCCCAGCGTTCCAGGCCGGCAGGTTTGCCTTGCATATCAAAAGCCGCCAGCGCAGGTGCCGTCTCGCCACGGGCCAGCTTCTCTTCTTTACAGCCTGCCAGCAGCAGAAGCAGCAGTATCGTTATCATGACTTCAGGCATGCGCATCGGTATTAACCTCCTCGCCGAGATATTTGCCGTGCTGGAGCCGGACGATACGGTCAGCGAATTTTCCCAGCGCCGGGTTGTGGGTCACCATCACGATAGTGCGCCCCTGACGATGCAGGTCGGTCAGCAGGTCCAGCACCCGCTGTTCATTCTCTTCATCCAGGTTACCGGTGGGCTCATCGGCAAAAATCACCGGGGGTTCATTGACCAGCGCCCGGGCAATACAGACACGCTGCTGCTCCCCGCCGGAGAGCTGGCTGGGTAAATGGGTCATGCGATGTTCAAGGCCAACCTGCGCCAGAACTGCCCTGGCCGCCGCCTCATCGACGACGCTGTGGTAATGCTGCGCCAGCATGATGTTTTCCAGCGCCGTCAGAAAAGGAATCAGATGGAACTGCTGAAACACCAGGCCTATCTTCTGCGCGCGAACGCGCCGCCGCCCTTCTTCATCCAGCGCCGCCGCATCGGTTCCGTCGAGGATAACCTGCCCCTCGCTGGCGGTGTCCAGACAGGTCAGGATATTCATCAGCGTGGTTTTCCCGGAACCTGATGCCCCCATAATGGCGACGAACTCACCGCGGGCGATGCGCAAATTAATGTCATCCAGCGCGCTAACATCGCCGAAGCGCTTAGATAAATGACGGGTTTCAATCGCCATCTGACGTAAAGGCGTGACGGTCATGGCGTTATTCTCCTTTCAACACTTTCGCCGGTTCAACGCTTACCGCGCGGCGTACCGGAACAATGGCCGCCAGCAAGGCGACCAGCAAAGACAGCGCCAGGGTTATCGGCAGCACCGGCAGGCGCAGCGAAATAGTGGCATTAAACACGGTCAGCCCCAGCAGTTGGGCGAGCAGATAGCCGAGCAGCCAGCCGCAGACCACCGCTGCCAGAGTGATAATGCTGGTTTCGAGCAGCATCTGGCGGATAATATCGCCATTGCTGGCGCCCAGCGCTTTTTGCAGCGCAAACTCACGGGCGCGTTCACCCACAATCGCCATCAGGGTGGTATTCACGCACAAGGACGACAGCGCCAGAATCACCAGAGAGACCAGCCCCATCAGCCCTTTGATTTTATCCAGTACCTGGCCTTCGGATGCCGAGACCTTACGGACCGGGCGGATCTCCAGCGCGGGATAGCGCTGCTGCAGCTGCCCGGCATAGCTTTCCACCTGGCCGAGATCGTTACTGACGCTCAGCAGACCGTGGCTGATAATCGCGGGCTTTTGCAGCCACGCCTGCGCCACGTTCAGGCTGACAATCAGCATGTTATCGGTCGCGTCACCGGCTTCGACGATCCCCTTGATCAGCAGTTTTTTGCGCCGCTGATGGTCCACCAGCGTGACGCTATCGCCAACGTTTAGCGCCAGCCGCTGAGCCAGCTTAACGCCCACCATCGCATTGCGATCGTCAAAGCTGACGCCGATCCAGTTGCCACTGACCTGCCAGTACGGCACCAGCTTTTGCAGCGACTCAAACCACACGCCGACGATCGCCACTTTTTCCAGCTCGGTACGCGCCGTGCCGTATAGCCAGGGGCTGGCGCCATGAATCAGTCCCTTCGGCGCATCGTCAATAATCGCCTGCAGTGTCGGCTGCGGCATACGGGTACCGTGCCCAGGCCCGATATAAAAATTTGCGCCGAAGGTCCGCAGCTCCTCGCTCATTTTGCTGTTGATATCAAACCACACGGCGGAAAGCGCCGTCACGATGGTCGCACCAACCGCCAGCGCGGTGAACACGACGCCGACGCGCTGCAGACGCAGACGCAGCGCCCGCCAGACTAATAGCCACAGCATGTCGCGCTTAGCGGCCATACAGCACCTCCACGGGATAAAGTCGGGCGATTCGACGCGCCGGGAACCAGGTGCCGATAAGCGCAATCAGCACTGCGATCACCAGCACACAGGGCACCACCACCCAGGCAAAGTCGAGCGGCGTGGCAAAGAGCATCAGGCCAATCATCTTCGCCAGCCCCCAGCCAGCAACACAGCCCAGCCCCCCACCTGCCAGCCCGCCCAGCGCTGCTTCAAGATAAAACAGCAGCAAAATTTGCCACTGTCGGGCGCCAAGCGCTTTCATCAGGCCGATCTCCCGGGCTCGCTCCATAATGGTACTGGTCATCAGCGAGGCAATCCCCATTGCCGCAGCGGCCAATGCCGCCAGGGTGACGACCGCCATCAGCAGCTGAATTTTATCGATAACTACGCCCTCCGAGGCCGCAACCTGCCAGACCGGGCGCACTTCTGCACCGGAAATGGCCTCCTCCAGCTGGTGAGCAATAGAAGAGACATACGCCGTGCAATACCACAGGTCATACTCTTCAGCGTTCAGAGCCTCGAGATTCTCACGCGCCCGGCGCGACAGCTCATTTTCTGGTACCGTCAGGGCCGATACGCGAATTGCCTGTATTTTTCCCGTCAGGCCCAGCAGCCGCTGTACGATGCTAAGCGGCATCACCAGCTGGTTGTCTTCATCACCACCGCTGGAGAGAACGCCGCTGACCACCACATCCACGGTCTCGTTCGCCACCTGTAGCCTGAGATGGTCACCGGGTTGCCAGCCGTAATTACGCGCCAGCGCATGCCCGACTAATGTTTGCGGCGTCTTGCCTACAGGTTCCTGCGGCCAGGTGCCAGTCACCTTCCAGAACGGGCTGACCGTGCGCTGCCCGGTCTCATAACCCTCTTCATCCGGTATCGCGACCGGCTGGCTGAAGAAGGTGCCGAGCAGACGGATTTCGTGCCCGTCAACGGTCGCCTCGCCGCTGAGCATTGGCGCAAAACCGACGATATTATTTCGCCAGAAGATATCTTTAATATTCGCCAGCTCGGACTCATCAAGGAAATCATCGCTGGCCAGCGGGTTGCTTTGCTCGCTGAACAACGCAGGTAGCGCTGCCTGCCCGGCCGGTTCAATTAAGATATTGGCACCGTAGGATTTCAGCTCGCGGGACATTTTGTCACCGATGTCGATAGAAATAGCCAGCAGCGCCGAGATCAGACTCGTGGCCAGGAAAACGGTTAACACCGCCAGCGCTTTGCGGCGCAGATTACGCCCCCATGACTGATAGATCATTCGCCACAGCATGGTTACTCCTCCTGCGCCGTGCCGGGAACAAACGTCTCTGGCGCGTTGCGGAAACGGTTGTAGTTTGCTTCAGAGGCAAAAAACCAGGTTCTGCCTGCATAGCTGTATTTATACTCAGCCGCCGTGTTGGTCAGAGCCGTCCCGTCCACCGGGTCGGTCACCTTGATAGTCAGCACGGTAGAGAAATAGTTGCCTCCGACGGCCAGGGCCGCACCGGGTATCGTCAACTCACGTTCGTCGTTATGCCAGCCATCGATCGGCACCGGATTACAGCCGCCGGGTTTACCAATCGAAGGAATAAATATGTGTACCCCGCAGGCGACACAAATCACCTGGTTACCTTCCATGACATATCCCTGATCGCCGCACAGCAGACAGGCGTCAAATACCACGCCAAAGCGTAATTTGTCGGGATAGCGGTTGATGACAAAAAAGCGCACCGCCTTACCGTCGTCTGCCACCCAGACGAAACGGTGCAGTTTGCCGTCGCGAACCTGTGTAAGCGGAATATGGACCAGACCATCAGCGGCAAGGCTGACCGGCTGAGCTTCCGATAGCCTCGGCGGCCGGGAGGCCACCAGATCCCACCACAGCTGGCCACCTGCAATCACCAGCGCACAGCAGATCGTCGTTAACCAGAGGCGGACAGCGCTGCGGCGCTCGGCCAACGCCAGTCGACGGGTAACCGGCTCCGCCGCCGCCTTCACCGCCCGGGCATAGCGACGAAGAGTCGGGGTCCAGCACAGACACAGCAGCAGGAGCACGGCGGCTGCAAGCCAGCTGTACCCGGCGGCATTGTTGGTCACTTTGGCCACAAAACTCAGCAGCGGCTTCAGTAAGGGGATGATTTGCAGCTTCATCAACAGCAGCAGCAGATTGCCGAACATCGGTAGCCAAAGCAGGATCATCAGCAGAATCGCCAGCGGCCAGTACGGCCAGCTCATCCGGCGCAGCAGCAGAGCGCACAGCACCGCGGCCAGACACAGCAGCGCAACGGCCAGCGCCAGCGCGGTCAGGTTCAGCAGCAGGTCGGTGTTCAGCACGTGGGTGGAGGTTAATCCGCCAAGATTGGGGTCCAGAGCCCAGTGACGGGCGGCGCCAAATACGAGGATCCATTGCCACACGTAGCGCAGACGCGGCGAGGCCCACCAGAAGCTCAGTAAAAACAGCACGGAAAGGAGGATTTCTCCGCTCACCAGCATCAGCTGTAGCGTCTGGCTCCCGCGAATAAACAGTCCGGCCAGTAGCCCACTGGCCAGCGCCGTGAGCAGCGTCCACGTGAGGGGGCGCAGTGAAGGAGACACGCCGCGGCCCCAGAGAACCGAGGACAGCAGCGTAATACAGAAAAAAACCTGCAGCGTGGTGACGAAAAAATAACTCATAACTTCGACCCGGTTCGGCGGATAAGGTGCAATCCGCATGCGGTAATACACCGCAGGACGGCATGCTGGCCATCCTGCGCGACGAACGTTTAGTTCAGGCCGACGTATTTGAATTCATAGCTGACATCGAACGGTTTCCACCAGCGGCCCACCCCGGTTTCGCTGTCGGTATGACGGTGCATCCCGGCTTTTGATGGCGGTTCAATGTGGTACGTCACTTTATAATTGCCGACGCCCATCATTTTAATATTGGCGCCATAGTGCGGACCGTCGCTTGCGACCATCGGCATAAAAGTCCCCTCCTGCTTTTCACCGGTATCGCTATTGACCAGGGTATAGGCAATGGTCAAATAGGGAATCCATTCACCGGCGCCAAAACCATTCTTTCCCCCTTCAACCGCATGAATATCGGCCTCCAGATGGATATCTGATTTCGCTGCCGGCAGACCCATTCCGCGCGGTTCCATATCAATCGGCTGAAGATAGACGGCGGCGATCTCCATCTCATTCATGGTGACCGGTTCACCTGCCGGATACTCTTTAAAGGCCAGCGCCGCGGGCGCGGTAAAAATAGCGGCCACGGTGGCGCCGATAATCAGGCTCTTTTTGATGGTCATTTGACAAATCCTCGCGTCTTATAATGTTGAAATATTATTTTTTATCTGTGCTGTGGGTAGGTGATTGCGGCGGAGCGTAATCCACAGGGCAACCAGGGCAGCAATCAGTAAAATCACCTGTGGCGTCAGGGTTTCCAGATAGGGATAAATGCCCAGCCAGCTGATTTCAGGCACGCCGCCAACCAGCGTAGGCTGAAACAGTTTGCCTTCTATCAGTTCAAGGACCCCTTTACCGGCAAAAACAAATGCCATCAGGTACATAAAGCCGCCGGTGAAGATAAAGAAAGGTTTGAGCGGCAGGCGCACCACCGAGTAGCGCATGATGAGCCATGCGGCCAGCAGCAGCACGCAGCCAATAACAAACCCGGCGCCGATGGCCAGATGCCCGGAAACACTCTGCGCGTCGCCAACCAGGGCGTAGTAAAACAGGACTGTTTCGGCGCCTTCCCGATAGACGGCAAGAAAGCTGGTCAGCCATAGCCCCACCAGCGAGCCGCGAGAGAGCGAATGCGTCAGCTTACCCTCCAGCCAGGCTTTCCAGCGGCGGGATTCAACCTTCGACAGCAGCCAGTAGCTCATAAAGAACAGCATCACCACGGCGATCAGCATGGTAATCCCTTCCAGCAGCTCCCGACTGGCGCCGGAGTGGGTAAACACCAGTTGGAAAACGACCGCCGTCGCCACGCTGGCAACCAGCGCGACGACCACCGACTGACGAATCAGCAGCAGCTTGTCGTGATGGTCATTTTTCACCAGCCAGGCCACGATGGCCGCCACAATCAGCAGCGCCTCCAGCCCTTCACGTACAATAATCATCAGGCTGTATAGCAGCAGGCTCCACTGCGTCTCTTCACCCTCGCCCAGCATCGCCACCGCCTGATGCAGATCTGCTCGTAGCGCAGCGGCTTCAGCCACCAGTTTGTCCTGCGGCTGTCCGGCCTTCATCAGGCTGACCAGACGGGTGAAGTGGGCCTCAAGGCGGGTTTTAAACGCAGCATCGCGGGAGCCGATTTTGTTCTCCATCCCGGTGGCTTCAAAACGATCGAAGTAGGTGTCCTGAATATCCAGAAGGGCATCAGACGCCTCGCCGCGCTGGTAGCGCGCCAGCGCCGCATCGATACTCTGGTTAATCCCCGTGGCAACGTTGGCCCAGTCAGCGCCCGGCGCGCCTACGGCGAGCGGGGCGCTCTCTTCGTCTGCCGTCGGGGCATTCACCGGCTGGTCATCGCGGGTCGTCGGCAGCCCCGGCAATATGTCTTCGAGCTCCTGCAACAGCGTCGTCACCTGATAAGCCACATCGTTCAGACGATCCGGCTGGGACGTCAGCGCAATCAGGGCGGTAAACTGCTGATTAATGGCCGCCGCGTTTTTTGCCGAGCGGTTTTGCCGCACCGACATTTCCATCTCTGAGTTTTTAAATCCCTGATAGTGCGCCTGCTGCACCTGCTGACTGGCGAGGGGGTAATTTCCCGCCTGATAGGCGCTCACCGCCTGCGCCAGCAGATCGTCGATGGTGCGGAAGCTGTTCTGCCAGTGCAAGGCGATATCGCCCCGGGTCAACGCGGTATGCTGCTCTTCCGCCACCAGCCGATGGCCGCCATCCAGCACAGGCTCAACGTCACGCAGCGCTTTCTTGAGCCCGTCCACCCGGGCCTGAACCTCTTGCAGCGGCTTACCGTCTGCAATCATGCGACGGATGTCACCGAAAGTGCTCTCCATTTCGTAGCTTTTACGCGCCGAAAAATTGATGCGGATAGGGCCTTCGAGGTTTTCAAACACTTCGAAATAGGCGGCCTGCACTTCCCGACGCGCCTCGTTGTTTTTTTGCTGCTGGTAGAGCTCGGTTGTTTTATCCAGCCGGTGCTCAATATCCTCGATCAGCGGCGCGTAGCGGGTTTGCGCCATCGCGCACGCGCAGAACAGGACGCTGAGCAACGTGAGCAGCAGAAAAGAGCGAGGAGCTGACATGACGGGTTCCATTAACGATAATGATAATAGTTATCATTGTCATTTTTCCTTGTCGTGCACATGACCCAGATCATGAAAATGTCAAATGGTGACAATTTGTGTAAAAAACCGCAAAGAACAACACGTTTTGTGTCGGCTGCGGGCGCGTCCGTTTTTGACGCCCCCCGCCCGCAAGATAAAAAAACGACGCCGGAAGTGGCGTCGTGGCGGGGATGCAAACGACTGAAGGCTATTGGGTTAATATCGCGGGATCATCCTGCAGATGGCGGAGAAAATTGCCGTACCCTTGCTCCCCCATCCAGAAATTGATGCTTTTCTCCACGCCGGTTGAGGTCAGGGTCGCACCGCTGATGCCGTCAACGGTATAGGCGTCATGCTGGCCGACACTGTCCTGAACGACCTGCAACGCGGGCCGCCCCTGGTCATCGCGGATTTTTTTCCCTGCCCACTGTCTGCGCCACTGCGGGTCTTCCACCCTCGCCCCCAGCAGCGGCGTCTCATTCTGCTGGTAATAGATCAGGTCATTTACCGTGCGGCCATCCGTGCTGAGAGCAACCAGCGCATACATCATTGATTTGGCACCCTTACCGTAGACCGGCAGAATAATTTGCTGAATATGCTGGTCGGTATCACGGACCAGGTAAATATCCACCAGCGCACAGCGACGCCGGATTTGCGCCGGGTCGCGGGTCGGTGGCAGGTCTGCACAGCGCTGTTGTTCTGCGCCAGTGTGCCCGGCAGGTACCAGCTCGCCGCGATCGAGATTCAGCTGGCGAGTCACGATGCGTGTCTGGAACAGCGCTCTCAATTTTTGCTCGTCGCGATGCCCGCTGTTTGCGAATCCGGCGACGTCCAGGACCGCAGCTTCCGTCTCTTCATTGACGGGCTCCGCAGCGTCATCCTTGAGCAATAAAAAATAAACAGCAACAATTGCAAAACATAAAACACAAACAACCATCAAAGATAAAACAATTATTTTACTCTTGCGCATCCGCGTATTTTCCCCGTTGCGAAATGAATGCCTCTTTTTAGATTGCGATGATTTTCATCCTGCTGTCCACTCTCTTTTTTTGCTGTCGCGCGAGCGCCAGGCAGACAGAAAATAACCAAACCGAGATTGATTTATTTTGTTAAAATATCAACATAACAACTCAAAACACCCACTTTAAATAAAAAATAATAATTAAAATTAATTTATTTTATATTTTCAGTGCCGTGAAAAAGTCAAATAAAAATAGTTTTCCGCTGATTGATGCGGCCAGGCTGTCACCGCGATGCGCTACGTATTGATAGTTTCCCACGCAATACTGAACAATTCCCCCCCAGGCCAATGTAAAAAACCGTCCGCCCGCTGGCTTTAATGAAGATTAATCTTATAATCAGAAGGATAAAAAAGAACTACCTGCCAACGTCAACCCGGGATAAGAGACAAGCATGTCCAGACCTTCGACGCTGTACGTTCCACATGTTTTAAGCGCGGCGGATATTGCGCCGGAAGAGCGCTATCAGCGAATATCGCAGAACCTCAGCTGCTATGGCATTGAGGTCGTAAATAACCGCCGTCCGGCAGAAATTGTTGCCCACCATAAAACCATATCTGCTATTTCCGGCGATTATTGTAGTGCCATGGGTTCTAAAAACGAGACAATCTTCGACCCGCATCAGGTGGCTGAGTCTTCAACCTATATTTCTCTGCTGGTACAGGGGCATCAGCTGATCGGCGGCAGGAAAAAATCCGCCATCGCCCAGGTTAATCCGGGACAACTCATCGTTCATCAGCGCAATGATTATTACAATTATCAATGTGATGATGTCAAACAGCTGTATATCATTCCGCATAGTGCGAAAATCAAAACGCTATTTAGCGGTCAACTGACCAGCCCGATCATCTCCCTGGATAATCACCCTTTAGCGCTATTTTTAAAATCGCATATGCTGCTGCTGGACGCGCAATCGGCAAGTTTATCTACCCAGGAAACCGCGGTAATCGTCGATGGCTTACATCATATCGCGTTACAGGTTCTGGCCGATGTGGCGCAGGAGAAAGGGCTGCGCTCGTCAGGAAAACTCGCGCATCTGGTGAACAGCGCGAAATCGTTTATTGCGCTTAATTATCATAAACATAACCTCTCTCCCGACCTGCTTTGCCGAATGCTGCGCTGCTCAAGATCCAGCCTCGACCGGGCTTTTCAGCAACAGGGGAGTTCGGTGATGGCGGAGATTAAAGAGATACGCCTGGAGGCGGCCCGGCAACTGCTGGAATCCGATCCCCGACTGCGGGTTGAGCTGGTATCCTGGCGCTGCGGTTTTGTCAGCCACCCGTCATTCAGCAAGAGTTTTCGTGAAAAATACCACGCCACGCCGAAAGCCTGGCGCGACAACCATTATAAATAAAGCGTATGCCCGGGCCCTCGGCGGGTATTAGCGATGACGGAAAGATTTAAAGCGCATCGCTTTGCGTTCTTTTATATAACTCAATAAACAATAGATCGATAATCCCAGCAGCGAAATCGCGACGATAATTAAAAGCAGCGTACTGACGTTCATTTTAGTCTTCTCTTTATCATTTATTAGTTGGTTTTATCATAATGATTCTCAGGGCCGCGAACAGCACGCCGGGCCTCAAGCCTGTTCTCTGCCCCTCAATTCTCTCCGGTGCGCAAAGTATTGATCTTCTTCGCCCAGGAGCGCAGCATGGAAGGGCAAACTTAACAAAACAACAACACAATCAAATAAGTCACAGGAGCGTATCAGTGCAAACCGGATATCGTTTTCAGGCGACGGATCTGCATCAGTTCGTCAACACTCTCTTCATTCAGCTTGGCAGTTCTCCCACCGAAGCCTCCCTTGTCGCCGACCATCTGGTGGCCGCTAATCTCGCCGGCCACGACTCACACGGGGTGGGGATGATCCCGAGCTACCTGCGTTCCCATGCTCAGGGTCATCTGCAGTTTAACCGCCATGCCAGCGTGATGAAGGACGCCGGCGCGGTAGTGACACTCGACGGCAACGCAGGCTTTGGTCAGGTAGTTGCCCATGAAGCGATGCAGAAAGGAATTGAGAAAGCCCGGCAACACGGTATGGCGGCTATCGCCCTGCGCAACGCGCATCACATCGGACGCATCGGCTACTGGGCCGAGCAGTGCGCGGCGGCAGGTTTTATTTCGATTCACTTCGTCAGCGTCGTAGGCGACCCGATGGTTGCCCCGTTTCGCGGCAAAGACAGCCGCTTTGGCACCAATCCGCTGTGCGTTATCTTCCCGCGAGAAGGCCAGCCTCCGCTACTGCTCGACTACGCCACCAGCGCGATTGCCTTTGGCAAAACGCGCGTCGCCTGGCATAAAGGCGAAGCCGTTCCGCCCGGTTCGTTGATTGACGCCCGAGGCGAACCGACCACCGACCCGGCGGTCATGCAGACCTCGCCGCTGGGCGCCCTGCTGACCTTTGCCCAGCATAAAGGCTACGCCCTCGCCACGCTGTGCGAAATCCTCGGCGGCGCCGTCTCCGGCGGCCAGACCACTCACCAGCAGAGCCTGCAGACCTGCGTCGACGCCATCTTCAACTGCATGACCACCATTATTCTCGACCCGCAAGCCTTCGACGCGCCGGACATGCAGCGCGAGACGGAAGCCTTCATCGACTGGTGTAAACAGTCGCCTCACGAGGCGCACGCGCCGATTCTGGTGCCGGGCGAATGGGAAGAGGCCAATCGTCAGGCGCGCCTGGCACAGGGCATTCCACTGGATGCCGGCAGCTGGCAGGCCATCTGCCAAGCGGCGCTGGAAGCCGGATTCCCGCCGCAGAAACTGGCGCAGTTTCAGCCCAAAATAGGCTAGCCTCTGAGAGAACGCCCTCCCCGGGCGTTCTGTTACGTCATCGTCATTAGTGACGACATCACGACGACACCTCAGCACCACGAATTAATCTCCTTACATATCAATAAATTAATTTTGGCACAACTTCTGCATACCGCTCCTGCCTTCCGCTTGCATCGCGGCGAAAGGATTCCATGACGATGGCGGGCCTGGCCCGGCCTGACCATTGATCTTCATTCACTGTTAACAGGTCTGTTACTGATGAAAAAAATCACAAGCGTTTGCCCTTATTGCGGGGCGGGTTGCAAACTCAAGCTGGTTGTCGATAACAATAAAATTATCCGTGCGGAAGCCGCCGATGGGGTAACCAATCAGAATCAGCTGTGCCTCAAAGGGTATTACGGATGGGATTTTCTTAATGATACTCAGCTGCTCACCCCGCGCCTGAAGCAGCCGATGATTCGCTACCAGAAAGGGGGGAAACTCACCCCGGTCAGCTGGGACGAGGCGATTCGCTACACGGCAAAAAAACTCCGGGAGATTAAAGAACAGTACGGCCCGCGCGCGATTATGACCACCGGTTCGTCTCGCGGCACCGGGAATGAAACCAACTATGTGATGCAGAAATTCGCCCGGGCGGTGTTAAACACCAACAACGTCGACTGCTGCGCCCGCGTGTGTCACGGTCCGTCGGTGGCGGGTCTGCAGGAGGCGCTGGGTAACGGCGCGATGAGCAACTCCATCAGCGATATTGAACACTCAAAATGTCTGCTGGTCTTTGGCTACAACTGCGCCGACTCCCACCCTATCGTCGCCCGCCGGGTGATTAAAGCGCGCGAAAACGGGGCGAAAATCATCGTCTGCGATCCGCGACGAATTGAAACCGCCCGCATTGCCGATCGCCACCTGCAGCTCAATAACGGCAGCAATATGGCGCTGGTCAACGCCTTCGGCCACGTTCTGCTGGAAGAAGATCTCTATAACCATGATTACGTCAAACGCTTTACTGAAGGGCTGGACGCCTACCGTGAGGCGGTGAAAGCCTACTCGCCTGAAGCGGTGGAAGCGATCACCGGCGTCCCGGCGCAAGAGATACGTCAGGCGGTGAGAATGTTTGCCGCCGCGCCGTCGGCCACGATCATGTGGGGCATGGGCGTCACGCAGTTCGGCCAGGCGGTCGATGTGGTGAAAGGCCTGGCCAGCCTGGCTCTGCTGACCGGTAACCTCGGCCGGGAACATGTCGGCGTCGGCCCGGTGCGCGGGCAGAACAACGTCCAGGGGGCCTGCGACATGGGCGTGCTGCCGAATCTGTTCCCCGGCTATCAGGAGGTGACCGATCCCAGCGTCCGCGCCAAATTTGCCGAGGCCTGGGGAATCGACCCGGCCATAATGGATGACAAAGTCGGCACCCGTATTACCGAAGTTCCGCATAAAGCGCTGAGCGGGGAGATCAAAGCCTACTACATCATGGGGGAAGACCCGCTGCAGACCGAAGCCGATCTGGGGCTGGTGCGTAAGGGCATCGAAGCGCTGGATTTTGTGGTGGTGCAGGATATCTTCATGACCAAAACCGCCGAAATAGCCGACGTGCTGCTGCCGGCAACCTCCTGGGGCGAACACGGCGGCGTCTTCACCTGCGCCGATCGCGGTTTTCAGCGCTTCGAAAAAGCCATCCCGGCCCCGGGCAACGTAAAACGCGACTGGGAGATCATTAGCCTGCTGGCCCGCGAAATGGGCTATCCGATGCACTACGACGACAACCAGCAAATCTGGGACGAAATGCGCGACCTGTGCCCGCTGTTCTACGGCGTCACCTATGAAAAAATGGGCGATATGAACCACGTGCAGTGGCCGTGTCCGACGCTCGAACACCCCGGCACGCCATGGCTGTATAAAGGAAACCGCTTTGATACCCCGTCGGGGAAAGGTCAACTGTTTGCCGCACCGTGGCGTGCGCCGGCGGAGACCCCGGATGCCGACTATCCGCTGGTGCTCTGTACCGTGCGCGAAGTCGGCCACTATTCGTGCCGCTCGATGACCGGCAACTGCGCGGCGTTGCAATCCCTTGCCGATGAGCCCGGTCGCGTGCAGATAAGCCGCGCCGACGCCGACCGGCTGGGGATCGCCGATCGGCAGCTGGTGTGGGTAAGCTCGCGTCGCGGCAAAGTGATTACCCGCGCGGATATCAGCGACCGTATCAACCACGGCGCCGTCTATATGACCTACCAGTGGTGGGTCGGTGCCTGCAATGAGCTTACTCAGGACAACCTCGACCCGGTCTCGAAAACGCCGGAAACCAAATATTGCGCGGTGAAGATAGAAGCCATCAAGGACCAGCTCTGGGCAGAGCAGTTTGCCTGGCGGGCCTACAGTGACATGAAAGCGCGCCTGAAGGCGGCAGTGGACGCCTGAATACCAGGGGAGAGGCATCGCCTCTCCCCTTCACGTTGATAGCAGCAGCTTCCGCCGTCGGCGTCAGCCCACCGGCAGCAGTTTTTCCACCAGCGCCGTCCACAGCGTGACGCCGTGTTCAATCAGATCGTCGTTAAAATCATAGCCGGCATTATGCAGCGGTTTCGACGGCGTTTCGCCATCGGTACCGATCCAGAAATAGGCGCCAGGGCAGGCCTCCAGCATGCAGGCAAAATCCTCCGACGCCATCGACGGCGCGATCTGCCCGCTCACCGCCGCCTCGCCCAGTACCGCCACCGCCGCCTCGCGCACCTTTATCGCCTCCGCGCGATGGTTTTTGGTCACCGGATAGCCGGGATACCAGGCAATGCTCCCCTGCACGTCGGAGACCTGCGGCTGCGTACTGACATAGTGCGCAATCAGCGCTTTTACCCGTTCACGCACCCGGTTGCTCAGGCAGCGGAAGGTCCCGCGCAGCACCACCTTGTCCGGTAAAACGTTAATCGCTTCGCCGCCGTTAATCTGGGTAATGCTGACAACCGCCGACTCCTGCGGCGACAGGCGGCGCGAGGGGATCGTCTGCAGGGCCATAATCAGCTGCGCGGCGGCGACAATCGGATCGGCGCCGCTTTCCGGCATCGCCGCGTGGCAGCTTTTGCCGGTCAGGGTGATTTCAAACGCGTCCAGCGAGGCCATCATCGGCCCCTCGTTAACCGCCACGTGCCCCAGCGGCAGCCCAGGCCAGTTGTGCAGCGCGTAGATACCGTCCATCGGGAAACGTTCAAATAGCCCCTCTTCCACCATCTTGCGCGCGCCGCCGAGGTTCTCCTCGGCCGGTTGAAAAACAAAATGCACCGTCCCGCGAAAGCGGCGGGTCTGGGTCAGATGCGCGGCGGCGGCCAACAGCATCGCGGTGTGGCCATCGTGGCCGCAGGCGTGCATTACGCCCGGATTACGGGACTTGTAGCTGACGTCACCCCGTTCGGTAATGGGCAGCGCGTCCATATCGGCGCGCAGGCCGATAACCGGCCCGGGGCCGTTCTCCAGGGTCGCCACCACGCCGGTCCCTGCCAGCCCGCAATGCACCTGCAGACCAAAGGATGTCAATAATTCAGCGACGCGACGCGAGGTTTTCTGTTCCTGATAGCCCAGCTCCGGGCAGGCATGAAAATCACGACGCCAGCGGATGGCCTCGGCGATCGATGAAGGCGATACTGCCATGTGTTACTCCTTTCCTGCACAGCATCAACGCTGAACGAGTATGAAATCGGGATACATTTTATGCATGCGCCCGTCGCTGGCGGAATGCCCTCTTCGTTATATCCTTTCGCCAGCGCGCTGACAACACTCCCCGGGGGCCCGAACGGCGCGTTTTGCCGGGCGCCCGAGCCCGCGTATCAATATTAGTAGTCATTTCAACGGTGACAGCGCGCATACGTTTAATTAATATTCAGGGTCGTCGGCACTTTGCCGGATTATCCACCTGTTGACTTCCGTTATCGGGAATAAAATGTTTAACCCAGACCAGAATCGCCTTGCCCCCACGCTGGCGATGATTATGGCCGCGTCATTAGTGGGATTTATCACCGGTTATACGGTGCCTTTAATCAGCCTTGAACTTGCCCAGCAGCAGACAGACACCGTCTACGTCGGCCTGCTGGCCGCGCTGCCGCCGGCGGGGATGATGCTCTCGTCGTTCCTCTCGCCCGCGCTGTGCCGTCGTTTTGAGATAGGCACCTTGCTCACGGCCAACCTGATCCTGCTGGCGCTCGCCACCATCGCCTCCTGTCTGACCGTCGATCTGCAGCAGCTGCTGCTGCCGCGCTTTCTGACCGGGATAGCCTCCGGGGTGATCATCGTGCTTGGCGAAAGCTGGATAACCGGCGGCGCGGCGGGTAAAAACCGCGCCACCCTGACCGGTATTTACGCCTCGGCATTCACCGGCTGCCAGTTGGCCGGGCCGCTGCTGATCTCTGCCGGCGCCGATTATCAAATCTGGGTGCTGCTGGCCGTCGTCGGCCTGACCGCGGCGTGTCTGCTGATGCTACGCCATCTGCCGGGTGGAAGCCGCGAAAGCCTCGCTGAACGCGCCAGCTGGCGCAGCCTGGGCGCGTTTTTACCGGTCCTGGCGTCCGGCGTCTTCTGCTTCGCCTTCTTTGACGCCAGCATTCTGGCGCTGCTGCCGCTCTACGGGATGGATAAAGGGCTGAACGAGGCGATGGCGGTTCTGCTGGTGACCATTGTGTTAACCGGCGATGCCTTCTTCCAGGCGCCGCTGGGCTGGGTTGCCGATAAATTTGGCATCCGCCGCGTACACCTGAGCTGCGCGGTGGTGTTTTGCCTCGCCCTGGCGGCGCTCCCTTTCCTGCTGACGTCGCCTGTACAGCTCATCGTCGGGTGTCTGATCCTCGGCGCGGCGGCGGGGGCGCTGTATACGCTCTCGCTGGTGCGCGCCGGTAAAACCTTCAGCGGGCAGAAGCTTATTATGATCAACGCGCTGCTGGGCTTTTTCTGGTCGGCGGGCAGCGTTGCCGGCCCGGTTGTCAGTAGCCTGCTGATCAGCGTATCCGGCTATGATGGCCTGCTGGTCACCCTACTGGCCTGCGGAGTGCTGTTCCTGCTGATTCAGTGCCTGGGGAAAACGGAGAAAGCGCTGCTGGCGAATGCACGCCAGGACCGCGATGACGACGATGCTCAGACTGAAACCGCCTGAGATGCAACCTTAACTGAGCGGCTAACGGCAAGCGCCACCGGGGGATATTCCCTGATGGCGCGCCGTCGTACGGTATTATAATACCTTGCTTAAGAAGGCCGCGGTGCGCGGATTAACCGGAGCAGTAAAGATCTGCTCTGGTTTCCCCTCTTCCTGAATAATGCCCTGGTCGATAAAGATAACCCGGTCAGCCACTTCGCGGGCAAAGCCCATCTCGTGCGTGACGATAACCATCGTCATCCCTTCGCTGGCGAGATTTTTCATCACTTCCAGCACGTCACCCACCAGCTCGGGGTCCAGCGCAGAAGTCGGTTCATCAAACAGCATAATGGAAGGCTTCATCGCCAGCGCGCGGGCGATAGCCACCCGCTGCTGCTGGCCGCCGGAGAGACTGGAGGGCCAGGCGTCACGTTTATCGCTTAATCCTACCTTCGCCAGCAGCTCTTCCGCCAGCTGCACCGCCTGCGAACGGCTCACGCCGTGCAGGTTGATCGGCGCCATGATCAGATTTTCCAGCACCGTCATATGGGGGAAGAGATTAAAGCGCTGAAAAACCATGCCAACGCTTTCCCGCATCTTGTTCAGATCGGTGCTGCGGTCGTGGGCGGCAAAGCCGTTGACTTCGACGATGCCTTCGCTGACGCTTTCCAGCGCATTCATACAGCGCAGGAACGTGCTTTTTCCGGAACCCGACGGCCCGATAATACAGACGACCTCCTGCGGTTTAATATCGCAGCTGATGCCCCGCAGTACGTGGCTGTCGCCGAAACGTTTGTGCAGATTATTAATGTGAATCACTTTTGCCAAACCTCTTTTCCAGACGGTTAACCAGCTGCGCCAGCAGGAAGGTAATGACCCAGTAGACCAGAGAAATGGTCAGGTAGGGCTCCCAGTAGGTGGCATAGGCGCCGGAAACGGTACGCGCGGCATAGGCCAGATCGGCAAGACCAATCGCCGAAGCCAGCGAAGAGTCTTTGACGATGGCAATCGCATTGTTCCCCAGCGGCGGCAGGATCCGCCGAAAGGCCTGCGGCAGAATCACCTGGCGCATGGTTTTCCACCACGGCATCCCCAGCGCGCGTGAAGCTTCCATCTGCCCTTTATCAATCGACTGAATCCCGGCGCGGAAGATTTCCGAAACATAGGCCCCGGCATTGAGGGTAATGGCCACGATACAGGAGAGAAACGCGCCGTAGTTAGAACGCAGTTCGCGGGCAAAATCGGCGCTCATCAGCCCATGGCTGACCAGCAGACCGTCACGCGGGTTGATAAACAGCGGCACCAGCGCGAAGTGCACCACCATAATCTGCACAAACAGCGGCGTGCCGCGAAACGCGCTGACGTAAACGCGCACCGGAAACTGCACCAGATAGCGCAGCACATATTTCCACGCTCCGTGTTCCGCTTTCGCCATCCGCCCAAGGCCCAGCGTCAGGCCCCACAGGGTACCGAGGATCACGCAGATAATGGTACATTTAATGGTCATCAAGGCGCCGTCCATAAACAGCGGACCGTACTCCTCGATGATCTCCCAACGGAATCCCGTCATAGTGCTTCCCTAAAAAATACGGCTATCGCACGCGTCGATAGCCGTCATGAAAACCAAAAGATGAATTATTGCGCAGGCAGCGTCGGGACGTTGTCGTCAAACCAGGTTTTATAGATTTTGGCGTAGGTGCCGTCGGCGACGATTTTCTTCAGACCGGCGTTGATTTTCGCCTGCAGTTCAGCGTTGCCTTTGGCCACCGCGATACCGAAATACTGGCGTTCAAACCTGGCGTCCGGCACCAGCTTAAACTGCTTCTCCGGGTGCTGTTTGATGTAGTATTTCACCACGCCCACGTCGCCCACCGCCGCGCTGACGCCGTCTTCAAACAGCTCCTGCAGCATCAGCGGGGTATTATCAAAACGCTTAATAGAGGTGCTGTTTTTACCCAGCACATCCGAGACCACGATATCGCCGGTGCTGGAGTTCACCACCCCGACCTTCTCACTCTTCAGCGCTGCCAGAGAGGTCACTTTGGAATCTGCCGGCACCACGATGGACTGCTCAGCCGGGAAGTAAGGGGCGGAAAAATCAACCATCTGCTTGCGCTTATCGGTGATGGTTATTCCGGAGATAATGATGTCGCGGTCGCCGGAGCCGAGGGTGGCGAAGATCCCTTCCCACGGCGTATTCACCAGCTTGATAGTAAAGTTCTCCGCTTTAGCGATCGCTTTAATGATATCAATATCAAAACCTTCCAGCTGCTTCTGGCTGTTTTCATATTCAAACGGGCGGTAGGTCCCACCGGAACCGACAACGTAGGTTTCCTGTGCCGCCTGCGCGCTCCCGGCGAGAGCCGCCAGCAGACAACACGCCTTTATCCATTTCCCCATCATGACAACCTCTTTTTATGCATTAATTTTGCATAAAAATACACATCATCACGATTACTTGCAACAGTAAACCTTTCAGCCAGTGAATTATCGTGTACTTAGCTGCGTTTACCGCCGGATTTACCAATCGCTTTATGCAGTTCGTTAATGCGCTTCATTGATTTCATGGTCCGCTGCGGCGTGGTCGTCGCCACCGACAGCACCAGCATTTCGAGACAGACCAGCACCGTACCGTGAAGCGGTACCCGGCCGTTATCGCCGCCGCGCGGGACGTCGATCACCACCTGCGCCTCCTGGCTAAAACGTGAGTCCACCGCCTGGGTCAACAAAATCGTCGGGATCCCCAGCCGCCGGGCTTCGCGCAGCGCGGTCATCCCTTCACGATGCGGCGATTTCTGTCCCATCATAATCATCACATCGCCACGCTGCAGGCTAATCAGCTGCTCGGCAAGGCTGAAGCCGGTACGGTTGAGCACGCAGGACGGTAACCCGATACGGCTGAACAGCCTGCCGGTGTACTCTGCCAGAATCCCCGATGCCCCGATACCGAAAATCGCCACCTGCCGCGCCTCGCTGAGTAGCGCCACCGCCTGAGCGACGGCGGCACGGTTGGCGGGACGAGAGAGCACTTCACAGGCGCGCTGATGGCCCTCCAGCACAAAATCAATGCTCGAATTCACATCGCAGGAGAGCGCATTCACCGTTGACAGCATCTTCTCCGATGAGGTGATGGAGGGGCCGAACCAGCGCTCCATGGTCTGCTTCAGTTCGCGCAGCCCGGCAAAACCCAGCGCCTGAATGGCCCGCACAACCGTGGCATCCGAAGTCTGCGTCGCCGCGGCGATCTCCATCGCCGTGCGCTCCAGCACCACTTCACGGTTGTCGTTGATATAGCTGACGACCGCCAGCAGACGCGGCGAGAGCTGGTGCGCCCGGGCGCGAAAGCGTTCGCCGAACAGGTCGACCCGCCCTTTCTCTCTTTTCACCGGCGTTTTCATTTCAGCTCCGCCGGCAGCGGACGACCGGCAATGTGCGACTGCACCTGCGCCACCATCAGGGTCAGGGCGGCAAAGGAGTTAGAGATAACCTCCTCGCGCGGCAGCAGGATATAGCGGCCGGTGCGGCAGGCACGCATAAAGTCGCACCAGCCGGGCATCACCCCTTCCATCGCCTGCAGCTCCTCCTGCGGTTTACCGCCGGTATCCGAGCGCCAGGTAGCAAAAACAAAATCCGCATCCAGCTCCGGCAGCTGTTCGGCGCTGACGTCAATTCGCTGTCCGTCGGGGATCTTGTCGATCAACGGCGGAAAACGAAACCCGGCGTCGCGCAGTACCCGCCCCAGCGCGTGATAGGAGTGGTGAACGGTGACTTTGCCATTGTTGGCCTGAATAACCGACACCGTGATGTTGCGGGTATCCACCATCGCTTTGAGCTGGGCGATCTGCGCCTGATAGCGGCGCTCAAGAATTGCCAGCCGCGCCTGGCTGCCGGTGAGCTGCGCCAGCTTGCTGTAAATTCGCGGCGCGCTGCCCTGCAGATGGTCAATGCTGACCGTCGGCGCAATCTTCTCCAGCTGTTCCACAGAGACGTGGCGGCTCGGTTCGGTAATAATCAGATCCGGTTTCGCCGCTGCAACGGCTTCGAGGTCAATATCCGCGGTGCCGATAAACTGGATCGCGCTGTTATCAAAATCGACCCCGGTCAGCTGGGCACTGGAGCGCAGATAGTGGCTACCGTCGGGGCGGGTGCGTCCGTGGCTGGCCACCGGCGGCACGCCAAGCTCAATGAGCGGAATCGTGATATCCAGGTCGTGCATCGAGACGATACGCTGCGGATGCAGCGGCACCGTCACCACCCGCCCTAAATCATCAGTAAACGTTTGTGTTTGACGCTCGGCGGCGCCGGTAACGCCCGCCGCTAACAACAGCAAAGAAATAAGCCAACGCATAGCAACCCTTCTACATTACAGGACGTCACGACGACGCCACAGCAGCAAGATAAAAAACGGACACCCCACCAGCGCAATAACAATTCCGGCCGGAATTTGCAGCGGCGCGAAGGCCAGACGGCCGAGAGTATCGGTAAACAGCACCAGCAGCGCGCCAATCAAAGCGCTGCCGCACAGCAGCGACACCTGGCCACCGCGCAGCAGAAAGCGCGCCATGTGCGGCGCCATCAGACCGACAAAGCCAAGGCTGCCGACGCAGGAGACGCTGGCGGAGGTGAGCAGCACCGGCGCAAAAAAGCGCAGCAGGGTCAGCTGCTGCAGGCGCACGCCGAGTCCCACGGCGGTACGGTCGCCAAGCTGCGCCACATCCGCCGCCCGGGCGGTCAAAAACAGAATCAATGTCCCCGGCAGCGCCCACAAAAAGGCCACCATCAACAGCGACCAGGTTGCCGCGTGCAGACTGCCGGCAAGCCAGATCATCGCCGTTTGCACATCGCGCACATCGGCGGTAGTCATAAAAATGCCGACCGCCGCCGCCAGCGTCCAGGAGACGCCGATACCGATCAGAATGAAGCGCGGCCGCGAGCAATCCCGGGCCAGTACCAGCACCAGCAGCGCCACCAGTGCCCCGCCCAGAATGCCGGCCAGCGGGCGCCAGACCAGCCCGACGGCGGGAAAGAACAGAATCAACGCCAGCACGACCACGCTGGCTCCCTCTTTGACGCCAATCAGCCCCGGGTCCGCCAGCCCGTTTCGGGTGATGCTCTGCATCGCCGCCCCCGCCAGCCCGAGCATAGCGCCGCACAGCAGCGCCATCAGCAGCCTGGGAAGGCGAATATCAAACAGAATAAAGCGCGGCTGGTCGCCGACATTTTCTGGGGCAAAGAGCGCTCGCGCCAGAGTACCGGCAGGCAGTGGGAAGCTGCCGCGCGTCAGGCCAAAGCTTGCCAGCAGCAGAATGGCGATAATCAGCACCGCAGCGATGTTCAGCGCCGCGGGGCGCAGAAGCAGATGGCAGCTCCCCGCGCGAAGGGGCCGGAAACCGGCACGGCGCGCCGCGTTTTTCATTTAAAAAACCTCGCCGCAATAAAGATAAATACCGGAGCGCCAACCAGCGCAGTCATCGCCCCGGTCGCCAGCTCCTGCGGCGCCACCAGGGTGCGGGCGGCGATATCCGCGAACAGCAGCACCAGCGCCCCGACCGGCGCCGCCAGCGGCAGCGCCAGACGAATATCTTCGCTGACCAGGCGACGAATAACGTGTGGCACCACCAGTCCGACAAAACCGATCGGCCCGGCAACCGCCACTGCCGCACCGCACAGCAGCGCAATGGCGCCCAGCCCCAGCAGTCGGGTCTGAATAATGTTCACCCCCAGCCCCAGCGCCACCTTATCGCCCAGCGCCAGAACGTTCAGACGTGGCGTGATAAGCAGCGCGAGCAGGCCACCGGCCAGCGCCGGAAGCGTCGCCGAGCGTAAAATTTGCCAGTTGAGTCCGGCCAGATCGCCCGCCAGCCACGTGCGCATCGCCAGCAGCGTTTGTTCATCCAGAATCAGGATCGCGGCGGTGACCGCCGAGGCAAAGGCGGAGAGCGCCACACCGCAGAGCGTGATGCGTAGCGGCGTCGCCCCGCCGCGTCCGGCGGTCGCCAGCAGCATCACGCCGCCGAACAGCAGCGCCGCGCCGCCGGCGGCAATCAGCGGGCGACCTGGCGTCATGCCGCTCAGACCCAGCGCCGATGTGCCGACTACCGCCAGTGAGGCGCCGGCGTTAAGCCCGAGAATATGCGGTTCCCCCAGCGGGTTACGAATCACCGTCTGCAGCAGCACTCCGGCGACGCCCAGCGCCGCGCCGGTCAACAGCGCCGCCGCGAGACGAACCAGTCGCAGCTCGACAATAATCCGTTGGTCAAAATTACGCGGGTCATAGTGAAACAGCGCCTGAAGCACCGTCTCCGGCGCAATCCAGCGCGCCCCCAGTCCCAGATGCACCACCGAACCGACAATCAGCAGCAGCGTCAGTAGCGCGAGCGCTCGTTTTGGCCGCGCCTGGCGGCGGCGGTGCAACAGCAGCGCGGAGGCGCTCATTGGGCTTGCTCCTGTCGCGCGCGGAAAGGCATAAAAAAGGGTTTCCCGGTCTGCGGGTTGAGCGACATCTGTACCTCAACATCAAACACGGTTTTGATAAGCTCCGGGGTGCAGCTGGCGTTTTCGTCCACGACCCCGGCAATACGCCCTTTCTTGAGGAACACCAGGATATCGGCATAGTTCACCGCAAAGTTAAGGTCGTGCAGCACGGTGACCACCGTGCGTCCATGTTCGCGGGTCAGGGTTTGCAGCAGTTCGAGGATATCGACCTGATAGCGCAAATCGAGCCAGGTGGTCGGCTCGTCCAGCAGGATCGTCGGCGTTTCCTGGGCCAGCGCCATCGCAATCCAGCAGCGCTGGCGCTGGCCACCGGAGAGGCTGTCTACCGGCAGATGGGCGAATTCGGCGGTGCCGGTCAACGCCATGGCCTCTTCTACCGCCCGTTCGTCGGCATCAGACCACTGGCGCATCAATCCCTGCCAGGGGTAGCGACCGCGGGAAACCAGCTCAAAGACCGTTAATCCTTCGGGAGTGAGCGGTGACTGAGGCAGAATCCCCAGCTGGCGTGCAACCGCCCGGGTCGGCATGGTGTGAATCGTCTGACCATCCAGACGCACGCTGCCGCCAAGCGGTTTCAGCATGCGGGCAATCGTCGACAGCAGGGTGGATTTACCGGAGCCGTTGGCCCCGGCCAGTACCGTCATTTTACCGTGAGGGATCGTCAAATGAATGTCATCGACAATCAGGGTCTGGCCGTATCCGGCCGACAGGGAATCCAGTACGATTCCCTGCTCTGCAGGCATCACCCGCTGTGGCATAACTCGCTCCTGCGCCGCAACGGCGTGGCATCAGCCAGCACGTTCTGCACTCAAACAAAAATAAATCTCATTCTCTTTTGATCATGCTGCGGATGAATGTAGTAGTCAATACTCTGTTTCAACGGGCATAAATTGCCTGCACTACCCGGATACTCCCGGGAAGAGGATTACATTTTAAATATATAAAACAGATAATTAACTCAAAAATACGGGTAAGGAATAGCGCCAGAAACGCCGATCCGGCAACTGCTGATTTTTTATCTTACATAACATTTACTACTACATCCCCTCGTGATTGAATGATTCTCAATTACATGCCTGAACGCAAATCATCACAGTTAACAGGCAGATAATATTTTTAAGGGCAATGATTTAATTGGCTTTTTCTGTCTGCAAAGGACAGATTCGTTCACGAGAAACAGACAAATGACGCGATCAACGATCCCTTTCACGACGCTGAAAGGGCGAGCTCTTTTTTCACTGATATTTTTGGGTTCTTTTACCTCACCGGGATTAATTGCAGCAGAAAACAGCGCCAGCAAAGAGAAAACGGCTGGCGACGAAACCATGACGGTGGTCGCCGAGGGTGCGCAGAATGACACCAACGGCTATCAGCCGGTTGCCAGCTCAACGGCAACCCTCACGTCGATGCCGCTGCTGGATATCCCGCAGGTGGTGAATACCGTCAGCGACAAGGTGCTGGAAGATCAGCACGCCACCACTCTTGACGAGGCGCTGTATAACGTCGCCAACGTCGTCCAGACCAACACCCTCGGCGGGACCCAGGATGCCTTTACCCGCCGCGGTTTTGGCGCCAACCGCGACGGTTCCATCATGACCAACGGTCTGCGTACCGTTTTGCCGCGCAGCTTTAATGCCGCCACCGAACGCGTAGAGGTGTTGAAAGGCCCGGCCTCCACGCTGTACGGCATTCTCGACCCCGGCGGACTGATTAACGTCGTCACGAAGCGCCCGGAGAGAACCTTTGGCGGCTCGATTTCCGCCACCTCCAGCAGCTTTGGCGGCGGCACCGGCCAGTTTGACGTCACCGGCCCCATCGAAGGTACGCGGCTGGCCTACCGGATCATCGGCGAGTACCAACACGAAGATTACTGGCGCAACTTTGGTAAAGAGAAAAGCAGCTTTATCGCCCCTTCCCTGACCTGGTTTGGCGACCGGGCGACGGTGAACGTGTCGTACTCCCATCGCGACTACAATACGCCGTTCGATCGCGGGACGATCTTCGATCTCAATACCGGCCACGCGGTCAACGTCGATCGGAAAACGCGCTTTGACGAGCCGTTTAACGTTACCGATGGTTATTCCGATCTGGCGCAGCTGAACGCCGAATATCGCCTGAACGATGCCTGGACCGCCCGCTTTGACTACAGCTACAGCCAGGATCACTACAACGATAACCAGGCCCGCGTAACCGCCTACGATTCGGCCACTGGCGATCTGACCCGCCGCGTTGACGCCACCCACGGCTCAACGCAGAAGATGCACACAACCCGCGCCGATTTACAGGGCAACGTGGTCGTCGGCGGGTTTTATAACGAAGTCCTCACCGGCATCGCCTATGAGAATTACGATCTGCTGCGCACCGACATGATCCGCTGTAAGAATGTGAAAGGGTTCAATATTTACAATCCGGTCTACGGCACTGTCGGCACATGCAGCACCGTTTCGGACTCCGATAGCGATCAGCGTATTCAGCAGGAGAGCTACGCCGCCTACGTTCAGGACGCGCTCTATCTGACCGACAAGTGGATTGCCGTTGCCGGGATGCGTTATCAGTACTATACCCAATACGCTGGCAAAGGACGTCCGTTCAATGCCAACACCGACAGCAGCGACCAGAAATGGACGCCGAAATTGGGTCTGGTGTATAAGCTGACGCCAACCGTGTCGCTGTTCGGTAACGTGGCGCAGTCGTTTATGCCGCAGTCATCGATCGCCAGCTACATCGGCAATCTGCCGCCCGAAGAGTCCACATCCTACGAAGTAGGCGCGAAGTTTGATCTGTTAAGCGGTATCACCGCCAACATCGCGCTGTTTGATATTCATAAACGCAACGTGCTGTACACCGAAGCCGTCGGCGATGAGACCGTCGCCAAGACCGCCGGGAAAGTACGTTCACGCGGCGTCGAGGTGGATCTGGCCGGTTCGATTACCGATAACCTGAGCGTGATCGCCAGCTACGGCTATACCGACGCGAAAGTGCTCGACGATCCTGACTATGCCGGCAAGCCGCTGCCCAACGTACCGAAACACACCGGATCGTTGTTCCTCAGCTACGACATCCATAACGTCTACGACAGCAATACGCTGACCGTCGGCGGCGGCGGTCGCGCGGTGAGCAAACGCTCCGGCACCAACGGCGCGGACTATTATCTGCAGGGCTACGCGGTCGCCGATGTCTTCGCCGCCTATAAGATGAAGCTGCAATATCCGGTGACGCTGCAGGTTAACGTGAAGAACCTGTTTGATAAGACCTACTACACCTCATCCATCGCCACAAACAACCTGGGCAACCAGATTGGCGATCCGCGAGAAGTGCAGTTTACGGTGAAAATGGACTTCTGATTGCATCACCACGCCCGGACAGCGCCGTCGCGGCCTGTCCGGGCACCTCCGTTGCGCCCTCGCCAGACTACCAGTCCTCGGCCTGCCCCAACATGCGTAAAATATCCTGTCGGTGCTGCAACAGCTGCGGGTTATCCCGATGCCGGGGAAAGGCCAGCGGTAGCGTAAATTCGCCAATGATCCGCCCCGGTCGCGGCGACATCACCAGCACGCGTTCGCACAGCAGCAGCGCTTCTTCAATATCATGGGTCACCAGCAGGCTGGTGTAGCCCTGCTGCTGCCAGAGCGTAATCAGCTCGCGCTGCATGCCGATACGGGTCAGAGAGTCCAGTTTGCCGAGGGGCTCATCGAGCAGCAGTAAACGCGGCTCGTTGAGCAGCGCGCGCGCCAGCGCGGCCCGCTGGGCCATCCCGCCCGAAAGCTGCCGGGGCCACGCCTGGCTGAATCCCTGCAGACCGATACGCGTTATCAGCGCATCGGCCTGCGCCTCACGCCCTTTTTTGCCCTGCGCCTGCGGCCCCAACAGCACATTTTGCCGCACCGTCAGCCACGGATAGAGCGTCGGATCCTGAAACACCAGAATGCGGTCGGGCCCCGGACCGCCCATCGCCGCGTTATCTATCCGGATCTGCCCGCTCTGCATTGGCTCCAGTCCCGCCAGCAGCCGCAGCAGCGTCGACTTGCCGCAGCCCGAAGGCCCCAGTAGCGCCACGCTCTCGCCCGGACGCAGCTGCAGACTGATATTCTCCAGCACCGGCACCGTTTCCCTGCCGAGGGAAAAAACATGGTGCAAATGGTGAATCTCGATGCCCGCGCCGACCCGGGCGGTGTTTTGGGGTGTCGCTGTTGCTACCATGTCATCCCTCCTCGCTGCCACTTCAGCAGCCGATCGCGCACCATAAACAGCCCGCTTATCAGGCCGGAACAGAGAAAGGCCATTACCAGCAGCGCGGCATACATATTGGGGTAAGCCGCCCAGCCCTGCGCCCACTGCAGATAAAAACCGATGCCCGATTTCACGCCAACCATCTCAGCGACGATCAGCACTGAGAACGACGCGCCCAGCCCCATAAACAAGCCGACAAACACATTCGGCAGCGAGGCGGGAATCGCCACCCGTAAAATCAGAAAGCGCTGGCTGGCCCCCAGCGTGCGGGCAACGTCATACCAGGCTTTATCGATACTCATGACCCCGGACCAGGTCAGCACGGTGACCGGAAACCAGGTGCTCAGCGCAATCAGAAACACGCTTGCCCCAAAGCTGGAGGGAAAAATAAACAGGCATAGCGGCAAGAGCGCCGTTGAGGGCACCGGGCCAAGCAGGCGCAGGACCGGATGCAGCCAGTAGCCGATACGCTGCGACCAGCCAATCGCCAGCCCGCTGATAAAACCGCAGGAGGTCCCGAGCAGCACCCCGAGCCCGAGCAGTCCCAGAGAGTGCAGCAGACTATCCAGCAGACGCGGCCAGTCATCGACCAGCACTTCGATCAGCGCCTGCGGCGGGGCAAAAAACGGCACCGGCAGGATCGCCGTTTTTGCCGTCAGCCACTCCCATAACGCAAACAGCAACGGCAGCAGCGCCAGCCACTTGCCAGCCGCGAGCAAACGACCGCCCCGCGGATACCAGTAGCGGCAACTCAGCGCTAGCGCCAGCAGTCCACCGGCGATGACAAACTGGCTCATCGCCCACCCCGCGCTATAGGGCCAGCGTCGTCCGACATCCGGCCACGCTAGCGTAAACATCCCGCCCGCCAGCCACAGCGCGGCGGCCAGCAGCCCTTCAGACCACAACGGATAGCGCCCCCCGGCGCGTGACAGCGCACGTTCAGGCGAATACGTTGGCATAAATACTCTCCGCAAACTGGTGGGGGTTGGTCCCCGGTTTGATCACCTGCACCCGCTGCAGATCGCTCACGTACTGGGTCAGTTCATTCACAAAGGCCTCTCCCACGGCGTGGTGTCCATGCCCCTGGCCATGAAGGATCCCCGAGACTTCAGCCTCATCGGTGTTTAATGCATGGGCCATGAACGATTGCGCCACGCTTTCAGGGTGGGCCGATGCATAGCTATGCGCCTCGAGAATCGCCTGGGTCAGCGCGGCGGCAACCGGTTTGTGATCCCGGGCCAGCGCCCCGCTCACGCCCAGCACGCAGCAGCTCAGGTTGGCGTAATCGCCGCTCATATTGCTGGCGATCAGTTGATATTTCCCGCTTTGCAGCAGGCGGAAGCTGAAGGGTTCGCTGCCGCTGATGGCCGCAATCTCCCGCTTATCCAGCGCGATACTGAGCAGATCCGCCGGGTAAACTTTCCACTGCACATCGCTTATCGGATCGATGCCATGTCGTTTGAGCAAAATAGCGAAGAAGTTTTTGTCCGGACCGGCCATATCGGTGACGCCAATCGTCTGCCCTTTCAGACTCTCCAGGCCGCCAAACGGCGAATTTTTCGCCGTCAGCAGATTGAGACAGCCGCCGTGCGTTCCGGCCGTCAACTTGACGTCAAAACCCTGCTCCAGCGCCTTCAGCCAGCGTAGCGCCATCCCGACGCCGGCATCGGCCTTGCCGGTCGCGATAGCCTCCAGCAGCACATCGGTCGAGTTGCCGAAGTTAACGAACTCAACCTCAAGGTTGTATTTGCTGAAAAACTTCTGCTGCTCAGCGACCGCCACCGGCGCGAGACAAACCGCGCTCTTGTTGATGGCCAGCTTCAGCTTGTAGGGTTCCGCCAGCCGCAGCGCCAGGTTTTCACCGCTTCCGCCCCCCTCCGGCATCGTGGTCATCGTGTGCGCCCACAGCGGCCAGGCGGCCGCCGCCAGCATGGTTCCACCGCTGAGCTGTAAAAAGCGGCGGCGTGAGAAAGCGGACTGATTCATGGTCTCTTCTCCTGGGCGGCCGGGACATCAGGCAGCGTAAATCGGGTATCAAAGGTCGGCGTGACGTCCAGCTTCGCGCGAATCAGACCATTGGCCTGATAGAAGTCGGCGGTGGCCTGCTGCTGTTCAATGGTGCGCGAGTCCAGACGCTGCCACTGCGACTGACGGTTAGCAAACTGCGCCCGGGCAATGTCCGGCGGGAAACGGATGATGTCGCCGAGGGTTTTGCCATAGCTCTCGAGATTGGCGTAAGCCCAGCGCTCCGCCCCTGCCAGACGGATGAGATAATCCTGTAGCGCCGCGCGCTTAGCCGGATCCTTTAAGCTTTCATCCGTTGCCGCCAGAAATGTATTCCCCGGCAGCAGCCCTTTACCGCTCACCAGAATCTGACCTTCGGCGGTTTTCACCAGCTGCGTGGTGTAGGGTTCCCAGGTCGCCCAGGCATCGACCGAGCCGTTGAGTAAAGCCACTTTGGCATCGACCGGGCCGAGAAATACCCATTGCACCTCTGCGGGCGATATCCCCGCCTGCTGCAGGGCTTTCAGCGCCACGAAATGACCGATCGAACCTTTGCCGGTGGCGATCCGCTTACCTTTTAAATCCGCGGCGCTCTTGAGCGAACTTCCCGGCGGAACCAGCACGGCCGTACCCGCCGGGTTGCTTTTATCGACGGCAATAGCCTTAACCGGCGCGCCGTTGGCCAGCGCAAATAACAGCGGCGCATCGCCAATAATCCCCGCGTCTACCGCGCCGGCGTTCAGCGCTTCCGCCAGCGGTGCGGCGGCCGGAAACTCAGCCCACTTGATCTCATAACCCAGGTTTTGCAGCGCGTTGGCCGCTTCGAGCTGCGAGCGCATGCCCCCTTTCTGATCGGCAATTCGCAGGGTGATACGCTCCTGCGCCGTCGCCAAAGCACTCAGCGCCAGCAGCGAGAGTCCCGCGGCCAATCTTGTCATTTTTCGTTCGCGCATAAACATTATCCTTATGATTGAAAAGCGTGTTGACCCGCCGCCTGCCACGCGCTGTCGCTCTGCGGCGTATGCACGCGCCCGCACAGCACGTTGCGATAGTGGCGTTCCAGAGGATGTTGTCGGCTCAGGCCATGATTGCCGGTAAGTTCCAGCGCCAGAGCCACGACCTGCACCGCGTTGTCGGTAATAGTCACCTTGGCCAGATTGGCCTCGGTGGCGGTCAATTCCAGCCCGGCGGCCTGTTGCAGCAGGCAGCGGTTCGTCAGCAGCCAGCCTTCTATCTGGCCGGTTTTTTCCTGCACGCGCGGCAGACGGGAGAGCGGGTGCCCGAGGTTGGCCGGCGCCCGCGTACTGAGCCAGCCCAGCAGCCAGTCCCGCGCCGCGCGGGCCACGCCGTCATAGATCGCGGCTAACAGCGCGGTCTGTCGATTGGCGAAGAGACGGAAACGTTCGGCATCCGCGGCGGGAGGCGCAGATGCCGGCCAGATATCTACCGCATTTTGCCCGGGGATCGGCACGTTTTTCAGGATCACTTCATGGCTTCCGGTCGCGCGCATTCCGGCATGGTCCCAGCTCTTAATAATAGTGACACCGTCACTTTCCCGGGGTACCAGCCAGGTGCCGACCTGCGGGTCGAGATCGTCGCTTCGTGCCCAGATAGCCAGCCAGCTCAGCCCTTCAACTCCGGTGGTATAGAGTTTGTGTCCGTTAAGACGCCAGCCGTCGGCGGTACGGGTGGCAACCGTCTGCGGCAGCCCCCCACGCGCCGGCGAGCCGAGTTCAGGTTCAACTCTCAGGCTGTTGATCAGTCCACCCCGCTCGACGGCATCACGATAGACCTGCCGACGCAGCGGTTCCGCCCAGCCGTCGCTATCCGCCAGACGCAGATGATGCAGATACTGCATACAGACGATCAGCGCCGTCGCCGGTTCTCCCCACGCAATGGCGGTAATCGCCTGCTGCAGCCGGGCCAAATCCGCCCCCGCCCCGCCATACTGCGCCGGCGTGGCGAGGCTCAGAAAACCGCGCTGATGCAGGTGCGCGAGATTGTGGTGGGGAAAGTCGCCGCTGCGATCAAGCTCTGCCGCCTGTTCGGCCATCAGTTGACGAATGTCGGTTAACTGCTGTAGCCAGTCGGCCTGCGGACGTACGGGCTGTTGACCGAAAAACGTCACGATGCGCGCTCCTGAATCGCACGCTGAGCCGCTTTTTCGCGGGCAATCGGCAGCAGAGCCTTGCCGTATTCCCGCGCATCATTTAAGGGATCGAAGCCGCGAATCAGGAAGTTGCGCACTCCGAGGTCGTAATAATCCAGCAGCGCATCGGCAACCTGTTCCGCCGTTCCGACCAGCGCGGTGGAGTTATGGCCGCCGCCGACCAGTTTCGCAATGCCGGTCCACAGACGTTTATCCACCACATTTCCCTGTTCTGCCGTGGCCCGCAGGCGCCGCGCGCCTTCGCTATCGGGCTTCGCTTTGAACCCCTGACCCGCCTGCGCCGCCCGTTCGGAAGCGACATGCAAAATATGCTCGGCCTTCTCCCAGGCCTGCGCTTCGCTGTCGGCAATAATCGGCCGGAATGAGACGCTAAAATCAATGTGGCGCTGATGCTTCGCTGCTTCGGCACGCACCCGACGGATGGTCTCCTCCGTCTGCCCTAACGATTCGCCCCACAGGGCAAAAACGTCAGCAAGTTTACCGGCCACCGCAATGGCAGCCTCGGAGGAGCCGCCGAAGTAGATCGGAATGTGCGGTTGTTGCAGCGGACGAATCGCCGACCACGCCTGTTCGGCCTGATAAAAATCATTGTCGATATCAACGGGCTGTTCCGCAGTCCAGACTTTTCGCACCGTATCAAGGAAGGCATCGGTACGCGCGTAGCGCTGGTCATGATTGAGGTAGTCACCATCCCGACGCTGTTCGGCATCGTTGCCGCCGCTGATGATATGTACCGCCAGACGCCCACCGAGCAGATGCTCCAGGGTGGCAAACTTACGTGCCGCCAGCGTTGGCGAGACGAATCCGGGGCGATGGGCCAGCAGGAAACTGATTTTCTCTGTCGATAATCCGGCCAGCGCGGTAACCAGAAAGCCATCCGGCTGATCGGACCAATGCCCCACCAGCAGGCGATCGAAGCCGGCCGCTTCGTGAGTTTGCGCAAAGCGCACGATATAGTCGCGGTCAAAAACCGGTCCTGCCGGGGCGATGGTTTCGGATGAGAGGCGATGGCCGATCATCCCGAGAAACTGAATGCTCATAACATAACTCCTTGCGTCGGGTAACGGTGGCCGCAGCGGCGGCGCCTGTCGTTACCCTATACATCGGCAGTTAATGAGCAAAATGCATTTTTATCATATCTTAATATGCAAAATCAGCATTTAGATAATTTAGTATACTCTTCAATCAGATAGAGTAAGCTGCTGCGCAATTTTCCCGGCAAAAAAAGTGAACGGCTGCTGCAGATTCGCCAGATTCTGTGCGCTCACCTGCCACAAGCAGACCGCCGGCTGGAAATCGGCTAACGTCAGAACGGTCACCTCATCGCGCCACGGGCTGGCGGCCAGCGCCGCACGCGGTACCAGACCCAGCCCTTGCCCCTGAGCAACCAGGCCAATTTGCAGGTGAGCCCCCGCGGTTTCGACATTCAGCTGAAGCCGCAGCCCCTGAGCCTGGAGTTCACGAATTAACCCCGCCCGCAGCCCGCAGCCGTCAGGGTTAAGCACCCAGCCCTGAGACGCGCAGTCCCGCAGTTCAGCGGCCTGCAGGCGCAGGCTTTTCGCCGCAATCACCACTATATCCAGCGAACACAGCAACCGGCCGGCATAGCCATCGGCAAAGACCTGCTGTGCCGGCCCCATTGCCAGCATGCCATCCAGCTCGACGCTCTCGAGTCGCTTTTGCAGCAGCCCGCTCCAGCCGCAGGTCACCTGCGGCTGGAGCTGCGGAAACTGCTGGCGTAGCGCCAGCAGCGCCGGCTGGAGCGCAATTTCCGCCACGCTCTGCGGTACGCCGAGGCGCAAAATACCGTGTGGTTCCGCCTGCGGATCCAGCAGCCCGTACAGCTTTTTCGTCTCCCGCTTGATGCTCAGGCACTGCTCATAAACCCGGTGCCCGGCGGCGGTCAGGGTCAGCGGTCGGGTCTGGCGCTCCAGCAGGGTCACGCCGAGAGTTTGCTCCAGACGCTGCAGCCGTCGGGTAATCGCCGATTGGGTAATTCCCAGATATTCCGCCGCCTGATTGAGGGAAGAAAACTGTACCGTCGCCAGCAGGGCGTCAATGTCGTCGATGCGCATAGAATCCTTAATGTGAATTTTGCATATTAATATATGCGTAAATTGCATTTAAATAATATTAACGCCTTTGTTAGCGTAATGACCAGTCCCTCTGACAGGAACCGTTCATGACCGCACCACGACTGGAAAAACTACGCCATTTTATTCAAGAGGTTGATGCCCTTCATCGGGAGTTCAGCGACGAATCGCAGCTGCTGGAGGCGGTTGCGCAGCGCCTGGCGCGGCTGGTCAGGCAGGATGACTGGCTGCCTGACGAGTACGCTTTGCCGCATCCCCACCACTACCAGCAATACCTGCTGCACGCCGACTCCGGACAACGCTTTTCGATCGTCAGCTTTGTCTGGGGCCCCGGGCAGGCCACGCCGATTCACGACCATCGCGTGTGGGGCGTCATCGGCATGCTGCGCGGCGCGGAAGAGAATCAGCGCTATCGTCTCGATGCTGCAGGTCTTCCGGTGGCCGACGGTATTGCCGGACGGCTCTCGCCGGGCGAGGTCGAAAAGGTCTCCTCCCGCGATGGCGATATTCACCGCGTCAGTAACGCGCTGGCGGAGAGCGTGTCAATCAGTATCCATGTCTACGGCGGCAATATTGGCGCCGTTAAACGTGCCGTCTATACCCCGGAAGGTCTCATCAAACCCTTTATTTCCGGCTACTCCAATCGCCACTTACCCAATATCTGGGATTTCCCGAAGGATAATTAATATGCCCATCCACACTTATCGCCAGCCAGCGCAAGTGCGCCAGGCGCTGCTCGACCACGCCGAACTGGCGCTGATTGACGTGCGTGAAGAAGCGGATTTTGCCACCGCTCACCCGCTGTTTGCAGCTAATCTTCCGCTGAGCAAGCTCGAGCTGGAAATCCACCGTCGGGTGCCGCGGCTGACGACGCCGATCACCGTTTACGATAACGGCGAGGGTCTGGCCGCCCAGGCCGTCGATCGCCTGCGCGGCTGGGGATATCAGGATGTAGCGCTGCTGGAAGGCGGCCTGAAGGGCTGGCAACGCAGCGGCGGCGAGCTCTTCCAGGACGTTAACTCCCCCAGCAAAGCGTTCGGCGAACTGGTGGAGAGCCAACGACAGACCCCCTCTCTGAACGCGGAAGAGGTGCAGGCGCTGATCGACAGCCGTCAGCCGGTGCTGATTGTCGACGCCCGACGGTTCGATGAGTACCAGACCATGAGTATTCCAGGCGGCATCAGCGTCCCCGGCGGTGAGCTGGCGCTGCGTATTGACGGACTGGTCGACTCGCCGCAGACGCCAATCGTCGTCAACTGCGCGGGACGTACCCGCAGCATTATCGGCGCCCAGTCGTTGATCAATGCCGGCGTGAGCAACCCGGTCTACGCCTTACGTAACGGCACCATTGGCTGGACGCTGGCCGGTCTGACCCTCGATCGCGACCAGCAGCGCCGCTATGCCGATGAATCGCTGGCTTCGACGGCGCGTCTTCAGCAGGTCAGCCAGCTGGCGGCAAAAGCCGGGGTGGCGGTTATCGACCAGGCCACGCTCCGGCGCTGGCAGCAGCAGAACGACCGCACCACCTATCTTTTTGACGTCCGCAGCCCGGAGGAGTACGCCGCGGGTCACCTGCCGGGAAGCCTCAGCGCACCGGGCGGCCAGCTGGTCCAGGAGACCGATCACCACGCCAGCGTGCGCGGAGCACGTATCGTCTTAGTGGATGATGACGGTATTCGCGCGGCGATAACCGCCTCGTGGCTGGCGCAAATGGGATGGGAAACGGCCATCCTGCGCGGTCTGAGCGCAGCGAACTTTAGCGAACGCGGCGTGCCGCCCGCCCGCCTGCCCGTGGCGCCTGCGGCAGAGGAGATCGACGCATCGCAGCTGGCGGCACTGCTGCGCGAACCGGGAACGGTGGTCCTGGATTTCACCACCAGCGCCAACTATGTGGCGCGGCACATTCCCGGGGCATACTGGCTGATACGCTCGCGGCTGAAACAGGCGCTGGCGCTGATTCCCTCTGCCAGCCGCTACGTACTGACCTGCGGCAGCAGCCTGCTGGCGCGCTACGCCGTCGCCGAAGTGGCGGCGCTGACCGGCAAACCGGTGCAGGTGTTGAGCGGAGGCACCGCCGGGTGGATCGCCTCAGGTCTGCCGCTGGAGCATGGCGCAACCCATCTGACCAGCGCGCGTAGCGATCGCTATCGTCGTCCCTATGAAGGGACCGATAATTCCCGCGAAGCGATGCAGGCCTATCTGGAGTGGGAGTATGGCCTCGTGGCCCAGCTGGCAAACGACGGGACGCACGGGTTTACGGTACTGTAGCGCGGCCGCGCGATGCCGGACGATATCAGGCCTCGCGCATAATCCACGAATACTGGAACGTTTTCTCTGCCGGGAAGTGCGTGCGCCGCCGGAACGATCCCAGCGACTGCGGCGTACAGTAGGTACAGCTGCCCAGCCATTCAATATGATTTTCCGCCACCCCGGCGCGGCGTAACAGCAGCTGGCCAAAAGCCCGCAGATCGAACCACATCGTGTCGTCCCCCGTCGCCGGCGCTTTTTCCGCTTCAGGCTCAGGGCCACGACGGTGCAGAAACAGCCGATCGCGGTGCTGTTTGACCAGCCCGGCCACCGGCATCGCCAGCAGCGCCTGATAAAATGCCGCCGAGACCTCATAGCAGCAGGCCTGAATATGCGGCCCAATCGCTACCACCACCTCGTCCGGCGGTATGCCATGTCGGGCAAAGAGATCGAGACTATTAGCAATAATTCCGGTCGCCGCGCCGCGCCAGCCCGCATGCACGCTGCAGACAAAAGCGCCGTCACGGGAGGCCATCAGCATCGGCAGGCAATCGGCAGTCACCACCCCCACCTTTTGCCCGCCCAGTGCGGTAAAAACCGCGTCGGCATGCGGGCGTTCCGCCAGCGGCTGCTGAAAATGATGAACCACATTGCCGTGCACCAGCTTCACCGGAGCCAATTCAGCGTAAGGAAAGGCGGCCGTTTCGTGTACATCGAGAAAGGCATAGCGAATGCCGGGAATATCGCTCAGTAACCGGGATTGAAAAGACATGGCGGCAGAGATAAGCAATGGGTGATGATTTACCGTATGCCAAAGTCTGCCGTTGCGCAAGGTGGCGCGCTGCCGGGCCCTGAAGCATAACCCGGCGCCGACGTCAGGCTATTGATTGCCGTCTCTGGCGATTCATCAGCCAGAACACCGCCACGCCAGCCAGCAGAATCCCGGGCGCGGAGGCGGCCATCACCCCAACGGTACCGGCCCCCAGCGCCAGCATTTTTCCCGCCAGCAGCGGACCGCTCATCGCCCCCAGCCGCCCGACGGCCACCGCCGTCCCCACCCCGGTGGCGCGAATTTCCGTGCGGTAGAACAGCGGCGCCAGCGCGTACAGCACGCTTTGCCCGCCGGTGGCGAACAGCCCGGCCACAAAGCCGGAGAACAGCATCGCGGGAAAGGAGGTGGCGCAGCCCAGCGCCAGCAGCGACGCCAGCATACCGCTATAGATCAGCAGCGACATCAGCAGCGGACTTAGTTTATCCAGCAATGCCCCCAGCAGCAGCGTGCCGCAGGCGGCTCCCAGCTGCAAAACAAACATTACGCCTGCCGCCTGACCGGCGCGAAATCCCTGACCTATCAGCAGCATGGGCAGCCAGTTGATCAGCATATAGACCACCAGCAGCGTAAAGAAATAGCACAGCCACAGCAGCAGCGTGGCGGTGGCATTTTCCGGCGCCAGCAGCGTCCGCAGCGGCGCGCTCTGCGTCCCGGCGCGAAAGACGGCGGATTCAGGCAGCCAGCGCAGTAGCATCGGCACCAGCAGCAGTGGCACCACGCCGCCGACCCAGAATACCGTCTGCCAGGCAGAGGTCTCCCCCCACCATCCCAGCGCCGCGGCCAGCGCGGCGCCCACCGGCACCCCGCAGTACATCAGGCTGACGGCGGTACCGCGAAATCGCGGGCCGGCCGCTTCGGAGGTTAATGCGATCAGATTCGGCAGCGCCGCCCCCAGCCCCACACCGGTCATCAGGCGCGCCAGCAGCAGCAGCGGAAAGCTCCCTGCCAGCGCGGTCGCGATGGAAAACAGACCGAACAGCATGACCGACGCGATCAGCACCCGCTTGCGGCCATGGCGGTCAGCAAGAATTCCCCCCACCAACGCGCCGGGAAGCAGCCCGAGGATACCGGCGCTGAAGATCCAGCCCATCTGCATATTGTCGAGCGCGAAGGCGTGAGCCATCCCGGCGGCGGCGATCCCGGCCGCCTGAAGATCCAGCCCTTCCATCAGGGCCACCATAAAACAGAGCCCGATGGTTAACATCAGGCGTGAAGCCGATCCAGAGGTTGTCGTGGTCATAGGGTACCTGTGCGATAGCGAAAACGGTGCCGGTGAAAGGCGGCTGATACGTTGCCAGCCGCCCGTTTTTATTTCGCGCGCTTGAGCAGGTCCAGCGCCACATCGACGATCATATCTTCCTGGCCGCCCACCATCCGCCGCTTGCCCAGCTCGACGAGAATATCGACCGCGCTCAGACCGTAGCGCGCGGCCGCCACTTCGCTATGGCGCAGAAAGCTGGAGTAAACCCCGGCATAGCCCAGCGCCAGGGTTTCGCGATCGACGCGTACCGGACGATCCTGCAGCGGCCGCACCAGCTCATCAGCGGCGTTCATCAGCGCATACAGATCGGTGCCGTGGTTCCAGCCAAGCTTGTCCGCCGCCGCAATAAAGACCTCCAGCGGCGCATTCCCCGCCCCGGCGCCCATGCCGGCAAGGCTGGCATCGATGCGGTCGCAGCCCTCTTCCACCGCGGCGATAGAGTTGGCGACGCCGAGGCTCAGGTTATGGTGCGCATGCATCCCGGTGGCGGTTTCCGGCTTGAGCACCGCCCTGAGGGCGCGGAAACGATCGCGAATATCGTGCATATTCATCGCCCCGCCGGAATCGACCACGTAGATGCAGGTCGCGCCGTAGGATTCCATCTTCAGCGCCTGCTGCGCCAGCTGCTCCGGGGTAGTCATATGGCTCATCATCAGGAAGCCAACGGTATCCATCCCCAGCTCGCGGGCGAAGGCGATATGCTGGGCGGAAACATCCGCTTCCGTGCAGTGGGTTGCCACGCGCACTACCCGCGCCCCGGCCTGATACGCATTTTTCAGGTCGTGCAGGGTGCCGATGCCGGGTAGCAGTAAAGTGGCGATTTTCGCCCGGCTGACCGAAGACGCCGCCGCTTCAATCCACTGCAGGTCGCTATACGCGCCGAAGCCGTAGTTAAAGCTCGACCCCTGCAGGCCGTCGCCGTGGGCCACCTCTATCGAATCCACTCCCGCGCTGTCCAGCGCCCGGGCAATCTGGCGCACATTGTCGAGCGAGTATTGATGGCGAATCGCGTGCATCCCGTCGCGCAGGGTCACGTCTGAGATATAGAGTTTTTTGCCGTTCATGCTGCGTCTCCCGCCGTACCGTTCATCGCCTGAGCCATTTTTTCCGCCGTCGCCAGCGCCGCTGAGGTCATAATGTCGAGGTTGCCGGCGTAGGCTGGCAGATAGTGCGCCGCCCCTTCGACCTCGAGGTAAACCGCCGTTTTCAGGCCACAGAAGCGGCCAACGCCCGGTAGGTTCACCGGCTTATCTTCCGCGATCACCTCAAACTGCACCTGCTGTTTCAGGCGGTAGCCCGGCACATAGGCCTGCACCGCAGCCGCCATCTCGGCGATCGACGCGGCAATCTCCTGCTGCGACGCCGCTTCGCTCAGGACATAAACGGTATCGCGCATCATCAGCGGCGGCTCCGCCGGGTTCAGTACGATAATCGCTTTACCTTTTGCCGCGCCGCCGACTTTCTCTATGGCCTGCGAGGTGGTTTCGGTGAATTCGTCGATGTTAGCGCGCGTTCCCGGGCCGGCGGATTGGCTGGCAATCGAGGCGACGATTTCCGCATAGTGCACTTTTGCCACCCGCGATACCGCCGCCACCATCGGGATGGTCGCCTGACCACCGCAGGTCACCATATTGACGTTGCCCTCGGCAAGATTGGCCTCAAGATTGACCACCGGCACGCAGTACGGGCCGATCGCCGCCGGGGTCAGGTCGATCACCCGGATCCCCGGTTTGGCTTCCCGCAGCGCGGCGTCGTTTTTCACGTGCGCTCCGGCGCTGGTGGCGTCAAACACGAAATCGATATCGGCGAATTCCGCCAGCTGCATCAGGCCGCCGACGCCCTCGTGCGTGGTGGCAACGCCCATACGTCGGGCGCGGGCCAGACCGTCGGATTCAGGGTCGATGCCGACCATCACCGCCATTTCCAGGTGCTGGCCGTGGCGCAGAATTTTAATCATTAAATCGGTGCCGATATTGCCGGAGCCGATAATGGCGACTTTGCGTTTACTCATCACTGTTTTCCTCTTGCGCGACAAACGTTGCCGCCACTGAACCTAAACCGTCAATGTCGGCGGCAAAGCGATCGCCGGCGTGAATCGCCACCATCGGACCTAACGCCCCGGTCAGCACGATGTCTCCCGCCCGCAGCGGTTCGCCGAGGCTGGCCATTTTGCGCGCCAGCCACACCGCCGCATTGAGCGGATGACCGAGACATTCGCTACCCCGCCCGGTGGACACCTCTTCCTCGTTACGCGTCATACGCATGGTGCAGTTTTTCAGATCCAGCCCGGCCGGACGCCGCGCCGGACTCCCCAGTACGTAAACGCCGCAGGAGGCGTTATCGGCGACCGTGTCGACGAAGCCAATCGACCAGTCGCGGATACGGCTACCGACCACTTCCAGCGCCGGCAGTACCCAGTCGATAGCGGCGTACAGCTCATCAAAGGTGGTATCGGCATGCGGCAGGTCGTGTTTAAGCAGCAGGGCGATTTCGGCTTCCACTTTCGGCTGCAGCACCCGGGAGAACGGCACATCGGCGTTATCGCCATAGCACATGTCGGCAAACAGGGTGCCGAAGTCCGGCTGGTCAACGCCCAGCTGCTGCTGCACTTTAGGATGGGTCAGCCCTACTTTGCGCCCCACTACCCGCCGTCCGTGCGCGACGTGGTGCTGGACGTTAATCCGCTGGATGGCGTAGGCCGCCTCCGCATTATCGACGCCGAGAAGATCGCGCAGCGGTTCAATGGCCCGCCCCTGGGTTTCGGCGTCACGCAACCGTTGCGCCAGCTGTTCGAGAGATAACGTTGTCATGACGGTTCCTTATTTGCGCGCCAGAAAATCCAGCACCAGCTGGTTGAAACTGTCGGCATGTTCCCACTGCGCCCAATGGCCGCAGTCACGATAGAGATGCAGTTCAGAACCGTTAATCCCGGCCAGCAGGCGCAGGCCGGCGTCCATCGGTACAAAGCGGTCGTTGCGCCCCCAGACGATCAGGGTTTGGGCGCGGATTTCGCCGAGACGCGGGCTAAAATCCGGGAACTGTTTCGGGTTGGCTTCCAGACTTTTGACGAAATTATCCAGATGATCCCGGCGCGACAGCATATTGTTGAGGCGCGCTTCGAACAGAGCCTCGGTCAGATCGCGGGTATCGAAGACAAAGATATGCATCATCTTTTTCAGGTTTTCGATGGTCGGTTCGCGATACAGGCCGTTCAGCAGCTTGATGCCTTCCGTCGGCATCGGCGTAAACAGGCTCATGCCGCCGGTTCCGCCGCCCATCAGCACCAGCTTGCCCACCCGTTCCGGCCAGCTCAGAGTGAAGGCCACCGCGCTGTGACCGCCCATGGAGTTGCCCAGCAGATGCACTTTGTTGATATCCAGCTGATCAATAACGTTTTTCAATACCCGGGCGTTCAGGTCTGAACGGGAACCGCGATTGACTATCGAGTCGCTTTTTCCCCAGCCGGGACAGTCCAGCAGAATGACCCGGTAGCCGGCCTCGACCAGCGGATCGATATTGCGGCTGAAGTTCGCCCAGCCGGTGGCGCCGGGGCCGGAACCATGCAACAGGACCACGGTTTCATCCCCCTGGCCGCAATCATTAAAATGGATGCGTAGTGTTTCTCCGCCCTCTTCTACGTTGAGGAATCGGCTGGTGTCGGCTTCAGTTTGCGGTTGGTAGCTCATCATATTCTCCCGTTAATTCAGTTCTGCGCGGCGGCGCTCAGCGAGCCAAATCCGGCTATCCACTCGGGGATGGGTCGGTAATAGCGGCCTTCGCAGCGCCAGCGGCCAAATGCGGATAGCGCGGCAAAGGCGGCCACCCAGGTCTTAATTTCGTGCGTCGATTTGCCGGCCATTGCCGACAGCTCTTCGTTACTGACCGCATCCAGCTCCGTCAGCCGTCCCTGCTCGAGCAGGCTCATAAAGCGGTTGTCCCAGACGGGATTGAGCGGATAGAGCGAGTTCTGGTCCTCGATAAACTGTTTCGCCGCGCTAATGACCCGCTGCTGGCGCAGTTCCCGCTCGTCCGGCGGCAGCTGTTTGCCGCTGCCCAGCAGCCGGTCGCGCATATGGGCATCGGCTTTCGCCAGTTCCGGCACCGGCGGCTGATGCGACAGTCCGCCGGAGCCGAGGATTAATACCCGTTTGTTGAGGGTGGTCAGGAAGCGGCCGATGGCTTCGCCCAGCATGCGGGTGCGCTGAAATCCCGGCAGCGGCGCTGCGACGCCGTTAATAAATACCGGCAGAACCGGCAGCGTATCGAGGCCGCCAAGCAGGAACTCCAGCGGTTGCGCAAAGCCGTGATCCACCTGCATACAGTAAGAGACCGCCAGATCGATCCCGTCCTTCATCACCGCGTGGGCGCAGGCTTCCGCCAGCGCCGTCGGCACCGGCAGAACGCCGCTGGCGCTGCTGAAATCACCGATAGAGGTCGCGCCGATGCCTAAACAGAACGGCGGCATCACATCGTAGAAAAAGCCGTTGTAGTGATCGGGGGCAAACAGCACCACCAGCTCCGGGTCGAAGGCGGCAATCCGCGCCCGCGCGTCGGCAATGGCGCCGTTAACTTCGTCCAGTACCGCCTGTTCCGGGTCCACGTAGCCCACCAACGGCGTATGCGAGAGGCAATGAAGATAAGCGTTCATATCAAGCCACCTGTTCAATCGTTGTTGCCATCTGCGCGGAGGCCAGCTGCATCTTGCTGGCCAGCGCGTCGAGCTTTTTGCTCAGGGTTTGCGGGATGGCCACGGTGGCGACGAAGCGATCCGGACGCACAACGGCAATCGCGGTATCGTGCTGCGCGAACCAGCTTTTCAGACGGTTTTGCGTATCGCCGACGCGGATAACGCCGGGCACGTTGTCCTGTTCGCAATGAATCTGTACCTCCGGCACCACCTGAATAAACCGCACCCCGACCGCGCGCCACTGGGCTATCTGCCCGGCATTCAGCCCCCATTGCGGGTTGCAGCCCCAGGCGATAATGGCGAATCTGGCGCCAATCACCTCATCAAGCAGCGTCACCTGCCCGTTTTCCAGCGTGACCTTCGGCTGGATAAACATTTTGCCTGCCGGCGATGTTTTGCCTTCGCCTTCCGCCAGCAGCGCGCCGTCGCGATACTGCGGCATCGGCTTGAAACGCATCTCGAGGAAGTAGCGTTTGACCGGCGGCAGATAGTTCAGCAGCCACGAAATCCCGTCGCGCACCGTGCCATGCCAGCGTTTCGCCGGCGCCAGCACGTTGCCGGCGGTGACCGAGAGATCGATCATCGCTTTGGCGTGATCGCGCCGCTCTTGTTGGTAGCTGTCCAGCAGCGCCTCTCCGGCTTTACCATTCACCACCAGCGCCAATTTCCAGGCCAGGTTGAAGGCATCGCGCATGCCGCTGTTGTAACCCTGTCCCTGCCAGACCGGCATGATGTGGGCGGCATCGCCCGCCAGCAGCACGCGATCGACGCGAAAGCGTTCGGCGATGCGCGCGTTATGGGTGTAGACGCGCTGGCGAATCAGCTCGACGTGGTCGGGGTCCGGCAGCACCTTGCTCAATAGCTGGCGCATCTTGTGCGGCTCGCTGAGCTGGGCTTCGGTTTCGCCGGGCATCACCATAAATTCGAAACGCCTTATGCCGTGCGGCAACGCAGCGGAGACGTACGGACGCACCGGGTCGCAGCACAGATAGACGTGCGGCGTCGCCAGCGGGTCGTTGGCGATATCGATAACAATCCATTGATTCGGCGCGGTTTGACCTTCGAAGGGAATATTCAACGTGCGGCGAATGAAGCTGGCGCCCCCGTCGCAGGCGACCAGCCAGTCGGCGCGAACGGTTTCCCGCTCGCCGTCGCTGCCTTTTACGTTCAAGGTGACACCGTCACTATCCTGAGTAAAAGCTTCAACTTCACGGGAAAACAGGCAGCGCACATGGGAAAAACGGCTGAGGCCGTCATACAGCACCGCGTCGACCTGCGGCTGAATAAACGCGTTACGTCGCGACCAGCCAAACTCGTCGGTCATCGGCTGAATATCGGCAAAGCAGCGCCCTTTCGGCGTCAGAAAACGCATCGCGTGCCACGGCGTGGTATGCGGAAGAACATTGTCCACCAGCCCGATGCCCTGCATCGCGCGCAGCGATTCATCGTCGATGCCGATAGCGCGCGGGTAATCAATCAGCGCGTCGAGCTTTTCGACAACCACTACGCTGACGCCCATCTGACCAAGGTAATTGGCCATCATCAGGCCGACCGGCCCCGCGCCGGCGATAGCGACCTGGGCGGTGTGCTGTACAGCGGGTTGAATATCCGGATTCGATGTTGTCATTTCAGAACCTCACGACTCAGACAAGGTACCTGGCGTCGCAAACTGACGCCCAGCACTTTGTTAAATAGATGTGAATATATTTTTATAGTGAGGTCAGTATAGGGTCGGCCGGATGCGCTACAATCAAAACATCACCGGATGTGCACCAGGTGCACATCGTTGTTTATCTGGATATTTATCGAGGTAACATGCGCGAAAACAGGCAGGCGGATTACAAAACGGTCCGCGGATTGAGTCGGGGATTGTTGTTACTTAATTTGTTAAATAAATTCGATGGCGGGGCCACGATCGGCACGCTGGCTGAGTTTAGCGGTCTGCATCGCACCACCGTCAGGCGGCTGCTGGAGACATTGCAGGAGGAGGGTTACGTTCGCCGCAGTCGATCCGATGACAGCTTTCGTTTAACCCTCAAAATCCGTCAGTTGAGTGAAGGATTTCGTGACGAACATTGGATTTCTGCCCTCGCCACTCCGCTGCTGGGAGAGCTGTTGCGCGAAGTGCTGTGGCCGACGGATATCTCCACGCTGGATGTTGACGCGATGGTGGTCCGTGAAACCACGCACCGCTTCAGCCGCCTGTCGTTTCATCGCGCGATGGTCGGCCGTCGGCTCCCGCTGCTGCTGACCGCCTCGGGGCTCACCTGGCTGGCCTTCGCCCCGGATCATGAGCGCCAGGCGATGATCGAGATCCTCGCGGCGCGTCCGGAAGAGGAGTATCAGCTGGCGCGGGAGCCGGAAAAGCTGGCGGCCATTCTTGAGCGCACGCGACGCCAGGGCTACGGCGAAAACTTTCGCGGCTGGCAGCAGGAGGAGAAAATCGCCTCCATCGCCGTACCGATCCGCAGCCAGCAGCGGGTTATTGGTTGTCTGAACCTGGTTTATATGGCGAAAGCGATGAGTCTTGAGCAAGCGGCGCAGAAATATCTGGCGCCGTTGCAAAAAGTGGCCGCCCAGATCGAGTCGCGAATGACCGAAGAAGAGGTTTTTTACGAGTAAACTTGTCCTGAATGGGTAGACAGGCCGGTTAGAATTGCTTCCGCCAACGCTATATATTTTAATATACGACGATTCTTCTCACCTAACCGAGTCCTCTCATGTCAAAACGACCCCGTTTCTTACCGGGGCTGACGCTGCTCAGCGCCTGCCTGTTTGCCGGTCATGCCTTTGCCGACCGTACCGTCACCGACCAGCTCGGCCGCGAAGTGACGCTTCCAGACCACATTACCCGCGCCGTCGTTCTCCAGCATCAGACCCTCAATCTACTGGTGCAGCTTAATGCCGCCGACGAGATTGTCGGCGTGATGAGCAGCTGGAAAAAGCAGCTTGGCCCTGCTTTCACCCGCTTTATGCCGGGGATTGAACGGCTGCCGACGCCGGGAGATTTAACCCAGGTCAATATCGAGAGCCTGCTGGCGCTGCATCCGCAGGTGGTGTTTGTCGCCAACTATGCGCCGCAGGCGATGATTCAACAGATTCAGAACGCCGGGATCCCGGTGGTGGCTATCTCGTTACGCCAGGACGCCGCGGGTGAAAAAAACAAGATGAACCCGTCGATGGCCGACGAAGAGCAGGCCTATAACGAAGGGTTAAAGCAGGGTATTCGCCTGATTGGCGCGGTGGTCGATCGTAAAGACCAGGCGGAAACGCTCATTCGCACCACCTTTGCAGCGCGTAAAGAGGCCAACGCGCCGGTCGCCGATATCCCCGACGACCAGCGGGTGCGCGTCTATATGGCCAATCCAGACCTTAATACCTACGGCTCCGGCAAATACACCGGCCTGATGATGAAACATGCCGGCGCGCTGAACGTCGCGGCGGCCACGGTCAAGGGCGCGCGTCAGGTCTCACTGGAGCAGGTTTTACAGTGGAATCCGCAGGTGATCTTTGTCCAGGACCGCTATCCGCAGGTGGTCAAACAGATCGAATCCGATCCGCAGTGGCAAGGGATTGACGCGGTAAAAAATCACCGCGTCTGGCTGATGCCAGAGTATGCCAAAGCCTGGGGTTACCCGATGCCGGAAGCGCTGGCCCTCGGCGAGCTGTGGATGGCCAAAAAGCTCTATCCTTCCCGCTATAACGGCGTGGATGTTGATGGTAAAGCGCAGGAGTACTACCAACGATTTTATCGCGTGAAGTGGACGCCGGATGCTCAGTAATCGTCACCCGGCGCTGCTACAAGGCGGGCTGGCGCTGGCAACCTTGTTGATTGCTGTCGCCTCGCTCTGCGCCGGCCAGTATCACCTGAGCCTGAGCGAGGTGTTCAGCCAGCTGGGACATCTGTCGCCCGCTGACGGCGTGGCCGGGCAAATCGTCTGGTCGGTGCGCCTGCCGCGCGTCATCATGGCGCTGCTGGCCGGCGGCGCGCTCGGTCTGTGCGGCGCCACGCTGCAGGGCGTGTTCCAGAACCCGCTGGTGGATCCCCATATCATTGGCGTCACCTCCGGTTCCGCGTTTGGCGGCACGCTGGCTATCCTGCTGGGGCTGGACACCGTGCTGATGATGACCTCCACCTTCGGTTTCGGCCTGCTGGCCCTCATGCTGGTGTACCTGATTGCCGCGCTGCAGGGGCGGGAAAATACGCTGGTGCTGATTCTTTCCGGGATTATTCTCAGCGGTTTTTTCGCCGCGCTCGTCAGCCTGATGCAATATCTGGCCGACACCGAAGAGACGCTGCCGAATATTGTCTTCTGGCTGCTGGGCAGCTTCGCCACCGCCAGCTGGCACAAAGTGGCGCTCATGGCGCTACCGATTCTCGTCAGCGCCACGATCCTGATCGCGCTGCGCTGGCGGATCAACCTGCTGGCGCTGGAGGAGAAAGACGCGCGCGGTCTCGGCGTTTCGGTCACCGCGCTGCGCCGCGGCGTGCTGCTATGCTGCGCGGTGCTGGTGGCCGCACAGGTGGCGGTCAGCGGCAGCATCGCCTGGGTGGGGCTGGTGATCCCGCATCTGGCACGGCTGCTGGTCGGCGCCGACCATCGCCGTCTGCTGCCCACCGCCTTCTGGCTCGGCGGCGGATTCATGATCGTGGTCGACGATCTGGCCCGCTCGCTGACCCAGGCAGAGATCCCTGTCGGGATCATTACCGCGTTGCTCGGCGCCCCGCTGTTTACCTGGCTGCTGATCCACTCACGTCGTCGGGGGATGGTCTGATGAACATGTCGCTTCGCCTGGCGGAACTGCGCTACGGCCATCGTCAGCCGCTCTTCCGGCCGCTCAACCTGCAGTGCCTGCCCGGTGAAATCTGGGCGGTGCTCGGCGCCAACGGGCGCGGGAAAAGTACCCTGCTCGACACCCTCACCGGCGTGCTGCCGCCGCTTGGCGGGAGTTTCCACAGCGAAGGTGGGATAGCGATTGTGCCGCAATCGTTCCGTCCGGCGTTCAACTGGCTGGTGCGGGAGGTGGTGTTGCTGGGCCGCGCCCGGCAAGTCAGTCTGTTTGCTCAACCGGCCGTTGAAGATGAACGCCGGGTTGAGGAGGCTTTACGCCAGCTGGGCATCCCCGACCTCGCGGACCGCGCGTTTCGCTCACTCTCCGGCGGCCAGCAGCAGCTGGTGCTGATTGCCCGCGCGCTGGTGGGTGCCAGCCAGAATATCCTTCTGGATGAGCCCTGCTCGGCGCTGGACCTGTCCAACCAGCAGGTGGTGCTGCAGCTCATCAGCGACCTGGCCCATCGCCAGTCGCGCACCGTGCTCTTCACCACCCACGACCCCACCCATGCCCTGCAGGTCGCCAGCCATACGCTGCTGCTACTGCCGGACGGCGAGTGGCTGGCGGGACGCTCCGGGGAAGTGCTTAGCGAGCCGCATCTGCAACGCACCTACGGCCTGGCGGTACGTAAAATTGAGTACCCCGGCTCAGACTCGCCGCTGCTGGCGCCGCAGTTTACTATTCGGCGTTAGCCGGTAAAAAACCCGCGGCCTGCAGATACTGCTGCCCTTCCGCGCCGAGAATAAAGCGGCACAGACGCTGCGCCCCGGCGCTCTCGTCGAGCGTCGTCAGCTGATAATCGGCCTGGATATTCCACGGCGCCGGGATCGCGACCGTCCGCAGATCGTCAGCCATCGCCATTTGACTGGCGTAATGGGCATAGCCAATAAACAGGTCGGTTAACCCCTCGCGGATAAGCCAGGCTCCCGCCGTTTCGCCCGGCGGGACGCTGAGCGACTGCCGTCCACCGACCAGCTGCTGAGCGCGGGCCATCATCGCGCTACCGGCGCCCGGGAAGCGGGCTTCAATGCGCTCAAACAGCTGCCAGGTATAGTCGCCGGACGGGTCGCAGCCCGGCGTCGATGTAGCCAGACGCAGCTGCGGGTTAGTCAGGAGCGTCAGCCAGTCGTCTCTCTCGCCGGAGGCGGTGCGACGGGCGGTCAGCATCAGCTGGTTGCGGGTAAACGAATGACATTCCCCCGCCCTGCCGGCCTGGCGCAGCGCCTGGGGATGCTGGCGGTTGGCAGAGGCAAATACCGAACACGCCGCCCCGCCTTCAATGCGCTCGCGCAGTAAACCGGCAGGACCAAAATGGGCCTCGACCAGAATACCGCTTTGCTGATGGAAACGTGCCAGCAGCGGGATAAAAGCCCCTTTCAGGCTCCCCGCTGCCAGCAGAACGACTGCGTTGGTCATCGTGATTGCTCGCTAAACGCCCGGAAACAGAGCGATATATTAACCGGGCCGCCAGCGATTCAGTAGCGAATTTCCGCCAGTTCGCGCAGCTGTTCCGGGGTCGCTACCGGTAGGTTGAAGAAACGCAGATAGGCCGGGATCATTTCAAACAACATGTCGGTTCCGCGCTGAACCGGGCAGTCGCGCGCCTGAGCGGCCTGCAGCAGCGGCGTAAAAGCCTGGGTCATCACCACTTCCCCTACCCAGGTACCGGGCGTCAACCGCTGCGGGTCCAGCGGCAGCGGGTCCCCCGCCTTCATTCCCAGCGGCGTGGCGTTTACCACCAGATCGTGCCCCTGCGGGTCACGCTGCATCAGGCTGATATCCAGCAGCGGGTAGTGTTGCAGCAGACGGGCCGCCAGCGCATGCGCAGCATCGGCGTGGCTATCGTAGAGCGTCAGAGCGCGCCCCCCCGCCGCTGCCAGCGAAGCGGCGATTGCCGATCCCACGCCGCCGCAGCCGACCACCAGCGCCCGCGCCCCCTCAGGCTGAAAACCTTTACGCCGGATACCGAGCACGAAACCGTCGCCATCGAACATATCGCCGCTCAGAGTGCCGTCGGCCTCGCGGCGAATGGCGTTGCAGGCGCCGGCAATGGCCGCCGTGGGGCTGAGGCGATGCACCAGCCCGCAGGTGGCAATTTTGTGCGGCATCGTGACCAGCGCACCGATAATATTGGTCAGCGTAAACAGCGCCGGAACCACCGTCGCCAGCGCCTCCGGCTTCACGCCCGTGGGCACCACCTTGACATCCACCTGCTGTCGGTCGAACCACGGGTTGTAGATCATCGGCGCCTTAAAACCGCCGGTCGGATAACCCAGATGCGCGATCAGCTGCGTATTACCACTAATTATCATCCCCAGCTCCTTTACTGCGATAGCTCGATGCGTTTGACATCGCCCAGAATAAACAGATACGCCACGACGCCGAGCAGCGCGGCGCCGCCGATATAGATAAGCGCATAGAAGAAGTCGCCGAAGGCGGCGACGATAAAGCCAATCACCAACGGCGTGAGGATTCCCGCGAAGTTAGCGCAAAAGTTAAACAGGCCGCCGGTCAGGCCGCCCAGCCCTTTCGGCGCGATATCGGAGATCAACGTCCAGCCCAGACCGACCATTCCCTGACCAAAGAAGGCGAATGACATCACCAGAATCACCGCCAGATCGCTGCTCAGCCAGTTGGCGGAAATAATGCTGCTGGCCATCAGCAGACCGGCAACGATCGGCAGCTTACGCGCGAGGTTGGCCGAGCCGGTGGCCTTCAGCAGTTTGTCGGAGATCCAGCCGCCGAACATCACGCCGCCGGCAGCGGCAAGGAACGGCAGAATGGCGAAGATTCCCACCTTCAACCACGGCATATGCCGCGCGGTGGCCAGATAGGTCGGGAACCAGGTGAGGAAAAACACCAGCACCGTATTGCCGGCAAACTGGCCGATGCTGGCGCCCAGAATCTGCCGTTTCCCCAGCAGTTGACGCACCAGCGGCCAGCTGAAAGCCGTCTGCTGGTCGCTCGCCGTCACCAGACCGCCGCCGTTGACAATATGCTCTCGCTCCTGCTGGCTGAGGCGTTTGTCTTCATGCGGTTCGCGGTAGCAGCGCCACCACACCAGCGCAAACAGCACCCCGACAGCGCCGACGCTGATAAACAGCGCCCGCCAGCCGAAACTGCCCATAATCCAGAACAGCAGCGGTGAGAAGCAGGCCAGCCCGAGGTACTCCCCGACGGTATAGACTGCCGTTGCCTTGGCCCTCTCCTGCTGCGGGAACCACGCGCTGACCACCCGGCTGTTCACCGGGAAACAGGGCGCCTCGCTGACCCCCAGCCCAAAGCGGCACAGCAGCAGGGTTTTCAGCCCTATCGCCATGCCGTGAAACAACGTAAACAGCGACCACAGCGTCAGCGACAGGAAATAAGTCACTTTATTGCCGAAACGGTCGAGGAACAGGCCGCCGGGAATTTGCGCCAGCGCGTAGGTCCAGGCAAAGGCGGAAAACACGATCCCCATGACCGCGGCATCAATCCCCAGTTCGGAAGTTAAACTGGGGGCCGCGATGCCCAACACCGTCCGATCGAGGTAGTTAATCATCGTGCCGATAGCCAGCAGCGTGAGGATCCCCATTCGCCGCCGGGAGCGCGGCACGGCGGTCGCGGCTTGCGCCGCTGCCGTGTGATTCTGGCTGTACGCGTTCATAGTCGTTTTCCTGTCATAGGGTGCAGATGAATGTTGTTATTGTATTGGCGATGCTGTGCTCAACGAACCATTTGATACATCACTAACTGTATTGCATTGCCGACAGACGAACGGCGGCATTTGCCGCACCGTACAGGGCATAGCCATCGCGTCTTTCGGTCAATTCGAAGAAAAAGCGCCCTGCCGAGAACGGCCGGGTATAGAGGTGGAGGAACTCCCCGCCGCGCGGATCGCGGTCATAGAGAATGTGCAGACGTTGCAGGGTCGCAACGTCCACCGCCTCGCCATAGCGCGCCAGCAGGTCATCATAGTAATTAGCCGGAATCGGCAGCGCCTGACGGGAGACCTGCGGCAGAGCGTCGAGGGTCTCCGGCAGGTGGCGGCAGGCAAACGCCGCGTGCTGCAAGCCCGCCCCCTGATAGCAGGCCACCGACCGGGCAATCTGGGTGGCGCGGCTCTGAGAAATATTCAGGGCCAGGCGAATATTACCCTGCGGGCTGTGCACCGCCAGACTGCGCACCAGACCATACGGATCCGGCAGCGTCTGTTCATGTTCGAGAGTGAAACCGAAGACGGTGCGGAAAAAGATAATCCAGTTATCGCGGCTTTCCGCCTCCATGCCCAGCGCCAGATGATCGATGCCGCTGTAGTCATCGCGCAGCGCTGGCGCGTCGTGCAGATGAAAATCACGGGCGTAGATATCGTCACCGGCTTCGATTAAATAGATCAGGCTGCCGTCGGGGGCGCAAATCGCCGGAATCGGACTTTCATTCGGCCCGGCATCGCCTTGCCAGGTAGCGTAGCCATAGGCGCGGGCGCGCTCAACAATCGCCGCGCTGCGGCTGACGCGCAGCGCCATCGCACACAGCGAGACTCCGTGGCGCTGGTGAAAATGGTCGGCCCAGCTGTGCGGTTGGTAGTTCACAATCGCTCGTGCGCCGCCGTTGCGCCACAGCACCACCTGTTTCGAACGGTGGCGACCTTCCTGACAGAACCCCAGCTGCGACAGGCGCTGGCCGAGGGCCTGCGCTTCCGCTGGGCTGGCGGCAAATTCGATAAATTCCAGACCGAGATAGTCTGGCGCTGTCGCGGCGTGAAACAGCGATGCATCGCTGTTGTCCAGCTGCCGGTAGGTCTGCTCTTCCAGCCATTGCAGCGAGCGGTAGCCATCTTTCGCCGTTGCGCCGTTCGGCGAAGCGCGGAAGCCGTCATTGAAAATTTCCAGCGACCACGGGCCGCGATAGCCGCAGCGGGTCAGATCGCGGGCAAAGTCCACCAGCGGCAGCTGTCCCTGCCCTGGGAAGCAGCGGAAATGGCGGCTCCACTCCAGAACATCCATCTTCATCAGCGGCGCATCGGCCAGCTGCAGAAAGGTAATTTTGTCCACCGGGACTTCAGGCAACCGCTGCAGCGTATCGCCGCGGGCGAGGATATGAAAGCTATCGAGGACGATACCGAGCGCCGGGCTGTTGACGCTTTTCACCCGTTCCCAGGCCTGATACCAGCGGTTGACGTGCGTTCCCCAGGCCAGCGCTTCGTAGCCGATGACGATCTTTTCCTGCTCCGCCAGCGCCGCCAGCGCGGCGAGATCTGCCACCTGCAGCGCAACATCGGCGGAACACTCCGGCTGCACATTGCTGCACAGGAGCAATGTGTCGCAGCCCAGCTCATGCATCAGGGCGAATTTGCGCTTCGCCCGCTCCATATTCGCCGCAAACTGGCTGCGACTGGCGCCTTCAAAATCGCGAAAGGGTTGAAAAAGCGTGATTTTTAGCCCTAAATCGGCCGCCAGATTGCGAATATCCGCCGGCGTGCCGGTATAATACAGCAGATCGTTTTCAAAGATTTCGACGCCTTGATAACCCGCAGCCGCAATAGCATGGAGCTTTTCAGGCAAGGTGCCGGAAATCGAAACGGTAGCAATAGAGCGCAGCATAAGGTCCTCGTGTCATCAACAGGCGTGAGTCCTGAATATGTATCATTTGGTTCATTTGCGCCATACAAGGTTGCTAATTTGTGATCATTATGTGTATTTTTTGTCTCTCAGAAAAAAGGAGTGGTTATGTCTGTCGTGGCTCATGATGAAGCACAGTCCCTGAAGGAGCGGATTTTCACCGCCGCAATCGTCGTCTTTGCCGAACACGGGCTGTCCGGGGCGCGCATGGAACAAATTGCCACCGAGGCGCAGACAACCAAACGCATGGTGGTTTACTACTTCAAAACCAAGGAGCAGCTGTACCAGGAGGTACTGCAGCATGTCTATGCGCGCATTCGCGAGACGGAACAGCAGCTCGGGCTGGAACAGCTTCCGCCGGTCGAAGCGCTGGTGCAGCTGGTGCGCTGGAGCGTGCGTTATCACGCCACCCATGCGGACTTTATGCGGGTGATTTGTATGGAGAATATGCAGCGCGGTAAGTGGTTACAGTCGTCAGGTCAGCTGAAGCCGCTGAATCGAACCGCCCTGTCGATTCTGGAGGATATTCTGCAGCGCGGGCAGCAGCAGGGAATTTTTCAGGAGGGTCTGCAGGCGCGGGATGTTCATCGTCTGATCAGCAGCTTTAGCTTTTATCAGGTGTCGAACTTTTACACCTTCAACAGTCTCTTCCTCGACGACCCGCTGCCGGCTATCGACGATGAAGAGATGGTCGCCCACCACTGCGATATTGCGGTGAAAGCGGTCGTGCGTTTTGTGATTTCCTGAGCCTGTGCAATCCGCGCGCCGGGAAGGTTAATCGTGCCCGGATAAGGCGTGGATCACCTTCGCCATCGCTTCTTTGGTCAGTTCAGAACGGGCGATTTTCGGATTGGCCAGCGAGGTACGTACCACCCCGGCGATCACGATATGTTTTGGCTGCTGGCCGAGATCGCGCATTTCAAGCACCACTTTCCCCACCACCCGGCACATTTCCTGGTACAACTCGTCGTCTCTGGCTTTATTTCCCATTCTTTTCGACTCACAAATTATCATTATCAATCAAATTATTATTGATATGTTTTCGTGATAAATCAAACCAGCGAACTATTTTTGCACCAGTGCGCCATTTCCAGTAGCTAACCGCGAGAAAATTCGCGCAACAGCGGCGTTGATTTTTGTCGGCTGGTGAAAAAATGTGTTGCGAAGAAGATTTAGATTAGTTTGAGTTTTGTTACATTTTTATGGGAAAGAATGAAACGTCGTTTTCATTTTCTTTTTTTGTTCCAGCGTCGTATAATGCACACCGATTCTTTCTTGAATGGTTTCAGCACATTGGACTGCACAACTAAACGCATAAAATACTGCCTCTTTTCATGGGCTGAACCGCCAGCATACTTTCTTCTGCACGCTCTTTTGTTGTCACCTATCCTTAGAGCGTGGCATAGCAACTTTCGCAATACAGGTTTGACTCCACGGCCGCGCGCCAACGGAGCGAGATTTCCATATCCTTCACAACTTAAAGACTAAAACTTTCATGAAAAAGACCAAAATTGTTTGCACCATCGGTCCGAAAACCGAATCCGAAGAGATGCTGTCCAAAATGCTGGACGCGGGCATGAACGTCATGCGTCTGAACTTCTCTCACGGTGACTATGCTGAACACGGTCAACGCATCAAGAACCTGCGTAACGTGCTGAGCAAAACCGGTAAGACAGCGGCTATCCTGCTGGACACCAAAGGCCCGGAAATTCGTACCATCAAGCTGGAAGGCGGCAATGACGTCTCCCTGAAAGCAGGTCAGACATTCACCTTCACTACCGATAAATCCGTCGTTGGCAACAACGAAATCGTCGCCGTGACCTATGAAGGTTTCACTACCGACCTGTCCGTCGGTAACACCGTTCTGGTCGACGATGGTCTGATCGGCATGGAAGTGACTGCCATTGAAGGTAAGAACGTCATCTGTAAAGTGCTGAACAACGGCGACCTCGGCGAAAACAAAGGCGTAAACCTGCCGGGCGTTTCTATTGCCCTGCCGGCGCTGGCTGAAAAAGATAAGCAGGACCTGATCTTCGGTTGCGAACAAGGCGTTGATTTCGTTGCTGCTTCCTTTATCCGTAAGCGTTCTGACGTCGTCGAAATCCGCGAGCACCTGAAAGCTCACGGCGGCGAAAACATCCAGATCATATCCAAAATTGAAAACCAGGAAGGCCTGAACAACTTCGACGAGATTCTCGAAGCGTCTGACGGCATCATGGTTGCTCGTGGCGACATGGGCGTTGAAATCCCGGTTGAAGAAGTTATCTTCGCCCAGAAGATGATTATCGAAAAATGTATCCGCGCGCGTAAAGTGGTTATCACCGCAACGCAGATGCTGGATTCGATGATCAAAAACCCGCGTCCGACCCGCGCTGAAGCCGGCGACGTGGCGAACGCCATCCTCGACGGTACCGATGCGGTAATGCTGTCTGGCGAATCCGCCAAAGGGAAATACCCGCTGGAAGCGGTCACCATCATGGCCACCATCTGCGAGCGTACCGATCGCGTGATGACCAGCCGTCTGGAATTCAACAACGACAACCGCAAACTGCGCATCACCGAAGCCGTGTGCCGTGGTGCGGTAGAAACCGCAGAAAAACTGGAAGCTCCGCTGATTGTTGTCGCGACCCAGGGCGGTAAATCTGCGCGCGCCGTGCGTAAATACTTCCCGGACGCCACCATCCTGGCGCTGACCACCAACGAAACCACTGCCCGTCAGCTGGTGCTGACCAAAGGCGTGGTGCCGCAGCTGGTTGACCAGCTCTCCTCTACCGATGATTTCTACATCCTGGGTAAAGAACTGGCGCTGCAGAGCGGCCTGGCGCGTAAAGGCGACGTGGTTGTCATGGTCTCTGGCGCCCTGGTCCCGAGCGGAACCACCAATACAGCCTCCGTGCACGTGCTGTAATAATTTACAGGTTAATTCGTTTTTTAAAGGCGCCTCTTCGCAGGCGCTTTTTTTTTATTCAATCACTAGCTACTCTTAATAAAAATGCAAATCGGAATTTACTATTTAATAAGAGATTATCTAAGATGAATCCGATGGAAGCGTGCTGTTTTCACAAAGATTTTTAAACTAATCTGCCAAATTCGATGTTTCTTTGAGCGAACGATCAAAAATAAGCGTATTACCGTAAAAAAATATTCTCATCCCAAAAAAGTTTGTGTAATACTTGTAACGCTACATGGAGATTAACTCAATCTAGAGGGTATTAATAATGAATCGTACTAAACTGGTACTGGGCGCGGTAATCCTGGGTTCTACTCTGCTGGCTGGTTGCTCCAGCAATGCTAAAATCGATCAGCTGTCTTCTGACGTTCAGACTCTGAACGCTAAAGTTGACCAGCTGAGCAACGACGTGAACGCAATGCGTTCTGACGTCCAGGCTGCTAAAGACGACGCAGCACGCGCTAACCAGCGTCTGGACAACCAGGCTACTAAATACCGTAAGTAATAGTACCTGTGTAATAAAAATGGCGCACATTGTGCGCCATTTTTTTGTCCTCTGTTCCCTTCCGTCTCGCGCTACTGCACCCTTTTCGCTTCGTCCATCGTGCCATTCTGCACCGACATCGTCGATATCGCTGCGCTGCTCGCCGCCTCATTGCCCGTGGAGACCACCACCGGATAACCCGCGCGTCGGGACAGCGCTTTCTTAAGCTGCGCATCGTCTACGGTCTTATCTCCGGCAAACTGATGGAAGGCCGCTGGCAGCGTGTGCGGAATCGTCCGGGTGTTGCCCGCTTCATCCTGCGTCAGAGGCCGATGAACTTCGACATAGCGTTTACCGTCCGGCTCAATCGCAAATTTCACCGGCTGGTTGATAACGCGAACCGGCGTCCCCGTTTTTACCTGACTAAACAGCGCCTGGATGTCCGCGGCGTTCATGCGCATACAGCCCGAGCTGACCCGCAGGCCAACGCTATCCGGTGCGCTGGTACCGTGGATAAGATACTCGCCGTTGCCGTACGCCAGGCGCAGCGCATAGCGCCCTAACGGGTTATTCGGCCCGGCCGGCACCACGGGCGGCAACTTGATGCCTTTCTCCAGCGAACGCGCGCGGATGCCCGCCGTCGGCGTCCAGGTCGGATTGGGGATCTTCTGCCCGACGCGCGTGGTCATCTCCGGCGTCTCCAGCCCTTGCTGACCAATACCCAGCGGATAAACCTGAACCTGGTTCTGTCCCGGCGGGAAGTAGTACAGCCGCAGTTCCGCCAGGTTCACGACGATACCTTCCCGGGGCACATCCGGCAGCAGCATCTGCGAAGGAATTAATACCTGAGTCCCGGGTTTCGGTTCCACCGGCGCAAGAGTGTCGTTCGCTTCGAGAATCAGCATCGCCGCCGTGTCGAAATGGCGGGCAATCGCCTGCAGATTGCGATCCCCTTCCTGTACCGTCCACCATTGATTCTGGCCAATGAGCCGACTGTTAGCCGGGGGAAGTGGATAATCTACCGCCCAGGCGCCGTGTGAGACGCTGAGGGCGGTCAGAAGGGCTACGGTGATAAGAGATGCGCGTTTCATACTGAGATTCCTTCTTTCGCTGATAAAACGCCAGGATCTGCCGTCGGGCCGGGATCTCCCCGGCCTGACCTAACAGAATGAAATCTACCTGTTTATTCTAGCTAAGATTTGCGGCTTTCGCGCGAATTGCGCGAATCATGGCTTCCAGGCCCTGAGATCGCGAAGGGGTAAGATGCTGGGTCAGCGCCATTTTTTCAAACCACGGCCGCACGTCAAAGTCGGTGATATCCTTGGCCGTCATCTGGTCGTAGAGGATAAAGACCACGGCAATCAGCCCTTTGACGATCGCCGCATCGCTATCGCCGCGCAGCGATAGCCCTCCGGCTTCCCCTTGTTCTACCACGATCCACACCTGGCTCTGGCAGCCCTGAATGATATTTTGCGCGGTATGCTCTTCGGCGCTCAGCGGCGCCAGCCGCTGGCCGAGTTCGATAATATAGAGATACTTCTCTTCCCAGTTCGCGCAACGACTAAAGTTGCGCAGCAGTTTGTCTTTATCCGGTAATGCCGCCATGATTGCTTCCTTTAGCCCAATAGCGTGTGGATGCGCTGCAGTCCTGCGACCAGGCGATCCACCTCTTCCGTGGTATTGTACATCGCCAACGAAGCCCGACACATGGCCGGTACGTTGTAAAACGCCATCAGCGGCATCGCACAATGGTGACCGGTGCGTATGGCAATGCCGTAATTATCCAGGAAGCTGCCCACGTCATAGGCATGATGAGCGCCAAGGTTAAAGGCTATCACCCCCAGTCGCTCGTCAGGGCCATACAGGGTTAAATCAGGCACCGCCTTCAGCGCCTGCAAGGCGTAGCGCATCAGCGTCTGTTCATATTCGCCAATGTGCGCCAGCCCCAGCGCGCTGACATACTCCAGCGCGGCGCCAAAGCCGATAATCCCGCCGGTATTGGGCGTACCCGCTTCGAAGCGCCACGGCGCTTTCGCCCAGGTCGTCCCTTCGGTCAGACTGACGGTGGCAATCATTGACCCGCCCCCCTCCCACGGCGGCATCTCCTGCAGCAGCGCCTCTTTGGCATACAGAATGCCAATTCCGGTCGGGCCGTACAGCTTATGGGCGGAGAAAACATAAAAATCGCAGTCCAGCGCCTGCACATCCACCGCGTGGTGCATCACCGCCTGCGCCCCGTCCACCAGCACTTTCGCCCCATGCTGGCGGGCTAGCGGAATCAAGGCCGCCAGCGGGTTCTCCGTCCCCAGTACGTTGGAAACCTGGGTGATGGCCAGCAGGCGGGTTCGCTCATCAAACAGCGGCGGAATGGCATCCAGCTGCAGAGTGCCGTCCGGAGTGAGCGGGATAACCCGCAGCTCTGCGCCCACCCGGGCGCAGAGCATCTGCCAGGGGACGATGTTCGCATGGTGCTCCATGGCGCTGATGATGATGTTATCGCCGGCGCCGACGTTGGCGTTCCCCCAGCTGTTGGCCACCAGATTGATCCCTTCGGTGGTCCCCCGGACGAACACCAGCTCTTCCGCTGAGCGGGCATTCAGGAACCGCGCGGCCTGCTGACGCACCTGTTCCATCCGCGCCGTCGCCTCTGCGCTCAGCGTATGGATACCGCGATGGACGGCGGCATAGCCGTGGCGATAAAACTCCGCCTCGGCGCGAATTACCGCCTCTGGTTTTTGCGCGCTGGCGGCGCTGTCGAGGTAGACCAGCGGCTGACCGTTGACCTCCCGGCTCAGCAACGGAAAATCCGCGCGTATCCGTTCTACAGAAAATGTCATGCTTTTTCTCCCGGTAGACGTTGGCCAATACGCGCCAGAATCTGCGCCCTGAGCGTCTCATCGCCAATCGCTTCCGTCAGCTCGGCGGCGAAAGCGTACAGGATCATATGCTGCGCCGCCCGATGGGGAATGCCACGCGAACGGAGATAGAACAGCTGTTCGTTGTCGATGCGCCCGATGGTAGCACCGTGGCTACACTTGACGTCGTCGGCATAAATTTCCAGCTGCGGCCGGGTGTCCACTTCAGCCAGGCGCCCGAGCAGCAAATTATTGTTGGTCATCTGACCGTCGGTTTTAATCGCGTGCTTCGCGACATTAATCAGACCGTTAAACACCGCCCGCCCTTTATCGCTGACGATGGTCTTATGCAGCTGGCGGCTATTACAGTAGCCAACGCGATGATCGAGCCAGGTTCGGCTGTCGCAGACTTCATTGTTGACCGGCATCGCCAGGGAGTTGATCCGCAGGGTGCTGTTCTCTCCCAGCAGTTGGGTGCTGGTGTGGTGGCGCAGCACCGCGCCGCCAAGCAGAAAGCTGCTGCTGAAGACCGAAGCGTCGCGGCCCAGCGCGAGATCGTTGTGGGCAAAGTGGTTGCTCTGCGCATTTTCAAACGCCAGTTTGATATGCTGCAGATGGGCATTATCCGCCACCGACATCGTCAGACGCGCGCCGGTAAAGTGGCGCTGTTCATCCAGGCTCAGATAGTGCTCGATAATCGTGGCTTCGGCGCCGCTCTCCAGCTCAAGATGATGGCGATAGTGCGCGGTATTCACGTCGTCGCCCGTTCCTCCACGCGTCACATGCATGAGCAGCAGCGGCTTAGTGGGCCGCTGATGGCGTGTTACGCGGATTCGCGTCACCGTCTGAGCCAGGCTCTCTGTGAGATGCAGGAACACTTCTGGCTGCACCGCGTCAGGCAACCCCTGACGATCGGCCGTCACGCTGACGTCGTAGCCGCTGTCGGCCAGATTGTCGCTTAACGTCTCGCTGAACTGCCCGTCGATGAAGACCAGCCGCCAGGCGTCCACCGACAGCGCCCGTTGATCCCGCTCTGTCGCCGTTAAGGTACCCGGCTCAAGCGCGACAAACGTGCCTTTGGTTAGCGTATCCAGCGGCGTATATTTCCAGTCTTCATGTTTGCGCGTCGGCAGACCGAGGCGCAGTACCTGTTGGAGATGCTGGCGGGCTTCGGGCGTTCGCCGCTCGCCCTGCGCCTCAAACAGATGATGCCACTGCTGCAGCGCGTTACTGCTGTTCGGTAAGCCAGCCATAGCCCTGCTCCTCCAGTTGTTTGACCAGGGTAAAATCGCCGGATTTGACGATTCGCCCCTGATAGAGCACGTGGACGTAATCAGGCTTGATATAGTCGAGAATACGCTGGTAGTGGGTGACGATAATAAATGCGCGCTTGCCATCGCGCAGCGCATTGACGCCGTCAGAGACGATCTTCAGGGCGTCAATATCCAGCCCTGAATCCGATTCATCAAGGATGCACAGGTCCGGCTCCAGCACGGCCATTTGCAGGATATCGTTGCGCTTCTTTTCACCGCCGGAGAAGCCCACGTTGACCGAACGGGTCAGCAAATCTCCCGGCATCTTCAGCAGCTTGATTTTCTCTTCCATCAGATCCTGGAAGTCGAAACGGTCTAACTCTTCCTGGCCGCGATAGTCGCGCACCGAGTTAAGCGCAGTCTGCAGGAAGAACTGATTGCTGACGCCGGGAATCTCCACCGGGTACTGGAAGGCCATAAAAATGCCTTCACCGGCGCGGTCTTCCGGCGCCAGGCTGAGCAAATCTTTGCCTTTGAACTCCACGCTACCGCCGACGACCTCATAGTCCTCACGCCCGGCGAGCGTCGCAGAAAGGGTGCTTTTGCCGGAGCCGTTCGGCCCCATAATGGCGTGCACTTCGCCAGGGCGGATTTCCAGATTCAATCCGCGCAGGATCTCTTTGTCTTCAACGGCGACCTGCAAGTTTTTGATACTTAACATCTCATTTCCCTTAATTCGTAAAGCCTGGTGCTTAGCCGACGCTGTGTTCCAGACTGATAGCCAGCAGTTTTTGCGCTTCGACGGCAAACTCCAGCGGTAGCTCTGAGAAGACATCTTTACAGAAGCCGTTGACGATCATCGAGATGGCATTATCTTCGCTGATGCCGCGCTGCAGGCAGTAGAACAACTGGTCTTCGCCGATCCGCGAGGTGGTGGCTTCGTGCTCCAGCTGCGCGCTGTCGTTGCGACACTCCACGTACGGGAATGTATGCGCCCCGCAGTCCGGTCCAATCAGCATCGAGTCACATTGGGTGAAGTTACGCGCGTTAGTGGCCGTCGGCATAATTTTGACCAGCCCACGGTAGCTGTTCTGGCTTTTGCCGGCGGAAATCCCTTTCGAGATAATCGTCGAGCGGGTGTTTTTGCCGATGTGGATCATCTTGGTGCCGGTGTCTGCCTGCTGGTGCCCGCTGGTCAGCGCCACGGAGAAAAATTCGCCGATGGAGTTATCGCCGCGCAGAATGCAGCTCGGATACTTCCAGGTGATGGCCGACCCCGTTTCTGACTGCGTCCAGGACATCTTGCTGTTTTCGCCTTCGCACAGCGCGCGTTTGGTGACGAAGTTCAAAATCCCGCCGGTGTTGTTATCTCCGGGGAACCAGTTCTGCACCGTGGAATATTTCACCTCGGCATCTTTGTGAATAATCACCTCGACCACCGCCGCATGCAGCTGGTAGCTGTCGCGCACCGGGGCGGAACACCCTTCGATATAGCTGACGTAGCTGCCTTCATCGGCCACCAGAATGGTGCGTTCGAACTGGCCGGTTTTTTCCGCATTAATGCGGAAATAGGTCGACAGCTCCATCGGGCAGCGCACCCCTTTTGGTACGTAGATAAAGGTGCCGTCAGAGGCCACCGCCGCATTCAGGGCGGCAAAAAAGTTGTCATTCCCCGGCACCACGGTGCCGAGATATTGCTTCACCAGCTCCGGGTGGTCGTGGATCGCTTCACCAAACGAACAGAAGATAATCCCCTGCTCCGCCAGTTTTTCCCGGTAGGTTGTCGCTACCGAAACGGAGTCAAAAATCGCGTCAACCGCGACTTCGCGCCCTTCGCGTACCGGTACGCCCAGCAGGTTGAAAGCCTCTTCGACTTCCTGAGTCAGGTAGGCGCCGGGGCCGGTTTGCTGCACCGCGCCTGGCTCAGAGGCGCAGGTGTCATCGCAGTTACCGCAGGACGGCGCCGAGTAATAGCTGTAATCCTGGTAGTTGAGCTTTTCATAGTGCGCTTTCAACCAGTGCGGTTCTTCCATCTCCAGCCAGGCGTGATACGCCTTTAGCCGGAACTCGAGCATCCACTCGGGCTCGTTGCGGCGGGCGGAAATGGCGCGCACCACCTCTTCGTTGATGCCTTTCGCCAGCTCATCGGTCTTTAAGCGGGTAAAAAAGCCTTCTTTATAATTGAGCGGCCCGTCGGACCAGGTTTTGACATCGTCAGTTGCTTCAGTATTACGAGACATAGTTACTCCGCCTGAACCCCAAAGCTTTCGCCGCAGCCGCATTCGTGCTGCGCTTTCGGGTTATGAAACTTAAAGATTTCATTTAATCCTTCCCGAACATAATCCAGCTCCGTCCCGTCGATAAACGGCATCGCCTGCAGCGGCGCCCAGAGTTTCGCCCCGTCGCGCTCAAACAGCAGGTCGTCTTCTGCCGGTTCGGCAATCAGCTCGAGTACGTAACCAAAACCGGCGCAGCCGCTGGTTTTAATCCCCAGACGCAACCCCTGTTTGTCGGGCTGTTGACTCACCAGGTCGCGAATATGGGCGGCTGCCGCGGGGGTCATCATCAGACCCTGCCAGCTAAATTCATCGGGATTGAAGGTTCCTGTATCTAATTCCATCGCTCTACCTCATTGGTTAGCGCCATAAGGGCATACGACCATGTTAATGATAACGATTATCACTTCAACCCAGCCGGAGAAGGGATATTCCCCATGCGAACCCTTTTATCTCGCTTTTTATAAGCATAGACCCTCACCTGCAGGTTATCAGGTGACTATTTTGTAATTTAATATATTGATAAATAATAAGTTATTTAGCGTTTTATCCGGGTGTGACGGGCAATGGGAAAGGTGCATCGGAAATACCTATTTTTGAAATCGAAAATAGTCCATTCAGCATCAGTAGCACTTACTGTCAAATCAATAGCTTGTTGTTTGTACCGTTTGATGGCAAGGCGCTATCCGATCTACCCCTTTAGCATTATCTATAACTATCCTTCTGGATGGCTATTTGTTATCCGGTAAAGCGAAGCGGTTATCATGTTAAATTCGGACAAAAACCAGGAATAAAGGTTTTTTCTCTACTGGTAAATTGATGTACAATTCCCGGCTAAATTTCCTACAGTTTTCGACCCTGTGTCGGAGGCACTGCTTACCTGGAGTTTGTCCGTACCGGATGATAGATATCAGTATTATGTCGATGTGCATGGTGGTACTGCTGGTTATGAGCGTACTGCTGAACTAAGCCAGCCACAAACCCTGCTTCCCACGCCGGAGCTTCACATTCGTTATGAAATGAGGAGTTTTGGAGGATTTGCCCGCCGTGGGATTGTTCGTCAATGACGTTGCCTCTAAGATTCCAGCCACATTCCAACGAGGTAACGAAGATGAAAGGAACAATCATTGCTCTGTTAGCCACCGCGTCAATTGTCGCGGCCAGCGCATTTGCGGCAGATAAAAATGACGGCCCTGCTCCCGCCGGTAATAATGCCGGACAGCCGGTGATGGAGATGCCGCAAGGGCGTGGTCCAATGCCTATGCCTCTGCCGCCATTCCCGCCGAGAAAACCGGTATTATTCTCTGCAACGGTTGCCACCGATAACCCGGCTGAGACCATTAATAAACTGACCGCGCTGATCCCGACAGGTAGCGCTAAACATTATGAAGTGCGCGTGGAAGTTGTTCCCGCTCCCGATATGCCCTGAGTTATCCCGGGCCATATACCGGTAGCCTTGAGCGGCTGATGCCAGCCTCATAAAAAAAGCTGCCAGTTAACGTGGCAGCTTTTATTTTGCGTCTGCTTTAGTGCTCAATGTCTATATCCTCATCACCCACGGCGATGAGGATACAGGTATGATGACGGTATATTAACTCTTAATCTTTCTGTAGATAAACAGCACGACTAATGCACCGATTACCGCCACGACAAAGCTGCCGAAATTAAAGCCATCAACCTTGCCGAAGCCAAAAAACGTACTGATCCAACCACCGACAACCGCACCAATGACCCCCAGAACGATAGTGACGATAAACCCGCCGCCGTCTTTGCCTGGCATAATCCACTTAGCCAAAATACCGGCAATAAGACCAAAAATGATCCAGGAAATGATACCCATAGTTAACTCCGTCCTCTTCGTTACGCACAAATATTTCGTACTTAAAATAGTAGCATAAGTAGCGTGAATAATTCATGAATTATATTTTTAGCGCCGATGACTTGCTGTATAAGCCGCGATGGTCTACATATCATGGTGTCGATGCTAATGCGCAAAGGAGTTAAGAATGGGGTATTACGTTATTAAAAAATCGGAGAAAAGCGTTTCCCAGCCATGGTATTTCCTGCTAAAAGCGGATAACCATGAAACCATTGCCACCAGTGAAATGTATTCCTCGAAGGAAGCGGCGAAAAAAGGAATTGCCTCAGTGCAGAAGAATGGTCCCACTGAAACGATTAAGGATGAAACACAATAAAATCTGCTGAATATAAGGGGGAAATATATTCCCCCTTATATTTGGATGAGAAGAATCTCAGCGCGCTGTGGCTATCTCAGACGACCGCCGTGGTCAGGCGCGAGGAGCAGCACAGGCGCCCCTGTTCATCAAAGATTTCAATCTGCCACACCTGATGGCGCGAACCGACATGCAGCGCTTTACAGACGCCCCTGACCCGGCCACCGCGCACCGAGCGAATGTGGTTGGCATTGACCTCCAGCCCTACCACCTTTTGCTCGCCTTCACTGCACAAATAGCCGGCAACCGAGCCCAGCGTTTCCGCCAGTACCACCGATGCTCCACCATGTAGCAGACCAAACGGTTGATGGGTGCGGCTATCCACCGGCATGGTGGCTTCGATGGTATCATCGGTGAAGCTATCAAAATGAATATCCAGCAGCCCGACCATATTGCCTTCGCCCATGCGGTTAAGCTGTTCCAGCGTTGTCTGACGTTTCCAAATCATCCAATAATCTCCAGCAGCGCCTGCAGCGGATGACGAACACCGCTGCCTTCAATGCGTTTCACCTGACTACGACAGGAATATCCGGTCACCAGGCAACGGTTGCGCGGTAAACGCTGGATCGCCTGTTGCCAGGAAAGCGCGTAGATATCCAGCGAGTTGGCATGGTTTTTTACCTCATGACCGTAGGTGCCGGCCATCCCACAACAGCCCACGCTGACGTTTTCCAGTTTCGCGCCGAAGCGCGCAAAAATCTCTGCCCACTGCTTCGGCGCCGCGGGCAGCGCCGTGACTTCCGTACAGTGACCAAACAGATACCACGCTTCGCCGCCATTCTCCTGTTCGCGAGCTTCCGGCAGCGCCTGCGGCAGCCACTCGTGCACCAGCATCACGCGGAAATCCCCCCGTTTGTCACCCAGAACCTGGTTGTACTCATCGCGATAGCACAGCACCAGCGCCGGATCGACGCCAACCATCGGCATGCCCAGCTGCGCCACGCGGTTGAGAAAATCTGCGGTTTTCTGCGCCGTACGCGCAAAGCGCGAGAGGAACCCTTTGATGTGCTGCGCCTTGCCGTTTGGCGAGAACGGCAGCAGTACCGGCTGGTAGCCTACTTTTTCAACCAGACGAACAAAATCAGCCACCACCTGCGCGTCGTAGTAGCTGGTGAACGGATCCTGCACCACCAGTACCATTTTGGCTTTCTGCTCAGCGCTGAGCGTTTCCAGCTGCTCCAGCGTCATGTTTGCCGAGCGATGTCCCACCATTCTCTGCTTCAGCGACGGCGTCGAGAGCAGCGGCAGATCCACCATCCCGATGTGCTTCTCCGACAGCTTGCGCATCCACGGCTGGTTAATAAAGAAGTTGAAGGTCTTCGGCGCCTGGGCCATCAGCGGCGCATAGGATTCCACCGTTGCCACCAGATGATCGCGAACCGGCCGCAAATAGCGACTGTGGTAAAGCTGCAGGAAGCGCGAGCGGAATTCCGGAACATCGATTTTAATCGGACATTGGGTAGAGCACGCTTTACAGGCCAGACAGCCGGACATCGCCTCTTTGACCTCATGGGAGAAGTCATATTCCCCCTTGCGGGCGTGCCAGCTGTTGCGGGTCCGCGCCACCAGCGTACGCAGGCTGGCGCGTTTTTCCGGCAGATCTTTTTCCAGCTGATTGGGGTCGATGCCGCGATCCGCCAGCAGGCGCAGCCACTCGCGCACCAGCGTTGCGCGCCCCTTCGGCGAGTGGATACGGTGATTGCTGACCTTCATCGACGGACACATCGGGCTTTTAACATCGAAGTTAAAGCACAGGCCGTTACCGTTACACTCCATCGCACCGCGCCATGCGCTGCGCACCGCAATCGGGATCTGCCGATCCCAGGTGCCGCGCTTCACGGCATCCACTTTCATCATCGGCGCCTCTACGCCTTCCGGCGGACAGATTTTCCCCGGGTTAAGACGGTTGTGCGGATCGAACGCCGCTTTGACTTTGCGCAGCTCGCCGTAAAGTTCTTCGCCAAAGAATGCCGGACTGTACTCGGCGCGGAAGCCTTTGCCGTGTTCACCCCACAGCAGGCCGCCGTATTTGGCGGTCAGCGCCACGACCTCGTCGGAGATCTGTTTCATCAGCACTTCTTGCTGCGGATCGCACATATCCAGCGCCGGACGCACGTGCAGAACGCCGGCGTCTACGTGGCCAAACATACCGTAGCTCAGGCCGTGGCTGTCGAGCAGCGCACGAAACTCGACGATATAATCGGCCAGATGTTCCGGCGGCACGCAGGTATCTTCCGCAAAGGGAATCGGCTTGGCGGCACCTTTGGCATTCCCCAGCAGCCCCACCGCTTTTTTACGCATCGCGTAGATGCGCTCAACGCCGTCCAGTTCGTTGCAGACCTGCCAGCCGATGACGCCCGCTTCGCTGGCGGCAATCAGCTCATCAAGGCGCTGACACAGCGTGGTCACCTGGTTGTCGATAAGCGCCGCGTCATCGCCGGCAAATTCGACGATATTCAGCCCCAGCATCTCTTTATCCGGGACATCGGTAATCAGCTCACTGACCGAATGCCAGACGATATCTTCGCGCGCCAGGTTAAGGACTTTTGAATCGACGGTTTCCACCGACAGCGCTTTCGCCTCGACCATAAACGGCGCGTTGCGCAGCGCGGAGTCAAACGAATCGTATTTGATATTCACCAGACGGCGCACTTTCGGCAGACGGGTAATATCGAGACGCGCTTCGGTGATAAAGGCCAGCGTCCCTTCCGAGCCGGTGAGAATACGGGTCAGATCGAACTCGCTCATGTCATCATTAAAGACGTGGCGCAGGTCATATCCGGTCAGGAAACGGTTAAGTTTGGGGAATTTATCGATAATGAGCTGACGTTGCGCTTTGCAACGCTGAAATACCGTCCGGTAAATCCGCCCAATCGCCGACTGTTCCCGGCTCAGTGTCTCCGCCAGGGCGACGGGCATCGCCTGGGTATCGAGAATATCGCCGCCCATCAGCACCGAACGAACGCCCAGTACATGGTCTGAGGTTTTGCCATAAACCAATGATCCCTGGCCGGAGGCATCGGTATTGATCATCCCGCCGAGGGTGGCGCGGTTGCTGGTGGAAAGCTCCGGGGCAAAAAAGTAACCGTACGGTTTAAGGTACTGGTTCAGCTGATCTTTAATTACGCCCGCTTCAACACGAACCCATCCCTCTTGCGGGTTGATTTCGAGTATGCGGTTCATATGGCGGGACATATCGACGATGATCCCCGCATTCAGCGACTGGCCGTTGGTGCCGGTGCCGCCGCCGCGCGGGGTAAAGACCAGCGATTTGAAGCGTTCTTCGGCGGCGAGCCGCGCCAGCAGGACGACATCTGCCGTCGAGCGGGGAAATAAAATGGCATCCGGCAGCAGCTGATAAACGCTGTTATCTGTCGCCATCGTTAGCCTGTCGGCATAGCTGGTGGCGGTATCGCCGGTAAATCCTTGCTGCTCCAGTACCTGCAAAAAAGTCAATACCAGTTGAACGACACCTGGTGCTTGAGAAATTTGTGGGATCATAATGCTTGACCCTGCCTGACTATGTTGTGTTGTAGAGATGTCATCCTTCAGACTGCCTCTTGTTGGCGCATTTGCTGCCGACTCCTTGCGTGAAGCTGACCCTTGCGGGCAATGCAAACCACGTTCACCACGCCGGGCAAAAAAAGCCTGAGAGCCGGGAGTCGATCGCCGCCTCGATGCGTCCGGATGATTTTGTGTATGGATAACTAAACGATTGCGTGGCGCAGTCAACTTTTTATCACATTTTTTTCATATGCGCCCGCCAGATTTATGTGCAAAATCAGGCCCGTGAAATTATTGATATTATTATCAGTATATGGATTTACGCGGCGTCAGCATTTTGACGCGACTGGAAAGGTAAAATTTCTTTATGCTTAACGATCGCCAACCCCGGGATATACCGCAAATTCTGCTGTCGGTACTGTTCTTATCCCTGATAATTATCTCCTGCCTGTGGGTGGTGCAACCCTTTATTCTGTCCTTCGCCTGGGCAGGCACCGTCGTCATCGCCACCTGGCCCGTTCTGCTGCGTCTGCAGCGTTTGCTGTTCGGTAAACGCGCCCTCGCCGTGCTGGTCATGACCGTGCTGTTGTTTTTACTGTTTGTCATCCCGATTGCGCTGCTGGTAAATAGCCTGGTAGATAACAGTATTCCGCTGATAAAACTGATCTCCACCGGGAATGTCACGCTGCCGGATTTCGCCTGGCTCAATAGCGTTCCGCTGATTGGCGACAAGCTCTACGCTGCCTGGCACGGCCTGCTGGATATGGGCGGTGCGGCCATTATGGCCAAAATTCGTCCCTATATCGGCACCACCACCACCTGGTTCGTCGGTCAGGCGGCGCATATCGGCAAACTGCTGGTTTATTGCGGGCTGATGCTGTTGTTCAGCGCTCTGCTGTACTGGCAGGGTGAGAAAGTCGCTTATGGATTCCGTTATTTCGCAACGCGTCTGGCGGCAAAACGCGGCGATGCGGCGGTCCTGTTGGCCGGTCAGGCCATTCGCGCCGTGGCGCTGGGCGTGGTGGTGACGGCGCTGGTTCAGGCGGTGCTCGGAGGGATAGGCCTGGCGATTAGCGGCGTCCCTTACGCCGCGCTGCTGACCGTGGTCATGATCTTCACCTGCCTGGTACAGCTGGGGCCATTGCTGGTCCTGGTCCCCTCGATTATCTGGCTCTACTGGACCGGAGATACCACCTGGGGCACGGTGCTGCTGGTATGGAGCTGCGTGGTGGGGACCATGGATAACGTTATCCGCCCGATGCTGATTCGTATGGGCGCCGACCTGCCGATGATCCTGATTCTCTCCGGCGTTATCGGCGGGCTGATCGCCTTCGGGATGATCGGCTTGTTTATCGGTCCGGTGCTGCTCGCCGTCTCCTGGCGCCTGTTTGATGCCTGGCTGCAGGAGGTTCCGCCGCCGCCGAAAGATCCCGATCAGGTGCTGGCGGAACTTGAAGCGTTAAACGTCAGTAATATCAACAGCGAAAAGTAAAAAATCGAGGCGGGGAAACCCGCCTTAATCATAAGAAAAACTGATAAAAATAATACTGTTCTCCCCCGTAATCCCCTCCCTCACGTTACGCAATCAGCATATTCTTCACACCTGTTTAACTATTGAGATGAATCTGATCGACGCAAAAAAAGGCTGTGTCTACTATTAGGGCACGGTTATAGATCAACACCTTGATTTATAAGCATGGAAATCCCCTGAGTGAAACAACGAATTGCTGTGTGTAGTCTTTGCCCATCTCCCACGATGGGCTTTTTTTTACTTCGTTGCCATTAGCCGCCGCGGCGCTATCTCCGCTTGTTTGCACGTACGGCTGTCAATAGCGGTCGGCACGCGCCGAAAATAAAAAAATCCCCGCCATTGCTGACGGGGATTGGGGGGATTTAAAGCGCGGGCTTACTTATTCAGTTCAGCCAGACCAAGCCAGGTTTGCACCACGGTATCCGGGTTCAGAGACAGACTATCAATCCCTTCCTCCATCAGCCATGCGGCAAAATCTTCGTGGTCAGAAGGACCCTGGCCGCAAATACCGACGTATTTGCCCTGCTTCTTCGCCGCGCGAATCGCCATCGACAGCAGCGCTTTCACCGCGTCATTACGTTCGTCAAACAGCTCAGAGACCACGCCGGAGTCGCGATCGAGGCCCAGCGCCAGCTGAGTCATATCGTTTGAACCAATGGAGAAACCGTCAAAGTGCTCAAGGAACTGTTCGGCCAGCAGCGCATTCGATGGAATTTCACACATCATAATGATTTTCAGCCCGTTTTCGCCGCGCTTGAGCCCCTGGCGCGCCAGCTCTTCTACCACCGCTTTCGCCTGGGCGACGGTGCGGACAAACGGCACCATGATTTCGACGTTACTCAGCCCCATATCGTTGCGCACGCGCTTCACCGCTTCGCACTCCAGCGCGAAACAATCGCGGAAGCTGTCAGAGACGTAGCGACCGGCGCCGCGGAAGCCGAGCATCGGGTTTTCCTCTTCCGGCTCATAACGCTCGCCGCCCACCAGGTTGGCGTATTCGTTAGATTTGAAGTCGGACAGACGCACGATTACCCGCTTCGGATAGAACGCCGCGCCGAGGGTCGCAATCCCTTCGGTCAGACGACCGACGTAGAACTCTCTCGGCGAGTCGTAGCCTTTCATCAACTCACGGATTTCGTTCTGCAGCGCCGGCTCCTGGTCATCAAACTCCAGCAGCGCGCGCGGGTGGACGCCAATCATACGGTTGATGATGAATTCCAGACGCGCCAGACCAACGCCTTCGTTCGGCAGACAAGCGAAATCGAATGCGCGATCCGGGTTACCGACGTTCATCATGATTTTCAGCGGCAGGTCCGGCATTTCCCCGACGCTTGAGCTCTTAATGCTGAAGTCGAGCAGTTCGGCGTAGACGTAACCGGTATCGCCTTCGGCACAGGAGACGGTCACGTTCTGGTTTTCCTGAATGCGATCGGTCGCGTCACCGCAGCCAACGACCGCCGGAATCCCCAGCTCGCGGGCAATAATCGCCGCGTGGCAGGTACGGCCGCCGCGGTTGGTGACGATCGCCGAGGCTTTCTTCATGATCGGTTCCCAGTCCGGGTCGGTCATGTCGGTGACCAGCACGTCGCCCGGTTCGATGCGGTTCATTTCACTGATATCGTGAATGACTTTCACCGGACCGGCCCCGATGCGATGGCCGATCGCGCGGCCTTCAGCCACAATCTGCCCTTGCGCATGCAGGGTATAGCGTTCCATCACCTGGCCGCGTGAACGTACGGTTTCCGGACGCGCCTGGACGATGAACAGCTCGCCGGTATGGCCATCTTTCGCCCATTCGATATCCATCGGACGGCCGTAGTGCTTCTCAATTTGCACCGCCTGCTTCGCCAGCTCCTGCACTTCCTCGTTGGTTAACGAGAAAATGTCACGCTGCGCCTGCGGAACGTCTTCGATACGCACCTGCTTGCCATGTTCCTGGGTCGGCGCGTAAATCATGCGGATCTTTTTCGACCCCATGGTACGGCGCACGATAGACGGACGACCCGCCGCCAGCGTCGGTTTATGGACGTAGAACTCATCCGGGTTCACCGCGCCCTGCACCACCATTTCGCCAAGGCCCCAGGCGGAGGTAATAAATACCACCTGGTCAAAGCCGGACTCGGTATCAATGGAGAACATGACGCCGGATGAGGCGAGGTCGGAACGCACCATCCTTTGAACCCCGGCGGATAGCGCCACGCCGCGGTGGTCATAACCCTGATGCACGCGATAGGAGATCGCGCGATCGTTAAACAGCGAAGCAAACACGTGCTTCACCGCGACGAGCACGGCATCAAAGCCCTGCACGTTGAGGAATGTCTCTTGCTGCCCGGCGAAGGAGGCATCCGGCATATCTTCCGCCGTGGCGGAGGAACGCACGGCAAAGGAGGCCTCGGCATTATCCGCGGACAGCTGTGTATAAGCATCACGAATGGCGTCTTCCAGTTCGCTCTGGAACGGCGTATCAATGATCCACTGACGGATCTGGGCGCCCGCTTTCGCTAATGCGGAAACGTCGTCAATGTCGGTTTCATCCAGCAGTTCATAAATACGCTGGTTGACACCGCTTTGGTCCAGGAACTGATTGAAGGCATCAGCGGTGGTGGCAAACCCGTTCGGTACGGAAACACCCATACCGGACAGATTCGTAATCATTTCACCAAGGGAGGCATTTTTGCCCCCAACTCTGTCTACATCATTCATGCCGAGTTGGTTATACCAAAGCACCAGCGGTGACGAGCCATTGTTGGACATCGAGACAATCCTTTTGTGATTTAATACCAGTGATAAAAAACTCACGATCAACTACGGGATTTATCCTGACATATTTATGCGGCTGAAAAAAACGGTGAATCGTTCAAGCAAATTATTTTTCATTTTTTAGGATAGTTTTCCCGATATAGCTAAGCTAATGATTCTGCTGAAATCTGCTGCAATAAGATACAAAGTGCCGGCAAAATCGAAAACTGAACCATCCTTTTCATTAAAAATAAAAATACCGTTTCATTTTTAAAAGTGAGACAAAGCCTAAAGGGATATGCTTAAATTTAATTTCTGCTTTCAGATAATTAAACTCATTATACCGGATGGTCAAAATGGAAAGTGCTGTAGATCGCCACGTATTTTATATTTCTGACGGTACCGCCATTACGGCCGAAGTCCTGGGGCATGCGGTGATGTCGCAATTCCCGGTCGCTATCAGCAGTTTTACGCTGCCGTTCGTCGAAAATATCAGCCGCGCGCGGGCAGTTAAGGAACAAATTGACGCCATCTATCAGCAGACCGGCATCCGCCCGCTGGTGTTCTACTCCATCGTTATCCCTGAAATTCGCGATATCATTTTGCAAAGTGAGGGGTTTTGTCAGGATATTGTGCAGGCCCTGGTGGCCCCGCTTCAGCAGGAACTCCGGCTCGACCCGACGCCGATCGCGCACCGCACCCACGGCCTGACGCCGGGTAACCTCAACAAATACGATGCACGTATTGCGGCGATTGATTACACCCTTGCCCATGACGACGGTATCTCGCTGCGTAATCTCGATCAGGCACAGGTCATTTTGCTGGGCGTCTCGCGCTGCGGCAAAACCCCGACCAGTCTTTACCTGGCGATGCAATACGGTATCCGCGCGGCAAACTACCCGTTTATCGCCGACGATATGGACAACCTGATCCTCCCGGCCTCGCTCAAGCCCTTACAACATAAGCTGTTCGGTTTAACCATTAATCCGGAACGGCTGGCCGCGATCCGCGAAGAACGCCGTGAAAACAGCCGCTATGCGTCGATGCGCCAGTGTCGCATGGAGGTGACCGAGGTTGAGGCCCTGTATCGCAAGAATAAAATTCCGTGCCTGAATAGCACCAATTATTCGGTTGAAGAAATTGCGACTAAAATCATGGACATCATGGGGCTGAATCGAAGAATGTACTAACGAACTAGTGCATTGGAGAAAATTTGTTTATGCTATCGCCCGTGGCCTATACAGGATCATGACCTGCCCTTGCAATAAGCAGAGATTGGTTTATCGTGATGCGCATCACTTCCCGGCATTTTCGCCGCGGAAGAAACAGATTTTTTGAGACTCCAATGAATAAAACAGACGAATTGCGTACCGCGCGCATTGAAAGCCTGGTGACGCCCGCGGAACTGGCGCAGCGGCATCCCGTGTCTGCCGACGTTGCCGCACACGTTGCCGCCTCCCGCCGTCGGATTGAAAAAATCCTCAACGGTGAAGATCGCCGTTTGCTGGTGATTATCGGACCGTGCTCCATTCATGATACCGACGCGGCGATGGACTACGCGCGCCGCCTGCAAGGGATGCGCGAACGCTACCAGCCGCAGCTGGAAATCGTCATGCGTACCTACTTTGAAAAACCGCGTACCGTTGTGGGCTGGAAAGGGTTAATTTCGGATCCTGACCTTAACGGCAGCTATCGGGTGAATCACGGTCTTGAACTGGCGCGTCGGCTGCTGCTGCAGGTCAACGAGCTGGGGGTCCCCACCGCCACCGAATTTCTCGATATGGTGACCGGGCAGTTTATTGCCGACCTGATAAGCTGGGGCGCTATCGGCGCGCGTACCACCGAAAGCCAGATCCACCGGGAAATGGCCTCCGCGCTCTCCTGCCCGGTCGGCTTCAAAAACGGCACCGATGGCAATACCCGTATCGCCGTTGATGCCATCCGTGCCTCCCGCGCCAGCCATATGTTCCTGTCGCCCGATAAGCAGGGTCAGATGACCATCTATCAGACCAGCGGCAACCCGTACGGCCACATCATCATGCGCGGCGGTAAACAGCCGAATTATCATGCTGAAGATATCGCCGCCGCCTGCGATGCGCTGCGTGAATTTGACCTGCCGGAACAGCTGGTGGTTGATTTCAGCCACGGCAACTGCCAGAAGCAGCACCGTCGTCAGCTGGAGGTGTGCGCCGATATCTGCCAGCAGATTCGCGCCGGTTCCACATCGATTGCCGGCATCATGGCCGAAAGCTTCCTGCAGGAAGGCACGCAGAAGGTGGTTGCCGGGCAGCCGCTGACGCGGGGCCAGTCCATTACCGATCCTTGCCTGAGTTGGGAAGATAGCGAACGTTTGCTGGCCGAACTGGCTGCGGCAACCGCTACCCGCCTGTAGTCCCTGCCCCCGCCACGCCGTGGTGGGGGAGATTCTTTCCGCCTGGTCTGGCGCAACCTCCCCCAAAAAACAGGGTTTTCACAAATAACGCTTGCCGTGAAAATTAACATTACTGATAATGATTATCATTGTTTCTTTTATTTTTATTTGGTGCTTTGACGCGTATGGATAACACTGCCACAGCAGAAAAAACAAAAGACAATGCCCCTTACCCCATCCCCACCGACCGTAAGATCAACAGCCGCACCTTACTCGGCGCTGAAGGTCGGGTGGTGATTGAACATGGCGGCCAGCGCTATTTGCTGCGCCAGACCCATGCGGGGAAACTGATCCTGACGAAATAGCCCCTCTCTGCCCGCGAGGACAGAGCAGGCCTGGGTAACGTCAGCTGGAGCAGCTTACTTCCAGACGCCTTCCCCAGTCGGGCGGACGGTTGATATAATCATCGTCCCGGTCTGCAAACGGCTGGCGTAATGCCTCATGCAGCCGCGCCAGTTCGCTCATCTCCCCTTGCTCTGCCTGCTCGATGGCCCGCTGTGCCAGCCAGTTTCGTAACACCAGCGCCGGGTTTACGCTCTGCATCTGCTGCTGGCGTTGCGCATCATCGATCGGCTCATCGCGCAGACGCGCGCGATAGCCTGCGAACCAGCTATCGAAGGCCGCGCGATCGATGAACTCATCGCGCAGCGGCGACGCCGCGCTGTGTTGTTCACTCACGCTCAGCATGCGGAAAGTCCGGGTGTAATCGCTGCCTTCCCGTATCATCAGCGCGAACAGCCCATCCAGCAGGTCATTATCGCCTTTCTGCTGGGTGAACAGACCCAGCTTATCGCGCATACGGCGGCCGTATACCGTCAGCAGAGCATGCTGGTAGCCATCCAGCGCGGCATTAAGCGCATCCACCGCAATAAACGGCGACAGCGACTGCGCGAGACGTTGTAAATTCCACAGACCAACCGCCGGCTGGTTTTCAAAACTGTAGCGGCCCTGATAATCGGAATGGTTGCAGATAAAATCGGGTTTGAAGTCGTCCAGGAAGCCGTATGGGCCGTAGTCCATCGTCAACCCAAGAATCGACATATTATCGGTGTTCATCACCCCATGGGCGAAGCCTACCGTCTGCCAGCTGGCGATCAGCGTCGCCGTTCGCGTGACAACGTCACGGAACCATAAAACGTATTTATCAGCGTCATCAACCAGCTCTGGCCAATGGTGACGAATCACGTAGTCGGCTAGCTGCTGTACCTTTTCCGGCTCACGGCGATAATAGAAATGTTCGAAATGGCCGAAGCGCACGTGGCTTTCGGCCAGACGCATCAACATCGCGCCGCTTTCCAGCGTTTCGCGTTGCACGGGGGTATCGCTGGTGACCATGGCGAGCGCGCGCGTCGTCGGGATCCCCAGCGCATGCATGGCTTCCGAGGCCAGGCTTTCGCGGATCGTGGAACGCAGCACCGCTCGCCCGTCGCCCATTCGCGAATAGGGCGTCAGGCCGGCGCCTTTAAGATGCCAGTCCAGGCGACGCCCGTCCGGCAGCTGCTGTTCAGCAAGCAAAATCCCTCGGCCATCGCCAAGCTGGCCGGCCCAGGCGCCAAACTGATGGCCGCTGTAGACCTGCGCCAGCGGCGACATGCCGGGCAGCAGCGTTTCGCCTCCCCACACGCCGGCGCCCTGCGCCGGATGAAACAGCGCCTCGGGAATGTCCAGGGTTTGCGCCAGCGGCGCATTGTGCCAGATAAGTCGGGCATTTTTCAGCGGGGTGGGCGCTAAAGCGGTATAGAAATCCGGCAGTTCATCACGCCAGTGGGTAGTAAAAGACAGGGTCATGGTTCCTCCTCTCTCCAGTGTAGTGCCTTCAACACGGTATTAACACGGGAGAACCGCAGGGTTATCGACATAAAAAAAGGGAAGCCAACGCTTCCCCTTCGCCACGCCTTCCGTCGCTATATCCTGCGGGCCTGCCAGAACTTTTTATTCCAGTAGACGTTATCCAGGGAGGAGCGCGTCACGCCCTGGCTGGTCGAGGCGTGGATAAACTGATTGTCGGTATCGTAGATGCCCACATGCAGACCGCTGTCGCCGGACCCGGTTTTGAAAAAGACCAGATCCCCCGGTAACAACTCACTTTTATCAATTTTAGTGCCAATTTCTGCCTGATCGCGAGTTTCACGCGGCAGTTGCAGGGCAAACTTATCGCGGAAGGTCATGAGGACAAATCCGGAACAATCAACCCCGCGCGGAGACATACCGCCATAGCGATACGGCGCGCCCCGCCAGTTGCGCAGCTGTTCGTTCAGGTTTGCGATAACGGTAATGGAATCTGCAAGCCGCGGATTCGGCGGCGGCGCCCGGTGGCTACTGCAGCCAGCCAGAAATAGCGCCGTCAATAAAATGAACCACAAACGCATCTCAGACGATTCCTCTGTTCCTTATCAACTCGTCAGGATAATTTAGCTGGTTTATCAATGCACTGGCAAGGTTGCTTCGTGCTACTGTGACGCAACGAGCATAAAATGACCGGCGACCGCAATGCGCTGAAAAGGAATCGCATAGGCCGCGGTTAAATTTTCTTCGGTTAACACCGCCGATGTCTCACCGCAGGCAATGGCCTGCCCCCGGCAGATAAGCCAGGATTGATGCGCGTGTCGCAGGGTATGATTAAGATCGTGGCTGCTCATCACGACCGCCACGCCCGACTCGCACAGTTCACCCAGAACCCGGTCTAGCGCCGCCTGCTGCGCCACGTCCAGACTGTTCATCGGTTCATCCAGTACCAGCAGCTGCCCCGCCGGATTCGCCTGCGGATGAATCTGCAGAATGACCGCCGCCAGGCGTACGCGCTGCCACTCGCCACCAGAAATATGATTCACCTGGCGCCCGAGCTTATCGCTCAGGCCCAGCTTATCGGCAACGCTGCCGAGCAGTTCGCTTTGCCCACCATTTTGCAGATGCAACGACAGATAGTGCCATACCGGCATGGCAAAAGGCGGCATCTGGTGCTGGCTGAGGTAGGCCCGGTGACGCGCCAGCTCCTGTGCCGACCACTGGTCCAGTTTACGTTCGTTAAGAATAACGTCTCCGGGCCCCGTCGTCAGGCCGGCCATTCGCATCAGCAACGTGCTTTTGCCTGCGCCGTTGGGCCCGACCAGATGAACCATTTCACCAGGACGCACCTGGGCGCTAAATGGCGCCAGACGCCCCGCCTCTTTGACGTCCCGCAGCTGCATCAAAAACGGCATTATTTCGCTAACGCCCCTTTAATCGCGGCCACCAGCAGCGGATCGTCGGGGGTCATATCCGGCGAGAAGCGCTGGATAACCTGGCCATCTTTACCCAGCAGGAATTTTTCGAAATTCCACAGAATGTCGCCGACGTTGGCCGGCGCACGGCCTTTGCTGGCCATACGCTCGTAGAAACCGCTGCCTTCCGGCGCTACGGCCTGCGGCGCGGCATCGACCAGCTGCTGATAGAGCGGATGGCGGTGCTCGCCATTGACATCAATTTTGCTGAACAGCGGGAAAGTGACGCCGTAGGTGGTGCTGCAGAAGGTTTTAATCTCTTCTTCGCTACCCGGCTCCTGCCCCAGGAACTGATTGCACGGGAAGCCAAGCACGGTGAAGCCGTCATTCTCAAGATCTTTTTGCAAGGTCTCCAGCTGCTCATACTGCGGCGTCAGGCCGCATTTTGACGCCACGTTCACGATCAGCAGTACTTTGCCCGCATAGTCCGCCAGCGTTGTTTTTTGACCATCAATCGTGGTGACTTCAGTATTCAGAATATCGTGTTGCATAGCCTTCTCTCCGTCCATCAAATGGATTTCTGATTTAAGGTGATCCCTATCTACTGTAGCGGATTCACGGGCGTTCATTGTACGTCTAATCGGCTGCCAGGAATACCGCACCGTACCCGCCGCGAACATGAATTCCTCTCAATATGGTCAGCAGACAATTCAGTGTACAGTGTTAAATGGATGTAATAGCCTTTTGTTATGGACTAATTTTGAGAGAGTTTTATAGATGAAAAAGTTGTTAAGCTCGGTGTTAATCGCCACATCGGTAGTGTTGTTATCGGCCTGCTCTCCAGACGATAACAACAAAGTTAAGGTGGCGATTAACACCGGTCCGGATGAAGCCATCTGGAAAGTGGTTGAGCAGGTGGCGAAGGATAAATATCACCTCGACGTCGAGGTTATCTCTTTCAATGATTACGTGCTGCCCAATGAAGCGTTAAATAATAAAGACGTCGATGCTAATGCCTTCCAGACGCTGCCCTATCTTGAGGCACAGTCGAAAGAGCGCGGCTACAAATTTGCCATCGTTGGCAAAACGTTTGTCTTCCCGATTGCCGCTTATTCACGCAAAATTAAACATATCAACGAGCTGCCGGACGGCGCAACGGTATCTATCTCTAACGAAACCACGACCTTAGGCCGCAGCCTGCTCCTGCTGCAGGCGCAGGGCTTAATCAAACTGAAAGAGGGCGTGGGCTATTTGCCGACATCGCTGGATATTATCGACAACCCGAAACATTTGAAAATTGTTGAAGTCGATACGCCGCAGCTGACCCGTACCCTCGACGATCCGAACGTCGCGCTGTCGATTATTAACACCAACTTCTCCGCGCAGGCAGGTCTCTCCGCGGCCCGCGATGGTTTATTTATGGAAGGACCGGACTCTCCGTATGTGAATGCCATCGTTTCACGTGAAGAGAATAAAGACAGTAAAAAGATTCAGCAGCTGAAAGAAGCCTTCCAGACCAAAGAGGTCGCAGATAAAGCCATGGAAGTATACAAAGGCGATGCGATCAAAGGCTGGTAAACCCCAGCTCCCCTCCCTGGCGCAGCGATAATGGCTGCGCCAGTCCACCGCTTATTGCGAATGCGCGGATTTCAGCAGTAGCCAGATGAAGACCGGCGCTCCCAGCGTCGCGGTGACCACGCCGATCGGTAATTCCGCCGCCGACAGCGCCAGGCGGGCAATGATATCGGCGCCGAGCAGCGAACTGGCGCCGGCAAGCACACAGGCCGGAAGCAGCACCCGATGATCGCTCAAGCCGCATAAGCGCAGAATATGCGGTATCACCAACCCAATAAATCCAATTGCCCCTGCCAGCGCCACGCTCACGCCAACCAGCCAGCCTGTCGCCACGACCAGCAGCCTGCGCCAGAGCCAGAGAGGCAGTCCCAGCTGACGAGCGGACACTTCCCCCAGCGCCAGGAGATTCAGCGGCTGTGATTGCAGACACGCCCAGATAAGCACCGGCAACAGCGCCAGTATCAGCCACAGCTGCTGCCAGTCCACGCCGCCAAACCCGCCCATCATCCAGTACATGAGCTGACGCAAATCGAAAGAGGTGGAGAAATAGACCGCCCAGGTCATCAACGCGCTACAGATAATGCCGAGCGCGACGCCCGCCAGCAGCAGACGGCTGGTTGACAGATGCCGCCGGGCAAAACGCAGCAGAATAAAAGTAATCACCAGCGCGCCGGCAATCGCGCACAGCCCCAGCGCCCACCCCGGCAGATAGCCTTTGCCCAGCAGCACCGCGGCAATTAATCCCACGCCAGCACCGTTGGAGACACCCAGCAGCCCCGGTTCCGCCAGCGGGTTTTCGAATAATGCCTGCATGATCGCCCCGGAGAGTGCCAGCGCAGCGCCGACCAGCAGAACGGCCAACGTACGCGGCAGACGAATCTGCCAGATAAACAGCTGCCCTTTGGCGCTGAACCACTCCTGCGGACCAATCCACTGGTCTCCGGCGCAGAGACTGACGGTCATCATGCCGAGAAGCAGCAGCAGTAGTGCAATAAGCCAGCGCCGGCTGCGGCGCTGTTGAGTTTGGGCAAAGGTCAGCATAATTTCCGTATTGCCAGAAAGAGATGCCGTTGATTTTACGGTGGCGACAGAGGTGAGAAAAGCAAAACCTCCCGCAGAGGAAGAGATAACCGGATGATCCACTGACCATCACGGCGAGACATCGGCCCCGCCGCACTGAGCAGAATGGCCTCTTACACCAGCACCTGAAACAGCAGAGCGAAGAGAATAATGTTAGCAATCACGATAGCCCAGCCGTTATAGAGCATGTATTTGAGATGGGTCGACTGCGCCAGCCCCATCTGCCCAAACATATCCGAAGAGGGGAACGGGCCAAACCAGTCCACCTGCGATGAGGCCAGCAGCACCGCAGTGGTTCCCTGCGGCGGGACGCCAGCGGCCATCAGCATCGGGCCAAAAATCTTGTGGGTAAAGGTCATCTGCGCTACCGCCGCGCCGGGCACATGGCCAATGATATTGAAGGCGAAAATACAAAAGCACAGCCAGGCCGGGGAGATCCCCTCCAGCAGCGGCTGGGTGTAATCCAGCAGCCCCTGATAGGCATGGAGCCCATCCATCAGTTCAAGAATCGGGTTATAGAGCCAGTAGAGGATAAACATCCACACCAGACGGCCGCAGCCGTGATACAGCGCCTGCAAAATCTGCGTAGGCCGCAGGCCGCCGACCAGCCCGGTGATCAACGCCACCAGCAGCATCACAATAATCGCGAAGCTAAAGCCGGCTTTTATCACCACGCCCACCACCGCCATCACGATAATCGTTGCCGCAAACGCCAGCGCGCTGAGCTTTCTGCGCTTTGAAACGGCGGCACTCGCTTGTTCCTGCGTTTTTTCAGCCAGGTCGACCTCATACCGCAGCTTCCCTTCGGTCATCTTCTGAATGCGCCCCGCCATCAGCCAGCCGGCCAGCAAAGTCACCGCACTCATTGGCAACCCGACATACAGTAAATAGTCCGGATAGCTGAGGCCGCCGAGCTTGAGAATCGTCACGGTACTCGGCGTAAACGGTCCGGTAAAAAGCCCGATGGAGCCGGCGGTCATCATCAGCGCCGCCACCGTCGGCGGCGTCAGCCTGACCGCCGCGGCAACCGGAATAATCACCGCCACGATGATCGCATTTCCCCCGGCCATGGTCCCCAGGGCGCCGCAGATTAGAATCGACGAAATGACAATACCCAGTTTAACCCGGGTCTGACTCGACAGCCCGATACGATGAACCACAAATTTCACCAGTTCCACCGCAGCGCCGGTACGGGTTGCCACTTCTCCGACACCGGCACCGAGCATAATGATTAACCCGACGGTGGCAATGAAAGAACCGGTCGATTTTGCCAGCATCGTTCCCATTTCAGGCAAGCCGGTCGAGGTCATAATCATCGCAATAATAATGGATGAGATCACCGCCAGCACAATATCTACCCCGACGAGCGAGAGGATGGCGAGGGCGACAAGCGGTGTAAAACTCAGCAAGCCGAGTTCGGCGGCGGGCCGTCCATGGCACCAGAATGCCGTCACTAAAAACAGCCCTAATAACAGGCCAATAATAATATTTTTTCTGGTGATATTCTGTCTGGTTAGCGGGTTGCCAGAGAGCGTTGAGTCACTCATATAACTCCTTGATGCCAATAAAACCGGCCGCTATTAGGGCGCGGTGTATTCGGGCCTGCTCAGAAAATATCCCCCCTCGTTATAATTTGTTGGCTTCGTTGCCTGAGGGTGTATGTAGGGACAACAGGTATTGTTCTGAGAATCGGATTATCCGCCTGAAGGCGGCGCAGTCAGCTCAATAAGTCAACAGCTCGCTGATTGCGGATTAAATTTATGTTAAGTTAATGTTATTAGAAAATGACTTTTTATCTGGCCTCTATAACCCTGAGTTAACTCCTCATGAAACTGCGTCACCTGGAAATCTTCCACGCCGTGATGACTTGCGGCACGCTTTCCCGAGCAGCAGAATCGCTCAACATCTCTCAACCCGCCGCCAGCAAAGCGCTTAAAAACGCCGAGCAGAAGCTGGGTTTTAAACTTTTTCAGCGGGTACGCGGCAAGCTGCTGCCCAGTAGCGAAGCGCTGATGCTGTTTGAAAAAGCTCAGAATATTTATCATGATCTCGATAACCTGCGCCTGCTCGCCGATAACCTGGCCCGCGATCCCAGAGCCAAAATTAGCCTCGGCTGTCTGCCGAGCCTTGGGTTGAGTCTGGTCCCGGAACTGGTCACTGATTTCTACCAACAAAATGCCAATCTGGTGATGACACTCACCACCGAACACACTGAGACATTGGTCAAAAAATTGGATCTGCGCGAGATAGACCTAGCCCTGACGCTGCAGCCCGTCCAGCAAGGGGAGATCACCAGCACCGCCATCGCTGAGGTCCCGCTGGTGTACATTGACCGCGACTATCGTCAGGGAGAGGTGGTGATTGAGGAGATTGACCAGCAGCGGTGGATCTCGCCCGGACCGCACTCTCTCTCCGCGGCCATTGCGACCCGCCGTGATTTTTCGACGACCCGTCTGAACGTGCAGACCTACTACATGGCCACCGAGTTTGTGAAGCGCGGCATGGGATGCAGCATTACCGATATTTTTTCCGCCCGGCATAACCTGGCGCCGGCGATGATTCATCCGATCGCGCCGCCGATGATGATCACCCTGTGTTTACTGCGTCGGGCAGATGTTTCACTCAGCCCGATCAGCCAGAAGTTTGTCGATTTTCTCTGCATCCGGCTCCGCCAGCAGCTGCAGGAGATTAACCTGGAGTTATACCCTGAACATAAAAAGTCAATTGCGCCGCAGAGGCAAATGCTTTGACATAAAGCCCATGCATTTATCAGCGGTGGGTTTATCAGGTTATGAAAAAGCGCATTGTCATTATCGGCGGCGGTGTTATCGGGCTAGCAACGGCTTATGAGTTAATCAAGAGCGGTCATCAGGTGCAGTTGCTGGAGCGTCAGGCGAAGCCAGGTCAGGCAACCAGCTTTGCTAACGGCGGGCAGCTTAGCTACCGGTATGTGGCTCCCCTGGCCGATCGTGGCGTTCCCCTGCAGGGGATGAAATGGATGGGTAAAGCCGACTCGCCGCTCAATATGCGTTTGAAAATGTCGCCGGGGCAATGGCGCTGGCTGCTGCAGTTTCTCCGCGCCTGTAATAGCCAGACGAATAAGCTCAACGGCGATCATATATTGCGCTTGTCGCTGCTCAGCCGTCAGGTGATGCAGGAGTGGCTGACGGCGGATAATCTGCACGACTTTCACTGGCGGCGTTCCGGGAAATTGATCGTTCACCGTCGGGCATATGATTTTAATAAAGCCGCCAAAGGCATTAGCCCGCAATACCAGCAAGCGTTGAATGCCGACGACTGTATTCAGCTTGAACCGGCGCTGAAATATATTCGCCCTTCGCTGCAGGGCGGTATTTATTCACCCGGCGATGAGACCGCCGACTGTCAAAAATTCTGTCAGGCGCTGCTGGAGAAACTGCATGCCAGCGCCAGCTTTACTCTGACCAGCCATTGTGAGGTGCTGCGCCTGAATAAAAAAGGCGCCCGCATTGATTCTGTCGATACCCGTCAGGGAACGATAGTCGGCGATGAGTACATCGTGGCGGCAGGAAACGGCAGCGGCCCCCTGCTGGCCGGGACCGGTATTCGCGTGCCGCTGTGCGCTCTGAAAGGCTACAGCCTGACGCTCCCCTACCCCACAACGCCCGGGATTGCCCCTGATATCAGCGTAACGGATTACGGCCATAAAGTGGTCTATGCCCGGCTGGGCGATCGGCTGCGCATTGCCGCCATGGTCGATATTGGCTACGACGGCGATCAACTGCGCCCCGAGCGTATCCAGGCGCTAAAAAAGATCGTGACCCGCAGCTTCCCTGAGTTACAGGGGGTTGAAGATGCAGAGGCCTGGTGCGGTATGCGCCCTTCAACCCCCGCGGGGCCCCCTCTGCTTGGTCGTGCCGGGTATCAGAACCTGTGGATGAACCTCGGTCAGGGTAGCCTTGGCTTTACTCTGGCCGCCGGCAGCGCGGTGGTTCTCGGCGCGCTACTCAACGGCGCTGGTCCCGCCATTTCTTTAGAAGGTCTGACATGGGAACACACAGCATGAAAATAGAACGCCATCATTCGCAGCCCCGCCTTTCCGCCAGCGTCGGGTACGGCGATCTGATCTTTTTATCAGGGCAAACCCCGGTCAGCAGCGATGACGATATCCGCCAGCAAACCCGGGAGGTTTTAGCGAAAATTGACGCGCTGCTGGCCGAAGCAGGCAGTGATAATCGTCATATTCTGTCTGCCCAGGTGTGGCTGAAGACGATGGCGCGTGATTTTGCCGGGTTTAATGAGGTCTGGGTCGCCTGGATGCCGGAAGGTCACAGCCCGGCACGCGCGGCTGTCCAGGCGGAAATGGCACGCCCTGATATCCTCGTCGAGGTGATGGTTACGGCCGTAAGAAGTTGATTTACGCCACAAAAGAAAAAGGCCGCATCAGCGGCCTTTTTAGTTAGTTCAGATTATTTGTCTCTGGGCGAAGCGTTTTCGACACGGCTTTTAAGTTTCTGACCGGGTCTGAAGGTCACCACACGCCGGGCTGTAATGGGAATATCTTCCCCCGTTTTCGGGTTACGACCCGGGCGTTGGTTTTTATCCCGCAAATCGAAGTTGCCGAACCCGGAGAGTTTTACCTGTTCTCCGTTTTCCAGAGCACGACGCACCTCTTCGAAAAACAACTCTACCAGCTCTTTGGCATCCCGCTTGCTAAGCCCAAGCTTATCAAACAGATATTCTGACATTTCAGCTTTTGTAAGCGCCATAGGTTCAATCCCTCAATGATGCCTGGAATCGCTCTTTTAATGCCTCTACACATCTGGCAACGGTAGCGGCAATCTCCTCTTCTTCGAGTGTACGGCTGGTATCCTGCAGGATGAGGCTAATCGCAAGGCTCTTACTGCCTTCCGCTACCCCTTTACCACGGTACACGTCAAATAAGTTTACGCCAACTACCTGATTTACGCCAACTTTCTTACACTCTGTCAAAACATCGGCTGCAGGTACGTTTTCCGCGACGACAACGGCGATATCACGACGGTTCGCCGGGAAACGAGAAATCTCGCGCGCCTGAGGCACCACGCGGTCTGCAAGCTTGTTCCACTCCAGTTCGAACGCTAAAGTCCGGCCGTTCAGATCCAGTTTACGTTCCAGTTCAGGATGAACAACCCCAATGAAACCAATACGTTCACCTTTCAGATAAATCGCGGCCGACTGCCCCGGATGCAGTGCGCTGTTCGCTTCTGCGCGGAATTCGATATCCGCTAATTTACCGGTCAGGTCGAGAATGGACTCCAGATCGCCTTTCAGATCGTAGAAATCAACGGTCTCTTTTGCCAGATTCCAGTGCTCTTCGTAGCGGTTGCCACAAATCACACCGGCCAGCATCACGTCCTGACGAATCCCCAGCGGAGCCTGGGTATCCGGAACAAAGCGCAAACCGCTTTCAAAAATACGCACGCGGCTCTGCTGACGGTTCTGGTTATACACCACCGTACCCAGCAGGCCGGTCAGCAGCGACAGACGCATTGCCGACATTTCGCTGGAGATAGGACTCGGCAGAATCAGGGCTTCTTCACCCGGGTGAATCAGCTGCTGCACTTTCGGGTCAACAAAGCTGTAGGTGATCACTTCCTGGTAGCCTTTGTCGTTAAGCAGCGTTTTTACACGTTTCAGCGACAGATTAGCTTCGCGGTGGGTGCCCATAATCAGCCCCGCCTGCACCGGACGATCGGGAATGTTGTTATAGCCATACACGCGGGCCACTTCTTCGACCAGATCTTCTTCGATGGCAATATCGAAACGCCAGCTCGGGGCAACCGCCTGCCACTCATCGTTGCCCGCGGTCACTTCGCAGCCCAGGCGCGTCAGAATATCGCTGACCTGAGCATCATCAATATGATGGCCGATCAGGCGATCCAGTTTGCTACGACGCAGGGTAATGGTCGCCGCCTTCGGCAGCGCAGCTTCGTGGGTCGCATCGATAACCGGACCCGCTTCGCCGCCGCAGATATCGATCAGCAGGCGGGTTGCACGTTCCATCGCTTTATACTGCAGCGCTGAATCCACGCCGCGCTCATAGCGATGTGAGGCATCGGTGTGCAGACCGTGACGACGCGCGCGGCCGGTGATGGCCAGCGGGCTGAAGAAGGCGCATTCCAGCAGCACGTTCTGCGTTTCGTCATTGACGCCAGAGTGTTCACCGCCAAAGATGCCGCCCATAGCCAGCGCTTTGTGATGGTCGGCAATAACCAGGGTATCGGTATCCAGTTTGGCTTCGGTGCCGTCCAGCAGAACCAGTTTCTCACCCTCTTTCGCCATACGGACCACGATCCCACCGTCGATGCGGTCGCAATCGAACGCATGCATCGGCTGACCCAGCTCGAGCAGCACATAGTTGGTGACGTCAACCACCGCGTCGATGGAGCGAATCCCGCAGCGACGCAGTTTCTCTTTCATCCACAGCGGCGTTGGCGCTTTAACATTGATACCTTTCACCACGCGGCCCAGATAGCGAGGACAGGCGTCCGGCGCTTCAACGGCAATCGGTAGCGTATCGGTAATGGTGGCGGCAACGGGGGTAATCTCCGGTGCGTTCAGCGGTTCTTTATTCAGAACGGCCACGTCGCGGGCGACACCGATGATACCTAAGCAGTCCGCGCGGTTCGGCGTGACGCTGATTTCGATAGTGTTATCGTCCAGCTGCAGATATTGACGAATATCGGTGCCAATCGGCGCATCCGCCGGCAGTTCGATAATTCCGCTATGATCGTCGGACACGCCCAGCTCAGAAAACGAGCACAGCATCCCTTCGGAAGGCTCACCGCGCAGCTTCGCGGCCTTAATTTTGAAGTCGCCAGGCAGCACGGCGCCGATGGTTGCTACGGCAACTTTCAGCCCCTGACGGCAGTTTGGCGCCCCGCAGACGATGTCCAGCAGACGTTCGCCGCCGACATTGACTTTCGTGACGCGCAGTTTGTCGGCATTCGGGTGCTGACCGCACTCAACCACTTCTCCCACAACCACGCCGTTGAAGCTACCGGCAACCGGCTCAACGCCGTCCACTTCGAGACCCGCCATGGTGATCTGGTTAGCCAGCGCTTCGCTGTCGATCGCCGGGTTAACCCACTCGCGTAACCACAGTTCACTGAATTTCATTATTCTGTCCTGCCCTTATTTAAACTGTTTGAGGAAACGCAAATCGTTTTCGAAGAACGCACGTAAATCGGTCACGCCGTAGCGCAGCATCGTCAGACGCTCCATCCCCATGCCGAAGGCAAAACCGGAGTAGACTTCCGGATCGATGCCAACATTACGCAGCACGTTCGGATGCACCATCCCGCAGCCCAGCACTTCCAGCCACTTGCCGTTTTTACCCATCACGTCAACTTCCGCGGACGGTTCGGTAAACGGGAAGTAGGATGGACGGAAACGAATCTGCAGGTCTTCCTCAAAGAAGTTATTCAGGAAGTCGTGCAGCGTCCCTTTCAGGTTGGTGAAGTTGATATTGGTATCAACAATCAGACCTTCCATCTGGTGGAACATCGGCGTGTGGGTCTGGTCGTAGTCGTTACGGTAAACGCGGCCCGGCGCAATAATGCGGATCGGCGGCTGCTGGTTTTCCATAGTGCGAATTTGCACGCCGGAGGTTTGGGTACGCAGCAGACGCGTCGCATCAAACCAGAAGGTATCGTGATCGGCACGTGCCGGGTGGTGTCCCGGAATGTTCAGCGCATCAAAGTTGTGGTAGTCATCTTCGATTTCCGGACCGGTCGCGACGGTGAAGCCAAGCTCGCCGAAGAAGTTTTCGATGCGATCGATGGTACGGGTCACCGGATGCAGACCGCCGTTTTCAATACGGCGACCCGGCAGAGAGACATCGATAGTCTCTGCGGCCAGACGCGCATTCAACGCTGCGCCTTCCAGATCCGCTTTACGCGCGTTAAGCGCCTGCTGGACCTGCTCTTTCGCTTCGTTGATGACCGCACCAGCCGCCGGACGCTCTTCTGGCGGCAGTTCACGCAGGGTTGTCATCTGAAGGGTCAGATGCCCTTTCTTCCCCAGGTATTCCACGCGGACGTTGTCCAGCGCGGCAACATCTGATGCCTCATTAATGGCTGCCTTCGCACTGGCAACCAGCTCTGCGAGATGTGACATGGTTTTCCTCATTATGTCGGTGCAGACACCGGTTATGGTCATTATTTTATTCTGACTATTTCGAGTTACAGGCGGCGCCGGGCCGCATGGCACTTAGCGCAGAAAACCGCTGTCGCCGAATGCGCGCTCAGCCCACGCACCTGCAGCTTGAAATAGAATGAACACGTTCATATACGAAAAAAGCCTCCACAGTGGGAGGCTTTCTGGCGCTGTTTTCCGTTTCTTCTTTCACGCGCTAGCCTCCTGAGTTCAGGTGCTAAAGTAAAAAAAGAAGCGGAAAATAGCAGCATTCATGCTTGCATTACCTTGTCTGGTACGAAACGTAAGACCTGTATTGAAAAGCTTACGGCAATAAAAGTCAATGTATTGATGGTGTTGAAACGAAAAGAGGGAGACAAGCTCCCTCTTTCAACTGGCTTATGCCAGAGCTGCTTTCGCTTTTTCGACCAGCGCGGTGAACGCTAATTTGTCGAATACGGCGATGTCAGCCAGGATCTTACGGTCGATTTCAACAGAGGCTTTTTTCAGGCCGTTGATGAATTTGCTGTAAGAAATACCGTTCTGACGTGCTGCTGCGTTGATACGCGCAATCCACAGTTGACGGAACTGACGCTTTTTCTGACGACGGTCACGATAAGCGTACTGACCAGCTTTGATAACAGCCTGGAAGGCAACGCGGTATACGCGAGAACGCGCACCGTAGTAGCCTTTAGCTTGTTTCAAAATTTTCTTGTGACGTGCACGGGCAACTACACCACGTTTTACGCGAGCCATATGTGCTCTCCTGTATCTATTCTAATTAAAAAGTTTAAAAGGGTTAACGACTTATGCGTACGGCAGGCACGCGATTACCAGGCCCAGATCGCCTTTGGAAACCATGGCTTTCGGACGCAGGTGACGTTTACGCTTGGTAGCTTTTTTAGTCAGAATGTGACGCAGGTTAGCGTGCTTGTGCTTAAAACCACCTTTACCGGTTTTTTTGAAGCGCTTAGCAGCACCGCGTACGGTCTTAATTTTTGGCATTTTAATAACTTCCACTTCGCATTGTTAATAAACGAAACATAGGCGAACAACGCCTGCGAAGCCTGAGGGCTCCACAGGAGTTGCTACTTGAAGGCCTTACTGTTTCTTCTTAGGAGCGAGCACCATGATCATCTGGCGGCCTTCGATCTTCGATGGGAAGGATTCGACCACTGCCAGTTCACTCAGATCGTCACGGACGCGGTTAAGCACTTCCATACCGATCTGCTGGTGAGCCATCTCACGACCGCGGAAACGCAGCGTGATCTTAGCTTTATCACCCTCTTCCAGAAAGCGAACCAGGCTGCGGAGTTTTACCTGGTAGTCGCCATCATCGGTGCCAGGACGGAATTTGATTTCCTTAACCTGGATAACTTTTTGCTTTTTCTTCTGTTCCTTAGAAGACTTGCTCTTTTCATAGAGGAATTTGCCGTAATCCATAATACGACAAACCGGCGGCTCGGCGTTAGGGCTGATTTCGACTAAGTCTACTCCGGCTTCTTCAGCTTTTTCCAGAGCTTCTCTCAGACTCACAATACCAAGCTGCTCGCCTTCCAGACCTGTTAAGCGAACTTCTTGCGCGCGAATTTCGCCATTAATACGATTCGGACGCGCCGTTTGAACTCGTTTTCCGCCTTTAATACCTTATTCCTCCAGTTGTTGAAGACTGCGGCTGCGAATCTCTTGTTGCAGCTTTTCGATCACTTCATTTACGTCCATGCTGCCGAGGTCTTTACCACGACGGGTACGCACGGCCACTTTGCCGGCTTCGACTTCTTTGTCGCCACAGACCAACATATACGGGACACGACGTAAAGTGTGCTCGCGGATTTTAAAGCCAATCTTCTCATTTCTCAAGTCCGCTTTTACCCGAATGCCCGCATTTTGTAGTTTACGAGTCAATTCGTTAACGTATTCAGACTGAGAATCGGTAATATTCATCACCACGACCTGCACCGGCGCAAGCCAGGTTGGGAAGAAGCCGGCAAACTCTTCGGTCAGGATGCCAATGAAGCGCTCCATGGACCCCAGAATGGCGCGGTGAATCATTACCGGTACCTGACGCTCGTTATTTTCGCCCACATAAGAGGCGCTTAAACGCTGCGGCAGAGAGAAGTCCAGCTGTACAGTACCGCACTGCCATGCACGATCGAGGCAGTCATACAGAGTAAATTCAATTTTCGGACCGTAGAACGCGCCTTCACCCAGTTGATATTCAAACGGGATATTGTTTTCTTCCAGCGCGACCGCCAGATCCGCCTCAGCACGATCCCAGGTCTCGTCGCTTCCGATACGTTTTTCCGGACGAGTTGAGAGTTTGACGACGATTTTCTCGAAGCCAAAAGTGCTGTACATATCGTAGACCATACGAATACAGGCGTTGACTTCATCACGGACCTGATCTTCAGTACAGAAGATGTGGGCATCATCCTGCGTGAAGCCACGTACACGCATCAGACCATGCAGCGCGCCCGAAGGCTCGTTACGATGGCAGCTACCGAATTCCGCCATACGCAGCGGCAGATCGCGGTACGATTTCAGACCCTGATTAAAGATCTGCACGTGACCCGGACAGTTCATCGGCTTGATGCAGTATTCACGGTTCTCAGAAGAGGTGGTGAACATCGCATCTTTGTAGTTGTCCCAGTGCCCGGTTTTTTCCCACAGCACACGGTCCATCATGAACGGGCCTTTTACTTCCTGGTACTGGTACTCTTTCAGCTTGGAGCGCACAAACACTTCCAGCTCGCGGAAGATTGTCCAGCCGTCGTTATGCCAGAAGACCATACCCGGCGCTTCTTCCTGCATATGATACAGGTCGAGCTGCTTGCCAATCTTGCGATGGTCACGTTTGGACGCTTCTTCCAGACGCAGCAGATGCGCGTTAAGCGCTTTTTTATCTGCCCATGCGGTACCGTAAATACGCTGCAACATCTTGTTGTTGCTGTCGCCGCGCCAGTACGCGCCTGCGGTTTTCATCAGTTTAAAGTGATGACAAAAACGCATATTCGGCACGTGCGGTCCACGGCACATGTCGACGTACTCTTCATGATGATACAAGCCAGGCTTGTCATCATGGGCGATATTTTCATCAAGAATGGAAACTTTATAAGTTTCGCCACGCTTCACAAAGGTTTCACGCGCTTCGTGCCAGCTGACTTTCTTCTTGATGACGTCATAATTCTTCTCGGCGAGCTCGTGCATACGTTTTTCGAGCGCGTCGATATCTTCCTGGGTCAGCGTATGATCGAGATCGACATCATAATAGAAGCCGTTATCGATAACCGGGCCGATAGCCATCTTGGTGTTTGGCCACAGCTGCTTAATCGCATGACCGAGCAGATGCGCGCAGGAGTGACGAATGATTTCCAGACCGTCTTCATCTTTTGCGGTAATGATGGAGAGGGTTGCATCGTTTTCGATGAGGTCGCTGGCGTCGACCAGCTCACCATTCACTCGTCCAGCGATCGTAGCTTTCGCCAGGCCTGGACCGATATCCAGAGCAACATCCAGCGGGCTAACGGCGTGGTCAAAATGGCGTTGACTGCCATCAGGAAGCGTAATTACAGGCATTTTATGTCCTTATTTGCAGTGGTGCCCCACACGAAAGAGCACATACAAAACAATATAATAATAATTATCAACAAGTTATAGCTCAGTTCCCGCTTCACTCTGCGAAATATGAGGACGACCGTTTACCGAACCGTTCCCACCTGCAGCCGCCTGTTGATAACACCGGCCCTTAGTTTACACATCATTAGTGCGTGTTAAAAGTCAGAACAAGATAAATGGTGGCGGTCAGGGATAAAACAAGGGGAACAGAAATCATGCGCTGGATATTCAGCCACAGGAACAACATGCCGGGACGACGGATGAAAATAGAAAAACAGCTCGCGCCACAACAGGTAATGGCAAGAAATAGCAAAGTGGAAGAATCGCCTTGACCACTCTTCAGGAAATAAACCGGTACATCTCTACCCGGCTTTATATCCCCTGAAATGTCATCATATTATCTACAGATGAAAATCAGGACCACTCGCCGGCAACAAGGGTATGGACATTAAATGCATCATCCATAGAGTGACCCGTTGATTGTGAACCGGGAGCAATATTTGATCCGGCTTCAACATCGGTAGCTTTGGCAATACCGACCTGCGTATGGTCAGTGTTGCCTGGCTGCGGGACCGGGTTAGCGGCGAACACGCCAAAAGACAGGGTGCACAGCATCACAGCCGCAGTCGCGATTTTGCTATTTTTCATGATGGTGATTCTCTTATTTACTGAAGGTAGTCCGGCAAAGATCTCATCTTCGTCGATAGTCAACAGTATAGATCCCGATCACACTTTTGTCCGACTAAATATTTAGCTATTTGTGTCAAATTATCTGCAGAGTTGTCAGGAAAAAATGAATTATGAGGAAATTATGGAGTTATTTTCTTTTTATAAAAAACAAAACAAAAGACCAAAAATAATAATGCCAGCGGTTGTGAATTTTAAAACAATCAGGCCGGTTTCCCGGCCTGAAATAAATTACATCTTATAACCCAGAGACAGCGTCGTGCGGCGATCGGTATGATTCGGCGCCGATGACGGCGGCTCGGAGTTCCAGGTCAGGTTGTAGGCAACCCGCAGTGCAAAATGCGCATTGATAGCGACGTTCAGGGCACTTTCCGAGTTCAGCGTCGTGTCCTGGGCACCAAACACCGACACCCCTTGGGTGAACTTGGTGTTATCGGTCATCTGCCAGGCCCAGGTACCGGAAGCATAGCCCAGCGGCTGGGTATCATTATCGCCATCGGTATACTCGTCATAGCGCACGCCAGGACCAAATTCAAAGCGCAGGCTGTGGACCGGACCGTTCAGAATCTGGCGACCATAACCCGCGGTTAAAACGTCGCGTTGTTGGTAGCCATTATAGCGGTCAGTCAACCAGCTGGCCTGGCCAAACACGTAGTTGCTGTCGGTCAGGTTGTAGCGACTACGGCCGCCAACCGCGTATTTTTCGGAGGAGCGCTGATCGTTGGACGATGTGTTGCTGGCGTTACCCCACAGCGACCATGCCGTCGTATCGCCGTACCAGGTCAACGTAGAATCCGCGGTCATTGAAGAACTTTTCGTATTTCCGGACTGCGCCAGATAACCGGCGTTAACCGCACCTTCGAAAGGTTTTTTGGCAGTGGAAGGGTCATCCATAACAGTAAAAACGGAATCATCGGCCAATGCGTGCGCAGACGCAAAGAGCCCCCCCGCCAGCAAAGCCGCTGCGGGTACTGTCTTCAAAAGCTTCATTTAATTTAGAGTCCGTACAACAAAAAGAGAGACCCAGCTGGTCCCGGAAACTTTCGCAAGGATCGCTATACGCGTCATCCTTCAGGCTACTTCTTTGCTGGCGTCACTAAGACATCCCCCACACAGTATGAACTGTGCTTTCGTGGGATGGCTTCCCTCGCCGCCTCGACGCATCTTGAATGATATTTGTATCTTGCAGGTCCAATGAAAGGCAAAGAATTATAAAAAAGCACGATTAACATAGCAATCAATTACTATTTCATTTTTTGAATAAGACAGCTCTTAGAACAATCTTTATTTCATAAAGATAAAAATAAAAAGCGCTTTACAAATCGCGACCGGCAATCGCTTCCCCTTCCCGGTAAGAAGTGCCATGCTTAAAAACACAACAGCTTAACCCGTATCATGGAGGAAATTAGATGACCAAAATCTATACGCTAACGCTGGCTCCCTCACTCGACAGCGCAACGCTGACACCGCAAATGTATCCTGAAGGAAAACTCCGCTGCAGCGCACCGGTTTTCGAACCCGGCGGCGGCGGTATCAACGTCGCACGTGCCATCACCTTTCTCGGTGGTAACGCAACGGCCATCTACCCGGCCGGTGGCGCCACCGGCGAACACCTTACGGCGCTACTCACTGCAGAACAGGTCCCGGTTGAGCCTGTCGAAGCGCAAGACTGGACGCGGCAAAATCTGCATGTGCACGTGGGCGCCAGCGGCGAACAATACCGCTTCGTGATGCCTGGCGCCGCCTTAACGGAAGAGGAGTTCCGTCGTCTCGAAGAAAAGGTTCTGGCAATCGAGAGCGGCTCATTGCTGGTGGTGAGCGGCAGCCTGCCACCTGGCATCGGCGTTGATAACCTGACTCAGTTAGTCAAAAGCGCGCAGCGTCACGGGCTTCGCTGCATCATTGATAGTTCGGGCGAGGCGCTGGCGGCCGCTCTTGATGTCGGTAATATTGAGCTCGTCAAGCCTAACCAAAAAGAGCTGAGTGCCCTGGTGGGGCGCGATCTGAGCCAACCCGATGACGTTCGACGTGCGGCGGAGGAGCTGATTCGTTCGGGTAAGGTCCGCCGGGTTGTCGTCTCACTCGGCCCACAGGGTGCGCTGGGGGTAGATGCCAGCGGCAGTGTACAGGTCGTGCCGCCGCCGATGAAAAGCCAAAGTACCGTTGGCGCCGGCGACAGCATGGTCGGCGCAATGACCCTGCGCCTGGCGGAAGATGCCAGTCTGGAGGATATGGTCCGCTTCGGCGTCGCCGCCGGTAGCGCCGCCACCATTAACCAGGGTACCCGTCTGTGCTCGCTGGAAAACACGCACAAAATCTATACTTACCTGTGCGGTCGCTAGTTCCCCTTCCCTCTGCTGGCGCAGAGGGAGTCGCCAAATCATCATCATGGTCTATGCTGAAAATTCCATGGATTACAACAGGGTGAAAAATGAGCACAGAAATTGTTACCCGCGTCGTCACGGTTAACTTTCAGGAAGAGACGCTGACTGAAATTAACGAGCTAAGTAATCATCTCACCCGCGCAGGATTTACTCTTGTGCTGAATGACGAAAACGGCAAGGTCCATGAACTGGGTACGAATACCTTTGGCCTGATTTCCGCGCAAAGCGCCGACGAGGTCAAAGCGCTTAGCGCCGGATTGGCGGAAACGGCGCTGGGTCGCCCCGTTGATGTTACCGTCACCACATTTGCCGAGTGGTTGAAAGCTCAATAAGTGCGATTCGTGCAGCGGAGCGCGCCAGTTGTGCGTCAGTTCGAATTTTACACCGGGGTTATGGGCTAACCTTATGAAATGGTGGAAAACAAGGGGAGAGACAGCATGTGGCAAGCTATCAGCACGTTGTTAAGCGACTGGCATTCCGAAACAGCTGAAATCGAACTTCGCAACGAACTGCCCGGCGGTGAAATTCATGCGGCCTGGCATTTACGTTTCGGCGGACGGGACTACTTTGTTAAATGTGATGAGCGCGAGCTTCTGCCTATCTTTACCGCTGAAGCAGACCAGCTTGAGCTGCTGTCGCGGAGTAAAACCGTTAGCGTTCCGCAGGTTTATGCAGTTGGCAGCGATCGCGACTACAGTTTCCTGGTCATGGAATATCTGCCCCCTCGCCCGCTGGACGCGCACAACGCCTTCTTACTCGGTCAGCATATTGCGCATCTGCATCAGTGGAGCGATCAGCCGCAGTTTGGGCTGGATTTTGATAACGACCTTTCCACCACCCCGCAGCCCAACGCCTGGCAACGCCGCTGGTCGACTTTCTTTGCCGAACAGCGTATCGGCTGGCAGCTGGAGCTGGCTGCCGAAAAAGGGCTCAGCTTCGGTGATATCGACAGCATCGTCGATAATGTGCAGCAGCGTCTGAGCAATCACCAGCCTCAACCGTCATTGCTACATGGTGATTTGTGGTCGGGGAACTGCGCGCTAGGACCCAACGGCCCCTACATCTTCGATCCCGCCTGTTACTGGGGAGACAGAGAGTGCGATCTGGCGATGCTGCCGCTACACCCTGAACAGCCACCGCAGATCTACGATGGCTACCAGTCAATATCGCCGCTGCCCTCCGGTTTCCTTGAGCGTCAGCCGGTTTATCAGCTCTACACGTTGTTAAACCGGGCGATTTTATTCGGCGGTCAGCATCTGGTGACGGCACAGAAAGCGCTGGATGCGGTATTAATGGAAAAGGCCCCATAAGGGGCCTGATTACAACACGGTCAGCTAATCTCTACGCCCTTCAGACGGAATTTGATCGTCATGGTGACGCCGGTTCCTGGTTTGCCCGCTTCATAGCGCCATTTGCGCAGCGCGTTTTTCACATCGCGTTCAAACATGTTGGCTGGCTGCGCAGAGAGAATTTCTACGTTATCCACCCGCCCATCTGGCGTGACATCAAACTTGACGCGAACAGAGCCTTCAATGCGCAACGCCTGGGCACGTGCCGGGTATGCCGGCTGGTTGCGGCTTAGCGCTCGCGGGCCGCTCGGCGCGGTCAGAGTCGGTTTCGCCGTTGCCGGTGCGGCGTTCGGCTGCGTACGCGCTGGCGCGGTATTGGTCGTTTCAAACGGTGAAGCCACGCGCGTTTCCGCCGGTTTCACATCACGCTTCGGCTGCTCAACCTTCTTCTCCGGCTTCGGCTTCGGTTTAGGCTTCGGCTTCGGTTTGGGTTCGGGCTTGTGAATGACGACCGGCGCTTCTTTTGGCGGCTCCGGTTCCGGCACGACTTCCGGTTCAGGCTCCGGTTCAACAACGGGTTCCACTACCGGCTGTGCGGCCTGAGGCGGTTCGAGATCTGCCGGCGCAACCATCGTAATTTCGATGGGTTGCGAGGGAGAGGGCCGTTCAATAACCTGATGTACCGAGGTATAAAGCAACCCCGCCACAACGGCACCGTGGATAGCCACGGACAGCAGCGTCGGCCACGGGAAGCGGCGAGGTAAATCAAGGGTCATTGCGCTCATAGTCGTTTCTGTTGAAAAATGATGCCCCGATTTTAAATGCAAATAGCAATCATATTCAATAAGCCTTGTTATCTTGCATCAAAATTTGCCCCGTTTTGTGGGAAAAATTTTCTGAAGCATGGCATTTTAAGCCGGTACGCATCTTTACATTGCAGTCAACGACGGATTCACTTAACGTGATTCGCCTGTTTATTGATAAGGAGCCTTGCCGTGCTTTACGTTATCTACGCTGAAGACATTGCCGATTCTCTGGAAAAACGCTTGTCGGTACGTCCCGCCCACCTGGCACGTTTGCAGCTGTTACAAGATGAAGGTCGCCTGTTGACCGCCGGGCCAATGCCTGCCGTCGACAGTAATGAGCCTGGCGCCGCCGGGTTTACGGGCTCAACGGTCATTGCGGAATTTGAATCGCTGGAAGTCGCAAAAGCATGGGCAAATGATGACCCTTACATCGCGGCTGGCGTGTATCAGAACGTCTCCGTGAAGCCTTACAAGAAAGTATTCTGAGATCGTCCGACAGCAAAACAGAGGCACCGTAAACGGTGCCTTTTATATCAGTACTCAGTGAAGACAAACAGCAGGGAACCACGTTGTCGTTTCACCAGTTCCTTCCTGATGGAGAGGATGCGCATGTTGCGGCGCGATTGGGCTTCCAGCCAGCGGGACTTGCGGCGACTCACCTGTCTTAGCATGCGCCAGCGCCCTACTTCCGTTCTACTACGCTTCATTGCTACTACTCTACAAGTGAAAAACAGACCACATTATAAACCCATGAATCTGGCTGACCAACGCTTTCGCTGCGTTTTTATTTGCCAGATGGATGTTGATGCGTAAACTCATGACATAGAGTTATTCAAAAGGATTTTTCATCTATGACAACCTTTTACACGGTGGTGAACTGGCTGGTCATCCTCGGTTACTGGTTACTCATCGCCGGTGTAACATTACGCATTCTGATGAAACGGCGCGCCGTACCTTCAGCAATGGCGTGGTTGCTGATTATCTATATTCTTCCGCTGGTTGGTATTATTGCCTATCTCTCATTTGGCGAGCTGCACCTGGGTAAACGTCGTGCGGAACGAGCCCGGGCGATGTGGCCCTCCACCGCCAAATGGCTAAACGATCTCAAAGCCTGCAAACATATTTTTGCCGAGGATAACAGCCCGGTCGCCGAGTCGCTGTTTAAGCTCTGCGAACGCCGTCAGGGGATCGCCGGCGTTAAGGGCAATCAGCTACAGCTGTTGACCGAATCTGATGACGTGATGCAGGCGCTGATGCGCGATATCCAGCTGGCGCGGCACAATATTGAGATGGTGTTTTACATCTGGCAACCTGGCGGCATGGCCGATAAGGTCGCGGAATCGTTGATGGCGGCGGCGCGGCGCGGCGTTCACTGCCGCCTGATGCTTGATTCCGCCGGCAGCGTCGCCTTTTTCCGCAGCCCGTGGGCAGCCATGATGCGTAACGCCGGTATCGAGGTGGTCGAAGCGCTGAAGGTCAACCTGATGCGTGTTTTTCTGCGCCGCATGGATCTGCGCCAGCACCGCAAAATGGTGATGATTGATAACTATATTGCCTATACCGGCAGTATGAACATGGTCGACCCGCGCTTCTTTAAACAGGATTCCGGCGTCGGGCAGTGGATTGATCTGATGGCGCGGATGGAAGGCCCGGTCGCCACGGCGATGGGCATCGTCTACTCCTGCGACTGGGAAATTGAAACCGGCAAACGTATTTTACCGCCGCCGCCGGATCTCAATATTATGCCCTTTGAAGAAGCCAGCGGACACACGATTCATACCATTGCTTCTGGCCCCGGTTTCCCGGAAGACCTGATTCATCAGGCGCTCCTCACCGCCGCCTATTCCGCCAAAGAACATCTGATCATGACCACCCCTTACTTCGTGCCCAGCGACGATCTGCTGCATGCTATCTGCACCGCGGCGCAACGCGGGGTCGACGTCAGCATTATCCTGCCGCGTAAGAATGATTCGCTGCTGGTTGGCTGGGCCAGTCGGGCCTTCTTTACCGAGCTGTTGGCGGCCGGGGTTAAAATTTATCAGTTTGAAGGCGGCCTGCTGCATACCAAAAGCGTACTGGTCGACGGCGAGCTCAGCCTGGTCGGTACCGTGAATCTCGATATGCGCAGCCTGTGGCTTAATTTCGAAATCACGCTGGTCATTGACGACGTCGGATTCGGCGGCGATCTGGCGGCCGTTCAGGACGATTATATTTCCCGTTCGCGCCTGCTGGACGCGCGGCTGTGGTTAAAACGACCGCTCTGGCAGCGGATCACCGAGCGACTGTTTTACTTCTTCAGTCCGTTGCTGTAAAACGTGCCAATCAGATGTTTAACGGGTAGCAATCATGGATATGGATTTAAACAATCGCCTGACCGAAGACGAAACGCTTGAACAAGCTTATGACATCTTCCTGGAGCTGGCTGTCGATAACCTCGATCCGGCGGATGTCATTCTGTTTAACCTGCAGTTTGAAGAACGCGGCGGCGCCGAGCTGTTTGACCCCGCGCCGGACTGGGAAGAGCATGTCGATTATGACCTCAACCCGGACTTTTTCGCCGAAGTCGTGATTGGTCTTGCCGATACCGATGGCGGCGAAATTAACGATATCTTTGCGCGTATTCTGCTGTGCCGTGAAAAAGACCATAAGCTGTGCCATATTCTGTGGCGTGAATAAGCCTCTCCCATACTAAAGCACAAAAAACGGCAGACGGTCACCACACCGCCTGCCGTTTTATTTTTCTTCCCCGACTATTCCGGCAGTTCACTCCCGCAGGCGTTGCAAAAACGCGCATTTTTATCATGCGCGGCGTGCTGACAGTTTGGACACGCGCGCGCGCGGCGATGTTGTAATGCGCTGGTCATATGCGTGGTGATAAGCCCGGTCGGGATGGCGATAATGGAATAGCCGATTAAGATCAGAACCGAGGCCAGAATTCTACCGATCGGCGTATGCGGCGTAATATCGCCATACCCTACCGTCGTAATGGTCACAATCGCCCAGTAGACCGATGCATTTAAGGTGGTAAACCCATACTGCGGCCCTTCAATCAGATACATCAGCGAACCAAAGATAACCATCACGATGGCAATAAAGGAATAAAAGAGGATCAGCTGATGGCGGGCGCTAACGATTGCCGCCCAGAAAATATTCAATGACGGCATAAAGCGCAGCAGTTTAAGAATACGCAAGCAGCGAATCGCCCGCATCGCACGCCACGCAAAGACATAATTGAGGCTCATTTCCGGCCACATCCACATCACATAGAGCGGCAGGATGGTGGCTAAATCTATCACCCCCCAAAAGCTGAAAATATAGCTGAAGGGTTTCGGCCAGCTGATAATACGCAGGAAATATTCGAGGGTAAAAACAGCGGTGACAAACAGCTCCAGCCAGACAAAAATGTGCCATTCATCAAACGTCAGGTGATATTGCGTACCCAGACCGGACTCAATAAAAATCACCAGCACGCTCAAAAGCGCAAAAATACCGCACAGGCCTTCAAATCGTCGTCCGGAACGACGGGTTTGATCGAAGAGTAAATGATACAACCGCTGGCGAGCGGCGTGAAAATGAACAGCCACGTTTAACCTCGCAAAAAAAAGGGCTGACCTACGTCAGCCCCAGAGATTATAACGGGTCTACCTTCAGGCAGGAAACCGCATGTCGGAAACTCCCCTCCAGCACCGGCCGCGTTTTCGCACATTCTGGCCCGGCGATGGGACAACGTGTACGGAAAACACACCCCGACGGCGGGTTAATCGGCGACGGCAGCTCCCCCTCCAGCAGCTGGATGGTTTTGTTCTTTTCCAGATCCGGGTCCGGAATCGGCACCGCGGACATCAGCGCTTTGGTATAGGGGTGCAGCGGATTGTGGTACACCTCATCATAAGTCCCCAGCTCCACCGCATGGCCCAGATACATCACCAGAACGCGATCGGAAATATGCTTCACCACCGCCAGATCGTGAGCGATAAAGATCAGCGACAGCCCCATTTCGCGCTGCAGCTGCTGCAGCAGGTTAACGACCTGCGCCTGAATCGAAACGTCCAGCGCCGAAACCGGCTCATCGCAGATAATCAGCTTCGGCTCGAGAATCAGCGCACGGGCGATACCGATACGCTGGCACTGGCCGCCGGAAAACTCGTGCGGATAGCGGTTAATCAGGTTCGGCAACAGACCCACTTTCATCATCATCGCTTTCACCCGGTCACGGACTTCCTGACGCGACATTTTGGGATGATAGGTGCGCAGCGGCTCGGCAATAATTTCGCCGATAGTCATACGCGGGTTGAGCGAAGCCAGCGGATCCTGGAAGATCATCTGGATATCGCTGCGAACATCGCGCCACTGTTCCTGCTTCATGCCTAACAGATCTTTGCCAAGCCAGGCGACTTTGCCGTCGGTCGCCTTCACCAGACCAATAATTGCCCGGGCAAAGGTCGACTTGCCGCAGCCGGATTCCCCGACCACGCCCAGCGTTTCGCCCTCGTAGAGACGCAGCGTGACGCCATCCACCGCTTTCAGCGTTTTGGACGGCTGCCAGAACCACTGTTTGCCATCCTTAATATCAAAGTGGACTTTCAGATCGGCAATTTCGAGCAGGACTTTTCTTTGTTCCGTAACGGCGGTCATAGCAGATCCCCTACCAGTTGAAAGCAGGCGCGCAGGCGGCCCGGTGCAAACTCCTCCAGAGGTGGAGCACTATGACAAATCTCCATCGCATGCGGACAACGCGGCTGGAACGGGCAGCCTTTCGGCAGACGCAGCAGGTTTGGCGGGTTGCCCGGGATGGTCAACAGCGACTCGCCCTCGGCGTCCAGACGCGGAACCGCGTTCAGCAAGCCGATAGAGTACGGATGGGAAGGATGATAAAAGACATCCCGCGCCATGCCGTATTCCATGGTCCGCCCGGCATACATCACCAGCACTTTATCGCAGATCCCGGCGACGACCCCAAGATCGTGAGTAATCATAATGATCGCCGTATTGAACTCGCGCTTAAGCTCATTCAACAGGGTCATGATTTGCGCCTGAACCGTAACATCCAGAGCAGTTGTCGGCTCATCGGCAATCAGCAGTTTAGGCCGGCACAGCAGCGCCATCGCAATCATCACGCGCTGACGCATCCCGCCGGAGAATTCGTGCGGATACATTTTCATGCGCTTACGCGCTTCCGGCATCTTAACCGCATCCAGCATCTTCACCGACTCTTCAAAGGCTTCGGCTTTTCCCAGACCTTTATGCAACATCAGAACTTCCATCAGCTGCTCACCCACCCGCATATACGGGTTCAGGGAGGTCATCGGGTCCTGGAATATCATGGAAATTTGTTCGGCGCGAAGCTTATTCAGATCGCGCTCCGGCAGATTGAGAATCTGACGGCCGTTAAACAGAGCCGACCCGCCAATCTGACCGTTGGAAGCCAACAGGCCCATTAAAGCAAACGCGGTCTGCGACTTACCGGAACCCGATTCGCCGACGATGCCCAGCGTTTCCCCGGCTCGCAGGTTAAAATTGAGGTCATTCACCGCCGTGACATCGCCATCAGGCGTTTTGAACGTGACGCGGAGATCTTTGACATCCAGCAGCAGGCCGGATTGTTGCTGTGCCTGCGGCGCTTTTGCCGTTTCAATTGTGCTCATGACGGCGCTCCTTAGCGATCTTTCGGGTCGAGGGCATCACGCAGGCCATCGCCGATAAAGTTAAAACAGAACAGCGTAACCACCAGGAACCCCGCTGGAAACAGCAGCAACCACGGCGACACTTCCATAGAGTTCGCGCCATCGCTGAGCAGCGCACCCCAGCTGCTCAGCGGTTCCTGAGTACCCAGACCAAGGAAGCTTAAGAAGGATTCAAACAGGATCATGCTCGGAACCAGCAGAGAGGCGTACACCACCACCACACCCAGTACGTTAGGCACGATATGCCGAACCACAATACTGAATGTTGAAACACCGCCGACCTGCGCCGCTTCGATAAACTCTTTGCGCTTCAGGCTCAGCGTCTGGCCGCGAACAATACGCGCCATATCCAGCCAGGAGACCATGCCGATGGCAACGAAAATCAGCAGGATGTTCTGGCCAAAGAAGGTGACGAGCAGGATAACGAAGAACATGAACGGAAAGGAGTTGAGGATCTCCAGCAGACGCATCATCACGGAATCGACTTTGCCGCCCAGGTAGCCGGAAAGTGAACCGTAGAGCGTACCAAGAACCACCGCCACCAGCGCCGCAGCCACCCCGACCATCAGCGAGATACGCCCGCCGATAGCGACGCGAACCAGCAGGTCGCGGCCGGAAGAGTCGGTACCAAAGTAGTGGCCGGATGTCGTATCCGGCGCACTGGACATCATGCCCCAGTCGGTATCGAAGTAGGAGAACTGCGATACCATCGGTGCAATAGTCACGAACAGTGCGATAATCACCAGCACAATCAGGCTGGCAACGGCGGCACGGTTATGCATAAAACGACGGCGGGCGTCCTGCCATAAACTACGTCCTTCGACTTCCAGCTTTTCACTGAAGTTTTCCAACGCCTCGTTGCTTTTCTTACTTAACATCATGGCGAACTCCAGCCTCAATAGCGAATCTTCGGATCGATAACGGCATACAGCACGTCAACAATCGCGTTAAACAGAATAGTCAGCGCGCCGACCAGAATGGTCAGGCTCAGCACCAGCGAATAGTCGCGGTTAAGCGCGCCATTCACAAAAAGCTGACCAATACCCGGAAGACCGTAGATCGTTTCGATGACCATTGAGCCGGTGATGATCCCCACAAATGCTGGCCCCATATAAGAAAGAACCGGCAGCAGAGCGGGTTTCAGCGCATGACGCAAAATAATGCGCCGCATCGGCAGCCCTTTCGCGCGCGCGGTGCGGATAAAGTTGGAATGCAGGACCTCAATCATTGAACCGCGGGTAATACGCGCGATACTGGCGATATAGGCTAACGATAAGGCCACCATCGGCAGAATCATAAATTTCAGCGCCCCGCCGTTCCAGCCGCCGCCGGGCAACCAGTGCAGCGTGATGGCGAATATCATCACCAGCAGCGGCGCAACCACGAAACTGGGTATCACCACGCCGGTCATTGCCACCCCCATGACCGCATAATCCCATTTTGTATTCTGCTTCAGGGCCGCAATAACCCCTGCCGTCACGCCGAGAACGACCGCCAACAGGAAGGCGGCAAGCCCTAATTTAGCGGAAACCGGGAAGCTCGACGCCACCAGATCGTTTACCGAATAGTCTTTATATTTAAAAGAGGGACCGAAATCACCGTGCGCCAGCTGCTTCAGATAATTGAAGTACTGGGTCATGATGGGGTCGTTTAAATGGTATTTAGCTTCAATATTCGCCATCACTTCCGGCGGCAGCGTGCGTTCACCGGTAAATGGACTTCCCGGCGCCAGACGCATCATGAAGAAAGAGATCGTAATAAGAATAAATAGCGTCGGAATCGCTTCCAGACAGCGACGAAAAATAAATTTTAACATTGCCCGTACCTTCTGGCCTGTGCCTATCGAGTGCGATGAATTCAGACACGGTGGGGCAAGCGTCGCCTGCCCCACGTATTGCCATTAATGTTTGATAATATAAAGGTTTTTAACGTAGATATTATCTAACGGGTCTTTACCGGTATAGCCGCCCACCCACGGTTTAACCAGACGGGCGTTGACGTAATAGAAGACCGGCACGATCACAGAATCTTTATCGAGCTGCTGTTCTGCTTGCGCATACAGGTCGGCACGCTTCGCGTCATCATTAGTTTGTAATGTTTCGGCGATGATTTTATCGAAAGCCGGGCTCTTATAATGAGAGGTGTTATTTGAGCTGTCGCTCAGCATCGTATTCAGGAATGAGGTTGGTTCGTTGTAATCCGCACACCAGCCGGCACGCGCCACGTCGAAGGTCCCCTGATGACGGTTATCGAGGAAGGTTTTCCATTCCTGATTTTCCAGCTTGACGTTAGCCCCCAGGTTTTTCTTCCAGATGGACGCCACGGCAATAGCCAGTTTTTTATGCAGATCGGAAGTGTTATACAGTAAATTAAAGGTCAGCGGTTTATCAGCGGTATATCCGGCTTCCGCCAGCAGTTTTTTCGCTTCTTCGTTACGCTTGTCCTGAGACCAGGTAAACCATTCTGGTTTGACAACTTTCATGCCATCGGTATACGGCGGGGTATAGCTATAGGCCGGCAGGTCGCCCTGATTCTTCACTTTATTAACGATAATATCGCGATCCAGCGCCATTTTCAGCGCGGTACGGACGCGGACATCGGTAAACGGTGCTTTCTGGTTATTAATTTCGTAGTAATAGGTGCAGAGATACGGATCGACATGCACTTCTTGCGGGATCTCTTTTTTCAGTTTCTGGAACAGTTCAATCGGCATGTTGTTATAGGTCATGTCGATTTCGCCGCTGCGGTAGCGGTTAACGTCGGTAACTTCGGAAGAGATCGGCAGGTAGGTAACCTGATTAATGACGGTTTTCGCGTTATCCCAGTATTGCGGATTGCGCTCAAGCACAATACGTTCGTTAACGACCCAGTCTTTCAGCTTATAAGCGCCGTTGGTCACGATATTGGCAGGCTGGGTCCATTTCTCGCCGTATTTTTCGATGGCGGCTTTCGGCACCGGAGAAACGGATGGGTGAACGAGGAGTTTATAAAAATAAGGAACCGGTTCGCTCAGCGTGACTTCGAAGGTTTTATCATCAATCGCTTTTACGCCCAGATCGGTGATCGGCTTTTTGCCCGCGATAATGTCATCAACATTCAGCAGGTGGCCATATTGCAGATAGCTTGCGTAAGGTGAAGCGGTTTTCGGATCCGCCAGACGCTGCCAGCTATAGACGAAATCTTGCGCGGTAACCGGCGTGCCGTCCGACCATTTCGCATCTTTGCGCAGATGGAAGGTCCAGACTTTAAAATCTTTATTATCCCAGGATTCTGCGGCCCCAGGAATCGGATGGCCTTGAATATCGCCAATCACTAACCCTTCAAACAAATCGCGGTTAATGTTGGATTCCGGAACGCCTTCAATTTTATGCGGGTCCAGGGATTGCACTTCCGCGCCGTTATTACGTACCAGCGATTGTTTATCCGCCAGCTGCACCCCTGCAGGTACATCCGCTGCCATAGCAACATTCGCGGTAATTAGCGCAGACAAAATCCCCGCGGCTACCAGACTTTTTTTGGTGATGATGGTCATTGTGTTGTTACTCCATTCATTATAATTACTGGCTATTTAACCAGCCTGTTTTTTTCCCCTAACGGGATTCTGTACAGTGCAGGAGTTTATGCTGCTGTCAGACTTTACTACTTGCTATCACCGACTTATTTATTACGGCCGCTCAAACGGCGACCTTGGCGTCGATTCTTTTATCCCCTGTGGCGGGGCGGTTTCAGCCGCAACGAGTTATTTAATAATAATTCTCATTTACGTGTATTGTTCAGTGAGCGATCACGGCGGAAAGTACCAAAAGGCCATCTCATCCGCCAATGCAATTTGCAAATATGTTACCGGATTCTCTTTTATGGTTTTCTCTACGCCGCTATCTTGCCCTGTCTTGCGGCGAGAAAATCATTAAAGAATTTAGTTTTCATACAGATACTGTCAACAGCCCGTTATGGATGCCGCGGCACCACGCTGAGATGCATTTTTGTACGAAAATTTAACAATCGGTTATTATTTAGCACATTCATCTGCCCCGGTTATGAAATTACTAATATCATTTCAATTATGCGACGGCAAGCACCAGAGAATGATGTGAAGAAAATAACAGTGGCAAGGGGGTGATAAAAAGAGAGGAAACGTTCGGAAAGTTACATAATCAGCTGATAAATAACAATATTTAAAGACATTACGGAAAGCTATCTTATCGCGTGTTATCCGCTTAATTGATATGTTTTGCTAATAATGAAGCAAACGCGGAGCACCGGGCTCCGCCTCGCGCGGGCTCGTTTAACTGACCAGGCCAGGAAACAGCGCTTTTATTCCGGTGACGATAAACTCAATCCCCAGCGCCATCAGCAATAGCCCCATAATACGCGTGATGACGTTGATACCCGTCTGCCCTAACAGGCGCACCAGCCACGGCGCCATGCGGAAAATCCCCCAGCAGCATAAGGCAAACAGGGCAATGGCAAGGGAAAACCCTAACAGGTAGGTTACCGTGTGGTAGCGCGTTCCCCAGACGATAGTCGAGCTGATTGCGCCCGGCCCTGCCATCAACGGCAGCGCCAACGGCACGACGCCAATACTTTCACGAATTGCGGTTTCTGATTTTTCCTGCTTGTTTTGCTTATCCTCGCCGAGTTTGCCGCTGATCATCGACATCGCAATCGTCACGACCAGGATCCCGCCGGCAATACGGAATGAGTCAATAGAGATGCCGAAAATTTGCAAAATCGAGTCACCGAGAAAAAGCGACGTCAGCAGAATAATGGCAACCGAAAGATTCGCCGTCAGGTTGGTCTTATTGCGGATCACGGCCGTCTGATAACTGGTCATACTAATGAAAACCGGGATGATGCCTACCGGGTTAACCAGCGCAAATAACCCGATGAAAAACTTGAAGTAAGTTGAAAAATCAAACAACGGTAGAGTCACAGTGCGCTCCGCAGCATCATTAAAAATGGCTGTTGACAGTTAGCCACATAAAATATTCGCGCAGAAGATACGCTTTTTAGCAGCATAATTCATCTCAAATATACGTACAGCGGCGACAAAATGGCATGTTATCTATTTGTTTCCCTCGGTTACTTATTCACTTAGTTTGCATACCAATTATTACACTTGATTTGACTGGTCAAAAAACAGACTGCTGAAAGGTGTCAGCTTCACGTAAACTTGATCTAAATCACGTAAATTGTACTCAGAAGTGAGTAACCTTGTTCACACCAAAAGAGTGCAGCATAGCGGTACCTGAGAATTAAAAAGATCAAGCTTCTTTAGTAAATCAATGAAGCCAGCGGCGCCAGAAACGGCACCTTAACATTTAGATGCAAGCTGTTAACAGCCTGTCTATACTGTCGAATCGAGCTACTGATTTACTAAAAAAGTTTAACATTATCAGGAGAGCATTATGGCTGTTACTAATGTCGCTGAACTTAACGCACTCGTAGAGCGCGTAAAAAAAGCCCAGCGTGAATATGCCAGTTTCACTCAAGAACAAGTTGATAAGATCTTCCGTGCCGCCGCTTTGGCCGCCGCAGATGCTCGAATCCCTCTCGCAAAAATGGCCGTAGCAGAATCTGGCATGGGCATTGTCGAAGACAAGGTTATCAAAAACCACTTCGCTTCCGAATATATCTATAACGCCTATAAAGATGAAAAGACCTGCGGTGTTCTCTCTGAAGACGACACTTTCGGGACTATCACTATCGCCGAACCGATCGGCATTATCTGCGGTATCGTTCCGACGACTAACCCGACTTCCACAGCAATCTTCAAATCACTGATCAGCCTGAAGACGCGTAACGCGATCATCTTCTCTCCACATCCGCGTGCGAAAGATGCCACCAACAAAGCGGCAGATATCGTTCTGCAGGCTGCTATCGCGGCAGGCGCACCGAAAGATCTGATCGGTTGGATCGACCAGCCTTCCGTTGAGCTGTCTAACGCGCTGATGCATCACCCTGACATTAACCTGATCCTCGCGACCGGTGGTCCAGGCATGGTTAAAGCAGCTTATAGCTCCGGTAAACCAGCTATCGGCGTAGGTGCAGGTAACACTCCGGTCGTTATTGATGAAACTGCAGACGTTAAGCGTGCGGTCGCTTCCGTACTGATGTCTAAAACCTTTGATAACGGCGTTATCTGTGCGTCTGAGCAGTCAGTGGTCGTTGTTGACTCCGTCTATGACGCCGTTCGCGAACGTTTCGCCAGCCACGGCGGCTACCTGCTGCAGGGCAAAGAGCTGAAAGCCGTTCAGGACATCATCCTGAAAAATGGCGCGCTGAACGCGGCAATCGTAGGTCAGCCGGCATACAAAATTGCTGAACTGGCAGGCTTCACCGTTCCGGCTACCACCAAGATTCTGATTGGTGAAGTGACCGACGTTGATGAGAGCGAGCCGTTTGCTCACGAAAAACTGTCTCCGACGCTGGCCATGTACCGCGCGAAGAACTTCGAAGATGCTGTTGATAAAGCTGAAAAACTGGTGGCAATGGGCGGTATCGGTCATACCTCTTGCCTGTACACCGACCAGGACAACCAGCCGGCTCGCGTTGCCTACTTCGGCCAGATGATGAAAACCGCACGTATCCTGATTAACACCCCGGCTTCTCAGGGTGGTATCGGTGACCTGTACAACTTTAAACTCGCGCCTTCCCTGACTCTGGGTTGTGGTTCCTGGGGTGGTAACTCCATCTCTGAAAACGTTGGTCCGAAACACCTGATCAACAAGAAAACCGTTGCTAAGCGAGCTGAAAACATGTTGTGGCACAAACTTCCGAAATCTATCTACTTCCGTCGTGGCTCACTGCCAATCGCACTGGATGAAGTGATTACTGATGGTCACAAACGCGCGCTGATTGTGACTGACCGCTTCCTGTTCAACAACGGTTATGCAGACCAGATCACCTCCGTGCTGAAAGCATCCGGCGTTGAGACTGAAGTCTTCTTCGAAGTTGAAGCTGACCCTACCCTGAGCGTAGTACGTAAAGGTGCGGATCTGGCTAACTCCTTCAAGCCGGACGTTATCATCGCCCTGGGCGGTGGTTCCCCGATGGATGCCGCGAAAATCATGTGGGTCATGTACGAACATCCGGAAACCCACTTCGAAGACCTGGCGCTGCGCTTTATGGACATCCGTAAACGTATCTACAAGTTCCCGAAAATGGGCGTGAAAGCGAAGATGATCGCCGTCACCACCACTTCCGGTACCGGTTCTGAAGTTACGCCATTCGCAGTTGTTACCGACGATGCAACCGGTCAGAAATATCCGCTGGCTGACTACGCGCTGACTCCGGATGTGGCGATTGTCGATGCTAACCTCGTGATGGATATGCCGAAGTCCCTGTGTGCTTTCGGTGGTCTTGACGCCGTGACTCACGCCCTGGAAGCCTATGTTTCCGTACTGGCATCTGAGTTCTCCGACGGCCAGGCTCTGCAGGCGCTGAAACTGCTGAAAGAGTACCTGCCAGCGTCCTACCACGAAGGTTCTAAGAACCCGGTAGCACGTGAGCGTGTGCACAGTGCAGCGACTATCGCCGGTATCGCGTTTGCTAACGCCTTCCTCGGCGTATGTCACTCCATGGCGCACAAACTGGGTTCTCAGTTCCATATTCCGCACGGCCTGGCTAACGCCCTGCTGATTTGTAACGTGATTCGTTACAACGCGAATGACAACCCGACCAAGCAGACTGCATTCAGCCAGTACGACCGTCCGCAGGCACGCCGTCGCTACGCTGAAATCGCTGACCACCTGGGTCTGAGCGCACCGGGCGACCGTACCGCAGCGAAAATTGAAAAACTGCTGGCATGGCTGGAAAGCCTGAAGGCTGAACTGGGTATTCCTAAGTCTATCCGTGAAGCTGGTGTACAGGAAGCTGACTTCCTGGCCCACGTTGACAAGCTGTCTGAAGATGCATTCGATGACCAGTGCACCGGCGCAAACCCGCGCTACCCGCTGATCGCCGAGCTGAAACAGATTCTGCTGGATACCTTCTACGGTAACGAGTTCAGCGAAGGTGAAACTGCCGCGAAGAAAGAAACCGCAGCCGCACCAAAAGCCGATAAAAAAGCGAAGAAATCTGCTTAATCGACTCTGATAACGCTGGTAAAAAGCCCCATCTCCGGATGGGGCTTTTTTTTATCCCCTTCCGCCAGAGAAGACGGGATGAGCGATAGCAAACGCTTTTTCCTGATGCGCATTTGCGACCTGGGTATCCACGATACCGCTGGTAGAGCTTTGTTTTCGGCGGCACAGGAGCACAATCAGGGTCGCAACGCCCTCATGCCGTTGATACCGGCCAGGAGAAGTCCATCACGGAACATCGGCAGCAGCAGGCGTTTCAGGCGTAACCAGTTCTGGATAAAAGTCAGGGTATCGGTTCACGGCAGGAAGACGCAGCAGGCGCCATACAGGCGCCTGGGAGGGGAATGTTCTGTACGATTAGCAGTGGCGATGTTTACTCTGCACCCGGGTCAGCGAGCCTTCACTTAAGGCTTCTTTATAATGTTTACGGCAAACGGAAACATAGCGTTCATTCCCGCCAATCACCACCTGCTCACCTTCATTATATGGCCGCCCTTCCTGATCGAGACGCAGCACCATGCTCGCTTTACGTCCGCAGAAGCAGATCGTTTTTAATTCAACCAGCTTATCGGACCATGCTAATAAATACTGACTACCAATAAACAACTCGCCACGGAAATCCGTACGCAGGCCGTAGCACAACACCGGAATATCCAGGCGATCGACGACTTCAGACAATTCATGTACCTGCTCGCGGGTCAGAAACTGACTCTCATCCACCAGGACACAATGAACAGGCTGTTGCGCATGTTCGGCCGCAATATCGCTAAAGAGCGAGGTTTGAGGGTTAAACAGCCGGGCTGGCGAGGAGAGACCAATTCTTGAACTGACCTTACCTGAACCAAAGCGGTCATCAATCTCGGCGGTATAAACCAGGGCACGCATGCCTCGCTCTTGATAATTGTATGACGACTGTAACAAAGCGGTCGACTTACCTGCATTCATTGCAGAATAGTAGAAATAAAGTTGAGCCATCGGCTGCATCACCCCAATCAGTGTGTTTTATCGCGGCAAAATTGTAGCATATTTTCCCGTGCTACCCCCCCTTTCAGCATGGGTATAGCGGCATACGCTATGCTCGTCCTCCCTGCTGATAGATTACGCTTTTTTAATTGAATGCGGGTGCCGGCAATTTGTACAGCCCTCCTTGTTGGCCCCCTACGATTGTCCTTTTGTGCGAATCGTAGCAGGCGCCAGCCCGCTATAACGTTTTTTGCTCACCCGATTATATTAAAGATTGCCGTTACTAATACGCTAATACTCAAGAGGGATATTTATCCCTGCAAAGTATAATTTTACTCCCGGGCAACAGAGAAAAGCATACTATCTCAGGGTTTTAGCGCAGGATTCAGCTCAGGCTATAAGCAAAAAAGATGTGAAGTCGCACGTAGAATTTAACTTAAATTAATTAATTACCACGACAAATAACAAGTAATTTTGAATTCCTTACATTCTCCCCTATTGCACATCTGATTATATCGCTCTATTATTACTCCAACAAACCACCCCACAATATAAGTTTGAGATTACTACAATGAGCGAAGCACTTAAAATTTTGAACAACATCCGTACTCTTCGTGCGCAGGCAAGAGAATGCACCCTTGAAACGCTAGAAGAAATGCTGGAAAAATTAGAAGTTGTCGTTAACGAACGTCGCGAAGAAGAAAGCGCTGCAGCTGCAGAAATTGAAGAGCGTACTCGTAAACTGCAACAATACCGTGAAATGCTGATTGCAGATGGTATTGATCCGAACGAACTGCTGAGCACCATGGCGGCAGTCAAAGCGGGTACCAAAGCTAAACGCGCTGCGCGCCCGGCTAAATACAGCTACGTTGATGAAAACGGCGAAACCAAAACCTGGACAGGTCAAGGCCGCACCCCGGCAGTGATCAAAAAAGCCATGGACGAGCAGGGTAAAACCCTGGACGATTTCCTGCTGTAATCGATCAGCTGTATTTGAAAAATCCCGCTTCGGCGGGATTTTTTTTATCTGCCGTCCGGCGATATAAAAAAACCGGGAAACGAAATTCGCTCCCGGTTTATCATTATGCTGAAAACGATTACTTAGCTACTGCTTTTTCCAGCCAGGCTTTAAAATCTGCGCCGAGGGATTTATGGCGCACGCCATATTCCACAAACGCCTGCATATAGCCCAGTTTATTACCGCAGTCGTGGCTCTTACCTTTCATATGATAGGCCTCAACCGTCTCTTTCTCGATCAGCATGTCGATCGCATCGGTCAGCTGGATTTCATCCCCGGCTCCCGGAGGCGTTTTTGCCAGCAGCGGCCAAATGTCCGCGCTCAGCACATAGCGACCGACGACAGCAAGGTTAGACGGCGCCACATCGGCTTTCGGCTTCTCAACCACACCCACCATCGGGACGCTTTCGCCCGGCTGCAGGGACTCGCCTTTACAGTCGACAACGCCGTAGGCGGTAACATCAGCGACAGGCTCAACCATAATCTGGCTGGATCCTGTTTCATCAAAACGGGAGATCATTTCGGCCAGGTTATCACGGGAAAGATCCGACTCGAATTCATCCAGAATAACGTCTGGCAGAATAACCGCGACCGGCTCGTCACCCACCACCGGGTGCGCGCACAGTACCGCGTGGCCCAGACCTTTAGCCAGACCCTGACGGACCTGCATAATGGTGACATGCGGCGGACAAATAGACTGAACTTCTTCCAGCAGCTGACGTTTAACACGTTTTTCCAGCATCGCTTCCAGTTCAAAACTGGTATCGAAATGGTTTTCGATAGAGTTTTTAGACGAATGGGTCACCAGAACAATTTCAGTAATTCCGGCTGCGATGCATTCGTTAACAACGTACTGAATTAAAGGCTTATCTACCAGTGGCAGCATTTCTTTCGGAATAGCCTTGGTGGCGGGTAGCATCCTGGTACCTAATCCCGCAACCGGGATAACAGCTTTTCTTACTTTAGAATTAAGGGCAGCCATTGAAATCTCCTGGACTGTTCGTTTTTTAAACTTTTCGTTAATAATAACGTGTCGAGTATATCAGTCCACTCAGGCAAACCTGGTCTGAAAAGGTTTGTGTTCCCTCGAATTAGGACTTTACTTATAAAACGCAATGATAGTACCACCGCAAAAGATTACCCGGTAATCCTACCAGCTTAAAAAAACAGGTAATTGTTCATTCCGCAGACAACATCAGTCGCAAACGCCCTCCGGCCCCCCAAATTTGGCACTGCCATGATGCGCAGCGCTGGCTAATTTGGTTGAGATAAGCGTTACCCAATGTCCCTAACGGAACGCCATTGCTAATCTGAATTTGATGTTCTCCGGTATTGAGTGTGCCATTCAGACCTGCGGATACCAATATCAAATTTTTCAGACCGCTATGGTAATAACCCACCAGCAATGGAAATTGCCCAGGTAAATTGGCCTGACGCAGTAATTGGTTAACCTGTTTCAACAGGCTCCCCATTTCCGGCAGGCGCTGCCCCTGATGGGCCAGCTGCTCCTGAAGCAATCCATTAAACAAAGCCCGCAGCAACAGCGCCGCCAGCACCCCATTATCTCCTGCTCGTGTGACATCCAGACAATAGAAGGCCAGATCATTTTCTGATAATGGCGCAATATCGAGCACCAGACCGGGTTTATCCGCCGACACCAGCTGACGATAATGAATACGGCACTTCGAAATTTCTTGCTGTACCGGAGGCTGAAGCTCCTGCAGCAGCCTTGACGCTGCGGTAGGGTCGCTAACCAGCGCGTCCCAGTCCTCAAACAACCGTTCTTCTTCCTCAACCCGCGAGTTGAACATATTGGGATACAGACAGGCATACACCGTTTCCCGCAGGCGGTTGAAATCTTTTACCGGCTTTAGCAACACATCCTGGACGCCAAGGCGCAACGCCCTGGCAATATCGGCCATATTTTCCGTTGCCGAAATCATCAGAATCGGCAGCGTTTCGCCCCGGTTGCGTATCTGCTCCACCAGCTCAAGACCATTCATTCGCGGCATAGAGATGTCGCAAATCATCAGGTCGGGTTTGGACTCGGCCATCTTCTGGAGCGCTTCCACGCCATCCCCCGCCAGTGCCGTTGTCGCGCCCAGTGAGGTTAGCCAGGAGTGCAAGAGTGAGCGGAAAACGGCTTCGTCTTCAACTATCAGAATCAGTTTTCCCGCCAATGGCTGCGTCATGATCTCTCCTCTGGCTGACGATAGTTAAATAGTGGCATGCAATTCACACTATCGCCTGTCAGAATTTACTTAAGTCCTGGTTAAATGGCGTCACACCGCAGTGCGCACCAAGGGTAGTAGCTCATCCATCTTCTTTTCAACCGCCTGATATCCGGCAGCAATCGCCTCACCGGCACGATGAAAATCAAGCGTGGATATTTGTGGGCAAAAAGGCTGCAGCAGAATATCGGGAGGATCGCCCGCCATCCGATTGCGTTTCAGGCGATTTTCCAGCACCTGAATAGAGGTCGACATAATCTCCATCGCCGTTGGCGTCGCCGCGCGACGGGAGGTCATTCCGCTCAGACGCGCGCGAATCCTCGCATGCCAGGAAAAATCTTTGTCTTCTTCAGGCTGAGGTTTTTCAATGGACCACAAATCCTGCTGCATCAGATGCGCATCGTGCTGTAAGTCGACGGCAATCACGATATCCGCCCCCAGCGCGCGCGCCAGGGAAACCGGAACGGGGTTGACTACCGCGCCATCGACCAGCCAGTAGCCATTATGCATGACCGGCGACATCAGGCCCGGCATGCTGCAGGAGGCGCGCACGGCCTGGTGCAGATCGCCCTCGGTAAACCACAGTTCGCGGCCGGTGCTTAAATTGGTCGCCACCGCAGCAAAGCGACGGTCGCAGCGCTCAATATCGGAGACGGGCAATACCTGTCGGAACTGATTGAATACGCGCTCACCGCGCAGCAGGCCACCGCGACGCCAGGAAAGATCCATCAACCGCAGCACGTCCCAGTTACTAAAAGAGGAGACCCATTTCTCAAGGACCGGAAGCCGATTGCAGGCAAAGGCGGCCCCCACCAGCGCACCGATTGAACATCCTGCGACGATATCAATTTCAATGCCCGCGCGCTGTAGCGCTTTAATCGTCCCTATATGCGACCACCCGCGGGCAGCTCCCGCCCCTAACGCCAGACCAATTTTAAGCTTTCTCATTATGACCGATATACTTCCTTCCACTCCGAGCATGGCATCATTGCCACAGCTCAGTTAACATAAAACACTTTGGCGCCGATGCGCCGTGATTCTTTTTCCATGGAGGCCGCTTTGTCGCCATTATGCCCTTGTGGCAGCGCTCTGGAGTATAGCTTATGTTGTCAGCGATATCTGACCGGCTCGTTGCCCGCACCGGATCCCTCACAGCTGATGCGATCTCGCTATAGCGCGTTTGTCATGAAGGATGCCGATTACCTGATCGCCACCTGGCACCCTTCCTGCCAGCCACAGCACTTCCGGGACGATCTGGAAAAGGGGTTCGCTAAAACGCAGTGGCAAGGCTTAACCGTATTTGCTACCGATGAAGGCCGTCACCCCGACGAGGGATTCGTCAGTTTCATCGCGCGATACCACGACGATAACCGCCCCGGCGCGATTATTGAACGTTCCAGATTCTTAAAAGAAAATGGACGGTGGTATTATATCGACGGCACACGACCGCTGATTGGTCGTAACGACCCCTGCCCTTGCGGTTCAGGTAAAAAATTTAAAAAATGCTGCGGCCAGTAAAGTTGGCGCCGGCAATAGCAAACACTACAGGATTTTCCTCGCGATGCATTCATTACAACGTAAAGTACTACGCACCATTTGCCCTGACCAGAAAGGACTCATCGCGCGTATCACGAATATTTGTTACAAGCACGAGCTGAATATCGTGCAGAACAACGAGTTTGTCGATCACCGTACCGGTCGCTTCTTTATGCGTACCGAACTGGAAGGTATTTTTAATGACGCCATTCTGCTCGCCGACCTTGATAGCGCGCTGCCGGAAGGCTCTATACGCGAACTAACCCCCGCTGGCCGCCGTCGCGTGGTGATCCTGGTCACCAAAGAGGCACACTGTCTGGGCGATCTGCTGATGAAAGCCAACTATGGCGGCCTGGATGTTGAGATTGCGGCGGTCATCGGCAACCATGAAACCCTGCGCTCGCTGGTTGAACGTTTTGATATTCCGTTCCAGCTGGTCAGCCACGAAGGGCTGACGCGCGAAGAACACGACAAGCTGATGGGCGACGCCATTGAATCCTATGCGCCGGATTATGTGGTGCTGGCGAAGTATATGCGCGTTCTGACGCCGGAATTCGTTTCCCGCTTCCCGAACCAGATTATCAACATTCATCACTCCTTCCTGCCAGCCTTTATTGGCGCCCGTCCTTATCATCAGGCCTATGAGCGCGGCGTGAAGATCATCGGCGCTACCGCCCACTACGTTAACGACAACCTGGATGAAGGCCCGATCATTATGCAGGATGTAATTCATGTCGATCACACCTATACGGCGGAAGATATGATGCGCGCGGGGCGCGATGTTGAAAAGAATGTGCTGAGCCGCGCGCTGTATCAGGTTCTGGCCCAGCGCGTGTTTGTTTACGGCAACCGAACGATTATTCTTTAATCGATAATGAAATGAACTGGTTAGCATTACACCTTTACGCGTAAATTTCAGGCAACCAGTTTAATTTTATCAACGGAAAGCTTTACAGGGGCGCATCATTTGATATGATGCGCCCCGCTTCCCCAGAAGGAAGCAGGCCAGTATTATGCATTACCCCGTGGTGGGGTTCCCGAGCGGCCAAAGGGAGCAGACTGTAAATCTGCCGTCATCGACTTCGAAGGTTCGAATCCTTCCCCCACCACCATTATTCACCACAGTAATGTGGTAACCCCGGCAAATCTCAGCAAGGTTTGCACTTGTCGGGAAGGGTAAGAACCTTCGATTAAGGTTCGACTCGAGCGCAAGCGAGAGAACGTTGCCGCAGGCAACGGCCCGAAAGGTGAGGCGCGAAGCGACGAATAATCCTTCCCCCACCACCATTCACTCCGCTGAATGTTGTCATCT
>NZ_JMPP01000032.1 GCF_000735435.1 Klebsiella planticola ATCC 33531 | reverse complement strand
GTAACTTCTCAGCTAAACTCATCGCGTTTGCACGCTATTCTGCCCATGCAGGGAAGGATGAGAAACTTCGATCAAGGTTCGATTCGAGCGATAGCGAGAAAGCGTTGCCGCAGGCAACGACCCGAAGGGCGAAGCGCAACGCGCTGAGTCATCCTTCCCCCACCACCATCATCTTCCCGTAACTTCTTAGCTAACCTCATCGCGTTTGCACTCTATTCTGCCCATGTGGCAGTTAGCTCCGAATCAAGCAAAATCGTTAACACATTGATACTGCTATTCAGTGACGTTACATCGGCGGCAGACGGCGGGTTACCGGCGAGCTTTTTACTATCGAAGTATTACACTGGGCATGTTCTGCCAGGCCATCCAGCAGGGTATCAAGCTGCGCAATATCCCGCACCACCAGGCGCATCACGAAACAATCCTCGCCCGTAACCTTGTCACATTCGATACATTCTGGCATTGCCTGGATATATTTATCGACCTTCTGCAGCAAGCCCGGCAGCGGTCTGACGCGGACCAGCGCCTGCAGGGTATAACCGAGCGCCGCAAGGTTAACCCGGGCGCCGTATCCCTGAATCACCCCGCGCTCCTCCAGTCGCTTCACCCGCTCTGCGGTACTGGGTGACGTCAACCCCACCCGCGCGCTCAACACCTTGAGCGATATGCGCGCATCTTCCGCCAGACAGGCCAGAATGGCGCGGTCGATATTATCAATTAAGTTTTCCATTCGTTTTACCTGATAAATAAAAGCAATACACGCCTTTCACCTTAGATCATGCATATCAACCTGTCAGCAGATTAACGACAATATTGGCATCATCACGGAGGTAGAAAAATGGCACATACAGTAACGGGCGTCTGGCAAATGAGTCTGGCGATGATCATTTCGGGTTCGATCGGCGCCTTCGTTTTACTCTCCGGCTTGCCGGTTATCGATGTGGTCTTCTGGCGTTGCCTGATTGGCGCCCTGACCTTACTGGGGTTTATCTCTTTCAGCCGCCAGCCGTTCAGCCAGCTCACGCGGCTAACGTTGCTGCTGGCGATCCTCGGCGGCATCGCGCTGGTCATTAACTGGCTGCTGCTGTTTGCCGCTTACGCCCGAATTTCGATTGGCATGGCTACCGTGGTGTATAACACTCAGCCGTTTATGCTGGTGCTGATGGGGATGCTGACTGGCGAGCGGGTGACGCTGATGAAATGGGGCTGGTTAACATTGGCTTTTTTCGGCGTGGTCGTCCTGCTCTCCAGCGAGCTGATGCAGGCTCACGGCAGCCAGCTGGTTACGGGTATTGCGCTGGCCCTTGGCGCCGCCTTTTTCTACGCCTTAACCGCGATGATCGCCCGCAAGCTGCGGCCGCTTCCGCCTCAGCATATTGCCTTTATTCAGGTTATCGTCGGGACAATCATGCTGCTACCGCTGGTTCACGCCCCCGATGTCACCGCTGGGTTCCCCTGGCGCTACCTGCTGATTCTGGGCATTGTGCATACCGGTATTATGTACCAGCTGCTCTACAGTGCGATTCAGAAACTGCCGACGCCCATAACCGGTTCGCTCTCCTTTATCTATCCGCTTGTGGCGATAGTCGTCGATTATCTGGTCTTTCACCATGCGCTGACGCCGGTGCAGTTGGTCGGAGGCCTGCTGATTCTGTTTGCGGCGGCGGGAAATAATCTGGGCTGGGGCGACGGGCTGGCGTCGGGCCACAAAAAACCCCGCCAAAGCGGGGTGTGATCTGCCGGACAGGGCTATTAGCGACGGGCGCGGACTATCTGATATCTGCGCGTCAGGTATTCTACCGGCACGCTCCAGATATGTACCAGACGGGAGAACGGGAACAGCAGGAACAGCGTCATCCCCAGCACCAGGTGCATACGGAAAATAAAGGCGACGCCGTCCAGATGCGCGGATGCGCCGCCGTGGAACGTCACCACCGACTGTGCCCAGTTCACCAGCTTCATCATTTCGCTGCCGTCCATATGCTGGGCCGAAAACGGAATGGTCAGCAGGCCCAGCGCACACTGGAGAATCAGCACGGAGAGCACCAGAATATCCGCACCGGTCGTGGTTGCCCGTACGCGCGGGCTGAACAGACGACGTTTCAGCAACAGTACGCCCCCCACCAGACACATCACGCCGGACGCGCCGCCGGCAAACATCGCCATTTTCTGCTTCACTTCCAGCGGCAGCCACGCTTCATACATCCAGTGCGGCGTCAGCATCCCAAGTAAGTGTCCGGCGAAAATGCCCAGAATCCCGATGTGGAACAGGTTGGACGCCAGATTCATCCCTTTGCGATCCAGCATCTGACTGGAGGCGGCGCGCCAGGTGTACTGTCCGTAATCGTAGCGCAGCCAGCTCCCTATCAGGAACACCGCTCCGGCAATGTACGGATAGATGTCAAAGAAGAACATATTCAGGAAGTGCATTATTGCTGTCCTCCGTTAGAGATATTCAAATATTGCGGGGCCACGGCTCCGGCAAAACGACGCTGGTGGGCGGCGATATCGGACTCACCGCAGCCTTGATCGGCAAAGAATTTCACCTGTTCTTCTTCCCAGACGGCATCCAGCGCCTGCGGCGTATCGTCGCGCGCTTCATCGGCGATTTTTTCCGCCACTTTCGCTTCATCTACCGCACTGTTTGCCAGCTTCAGCAGCTGTTCAAACAGAACGGCATAGCGGCTTTCACGCTGCTGCAGACGCGCGCAAAGCAGCGCCAGAATCGGCGCGATATCCTGCAGACCGCCAATGGCTTCACTCTCCGGCAGCTGCGCGAGATATTCCAGATACAGCGGCAGATGATCGGGCAGCTCGCGGCTGTCGAGCACCAGACCGTGCTGCTCATACTGATTCAACAGATCGACCATCGCCTGCCCGCGATCGCGAGATTCGCCGTGCACGTGCTCAAACAGCAGCAGCGAGGTAGCGCGCCCTCGGTCAAACAGTTCGCTATAGGCGGCCTGCGCATCCAGCAGATCCTGCGCGGTTAAATCACGCAGGAAGACGCCCAGGGCCTGGGCATCGGCTTTTTCCAGTTTCTCTGACGTAGCCAGAACGTCGAAGAGTTCGTTCTGATGCTGCCATAAGTCCGCATCCGGGTACTCAAGCAGACGTGAAACAACCACAAGTTCGATCATGCGTGCGGCTCCGTTTTGCTGGTCACATCCACGGCATCGATGCGGCGGCTGTTGAACAGGTTGAAGGACGAATCAGACCCGTGGCAGCCGTCACCGAAGCTAAAGCCGCAGCCGTTTTTCTCCGGAAAGGCTTCGCGCGCCAGTTCACGATGGCTGCTCGGCACCACGAAACGGTCTTCGTAGTTCGCAATCGCCAGATAGCGGTACATCTCCTGCGCCTGCGCTTCGGTCAGCCCGACCTCTTCCAGCGCCCGCGTATCGATGACGCCGTCGACGGTTTCCGTACGTTTGAAATGACGCATCGCCAGCATGCGTTTCAACGCCAACAGAACCGGCTCGGTATCGCCTGCGGTCAGCAGGTTGGCCAGATACTGGACCGGGATGCGCAGACTTTCGACATCCGGCAGGATGCCGTTGCTGCCCAGTTCCCCCGCATCGGCGGCGGACTGGATCGGCGACAGCGGCGGCACATACCAGACCATCGGCAGCGTGCGATATTCCGGGTGCAGCGGCAGCGCCAGCTTCCAGTCCATCGCCATTTTATAGACCGGCGATTTTTGCGCCGCATCAATTACGCTCAGCGGAATACCGTCTTTCTGCGCCTGCTCAATCACTTTCGGATCGTGCGGATCGAGGAAGACATCCAGTTGACGCTGGTACAGATCTTTTTCGTTCTCGGTGCTTGCCGCCGTTTCGATGGCATCCGCGTCATACAGCAGCACGCCAAGGTAACGAATACGACCGACGCATGTCTCAGAGCAGACCGTCGGCTGACCCGCTTCAATACGCGGGTAGCAGAAGATGCATTTCTCGGATTTGCCGCTCTTCCAGTTAAAGTAGATCTTCTTGTACGGGCAGCCGGTAATACACATTCGCCAGCCGCGGCATTTGTCCTGATCGATCAGCACAATGCCGTCTTCTTCGCGTTTGTAGATAGCGCCGCTCGGGCACGTCGCCACGCACGCCGGGTTGAGGCAGTGTTCGCACAGGCGCGGCAGATACATCATGAAAGTGTTTTCAAACTGGCCGTACATCGCTTTCTGCATGTTCTCGAAGTTTTTGTCTTTCGACAGCTTCTCAAACTCACCGCCCAGATCGTCTTCCCAGTTCGGGCCTTTCTCGATCTTGTCCATCCGCTGACCGGTAATCAGCGAGCGCGGGCGGGCGATGGGCTGCGCCTTGCTGTCTGCCGGCGCGTTGTGCAGCGTCTGGTAGTCAAAATCAAACGGCTCGTAATAATCGTCCAGACCCGGTAGATGCGGGTTAGCAAAGATTTTACCCAGCAGCAGCGCTTTGTTACCCATACGCGGCACCAGCTTACCGTTGATCTTACGGATCCACCCGCCCTTCCATTTCTCCTGATCTTCCCAGTTGGTCGGGAAGCCGGTGCCTGGCTTGGTTTCAACGTTGTTGAACCACGCGTACTCGGTCCCTTCACGGCTGGTCCAGACGTTTTTGCAGGTCACTGAGCAGGTATGACAGCCGATGCATTTATCGAGATTCAGCACCATGCCGACTTGTGAACGAATTTTCATTTTACGCTCTCCTGTACCTGGTCATTGCCTTCGCCATCCAGCCAGTTAATGTTCTTCATTTTACGGACTACCACGAACTCATCGCGGTTAGAACCGACGGTGCCATAGTAGTTAAAGCCATACGCCAGGTGCGCATAGCCGCCGATCATATGGGTCGGTTTCGGCGTAATACGCGTCACCGAGTTATGAATACCGCCGCGCTGCCCGGTAATTTCTGAACCCGGCAGGTTTACGATACGTTCCTGCGCGTGATACATCATGGTCATCCCGGCCGGTACACGCTGGCTCACTACCGCTCGGGCGGTCAGCGCGCCGTTGTTGTTGAAAACTTCAATCCAGTCGTTGTCTTCAACCCCAATCTCTTTGGCATCTTCTTCGCTCATCCAGACGACCGGCCCACCGCGACCTAATGTCAGCATCAGCAGGTTGTCGCTGTAAGTGGAGTGAATACCCCATTTCTGGTGCGGCGTGAGGAAGTTCAGCGCCTTCTCCGGGTTGCCGTTGGACTTCTCTCCCATCACCGATTTCACCGAGCGGGTGTCGATCGGCGGCCGGTACACCAGCAGGCTTTCACCGAAGTCGCGCATCCACTGATGATCCTGATAGAGGGACTGTCGACCAGAAAGCGTACGCCACGGAATCAGCTCATGAACGTTGGTATAACCGGCGTTGTAGGAGACATGCTCGTCTTCCAGGCCAGACCAGGTCGGGCTGGAGATAATCTTGCGCGGCTGCGCCTGAATATCACGGAAGCGGATCTTCTCGTCTTCTTTGTTGAGCGCCAGGTGGGTATGATCGCGACCGGTAAATTCGCTGAGCGCCGCCCAGGCTTTCACCGCCACCTGGCCATTGGTTTCCGGCGCCAGCGTGAGGATCATTTCTGCCGCGTCAATCGCCGTATCCAGCATCGGCTGACCTTTCGCCGGGCCGTCCGCCTTGGTGTAGTTGAGCTTACGCAGCAGGTCCATTTCGCTCTGGGTGTTCCAGGCGATGCCTTTGCCCCCGTTACCGATTTTCTCCATCAGCGGGCCGATAGAGGTGAAGCGTTCATAGGTTGCCGGGTAGTCGCGCTCAACCGCAATGATATGCGGCGCGGTTTTACCGGGGATCAGGTCGCACTCGCCTTTTTTCCAGTCCTTCACATCCAGCGGCTGCGCCAGTTCGGCGGCGGAGTCGTGCTGAATAGGCAGCGTGACCACGTCGGTTTCTTTCCCCAGATGTCCCACGCAGACTTCGGAGAATTTCCTCGCGATGCCTTTGTAGATTTCCCAGTCGCTTTTCGATTCCCAGGCCGGGTCAACGGCGGCAGACAGCGGGTGAATAAACGGATGCATATCCGACGTATTCATGTCGTCTTTTTCATACCAGGTGGCGGTCGGCAGGACGATGTCAGAATAGAGACAGGTGCTCGACAGGCGGAAGTCCAGCGTCACCACCAGATCCAGTTTGCCGTCGAGGCCGTTATCCCGCCACTCCACCTCTTCCGGCTTCACGCCGCCCTGCTTGCCCAGATCCAGCCCCTGAATACCGTGCTCGGTACCCAGCAGGTACTTCAGCATGTACTCGTGGCCTTTACCGGAGGAGCCCAACAGGTTGGAACGCCAGATAAACAGGTTACGCGGATGGTTTTTGCCGTTTTCCGGCTGCTCCGCCGCAAAGCGAATCGAGCCTTCTTTCAGGGACTTAACGGTGTAATCCACCGCGCTCATACCGGCTTTTTTCGCCGCATCGGCAATGCGCAGCGGGTTGATGCCCAGCTGAGGCGCCGACGGTAACCAGCCCATGCGTTCAGCGCGCACGTTGAAGTCCAGCATGTGGCCGCTGTAGCGCGACTTGTCCGCCAGCGGCGACAGCAGTTCCTGCGCGGTGACGGTTTCATAACGCCACTGGCTGGAGTGGTTATAGAAGTAAGAGGTACTGTTCATGTGACGCGCCGGACGCTGCCAGTCGAGCGCAAACGCCAGCGGCTGCCAGCCGGTCTGCGGACGCAGTTTTTCCTGGCCCACGTAGTGCGCCCAACCGCCACCGCTCTGCCCCACGCAGCCGCAGAAGACCAGCATGTTGATCAGACCACGGTAGTTCATATCAAGGTGGTACCAGTGGTTCAGACCGGCACCGACAATAATCATCGAACGACCATGGGTCTTATCGGCGTTATCGGCAAATTCACGCGCGGTACGAATGATGTGCGCGCGGGAGACGCCGGTGATTTTTTCCGCCCACGCCGGCGTATAGGCTTTAATATCATCGTAGCTGGTTGCGCAGTTTTCATCGTTGAGGCCGCGATCCAGACCGTAGTTGGCCATGGTCAGGTCGTACACGGTGGTCACCAGCGCGGTGGTGCCATCCGCCAGCTGCAGACGTTTCACCGGCAGCTTATGCAGCAGAATGTTTTCCAGTTCGACGCTGGCGAAGTGTTCGGTGCCGTCACCGCCAAAGTACGGGAAGCCAACCTGCGCAACATCGTCGTGGCTGCCGAGCAGGCTCAGGCGCAGTTCAACCTCTTCGCCGGTGGTACCGTTACGCTGCTCAAGGTTCCATTTCCCTTTTTCACCCCAGCGATAGCCGATAGAGCCGTTCGGCGCCATCATTTCACCTTTTTCATCAAAGGCGACGGTTTTCCATTCCGGATGCTCCTCCTGGCCCAGGCCATCCACCAGGTCGGCAGCGCGCAGCATGCGGCCTGCGGCGTAATAACCGTCTCGCTCTTCCAGCATCACCAACATCGGCATATCGCTGTAACGGCGAACGTAGTCGGTGAAATACTGGCTCGGTTTATCGAGATGGAATTCACGGAGCATGACGTGGCCCATCGCCAGCGCCATCGCCGCATCGGTGCCCTGCTTCGGCGCCAGCCACAGGTCGCAGAGCTTGGCGATTTCGGCGTAGTCCGGGGTAATCGCCACGGTCTTGGTGCCTTTATAGCGAACTTCGGTGAAGAAGTGCGCATCCGGCGTACGGGTCTGCGGTACGTTGGAGCCCCAGGCGATAATGTAGCTGGAGTTATACCAGTCGGCTGATTCCGGGACGTCGGTCTGCTCACCCCAGGTCTGCGGGGAGGCCGGCGGCAGGTCGCAGTACCAGTCATAGAAGCTCAGACAGGTGCCGCCAATCAGCGACAGATAGCGCGCGCCGGAGGCATAGGAGACCATCGACATCGCCGGGATTGGCGAGAAGCCAGCCACGCGGTCCGGACCGTAGGTTTTGACGGTGTAGACGTTAGAAGCCGCGATCAGCTCATTCACTTCCTGCCAGGAGGAACGGACGAAACCGCCGCGCCCACGCGCCTGTTTGAAGCTTTTGGCTTTATCGGCATCTTCAATAATGGAAGCCCAGGCATGCACCGGATCGGCATGCTGCGCTTTCGCTTCGCGCCACATTTTCATCAGCCGTTTGCGCATCAGCGGATACTTCAGACGGTTGGCGCTGTAGAGATACCAGGAGTAGCTGGCGCCGCGCGGGCAGCCGCGAGGCTCGTGGTTCGGCATATCCGGGCGAGTACGCGGATAGTCGGTCTGCTGGGTTTCCCAGGTGACGAGACCGTTTTTAACGTAAATCTTCCAGCTGCATGAGCCGGTGCAGTTTACCCCGTGAGTGGAGCGCACAATTTTGTCATGCTGCCAGCGCTGGCGGTATCCATCCTCCCAGTCCCGGTTGGTGTTTAGAAGCTGGCCATGCCCATCGGCAAAGGTTTCACCCTTCTGTTTGAAGTAGCGAAACCGGTCCAGGAATTTACTCATCGGGTTTCTCCTGTTTGGAGCCTGACGGCTCTCTGATAAATCGACATTGCTGGATTTGCAGCGAAGGTAACGCTATGAAAGAGGGAGAGAATTGATAACGATCAATGCGATAGGGCTTATAAATAGCCCCTCAAGCGGTGAATACCACCGAAGTGGTAGCATTTTCTATTTTTTATCTTTATGTTTTTTAAGGATTTTAATAAAAAATGAGCGGTTATTGTACGCCTGCGGCGTTCACCGGGGTATTAAGGGGTAGATACTCCTGTCGGCGGGTTGACCTCACTCCTGACGACATAAAAAAGGGCGCAATATGCATTGCGCCCTGTGAGCAAACAAAGAGGGCTTAAGACTTCTGTTTACGACCGTAAACCGCCCAGGTAATCAGCACGCAGGCAACATAGAAGACGAAAAAGATCTTCATGGCGCCTGCCGGAGAACCGGTCAGTTCCAGAGAAATACCAAACGCTTTCGGAATAAAGAACCCGCCGATAGCGCCGATGGCAGAGATAAAGCCCAGCGCTGCCGCCGTATCCGTTGCGGCTTCACGCATCGCCTGCTCTTCATTACCGCCCTGCGCTTTTACGCGTTCCATGGTCATTTTACGGAAGATTACCGAAATCATCTGGAAGGTAGACGCGCTGCCCAGACCGGCCGTCAGGAACAGCACCATAAACACGCCGAAGAAGGCAATGAAGTTGCCGCCGACACCATTCGTTGGCAGCGTCAGGAACAGCAGGCCGCTGAAGATAGCCATCACCACAAAGTTCACCAGCGTGACGCGGGTACCGCCCAGACGGTCAGAGATAGCCCCGCCCATCGAACGCGCCAGCGCGCCGATAAATGGCCCGAAGAAGGCAAAGTGCAGAATCTGCACATCCGGGAACTGGGTTTTCGACAGCATCGCAAAGCCCGCCGAGAAGCCGATAAATGAGCCAAAAGTGGCCAGATAGAGCAGCGCCATGACCCACAGATGGGCGCGCTTCAGCACCGGCAGCTGCTCGCTCAACGATGCCTTCGAGGCCGACAGGTCGTTCATAAAGAACCACGCCGCCAGGGTGAAGATAATCAGGAACGGCACCCAGATCCACGCCGCGTTTTCCAGATACAGCATCGAACCATCCGGCTGCTCGCTGCCCGTACCGCCAAAGACGGCGAAAATAGACAGCGAAACCACCAGCGGTGCAACCAGCTGCATCACGCTGACGCCCATATTGCCAAGGCCGCCGTTAAGACCGAGAGCGCCGCCCTGCTTCTGCTTCGGGAAGAAGAAGCTGATGTTGGCCATGCTGGAAGCAAAGTTGGCCCCGGCAAAACCGCAAAGCAGAGAGATAATCACAAAGACGCTGAACGGCGTAGAGGTATCCTGCACCGCGAAACCCAGCCATACGCAGGGGACAATCATGATCCCGGTACTGAAGGCGGTCCAGCGACGGCCACCAAACAGCGGAACCATAAAGGCATAGGGAACACGCAATAACGCCCCGGAGAGTGCCGGCAGCGCGGTCAACATAAACAGCTGGTCGGTCGTGAACTGGAAGCCGACCTTATTCAGATTGACCGCCACCGCGCTGAACAACATCCAGACGCAAAACGCCAGCAACAGACAGGGAACGGAGATCCATAAATTCCGGCTTGCAACGCGGTGGCCACGCTGCTGCCAGAACTCGGGATCTTCAGGACGCCAGTCGGTGATGACTGAAGTACTGGCCTTCTCCGGTAGGGAAGATTGACTCATAAATACCTCTGATTATTCATATATCCTGCCGCTACATTAGGGGTTACAGAGGGCGGTAAGTTGATATAAATCAAAGGAAAAGTGGTCATTAAATTGCTTAAAAAAAGCCCATCACCCGAAGTGAGTAGCCTTTTTCGCTAAAAAAAGTGTGGTTTTTCACATGGCTGCCGGGTTTAAGCCATCGCCTCCCGCAAACCTACCCACCACCGACAATTAAGGGGTAATCCCTTATGGGTATGGGTATACTCCATGGGATATCCGAGAATAGACGCCACTCCCGGATGGTTTGCCGGTCAGGAGCCACGCACGCTATGTTAAAACGTCTTTTTACCCCGCTTACGTTAGTGAATCAACTGGCGTTAATCGTGCTGCTATCGACAGCGATTGGCGTCGCAGGAATCGGTATCTCTGCCCGTCTGGTACACGGCGTACAGGGCAGCGCGCACGCGATCAATAAGGCCGGTTCGCTGAGAATGCAAAGCTATCGTCTGCTGGCGGCAATCCCGCTCAACGCGAGCGATAGCAAGCTGCTCGACGAAATGAACGCCACCGTCTTCAGCGAAGAGCTGCAGAATGCCGCCCTCAGAGACGGCCAGGATGGCCAGCTTAAAGCGCTTCAGCAGTACTGGCAGCTGGAACTGGCGCCGGGGATGAAACACGCGCAGAATCAGGCTACCGTCGCCACGGACGTCGCCAGCTTTGTCGACCGGATAGACCACCTGGTCACCTCTTTTGATCACACCACCGAGCAGCGCATCCGCTACGTCGTCTGGATGCAGCGGGTGATGGCCATCGGCATGGCGCTGCTGTTTTTGTTCACTATCGTCTGGCTGCGGGCCCGTCTGCTGCGCCCGTGGAAACAGCTGCTGGCCATGGCCCGGGCGGTCAGCCATCGTGATTTTACCCAACGCGTCCATATCAGCGGTCGTAATGAGATGGCCAGCCTCGGTATGGCGCTTAACAACATGTCAAAAGAGCTGGCGGAAAGCTATTCAGTGCTCGAACGACGGGTGCAGGAAAAAACCGCCGGGCTGGAGCAGAAAAATGAAATCCTCGCCTTTTTGTGGCAGGCCAATCGTCGTCTGCACTCCAGCGCCCCGCTTTGTGAGCGTATTTCACCGGTGCTCAACGGCCTGCAGGGGCTGACGCTGCTGCGCGATATTGAGGTGCGGGTGTATGACTTCGAAGATGAGGACAATCATCAGGAATTCGTCTGCCACTCAGATTTAGAGTGCGATGACAAAGGCTGCTATTTATGTCCTCGCAATCTGCCGCCGCTGCCGGATGCCGGCGCCACATTGAAATGGCGGCTGTCCGATGCCCATAACCAGTACGGGATCCTGCTGGCTACGCTGCCCGCAGGACGTCACCTGAGCCACGATCAGCAGCAGCTGGTGGATACGTTAGTCGAACAGCTGACCTCCACGCTGGCCCTCGACAGGCACCAGGAGCATCAGCAGCAGCTGATCGTGATGGAGGAACGCGCCACCATCGCCCGCGAGCTGCACGACTCCATCGCCCAATCGCTCTCCTGTATGAAAATGCAGGTCAGCTGTTTACAAATGCAGGGTGAAAACCTGCCGGAAGAGAGCCGTCAGCTGCTGGGCCAGATTCGCAATGAGCTGAATACGTCATGGGCACAGCTGCGTGAACTGCTGACGACCTTCCGCCTGCAATTAACCGAAGCGGGACTGCGCCCGGCGCTGGAGTCCAGCTGCCAGGAGTACAGCGCCCATTTTGGCTTTACCGTCCAGCTTGATTACCAGCTACCGCCGCGCTTTGTCCCGTCGCATCAGGCTATTCACGTCCTGCAAATCGCTCGTGAGGCGCTGAGTAATGCGCTGAAGCACGCGCAGGCGACCGAAGTGACCGTCACCGTCTCACTGCGGGACAACCAGGTACGGCTGGTGGTTGCAGACAACGGCCGCGGCGTGCCCGATCAGGCGGAACGAAGCAACCATTACGGCTTAATTATCATGCGGGATCGCGCCCAGAGTTTGCGCGGAGACTGTCAGGTTCGTCGCCGGGAAAACGGCGGTACCGAAGTGGTCGTCACTTTTATCCCGGAAAAATCGTTTTCAATCCAATAAGGAGACCCCTATGAGTCAACAGGAACGGGCAACCATCCTTCTCATTGACGATCATCCGATGCTGCGCACCGGCGTCAAACAGCTCGTCAGTATGGCCAGCGATATTCAGGTTATTGGCGAGGCCAGCAACGGTGAACAAGGTATCGCCCTCGCGGAGACGCTGGACCCCGATCTGATCCTGCTGGATCTCAACATGCCCGGAATGAACGGTCTGGAAACCCTCGATAAGCTGCGTGAGAAGTCGCTCTCCGGTCGCATCGTGGTATTCAGCGTCTCTAACCACGAAGAAGATGTGGTCACCGCTCTCAAACGCGGCGCTGACGGCTACCTGCTGAAAGACATGGAACCAGAAGATCTCTTAAAAGCGTTGCAGCAGGCCGCGGCGGGCGAGATGGTCCTCAGCGAAGCGCTCACGCCGGTGCTGGCAGCCAGCCTGCGCGCCAACCGCGCCACGTCAGACCGCGATATCAGCCAGCTGACGCCGCGCGAGCGGGATATTCTCAAGCTGATCGCCCAGGGGCTGCCGAACAAAATGATCGCCCGTCGTCTGGAGATAACCGAGAGTACCGTGAAGGTGCACGTTAAGCATATGCTGAAGAAAATGAAGCTAAAATCACGTGTTGAAGCGGCGGTATGGGTACATCAGGAGCGGATTTTCTAAGGCGTATCCCGCCAGGTGACGCCGTCGGCCGAGAATTTGACCAGCGGCTCGGTCAGCGCCAGCGCGATCTCATTGGATGAAACGCGCTGACCCGTTTTGTCTTCCACCACCACCGACAGGTGCCACAGATTGGTCGCTCCCGGCTCGCTGCTCCAGGCCGGAAGAATCACGCTCCAGCCGTCCGGGCTGTTGGTATCTACGGGAGACGTTAAGCTCAGCGACTGCGTATCGCCTTGCCATTTCAGCGACTTTATCCCGTGCAGGCTACGAATTTGCAGCTTCAGTTGCACCGTCTCCCCCGGCTGTAAATCCCACGGCGGCGTCGCCAGGTAGACCGACAGCGATTTACGCTGACGATACTCGACCACCGGCAAATTATCGCGTTCCGGGCTGTCGTAACGACTGCCGCGCAAGGAGCGGCTGACCGCCACCTCATCGGCCGCCAACTGCTGTTTAAGCGGCACGCCAAAACGGTAGTTCAGATTCAGACCGACGTTGTTTTGACTGAGCCCGCTTTCACCCTGCTTATGTTTTGCCGTCATGGTCACTAACGGCACGGGGGTATAGTTCAGCCCCACCGACACCGCCACCGGGTTACGGTAGCCGGTCCCGGAATGGAACAGGTCGACGCTATCGCCAAAGTACTGCTCGACGCTGACGCTGGTATTAATATGCTGATAGAACGGTAGCCGCGCCTGGGCGGTAACATCGTAGCCGCTCGCCATCCGCTGTTCCTGCGTCAGGCTATCGCCATGCTGCCAGCTACCGACGGGATGGTAATAGTTGGCCGACAGGCGCAAATATTCGCCCCAGGCTTCGGCACCAATACTGCCTCGCGCTATATGCTCACCCAGCACTTTGTCGTAGAACGAGTTATAGCCCAGCAGCCAGTCGCCCCTTCGCCAGCGCTGTCCCAGACCAATGTTCCCCACCAGATCGTTTTCCCGCTGGGTGACGGAATACTGATTCCAGGTCAGGTAATCGCCGTTATCCTGCAGCGGGATAAACCAGTTGCCCTGACTGCCGGTGAAGTTGCCTTCTTTATCCACCCGCAGATTGACATTGGCATTGCCCCACGGCGAGAGCCAGTTTTCCAGCTGATGACTCAGCTCGTTGCCAAGCTTGCCGATGGCCAGCATTCGCGCCTGTTCACCGGTCGTCAGACCATTATCGCTCATGCTGGCCTCACCAAACTTTTTCGCGACTTCCGCAAAATGCCGGGCGTCGTCATCCACCTGTGGCGCAATCCCCAGATCCGGCAGCGCCGCCTGCTTTTCACTGAACGCCGTATTTCCCTGCAGGGCACGCGCAGGAAGGCCTGCCAGCAGCAAGAGTAGTGGAAGGAGTGGGGTCACGCGGTACGACACAGGCATTAAATGGGTTACATTGGCTCACGAAGGACGATGACAGTCTTTAAGTTTACCGTTTTTTTCCCGTTCCCATAGCCCCAATGACCATTCCAGGAATAACCCGAACCTCATGCCCGCGTCTGCTCCTCTGCCAGCAACGCTTTGAGCTCGGGAATACAAGAGCCGCAGTTGGTACCGCATTTGAGCGCCGCCCCCAGCTCGCCGGGCGTACGACAGCCGCGGGCGATAGCCTCGCTGATGGCCCGTTCACCGATGCTAAAGCAGCTGCAGACGATCCGCCCCGCAGGGGCCGTCTCGCCGCTTTTTTTCCCGCCGAGCAGCGCGTGGCGCTGCGAGGGCGTCTGCGGCGGAGAGCGAAACGCGTCGGCGATCCACCCGACATCGATTTCCGGCTCGCAGAGATGGCTCCACCAGCCCAACATCAGCGTTCCCTCATGCCAGGCCAGCAGGCTCCATCGCGCCCCGGCCTGTGCCGTTTGCATCTGCCACCCCTGCTGACGACACCAGTCGGTTAACCATTCCTGCGGATGGTGTTCTCCGGCTAAAGAGAGATGGCTCACGCCCGACGTCGCCCGCCGACGCCAGTGGACCGACGCGGGCAGCGGAACCGGCTGGCGACAAAACAGCTCCCCCTGCCAGGCGGGGCGCCAGGGTGCAATCGCCACCGCCACCTGTTTGCTCTCCGGTTGTCCGGACCAGGGATCCGTTATCGCCGACAGCAGGTCGTTGACCCTTCCCCGTCGGGCAAACTGATTATTCCAGTGCATCGGCACAAACAGCGAGCCGGGGCGCTGCCCGCGGCTGATCACCGTTTTGGCCACCATCAGCCCATTGCGCGACCAGATTCGCGCCAGTTCTCCCTCGCGCAGCTGCAAGCGTCGGGCATCCGCTGGCGCGATCTCCACGATCGGTTCGGCAATATGCTGCATCAGGCGCGGCACGCTACCGGTACGGGTCATGGTATGCCACTGATCGCGAATGCGGCCGCTATTGAGGATCAGCGGATAAAAGGCGTCGGTCGCGGCGCGCGTGGTCTGGGGCGTCACCGGCACCATGCGCAATTTGCCATCGCCGTGCCAGCCCTGCTGTAAATCGAGACCGGCGCCGCTGCGGCTGACCGGCCAGCGAACCGGCGCCAGCTTATCCCACGCCTCACGGCTGAGATCCGCCAGCCCACCGATATCGAACGCCCGCTGGCCGTTATTTTCAAACCCCGAAAGCGCGGCATGCTCGCTAAAAATCTCATGCGGATGGCGCCAGGCAAAGGCCGCGCCAAAGCCGAGCTGTTCGGCCATGCGAGCGATTATCCACCAGTCGGCTTTGGCTTCGCCTGGCGGCGGCAGAAAGCTGCGCTGGCGGGAAATACGTCGTTCCGAGTTGGTGACGGTGCCATTTTTCTCTCCCCACGCCAGCGCCGGGAAACGAATATGGGCCAATGCTGCCGTATCCGTCCGGGCGCTCACATCGGAAACGATCACCAACGGACACCCGGCCAGCGCCTGGCTGACGGCAAGGCTGTCCGGCAGCGACACCACCGGGTTGGTCCCCATAATCCACACCGCTTTCACCTCACCGCGACCGATGGCGGCAAACAGCTCCACCGCCGTCAGCCCCGGCGTCTGCGCCAGCCGCTCGGTCCCCCAGAAACGCGCGAGGCGCTGCAGATCCTGCGGCTCAAAATTCATATGGGCGGCCAGCATCGTTGCCAGCCCCCCCACCTCGCGGCCGCCCATCGCATTTGGCTGTCCGGTCAGCGAAAACGGCCCGCAGCCCGAACGGCCGTATTTCCCACAGGCCAGGTGGACGTTAATAATGGCATTACACTTGTCGCTGCCGCTGGCCGACTGATTGATTCCCATGGTGTAGAGCGTTATCGCTCGCGGCGCGGCGATGAAATCGCGATAGAACCCGGCGACCTGCTCCACCTCCAGCCCGCAGAATTCGGCCACCTGCGCCGTATCCCAGGCTGCGGCGGCGGCCAGCGCCTGCGACTGGTCGCGAAAATCGCCCGTCAGCGCGTCGGCCTCGGCAATCGCCCGCAGTAAGCCGACAAACAGCCCGCCATCGCTGCCGGGCGCAACCGCCAGGTGGCTATCGGCGATATCGCAGGTGGCGGTTCGACGCGGATCAATCACCACCACTTTCATCTGCGGATTATCACGTTTCGCCTGAACCAGCCGCTGATACAGCACCGGATGCGCCCAGGCGGCATTTGAGCCCACCAGCACCACCAGATCGCTGTTTTCCACATCCTCGTAGCTACACGGCACCACGTCGGCGCCAAAGGCGCGCTTGTATCCGGTCACCGCCGAGGACATACAGAGCCGGGAATTAGTATCGATATTGGCGGCGCCGATAAATCCCTTCATCAGTTTATTCGCCGCGTAGTAATCCTCGGTGAGCAGCTGTCCGGAGGCGTAAAACGCCACCGCCTGCGGCCCATGCTGCTCAATGATTTGCCGCAGTCGGCTGCCGGCGGCCGCCAGCGCCCGTGACCAGCTGACCGCTTCCCCCTCCAGCTCAGGCCTCAGCAATCGCCCCTCGAGGCCGGTGGTTTCTCCGAGCGCCGCGCCCTTTACGCACAGGCGTCCCAGGTTTGCCGGATGGCGCTCATCGCCGCGCACGCTGACCAGGCCATTTTCCTCCTTTCGCGCCAGCACGCCGCAGCCCACTCCGCAATAGGGGCAGGTCGTTCGGATTTCATCCATCAGGAGGCCTCCGCACGCGCCAGCAGAAGCTGATTCCCTACCCATACCGTGCCGTTTTCGATCCTCACCGGCCAGGCGCGGACCATCGGTTCACCGCCATCGCAGGGACGTCCGTCGCGCAGCCGGATACGGTGTTTATACAGCGGCGAAATGACAATCGGCTCCCCGCCGGCATCGCCCAGTATGCCGCGCGACAGCACGTTGGCGTCGCTACCGGGTTCCAGGTTGTCGAGGGCATAAACCTGTTCACCAAAACGAAACAGCGCAATCTGGCGCTCGCCCAGCCGCGCGCCAATCCCGGCCTGCGCGGGAATGGCCTCCAGATCGCAAATGGCCTGCCATGGACGGGTCGACACCTCACCTTCGCAGCGTACCGCTGCGGCGACCGGCTGCGGCTGACCGCGCAACATGTGCCGCTGCACGGCGTCATCCGGTCGATCGCTGTTAACATATGACCGGAACAGCGCCAGCCGCTGCGGATCGTTCAGCGTGGTCTGCCATTCGCACTGGTAGCTCGCCACCACCCGCGCCATCTCCTGCTCCAGCTCTTCGCCGATCCCAAGGCTGTCTTCGAGGATCACCTCGCGCAGGTAGTCGATTCCGCCTTCGAGGTTATCCATCCAGGTACTGGTTCGCTGCAGCCGGTCGGCAGTGCGGATATAGAACATCAGCAAGCGGTCCACCGTGCGGATCAGCGTCGCGTCGTCGATATCGCTGGCAAACAGATCGCCATGTCGCGGCTTCATACCGCCGTTGCCGCAGACGTAAAGATTCCAGCCTTTTTCCGTGGCAATCACCCCGATATCTTTCCCCTGCGCCTCGGCGCATTCGCGGGTACAGCCGGAGACCGCCATTTTGATCTTGTGCGGCGCACGCAGTCCCTTGTAACGATGCTCAAGGGTGACCGCCAGCGCCGTCGAGTCCTGGACACCGTAGCGACACCAGGTCGAGCCGACGCAGGATTTCACCGTTCGCAGCGACTTACCGTAGGCGTGACCGGTTTCAAAGCCAGCCTCCGCCAGCTCGCGCCAGATAGCCGGCAGCGCTTCGAGCCGGGCGCCAAACAGATCGATCCGCTGGCCACCGGTAATTTTGCTGTACAGCTGGTAGCGTTTGGCAATCTGTCCGATGGCAATCAGCCCGTCCGGCGTCACTTCGCCTGCCGCCATACGCGGGACCACGGAATAGGTGCCATCTTTCTGAATATTGGCGAAGTAGCGATCATTGGTGTCCTGGAGCGGCAAATGCGCCGGTTTCAGCAGGTACTCATTCCAGCAGGAGGCCAGAACCGAAGCCACCAGCGGTTTACAGATTTCGCAGCCATGCCCCTGACCGTAACGACTCATCAGTTGATCAAAGGTGCGGATATGGTTCACGCGCACGAGGTGGTAGATCTCCTGACGCGACCACGGGAAGTGTTCGCAGATATCTTTTTTCACTTCAACGCCCTGCGCCGAGAGCTGATATTCCATCACCTGCTTGACCAGCGCGCTACATCCGCCGCAGCCGGTCGCCGCCCGGGTACCGCTTTTTATCGCCGGGATATCGCTGGCGCCAGCACTGACCGCCTGGCAGATATCACCTTTAGTGACGTTGTGGCACGAGCAGATCTGCGCGCTGTCCGGCAGCGCCGCCACTCCCAGCGCTTTTGCCGTGCTCCCCTCCAGCGTCGGCAGAATCAGGCTTTCCGGGCGCGCGGGCAGCGCCATCGCGTTCAACATCATTTGCAGCAGCGTGGCGTAATCGCTGGCGTCGCCCACCAGCACCCCGCCCAGCAGCGTTTTACCATCCTGGCTGACGACGATTTTCTTGTAGATTTGCCCGGGACCGTCGGTCCACTGGTAGCTCTGGCTTCCGGGCGTACGCCCCTGGGCGTCGCCGAAAGAGGCCACATCGATCCCTAGCAGTTTCAGTTTGGTGCTCATATCGGCGCCGCTGAAACTCGCCTCTTCTCCAGCCAGCATTGCCGCCGCCGCTCTCGCCATCTGATAGCCCGGCGCCACCAGGCCATAGATTTTGTTCTGCCACAGGGCGCATTCGCCAATCGCCAGCACCTGCGGATCGGAGGTGCGGCACTGATTGTCGATGACGATCCCGCCGCGTTCTCCCACCGTCAGCCCGCTGCCGCGCGCCAGCGTATCCTGCGGACGAATACCGGCGGAAAAGACCACCATATCGGTAGCCAGCGATTCGCCATCGGCGAAGTTCAGCACCAGGCCATCATCACAGCGCGCAATACTCTGAGTCGTCTTGCTGGTGTGGACACCGACGCCAATATCATGGATTTTCTCCCGCAGCATTGCGGCACCCTGGCTATCCAGCTGGACCGCCATCAGATTCGGCGCAAACTCCACCACGTGGGTTTCCAGCCCCAGCTGCCTGAGCGCGTTGGCGGCCTCCAGCCCCAGCAGACCGCCGCCAATCACCACCCCGCGTTTTGCGCTGCTGGCGCAGGCGGCAATACGGTCCAGGTCATCGAGGGTGCGGTAGACGAAACAGCCCTCCAGATCGTGACCCGGTACCGGCGGAACGAAGGGATACGAGCCGGTCGCCAGCACCAGTTTATCCCAATGGGTTTCATGCCCGCTGGTATCACGTACCACCCGCGCTTCGCGGTCAATGGCCGCAATCGTCTCAGACAGCCGCAGTTCGATGCCGTGCCGGGCGAAGAAATCGCCGTCCACCAGCGACAGCGACTCCGCGCTACGGCCGGCGAAATATTCTGATAAATGCACCCGGTCGTAGGCGGCGTAACGCTCTTCGCCAAACACCACGATCCGAAACTGTTGATGCAGGTTACGGCTGACGCATTGCTCAAGAAAATGGTGGCCGACCATGCCGTGTCCGACCAGCACCAAAACAGGTTTTGTCATAGAAAATTCACCTGCAGCGCGCGGCTGCGTTGAAGAAGGATCAAAAAGCCAGTCTGGCTGCGCGGGGGTAGCCAGCAGCGAGGTGAGCGGCGCGGCATTTGCGCAGTCGCCCAGCAGTAAAACACCCTGTAGCTTGCCGTCGCGGACCAGCAGGCGGCGGTAGTGGCGGGCCAGCGGGTCCCAGCTGGTCCAGCTCTCATCGTGGTCACCGGCCTGCGACTCGCCGGCGCTGAACAGCGCGATCCCGGTGACTTTCAGGCGGGTACCGCTATCCTGCCAGTGAAAATCCGCCTCCGGCGCGCCGCATAGCCGCCCGGCCAGCACCTCAGCCTGGCGCAGACAAGGCGCCACCAGTCCCCAGGTCTGACCGTCAATTTCGCAGCATTCGCCAAGGGCGCTAACCCCCGGCAGCGCTGTAGCCAGCTGACGGTCAACAACAATGCCGCGCCGACACGCCAGGCCGCTACGCTGCGCCAGCTGAATGTTGGGGCGCACGCCGGTCGCCAGCACCACGCGACTGGCGGCAAATGCCCGACCATCCTCCAGCACAACGTCATGCTCGCGAATCGCGGCAATCCCGCAGCCCGTGACGCACTGAATCCCTCGCTCCTCCAGCTGTTGCTGTAGCTGCTGGCCAGCAAAGGCATCGGTTTGCTGTTCCATCAGCCGCTCGCCGCGATGCAGTAAAGTGACATTGTCACCATGACGTCGTAACGCAGCCGCAGCCTCGACGCCGAGCACCCCGCCGCCGATGACGACCGCCGGACCGTCGGTTGCCAGAATGGCGGCCACATCGGCAAAGGTGCGAAACGCGTAGACGTGCGGCTGCGCCACACCGGGCAGCGGCGGGATGAAAGCCTGTGAACCGGTGGCGAAAATCAGCTCATCCCAGCGGAGCTCGCCTCGCGTGGTGCGCAGCGTTCGCGTCGACATCTCCACCGCCAGCACCGATTCGTCACGGCGAACCGTTACGCCGTGCTGGTGATACCACTCCTCTGGCAGCAGCCGCGTTTGCGCCAGCGTTTTTTCCCCGCCCAGTACCGGTGACAGCTGGATACGGTTATAGGCCTGCCAGGGTTCATCCCCGATAATCACTATCTGAAATTTGTCGCCCCCCCGCGCCACCAGCGTCTCCGCCAGCCGGGTGGCCGCCATACCATTGCCGATAATCACCAGTCGCCGCTTCATCGCCGCCCCTTACGCCGCCTTCGGCTGTTTTTCGTAGAGGAAATGGAGAATCTGCTGGCGCAGGTGGTGATAACGGCTGTCATCCGCCAACTGGACACGATTGCGCGGCCGAGGCAGGTCGATGCCGAGAATCTCTCCCACCGTCGCCGCCGGGCCGTTGGTCATCATCATGACGCGGTCAGAGAGCAGCACCGCTTCATCGACATCGTGGGTAATCATCACGATGGTGGTGTTCAGCGCCTGCTGAATCTGCATCACCGCATCCTGCAAATGGGCACGGGTCAAGGCGTCGAGCGCGCCAAACGGTTCATCCAGCAGCAGCACCTTCGGCTTCATCGCCAGCGCTCTGGCAATCCCTACCCGCTGCTTCATGCCGCCGGAGATCTCCCCCGGACGCTTGTGCAGCGCGTGGCCCATTTGCACCCGATCCAGGTTGTGTTCGATCCACTCCTTGCGCTCGGCTTTGCTCATGGTGCGGCGAAAAACCTGGTCGACCGCCAGCGCCACATTGTCAAAGCAGGTCAGCCACGGCAGCAGGGAGTGGTTCTGAAAGACCACCGCGCGCTCGGGGCCCGGTCCGGCGATTTCGCGGTTATCGCACAGCAGCCCGCCTTCCGTGGGTAAGGTAATGCCGGCAATCAGGTTCAGCAGCGTTGATTTACCGCATCCTGAGTGGCCAATCAGGCTGACGGTCTCCCCTTCATAAATGTCGAAAGAGACGTTTTGCAGGGCCAGAAATTCGCCGCTGGCGGTATTGAAGCGCTGGCTGACGGCCTGCACCTGAATTAATGGTTTCATAGCGACTCCCCTATTTTTCTTGCCAGCTGAAGCGACGAGCGATCAGCATCAGCCCCTGCTCCAGCAGCAGGCCGACGACGCCGATAATGACGATGGCGATGATGATGTTTTCCACGTTGAGGTTGTTCCATTCGTTCCAGATCCAGAAACCGATCCCCAGACCGCCGGTCAGCATTTCAGCAGCGACGATCACCAGCCAGGCAATGCCAATCGAGAGGCGCACGCCGGTCAGCACCGCGGGCAGCACCGCCGGGAAGAGAATGCGCCGCATCACCGTCCACTCCGAAAGCTGTAAGACGCGAGCCACGTTGAGATAATCCTGCGGAATGCGGCGTACGCCTTCGGCGGTGTTAATCACCATCGGCCAGATAGAGCAGATAAAAATGGTCCAGCTCGAAGCCGGCTCCGCCTTTTGGAACAGCAGCAGGCCAATAGGCAGCCACGCCAGCGGACTGACCGGACGCAGCAGCGCAATCAGCGGATTAAACATGCGGGCAAAGAACAGCGAGCGGCCGATCAAAAAGCCCAGCGGAATACCCACCAGCGCCGCCAACCCGAAGCCCACCGCCACCCGTTGCAGCGAGGCCAGCACGTTCCAGCCGATGCCCATGTCGTTCGGCCCGTCCTGATAGAAAGGATCGGCAAACAGGGTCAGCGCAGAATCGAGCGTACTCAGCGGGGTCGGAAAGCCCTTGCCGTTGATCGCCGCCAGCTGCCAGCAGAGCAGAAGCAGCCCCAGCCCGAGCAGGGGTGGCAGGAGTCGCTGTACGGTTTCACGTAGCCAGCGCCTGACGGGCGGCGTCGGACGCCGGACCTGTACCGGTGGCAGGACAATCACTTCGCCCGGCGTTTTTTCTGTGGCAATAACAGGTTGCGTACTGTGCGCGTGTTTCATTTCATGCCCCCTTACGTTGAATCGCGAAGCCGCGGGCGTAACCTTCCGGATCGGCCCCCGTCCAGACCGTACCGTCTATCAATATGCTGCTGCGCATGAGCGCAGCCGGTGTCGAGATGCCGCCCACCGCCTGCGCCGCCTCTTTCCAGACGTCTATGCGGTTAATGCGCCGGGCCACCGCCTGATAATCCGGGGCCGTTTTCAGTAATCCCCAGCGGCGGAACTGGGTTAAAAACCACATCCCGTCCGACAGCCACGGAAAACTCACCTCCCCCTGGTCGTAAAAGCGAATCGGGTGCGCGTCCTGCCAGCGGCGTCCCAGCCCGTTGTCGTACTCCCCGAGCATCCGCCCGGTGAGATACTGCTCTTTGGTATTCAGCCAGGCGCGCTTCGCCAGAATGCGCGCCGTCTCCCGTTTGTTCTCTTCCGAGGCGTCAATCCAGCGCGCCGCATCCAGCACCGCAGCGACCAGCGCGCGGGCGGTATTCGGATTGCGTTCGACCCATTCACTGCGGGTACCGAGAATTTTTTCCGGGTGTTCCGGCCAGATAGCCTGCGAGGTGGTCGCGGTAAAACCGATACGGTCGTTGATCGCCCGCGCGTTCCACGGTTCACCGACGCAAAAGCCAACCATGTTGCCGATGCGCATGTTCATCACCATTTGCGGCGGCGGCACCACCACGGTGCGGACGTCCGCAAACGGGTCGATGCCGCCGCTGGCCAGCCAGTAATAGAGCCACATGGCGTGCGTCCCGGTGGGAAAGGTGTGGGCAAAGGTGTAGCTGCCCGGCGCGCTCTGGCCAATCAGCCGTTTCAACCCGCCGAGGTCGGTCACCCCTTTCTCCCGCAGGTCGCTGGAGAGCGTTATCGCCTGACCATTGCGGTTAAGGGTCATCAGGTTTGCCATTGAGTGCGGCTTGCCGGCGATCCCCAGTTCGAGGCCATACAGCAGGCCGTAGAGAATGTGTGCCGCATCGAGTTCACCGGCAATCAGCTTGTCGCGCACCGCCGCCCAGCTCGCCTCTTTGGTCGGTACCAGGGTAATGCCATATTTTTTATCGAACCCTTTCAGCGACGCGATCGCGATCGGCGCGCAGTCCGTCAGCGGAATAAATCCGACCCGCACGGTAGATTGCTCCGGCTTATCGGATCCTGCCGCCCATGCGGCCTGCATCACGCCGGGCAACAACATCGCCCCGCCCAGCGCGGCGCCTGCCTGTAAAAAATGCCGTCGTGAAATCGAAAATTTATCGCCCATACCCGCTCCAGAACACGCAAAAAAAAAGCGCCCGACAGTGCTGATGCACTGCAGGACGCCTTTATCCCTGGACACACAAACCGCCGTTGGCCTGTTGCCCAAAATTGTTTACTGAACGATTTAACGCGTTAACCGTTGTCTGCAGGATATTGCAAAACAGATGCCAATGTTCACAGACGCGGTATTAAGCCGTTTTCCACTTTGCGCGGGGCGGCTTCCCCTCGCTAATTGCACCGCTGACAGGCAGCCTTTGCCCAACCATCGTGCATCTACTCCTTTGGAGTTATGGACCACAACGCCTTTACCGTCAGCAGCGCACGGGCGATTTCCACCATCCTCTGGTTCTTATCCATCGCCATTTTCCGCAACGCCTGCCAGGCCTGTTCTTCCTGCATTCCCTGATGATCCATCAGCACGCTTTTCGCTTTTTCAATCAGCTTGCGCTCTTCGAGCGTATCTTTTAGTGAGGCCAGTTGCCCGGAGAGCTGCTGGAGCTCGAAGGCCTGCTGGCGAACCAGCGGCAGCAGCTGTTTGTCGAGACGGCGCGCGATGCCGTCGTCCCCCTCTTCCTCCGGCCAGATGGCGGGCGGCGCTTCGCCGCTGAGCAGTTTATCGGCGACGCTCAACAGGTCGTCAATCAGCCGCTCTTCCAGACCGCGCATCTGCTCCAGACGCTGCGTTTGGGCGCAAAACCAACGCAACGCCGTCTCCCCCTCATCCGCCGGGGGCTGTCGGGTACAGGCGATCCGCCGCAGCTGCTCAATTTCCAGACTGGCCTGGCATTGAGTCATAAACAGCGTGGTCTGCGGCACCTCCGCCAGCGCCTGGAAACTGTCAAAACAGGGCTGCTGACCATCGATTCTGTCCACCAGCAGTTGACGAAGCTCATCGCTAAACTGACCGCGGGCAAAGCCGGATGCCCCCAGCGCGCGCTCCTGCCCCACCAGCTCTTTCCCCTGCATAAAGCTGTAGAGCGCCACCATGCGCCCGGCAATTTGCGGGTCGTCAATGCTGTCGTTGAGCTGCGGGACAATATTTAATAAGTGGCGGATAATACGACTAAACTGGTTTGTCGCCTCTTCGGCGATGATAGCGCGGCCGCGCACGGCGTCGCGCAGCGTCAACAACTGTTCCAGATACCAGAGTGCGCTGGCAATCCGCCAGCACAGCGCGCCGCTGGCGCACTCCCGCACCGCTTCCAGCGCCTCGCGAAAGGCGATAAGCTGCTCATCCACCAGCGCCGAGCCCGCCCGGCACTCCGCGGCATAGAGCCGTCCAGCGGAGCAGAGCCAAAGGTTGGACGCACCGCGTTCGCACTGTAGCATGTGTACCAGCGCGCTTATCCGGCTTGCCAACGTCCCCTGCTGCGCCAGCTGGCGTAGCTGCTCTTTTTGCAGCTGCCGCGCGCGATGAAACCACCTGTTGGCCTCAGGCGTGATGCCAGCCGTATTATTCATACCCCCTCCCGGGTCAACGCTTTATACTTTAACCACAAGCAATAACCGTGCCTTATACCAAGGAGTCCTTATGCAAAGTATTGTGATTATCGCCAACGGCGCCGCCTACGGTAGCGAATCGCTGTTCAATAGCCTGCGCCTGGCGATTGCCCTGCGTGAACAGCAGTCTGAACTCGATCTGAAGCTGTTTTTAATGTCTGACGCGGTGACGGCTGGCCTGCGAGGACAGAAGCCGGCGGAAGGCTATAACATTCAGCAAATGCTGGAGATCCTCACCGCCCAGAATGTCCCGGTGAAATTGTGCAAAACCTGCACCGATGGCCGCGGTATCACCGCGCTGCCGCTGATTGACGGCGTGGAGATTGGTACTCTGGTGGAGCTGGCGCAGTGGACGCTGGCGGCCGATAAAATCCTGACCTTCTGAAGAAAGGGCCTCTGGCGGGATTTAATATCACCGAGGCCGCGTTTATTAATCGAAAAGATATGTCAGCTGAATGCTTTCAGGAAGAACATCATTTTTGTTTAATCTTTATCCCTTTTTTTGATCAAAATCAGCATTCGTCTGCCCCCCATTTGGTGTTATGCCATGAGTAAAGTGTGAACAATATCACGCGCGGGATTGAGCAGGCAGGATGCTGTAGACAGACAACAACGGGGTAGATAAATGGCAATGGTTAAAGCAAGTTTGATGTTGTTTGGCGGTGATACGCTGGTGGTTCGTTGTTCTGAACGCTGCCATATTCACCTGATGAGCGCGAAGGCTGCCGGCGACAGCCATGCGGATATTCTGAGCGTCCAGGATCGCGACAGCGCTTATCTGACCGTGCCGTATAACGGCACCTGGAACGTACTGATCGATAGCCACAGCCAGTCACTGGAGCACTCCATTAGCTACGTTCCCGCCTGATAGCACCTGCCCGGGATAGCCCGGGCATTTTTCAGGCCAGCCCCGGCTGGCTGTTTTCTCCCAGCAGCGTCCGTACTGTCCCGACAAGATCGTCAAGACAATCATCGTGCATACCGAGTTTGCGTAGTTCCTGATCCAGGGAGAACAGGTACTGGGCATTCGTGCCCAGCGGCCCGCTGGCTTTGGCGATCAGCGGCGCAATGACCTGGGCGCGGGTATCCGGTTCGAACAGCGGATGGCGAGGATCCATAATAAACACCAGCGCGTTCACCGTCCGCCCGTCATCGAGATCCAGCTTACACCAGGTCGGCATATAGCAACCGGTGATCATCTCCCGCTTCCACAGCAGCGTCAGCTCATCTTCCAGCGTCTCATCAGGGAGTCGATAGGCCACGCCGGTGGTACGCCCGCCCTCTTTCAGCGCCAGCATGCGCCCCGGCTGGCAGGCGCTGCCCCGCCCGGCGGTCAGCCGCAGGCAGAAGGCGCGATGCCAGCCCGGAAGCGTCCCGGTACAGGTTTCGCGATACTCAAGAGCCGGGTTCCACATCAGCGAACCGTAGCCAAAAATCCATACTGAGCCGGCATCCGGACGACAGGCCAACGTTGCCGCCAGGGAAGCGGCCCGTTGCTCTGCCGACCAGAGAAGCGATTCCTCAATAGCACCAAACGCCGTCTTACAATCCGCATTGATTAAGAAATCACGTGTTAACACTGTCTACTACCTCCGCCACTGCCCGCTTCCCGGCGATTATCTGATGGCATCCGTGAAATATTGCCGAATTATTATCCAGCTTTCACCGACAATAAGCAATGAACGACACGCTGGCAAGGCGCGGAGCAGCAGATGAGGCAGCAGGAGCGATTATTTTTTCTTATGCCACTTATCATCGTCCCCTTTTTGATAGTCATTCTTGACCGCAGCCCAGGCGACCTTATGCGCCGTCTCTTCACGGCTGGCGTCGTCCCGCCGGTCCGCTTTATGCTTATACTGCTCCCAGGCGCTATTAAACGCTTCTTTATAGATCTCCTGGGCATGGGCCGGCAACACGTGCTGGACGCTATCGGGTAACGCTTGTTTACTGCGATAAGGCATATGCACCTCCGAATGGTGGTGAAAATATAAGTCTGGGACGCTGATTGAGGGCTTTCAAGGCGAAGTATAAGCCATAAGCATTTTTAGTAATTATCTGAATAATAAATACAAAATTGAAATAATGATAAGTTATGACAATTTCAGAGCATTAGTTAACAATAGCCGTAAATTTAAGTAAAAAAACAATTCAGATAGCAAAATGTCTGTTATTTTATCTACTTACGGTATCTATAATTATAACACCTGCATAAATGGAGATGGTTCATGACGCATGTACATGAGGCGGTGAAAACCCGCCACAAGGAGACATCGCTTGTTTTCCCGATTCTGGCGCTGGCGGTGCTTATCTTCTTCGGAAGTAGTCAGTCACTGCCAGCGGTCATTGGCATTAACATTCTGGCCTTAGTGGGCATTCTGTGTAGCGCATTCAGCGTTGTACGCCACGCGGACGTTCTCGCCCACCGCCTCGGCGAGCCGTACGGTTCGTTAATTTTAAGTCTTTCCGTGGTGATTCTTGAAGTCAGCCTGATTTCTGCCTTAATGGCAACCGGCGACGCGGCCCCGACGCTGATGCGCGATACGCTCTATTCAATCATTATGATTGTCACCGGCGGTCTGGTCGGCTTTTCTCTGCTGCTGGGCGGGCGTAAATTCGCCACTCAGTACATGAATTTGTTTGGTATCAAGCAGTATCTCATCGCCCTGTTCCCGCTGGCGATTATTGTGCTGGTCTTTCCGATGGCGCTACCGGGCGCGAATTTCAGCACCGGGCAGGCGCTGCTGGTAGCGCTGATTTCCGCTGCCATGTACGGCGTGTTTCTGTTGATTCAGACCAAAACCCACCAGAGCCTGTTTATTTATGAGCATGAAGACGACGGCGACGACGACGACCCGCATCACGGCAAACCGTCCGCTCACAGCAGCGCCTGGCACACCGCGTGGCTGTTAATTCACCTGGTCGCCGTTATCGCGGTCACTAAGATGAATGCGAACCCGCTTGAGACGCTGCTGACCAGCATGAACGCGCCGGTGGCCTTTACCGGCTTCCTGGTCGCGCTGCTGATTCTCTCGCCGGAAGGGCTCGGCGCATTGAAAGCGGTACTTAACAATCAGGTGCAGCGCGCGATGAACCTGTTCTTCGGTTCGGTGCTGGCGACGATTTCGCTGACCGTGCCGGTGGTCACCTTAATCGCCTTCTTAACCGGCAATGAGTTGCAATTTGGTCTTGGCGCACCGGAAATGATTGTGATGGTCGCCTCGCTGCTGTTGTGTCAGATCTCCTTCTCTACCGGGCGCACCAATGTGCTGAACGGCGCCGCGCACCTGGCGCTCTTCGCCGCTTATCTGATGACCATTTTTGCCTGACCGCTCTCCCCCGGCGCCGTTGCGTCGGCCGGGGGAGCGTTGTTCACCGTTACTGGCGCATAAAAAAAGCCTGCCGGTTTTACAACGGGCAGGCTTTTCGCATTCAGGCGCGCTGAATTAGTTGCTGGTATCCAGCTCTTCAAAGTTCTTCACCAGATCGTCAATCGCTTTGATCTGCTTCAGGAACGGCTCCAGTTTAGCCAGCGGCAGCGCGGACGGGCCGTCGCATTTCGCATGTTCCGGGTCCGGATGCGCTTCGAGGAACAGCCCTGCCAGGCCAGTTGCCATACCGGCACGCGCCAGCTCGGTCACCTGAGCACGACGACCGCTGGACGCGGCGCCAAACGGGTCGCGACACTGCAGCGCATGGGTCACATCGAAGATAACCGGCGAGTTGTTGGACACTTTCTTCATCACGCCAAAGCCCAGCATGTCGACAACCAGGTTGTCATAGCCGAAGTTCGCCCCGCGATCGCAGAGGATAACTTTGTCGTTACCGCCTTCGATAAACTTGTCGACGATGTTACCCATCTGGCCCGGGCTGACAAACTGCGGTTTCTTCACGTTGATCACCGCGCCGGTTTTCGCCATCGCTTCAACCAGATCGGTCTGGCGCGCCAGGAAAGCTGGCAGCTGGATAACGTCAACCACGTCAGCAACCGGCTGCGCCTGGCTTGCTTCATGAACGTCGGTGATGATTTTCACGCCGAAGGTCTGCTTCAGCTCCTGGAAAATTTTCATCCCTTCTTCCAGACCCGGCCCCCGATAGGAGTGAATGGAAGAACGGTTGGCTTTATCAAAAGAGGCTTTGAACACGTAAGGAATGCCCAGCTTCTGCGTGACGGTCACATAGTGTTCGCAGATGCGCATCGCGAGATCGCGGGATTCCAGCACGTTCATCCCACCAAACAGGACGAAAGGCAGGTCGTTTGCTACGTTGATATCACCAATGCTAACCACTTTTTGTTTCATAAGATCGCCTTATCAGGGTGTAACCGGATTCATTCCAGATTAGTGAAGAGTAATTTGTTTATGCGAAATGGTGTTAATTTGCGCGCGGATCATTTCGCTGATCGGGTCCTCCGGACACTGTTCGACGAAATAGCTCAAATCCAGCAGCGCAACATGATCGCAATCAAGCTGGGCGTAGATCAGCCCGCGGTCGCGAATCTCGTACGGATCTTCCGGATTAAACTGCAGCAGCGCTTCGCTGGCACGCAGGGCCAGCTCCATCTGCCGCTCTTCCATCAGCGCCGATTTTAAGGTGTCGAGCAGCTTGTGGATCACTTCGGCGTTATCCGCCTCGTCGAGATCCTCGTTGAACAGCTCGGCAACCGGACTAATATTGCCCTTCAGCCAGACTTCCAGCGTGTGTTCGTTGAGCGTTTCACCGTTGAACGGGTTAATCAGCCACATCTCTTCGCTGGTTTCCGGGTCGGCGCGCAGCAGCAGCT
>NZ_JMPP01000031.1 GCF_000735435.1 Klebsiella planticola ATCC 33531 | reverse complement strand
GGCACCAGCGGCAGCGACAGGCGCTGGGCAATCCACAGCACGATAGCCCCTAATGACGCCGCGCTCCCCTGACGATTAATCAGGACTTTGTCGATCCACAAAGCATCAGACAGCCGGTAAACGCCGTGGGAATCGCGAAAGCCCCACTCATGGTAGAACAGCTCCAGCAGCCGCTCCAGCTGACGCTCCTGATCCCAGGAGGAGGCAATTTCCTCCTGCGCCAGCCCCAGCAGCCGCTCCAGTTCATCCTGCACATAGTGCGTCGGAAAATCGTCGCGGATTAATTCAGAAATGAGGACCATGCCATCGCACAATGGCGCTTTATTAAATTCGAAATCAGCTAATGACCTCATGACTTACCCCAGTAACGGTGTTCTTGTAATGGCGAGTTGTATGATGATGAACAACACCACCAAAGCCAACAGAAAGGCAATAAACCGACTCTGTTGGCTGCGCGGGCGACGACGGCCCAGCGCGATAAAACCCAATGCGATGTAAATAATAACGCCAAACAGCTTTTCAGTCAGCCATGAGCCGTCTTCAGTGAAAGGCAGATAGTGCGTTATGGCCATTAATCCTGCGCCGCTCAGAAATAACAGCGTGTCGCTGCAGTGCGGCGCAATACGCACCCAGCGCTGGTTCAGCCGGGCATTGCCGCTGTAGGTCCACCAGTAGCGCAACGTAAATAAACTGACGGAAACCACCACACACGCTATATGCAGATACAGCACCGCGCTAAACAGATTCATATGCCAGCTTTCTCCATGCCGGAAAACCGCCCTGTCGTCAGGCGGTCATTATCGCCGTAGTCACGGCAGGTCGTCACATCGTGGTAACCCGCTTCACGGAACAGCGCCCGTACCGCGTCCCCCTGCTTCCAGCCGTGTTCCAGCAGCATCAGTCCGTCGGGCGTCAGGAAACGGCGTCCTTCCCGGATGATATGCGCGAGGTCGGCCAGACCGTTATCGGCGGCAACCAGCGCCGTTTTTGGCTCAAAACGAACATCGCCCTGCTCAAGATGCGGATCGGCTTCGTCGATATAGGGCGGGTTGCTGACAATCATGGCGAACCGCTGCCCGGCCAGCGCGCTGAACCAGTGGCTTTGCAGCACGCTGACGTTAGTGATGGCAAGGCGCTCAGCGTTACGCGCGGCTAATGCCGCCGCATCGGGCATGAAATCCACCGCC
>NZ_JMPP01000030.1 GCF_000735435.1 Klebsiella planticola ATCC 33531 | reverse complement strand
CTGACAGTCCGGGCGTTCACTGGCTAACGCCAGGGCGATCGCGCCGGTGCCGGTACCTAAATCCAGAATCCGGCACGGCGTAGCCGGCAGCCGCGCCAGCGCCTGCTCGACGAGGCATTCGGTATCCGGGCGCGGAATAAGCGTTGCGGGGGAAACCAGCAGCGGCAACGACCAGAACTCACGCTCGCCCACCAGGTGGGCTATCGGCTCGCCGCGCTGGCGGCGGCTCAGCAGCGTCTCCAGCTGCGCCTGCTGTTCCCCGGTCAGCACCGTTTCACCGAAGGCGAGAAGCCAGGTCCGCGCCCGGCCGGTCACGTGCCCTAACAGGATCTCGGCGTCGCGTCGCGGGCTTTCACTCGCGCTCAGTCGGGCAATCGCCTGCGCCAGCCACTGTTGAAAGGTCATCATTCCTGCTCGGAAAGCGCGGCCAGCTGATCGGCCTGATATTCCTGCACAATCGGCTCAATCAGCATATCCAGTTTCCCTTCCATCGCTTCGTCCAGACGATAGAGGGTCAGGTTGATACGGTGGTCGGTCACGCGGCCCTGCGGGAAGTTATAGGTGCGGTTACGATCGCTGCGATCGCCGCTGCCCAGCAGGTTACGCCGGGTTGAGGCTTCCGCCTGCTGACGCTTAGCGATTTCCGCGGCGCGAATACGCGCACCGAGTACCGACAGCGCTTTGGCTTTGTTTTTGTGCTGCGAACGTTCGTCCTGGCACTCCACCACTATCCCGGTCGGTAAGTGGGTAATACGGATCGCCGAATCGGTGGTGTTAACGTGCTGACCGCCGGCCCCGGAGGAGCGGAAAGTATCAATCCGCAAATCGCCGGGGTTAATATCCGGCATTTCGGCTTCCGGCAGCTCCGGCATCACCGCCACGGTACAGGCGGAGGTGTGAATACGGCCCTGGGATTCGGTGGCCGGCACGCGCTGTACGCGATGACCGCCGGACTCAAATTTCAGACGGCCATACACGCCATCGCCGCTGATTTTGGCAATCACCTCTTTATAACCGCCATGTTCGCCTTCGTTGGCGCTCATGATCTCCACGCGCCAGCGGCGGGATTCGGCGTAACGGCTGTACATCCGGAACAGATCGCCGGCAAACAGCGCCGCTTCATCACCGCCGGTACCGGCGCGGACTTCGACAAAGGCGTTGCGTTCATCATCCGGATCCTTCGGCAGCAGCAGCACCTGCAGCTGTTGCTCCATCTCTTCGCTTTTCGCTTTCGCGTCGCGCAGTTCTTCCTGCGCCATTTCGCGCATTTCCGCATCGTCGAGCATCATCTGCGCAGTTTCGATATCGTCCTGCACCTGGCGCCATTCGGTATAGCAGCGCGCCACGTCGCTCAGCTGCGCATATTCCCGCGACAGCGCGCGGAATCGATCCTGATCGGCGATGGTCGCAGCATCACCCAGCAGCGCCTGAACTTCCTCATGGCGTTCGTACAGAGCTTCCAGTTTGGCAACAATAGAAGGCTTCATAGGCGTGAATTCACCCTGTCCTGAAAAAAGAGAAATGTGCGCTATTCCAGCCCGAGGCTGTTGCGCAGAATATGCAGGCGTTCATCATCCCCGTCACGGGCTGCCTGCTGAAGAGATTTGGTTGGTGCGTGGATCAGGCGATTGGTCAGCTTGCGCGCCAGATCCTGCATGATTTCCTGCGCATCGCCGCCCTGCTCCAGCGCAGCCAGCGCTTTCGCCGTCAGCTCCTCACGGACCTGCTCGGACTGGGAACGATATTCGCGGATAGTCTCGCTGGCGCTCTGGGCTCGCAGCCAGGCCATAAATTCGCTGGTTTCCTGCTCGACGATCGTTTCCGCTTGTACCGCCGCGGCTTTACGCTGCGCCAGGTTATGCTGAATGATGTTTTGCAGATCGTCTACGCTGTACAGATAGGCGTTCGCCAGCTTACCCACTTCGGGTTCGACATCGCGAGGCACCGCGATATCAACCAGCAGCATCGGCTGATTACGCCGCGCCTTCAGCGCACGCTCCACCATCCCCTTGCCGATAATCGGCAGCGGGCTGGCGGTCGAACTGATGATGATGTCGGCCTCTTTTAGTCGCTCGTCGATATCGCTCAGGGCGATAACCTCCGCACCGACTTCCTCGGCCAGAGCCTGCGCACGCTCGCGGGTACGGTTAGCAATCACCATATTGCGCACGTTGTGTTCACGCAGATGACGCGCCACCAGTTCGATGGTTTCCCCGGCACCGACCAGCAGCACCGTCACGCTTGCAAGGGATTCGAAGATTTGTCGCGCCAGCGTACAGGCGGCGAAAGCCACGGAGACCGCGCTGGCGCCGATATCGGTTTCGGTGCGCACGCGTTTTGCCACCGAGAACGACTTCTGGAACATCCGCTCCAGTTCGCTGACGTTGAGGTGACCGCGGCTGGAATCGGCGAAGGCTTTTTTCACCTGTCCCAGAATCTGTGGTTCGCCAAGCACCAGCGAATCAAGACCGCTGGCGACGCGCATCAGATGGCTGACCGCATCATTATCCTGATGCCAGTACAGACTTTTACGCAGGTCTTCTTCATTAAGATGGTGGTAATCACACAGCCAGCGGATGAGCGCTTCCTGCAGATTATCCTGTTCCTCAACGCTGAGATACAGCTCCGTACGGTTACAGGTCGACAGCACCACACCGCCCTGCACCATTGGCTGAGCCAGCAAGCTCTCCAGCGCCTTATCGAGCGTGTCCGGCGAAAACGTTACGCGTTCTCGCAGCGCGACCGGGGCTGTTTTGTGATTAATGCCAAGAGCTAAAAGGGTCATTGTGAGGGAGTAGTACCAGCGTTGCTAAGGTTAGTCTGAGCGCATCATACAGGATGCGCGGAATCAATAAAAGAGACGCTCCCCTTTTGGAGTAATAGGCATCGGGCTTAAAAGCCATTAACGGTAATTTTTTGATTTCAGACAATTTGAACGTAGACGCTATCGCCGGGCAACGCTAGCATTAAGGGTTATAATTGTAACCCGCTACACAAATCGTGTGCGTACCGACCCGTCGCCGGATTTCACTGTAGACATCAAGGATTTGTCATCATTATGAATCGACTGCTCCGCCTGTTACCGCTGGCAAGCCTGGTCCTGACCGCCTGTACACTCAACGCCCCGAAAGGCCCTGGCAAAAGCCCTGACTCTCCTCAGTGGCGTCAGCACCAGCAGGATGTCCGCAATCTGAGCCAATACCAGACCCGCGGCGCCTTCGCTTACCTCTCTGATGAACAAAAAGTATACGCTCGCTTCTTCTGGCAGCAAACCGGCCAGGATCGCTATCGCCTGCTGCTGACCAACCCGTTAGGCAGCACCGAACTGTCGCTGACCGCCCAGCCGGGCAGCGTGACGCTGATCGATAACAAGGGCCAGACCTATACGGCGACCGATGCCGAAGAGATGATTGGCCGCCTGACCGGAATGCCGATTCCGCTAAACAGCCTGCGCCAGTGGATCGTCGGCCTGCCGGGCGACGCCACCGACTACTCGCTGGACGATAAATACCGCCTGAGCGAACTGAACTATACGCAGAACGGCAAAACCTGGCATGTCACCTACGGCGGCTATACCAGCGATACTCAGCCATCGCTGCCGGCCAACATGGAGCTGAACAACGGCAGTCAGCGTATCAAGCTGAAAATGGATAACTGGATTGTGAAATGATGACCCGCTGGCCCTCTCCTGCAAAGCTGAACCTGTTTTTGTACATCACTGGACAGCGCGCCGATGGTTATCACACCCTGCAGACGTTGTTTCAGTTCCTTGATTATGGCGACACCTTAACTATCGAACCGCGTCATGACGGTGTGCTGCGCCTGCTGACGCCGGTTGCCGGCGTACCCGATGAAGAGAATCTGATTATTCGCGCCGCAAGGCTGCTGATGCAGGCGGCGACGGCATCCGGACAGCTTCCCGCCGGTAGCGGCGCCGATATCAGCATCGACAAACGCCTGCCAATGGGCGGCGGTCTGGGCGGCGGTTCATCCAACGCCGCGACGGTGCTGGTGGCGCTGAATCATCTGTGGGGCTGTGGCTTGTCGGAAGAGGAGCTGGCGACGCTGGGGCTGAGTCTTGGCGCCGATGTGCCGGTATTCGTGCGCGGCCACGCCGCCTTTGCCGAAGGCATTGGCGAGATTCTGACGCCGGTCGAACCGCCAGAAAAGTGGTACCTGGTCGCTCATCCTGGGGTCAGTATTCCGACGCCGATCATTTTCCGTGACCCCGAGCTACCACGAAATACCCTGGTCAGGTCAATAAGTACGTTACTAAAATGTGAATTTCGCAATGATTGCGAGGTTATCGCAAGAAAACGTTTTCGCGAGGTTGATGCGGCGCTTTCCTGGCTGTTAGAATATGCGCCGTCGCGCCTGACTGGCACAGGAGCCTGTGTCTTTGCTGAATTTGACACCGAATCTGCCGCTCGTCAGGTGCTGGAGCAAGCCCCGGAATGGCTACAAGGCTTTGTAGCGCGAGGAGTTAATATCTCCCCGCTCAAGCTAGCCCTACCCAGGTAGTTCTGCTTTTGCACGAATTACCTTAGTACGCCGGGCAAATTGAGTAACGGTGACAACGTCACCCTGTTCCAGACGTTGCATCGTTCTCTTTAAATACACCGCCTGGATAGAAGAGTGCCGCCCGCACGGTTTCTGGCGCTTTTCATCCACCACTGGACGCATGCCTGAGGTTCTTCTCGTGCCTGATATGAAGCTTTTTGCTGGTAACGCCACCCCGGAACTAGCACAACGTATTGCCAACCGCCTGTACACTTCTCTTGGCGACGCCGCTGTAGGTCGTTTTAGCGACGGCGAAGTCAGCGTACAAATCAATGAAAACGTACGCGGTGGTGATATTTTCATCATCCAGTCCACTTGTGCTCCCACCAACGACAACCTGATGGAACTGGTTGTTATGGTTGATGCTCTGCGTCGCGCTTCGGCGGGTCGTATCACCGCTGTTATCCCTTATTTCGGCTATGCTCGTCAGGACCGTCGTGTGCGTTCTGCGCGTGTGCCGATTACCGCGAAAGTGGTTGCCGATTTCCTGTCCAGCGTTGGCGTTGACCGCGTACTGACCGTTGACCTGCATGCAGAACAGATCCAGGGCTTCTTCGACGTTCCGGTTGATAACGTATTCGGCAGCCCTATTCTGCTGGAAGATATGCTGCAGCTGAACCTGGATAACCCGATCGTGGTTTCTCCGGACATCGGTGGCGTGGTGCGTGCGCGCGCTATCGCCAAACTGCTGAACGATACCGATATGGCTATCATCGACAAACGCCGTCCGCGCGCTAACGTTTCTCAGGTGATGCACATCATCGGTGACGTTGCCGGCCGCGACTGCGTTATGGTTGACGATATGATCGATACCGGCGGCACGCTGTGTAAAGCAGCTGAAGCGCTGAAAGAACGTGGTGCGAAACGCGTATTTGCCTACGCCACTCACCCGATCTTCTCCGGCAATGCTATCCAGAACATTAAAAACTCTGTGATTGATGAATTCGTCGTCTGCGATACTATTCCGCTGGCGCCGGAAATCAAAGCGCTGGAAAAAGTGCGTACGCTGACGCTGTCTGGCATGCTGGCAGAAGCGATTCGTCGTATCAGCAACGAAGAATCTATCTCTGCTATGTTCGAACACTAATCGAGCCCGGCCAAAAAACCCGCTGCGGCGGGTTTTTTTGTCTCTGAATCCAATTTGTATGACTAATGCCTCCTTCACCTGCCATTTAGTTGACAGATGATGCGCCCATGGATGAAACATTATTGTGAACAGATTATTTTCCTCACATGTGATGCCTTTCCGCGCCCTCATCGATGCTTGCTGGAAAGAAAAATACACGCTGTCCCGTTTCACCCGCGATCTGATCGCCGGGATCACGGTCGGGATTATTGCTATTCCTCTGGCAATGGCGTTGGCTATTGGCAGCGGTGTCGCGCCGCAGTATGGACTTTATACTGCCGCCGTCGCCGGGATTATTATCGCCCTGACCGGCGGCTCGCGCTTTAGCGTATCCGGGCCAACCGCCGCCTTTGTGGTCATCCTCTATCCGGTGTCACAGCAGTTTGGCCTGGCCGGACTGCTGGTGGCGACGTTGATGTCCGGGGTCTTTTTAATTCTTTTCGGCCTCGCCCGCTTTGGCCGCTTAATTGAATATATCCCGCTGTCCGTTACCCTCGGGTTTACCTCCGGTATTGGTATCACTATCGGTACCATGCAGATAAAAGATTTTCTTGGTCTGCAGATGGCGCACGTTCCCGAGCACTATCTGCAGAAGGTCTCCGCCCTGGTCATGGCGCTGCCGACGGCCAATCCCGGCGATGCGGCGATTGGCGTAGTCACCCTTGGCACGCTGATCCTTTGGCCGCGTCTGGGGATCCGCCTGCCCGGCCACCTGCCTGCGCTGCTGGCAGGCTGTGCGGTGATGGCGATAGTCAATCTTATGGGCGGCCACGTCGCGACCATCGGCTCTCAGTTCCACTATATTCTGGCTGACGGTAGCCAGGGTAACGGGATCCCGCAGCTGCTGCCGCAGCTGGTGCTGCCGTGGGATATGCCAGGCTCCGACTTTACGCTCAGCTGGGCGTCACTGCAGGCGCTGCTGCCGGCGGCCTTCTCGATGGCGATGCTCGGCGCGATTGAATCACTGCTGTGTGCGGTGGTGCTCGACGGGATGACCGGCACTAAGCACAAAGCCAACAGCGAACTGATAGGTCAGGGTCTCGGCAATATCATCGCCCCTTTCTTTGGCGGGATTACCGCCACCGCCGCCATTGCCCGTTCAGCGGCTAACGTCCGCGCCGGCGCAACATCGCCGGTGTCCGCCGTTATCCATGCGCTGCTGGTCATTATGGCGCTGCTGGTGCTGGCGCCGCTGCTCTCCTGGCTTCCGCTGTCTGCGATGGCGGCGCTGCTGCTGATGGTGGCGTGGAATATGAGCGAGGCGCACAAGGTGGTGAATTTGCTGCGCTACGCGCCGAAGGACGACATCGTGGTGATGCTGATGTGCATGTCGCTGACCGTACTGTTTGATATGGTCATCGCTATCAGCGTCGGTATCGTACTGGCCTCGCTGCTGTTCATGCGCCGCATTGCGCGCATGACCCATCTGGCGCCGGTTAACGTTGATGTGCCCGACGATGTGCTGGTCCTGCGGGTTATCGGCCCCCTCTTCTTTGCCGCTGCCGAAGGGCTGTTTAACGATCTGGAAACGCGGATTGCAGGGAAGCGGATCGTGGTTCTGAAATGGGATGCGGTGCCGGTACTGGATGCCGGCGGGCTGGATGCCTTCCAGCGCTTCGTCAACAAACTGCCGGAAGGCTGTGAACTGCGCGTCTCTAATCTCGAGTTTCAGCCGCTGCGCACGCTGGCACGGGCGGGCGTTCAGCCGATTCCGGGGCGCCTGAGTTTCTATCCCGACCGTGCTGCCGCTCTGGCAGACATTTAACTATCGTGACGCGGGCGCATGCGCCTGCGTCATCATCACGCCAGTTGCCTGCCGGAGCCAGCCAGACGTCTCCGGCATCATCCAGGTCCCTTTCATCAGGTGCGGTTCGCGCTCCATCGCAAAGCGGCATTTTTGCTCAGTTTGTTCATAGTCAGGTAGCGTGCGGACGGTCATTCCGGCACGTCTCGCCGGTTCACCTACCTGATTAACATCACTGCGCCTGTTGTTCGACCATAGCGCCACTCCGCCGCCTGACGTTTCGTCAGGGTTAAGTGTTAAAGAGAAGGTATTGTATGGTGGAGGTGCAGCCCGGGCCGCAAACGCGTTGAGCCGAAGAAAAGAGGCGACGCGAAAGTAAAACAGCCAGCTACCGGGAAGGCAGCTGGCTGCAAATGAATACGTTATGCAAGCGCACCCGCCGTGAGACGGCCGGCGCGGTGAACTGGCTTAGCTATGGCGGTGCTGATCGCGGCGGCAGCGTTTATCGTAATGGCGGACCCACCAGTATTTGTCGCAAACCTGTTCATGCCCGCCAACGCGCGCTCCTGCGAGCCAGAGAACGGCGCCGACAAAAATACTTAAAATCGCGCCATGAGCGAAGAACTGCGGCAGGTCAAGCTGCGGAAGCTGGTTTAAAATAGAGTAACCAACGCCAACAACCATGACGACCAATCCTAAACCCATCAGTACATTACCGAGTAACGAAGCGTTTCTGCGTTTCATATGTCACCTCCGGAACCTTGGGTTACCTGGGAATATCCCCAAAACTTATAGGTATAGTATAGACAATGGGGATAAGGTTGATTGCGTCGGCGATCACATTAGTTAATATCAAATCAACAAAAACTTACAAATAACTTACTGAACAACATCAAATTCTAATGGTTCATAAGGGTAATTATCTCTTTCCCCGCCGTTGAGGCGGCAGAATTTTGTCAACCGCCTCGGCAAACAGTACACTACGCGCCAGAGAACGACCCAAGCAGGATAGAAAAGTGACGATAAAACTGATTGTCGGCCTGGCAAACCCCGGCGCAGAATACGCGGCGACCCGGCACAATGCTGGTGCCTGGTACGTAGATTTACTGGCTGACCGCCATCGCGCCCCGCTGCGCGAAGAGAGCAAATTCTTCGGTTACACCTCGCGGATTAACCTTGCCGGCGAAGATGTCCGCCTGTTGGTCCCGACCACCTTTATGAATCTCAGCGGCAAAGCCGTGGCGGCGATCGCCACCTTCTACCGCATTAATCCGGATGAGATTCTGGTGGCGCACGATGAGCTGGATCTGCCGCCCGGGGTGGCAAAATTTAAGCTCGGTGGCGGCCACGGCGGCCACAACGGTCTGAAAGATATCATCAGCAAGCTCGGTAATAACCCCAACTTTCATCGCTTACGTGTCGGAATTGGCCATCCGGGCGATAAAAACAAGGTTGTCGGCTTTGTGCTGGGTAAACCTCCGACGAGCGAACAGAAACTGATTGATGAAGCCGTTGACGAAGCGGCGCGTTGCACCGAGGTGTGGCTGAAAGAAGGTCTCACCAAAGCGACCAACCGTTTACACGCTTTTAAAGCGCAATAACCGGTCGACGTGCGGAATTTTTGCCGCGCACGGTGTATAATAGCCAAAGCTATTTACTTTTCTGCAATCTGTTCATTGTAACAGGTTGATTATCCAAAGATTAAGGTGATTTAAATCATGGGATTCAAATGCGGTATCGTCGGTTTGCCCAACGTCGGCAAATCCACCCTGTTCAATGCGCTCACCAAAGCGGGTATTGAAGCGGCCAACTTCCCCTTCTGTACCATTGAGCCGAACACCGGTGTCGTGCCGATGCCCGATCCGCGTCTGGACAAGCTGGCTGAAATCGTCAAACCACAGCGCATTCTGCCGACCACCATGGAATTCGTCGACATCGCGGGCCTGGTGAAAGGCGCGTCCAAAGGCGAAGGTCTGGGTAACCAGTTCCTGACCAACATCCGTGAAACCGAAGCTATCGGTCACGTGGTGCGCTGCTTCGAGAACGACAACATCATCCACGTGAATAACAAAGTGGATCCGGCAGACGACATCGATGTGATCAACACCGAGCTAGCGCTTTCCGACCTCGATACCTGCGAACGAGCGATTCACCGCGTACAGAAGAAAGCGAAAGGCGGCGATAAAGACGCGAAAGCTGAGCTGGCGGCGCTGGAAAAATGCCTGCCGCAGCTGGAAAATGCCGGCATGCTGCGCGCGCTGAAAAACCTGACCGAAGAAGACAAGGCCGCCATCAAATACCTGAGCTTCCTGACGCTGAAGCCGACCATGTACATCGCTAACGTGAACGAAGACGGTTTTGAGAATAACCCCTACCTCGATAAAGTTCGCGAGATCGCCGCAGCTGAAGGCTCCGTAGTGGTCGCCGTGTGCGCTGCTGTCGAGTCTGATATCGCTGAACTGGACGATGCCGACCGCGATGAGTTCATGGCCGAGCTGGGTCTTGAAGAGCCGGGCCTGAACCGCGTGATCCGTGCCGGTTACGAACTGCTGAACCTGCAGACCTACTTTACCGCTGGCGTCAAAGAAGTTCGCGCGTGGACTATCCCTGTTGGCGCGACCGCTCCGCAGGCGGCAGGCAAAATCCACACCGACTTCGAAAAAGGCTTTATCCGCGCCCAGACCATCGCCTATGAAGACTTTATCGCTTACAAAGGTGAGCAAGGGGCAAAAGAAGCCGGTAAGATGCGCGCTGAAGGGAAAGACTACATCGTTAAAGATGGCGACGTTATGAACTTCCTGTTCAACGTCTAATTCGCTTCTGTTGTCTTAAGCGATCTCGGTAAATCGCATGAAGACTGGAATACCCCATAAAATCCACGCACTTGCGTGGGTTTTTCTTTTCATAATGTCTCAACTCATCTCATAACAGCGCAGTCAAAAATGAGTACAGACATGAGTACAATCAGTTTTCATCTTCATTTTAGGTGAGTACAATAGCGGTATAAGAAATAGACAAGGACTCGTTATGCTCACTGATACGCAATGCCGCACTGCTAAGCCGAAAGAAAAACTCTATCGACTCAATGACTTCAATGGTCTCTACCTCGAAGTGAAACCCAACGGCAAAAAGGCATGGCGCTATCGGTTTAAACTCAATGGTAAATCCAGTATGTTTGCGCTGGGTGAGTACCCGACGGTCAAACTTGCCGAAGCCCGCGAGAAATGCGAGCAAGCGCGTAAGCAAGTCGCAGATGGAGTTAGCCCGACACAGGCTCGCCAGTTAGATAAGATCCGCAAGGTCAATGACGCTTCTAACACCTTTGAGCTGATCGCCAAAGAGTGATTGCAGATGAAAGACTGGGCCGAAATCACCAAATCGCGGCGACTGGATATGCTTGAACGTGTGGTTTTTCCCGCAATCGGTAAGCTCCCAGTCAGAGAGATCACTCCACATCACATTCTTAAAATTCTTCAGGAAACGGCTAAGCGCGGCGCTCCGACAGTTGCCGCTGAAGCCCGTCGAACCATTTCATCTGTTTTCGAGATGGCAGTAGCGACACTTAGAGCAGATAGCGATCCTGTATGGCCTGTGCGCAAGGCCCTTCCGGCTAATAAGACACAGCACAAACAGGCACTAAATCCTCAGCAAATCGGAAAGTTACTAAGCTGTTTTGACAATAGTCGTGGCTCGTATCAGGTTAATTATTGCATGTGGCTTATGTGGTGGACATTGGCGCGTCCTGCAGAAGCCACCGAAGCAGAATGGACAGAATTCGATCTTGATAACGCCCTATGGACCATTCCGGCAGCGCGAATGAAAGCCCGCAGAGAACACGTTATTCCTCTACCTTTCCAAGCTGTCAAAATGCTCATAACACTACAGGGGTTAACCGGGCATCGGCAGCACCTTTTCCCGGGCAGAGATAATCCGCTAGGGCCAATGACATCGCACTCGCTGCGCCAGCTACTTAAAAGCCTCGGATGGAGTGGCATTTATAGTCCCCATGCTACCCGAACTACAGGAAGTACGCGTTTAAACGAAATGGGCTATCGACCTGATGCTATTGAGGCCCAACTTGCGCACGCTGATACCAACAATGTTCGTCGCACATACAACCATGCGACTTATCTTGATGAGCGTAAAGTGATGATGCAGGAATGGGCTGATTTGCTTGATGGATGGGTAAGCAGCACTCGCAGCAGTGCGGATGTTTAGTAAACGATAATGCTCTGATGTTTTATTGTTGATTAACATAGATATTTATTGATATTTAATTCAACCCTACAATTTAATCCATAGTAGATGTAAACATTGAATACTAGATGCCCAACGTTTCGGTTTTTTGATCACGTGTAGCCAGATATTTACAAGCCCTGCAGACTACTTTTCAACTGCATGCCCTTCCAAACACTTTCTATGTACAGCATGTAAATGCTACAAACTTCTGCGGAGTGACCTGCCCCCAGGATTAGATACAACCTACAGTTAGTAATGTCGGTTGGTTTTTCTTCATATTTCCCGTTTGGCCAGTCCGTTGCAAATTCAGTTGGAGTCGGGTAATCCAGCAATTAATGCGGACGGCACTCGTTACAATCCTGTTGCCAGTCATTAATCGTTTTCCGGGAATGAAGAATATCGCTGAACCAGTGTTCATTCAGACACTCATCGCGAAAGCGGCTGTTAATACACCCAATTTTCACGGAAATGCGACAGATGTCATAGTCACTGGCGTTCGGAGTTCTCATGGCACTTATTTGCTGTTATGCGAAATTGGTCTTGGCCACGGTTCAAAAAGGAATAAAGAGGGCCGTAATTTGAATGATATGCAGTAAATTCAATTACCCAAGATATAAGAATCAATTTGTTGTCTACCGTAATTCGCTGTATTTATTTAGAAATACAGCGAATACCAGTTGTTTTATTTGATCAATTACTATTACATCAGAAAATTGAGCTTTTATAAACTGGACAATAGATTTTTTTACTGCTCAACAAAGTTGAGAGATGATTAAAATCAACATTTTTTGAATAGACTATTTCGTCTATTACAGTTTGCCAATCTATTGGTACTTTACAAGAATATCCAGCCTGGAGAATGACATTCTTATCAACCCATTGATTATTAGTGTTATCGTATTGATATACCAACCTAACTTCTTGCTCGTAAGATAGATCTTCCTGTAGACGCATTAATGATAATGCTGCGCCTTGCCCCTGACTATCTAGATGTTTTTGCCAATCAGGATCGCTAAAGAAATTGCAAAGATCGGTGACTTCCTCATATAGGACCTTGCCTATATAATGATGAAGTGAGAAAAAAACATCATTTGTATTCATTAATGAAGATAATAATTTTCTTGGAGTACTTTTAATTCTTACTGCTGGGTTGTTTCTGGAAAAATTACTCCAATGATCTATGCTCTCGTTTTTTTCCAATGTCCAGCACGTTGCATATAAATCATCGACAATCCCGGTTAAATATAAAGCCTCTCCAGTTAAAGAATCTTTAAACTCCTGATTTAATAAGAGGTTTTCATAAGGATCACCCCACGTTTCTTTGGAAGGAAACATATGCGTTAAATAATCATTTCTTAAGTCGCCACTGAAATATTTAAACTGCATTATCTTATATATTTCCGTATCAGGATCTACATCGAAAATATTAGCCAAAACATGTATAGGCTTTTTCTCAACAGGGTTTTTCCCCATCATGGTTAATTTGCTTAGTTGAGAAATCATTTCTTCATTCTTTTTTAAAAACATAACACACCCATAGTGACTATTTTAATTTTCATTAGAACAAAACTTTTACTGGATATTTTAACTACCTATATTTACGCTCTTCTTCTGATAGCTTTTCAACATATGCCTCTAAAAGCCTCTTAGCCAAACTATAAGATTCCCTATAAATATTAAACATCTCGGCTTGTTCTTCTTTTTCGTCTTTCTTTAATTCACCTGCATGCACTAATTGTGATCTGAACTCATATAGATCATAAAATAGTTTTGCATCCTTTTTACTCAAAAGGCTTTTTACAAGAATCCTACAGTTCTTTCCGATTGATTGATGATGTAATTTGTCCAACTCTTTCTTGATGGACTCTTTAACCTGAATATCGATTTCCGCCTCGTTCAACTTTTTAGACAAATATTTTAATGCGTCAATTTCAGCGTCAGGACGTCGCATTTTTTCCGACAGAACCTCAATGGCTGTCATCGATAAAATAATTCTATTTATGAGTGAATCGTCAAAAAGTGATGTTGTAAGAATCGAAGTTGCCGTTTTTATTTTCTTGTACGATTCACCAGCTACAAATACACTTTCAAATCGATTATAATGTTGACTGAAGAAATTATTGAATCTTTCTACATCGACAGCTTCATTTTCTTGAGTGGCTTTTGTATCCCACGCAATAGATTTTTCCAGAAATAAATTAACCCCGAACTTATCACTCCAGTGAATTAGTGGTATTTCAAAGAAACTATCATGCTCCACAGTATGTTGCGCAAAAAAATCTTTTTCCGCAGCTCTCTTGGCCTTTTCAAGCAACGCAGCTGATGCCAAATTATCAGGGTACGCAATACCTATTCCTAATTCTGCGAAAGAAAAAATCAAAGCCTGCTCAACTCTTCTAGAAACCTCTGCTATTTCTTTATAGAGTGCGTTTTCCAAGTTCCTCAACCTGAGAATCCTAGCTTCCTTCAATGAAAGACCAGAATCTGATTCTATAATAAATTTATCTAAAAATACTAATGAATTACAATCAATACCAAGAGGTGTTGATACCTGAAATCTAATGTAAAAACCCCACTTATCCTTTTCAGGTTGCATTGTATGTTGTTCATATGAATTAGCTAACAATGAATATTCCTCCAAAACCTCAGAAAAAAGCCCAGCATCAACTTCATCAAGCATTAAAATTAATTTTCTGATTTCATCGTTTACCGCTTGCGTTATTTGTTCCACCGTTATTTTTACGTTATTAAAATTATCAATCGCCAGCTGTGGTAAAATATCAAGTAATTGTTCAATCTCCTCTCTTATAAGGGGGGTTGAAATTTCGACCCCAAACACATTAAGAATATCTTTTTTTTCATAACAAATCCTTTGTGCCAGTTGCGGTTTCAATTAATCCAGTAAATTGCACCAAGTGTACAAAACATATCCTTTTTGGTGCTCATTATATTCGGTACTTTCCAGCACTGATGCGCGATTCTACTGCTTTGAGCTTGCTACAAACAAGCTTAGGTCTACCGCAATAGAATTCATAACCCTGAGTTGATCCTAGGCGCGAACCTGAGCATTACGTCTGTGCGAATTTTTGCTTCGTTGCCTTTTGCACTCCTTTTCTCGCTCGTCTGATAAGTTGAGTGTTGTCCTGGGCCGTTTGTTATCTACAATCTTCCCCTGGTCGATACAGGCCTGCTTGCTACTAAAGGCTCCGATATCCGTAGAGAAAGCAAGGGTACCATCGTGATAATCGAGCACTTTAATTTTCTCACTAGAAACCGCTGACCTGCTCCCCATTGCTTAACACGCATCGAAGTAAGTATGCATTCCGAATGACCCTGACCCCGAATATGCTCCAGTCATAATCAGGAATAACCGGCTTCTGACCCTGACCCCGAATATGCTCCAGTCATAATCAGGAATAACCGGCTTCATGTTGGCTGCATATTCAGGCAACCGGCAGACTTTTCAGCAAATTCAGATGGCGTCATCCAGCCCAGCGCAGAATGGGGACGTCTCTGGTTATAGTGTATGCGCCAGGCCTCGATTTTGCACCGTGCATCCTCCAGGGACATGAACCAGTTTTCGTTCAGGCATTCCTGCCGTAACCTGCCGTTGAAGGACTCCACCGTCGCATTGTCCGTCGGTGTTCCCGGGCGTGAGAAGTCGATTCTGATGCCTCTTTCGTACACCCATCTGTCCAGCATTTTACCTGCAAATTCAGAACCATTATCGGTTTTCAGCAACTGAGGTAAAGGACGTCTGAGCGCTATGCTGTTCAGCATTTCTGCCACTTCTGTTGAACGCAAATTCTGCCCCACGCAGATCCCCAGGCATTCGCGGGTGTACAGGTCGATAACCGTCAGCAGGCGCAGTCGTCGCCCGTCAAACAACGCATCAGAGACAAAATCCATGCCCCAGACGTGATTCGGATACAGACCCTGAGGCTGCGGTTGTCGGCGCTGGGCCGATTTATTGCGGCCTGGCCGTTTGAGACGCAGTGACAGCCCCTGTTCGCTGTAAAGCCGGTAGATCCGTTTGTGATTATCGCGCCAGCCTTCCCGCCTGAGCATCACGTGTACCCGGCGGTACCCGTAATGAACCCGGGTTTCGGTTATCTCACGGATGCGTAGCCGCAGTGCGCTGTCGTCGGCGGCCACAGAACGATATCGAAACGAGCTGCGGCTGACCCGCAGCGCAAAACAGACCTGTCTCTCACTGGCCCCGTAGCGGGCTTGCAAATCCCTGACCCATTCGCGCAGGCGTGCCAGCGTCAGCTCTTTTTTGCCAGCACGTCCTGCAGCATCGCCTTGTCGAGGCTCAGATCGGCAACCAGCCTCTTCAGCCGCAGATTTTCCTCTTCCAGTTGCCGCATATGCTTCAGCTCCGAAGGAGAAATACCACCGTATTTTTTACGCCACGTATAGAAAGTGGCATCCGAAATGCCCAGCTTGCGACAGACGTCCGGCACTGACGTACCCAGTTCAGCCTGCTTCAGGGCAAAAACAATCTGCTCTTCGGTGAATCGTGACTTTTTCATCGGCACCACCTCCGTTCAGGGGAGTGTTTATCATGCCGGAATTCTGTTTCTGAATGGAACAGGATTTTGGGTCAGGGTCAAGGGCCCGTTCCAGTGCCAAGTCATGCGATGCAGAGCCGGGTGCCGTAAAATCGAAGGTCAAAATTTGGATCCGACGCAGCAAAAACCAAACAGTTTCATTGTCGTCAGGCGAACCTTCATCAAGTAAATGGGTTTTGAACGTCTTGACGAATGAGCGCATATCGTCGTTCGCTACACCAGCCAGATCAATTTGTGCGGCGAACGTAGTTGCGTCGCTAATTTGGCGGGCTAGTGTGAGTACGTCTTGATATGCTCCATCTATCTTGCGAGACCCTTTAGTTGTCGCGATCGCTAACTCGTATCGCTGGGTTGAAAAATCAGGTCGTTGAGAAGCTTTGACGATTTGGCCCACGACTTTACGAAAGACCGGATCGGAAGCAGCGAAGGTGATAGACCGCTTAACCTGAACTTCGAGAACAGCCACTTTCCCGGAAATGTTGTCATGCCCGTGAATGATCACGTCATCAAGCGGATACCCCGCGTTGGCCTGTTGCAAGGCTACTCGATCTATTGACGCACCGGGAAGGCCACGTGCAGGGGCACCAGCGAGCATGGCTAGCATGTACGACGCCGCAACTTGGGCCTCAAAATGAGTACCTGCAGGCCCACTGGCAAGCGTGCTTGTCCCTGGGCTTTTATCCTCAGGTAACGTGTGCTGTTCTCTCATGCATCTTCCTTTCGAAGCTGTCGCCCATTGTTTATCTTGCGCTGACCCAGCCTTTAACTATTGGCATACCCATCGACATTATATTTTTTACCCAATCGATGTGCACTAAATTCTCTTCCAAACAAAGATTCAAACATCCTTAATGATCTTGCTAACCAGCTCTCCAAATCTTGGCTCTTGTAATATCGAAAATGGTCTCGTGCTCAAGGAGCACCGATAGCGATAGACACTCGTATACACGACCATATAGCAATCTTACTAGCTGAACCTTGGCATTCCATGCCACGGAATCCGGAAATCTCAGATCGGCTTAAACATTTCCACGGTCGTGATAAAGTTCGATAAGCATGCCCCGTTTTCTTGAGCTGGCGACCATTGCTACGCTAGCTGCTATACGCAGGATGTGGAGTGCCCATGAGCTTGTAGGCAAATCAGCCCTAGAGTTGGACTGACCCCGCCCCGGTAGACGATCCTGCCCTATATTTGGAGTCCACCCACGCGGTCTTCGTCATGTTTAGATGGCCCCAAGTCCAAGTTGTAACAGGTCTGGTATACATCCACCCGATTGTGCATTGACGCTCATCTTTTAGACAGATATTGTGATGTCATATTAAAAATATGAGGTTTTGTAATGAATGAGCTCCTTTTACCAGAGCAAGTTAAAGCTGCAAGAGCTCTTCTCGCTTGGTCTCAACAAGAACTGGCCTCCAAAGCAAATGTGGCAACATCTACACTTGCGGATTTTGAGCGTGGCTTTCGTACTCCAGTAGCAAAAAATGCCCAAGCTATCCGTGATGCCTTAGAAGCTGAAGGTTTGCAGTTTATAGCTGGTGGGGTAGTTGAAAGGGGTATGCTGCAGCCACCTGAAAATGTAAAACCTGGTTCTTTGATGCGCTGGATTAATGCAACTCACCTTTCACAGTGGGGTGAACGGAGAGATGGTCAGAGTGGTATTCCTGAATTATTACGACGTTTAATTTTTGCAACAGTAGGTCCTGCCGCAAAAGTTCATTTCCCATCAGATGAGAGTGTGCAATATCCTGGTTGGGATGGTGAGTGTAAAACGAGTTTGGGTTTGGGCTTCGTTCCTGAGGGTGATTCTGTTTGGGAAATTGGTGCTCAACGTACCTCTATCCGCGCTAAGGCAGAAGAAGATTTTAATAAAAGATCTGGGAATCCACTCGGATATAGTCCAGATAAAACAACGTATGTATTCGTTACTCCACAACGCTTTCCTGGTAAAAATAAGTGGGTAGAGGAGAAAAAAGCTCTCAATATTTGGCTGAATGTCTGTGCCATTGATGCTGATGATCTTGTCCATTGGTTAGAAATTTATCCTGCGGTCGCTCAGTGGTTGTCAGTAAAAATAGGTCATCGGCCACAGGGATTACGTAATATTGAAGAGTCATGGAGCGAGTGGATTCACGCAACGAGAACACCTCTCACTCCCGATGTTATCTTGGCCGGACGTGATGAAGAACAAACAAAAGTCCTTAGGTGGTTAAGAGATTCACCGCAACAACTCTCGGTGCAAGCCGAAGCTCCCGATGAAGCACTAGCTTTTCTTTATGCATCTATAAGTCCTCTGCCTGAAGAGCATAAGCTGTTCTATTGGAGCAAATGTGTCGTAGTTGACAACGCAACAACAGCCCGGCAATTAGCTGGTTTAGGCACGCCATTAATCATTGTTCTCACTATTTCAGAACCGGGGATTGCGCAATCTCTTGTTAATAATGGTCACCATGTCTACGCTATCTATGGCTCAGATGTGTCTCATCTATCCGGTCATTCAATACGCCTCCCCCGCCCATGGAGATTTGAGCTAAAAATAGCATTAACTCATGCTGGATTAAATGAGGAGGATGCTCATCGTTATGCCCACGCATCAGGCCGCAGTATTACGGTCTTAAGGCGCTTAATGCCCATAGCCCCAAACTATAAACCACAATGGGCTGAACATGTTTCATCTGAGCTTATTGCCGCAATGTTCGCGGGGAGCTGGGATGAAACCTCATCTCAAGATCAAAAAATTATTAGTGATTTAGCTGGTTGCTCTTATGAGCAGGTAGAAGAAATCTTGGCACCGTTAGCATCCACTTTTGGTGGTCCATTAATTCGCTCTGGTAATCTTTGGAGAGTAGTTTCATTACGAGATCTTTGGACTCAAGTAGGTAATCAGCTAACTTCCCACCAACTAAAGCGCTTTGAGAATACATTCCATTCGGTGGTGAGCGCCATTGATCCCTATTTTGAGACTCAACCTAATGCCGATACCTTCTATGAAGATAATAGCGTAGGGAAACCATCAGGTAGCATCAGACGTGGCTTAACAGAATCGATGATTGCCTTGGCTGTTTTCCCAGAGGTAGCAACGCTTATTACGGATGTATCTTCTCATGTGAATAGTGCGGTGTATAAGTTGCTTAATAATGCAACTGAGCCACTTTGGTGGTCTTTGTCTCAGGATTTCCATAATCTTGCAGAAGCAGCCCCAACGGTATTTCTAGACGCTGTAGAAGCTGGGTTGGAAGGCGATTCACCTCAGATTTTGTCATTATTCCGAAGTGATGAAGGGATAATGCAACCCACAGAGTATCTTTCAAATTTGTTATGGGCATTAGAGATGTTAGCGCGTAGCCCACGTTATCTAATGCAATCTGCACTTTTACTGGCTTGGTTAGATGATGTTGATCCCGGAGGTCGATGGGGAAACCGTCCAGCAGTTTCTTTAAGGCGGATTTTTGTTAGTTGGTCACCACAAACTTATGCTAATTCATCACAACGTATTAAGGTCATTGATCGGATCATATCGCTGCATCCAATTGCTGGTTGGAAGTTATTGCTCGCATTAGCACCTCGTTCACACGATACTTCAGAACCTTCTTCTATGCCAAATTGGCGTGATTTCACTCCTAATGAGCCGGAGTCTATTACCTGGTCCTCTGTTGCAACAGCAGCATGTGAAATCGGTGAAAGATTATTAATGCATATAAATGGGAGGTGCGAACGGTGGTTTGAACTTTTCCATCTTTGGGGGAATTTTGATTCAAACTGGAAATTTTCAGCAGCTAAGCAATTAGCTGATTACTCCCTTAACCTCACATCTTCTGATAAAAAAGAAAGGTTGTGGAATGAGTTACGGCATTTTTTACAGAGAAACCGTGGCTTCAAAGATGCTCCATGGGCTCTGTCTGAAGAAGAATTAGCACCGTTGGATGCTATATTTCTTTCACTAACACCAGAAAATGTCGAGGAACGTTTTCGCTGGCTATTTTGTGCAGGGGCCAATGAGTTAGGCGAAAATTATGATTGGCAAACACAACGAAATAGACTCGAAGAGAGACAATTGGAAGCAGTAGAGTTCTTACTTGCAGAACTTGAATTTGAACAAATATTTCATTTCTCTTCAACAATTACGCTGCACTACGATTTTGGTCTTGCTTTAGCGCGATCCTCAACAAAGTGTGGGCATAAACATTTTCTAATGAAAAAAGCGCTAATGTCTGGTGATTCAGATATAGCAAATATTGGTTTGGGAATTCTTTATGGACTCAAAGCCACGAAAGGCTCAGAAAGCGAAACTTGGGTTCAAGAAATATGGGAACAAGCTATAACTGATAATTGGGGGAAGTTAGCGGAAGTACGCATTGCCCAAGTATTACCACCTGTAATGTCACTTTGGCTGAAAATAGAATCGAGACCAGTTAATATTAGTACAATATATTGGCAGACGATCCCTACATTTAGGCTTTATGCAGATTTAGAGCTTGAGTATGTCATTGATCATTTACTTCTGGCAGACCGAAGTCACGATGCTCTTGCGTGGCTTGTTAATAATATAAAAATAGAACCAGAGGGCTCAGTTATTATTAGAGTAATGCATACCGCTGCAAGCACTAAAGACTCTTCCAATAATGATAATACGATGTCGAGCTATTATATTGGTATTCTCCTAGATTACCTGGAGAGTGATGTAAAGACTTCAAAAGAAGAACTTGTGAGGCTCGAATGGATTTATTTTCAAGTTTTACGGTATTCACGACATCCAGCCAGAAACTTACATCAGGCTCTTGCTAAAGACCCTGTATTTTTTACCTCACTAATGAAATTACTCTATCTACCTGAAGAAGATAGTGGTGTAGTTGAATCTGAACCAGCAAATCCTAAGCAGGCCCGTGATCTAGCAAGCCAGGCATATCAAGTTTTGCATGATTGGGCAATTGTACCCGGGACCGATGAGAACGGGACTATTGACTCTTATGTATTGATGTCGTGGGTCAAGCAAGCTCGTCAATTACTGAAGTCTGCAGGTCGTGGTGAAATAGGTGATGACACGATTGGTATGATTCTCTCTGCCGCAAAAAGAAAAAAAAATGAAACGTGGCCGCCAGAAGCAATTCGCGAAGTTCTTGAGTTTGCTAGAAGTCGAGCAATGGAGAGTGGTTTTGAAGTTGGTGTTTACAACCGCCGTGGCGTAACTGTACGCATGCCACATGATGGTGGGGGGCAAGAACGAATATTAGTAGAACGCTATAAACAAGATGCTGATGATCTTAGATTTGAATGGCCTCGAACCGCAGCTTGCTTAGACCGCATTGCTATAAGCTATCAACAAGATGCAATTAGAGAAGATCACAGTGCGGACCAAGGTGATTGGTTATAAACCCTTTTATCATAATTGTATTTATTGAGTTTTTTAAATATGCAAAGGAGATTACATGCAAAGAAATTTATTAAAATACTTAAAAGCCTCTACAGGAAAAATAAGGAAGTGTCAAGAAGAAGCTGTGGGGAAATTTTTTAAATTTAAGAAAAGAAATATTCGTGATAAGGCATGCTTAATTAACTTGCCAACGGGAGCGGGTAAAACAGGTGTCATAAGTTTAATATCACATCTAAGTAAAGAGCGAAATATTTTAATTATCTGTCATAGGAGAGCAGTTAAGGAACAGCTCTATAGAGAAGTATCAAGTAGATTTTTTAGAGTGACGTTAAACGATCCAGATATAAAATTAAAGAATACCTTTAAAAACATTAATAATTTAAATGAAGAAGGTATATATATATCAACATTTCAAAAACTATCAATGTTATCACCAGAAGACCTAGATGAGACACAAAGTTTCTTTGATCTTATTATTATTGATGAAGGTCATTCTGAACCATCTCCTGTATGGCGAGAAATCGTACGACAATCAGATGCAATAAAAGTTGTAATAACGGCAACACCATATAGGAATGATCTTTTCGAATTAAACGTTGACTTAGATGATTATTTTATCTTTACATTTAAACAGGCTATTTCTGATAAAATAATTACTGAGCCAAATTTCATTCAAGTGAATTCAATGGAGAAAATGCTTCAAGAAGTACAGGTTTTTCTAGAGAAAAATGAAAATATAAAATGCATAATAAAATGTAAAGATGCCTATGATATATCTCGATACCACGAATCAATTTCTAAAAAATTCAAAACAGTAAGTATACATGAGACATTTAGAAATGATGAAGTTAGCGGTAAATTTAAATCAGTAAATTCCGCATTAAAATCTGACAACATAAGAGTTCTAATTCATCAACATAAACTTGATGAAGGTGTAGATTTGCCTGAAGCAAAATTACTAGTTTTAACCTATCAAGTTGGAAGTGGTAGAGAATTGGTTCAAACTATTGGGAGAGTTGTTAGGAATTACAATTCAATAGAACCGATGATAATAGATCTAGCTAGTTCATCCAATGAAAGAATGTGGCAAAGTTACCGTGTATTTGATGACTACATATCAACACCTAGCGGTTCAAAAGGATTTATAAAATCGCTAAGCACAACTAACCTAATAAAAGGATTTCTTGATAACTTCCCTGAATACAGCTACTTCTCTAGTCGTTTCAGAGAACGATTGGACTTGCAATCCATAAATGCCAATGATATTTCAATACCATTGGCATCCGTTTGCTTTATAGAAAAAGGGCCTAATTACTCAACCCCCCTTCTTTTGGATAAAATATATTGGGAACTGCATACACAAGGTTCACTTGTTAAAGAAATAAAAAATGACCATAATGTATTCATGTATCTATATATATCATTCAATAGCTCCAGGTATCTTTCTGATAAATTATTTTTTGAACCAAAGCTAGAAATAATAATAATCAAAGAGTTATCTAATAGCATAGCTATCTTTGACAGCGCTGGTGCCAAGTATGCAAATAGAATCGACTTAAATCTTGCAAACCCTATAAATATTAATAGATTAACAGCATTAGCTGCAGCCACTAAAGTCCGTGAAATAAAAGAAGCTCACTCAAGGGCTATAGGTACTGCAAAAAATAGACCTGAAGCGATGTCCTTAAAAGGTAAAAACCTAGAAAATATAAATAGCACTCAGCGCAATGCCATGTACGCACTAACAACATTGAAAGTAGTTAATAAGGATGAACAAGGGAAAAATGACAGTAGTTTCTATATAGGGGCTAGGTCTGGTCGTGTCTCTGACCAAATGGAAAGGAATTTTAGTATAGAAGAACTATCTGAATGGATTGAGAAAATTGATTTAGGAACAGCAAAAGAAGCAACTAATAATGGCCGATTAATAAAGTCATTCTCGCAACCCATCAATGAAAAACCCAATTCCGATATAGTTTCAATTATTCTAGATTTATCAGATTTCGATACCGAATTAATTTCCGAAAAGAATTTCCTACCGGACTATTATTACCTTCAATATTCAGAAAGTGAAGGTGCGGAGTTATTTGTTGGTTCAAAACCATTTAAAATACAAATTCAGTATGAAGAAGATAAACATAGTTACCTTTTGACAACTACTAACAATTATGATGATTTCAATAAAATAATTTCTTATTTAAATAATGACTATTTTAGAATTCTTTTCTTAGATGGAACAACATATAGTGCGTCGAAATTTTATAAATTTTCACTTCCTTTTGAAAAAGGTATTACTGCTGAGGAAAGTTGGGCGGGACGTTCACTCATAAGCATTCCAGCCCTGCTTTCAAAGGGTCTTAAAGAAAAAGGAAAGTATGATGAAAAAGATATGTATATTAATACTACAAGCACAAGCTTTGATAAGAATTCTATATTTTATTTAATTGATCAATTAAAAAACCACTCAAATAGCAATGCTACTCTTCCACAATTGGGCCCCTTTCATCCTTATATTCCAAATTGCGATCTCGTTCTTTGCACTGACATGGATACAGAACCATGTGATTTTATCGTATCATCACCGGATAAATTATGTTTCATTCATGTAAAATGTGGGAAATCATTCAGTTCTCCAAAATCCTCAGCAGGAGCGATAGCAGAGGTCGGAAGTCAAGCAATTAAAAACTTAACCTATCTGATTTCACACTCAGATGCTAATACCCCAGGAAACTACTCTATTTGGGATAAAGCATGGCCATCCCATAAAGCCAAACATAAACTTGAGTCTCGTTTTAGATTAGCCTTTAACGAAATTGGAAAGATCCCTAATAAAGAAAATAAACTTAAGGAAAAAACCTGGGAGTTAATATCTAATAGAAGAAAATCACCACTGTGCAATAAAGAAATATGGATAGTAATGGGCAACTCTTTTTCGAAAAAACATTTCATTGAAGAGATGTCAAAAGATACTGACCAGCAATCTGAAACAATACAAGCTTTTCAACTAATCGAAGATTGGTTAAGTAGTGCTGATGAGATGGGTGTAGATATAAAAATATTCACATCATAACAAACTCACTTCCCCGACACATTTAAGTGTGTCGGGGAAGTCATGGATAACCAATTCAACTGATTATTTTTTTAATGACTAATAAATGCCATTTACTCTCTGACTCCACAACAATAAGGAAGGGATAATGTTTTGATTCATGTCCTGACATCACGCTGGTTAGATCCGCTGCGGGATTGTATTCCGTACGGCTGGTAACTATGGCGTAATGAAAGACTTCACCGGAGCAATGGCGAACCTTCTTGGTTTCTCTGTCGCACCACGGCTTACCGGGATACTTACACTTCATTAGGGCATATCCCTGGACCGAACACAGATTGCCCCCCACTTATGCCCCCAACTGTGATTTGATTCCAGTTGATACCAAAAGATAAGGTATGGGCTAGAAACTAGCCGTATACGGGCTTTGAGTTGGTTTCGGTAGACTTGGCAAAAGTTTGAAATGGTGCCGATTATGGAGTCGAACATACGAACTGTCCATTTCGGAAGCGAGCCAATTCCAAAATGAGTACAATAATGAGTACAATTAAAGAGCAGTAGAAATTAAAATATTAAATATCAATAAAATACAATAAAAGTCACGATTCAACGTCTGATTCCCTTCCTACAGTTTTATGAGATGCCATACCCTCTCATGAAGACTTAAAACTCACTAAATCCACGCCGTTGCGTGGATTTTTTTTATTTTCATCGCGCCTGGTACATTGCATGAAAGCGCGGGAGAAATGTGAGCATACGCGTAAGTCAGTCGTAGAGAGTGTCAACCCGGCACAAGCCAGAGTTGACTGAAACAATCCGGCTCAGCATCTGGAAAGCATCACCATGCTGCAGGTGAAAAACCGGCTCCCGCCCTGCCGCTGGAGCGACTGCCCGAATACTGGAGTCTATCGGTGGCTATCAACACAGGCATCAGTGACACAGACGGGTAGCCCCGTACAGGGGCTACCCCGGGTATGGCAGGTGCGGAACTATCTCCGGATAAAATTAGTAAGTGTGAAAATATTGCTGAATGAGCTGCGGATTTTTAGTTTGGGTCAGTGCCGTCATCAACAAAATTCGCGCTTTTGCCGGGTTAAGCGAATCGGACACCAGTCCAGGCTGGCCGTCATCAACCGGAACGACACCGCTCCCCGTACGTGAGGCGCGAACGACCACGATACCGGCTTTTTCCGCCTTTTTAATTCCCGCAGCGCTGCGTACAGAGACCGATCCCGCTCCGGTGCCTGCATAAATAATACCGTCGACATGATGCGCAATCGCCGCGTCGTACATATATTCAGGGTCGTCCTGATAGCCATATATAATGACCACTTTGGGCAATGTGTTAAGGTTACGCACGTCAAATACCGAGCGTACAGTGTGAATTTTATCCACACGGGTTTCAAACTGCGGTTTACCGCTCACTATCACCCCAAGATAACCCTCTTCCGGCGCTTTGAAGGTATCCAGTGTCGTGGCATTGGTTTTAGTGACAAAACGGGCAGCACCGATACGATCATTGAGAACCACCATCACTCCGCGTCCTTTCGCCTCCGGGTCAGCCGCTACAGTCACCGCTTCCAGCAGATTCATCGGACCATCGGCGCTGATTGCCGTTGCCGGACGCATCGCTGCCGTAAAGACAACCGGCTTGTTGCTTTTTACGGTCAGGTTAAGGAAGTAAGGCGTCTCATCAAGGGTGTCCGTTCCGTGGGTAATCACGACCCCATCCACATCATCGCGGGCCAGCAGTTCGTTTACGCGTTTTGATAGCTTGAGGATTATCTCGCTGGTCATATTTTCACTGCCAATGTTTGCCAGCTGCTCTCCATCAATACGGGCCACTTTACTCATCTCAGGCACGGCATTAATCAACGTCTGTACGCCAATTGCCCCGGCTTTATATCCTGTAGTCTGAGTATTACTCGCCGCCGAGCCGGCGATGGTACCTCCCGTAGCAAGGATGACAATATGCGGCAGATGCGTCTCACTTAACGCGAAAGTACTTATTGTCAGTAATGCCATTGCCAGTAATGCTCTAAATTTCATATTGACCTATCCCAAAAAGATAAAATTAAAATTCGCCAGGTACTATTGCAAAAGGCTTGTTGCAAAAGGCTTGCCAGGAGTAATTTTCTTTTTATCTGCAGATATGTTTAACTTTGATGCAAGAAAAGGGATTCTAATAATTTTGCGCACAACGCTGGTGCAGCGATGAGCGAAAAGCGGGCATAAAAACTCACAATCAGGCCCAACTCACTTATCCCATCTTGCAGCACTGACCTTTACCCGCCTGTTATCTGCGTCAGCTACAATTGCAGCGGCAGATCGGTTGTTTTCCTTGAAAACCAAACGAAATAAAAATGCTCGTTCCTGCTTCTTTGTCGGTGGTGTGTATATTATCCACGGACAATCACGCATCTTTATCCACGCTCAGCGCCACCGCGCGGGTATCCTCCAGCACCCGTAACCGACTGTTCAGCGCCTCGTTGATAGAATGATACGCCTTACTGCCCAGTGCCAGACGAAACGGTGGCGCCTCCCCATCCGCTGCGTCGATTATCGCAGCGACGGTTTTTAACGCATCGCCGTGAATCGCGATAGTTCCCTGCGCCAGACCGCGGCGCACCTCGCCGGCGGGCGTATTGTCATAACAGGCCATCGGCGAAGCTATATCCAGTCCGCCCGCAAAGTTCGTCGCCGTCGGGCCGGGCTCAGCAATCATAAAATCGATGCCAAAAGGCGCCACTTCCTGGGCGACGGATTCAATAAATCCTTCAACCCCCCATTTGGTGGCGTGATAAAGGCTGAAATTCGGCCAGGCAATCTGCCCGCCTTCTGACGATATCTGCACAATGCGTCCCCCTCCCTGCCGACGCAGAGCGGGTAAGGCGGCCCGAATAAGCTGAATCGGACCGGTGAGATTGGTGGCAATCTGCCGATCAATCTGGGTATCGCTCACCTCTTCCGCCGCGCCGAAGAGCCCGTATCCCGCATTACTGACCAGCACATCGATACGCCCGGCGAAGTCGAATGCCTGCTGTACCGTTCGACGTACCGCATCCGTCTCCGTAACGTCCAGCAGCAGGACATGAAGCTGCCCGCCGTATTGTGCCCGCAGGTCATCCAGCGCGCCGGGCTTGCGCAGGGTAGCAATCACGCTGTCGCCCCGCGCCAGCAGGCGCTCCGTCATCAGGCGTCCAAGACCGGTTGAAGTACCGGTAATTAACCAGGTTTTGCTGCTCATCGTTAGTCTCCAGAAAAGTCATTAACTCGCCGATACAGGATATGGCATGATAATTAGCACGATAAGACTCAACAAATGGCATGAAGAGGTGAAATGAAATCACCAGTTAAAACTCCGACGCTTTCCGATCTGAAAGCCTTTATCGCCGTAGCGGAACAGCGTAGTTTTCGTCGCGCAGCCGATTTTTCCGGTGTGACTCGTTCCACGTTAAGCCATGCTATCCGCGGGCTGGAAGCGCGTCTGGGCGTTCGCCTGTTGCATCGCACCACGCGCAGCGTGGCGTTGACCGAGGCCGGAGAGGCGCTGCTGCGGCGTATTTCACCGCACCTTAACGGGCTGGAACACGCGCTGGAAGAGATTGCCGATACCCAAGGACAGACCGTGGGTACGCTGCGTATCAATGGCGGGGAAGAGGCTATTCACCTGCTGCTGCAGACAATTGTGCCGGACTATATGACACGGTATCCCGGCGTGTCGCTGGATCTGGTGGTAGATGGCCGGCTGGTAGATATCGTCGCCGAAGGCTTTGATGCGGGGATCCGTCTGGCGGAAGATGTCCCTGCTGATATGGTGGCTGTACGTTTTGGCGAAGATGTGCGGTTTCTGGCGGTGGCGTCGCCGTCGTATCTGAACCAGCATCCTGCTCCCGCGAGCCCGGACGATCTGGCCCACCATCAGTGCATTCGCCAGCGTTTACCCAGCGGTAAACGCTACCGTTGGGAGTTTTCCCGCCACGGTCAAAGCATCCTGCTGGATGTGCCCGGAACGCTGACGCTAAACAGCTCGTCGCTGATGGTGGACGCCGCGATCAAGGGGCTGGGGATCGCTTATGTCCCGGACGTACACGCCCGCGCTGCGCTGGCGGATGGCCGACTGGTCACCGTACTTGAGCCATGGTGCCCGCCGATTCCGGGTTTATGCCTCTGGTTTCCGGCCAACCGGCATATGCCCGCCAGCCTGCGCGCACTGATCGATCTCATTAAAGAGCGAAACCGAGGCTCAATGCCGCGAGGGCAAGCGGGCGGTGACCTTGATTTCAAAACGGAAGCCATATAGCCAGGTCACGCCGACGCCCGTCAGCGTCGGCCAGGGGGCTTCCCCCCAGTATTCCGGCAACACCTTCCAGAGCGTGTCGATAGTCGATTGCGCATCGACCAGATACAGGGTGACATCAACCACATCGGCAAACGTACAGTCTGCGGCAGCCAGCACCGCATTAAGGTTATCAAATGCCCGGCGGATCTCCTGCTCCAGCCCGGGTTCCGCTGAACCATCTTCGCGACTTCCTACCTGACCGGAAACAAACAGAAAATCGCCGGATTTAACGGCCGGAGAGTAACGGTTTTGCTCATACAGCGCCTGCTGTCCGACGGGGAATACGATATCTTCTGGCTTTCTCATCTTTTATCCTGTTCTGACCTGTAGGGGTTCAGGGATGATAAGCGCCCGCATCTGCTGTCGCTATGCCCGCAGACTGGCATGAGCCGGTGAATATTATTCACCTGGGAAGGGTGGCGGTGGCTAATTGCGCAATGACAGCCCCTCCGAGCGGGCTGGAAATTTTCCGGGTGTTAACCCGCGGGGTATCCAACACATGCTGCGACACAGAGTACGGCCACGCAACACCTTCAGCGAGGGCATGGAAAATGCCCCCCTGTCTCAGCACTTCCAGCGCATCATGTACGCGAGTATTTTTATTCCAGTCAACATCAGGGTCCTATCGCTGGCACGAGGCGCCCCTGCACTTTTTTGTCAGCCATAAAAGAGTACCGCAACGAAATCCTGACTTAGCACAAGCATAGCCAGCTTCTTATCCATCCCCCCATGACACAATAAGCTCTCTTTTTACATCCGGCATTTGCCTCCCCGCAATCCGCTAACGGATAAGGTAATCGAAAGATGGCGAGCTATTTCTTTTCTCTTCCTGACGTCTATTTTGGTGAAAATGCAATTCAAACCTTGCGTCGGCTGAACCATAAAAAGGTGGCGATTGTGACCGACAGCTTTATGGTGAGCTCCGGTAAAACACGCGACCTGATTAATGAAATGCCGCAGGCCTGCGTCTCTATTTTCAGCGAGGTGAAACCGGACCCGAGCGTGGAGATCCTGCACGCCGGCGCCGCACAGTTTAAAGGTTTTAAACCGGAGGTCATTATCGCGCTGGGCGGCGGCTCCGCTCTTGATGCCGCTAAAGGAATCAAGGTTACGCTGGAAGAGTTTCTGCCCGGCCACGCCATAGAACTTATCGCCATTCCTACCACCAGCGGTTCCGGTTCAGAAGTCACCGCCTACGCCATCATCTCCGATCCGCAAAACGGCCGAAAATATCCGCTGATTGCCGATGAACTGATCCCGGACTGCGCCATCCTTGACCCAAACCTGGTGCTCTCGGTTCCTCGCCAGGTCGCGGTGGATACCGGCATGGACGTCCTGACCCACGCCATCGAGGCGCTGGTTTCGACGGGGGCCAATGATTTTAGCGACGCGCTCGCCGAGAAAGCCATTGCGCTGGTCTGGCAACACCTGCCCGACGTTTTTAGCGATGAGAATAATATTGCGGCTCGGGGCCATATGCACAACGCCTCCTGCATGGCCGGCATGGCGTTTAATTCGGCGGGGTTGGGATTAGTGCACGGTATGGCGCACGCTATCGGCGGGATGCTGCATATCCCGCACGGCAAAATTAACGCCATGCTGCTGCCGTTGATTATTGAACACAATGCCCGCCACGCCCCGCACGCGCGGATGAGATACCTGAAATGCGCCGCCATTATGGGCATCCAGGCCGCCACGCCGGAGCAAACCCTGCGCGCGCTGATCGGCAGCATTCGCGATATGAATCACCATTTTGGTATTCCGGCAACACTGCAGGCGCTGGGAAAAGACCGGACGGCTGTGGAATCCCTGCGTCAGGCGCTGATCGCGGCGACCTTAGGGGATGGCTGCACGCAAACCAATCCCTGCCAGCCCCGCGCCGCTGATGTAGACCGCTTGCTGACCGCCATCGCCGGCTAAATCTGGACAAGATTGTCCTGCGTCCGGCGGACCGTCAAAAAAGTCCTGCGCAACAGCAAAAAGGCCAACGCGGGACTGAATATGCTTGTATCGCTCTTTTCATCACTTTCAGGTTGTTGACGCTATGAATGACACCCAGCAGCAAGCCGAATTAATCGCCCGGGAAATTCTTCAGGAACTCAAGGCCCGTGGCCCCGGAGCGGTGGCCGGCGCCCCCCTCGCCGCACAGACGTTGCATATCCCCGTTGGCATCTCTAACCGCCACGTTCATCTGAGCCGGGAAGATATGGACATTCTGTTTGGCTATGGCGCCACTCTCACCCGCATGAAAGCGGTAAAACAGCCGGGCCAGTATGCCGCCGAAGAGACGGTGACGCTGCGCGGACCAAAAGGGGAGCTGACCAGGGTACGCGTCCTTGGCCCGCTGCGCAGCGCCACCCAGGTTGAAATCTCTGTCTCCGACAGCTTTGTTCTCGGCGTTAAGGCGCCATTGAGAATGTCCGGCGATCTCCAGGACTCGCCGGGAATCGAGATTATTGGTCCGCGCGGGCGAGTCAGCAAAACGGATGGCGCGATTGTCGCCTGGCGCCATATTCATATTTCTCCCGCCGACGCCGAGCGCCACGCCCTGCGCGACGGGATGGAGATTGACGTGCGTATCGACGGCTATCGCGGCGGCATTCTCAGCCACGTGGTGGTCCGGGTGAGCGCGGATGCGGTGCTGGAAATGCATGTTGATGTTGAAGAGGCCAACGGCTTTGGCTTGCGTAACGGCGATTGCGTCCAGCGCGCGTTCACGGAACACCGCCATGACTGACAGCACCGCAACCAGGCGGCTGAACACATTGGCGGAGCTGGTCAGCCAGGGCGGATACCGCCCCTGGACAGGCGCGCTAAAAGTGGGTGTCGATCCGGGTACGGCCAATATTGCCGTGGTTGTGCTGGATGAAAACGATAACCCCGTCGCCGGCATCAGCCATCCTTCACGGGCGGTGAAAGACGGCGTGGTGGTGGATTTTCTGACCGCCAGCCGGGTGGTGAGTGGACTGAAAACAGCGCTCGAAGAGCGCCTTGGATGCCCCCTCATCCGCGCGGCAACGGCCATCCCGCCGGGAATCACCGCCGGGAACACCAAAGTTATCGTCAATATGGTGGAGGCCGCCGGACTGGAGGTGACCGACGTGGTTGATGAACCGGTAGCCGCGGCGCTGGCCTTAAACATTCGCCACGGCGCGGTAGTTGATGTGGGCGGCGGGACAACCGGGATCAGCATTCTGCGCAACGGCGAGGTGATTTTCAGCGCCGATGAACCGACCGGGGGCAACCATATGACCCTGGTACTGGCAGGCGCTCTGGGCATGCCTTTTGCCGAAGCGGAAGCGTTGAAAAAGAGTCCGGAGGAGGAAGAACAGGTCTTTACCGTGGTCCGTCCGGTGGCTGAAAAGATGGCTCATCTGGTCGCGGGCTGGCTGGCGGGTTATCCGGTCGACGACATTTACCTGGTCGGGGGCGCCAGCAGCTTTCGCCAGTTTGCCGACGTCTTTCGCCATGCCACCGGTAAACGGGTCATTCAGGCGCGGCAGCCGCTGCTGGTGACGCCGCTTGGCATCGCCATGCGCAGCCGCTGAGGAGAATAACGATGGATGCACAGCGACTCTCACACCGGCTCGACAGCCTCATTACGGACCTGCTGGCTCAACGCCGACGGCGCCTGCAAGCCCACGGCAAGGTGATGCGCGTGGTATTAAGCGGCGAGGATCTCGCCACGCTCCCGACGACGCTGGATTGTCTGACGGCGCTGAACCAGCGCGGCTATCTGCTGGTCATGACCTTTTCCCATAGCGCCATCCAGGCGTCATTGCACTCCACCTGTCTGGAGGCTCTGGCGCAGCGCGATGTTGAGGCGCTGTGCGACGATCGGGATCCCTGCCCGACAGAAGAGACGTTCAGCGGCCTGTATCTGCCCTCGCTGTCTACCAACAGCCTGAGCAAAATCGCCTTAGGTATTCGTGATAACCGGGTGTGTCGCTGGGCTTTTCACGCTCTGAGTCTGAGCAAGCCCATCATCGTCACGCTCAATGCCGAATGCCGGGATGAAGCCGCCAGCCAGCTCCCCCCGGCATTGCGGGCACGGCTGACCAGCTACGTCGCCACCCTCGGGGAGTATGGCTTCACGATTATCGGCCGCCCCACGGTGAACCCGGCGCAGAGGCCGACGGCGCCCGTCGCTAAACCGCTGATCACGCTCAGCGATGTGCGCCAGCTTCCCGCAGGCGCGGTACTGTCCGTTGGACGCCGGACGCTCATCACCCCCGCCGCACGCGATGAAATTCGCGACCGCGGTATTGTCATGGTGCAGGGTCACCAGGAGGAAATATGTATCTGGCAAAAGTAACCGGAGCACTGGTGTCGACGACCAAGCATGCTTCGCTTAATGGCGCAAAGCTGCTGATTGTCGCCCGCCTGGATGAACACTATCAGCCCACCGGCACCGCGCAGGTCGCCGTCGACTTTGTCGGCGCCGGAAACGGGGAAACGGTCATCGTCACCACCGGGAGCTCCGCGCGGATGACCACCAGCAAAGAGCACTCGGTGATTGATGCTGCCGTGGTCGGCATTGTCGACTCGCTCGATCTTAACAACCAGTAAGCACCACGGAGGAAAAGCATGCACACCACGCCGAACGCCGAACTGGATCGCCGTATCAACGCGGCCATTTCGCGTCAGTTAGCGCCGCCTCCGGCCTCGCTGACGCTGACGGATGCGGCATTACTGGCGCACTGTGCCATCGATGCCGCCAACAACGCCAATGTGCCCATTGTTTTTAGCCTGGTGGATGCCCATGGCCTGCAGCGTTACTTCTTTAGTCAGGATAACGCCCTGCTCATCAGCCATACGCTGGCCACGCAAAAGGCATGGACCGCCGTGGCGCTCAGGATGCCGACCCACCGGCTCGCGGCCGACGTATTGCCTGGCGCCAGCCTGTATGGCTTGTCGCATACGCAAGGTCTGTGCTGCTTTGGCGGTGGGCTCCCCTGCTGGTCCGCCGGCGTACTGCTCGGCGGTATCGGCATCAGCGGCGGGAGCGTCGAGGTAGATATCGCGATTGCCACGCAAACCCTGGCGCACTTCAGCCGCGAGCATTTTTTGCTCACACCATTCCATGAATCTCTCTAAAAAAACGAATACAGACAGGGGTCATCATGTCGTCAGCATCACTGGTTCTGGTCATTAACTGTGGTTCATCTTCCCTTAAGTTCTCCGTCATCCCGCGTAATCAGGAGACCCCGGTGCTCTCCGGGCTGGCCGAAAAGCTGGGGCTACGCGAAGCCGGCATCACCTTTAAAGATGCGCAAGGGAAGACGACCCGCGGGTTGCCTGACGGCGCCAGCCATACCTGCGCGCTGGAGGCGCTGTTCGCCCGGCTCGCAGAGCAGGCGCTGCTGCCGCAGGTATGCGCCATCGGTCATCGGGTGGCGCACGGCGGGAATGATTTCAAACACTCGGTGCGGCTCACGGCGCCGGTGATCGAGCGTATCCGCGAATTATCGGCGCTGGCGCCGCTGCACAATCCCGCCAACCTGATCGGCATTGAAGCCGCCATGGCGCTGTTACCCGAGCTGCCGCAGGTGGCGGTGTTTGATACCGCCTTTCATCAGACGCTCCCGCCGGAGGCCTATACCTATGCCATCCCGCTGGAGTATTTACACCAGCATCAGGTCAGACGCTATGGCTTTCATGGCACCTCCCATCGCTTTATCGCCGCCGAAGCCGTCGAGCGCCTGGGTCTTAACCCCACCAACCACGGTCTACTTATTGCCCATCTCGGCAATGGCTCGTCGGTCTGTGCGGTGAAAAACGGGCAGAGTGTCGACACCTCGATGGGCATGACGCCGCTTGAAGGACTGGTGATGGGAACGCGCTGCGGCGACCTGGATTTTGGTGCAGCGGCCTATATTGCCCGCTGCACCGGCCAGACTATCGAATCACTTTACAAGATGGTCAATAACGAAGCGGGATTGTTCGGTCTGTCGGGTCTTTCCAGCGATTGCCGCACGTTACAAGAGGCGCGCGGCAACGGCGATCCCCGGGCCTCCCTCGCCATTGATGTCATGGTTCACCGGCTTGCCCGCCACCTTGGCGCCCATCTTGCCTCGCTGCATCGCTTTGATGCACTGATCTTTACCGGCGGCATCGGGGAGAACTCGGCGCTGATCCGGGAGCTTACCGCCGAGCGGCTGGCGATATTTGGCGTGCAGCTCGACGCCGCGCGCAATGCGCAAATGTTTGCCGGCCGACAGGGCATTATCTCGCGCCCCGGCTCACCGATTGTGGCGGTCATTGCCACCAATGAAGAGCGGATGATTGCCGAGGATGCGGCCGCGCTTGCCCCTTTGCTGGAAGGTGCCGCCTGAACGCGTCCTCAAGGTAGTCATGTGGAGAGGATTTTATTGTCCAGCTGAAAACGGGAAAACAAGAAAGTCTCTCTGCCGGGCAAAACATTTTGTCTCAGGCGCAATAACATCGTAGTGCATGAATTTATTAAGTCTATGAACTCAACCTTTATCGGTTAATTCATAACTTGCTTTTACTCTCACCTGGAAATATTGAGGTCGTTATGCAACAAGAAGCATTAGGTATGGTTGAAACAAAAGGTCTGGTTTCCGCAATTGAAGCCGCAGATACCATGGTGAAATCCGCTAACGTCACCCTGGTTGGTTACGAAAAAATTGGTTCCGGGTTGGTTACCGTAATGGTTCGCGGCGACGTCGGCGCGGTCAAAGCGGCAACGGACGCAGGCTCAGCGGCAGCAGGAAAAGTTGGTGAGCTGGTCTCTGTACATGTGATTCCGCGCCCGCATATTGAAGTGGAAAAAATCCTGCCGAAAGCTGTCAGTTAATAAAGCCAGAGGATACCGACCATGAGAGATAATCTTGTTGAGCAGATTATATCTGAAGTAATGCACAAACAGACTGATGATCGCGCAAATAATAAAACGCCGGCCAGCTTTATCGGTTGCGGTTTAACTGAATTTGTCGGAACGGCCCTCGGGCATACCATTGGATTAGTGATTGCCAATGTCGATCATCAATTACATGAAGTCATGAATATCGACAAGAAATATCGCTCTATCGGTATTCTTGGCGCCCGGACCGGGGCCGGCCCGCATATATTTGCCGCGGATGAGGCCATTAAAGCCACTAACAGTGAAATTCTCTCTATTGAGCTGGCTCGCGATACCGAGGGCGGCGGTGGGCATGGTTGCCTGATCATTTTCGGCGCCACCGATGTCTCCGATGTTCGCCGCGCGGTTGAAGTCGCGTTGGGCGAAATTCAGCGCACCATGGGCGATGTTTATGGCTCACCGGCCGGTCACCTGGAGTTCCAGTACACCGCCCGCGCCAGCAGCGCGCTCAATAAAGCCTTCGGTGCCCCGTTGGGTAAATCTTTCGGCCTGACCTGCGCTTCACCGGCGGCGATTGGCGTGGTGGTCGCCGACGCCGCGGCAAAAGCCGCCGTCATCGAGCCGGTGGGTTACGCCAGCCCGGCGCACGGCACCAGCTTCAGTAACGAAGTGATCTTCACGTTTGCCGGTGATTCCGGCGCGGTACGTCAGGCGGTCATCGCCGCCAGAGACGTCGGGAAACAGCTGCTGGCTACGCTCGACCCGGCGCCCATCAAATCGACCACGACGCCGTACATTTGATGGTGGCACCCACGAGCGAAGCGAAGTAAGGAAGATACAGCATGAACGATCTTGATATTACTCAGGCCGTCTCCCGCGTGCTGAGTAAATATACGAAAACGACGGCGCCAGCGCCCGAACAGCATGCGCCGGCAGCCGCCACACCGCTCGATCGCGGCAGCATCGACGCGATTGTGGCCAGCGTACTGGCAAGCCAGGCCGGAGCCGCAACCGCCGCCCCTGTCGACGGGAACGCCGGTGACGGTGTTTTTGCCACCATGGATGCCGCGATTACTGCGGCGCAGCAGGCGTATATCCAGTATCGCCACTGCTCAATGCAGGATCGCGCCCGCTTTGTTGACGGCATTCGCCAGTTTTTCCTGCAGGAAGAGATTTTGCACGCGCTCTCGACCATGGCGGTGGAAGAGACCGGAATGGGAAATTATGCCGACAAGATGGTGAAAAACCGCGTTGCCGCGCAAAAAACTCCGGGGGTTGAAGATCTCATCACCGCCGCCATCAGCGGTGATGGCGGCCTGACGCTGACCGAATACTCCGCCTATGGCGTCATTGGTTCGATCACCCCGACCACCAATCCGACCGAGACCATTATCAACAATACCCTCGGTATGCTGGCCGCCGGCAACGCCGTGGTCTTTAGCCCGCATCCGCGTTCGCGTCAGGTGTCGTTGTACTGCGTCACGTTAATCAATCAACAGCTGGCCCGGCTCGGCGCCCCCGCCAGTCTGGTGGTCACGGTCGCCAGCCCGTCGATTGACAACACCAATGCCTTAATCGGCGACGCGCGTATCAATATGCTGGTCGCCACCGGCGGACCGGCGATAGTGAAAACCGTGATGTCGTCCGGCAAAAAAGCGATTGGCGCCGGCGCCGGCAATCCTCCCGTTGTGGTTGATGAAACCGCCAATATCGAGAAAGCCGCCCGCGATATCATTAACGGCTGCAGCTTCGATAACAACCTCCCCTGCGTGGCGGAAAAAGAGGTCATTGTCGTCAATGAAGTGGCGGACTATCTCATCCACTGCATGAAAAAAAGCGGCGCCTGGCTGCTGTGCGACAAACAACATATTCAGCAGCTACAGGCGCTGGTGCTGAATGAAAAAGGAAACGGCCCGAGTACCGCACTGGTAGGGAAAGATGCGCGCTACATTCTGCAGCAAATCGGTATCAGCGTGCCGGAGGAGATCAAAGTTATCCTGATTGAAACCGAACGTGATCATCCATTCGTGGTGCACGAACTGATGATGCCGGTTTTGCCGGTGGTCAGAGTGGAAAACGTCGATGAAGCGATCGATCTGGCGGTGAAGGTTGAACATGGTCATCGTCACACGGCGATGATGCACTCTACCAACGTTGAAAAACTGACCAAAATGGCGCGGCTGATCCAGACCACTATTTTTGTGAAAAATGGCCCGTCGTATGCCGGATTAGGCGTTGGCGGCGAAGGACATACCACATTTACCATTGCCGGGCCGACCGGTGAAGGGCTGACCTCGGCACGCTCCTACGCCAGGCACCGTCGCTGCGTGATGGTTGAAGCGCTCAATATTCGTTGACTGAAGCAGGATGGCTGACTCGATCATGAAAAAACGCATTATCAACGCGCCAACGCCGGAAACGCTCGCCATGCTGAAAAGGCGAATGCCCGCGGAATCTCGCAACCGGCTGGAAAGCATCCGCATTGACGCTATCGGGTTGATTATGTTGCCGATACCAGATCTGTACTTTTACGCCGATCTGGCAAGTAAAAGCGCACATGTTGCGGTATCGGAGATCTTTGGCAGCTGTCCGCAGCATATCACGACGCTGGCGCTGTTCGGCGAGATCGCCGCAGTGAATGAGGCCATGCGTATTATTGAGGATGATGACAGTACGTTCTGAGAGTTCGCTTATGAAAAGAATTTTGCTTCTGGCAGGCGATTTCTCTGAAGACTATGAAGTCATGGTGCCATGGCAGGCATTAAGCATGTTAGGTTTCAGAGTGGATGTGGTGTGCCCCGGAAAACGCTGCGGGGAATATATAAAGACCGCGATTCATGATTTTGAAGGCGATCAAACCTACAGCGAAAAACCGGGGCATCTGTTCCGCTTAACCGCCTCTTTTGATGAAGTCAGGGTACAGGAATATTGTGGAATATATCTTGCCGGCGGCCGTGCTCCGGAATATTTACGACTGAACCGGATGGTATTAAATATCATCCATTGTGCGAATAACATTGCGCTACCGATTGCCGCTATATGTCATGGACCACAAATTCTGGTTGCTGCCGGCATATTAAAAGGTAAAACGCTGACGGGATATTTCACCTTAAAGCCTGAAGTTGAAATGGCTGGCGGTATCTGGGTGAGCGCCGCGGACCACGAGGCGGTACATGACGGCAATCTTGTTACCGCGACGACCTGGATGGCGCACCCGGAAATATTACGTCAATTTATTAGTTTAATCGGCAGCAACACTATTAGCTAGCGTACCCGGCACTACCGTCAGGTAAAAAAACTCAGGTGTGGTAATCCCCCACGCTTATATCATTTCGGGAGTTATTGTATGTTAGAGAAAGGCTTTACTCATCCGACCGATCGTGTAGTAAGACTCAAAAATATGATTCTGCATGCTAAACCGTATGTAGAATCTGAACGTGCGGTGCTGGCAACCGAGGCATATAAAGAGAATGAACAGCTTCCCGCTATTATGCGTCGGGCAAAAGTCGTTGAGAAAATATTTAACGAGCTGCCGGTCACTATTCGCCCTGACGAGTTAATCGTCGGCGCCGTCACTATTAATCCACGTTCAACAGAAATTTGTCCTGAATTCTCTTATGACTGGGTCGAAAAAGAGTTCGACACTATGGCCCACCGTGTCGCCGACCCGTTCATTATTGAGAAAAAAACCGCCGATGAACTCCACCAGGCCTTTAAATACTGGCCGGGTAAAACCACCAGTTCGCTCGCCGCCTCCTATATGTCCGAAGGGACAAAAGAGAGCATGAGCAACGGCGTTTTCACCGTCGGCAACTACTTCTTTGGCGGTATCGGACACGTCAGCGTCGATTATGGCAAGGTCCTGAAAATCGGCTTTCGCGGGATCATCGATGAAGTGACCCGCGCGCTGGAGAACCTCGATCGCAGTACCTCCGATTACATCAAAAAAGAGCAGTTCTACAACGCCGTTATTCTGAGCTATCAGGCGGCAATCAATTTCGCCCATCGCTACGCGCAGGAAGCCTCGCGCCTTGCCCGTGAAGAGCGCGACCCAACCCGTCAGCGCGAGCTGGAACAGATTGCCAGCAACTGTACCCGCGTGCCGGAATACGGCGCGACAACCTTCTGGGAAGCCTGCCAGACCTTCTGGTTTATTCAGAGCATGCTGCAGATTGAATCCAGCGGCCACTCGATTTCTCCCGGCCGTTTCGACCAGTACATGTATCCGTATCTGGCGGCGGATACCGCCATCAGCAGCGAATTTGCCCAGGAGCTGGTGGACTGCTGCTGGATCAAGCTTAACGATATCAACAAAACTCGCGATGAGATTTCGGCCCAGGCCTTCGCCGGCTATGCCGTCTTCCAGAACCTGTGCGTGGGCGGTCAGACCGAAGACGGCCGTGATGCCACCAACCCATTAACCTACATGTGCATGGAAGCCACGGCCCACGTACGTTTGCCGCAGCCCTCTTTCTCAATTCGCGTCTGGCAAGGCACGCCGGATGAGTTTCTCTATCGCGCCTGCGAGCTGGTCCGTCTGGGGCTTGGCGTACCGGCGATGTACAACGATGAAGTGATCATCCCGGCGCTGCAAAACCGCGGCGTCTCGCTGCATGACGCCCGCGACTATTGCATCATCGGCTGTGTGGAGCCGCAGGCGCCGCATCGCACCGAAGGCTGGCACGACGCGGCGTTCTTCAACGTCGCGAAGGTCCTGGAAATTACCCTTAACAACGGCCGCTCAGGAAACAAACAGCTTGGCCCGATGACCGGCGAGATGACCCAGTACGCCGGCATGGATGACTTCTATGCCGCCTTCAAAAAACAGATGGCGCACTTTGTGCACCAGCTGGTCGAAGCGTGCAACAGCGTCGACATCGCCCACGGCGAACGCTGCCCTCTGCCGTTCCTGTCCGCGCTGGTAGATGACTGCATTGGCCGAGGAAAATCCCTGCAGGAGGGCGGCGCGATTTACAACTTTACCGGCCCGCAGGCGTTCGGCATTGCCGATACCGGCGACTCCGTCTACGCCATCCAAAAACAGGTGTTTGAGGATCGCCGCCTGACGCTTCAGGAACTGAAGGGCGCGCTGGACGCCAACTTCGGCTACCCGGTCGGCGGCAACCCGCGTAGCGCGGCGGCAAAATCCTCTCTCGGCGAGCAGGATATCTATGAAGTGGTCAAACGCATTATCGACCGCCACGGCTCGTTGAACCCGGCAGAGATTAAAAATGAAGTCTATCGCCAGCTCGCCAGCGTCACTCCGGCGCCGTCGGCAGGAAATCCGCGTTATGAAGAGATTCGCCATATTCTGGAAAATTCGCCGTGTTTTGGTAACGACATCGACGACGTGGATCTTGTCGCCCGCCAATGCGCGCTGATCTACTGTCAGGAAGTGGAGAAGTATACCAACCCACGCGGCGGACGTTTCCAGGCCGGTATCTACCCGGTGTCGGCGAACGTGCTGTTTGGTAAAGACGTGAGCGCCCTGCCGGACGGTCGCCTGGCGAAAGAGCCGCTTGCCGACGGCGTATCGCCGCGCCAGGGCAAAGATACCCTCGGCCCGACCGCCGCAGCGAACTCGGTAGCCAAACTGGATCACTTTATCGCCTCGAACGGGACGCTCTACAACCAGAAATTCCTGCCCTCCTCACTGGCGGGGGAAAAGGGTCTGCGAAACTTTGGCGGTCTGGTGCGTAACTACTTCGATAAGAAAGGGATGCACGTACAGTTTAACGTTATCGATCGCAACACGTTGCTGGAGGCGCAGAAAAACCCACAGCAGCACCAGGACCTGGTGGTTCGCGTTGCGGGCTATAGCGCGCAGTTCGTGGTACTGGCGAAAGAAGTCCAGGATGACATCATCAGCCGCACCGAACAGCAATTCTGATTTTGCCTGACCTGCCAGGGCCATACGGTAACGTATGGCCCTTTATCAGACCCGATTTTAGCGGCTGACTTGCTGTTGCCTGGTGGTCGCTTTTTTGACGAGTGATGTTATGAACAGAGTCGAATACGATACCGAAGGCGTGTTATTCAATATTCAACGCTACTCCCTGCATGATGGCCCCGGCATCCGCACGATCCCGTTTTTTAAAGGCTGTCCGCTGGCCTGTAAGTGGTGCAGCAACCCGGAATCACAGCGCCCACAGCCCGAGTTAATCTATAAAAAAAGCGACTGTATCCGCTGCGGAAAATGCGTGGAGGTCTGTCAGCAGCAGGCGCTCTCTGCTGGCAATCCGTTCTTTATCGACCGCGAACGCTGTATTCAGTGCGGTAAATGCACCGCGGTCTGCCCGACTCAGGCGCTGGAAATGAAAGGCAAACGCATGACCGTCAGCGACGTGATACGTGAGCTGCAGAAAGAGGAAAACTTATTTCGGCGCTCCGGCGGCGGAATTACCCTCTCAGGCGGTGAGCCGCTGGCGCAGCCGGTGTTTGCGCGCGAGCTCCTGAAAGCCTGTAAAGCCAAAGGCTGGCACACGGCAATGGAAACGACGGGAATGACAAGCAAAGCGGTGATTGAGGACGTCTTTCCGTGGGTCGATCTGGCATTGACGGATATTAAGGCCGTTAACCCGACCATTCATCAACTTAATACGGGTGTGGATAACCGCACGATTCTGGAAAATCTGATTCGGATCTCCTTTATCACTCACGTTATTGTGCGCATCCCGGTGATTCCCGGCGTTAACGACAGCCCGGAGGAGATTCGCAGCATTGCTGAATTTGCCCGCCTGATGTCCGGGGTGGACACCATTCATCTACTGCCTTATCACACCTTTGGCGAAAATAAATATACCCTGCTGGGCCGCATTTATCCCATGGGCGATGCCGGCTCACGCTCAGAAGACAACATGGCCAGCCTGAAAAAAATCGTTGAATCGATGGGATTTCATTGCCATATCGGCGGCTAATCCCGACAACACAAAAAATGATTTCGCGCTCTTATCCCTTGTACCCCAATCGTTAAGAGATGGCATAGCGCATCGCTTAATACAGGAAAAAAACTATGAGTGACTCTCGTGAATCAGTAACCGGACAATGTATTGCAGAATTTCTTGGTACCGGATTGTTTATGTTTTTCGGCACCAGCGTGCTGTGTGCGGCAAAACTGGCTGGCGCCAGCTTCGGTCTTTGGGAAATCTGTATTGTATGGGGGCTGGGTATTGCGCTGGCGGTCTACCTGACGGCAGGGATCTCCGGCGCTCATCTTAACCCGGCGGTCACCATCGCCTTATGGATGTTCGCCCGCTTTGAGGCGAAGAAAGTGGCGCCTTATATCCTGGCGCAGATGGCCGGCGCATTTTGCGGCGCCGCCCTGACCTATCTGCTGTACCACAATCTGTTCGCCGACTATGAACAGGCCCACCAGATGGTGCGCGGCAGTCAGGACAGCCTGTATCTGGCCAGCATTTTTTCGACCTATCCGGCGGCAAGCATCAGCGTCTGGCTCGCGGCGCTGGTGGAAATTGTCATTACCTCGATGCTGATTGGCTTGATTATGGCGCTGACCGACGATGGCAACGGTGTGCCCAAAGGGCCACTTGCACCGCTGCTGATCGGCCTGCTGGTGGCAGTCATCGGTGCGGCGACCGCCCCGCTAACCGGATTTGCCATGAACCCGGCTCGTGATTTTGGTCCAAAACTGTTTACGTTTCTGAACGGCTGGGGCTCCGTCGCCATGACCGGAGGCAGAGAGATTCCCTACTTCCTCGTGCCTTTGATTGCGCCGGTCATCGGCGGAATCCTGGGCGCGGCTATCTACCGCTACGGTATCGGGCGCCATCTCCCCGCCGCCAAACCCGCCGCGGAGACGGCGAGTCATCCGCTGTCCTGATTGACCCAACGTGCGCGCACTCCGCCAGCGCAACACACGGCGGCGGAGTGCGCCGCAAACGCCCCTTTTCAGCTCGTGTCACCAGCGGTCCCTCCCCAGGCATCCCCATCCGATTCTTAGCTGCGTATCCGGGCAGAGCCCGGTTGCTCTGCCACCTCTCACCGCCGTTTCCTGACGCGCAGCAACAAAAAAGCCACCCGCAGGTGGCTTAGCTGCAACGACAGCGGCTAGCGCCGGGTGTTCTTCGCCCGGGTTCGCGCCGTTTTTTTCTCCTCCTGAATGGCCTGAACCGTCGGCTCATTCTGAGGCTCAGCCTCTTCGCGCACCGGCTCGACCGGCGCCGGGTCGCGCTCCGCCGCCGGCGATTCCGGCGATGCAACGCCCGGGCTCTCTTCGAACGCCAGACAGGAAGCGGTCTGCGCGGGAGACGTAATATTGACCACCGCTATCGTCGCGTCAGGGATCTCCGCTGCGGCAGGAAGGCATTCGGCGGCAGGCGCTACCGGTTCAGGAGGCGTGCCGTATGTTTGTGATGAGGCAATCAGACTATCAATGCCGGTTGCGGTACGCGCAATGACTTTCCAGGCATAGACCTGCCCGACCCGGCTCGCGGCGGCCACCCCGGCGGAGACGGCGGCGTTCATGGCGCCAACCTCACCGGTTAATTTGATGGTCACCAGCCCGCCGCCCTTGGTTAGCTCATATCCAACCAGTTCGACATTCGCCGATTTTATTGCGGCATCAGCGGCCTCTACCGCCACCGTTAAGCCAACGGTTTCAATTAAGCCTAAGCTCTGCCCGGACATATCTCTCTCCTGTTATTTTTCATGCAAGGGGGCACACACCGACGCGCACAGCTGACCGGCGGCATCGTCACGCAACCGCGGCGCCTTATCAGTGCGTTCCCAGGGGAAGACTTCCCGACCAAAATGGCCGTAGCAGGCCGTCTGGCGATAGCGCGGCGCCAGCAAATCAAGCTGGCGGATAATGCCATAAACGCTGAGGTCAAAATGACGGTCGACCAGCTGCGTCAGCTGGTGCGCCGACAGACGGGAAGTCCCAAAGGTATTGATGGCAACCGAAACCGGTCGGGAAAGGCCGATGGCCCAGGCCAGCTGAACTTCGCATCGCGTCGCGAGCCCCGCGGCAACAATATTTTTCGCCACGTAGCGCGCGGCATAGGCCGCCGAACGATCGACCTTCGAAGGATCTTTCCCGGAAAACGCTCCACCGCCGTGGCGCGCGGCGCCGCCATAGGTATCGACAATGATTTTGCGCCCGGTCAGGCCGCAATCCGCAGCGGGCCCACCGTTGATAAACGGCCCCGCAGGATTAATCAGCAGCCGGGTGGCGGGGGTCAGCCAGCGTGCCGGAATAACCGGTTTAATTATCTCTTCCATCACCGCTTCACGCAGCGTCGCCAGCGGAAAGTCGGCGCGATGTTGCGTGGAGACCACGATGGTGTCGGCATGATCGATCCGTCCGTCGCCATAACGCAGCGTCACCTGGCTCTTGGCATCCGGTAATAACCCATCCAGCTGGCGCGTTTTACGCAGCTGCGCCTGGCGCGCCATCAGCCGGTGGGCGTAGAGAATGGGAGCAGGCATGAGCTGCGGCGTTTCATCGCACGCATAGCCGAAGGTTATTCCCTGATCGCCGGCCCCCAACGAGGCCGGGTCGCGGGCGCGGATGCCGCGAGCGATATCGTCAGATTGCCTGCCCAGCATGCTGATGACCGCACAGGTTGCGGCATCAAAACCTTTCGACGAATGGTCGTAGCCGACAGATTTCACCGTCGCCCGCACAATCTGCTCAAGGTCGATACTGGCATCGGTCGATATTTCCCCGGCCACAATCACCGCCCCGGTTTTTACCAGGCATTCGCAGGCCACTTTGGCCCACGGATCTTTGAGTAAACAGGCATCAAGAATGGCGTCAGAAATCTGGTCCGCCATCTTATCCGGGTGCCCTTCGGCAACGGATTCAGAAGTAAAGAGGTATTCATCCACGGCAGGGCCACTGTATAAAGAATCGTGTCCCATCTTAGCGGCGCGCGATGCGGCGACGAGTAAACAATCTTGCCGGGATAGCGGACTTTCTTGCGCTTACGCCGGAGTAAGCGCAAGAAAGACCGGGTGACGATCAGCCCGCTTCGGGCGAGGCGAGGCGGCGATAATCGGATGGCGCAATGCCGGTCTCTTTCTTGAAGATCCGACAAAAATAGTTCGCATCCTGCCAGGAGAGTTCCAGCGCAATGGTATTCACTTTTAGATCGCTGTATTGCAAAAGAGACCTGGCGATATTGATTTTTCGGCTGGTAATGTAACTGGAGAATCCGCTGCCGGTACTCTTTTTAAACGCCCGACTCAGATAGCACGGACTGACGAAAGCCTCCGCGGCGATATCATCCAGCGTCATGTTGTTAAGCAGGTTTTTTTCAATATGGAAACGGGCTCTGGCGACAAAATCCATGCTGCCGCTGGCGCTTTTAAACAGCTGCTCAAAGATAGCGTGGCTGAGATTGAACAACCCCACCATCACCGGCCAGTAGCGGCCGACGCCCAGACCGTGCTGATGAATGCTGTGGATCAGATCGGTAATTTTTTGCCGACACGGGATATACTTATCGCTGAGCCCGGCAAGATGCTGCAGGAGCAATTCCAGCACGTCGGTCAACCTCTTCGCCCCATCGTTATCAGACATGGGTTGCGCGCAGGCCGCATCAAGAATACCGAACAACCAGGTGTGCCAGCCGGGATAATCACAGCCGCCCATCAGATCGCTTATCGTCTGCCGCTGCTCCCGCGTCGCGACGGCCCCCTGTTCATCCACCAGCAAGGTTTTGCGGATCGTATCGCTGAGAATACTCTGCTTAACCGGTTTTAGCAGATAGTCATCCACTTTCAGGCTCAGCATATGACGCACAATGTCAAAGTCATCGTTTGCCGTGGTGACGATCACTTTGGTTTGTGTATTTTTCGACTTGAGATACTCAATAACCTGATTGCCATTGGGGAGCGGAATGTTGATATCCACCAGCATCATATCGATTTGATTAAGTTCATCGATAAGCTGAATCGCCTTTTTCCCGGTCGACGCCTCATGAATGACAGAGTTCTCCACGCAGCGAGAGACAATCCGCTTGAGCGATTCCGACTCAATATACTCATCTTCGACAATAACAATGTTATACATTCTCACACTCCAGACTCAGCGGGCGCCATCGGGAACCGCAGTTTTACCGTGGTGCCGAGCATCGGCTTATGGGGACTGGCGATCTGCAAACCATAGTTTTCACCAAATAACAGCTGCAGGCGATTGTTGATATTATTAATGCCGATCCCGCCTTTCTGTCGATTCTGGTTGCCAGAGAGAATATGTTCAATATCCTCGGGTGAAATACCATCTCCGTTATCGGCTATCTCGATAATCACATCTTTACCATCATCGGTAGCCCGCAGAATTATGTGACTTTTGGTTTCACGCGGCTCGACAACATAATTAAAAAAGTTCTCCACCAGCGGCTGAAGAATTAAAAAAGGACAAACCGTTTCATTATATTTTTCAGGAATATCGCAAACATAGTCAAAACGCTCATTCATTCTGACTTTTTGAATGGCCATATAGCAATTGACATAATTCATTTCGCGGCCAAGGGTAATCAGACCATTGTTATTTTTGCGCAACAAATAACGCATCATATCGGAAAAGTCATGCACCATTGTTTCCGTACGGCTGGCATCTTCAAGAAACGCCAGCCGACCGATCGTATTCAGCACGTTAAACAAAAAGTGGGGGTTAATCTGGTAAGAAAGCGCCTTAAACTCGGCCTCATGTAATGAACGTTCGATCTCCACGCGTTTACGCAGTTCGCCGGTGAGCTCCTGCTCTTTTTGCCGCAGCTCACGCTGGATGTTGTTGGCATGGGCCTGCTCGACCAGATATGAGGCAACGTGCAGCAGCGTGTAGGCCGTCGATTCAAAGCGGTCGTAGGGCATGCGCGGCGTATTTTCATGCAGATTAATCAGCCAGGGATTTTCTTGCCACAGATGATTATTGTCGAGGATATAGGGAATCGTTTGCTCTTTCTCCGCTTCGACTTTGACCTGTCCCGAAATAAACGCGCCGAGGTAATGACCATTAATCATAATGGGTACCGCAAATTCGACAAAACCACAGTAACAGCGATAAACCACCGGCTCGCCGGCGAGCATTGCCGCCCGTCCTCCGGCGCTATCGCTGTCATAGCAGTGGCGGGCAAGGGTGGCATTCATTCTTGATCGGGCGCAAAAATCAGAAAAACCGCTCGCCTGGGTGACCGGAATACCGTCCTGATCGACCACCACCAGCGCAATCATCATCGATTGACTAAAATTGTCCTGCAGCGTTTGCAACCGGTCAACATCAAGAAATTCGTGTAATTTGTATTTATTTTTCATGATATCCACCACGTCAGGTCAAATGCTGCTAAACCATACCCTATTTAGGGTTTTAAAATAATGAAACCGCTCACAAACAAAAAATGAGTTGTATGAGAAATGTTAATGCGGTGATTATATTGCTTCTGTTTTTATTATATTAATTAACATTCCTCGGCGAGCGATAATATAACCCGGGCACAACCAAGTGCAAATAAACAGAGGTGCTCGCTAACCGGCTCCTGTTCAGACGATTAAATTAAACAGCGCTACGAAATTGTTCTTTGGCCAATATCCGTTATCGATGGCTGTAAAAGCCCACGCCGTGGCGTGGACTTTTACAGGATGACCGCTCGGGAAGCTCCGTCGCGGAAGTCTATCCTTTGGCAAAATTGGCCTGAATACGCTGCTGCAGATAGGCCTCCGCGGTAATCGGCGGGTATTTCGCCTGCGGCCCGAGGATCTCGACATCCTTATTGGCCTGACAGAAAAACGCCAGGCTATAGCGCGGTCCCTGATACTCATGGGCAAGCGGGCTTCTCACCCGGTGGAAGTTAGAGGGTAGCTGGTCGTCGCTCCAGCGCATCAGCATATCGCCGATATTGCAGGTGATCACCTCCTCGCGCGGCTCAATGCTGGTCCACTGCTGGCTCTCGCGGTCCTTACCCGGACACACCTGCAGCCCGCCCTGCCCCGGGCGCTGGAATAACAGCGTCAGACAGTCAAAATCCGTATGGGCGCCGGCGCGCCACATCCCCTGCTGCGCCTGGTGGCTGGCGTAGTAGTGCAGCATGCGCAATGTGCTCTGGTAGGTTTCACGATCCGGATCGTGAGCGGTGGTAAAAAACGACTCCGTAAACCCCAGCTTTAAGGCAAAGCAGGACAGCAGCTTCATCCCCAGCTGCCAGCACCGCGATTCAAACTCCAGCATCGTCTTTTTGAACGCCGGCAGCTGCTGGTCGCTGGGCCATAGCCCCGCCATCAGCGGACGGGTGATCTGGTACGACTCTTTTTGATCCGGCGTCTTCGTCGACGGCCGGACCTGCGCCTTGCTTTCCCACCCGGCATTGCGGGCCAACGGATACTGCCCCTTCACCTCATCGGGCAGGGCGAAAAACGCCTCGGTCATGCTGAACGCCTGGCGGATATCCGCCAGCGGAATACCGTGGTGGCTAACCTGGAAGAAGCCAATCTCCACTGCCGCCTCCCATAGCTGATCGGCAATCTCACTTTTCCTTTCCTCAAAATTTGCGAGATCGATGCAGCGGACTTCGCGGGTAAACGTCTCTTCCCCCGGCGCGCCCATCAGCGCTTCTTTCTCCAGTTCCTGTAATGCATAGCCCTGATTCTGAATGGATTGCGTCATTATGATTGTCCTGTATTGGGTTTAAACAGCCGCACGCTGTTGTAGGGTTCGTACCGCCGCCAGCGCGTCGCGGCGCATGGCCTCAAGATCCAGACCGGGAATCACATCTTCCTCAACGATCGGCCGCCCATTGAGCAGCAACGCTTTCAGCGAGGCCCGACCGCCGCAGGCCACCGGGCCAATCGCGATATCGTGCAGCCCGAAGTAGCGCGGATCGTCGAGGCGATAAATCGCTAAATCCGCCTGCATCCCGACGCTGATAGCGCCGCACTGCGGCAAGCCGAGGATGCGCGCGCCGCCTGCGCTTCCCCAGCGCACCACATCCTCGACCGTGGCGGCGTCGGCGCCGCCCTCAAAGGTGCCGCCGGCGTAGCGCGGCTGCGCCTGCATGCCTTTACGCGCCCGCTGCAGCAACCACGCGGCGTGGGCCTCGCTTTGCATATCCGCCGCTTCATTGGAGGCGGCGCCGTCCACCCCCAGCGATACCGGCACCCCGGCCTTTTCCAGCGCCAGCAGATCGGCAATCCCGCTTCCCAGCCGCCCGTTGCTTTGCGGACAATGGGCGATGCCGGTGCCGGTTTGCCCAAGCAGCGCGATCTCTTCCGGCAGCAGCTTCACCAGATGCGCAAACCACACGTCATTCCCCAGCCAGTCATGCTCGGCGCAGAACTGAACCGGCGTCATGGCAAACTTCTCCCGCGCGGCATCCAGATAATCCACGGTTTCCGACAGATGGCTGTGCAGCCGAATGCCCAGGTGACGAGCCAGTTTGGCCATCTCCCGCAGCTGGGCGCCCGGCGCCGAATGCAGCACGGTGGTGGGCGCCATCACCACCCGCCGCAGGGAGCCGGCGCCAGGGTGGTGATAGCGTTTGACCAACCGTTCAATATCCGCCATATAGCCATCGAAGGTTTCGGGACGCAGCGCGACCGGCAGATCCCGCTCAACGGCCCGCCCCTGGGTAGCGCCTCCGCGACACAGAACAATGCGCATGCCCAGCGCCTCGCCCTCGCTAAACACAATCTCCGAGGTATCGAAGGGCATATCGGGCCAGTATAAATAGTTGTGATCCGCGACGGTGGCGCAGCCCGATCGCAGCAGCTCCACCAGCCCGATGCGCACCGCCAGACGAAAAGTGTGCTCATCGAACGCGGCGCGAAAACGGTATGGCGTGGCGCTCAGCCATGCCGTCAGGCTCTGATTCAGCCCCTGAGGTTCCCCCTTTAACAGCGACTGAAAAAGATGGTGATGCGTATTCACCCATGCCGGATAGACCACGCAGTCCCGGGCATCGATCTGCCGCTCCTCCGGCAGCGCCGCCAGCGAACCAATGGCGGCGATAACGCCATCGCGGATACGGATATCCGGCCCGGCCAGCCGCGCAGCGTCCCCCGGGAGACCGCTGAGGATGGCATGCGCGTTTTTAATCAATAATGACATGGCGTCGCTCCTCAGGGTTTAACCTGCATAGCCTGCACAAACTCAGTGGTATAGGCCTGCTTCCAGTCGGTCGCGGCATCCAGCAGGTTGGCGCTGACCATAAAATCACGGGTCTTCCGCCAGCGCGTTTCCGTCATCGTTCCCCAACCCTCGGTAGCGGCGTCGCCGCCATCAATCAGGTGATGCTGGCGGATTTGCGTGACGGCCCAGGCCAGCAGATCGTCGGTCATTTTGGGGTTATCTTGTTTAATCAACGCATTTCCCGGGGCCGGATTGTTCAGGTAGCTCACCCAGCCTTCCATCGACGCGCGGACAAACTTCGCCATCGCCGCTTTGCGATCGGCGATGGTTTCCGGGCGGGCAATCATAATGCCGCCGTAGGGGGGATAGCCGTGTTCGGAAAACAGGAAGAAGTTCGCTTTCACCCCCGCCTTTTGCACCTGGAAAACCTCGGAGCTGACGTAGGCCTGCTGGGCGACGTTGTTATCCGCGACAAAGGGTTGAATATTGAAGGTGTAGGGTCGGGCCTGGGCATCATTCAGTTGATAGTGCCCCTTCAGCCACGGCCACCACGTCGCCTGGCCGGAGCTGGAGACCAGAATGGTTTTCCCTTTCAGCCCCTCCAGCGAGCTAACATCGGCGTGGGTCAGCAGCCCCTGGGGATCATACTGAAAGGGGGCGGCAATGGCTTTGGCCTGGAATCCCCGCTGAATGCCTTCCAGCAGCTGCAGATCGTAGCCGATAATGACGTCAGCCCGTTTTGATAACAGCAGCTGCATGCCGTTAACCTGGGGGCCGCCGGAGCGAATGTCGACATCCAGACCATATTTTTTGTAGATCCCCGTTGCCTGGGCCTGATAATAGCCGCCCTGCTCCGCCTGGGCGTACCAGGAGGTCAGCAGAACAATTTTATCCTCGGCCTGAACGGCCAGAGACAGACCGCTCAGGGCAACCAGGCCCAGCACACGGTAGCCCCAGGGAATGCGTGAACGTATTTTCATTGCCCCTCTCCTCATAACGCCGGGAAAGAGGACGAGCGGACAACGGCTCAGCCTCCCACCCCGGTCAACATTGAACCGCGAAATGGTTACTGAGCAATGTCCCGTACGGATAAACCGCACTGACCGCTTATACTCATGTTCAGTTATACAAAAACTGTGCCAGGGGCGATCGGCATACCTCATCCCCGGCGCCCCGCCAGAATCGCGCGTCGTCGGCGACGCCCTCTCATGCAACCTTTGATTCACTAACACACAAAACGCACCATAATGGTGCGTTCGTGGAATGTTTTAGTGCCTGCGGGTCAAATCTGGCTGAAGAGGATTTCCAGCTGCTTGAGCATCATGGAGGCGGCAAGCGACAGCTGCCGGGCGGGGGAGACGCACAGCGCCAGGGTGAAGGGTTTAAGCTGCGGATCGGTCAACGGAATAAACGCCAGCTGACCGGACTGAATCTCATCCAGAATATCCAGGCGACACAAAATACCGATGCCCATCTGCTCTTTGATCAGGGTTCTTATCATGTGAATGTTATTAGAAACAGCCACTTCCCTAACCTCATTGCCGCTGATATTCACCAGCGCCTCCACCGGCTCGCCGATCATCAGCGGCGCGGAAGGAATGATAAACGGGTACTCGATGCACTGATTAAACCGCACGGCGCTACGGCTTTCCAGCGGGTGGCCCTTAGGCACCACGATCCCGAGATTCATTTCGGCAAAGGCCCGGACCTGCAGTTCACGGGAACTTTGGGGGTTGAGCATGATACCAAAATCCGCCTCGCCCGAGATCAGCGCCTGCTGGATGTTGATATTGTTCATGGTGGTTAATGTAAAAGAAATGTTGGGATAATGGTTATGCACCTCCTTCAGCATCGCCGAAAAGAAATGCCGGTTAATGGCATCGATAGTGGCGATGCGCACATGCCCGCGCCGCAGCCCGCGCAGGTCATCCAGCTGCTCGCACACCCGGGTAAAGTCCTTTTTCCAGTTATTTGCCGCATGCAGCAGCAGCTCCCCGGCGGCCGTCAGGCGCAGCCCCGTAGGATGGCGCTCGAATAGCGGCATCGCCAGCTCATTTTCGACGCGCAAAATCTGACGATCGATGGAAGACGCCGAGACGTGCAGCGCCTCTGACGCTTTACGAAACGACCCCTGGCGGGCCACTTCGGTGAAATACAGCAGAAAACGGGAGAATGCAAACATGGTCTGGGTGCTCTCTTTTTTGCAACGGGTTGTGCGAATCAAAGCTCTGGACGCAACAGTTTTATCACAATACCGTAGCATTCATAGCGGAGAAACAATCGTTTCACCAATTAACTCGCATACCGGACAGCCTACGGCGCAGGGCGTTTTCTCCCTTCGCTGACTCAGGCCGCCCTGCTGACAGCTTAATATGGGAGGGCAAAGGTTAATGAAAGACGGCGATCTGATTCCTGTATCGGTCAAGGAAATAAGCCCAAACGGGCTGGGTAATCTGTCATTAAAATTCATTCCCGAAGACGGAAAAATATTCCCCGGCTATTCTGCGGGTGCCCATATCGATATTATGATTCCCGGCATCGGCCCACGGCAGTATTCCCTCTGCGGGATGCCTGACCAGCGGCAAAGTTATGAAATTTGCGTCAAGCTGGGCGCGGTTTCCTCCGGCGGCTCCCGCTATCTGCACCATGAGCTTAAACCCGGCGACCGACTCTCCATCTCCCGCCCGCGCAACCATTTTCCGCTGCCGGCGGCCAGGCGCTACCTGCTGCTGGCCGGCGGTATCGGCATGACCCCGCTGCTGGCAATGGCGGAAGAGATAGCACGGCAACAGCTTGATTTTGAAATTCATTATTATGTCGCCACCGCGCGGCACGTGGCCTTTGCCGCGCGGCTGGAGCAGCTCTCTGCGGCGGGAAATGTCGTTATCCATTGCAGCGACGAGGGCGACTCTTTGCGCCGGGAGATCCCCGCCTGTTTAACCGCGGCGGAAATCGATACTGCGGTGATTGCCTGCGGCCCGGACGGCTTTATTCAGCGGCTACAGGATACGATGCCAATATATGGCTGGCAGGCCGCGCAATTCTTTTTTGAGCGCTTTACTCCGGTCGAGCGGAATAATGAAGCGGAGAATAACAGTTTTTATATTGAGCTGGCATCAAGCGGCCAGCGCCTGCAGGTTGCGCCGGAACAAACCATCGCCGAGGTATTATTGCACGCCAGAGTCGAGGTTATGCTCTCCTGCGAACAGGGGATCTGCGGCTCCTGCATTACCGACGTTATCGACGGCATTCCTGAACACCGGGATTGCGTCCTGACGGCGGAAGAAAAAGCCAGCAATAGTCAGATTACCCTGTGCTGTTCGCGGGCGAAAACGCCGGTTCTGGTTCTCGACCTGTGAGGAGAGCGACGATGCACATTCCCTCCCCCCACATGCCGCTTGCTGGCGTCAGCAACGCCCGCCTTCCGGCATGGGCGCTGCCTGCGGATTGGCCGACGCAGCATAACGGTACGCCGCTGAGCGCGGACCTGACCTTTGCCGACGGGCGAATCGCGACGATATCGCCCTCCGGCCAACCGAATCACGGCTTATGGGATCTCGGCGGAGCGCTGGCGCTGCCCGGCCTTGTCGAACCCCACGCCCATCTGGATAAGACCTATACCCTTGAACGCTGCCGTCCGTCGGAACCCGGTCTGCTGGCCGCCATTCGCGCCATGCATGAGGATCGCCGGCACTGGACCGCGCAGGATCTCCAGCGCCGCGCGTCCGCCGCGCTGGCGCGGGCGGCGGCCAATGGCGTCACGCATTTGCGCACCCATATTGACTGGTTCACCGCCGACGCGCCTGACGCCTGGCGGGAGATCGCCCGCCTGGCGCATCCCGGCGTCAGCCTGGAGCGGGTGGCGCTGGTGCCGCTGGGACTGTTTGCCGACCCGGCCGCCGCGGAGGCCATTGCGCAGGCGGTAGCCGAAGGCGGCGAGGGCTGTTTACTCGGCGGGTTTGTCCACTCCTCCAACTGGGATCCCGCGGCCATGGAAAACCTGCTGCGCAGCGCGGCCCGCTGGCGGCTGGATCTGGATCTGCATATCGATGAGGAGCTCAACGACCATCCCCGGGGGCTGGCCTGGCTGGCGGAGTCCCTCTCCCGCCATGCTTTTCCTGGACACATTTGCTGCAGCCACGGCTGCGCCCTCGCCAGCGGCAGCGAGGAGCAGGCGGAGAAGATCCTGCGCCAGCTGGCGGCGCACTCCGTCACCCTTATCGCCCTGCCGATGACCAACCTGCTGCTACAGGATGCGGTGACTGGCCGCACGCCGCGCCAGCGGGGGATCACGCTGCTTCAGGAGGCCCGCTCTGCCGGCGTTGCCACCCTGCTCGGCTGCGACAATGTGCAGGACGCTTTCTGCCCGGCGGGGAGCTATGACCCGCTGGATACCCTGGCCTGCGGCCTGTTCAGCGCCCAGCTCAGCGACGTTTTCGACCGGCAGTCGCGGCTGATTTGCGACCGGGCGGCGTTAACCGCTGCGCCGGAGGAGGCCACGCCTTTCGCCGTCGGCAACGCGGCCACGCTGGTGATTTTCCCGGGTAGCGACAGGTTTACCTGGCCTTTAAACAGCGCAGCTCGTCTGGTGGTTAACCGCGGCCGGTTAACCCACCAGCGGGTGTGGCAACAGGAGATGACGTATGAGTCTTGAAGCAGGCGCGGGCGCTCCGCTGGCGCGGTATGCCGCCTGGCGCAGAGCCGGCGATTTTATTTTTCTTTCCGGCATTATCCCGGTCAACCCGCTGAACGGCACCATCGTCAACGGCTTTCAGGATGTGCCGGAGGAGGTGCGGGAGCTGCTGGGGGAAACGGGCGAGTTTTCGACGGATGCGAAACAGGGGCCGATCCTGGCCCAGAGCTGGTACGTGCTGGAAAGCATCCGCCGGACCGTGGAATCCGCGGGTGGGCAGATGAGCGACGTCATCAAACTGGTGCAGTACTTTCGCAATCTTGACCATTTTCCCTATTACAGCCGGGTAAGGAAGCTGTTTTACCCCGGCCAACCGCCGGTTTCGACCGTGGTGCAGGTCAGCGAAATGCTGCCCGACGCCACGGTGCTTATTGAAGTTGAAGCGACGGTCTGGTTACCCCAATAATTCTCGACCCAGAGGCACAGCGATGATCAACGGTTATATTCCTGCAGAGCGCTTTCTCCCTTTTCTGAGCTGGACGGCGATTGCCGACCTGCCGGACAAAAGCAATACGGTTATCGTGCTCCCCACCGGCGCGATTGAGCAACACGGTCCGCATCTGCCCTGTTCCGTGGACAGCGTGATCTCTTCCGGCGTCGCGGGCCATGCCCTCGCCCGGCTGCCGGCGGATATCCCGGCCTACGCCATCCCGCCGATCACCTACGGTAAGTCCGACGAGCATCTGCATTTTCCCGGCACCCTGACCCTGAGCGGCGACACGCTGCTGCACACTCTCCTCGAGATAGCCGAATCCCTGTATCGGGCCGGCTTTCGCAAGCTGCTGATGATCAACGGTCACGGCGGACAGCCGCAGGTCCTGCAGATGGCCTCCCGGGAAATGCGCCTGCGTCACGGCGATATGATCCTCATCCCGCACGACGTGTTCAACGTCCCCAACAGCGAAAAACAGTTTCTCAGCCCTCAGGAACAGAAAATGGCGATGCACGCGGGCCATAGCGAAACGGCGTTGATGCTGGCCCTTGCGCCGGAGTGCGTTCATATGGCGCGCGCCGTCGCCAACTTTCCGCCGCCGTTCCCCTGCCCGACCCTGTCGAAAGGCCGTCCCGCGGCGGCCTGGGCCTCCTACGACTTTGGCCCCAGCGGCGTTATCGGCGACCCGACCCCCGCCACTCTGGAGCAGGGCCAGGGGCTGCTCGAATCCCTGGCCGTCAGCTGGGCGCAGGCGATTAGCGAAATCCACCGCATGGAGTGGGTCGTCCGTCACGAACCAAGCTGGGGAAAACACCACTGGAACGGCTTTGTGCAGTCCACCCCTTCCTCTTCCGTTGCTGAGTAAAAGGAACTCTGATGAAAAATATGCGTACTCCGGCTTACACGATGCTGACCCTTGCGACCATCGCCACCTCCGCATCCTGCCTCGCGGCGGAAAAATTTACTTTCCTCACCAACTGGTATGCCCAGGCGGAACACGGCGGCTTCTATCAGGCCCAGGCCAAAGGGCTGTATAAAAACGCCGGCCTCGACGTCGACATTAAAATGGGCGGCCCGCAGATCAACGTCATGCAGCTGATGGCGGCGGGTCAGGCGGATTGTACCCTCGGCGACAACGGCCAGGCGCTGGAAACCTGGCAGGCGGGCGTGCACGCCGTCACCGTCGCCACCGTTTTTCAGCACTCGCCAACGGTATTTATCACCCATGATAAGGTCGATAACCCGGCACAATTAAAAGATAAAACCTTCCTGCTCGCCACCGAAGCCTATACCTCTTTCTGGCCGTGGGCGAAGAGCGAGCTGGGGCTGGGCAGCACCAAAGTGCGTCCCTATACCTTCAACGTCCAGCCGTTCCTGGCGGACAAAAATCTGGTACAGCAGGGCTACGTGACCTCCGAACCGTTCTCCGTCGCCAAAGGGGGGCAGCCGTTCTACGTCTATCCGCTCAGCGACTGGGGCTACCCTCCCTACGGCAACTCGATTATCTGTATGACCGACACCATCAAGAAACGTCCGGCGGCCGTGGCGGCGTTCGTCAAAGCCTCGATGGAGGGCTGGAAAAGCTATCTTCAGGATCCCGGCGCCGGGAATGCGCTGATTAGCAAAGCGAATCCGCAAATGGGGGCCGAGCAGATCGCCTTCGGTATTGCCCAGATGAAGAAATATCAGCTGGTCACCGGCGGCGACGCCATCACCGACGGCATCGGTATCATCACCCGGCCGCGGCTGAAGAAAACCTGGGACATGCTGGTGAAAAACAAGCTGATCGATGCCAGCAAAGTGCCTTTTGAGCAGACCTATACCCTGGATATGGTCAAAGATGCCGGAGTCATGCCATGAATACCGCTCCTAAACTTACCGTCATGAGCGACAGCCGCTTCGCTCAGGCGCCCGCGACGCCGGCCATCGAAGTGCTCTCGGCAGAGAAGATTTACAGCAACGGCACCCGGGCGCTGCTGCCCGTCAATCTGACCATCAATCAGGGGGAGTTTGTTACTCTGCTCGGCCCCTCCGGCTGCGGTAAGAGCACCCTGTTGAAAATGGTCGCCGGTCTGGTGGAGCCCAGCGACGGCAAGCTGATGCTGTGGCGTCGCGATAGCCGGGAAAAAGCCCAGGTCCCCCTCTCTTTCGTTTTCCAGGAAGCTACGTTGATGCCCTGGAGCAGCGTCCACAGCAACGTCCGGCTGCCTCTGGATCTGGCCGGCGTTCCGCGGGCGGAAGCCAACACCCGGGTGAGCGAAGCCCTGGAACTGGTGGGGCTGGGCAAGTTCGCCAACGTCCTGCCGCGCGAGCTATCCGGCGGCATGCAGATGCGCGTCTCCATCGCCCGTGGCCTGGTGACGCGGCCCAAACTGCTGCTGATGGATGAGCCCTTCGGCGCGTTGGATGAAATTACGCGTAATAAGCTCGATAGCGATCTCCTGCGTCTCTGGCAGGAGCAGAACCTGACGGTGGTGTTCGTCACCCATTCGATCCATGAAGCGGTGTTCCTCTCTCAGCGGGTGATTATGATGGCGGCCCGCCCGGGCCGGGTGGTCGAAGATATCGCCATCAGAGAGCCGTTCCCACGCAGTGAAGAGTTCCGCGTCAGCCCGGCATTTTCCCACTATGCCCGGCAGCTGCAGGACAGTCTCTTACAGGCAAGCCAATCCGGTATGGAGTCCTAATATGAAAGCCGCTAAATCGACACCGTGGATTAATCATCCCCGTTTTCTCAAAATTCTCTATCCAACCCTCGTCGCGGTGCTGGTGATTTTGCTGTGGCAGGGGGCGGTCAGCTATTTCCGCATCCCGCAATTTCTGGTGCCTTCCCCCCTCGTGATGGTGGAAAGCCTGTGGACGCATCTGACGCCGCTGCTGCTGTCATTGCTGTTCACGCTGAAGATCACCCTGATCTCATTTCTCCTGTCGATCGTCATCGGCACCGCCATTGCGTTTATCCTGGTGCAGAACCGTTTTGTGGAAACCGCGCTGTTTCCCTACATCGTTTTCCTGCAGGTGACGCCAATTGTCGCCATCGCGCCGCTGATCATTATCTGGGTAAAAGACGCCACCCTCTCACTGGTGGTGTGCTCAACCCTGATGGCGGTCTTCCCGATTATCTCTAATACCACCCAGGGATTGCGTAGCGTATCGCCCGGCCTGCTGAGCTATTTCAGGCTCAACCACGCCAGCCGTTTGCAAACCCTGGTACGACTGCGCATTCCCTCCGCGCTGCCCTATTTCTTCGGCGCCCTGCGTATTTCCAGCGGTCTGTCGCTGATCGGCGCCGTGGTGGCGGAGTTTGTCGCCGGTACCGGCGGCACCAATACCGGCCTCGCCTATCAGATCCTGCAGGCGGGTTACCAGCTGGACATCCCGCTGATGTTTGCCGCTCTGCTGTTAATTTCCCTCGCCGGTATCGCGCTGTTTGGGGTGATGTCCTGGGTGTCGCAGCGGGCGCTCAGCGCATGGCATGAAAGCGAAGCGGTGCAATCTCACTAACGTATTGATGATTAACAGGTAGAAAAATGATGACTCGTGAGCAACGTCAACAGGCGGTCGCGCTGATCCAGCAGGCATTGCCGGAGCTGGAGTGGACCTTACAGCCGGCGAAGATCAAACGTCTTTCCCGCGATTTTCACTGGTTCAGCCCGGTGCTCAACCAGCAGCTGGAGGGAAAACAGGCGGACGCGGTGGTCCGTCCGCGGGACGAAGAAGAGCTACGGCAGCTGGTTGCCGCCTGCGTGCAGCAGCAGCTGCCGCTTACCCTGCGCGGCAGCGCCACCGGCAATTATGGCCAGCTGGTGCCCCTCGAGGGCGGAGTGCTGGTCGATATGACCGCCCTGAAGCGGATCTGCGAACTCAAAAACGGCACGGTGCGCGCCCAGGCCGGCATTCGCCTGGCAGAGATTGAAGACGCCACCCGTCCGACGGGATGGGAGCTGCGTTGCATGCCGTCGACCTTCCGTCTGGCCAGCTTAGGCGGCCTCTACTGCGGCGGTTTTGGCGGCATCGGTTCCATTAACTACGGTCCCCTGGCGGCGCCCGGCAATGTGCTCAGCGTCAAAGTGATGACCGTGGAGGCCTCGCCCCGCGTGTTGACCATTCCGGCACCGCAGGCGCTGCTGCTGCATCACGCCTACGGCAGCAACGGCATCATCCTTGAAGTCGAACTGGCGCTGGCTCCCGTGCACCGCTGGATTGAACGCCTGGATGTGTTTGACGACTTCGCCGACGCCCTGAATTACGCCAACGAGTGCCTCCGCTCGCCCGGCTTCGTCAAGCGCCAGCTGGCGCTGCTTGCCGCGCCGATCCCCGACTATTTTAGCCACCTTAACGGCCACTATCGGGCCGGGCAGCACGCGGTCATCAGCGTTATCGCCGAGGAGAGCGAAGGTCTCTGTCACGGTCTGGTGCTGAAACATCAGGGAGAAAATGCCATCCGCCAGAGCGGCGATGAGGCCCGGGAGAGCCATACCTCATTAATGGAATATTGCTGGAACCACACCACGCTGCATGCGCTGAAAATCGACAATACGCTGACCTATTTACAAACCGCGTTTAATTATCAGCGCTTCGCGGAGCAAATTTTGCAGATGGAGCAGCGGTTCGCCGGGGAGGTCATGTCGCATATTGAATTTCTCCGCGATAATGATGGCAATATTACCGCCAGCGGCCTGCAGCTGGTGCGCTATTCGACAGAAGAGCGACTCAATGAAATTATGCAGATATTCCGCGATAACGACATCAAGATTAATAACCCGCATGTTTTGCAGGTTGAAGACGGCAAGCAGGGAATTATTCGCCCGGATGTCGTGGCCGTTAAAAAATATATCGACCCGGATGGTTTACTTAACCCAGGCAAACTGCGCGGCTGGGCGCTGCGCGACCAGTTAATCTTAGACAACAATCCGTTGTTGTTAACCGATAAATAAAATCCAGACCATTTACCAACCCTACAGAATAAAAGCACAAGGTGATCATCCGCCATATTCATGGCCGGTATTTTTCTTTCCGAAATTGCAGTGATATTTAACAGGGTGATGTCAATGAAACGCAAAAACATATATCGCGGAGCGACGCTGGGCGCCTTGCTTATTTCCCAGGGGATATTTATCGATGCCAGCCACGCCGCTATTCCATTAACCCACGACTGTGAATCCGGCATCGCCGGTTCACTCAGCGAATTCTTTACCTGCGGGAGCGTCAGCGGCAGCCTGCGCACATTATATTATTCAACCCATAATGCCTATTTTGTTTCGGGCCTGTCGCAGGATACGGTCAGCTACGGCGGCAGCGTCAAATATGCTACGGCGGAATATTATGGCGTCAGCCTCGGCGTCAGCGGCATTCTGCAGCGCGGAATTTCCCATAACGATGACCATCTGGTTAACGAACTTGGCCCCAATCAAACCGGCGTCGGCGAAGCCTGGCTCAGCTGGCATTATGACCAGTTCCGCATCACCGCCGGCGACCAGCGGATTAATATTCCTTTTATCGGCGACTACGACTGGCGCATTACGCCGATACTATTCCGGGCGATTGATGCCAGCTATGGCGATAGCGACAATTTCCTGCACGCCACGAAAATCACCCGCTATAAACCCTGGGGCGACGATCGGTTTCTGGATACCACCGCGTATACCGACATCGAGCAGAGCACCAACGGGATGTGGGGCGTCGGCGGCGGGCGATCCATATCGTTCGGCGATCGCAAAGTTAACGCCCAGATGTGGTACGAAAACTATGACGACTATACGCGGATTGTCTACGCCGACAGCTTCCTCTCGTGGAACGAATATGCCGCTGCGCCCAAAATCGGCCTCCAGTTCATTCGCGGCCTGAGCGAAGGCAAAGCGCTGGCCGGCGAGGTGAACAGCACCAGCTATGGCGCGCAGCTCAGCATGAAGCTGGCTCCGTCTCTGGCGTGGACGCTGAATTATAACCACATCGCCGCCAACGGTAACGCTTACGGCAACGGCGCCCTGGTGACGCCGTACGCGCACAATACCTCTTCCGGCCCCTACTTCGCGCAGCCCTTCTTTACCAGTACCCAGGACCTCGGCAGCGGCAACGCCTACTCCACCGACCTGAACTGGGCCGCCACGGAGCAGGTTTCCCTCGGCAGCCGCTACTCGTTTATGGATTTAACCCCCGCGGCGGGCGCCTCCAGCAGCCACCAGTCTGAATACCTGATCTACGGCACCTACCGTTTCGGGGGAGTGCTGAACGGGCTGAGCCTGACGGACTTTGCCGGCGTACAGACCAACTCCACCTCGGATAAAAATTTCTGGCAAAACCGTCTGGCCCTACAGTATGACTTTTAACTGCCTCACGGCCGACGCCCGCCCCGCGCGCCTGCGGGGTTAGCGCCCGGGCATCAATGCGCGATGGTCGCATTGATGCCCTGTCCCACCTCCAGAGCCGCAGCCTGCCATCGTCCTCCCGCAAACCACCACCTTCCCTGTTGACTTATTTTGTCAAAGGTTTACTTTTCAGGACATGAAGAAAATACTGATTATCGTCCCCGATGGCGGCATGCTCTTTGAATCCGCCGGTATTGCCGACATTCTGATGCAGGCCAACAGACTGCACGCGGAGGGGGCTGAGCGCCCGCGCTACCGCGTTGCCCTCGCCACTACCCAGCCCCACCAGGTGATCCACGGTCAGTCCGGGCTGAACCTGCTTGCCGACCATCGTCTTCACGAAGTGGATCCGCGCGAGCCGCTCGATACCATCATCATCACCGGCAGAGGGCAAAACGAGCAGGAAGGCATCGCCGTGGTCGACTGGCTGCGCCTCGCCGCGCCCCACGCCCGACGCATCGCCTCCGTATGCGGCGGCGCGATGCTGCTGGCGCAAAGCGGGCTGCTGAACGGCCGGCGGGCCACCACCCACTGGAAGCTGCTGGACACCCTGCAGTCGGCTTTCCCGGAGGTACGGGTAGAAGGCGGGCCGCTGTATATTCAGGACGGTCCGATCTGGACCTCCGGCGGCGTCAGCTCCGGTTTCGACCTGACGCTGGCGCTGGTGGAAGACGATTACGGCTTCACTCTCGCCCGCGATATCGCCCAGGATATGGTGATGTACCTCCGTCGCCCCGGCGGTCAGCTGCAGTTTAGCCGCTACAACCTCGACCAAATCAACAGTTCAGGTCCGATAAGCGAGCTGCTGAAGTGGATCCTCGCCAATATCACCGCCGATCTCTGTGTCGAAGCGCTGGCGGAAAAGGTCGCGATGAGTCCGCGCAATTTTACCCGCGTGTTTACCCGTGAAACCGGAGTCTCTCCGGCGCGCTACGTTGCCGAAGCGCGCCTGGCCGCCGCCAGACAGCTGCTGGAGCAAACGAGCGACACGCTGGAAAGAGTCGCCGAACAATCCGGTCTTGGCAGCGCCATTAACCTGCGCCGCATCTTTGAAAAACAGCTGCACCTGACGCCGGGCGAATACCGGCAGCGTTTTCACTGCCGAAAAATGGCGTAAAGTGATCGTTATTCGTCATTTACGCCGAAATGCCGACAACCTACAGTAAACCAGAGACAACAAATAAGGAGTGGATCATGGTTAAGGTCGGTATTAATGGTTTCGGCAGAATCGGGCGTAACGTACTGCGCGCGGCGCTGGGCAATCCGGATATTCAGATTGTGGCAATCAACGATCTGACGGACAGCAAAACGCTGGCCCACCTGTTGAAATATGACTCGCTGCTGGGCACCCTGCCGGTAGCCGTGGAGGCAGCCGACGGAGCGCTTAGCGTCGATGGTCAACCCGTCATCGTCTACAGCGAACGCGACCCGGCGCGTATTCCGTGGCGAGATGCGGGGGTAGACATCGTCATCGAAGCCACCGGGTTCTTTACCGAACGTGAAAAAGCGGCGGTCCACATTCACAGCGGCGGCGCGAAGCGGGTGATCATCTCGGCGCCCGGCAAGAATGACGATTTAACCATTGTGATGGGGGTTAACCACGAGCTGTACGATCCGCAGCAGCATTCGGTCGTCAGCAACGGCAGCTGCACCACCAACGGCCTTGCCCCGGCAGCTCAGGTTCTGCATCAGCATTTCGGGATCAAGCATGGCCTGATGAATACCACCCACGCCTACACCAACAGCCAGGCGCTACATGACCAGCCGGAAAAAGATCTCCGTGGCGCCCGCGCGGCAGCGTTATCCATCGTCCCCTACTCCAGCGGCGCCGCCAAAGCGCTGGGCAAAGTGATCCCTGAACTGGATGGCCGCCTGACCGGCTACTCGCTGCGCGTGCCGGTGCCGGTGGTGTCGATTGTCGACCTTACCGTCACGCTGGAGCGCGAGGTGACGGCAGAACAGGTGAATGAGGCATTCCGCCAGGCCGCCGCTTCCGGCCCGCTGCAGGGCATTCTCGGCTACAGCGACGAGCCGCTGGTCTCCAGCGACTATCAGGGCGACCCGCGTTCTTCCATTATCGATGGCCTGTCGACGCTGGTGATTGGCGGGAATATGGTCAAGATCCTCGCATGGTATGACAACGAGTGGGGCTTCTCCAACCGTCTGGTCGATTTGGCGCAGTTTATGGCCCGGCGCGAGCGCTAACCCTGCCGGGGATGAACGCCCGACGAGCGCGGGCGTTCACCGTCTACTGCCGGTTGAGGGTCGCCAGCAGCGCCTGCTGCAGGCTGGCGCTATCTACCGGGAAGGGCAGATGTTCACGCGCCTCCGGTTTAATCTTCACCCCTGCCGCAATGCCTGCCAGCAGGGGGCGCGGATCGCCGCTTCCCCATTCGGCAGGCGTCAGCGGCACCTCCATCCGCCGCAGCCAGCCCAGCAGCGGCTCGCGGTCTACCGGGTCACGGTGTTGCAGTATCGCCTGTACGGCCAGCCCGTAGCCCACCTTTTCGCCATGCAGCCAGTGATGAAACGCCTGTTGATGGGTCATGCTGTTGTGAATCGCGTGGGCCACGCCAATCCGCTGGCTCTCATCGCGGACGCTGTTGGCCAGCCCGGCGAAGGCAATCACCGCATCGATGGTCTGCACTAACGCCCGGGTCACCCGCTGACGGCGATTATCCTCCAGCGCCTGCATGGCAGACGACTCAAAAACCTCCAGCGCCATCGCTGAAAACTTGAGCTGCAGCGCCAGGCCGGGCGCGTCGCCGTCTGGCGACTGATAGGGACTGAATTCAAACCATTTCGCCAGCGCATCAACGATCCCGGCTTTTAAAAAACGCACCGGCGCGGCGGCGATGACCTCACTATCCACGAGGATCCAGGCGGGAAACCGCCGCAGCGGCAGGCTGCCGCTATGCCCACCCCGGTGGTTGTAAAGCACGCTGAATGGCGACCATGCGGCGCAGGTTGCCGCCACCGTGGGCACCTGTATCACCGGCAGTTGCCCGGCCAGCTCTCCCACCCCTTTTGCCGTATCCATCACGGCACCGCCGCCAAGGCCAACCACGCCCTGCGCCCCGCTCTCCTGCGCCTGGCGCGCCAGATTTTGCACGGTCTCGAGGGTACATTTCCCGGTTAAACGGGCGACGTCAAAAGCGATACCTTCACGCTGAAGGCTGTGGCCTAGCGCGTCTCCGGCCACGCCAAGGGCATGGCCGCCGGCGACAATCAAGACCCGGCGGGCAAGCGGCGCAACGTATTCCCCCACCTTGTTGAGCACCCCCGCCTGCTGCAAATAATTTTCCGGCACTTTCATCGCTATCATGCGCATTCTTCTCCCTCTTGTTCCAGCGCTAGTTCTGCATGCCCCAGCGTTTCACCGTCAGCCTTTCCAGGGTCGCAAATACCAGCCCCTCAACCAACAGGCCAATAGCGGTGACCATCACCAGACCGGCAAATACCCGGTCGGTGTACATCTCATTGCGGTTCTGGAAAATGTACCACCCGAGCCCGCCGCTGCCGCTCGATGCGCCAAATACCAGCTCCGCCGCAATCAGCGTCCGCCAGGCAAAGGCCCAGCCGATTTTCAGCCCCGAGAGCAGCGCCGGCAGCGCGGCGGGGATCAGGATCCACAGCACGTATCGCCATCCGCTTAATCCATAGTTACGCCCGGTCATTTTCAGCGTCTCCGGCACGCTCATAAAGCCGGACCAGGTATTCAGCGCCATGGGCCAGACCACCGAATGGACGATAACAAACACCAGGCTCGCGTTGCCGAGGCCGAACCACAGCAGCGACAGCGGCAGCAGCGCGATGGCGGGAAGCGGGTTAAACATCGCCGTCAGGGTGCTCAGTAAATCCCGGCCAATGCGCGTCGAGATAGCCAGCGCGCTGATGAGCAGCGCCAGAAACGTGCCCAACAAATAGCCTTTCAGCAGCAAACCGATCGATAGCCACGCCCGGCGGGGCAGCTCGCCGCTCGCGATATCCTCCTGCAGAGCGGTAAAGGTTTGCCAGAAACCGGGAAACATCAGGTCATTATTTTGCCAGCGCGCCGCCCCTTCCCATACGGCGATCAGCACCAGCAGCAGCAGGGATTTACGCAGCCATGCCTGATTTCCCAGCCGCACGAGCAGCGGCAGCGGTTCGGCTAGCGTGAAATTCTCCAGCGGCGGCAGCTCGCGCTGGTATTCAGGCCGGACAGGAGGTAGGTTGCTCATATGGACTCCCTGAGTGATTATCCTTTACGCCGCCCTCGGGTAATGCCGCCGGCGGAAATAACAGGTCGTGGATCCGCGCGACATCGGCCTGGAACCCTTCCCCTCCGGCATCCGCCAGCGTGTACTGATGACAGTTCAGCTCGGCCTTCACCCGCCCGGGATGCGGCGACAGCAGCAGCACCCGGCTGCCGACGATCAGCGCCTCTTCGATGGAATGGGTGACAAACAGCAGCGTAAACCGCACCTCTTCCCACAGGCTAAGCAGCTCCTCCTGCATTTTGCGCCGGGTCAGCGCATCGAGGGCGGCAAAGGGCTCGTCCATCAGCAGGACCTGGGGATGCAGCGCCAGCGCGCGCGCAATGGCGACCCGCTGCTTCATCCCGCCGGAGAGCGAATTAGGGTAGGCATGGCGAAACGCGCCGAGCCCCACCTTATGCAGGAAATACTCCGCGCGCTCCATCGCCTCGGCTCGTCCCGCCCGGCGGCTGGCGATCAGCGGAAAGGCGATGTTTTCCGCCACCGTTTTCCACGGCGGTAGCTGGTCAAACTCCTGAAAAACCATCATCCGGTCGGGGCCAGGGCGATTAACCGTTTCTCCCGCCAGGCGGATCGCCCCGGAGACCGGGGGCAAGAATCCGCCAATGGCTTTCAGTAAACTGGATTTTCCGCAGCCGGACGGCCCGAGCAGGACAAACCGGTCCCCCGGCCAGACGTCAAAGCTGACGTCATGGGTGGCCTGCACCAGCCGCTCGCGGGTGCGGTATTGCAAATTAACGCCCTCAACGCGCAGCAGAGGCGGGGGTAATGCGACGGATAGTTCAGACATATCAACTCCCCGGCAGGGTATGTGCTTCGCTGAAGAAATAATCTTTCCAGGATTCGGCTTTGTGTTTCAATATTCCCAGCTGATACAGCTTATCGGCATAAACAAACGTCCGCTGCGGGGTAATGGTGAAATTATTTTCCGGATCCGCGATCATTTTCTCGATAAACGCCGCCGGGAGCTTCGACTGCTCCACCCGAATATAGGATTGCGCGGCCCCGGCCGTATCGGCTTTAATGATCTCCTCCGCTTCCGCCAGGGCCGCGAAAAAGGCGCGATAGGTTTTTGGATTGTCATCATGAAATTTCTCCGTGGTATAGAGCAGATTAAAGGTTCCCGGTCCGCCTAATACCTCATAGGAACTTAATATTTTATGAATACCGGCATGTTCCAGCGCCTGATACTGAAAAGGCGGGCTGGAAAAATGGGCGCTAATTTCCGATTTTCCGCCAATCAGCGCCGCGCTGGCGTCCGGGTGCGGGAGACTGACCGTAATATTATCGAAGCGCTTATAGTCCGCGTTGCCAAACAGCCGCGCGGTCTCTATCTGCAGAGTCCGCGACTGAAAACCTACGCCGGCGGCAGGGACCGCGATACGGTCTTTACTGCTCAGATCCTTGACGCTCTGCACCGCCGGGTTGTTACTCAGCAGGTAGTTCGGCATCGATCCCAGAGCCGCGATCGCTTTCACATTCTGCTTGCCCCGGGTGCGGTCCCACAGCGTCAGCGCCGGCGGAACGCCGGCGGCCACCACGTCCAGCGCGCCGGAAAGCAGCCCTTCATTAAGTCCGGTGGCCCCGGAAAGCGTGCGCCACTCGACTTTAATATCCAGCCCTTCGTCTTTGCCATGCTTTTCGATTAGCTGATGATCTCGCACCACGTCGAGGATCAGATAGCCAATGCCATATTGCTGGGCAATACCGATGGTGCCCTCTGCCCTGGCAGCGGTCGCCGCCAGCAGAGTACTGAGCAAGAATAAAGCCGTTGCCGACCGTTTCCCTATATAAGACATGCCGTTGCCGTGCCGTAAATTCATTGCCGCTCCCGTCAATCATCAACCCACCGATCGCCGTCATATCCTGAGGCGTATTTAAAAAAGTCGATTTATCCTGAAGCCATTCCCCGGGAATAATAAATGATTTATTGCTATATATTATTCCCGTTAGTCCGGACGTCCGCAGGTGATAACAGTTAAATGACATCATGGTCTATTTTGCCGGCAAGAATTAACACCCGGTTATCACTATGCGTTTTCCAGATATATAAAGTCAGTTTCTGTCGTTATGTTAAGAAATAAACGGCGCTATAGTTTGCCGCTCATATTATTGAGTGGAAAACCAGGGAGCGATTATGCCGGTTTTTAATCATGATGAGCTGCGTCGCTATTTACGCCAGCACCTGCAGGAGGCCGGAGTCGCAAAGGCGGTTGCCGGGGAAGTAGCGGATAATCTTGTCGAGTCGTCGCTGCAAGGCCATGACTCACATGGGGTCACGCTTATTCCCCGCTATATCGAGGCCATTCGCGCCGGAGAACTCGATCCGCAGGCAACCCCGCAACTGCTTCGCGATGCCGGGCCCGTGATCTCGTTTCACGGCGGCAACGGTTTTGGCCAGCTGACCGGTCGGCTGGCGATGGAACAGGCTATTTTGCGGGTACGGCAGTTTGGCGTTTGCATTATGGGACTGGCGCAGACCCATCATCTTGGGCGCATCGGCGCCTGGGCGGAACAGGCGGCGGCGGAGGGGCTGGTATCCCTGCACTTCGCTAACGTCGGCGCCCGCTCGGTGGTGCTGCCGTTCAACGGCCAGCGCCCGCGCTTCGGCACCAACCCTTTCTGCGTCGGTATTCCTGTCGCCGGCAAGCCGCCGGTAGTGCTTGATTTCGCGACCAGTACCATTGCCGGCAATAAAGCGCGGATCGCCTGGAATGCGGGCCGGGAGCTACCGCCCGGCTGCGCCGTGGATAACGTGGGCAACCCGACCCGCGATCCGCGCTGGCTGATGCAGGAGCCGCTCGGCGCGCTGCTGGCGTTCGGCGCCCACAAAGGTTCCGGTCTGGCGCTGATCTGCAGCCTGCTCGGCGCGGCGTTGACCGGCGGCGAAACCGAGAGCGCCCCGCCCCCCGCCGGGCCCGGCATCATCAACAATATGCTGTCGATCGTCTTCGACCCGTCCCTGCTCGGCGCGGGAGAGCGCTACACCGCGGCGGTGGCCGACATGCTGGCATGGACCCGCACATCGCGAGACGACGACGGGCTGCTGCTGCCCGGTGAGGCAGAGCAGCGGCAGCGGCAATTTCGCCTGCAGCACGGTATCGAAATCGATGAGGTCAGCTGGCAGCAGTTCAAAGCGCTGGAAGGCACCCTGTCTACGCCGCATCCTTGAGATAACCACATCGGTAATCCGTCGGGCCCGGTAGTCAGGCGCCGTAGCGAACGCCAGTGACGGCGGCGTTCATGAGGTGATACCGCAGGAGCGGCCTGGCGATATTCCTCCCGCGGCTCCTCGCCGCAATCGCCAGCGGGCGGAAAATTCGCTATTATCCGCCCCCACCCTTTTCAGGCTCCTGTTCATGTCCACCATCGTCGATACTTTTATTGCCCCTCCCTGCTACGAATCCATCGCGATCCTTTATCAGGACGAGCATCTGCTGCTGATCAATAAGCCCGCCGGGCTGCTCAGTCTGTCGGGGAAGAATCCGCAGAATCTCGACTCGGTGCACCATCGGCTGGTGCAACAATTTCCCGGCTGTACCCTCGTTCACCGTCTGGATTTTGGTACCTCCGGGCTGATGGTGGTAGCCAAAAATAAAACGATCAATGCGGCGCTGAGCCATCAGTTCAGCCAACGTTCGGTGACAAAGGTATACAGCGCCCTGCTGTGCGGGCATCTCCATGAGGATGAAGGCGCCATCGATGCCCCCATTGCCAAAGATCCGGCGCGCTTTCCGCGCATGGCCATTTGCGCCATTAACGGCAAGCCAGCCCGTTCCCGCTACCGGGTGACAGAACGCCTCACCCGTGAAGGCGCAGAGGGTAGCCTGCTGCCGCTGAGCCGGGTGCAGCTGTTCCCGGAAACCGGGCGCACCCACCAGCTGCGGATCCATTGTCAACTGCTGGGGCACCCGATTCTGGGCTGCGATCTCTACGGTGGCCTGACGTGGCCGGGCAGCGCACGCGCGCCGCGGCTCATGTTGCATGCCAGCGAACTGCATTTTGTTCACCCTGTCAGCGGCGAGCCCGTCAGCGCGCGCAATGCCAGTCCGTTCTGAATCTCCCGACGGCGGATAGTCGCCGCAGCGTTTTAAAACTGGCTTCATTATTATGTAGCAAGCTAATAAAAATGAATCATATTGATGACAACAGGCATTAACCGGTTCCCCCCTCCGATACGGCGTGGAGTTATGGGCTAATTACATGAATATTCAAGTAAATAGTTATATTCGCTCTCTCCACAACGGCATATAATCTCTTTGTTTGTTCGTTTTTGTCACAGCCTGACTTCCCTACACCGCCGCCCAACCGCTCTTTTTTTGCCTCATCGTGAACGCGAATCTCCGGATATCCACCGACTGAACACGCCAGCCCTGACGCATTATCCCCAGGCGATCTGGCTCTCATTATGATTCCAATATGTCGGTTAAGTAACAATTCCGTATCATTTATTGAACATTAAATTGACGTTCTCCCTGTCTGTTTTCTATACGTTTAGCCGACCTGTTGACCAATACTAATAATCACAATGTGGAGCTTTTGATGAACAATAGTCCTTCAATGGAACAGACCCGCTCCGAGGTACTGGTCCCGCCCTCCTCTGCGGCGAGACCTCTGGATGCACGTCAGCAATCCGTCATCAATAAACTATTTCGTCGCTTAATTGTTTTTCTCTTTATTCTGTTCGTATTCTCCTACCTCGACCGTATCAACATTGGCTTTGCCGGCCTGACCATGGGCAAAGATCTGGGGCTCACCAGCACCATGTTCGGTCTGGCCACCACCCTGTTTTACGTGATGTACGTGATCTGCGGCATTCCCAGCAACATCATGCTCAGTATCGTCGGCGCCCGCCGCTGGATCGCCATTTTGATGGTGGTCTGGGGGATAGCCTCCACCGCCACCATGTTCGCCACCGGCCCGAACAGTCTTTACGTGCTGAGAATGCTGGTGGGAATTGCCGAAGCCGGCTTCCTCCCGGGACTGTTGCTGTACTTAACTTTCTGGTTCCCGGCGCAATACCGCGCCCGCGCCAACGCCCTGTTTATGATTGCGATGCCCGTCACCATGGCGCTTGGCTCGCTGGCTTCCGGGTATATTCTTAATCTCGACGGCGTGCTGAATCTGAAAGGCTGGCAGTGGCTCTTTTTGCTGGAAGGGTTTCCGTCGGTGCTGCTCGGACTGGTGGTGTGGTTCTGGCTTGATGACAGCCCGGATAAAGCCAAATGGCTGACTGCCGATGATAAAGCCTGTTTAAAAGAGATGCTGGATGCCGACCGCGCGGCGCTACAGCAATCGCGGCTCAGCGAAGCCAGCCTGCCGCTGTCTCAGCGCAGCATGCTGCGGGAGCTGTTTACCCCGGTTATCATGCTCTACACGCTGGCCTATTTCTGCCTGACCAATACCCTGAGCGCCCTCAGCGTCTGGACGCCGCTGATTCTGCGCAGCTTCAACGAGCAGAGCAGTAATATCACTATCGGGATCCTGAGCGCGATTCCGCAAATCTGTACCATCGTCGGGATGATCTGGTGGAGCAAACGCTCCGACCGCCTGAAGGAGCGCAAGCTGCATACGCTGCTGCCCTATCTGTTCGCGGCGGCGGGCTGGATGCTCACCGCGTCCAGCAGCAACCCGCTGCTGCAGTTCACCGGGATCGTGATGGCTTCCGCCGGCGCCTTTGCCGCGATGGTCATTTTCTGGACGACTCCTGACCAGTCAATTTCTCTGCGCGCGCGGGCGCTGGGGATTGCGGTGATCAACGCGACCGGCATGACCGGCGCGGCGCTGGGGCCGCTGTTGATGGGCTGGCTGAAAGACGTCACGGGGAATTTCAACGCCGGTATCTTTATGGTCGCCGGGTTCCTGGTGCTGGGCGCGGTGGTGATTGCCTTGATTCCGATGAAAACGGCGGTGAAACAAAGCACTCTGTAAGCGCTGACCGTCTGATTTTCCTGCCGATAAGGCATCAGGGGCGGCAATCTGCCGCCCCTGATATTGTGCCCGCCGGGCCTTGCGCTCCCCTGCTATTGCCACGCGACCTACACGCAGAGCACTTTTATCGCCAGCCCGCCGCGGGAGGTTTCGCGGTATTTATCATTCATATCCTTGCCGGTTTCGTACATCGTTTCGATAACCTTATCCAGCGAAACATGCGGCTCTGAGGTGCGACGCAGCGCCATACGCGCCGCATTGACGGCCTTAACCGCGTTAATCGCATTGCGCTCAATACAGGGAATTTGCACCTGCCCGGCAACCGGGTCGCAGGTGAGGCCGAGGTTGTGCTCCATGGCGATTTCCGCCGCAATGCAGACCTGTGCCGGGCTGCCGCCAAGCAGTTCGGTCAACCCTGCCGCCGCCATCGAGCAAGCGACGCCAATCTCTCCCTGACAACCGACTTCAGCCCCGGAAATCGACGCATTCATTTTATACAGCGCGCCAATCGCGCCCGCCGCCAGCAGATAGCGCGCCAGCGAACCCGCGTTGACCGGACGGCGGAATTTATCGTAATAGGCCAGCACGGCGGGAATTATTCCGCAGGCACCATTGGTCGGCGCCGTCACCACTCGCCCGCCGGCGGCATTCTCTTCACTGACCGCCAGGGCGAACATATTGATCCAGTCAATGACGTTCATCGGGTCGCTGGAGAGGCTATCGCTGGAAACCAGCCGCCGCCTTAACGCCGCCGCACGACGCGGAACATTCAGCGGGCCGGGCAACACCCCTTCGGTGTTCATTCCGCGCTCGATACCGTCGCGCATCACCGCGTAGATGCGCATAAAACCGGCGTCAATCTCCGCCTGACTGCGCAGCGCCAGCTCGTTTTGCCTCATCAGTCCGGAGACCGACAGGCCGTTGCGTTCGCAAAGCCGCAGCAGTTCGCTGGCGGAACGAAAATCATAGGGCACCGCAACCTCGGCATCCGGCGTCCCCCCGTAGGCTCCCTCTTCGACGATAAAACCGCCGCCGATCGAATAGTAGGTCTGACTCGCCCACGCCTGTGCGCCACTCCAGGCGGTTATACGCATCCCGTTTTCGTGATACGGGAGGGTTTGCGGGTGAAACACGATGTCGTCCGCCATCTGAAAGTCTACGCTCCGCACGCCGTTGGCGATCGGCAGGCGCCCGCTGTGCATCACCTGCTGAATAAATGCCGGCATGCCGTCAATATCGACATTTTGCGGGCTGTTTCCCGCCAGTCCCATAACAATCGCGACATCGGTGGCATGACCTTTACCGGTCAGCGACAGAGAACCATACAGGTCGACCACGATGCGCGTGATAGGGGCGATGTCGCCCATGCTCACCAGCTGGTCGATAAAACGTTTTCCGGCATTCATCGGCCCTACGGTGTGCGAACTGGAAGGACCAATGCCGGGTTTAAAAATATCGAATGCGCTAATCATATCCCCATCCTCGGGTTGCCGTTGCGTGGAGAACAGAAGTCACAGGAATTGGACGGCAGGGCAAAAACAGGTTCGCCCCGCCGCCGTTGCCTCAGAGGTCGCGTACCGCGATGGCTTCAATTTCCAGCTTCACATCCTTTGGCAGGCGGGCAACCTGCACGCAGCTGCGCGTCGGGTAGGTCGCCTGATGCTCATCAAAGAAGTGCTGATAGACCTGATTGATGGTGGCAAAGTCATTGAGATCGGTAATGAATACGGTGGTCTTCACGATGCTGCCCACCTCCAGCCCCGCCGCCGTCACGATCGCCTTAACGTTTTCCAGACTTTGACGCGCCTGATCGGCCACGCTGTCGGCAATCTTTCCCGTCTGCGGGCAGACCGGAATCTGTCCCGATGTCATGACCTGATAGCCGAGGTCGACGCCCTGAACATAGGGGCCAATGGCCCCCGGCGCGTGTGGGGTTGCAATTATCTTTCTCATTGTTCCTCCGGCGCTACAGCGCCTGGGTAAAGGTGCGTGAAATGACGTCCTGCTGCTGTTCGCGGGTCAGCGCATTGAAGCGCACGGCGTAACCGGAGACGCGAATCGTCAGGTTCGGGTAGTTTTCCGGGTGTTCGATGGCATCGAGCAGCATATCCCGGTTCATGACGTTGACGTTCAGGTGCTGTCCGCCCTCAACGTGCGCTTCGTGGTGGAAGTAGCCGTCCAGCAGCCCCACCAGGTTGGTTTTGCGCGTGGTCTCCTCTTTGCCCAGCGCGGCGGGGACAATAGAGAAGGTGTAGGAGATACCGTCTTTGGCGTAGGTGAACGGCAGCTTAGCGACGGAGGTTAATGACGCCACCGCCCCTTTGCGATCGCGACCGTGCATCGGGTTCGCCCCCGGCGCGAACGGCGTACCGGCCCGGCGACCGTCCGGGGTATTGCCCGTTTTCTGCCCATAGACCACGTTGGAGGTGATGGTCAGAATCGACTGGGTTGGGACAGCGTTGCGGTAGGTCGGCAGCACTTTAATCTTCTTCATAAAGCGTTCGACCAGATCGCAGGCGATACTGTCGACCCGCTGATCGTTGTTGCCATACTGCGGATAGTCGCCTTCGATGACAAAATCAACCGCCAGCCCGGTATGGTCGCGGACCGGTTTTACCTTCGCGTACTTGATAGCCGACAACGAATCGGTCGCCACCGACAGCCCGGCGATGCCGCAGGCCATGGTGCGATACACGTCGCGGTCATGCAGCGCCATCAGCGAAGCTTCATAGCTGTACTTGTCGTGCATATAGTGGATGATGTTGAGCGCGCTGATGTACTGCACCGCTAGCCAGTCCATAAAGTGATCGAGGCTGTTCATCACCGTGTCATAGTCGAGCACCTCATCCATCAGCGGCGCCGTTTTCGGCCCGACCTGAATTTTCAGCTTCTCATCCACGCCGCCGTTAATCGCGTACAGCAGGGTTTTCGCCAGATTGGCGCGCGCGCCGAAGAACTGCATCTGCTTGCCGATAATCATCGGACTGACGCAGCAGGCAATGGCGTAGTCGTCGCTGTTAAAATCGACCCGCATTAAGTCATCGTTTTCATACTGCAATGAGGAGGTGACGATGGAGACCTGAGCCGCATATTTTTTGAAGGCGATCGGCAACGCTTCTGACCAGAGTACGGTGAGGTTTGGTTCCGGGGCCGGCCCCATGGTATGCAGCGTATGCAGATAGCGATAGGCGTTTTTGGTCACCAGCGTCCGCCCGTCCAGCCCCATGCCACCGATCACTTCGGTCGCCCAGATAGGGTCGCCGGAGAAGAGCGTGTCGAATTCCGGCGTGCGCAGGAAACGCACCATGCGGATCTTCATAATGAAGTGGTCGATCAGCTCCTGAGCCTGCTGCTCGGTTAAGCGCCCGCTGTTGAAGTCGCGCTCAATGTAGATATCGAGGAAAGTGGCGGTGCGGCCCAGCGACATGGCGCCGCCGTTTTGCGATTTGACCGCCGCCAGATAGGCAAAATAGACCCACTGTACCGCTTCCTGGGCATTGCACGCCGGGCGAGAGATATCGCAGCCGTACTTCGCCGCCATCTCCTGCATTTGCAGCAGCGCGCGGCGGTGTTCTGCCAGCTCTTCGCGCAGGCGAATCGTCGCTTCCAGATTCTGCCCGTACTCCAGGCTGGACTGCAGATCGGCAAACTGCAGCTCGCGTTCGCGCACCAGGTAACGAATACCGTACAGCGCCACGCGGCGATAGTCGCCGATAATGCGCCCGCGGCCGTAGCCGTCCGGCAGCCCGGTCAGCACGCCGGATTTGCGACAGCGCAGCATATCCGGCGAATAGGCATCGAACACCCCCTGATTGTGCGTTTTGCGCACGTCGGTAAACAGATATTCAAAGTGCGGATCCATTTCACGACCGTAGGCATCGAAAGAACTTTTGATCATGTTGATGCCGCCGAACGGATGCAGCGCGCGCTTCAGCGGTTGCTCCGTTTGCAGCCCAACGATCTTTTCCAGTTCCTGTTCAATATAACCGGCAGCATGCGCGGTAATCGAGGTGGCTATATTGGTATCGAAATCGACCGGGGCGTGGGTCGCATTTTCAATATGTATTCCCGCCATCACTTTTTCCCACAGTGCGGTGGTTGCCGGCGTGGCCTCGGCAAGAAAGGATTCGTCCCCTTCATATGGCGTATAGTTGTGCTGAATAAAATCACGGACATTAATTTCTGCTTGCCAGTCCGTCCCTTTAAAACCTTGCCACGCTTCGGCATACAGCATATCGCTGGTATCGATATCTACCTTCATGAAAAATAGTCTCTCTGCAGGACAAAAAAAATAAATTATGCAAATTCCACTTGTGCGTTAATTTTCCCTAAGTGAATCGCATCGAGGGCAATCATTTTCTCTTCATTGGTCGGGATAACCGCGCAAATAACCCGGGCGGAGTCGGTGGAAATAATTCTTTCACCGTGGGAATTGGGCAGGCTATTCATGTCAGGATCGAGGGTGACCCCCAGTACCGCCAGATGTTCAATCACCAGGCGACGAATTAATAACGAGTTCTCACCGATACCGCCGGTAAAAATAATTCCGTCGAGACGATGTAGCGATGCGGCATGACCGGCAATATGGCGGGCAATCCGATGGACAAAGGTTTTAATCGCCAGCCGGGCGCGCTCATGACCGGCGTGCCAGGCCTTCTCCAGCACCCGCAGATCGGAAGAGAGGCCGGAAATGCCAAGCAGCCCGGACTCCTTGTTCACCACCCGCTCAAGGTCGCTGAGGGTCTGCTTGGTTTCGCAGGCGATCCATGCCATGGCGCCGAAGTCGACATCGCCACAGCGGGTGCCCATCATGAGCCCTTCCAGCGGCGTCATCCCCATTGAGGTATCCACGCTCTGCCCGTTGCGCACGGCGCAGATAGAGGCACCGTTGCCCAGGTGGGCGATAACCAACCCGGAATCCGCTTCCGGCAGCGCCAGCAAGGTCTGCGCCCGCTGAGCGACATAGCGATGCGAGGTGCCGTGAAAACCGTAGCGGCGCACGCCGAGCTCCTCAAAATACTTCCACGGCAGCCCATAGAGATAGGCCTCTGGCGCCAGCGTCTGGTGGAAGCTGGTATCAAACACCGCCACCTGCCTGACCCCCGGAAAGAGCTGTTGCGCTGAGGCAATGCCGCTAAGATTGGCGTAATTATGCAACGGCGCTAATGGCGACACCCGACGGATATTGTCAATCACCTCCTCGGTAATCACCACGGACTGCGTAAATATATTTCCGCCGTGGGCAATACGGTGGCCAATTAAGGCCACGCTGTCGATTAACGACCGTTTTTCCAGTTCAAAGGCAATGGCCTTTAAGGCGCCCTCGTAGTTACGCTGAGCCAGCTTAACTGGCTCTCCGTCGTTGATAGATAAAAAAGCGTTTTCAGAATTAATCCCGTCGGCAATTCCCGCCATTAAAACATCACAGCTGCTTGCATCAAGGACTGAAAATTTAATAGAAGACGATCCACAGTTAATGACCAGTACTACCGGGAATTCATTCATTTCATCACTCCGTTGATCCTGAGCTGAATTAAAACAGTTTGTAGACGATATTCAGAATGGTCAGTAAACCCACCGTGGTGACGAACACGTTATCCAGCCGGCCGCGATATTTCGCCAGCGACGGCGCTTTACGGATGGCATACATCGGTAACAGACACAATAGTGAGGCAATAATTGGCGCGCCCATCGCTTCAATCAGGTCGAGGATATTTGGGTTGGCATACGCCACCACCCAGGTGGAACCCATAATAAAGACCATGCTGATGGTGTTGAGCTTGCGGGTAGAAACTTTGGTTTTATCACCTTTATAGCCGAACTTGAGAACCAGTCCGTTCAGCCCTTCGAGGGTACCGAGATAGTGGCCGAAGAACGATTTGAAAATAGCCACCAGGGCGATAATCGATGCGCCGTACTCCAGTACCGTTGCAAAGGTCGATTTGCTGCCGGACATGGAGGCAAAGTGGTTCGCCAGGTAAGAGAGCACCGGAATGTTCTGCGCTTTCGCATCCGCCATGTTTTCCGGCGACAGCGTGAACAGGCAGCTGAAGGCGAAGAACATCACCACCGCTACCATCAACATACTGGCGCGGGAGATAATCTGCGAACATTTGCGCTCGGTAAAATCGCGGCCGTAATCCTTTTCATACTCTTCCCGCTTAGAGACCACAAACGAGGAGACAATCGGCGAAAAGTTAAAGGAGAAAACCATGATAGAAATCCCCAGCCACACGGTCACGAGGATGCCATCGTGCCCGGTTAAGGCGATATCACTGAGGTTCACCTGATCGATAACCGCAGAGTTCCAGTAGGGAATCAGCGACAGGGAAATCAGCACCAGGCTGGCGATGAACGGAAAGACCAGGAAGCTCATCACTTTAACCATCAGATCCTTACCGAACCAGATGACAAACGCCATCAGCAGCAGCAGGAACAGCGCCACAAAGCCGCGGTTCAGCGCCGGCATCTGCAGCTGGTTTTCCCAGAAGGTCATAAAGGTGTTGGTAATGGTGACGCCGTAAATCCACAGCAGCGGGCAAATGGCGAAGAAGTAGAGGAGCGTGATGACCACGCCACCCGTTTTCCCGAAATGCTCTTCCACCGTCTCGGTGATGTTACCGGAGGCATTCGAACCGGACAGACAGAGCCGGGCCAGCGCCCGGTGGCAATAAAAGGCGATCGGATAGGCTAAAACCAGCATTAAAAGAATCGGGATTAAACCGCCAAATCCGGCGCGAATGGGGAAAAAGAGCACCCCGGCGCCGATGGCCGTACCAAATAATCCCAGGGTCCACGTGGTGTCCGATTTACGCCAGGATGACTGTCTTGTCTCGCTGGATACAATGCTATCAGTAGTACTCATATCCTGTCCTCAACATAAGATTAAGCGTCAACTAAACCAGTAATTTGCGAAACGCGAGAAAGATCGATATTGCCACCAGAAATAATGCTGACGGTTTTCCGGTTCTGAATATAGCTATCTAACTTCCCGCTTAATAATGCGGCGCAGGCTAACGCCCCGGCGCCTTCAGTAATAACTTTATTGCGCTGAATTAATGCGATCATGCTATTACGGATTTCATCTTCACTAACCAGAACAATATCATCGACGAGTTCGCGAACGATTTCGTAAGTGAGATTTCCCGGACGTGAAACATCGCAGCCATCGGCCAGGGTGCCGGTCGTTCGGTGACTGGTAATCGCGCCGGCGTAATAAGATGCGGCCATACCGTGGACATTTTCTGATTGCACGCCAATAATTCGAATTGTCGGGTTAATCGATTTAATCGCTACCGCGATCCCGGCAATCAGACCACCACCGCCGATGGGCACAATCACATTATCGACATCATAAAGATCTTCCATGATTTCCAGACCAATGGTCCCCTGCCCGGCAATAACTTTGGCATCGTCATACGGAGGAATAAATATGCGACCTTCCATTTCGACAATTTCGCTGACTTTAGCGATGGTGTCATTGAAGTTGTCACCGTGGAGGATCACCTCCGCCGAATAATCACAGGTGGCGGCGACCTTGGATTTCGGCGCTCCTTTTGGCATCACCACTTTGCCGTCGATTCCCAGCATGGCGCAGGAGAGCGAAACCCCTTGCGCATGGTTGCCGGCGGAACATGCCACCACGCCCTTACGCTTTTCAGCTTCGCTGAGTGAACTGAGTTTGTTAAAGGCGCCGCGGATTTTAAACGACCCGGTGCGTTGCATATTCTCAAACTTGAGGAATATTTCACCTTTACAGCGCTCGCTAAAATAATTAGAGCGCGGCATGCCTGTTTTATAAATCTTTCCTGCCAGTCTTTTCTTTGCTTCGAGGATATCGTCAATGGCAACCGGGAGATCGTATGTAATGTGCATTATAGCCTCTTAACTGGATATCAAATAATAATCCCGTCATGTTTCAAAGCGTATTTATCCCGGCAGGATTATGTTCCCGCCAACGCTACGATTTGAATTATTCAGGGTATAGTTAGCCGGTACCACCGGCTGATAATCAGCGCGATGATATGAATTTATAACCAAGAATAAATCTGTTTAACTAATCAACTTCAATTAATTGTCTTTTTCTGCAACCGCCAGATGCTGAATATTCTTTTGCTAATTCCACCAATACCGAGGCGGCATTTTTAATGCGGTAATTCTTTGACCAAATTGCCGCATAGCGGGCAACGGGTAAGGCTTCGGTAATCGGGATGGTAATAAACTGGTTGGAGCCAAAGGGCGTCGTCATATCGCAAGGAATAACTGTCAGGAAATCAGCATTGAGAACAAGATTATAAATTGTGACGACGGAGTCGGTTTTAACGATGTTTTCACTGTTGATGCCGCTGCGCTGTAGCGTGGTGAGGAGTTCACTGTAGTAACCCATGTTGGTTTGCGGCAACACCCACTGTTCGTTCTGCAACGACGCCAGCGTGGTGGTGCCGGTGCATGTTCGTGACTTGCTGGCCACCAGCACAAACTCCGATTCAAACAGCGGCTCCACGTGCAGATCGTGGAGCTTCATTTCATCACTCAGCGTGCCAATGGCGAAATCAAGCCGCCCGTCGCGAATGGCCGGCAGGAACGAGGAGAGCTGCGCTTCGTACATCGATACCTGGGCTTTAGGAAACACTTTCTTGAACTTGTGAATCATGTCAGACATAAAGGTGAAGCCAATCAGCGACGGAAAACCGAACGAGACGTCGACGACCGTGTTACAGGTCATGCTGTGCATTTCATTGACCATATTTTTCATTTCACGGGTAATGGATTCCGACCAGGACAGCAGCACCTGACCGGTATTGGTCAAGGTGACGCCGGTATTTTTACGCACCACCAGCTCCGTGCCAAAATATGCCTCAATGTCATTAATGATCTTACTCACTGCGGGCTGAGTTAATCCTAATTCTTTTGCTGCCGAGCCGATGGAACCGCTTCTGATAACTTCCTGGAAAACGACCAGGTGCTGTGTTTTTGGCAGAGGAATCGTATTCATATCAACCTGCTTTAATTATCTTTTCGACGCGGTGAAGTGTACCAAATGGCGATCGCAGGGTTATGTGAGACCACTCACAAACACCTCTGACAGATATTTCCCTGACCAATTCACACAGAAATAAATACAATAATATCAATGCATTAGTAATTAAATGTCGATTTTTTGCATGATTTTCGTCAAAAAAAGATGCGGGGATAACAATATTTTATGGGGATAACAAAGGCTAATTTTTGAGCTATTTTGAAAGAAGTTAAACATGATATTTCAACCTTCAGCGTGCAATTATTCAGCGATATTGTTATGCAACTGTTAGTGTAAAAAATAAAATATAATGAGAAATCAGGTTTTTCTTTTTTTAAAAATCGTATGGGGTCACACTTTTCGCCCCTGGTTGTTTGTAAAAGTATCTTTCATTCATTATTGCGCAAAATAACAGACACAACGCATTAGCATTTTGCATACAATTTTAACTCTGCATTTTTCATAATTTTTAGCACGTAATTTCTTGATTAAAATCAAATGTAACTTTTCATACGACAAAAACTTTCATCCATAGACGTTTGTGCCATACATCACAAATTCTGAAATCAATATTCTGCGCCTCCCCCTTTCATCGCGCCAAACGGCAGCAGAATCGTCGTTTTCGCCACGCCTGCAGAACAAAAACGCGCCCTGTGCGGCCGGGCCAGATAAAAACTGCGTTCTGGTGGGACAGAATTGAACAGATTCCAACTATGCAATTGCGAATAACGTATTTGCCCTCCCCATAGCCGCTCTGTAATTTGTATTTTATTCGTGCCGCCGTAAAAGCCATAAATTCTCAATAAATTCAGAGTGCTACAATTCCCCATGATCAGATTAGAAAACATTCACAAGACCTATCCCGGCAGCGCGCATGCGGCAATACGCGGCCTTAACCTGATGATTAATAACGGTGAATTCTGCACATTTGTCGGCCCCAGCGGATGCGGCAAAACCACAATCCTGCGCATGATTAATCAACTCGATAAACCGGACGCCGGCAGCGTTTATGTCCAGGGCGTTAACATCGCGCAGGCCGATATCATTCAGGTGCGGCGTAAAATTGGCTTTGTCATGCAAAGCGCCGCGCTGTTTCCCCATCGTACCGTGGCGCAAAATATTGCCACGGTCCCTCGCCTGCTGGGCTGGCGTAAAGCGCAAATTCGCGCCCGCATCGATGAACTGGTGGACTTAATGTCGCTAGACCGTCATCTGCTGGCGCGCTACCCGCATCAGCTCTCCGGCGGGCAGCAGGGACGCGTCGCCATTGCCCGGGCGTTAGCCGCCGATCCGCCGATTCTGCTGATGGACGAACCCTTCGCCGCCATTGACCCGGTGGTCCGCGAGCGTCTGCAGGATGAGCTATTGCTTATTCAGCAGCGCCTGCACAAGACCATCGTGCTGGTGACGCATGACATCAATGAGGCCATACGGCTGGGAGATAAAATCGCCATCTTCCAGGAGGGGGGCGTGCTGGCGCAGTGTGATACGCCGGACCGGATTCTGGCGCACCCGGCGAGCGAGTTTGTCCAACGCTTTATCGGTCCCGAACCCAACCTCAAGCGGCTGGGGATGATTCAGGTCGGCCAGCTACCGCGACATGATGTCACGCTGGTTGACGAAGGTTTATCCCCGATAGCCACCGCGCATCCGACGGTCACCAGCCCGCTGCGGCTGGTGCTGGATAAAGAACGCCGTCCCGTCCACTGGTTCGACCCGGATAAACGCGTCACGCTGCCGATTGTTCAGCCGCTGCAGGCCCTGAATACGCTGCGTTTTGCCTATAGCGCGCTGCTGGATGCACCGGGGGGCGTGCTGGTGCACGTGGACAGCAATGGTCAATATCAGGGCACCATTTCTCATGCCCTGCTCCAGCATGTGCTGGATGGCCACGTGGAAATTCGCCGCTATGATTGACTGGCAGTGGATGGTTGACAACAAAATCCTGATTGGCGAACTGCTGTGGCAACATACGCAGCTGGTCTGCATCTCGCTGTTTTTTGGCACGCTGTTAACGGGCGCGCTGCTGGTCGTAACGCTACGCTGGCCCGCCACCGCTCAGCCTTTGATTTATCTTTGCGGGGTCATCTTTACTATCCCGTCGCTGGCGTTATTTATTCTGTTACTGCCCTTTACCGGCCTGTCGCTGACGACCTCGGTCATCGGCTTAACCATCTATTCACTGTTGATCCTGCTGCGTAACGTTATCGCCGGTATCGAAAAACTGCCCGCCGCCGTGCTGGAGTCGGCGCGCGCACTCGGCTACACGCGCCACTACCGGTTTATGGATATTGAGTTACCTCTGCTGGTGCCCTCTCTGTTTGCCGGTCTGCGGATTGCCTCCGTGACGCTGGTGGGGCTGGTCACCGTCACCGCGCTGATTGGCCAGGGCGGTCTGGGGCAATTGCTGCTGGCGGGCTTTAATCAGGATTTTCTCACTCCCATTGTTGTCAGCCTGGCATTAAGCCTCGTGCTGTCGTTTTTACTGGACTCGCTGATCGCCCACGTCGGCTATTGGCTCACGCCCTGGGCACGCTAATGGATATATTACTGGCCACCGTCCGCTGGTTTTCACAACCCGAACACTGGTTCGGCGATGCGGGTATTTTACTGCGCCTGCGCGAGCATATTTATTATGTGCTGATCAGCATCGCTTGCTCATCGGCCATCGCTTTGCCGCTGGGTATTGCCCTCGGCTACTGGCGGAAAGGCGCCTTCCTTATTATTAATCTGTTTAATATTGGCCGCGCCATTCCCTCATTAGGGCTTATTTTGCTATGCATTATTTTATTTGGTTTTAATGATGTGCCGGTTTTTGCCGCGCTGGTGGCCATGTCGATCCCCCCCGTGCTGACCAATACCTGGGTCGGTATTTATCATGCCGATCGCCCGCTTTGCGACGCCGCCACCGCGTTGGGAATGACGCCATGGCAAAGCCTGTGGCAACTGCGTATCCCGCTGGCGGCGCCGCTGATTATCGCCGGGCTGCGCACCGCGCTGGTACAGCTGATCGCCACCGCCGTGGTCGCCGCCTACGCCGGCCTGGGCGGTCTGGGGCGCTTCCTGATCGACGGTCTTGGTCAGCGCGATATTCCACAGGTTATTGCCGGGTCGCTGGTAGTCTCGCTACTGGCTATCGGCAGTGAACTGCTGTTCAGCTGCTGTAGCCGGAAATGGAGTCATACCGCCATCGCACCAGAGTATTAAACAACAACCACAACCATAAATCATCTGCATATAAAGAGGCACTATGAAGCATATATTGGGGTTCCCTGTTAACGCCCGACGGTTCCGTTTATCTCTCCTCGCCGCCGGATTATTCAGCTTGAGTTTTAGTGTACTGGCAGAAAGCGTAACTATCGGCGGAGCCAATTTTACGGAGAGCTCTATTCTCGCCAATATTTACGCCAGCGCGCTAAAGAAAAAGAATATCGAGGTCAAAACCCGGCTTAATCTCGGCAACCGCGAGATTATTCTGCCGGCGCTAAAGAGCGGCGAGATTGATATTGTGCCGGAATATCTTGGCGCCCTGCTTAACTATTATGACGGGAAAACCCTGGCTACGCGCCAGAGCGACGTGAGCGCCGAGCTGGCGAAAGTATTGCCCGCCGATTTCACGCTGCTTGACCCCTCCCCGGCCACGTCGATTACCGCCTGGGCGGTACGCGCGGACACGGCAAAGAAATACCAGTTGACGAAACTGTCCGATCTTCAGCCTATCGCCCATCAACTGACCATCGGCGGGCCGCCGGAGCTGGCGGTGCGCGCACTCGGCTTACCGGGGCTCAAGCGCGTCTACGGACTTGAGTTTAAGGCGGTGAAATCGCTGGATATGGGCGGGCCGCTGACTCGTCTGGCGCTGAACTCCGGCAAAATCGACGTCGCCACGGTGGTCTCTACCCAGGGCAATCTGGCCAAAGAGGATTGGGTGGTCTTAGCCGACGATAAGCACGAACAGCCCAGCCAGAACGTCGTGCCGCTGGTGCGCAAAGCCAGCCTGTCGGCGAACGTCAGCAGCGTGCTCAATGCGGTCTCCGCCAGACTCGACAATGCGGCGCTGATTGCGCTGAACCAGCAGGTGGATCTTCAGCATAAGGACCCGGCGGCCGTGGCCGAACAATGGGTTAATGCTAACCTGACGACCCCTTAATCATCCGGCCAGGGAGTGGCCATCAGCCAAATGAGCGCGACGATGTCTAAAAACCCGATGATTCTGAATCTGTTCTTCTTCAATCCCCAGGGCGATTATCGCTTCTCCTGGCGTCACCCGCAGGCGCCGGGAAAAGAAATTTTTACCCTTAGTTATTATGCCGAACTGGCCAGGAAAGCCGAGGCGGCCACGCTCGATGCCATTTTTATTGCCGATCATATTGCTATCTGGGATACGGTGCCCAGCGGTCTGACCCACTACGCCAACGCCCGGCTGGAACCCATCACCCTGCTCGCCGCGCTGGCGGCCGTCACCGAGCATATTGGCCTGATGGGGACGGCGTCGACGTCGTATAACGAACCCTACAACCTTGCACGCTACTTTGCCTCGCTCGATTTCCTGAGTAATGGCCGGGCAAGCTGGAATATCGTCACCTCGTGGCTGGAGGAAGAGGCGGCCAATTTCGGCCTCCGGCAGCTGCCCCGGCACGACAACCGCTATCAGCGCGCCGGTGAATTTATTGATGTCGTCACCCGGCTTTGGGACTCCTGGGAAGAGGATGCCGTCCTGTACGACAAAGCGAGCGGTCTGTTTGCCGACAAACAGAAAGTCCATCACCTCGACCATCACGGCGAATTCTTTAACGTTCGCGGACCGCTGAACGTGCCGCGCCCGCCGCAGGGCCATCCGCTGCTGGTACAGGCCGGATCGTCGGAGGCAGGGAAAGAGCTGGCGGCAACCTGGTCAGATATGCACTTCGTGTTTATTAAATCCGTTGCAGAGGGGCTGCGCTATCGCCAGGAGATGAACCAGCGGCTGCTGGCGAAGGGACGTGACCCGGCACACTTCAAAATCATCGCCGGCGTGCTGCCGGTGGTGGTGAACTCCAGTGGCGAAAAGGAGGCTCGTCAGCAGCTCAACAACCGGTTGATGAGCGATCGAATGGCCATCGACCTGCTCTCTTCCTACCTGCGTATGGACCTCTCGACCTGCGCTGTCGACCAACCGCTGCCGCCGCTGCCGGATGAAGAGACGTTTGACGGCATTCGCACCGCGCTGCGGCTGATCCGCGACTACGACCCGGCGCTGACCATACTGGAACTGGGCCGCTTACTGCTGCAAAGCTCCGATAGCTGGCTGCTGATTGGCAGCGCAGAAGAGGTCGCCAACGGGCTTATCGAGATCTGGCGCGCCGGCGCTGCCGATGGATTTAACTTGATGTTCCCGCTATTGCCTGGCGATTTTGACCGTTTTGTCGAGCAGGTGGTGCCGATTCTTCAGCGCAGCGGTGCCATGAAAAAGAGCTATCCGCCGGGTACGCTGCGGGAAAAACTGGGCTTGCCGAAGGCCGATAACCGCTTTGCCCGCTAGCAGGCGGCAACCTACGCGACGCCTTGACCGGAGGAGGTCAACCTTCTCCGGTCTGTCAAAGTTGCGTCACGCCCAGTTGTCGCGCCTCTTCGCGCCACGCCAGCAGTCTGGAATAGGGCTCCCGGGTCACCGGGCTGAAACCACAGATAAACTGCGCGTCGCAGCGCTCCCGATATTGCGCATCGCTGACCAACTGCCGCAGCGCCGATCGCAAACCGGCCAGGGTTTGCGCTGTCGTTTGCGGCCCGGTAATCAGCGGCAGCCCTGGCGCCGACGGCGTCTGGCCGATAACGCACAACCCCTCCAGTACCGCAGGTTCATGGCGCGCCAGCAGCGCCCAGCTAACGCAGTCGATGGCGGCAATATCGCCCGCCCCCTGCTGTAAGCCGAGCAGCGACTGTCGGTGGCTGCCGCTGAAATTGACCCCGGAAAAAAAGCGCCCCTCGTGGGCGAGCGGAGCCACCATTTTCAGTAAGACGTTATAACCTGACTGCGAATCGGGCGAATTGCAGATCGCCCGCCGCCCACGGAAATCGGCGAGCGGCCGCGCGTTATCCGCCTTACGGGCCACCAGCAGGCTGCGGTAATCAATCCCTGCGCAGCCGGGCGCCGAATAGTGAAAACAGCCCACCGTCTGAACCTCCGGCAGCAGCGTCGCCAGCGGGTAGCCGCAGGTCTGGCTCAGCAGCAGATCCGGCTGACGCCAGTGCGAAAGTAAGTCCGTCGGCGGCGACGATGGTGAACTCACGGCAATGCCTCGGGCGAGCAACAGCTCCCGCACCGCGGCTTCTAACGCCTGGTTCTCCGGCGGGTGAAGCGCATACATCGGCAAATTCACGCTATGACTCATCACTTTCTCCCGCCTGCTCTCCTGCCCGGGAGGCTTTCCCGATCCCCGGATGGGCGTTCACCGCCACCGCGCTGAAGAAAAAGGCGCGCAGCCACTCACCATAGCCGCGCACCACGAACCCGTGATTACGCTGCTGGTAGCGCTCCCGCTCCAGCAGATAGAGTTTTCTCAGACCGTACCACGGTACGCCGGGCAGATCATGATGCACGGAGTGGTAGTTCAGGTTCAGAAACAGCAGCCGCCACAGCAGCCCGGCCTCATTGATGACCGAGCGCGCCAGCGGGTCGTCAGCGGCCCGATGCTCGAGGAAGGAGCGAATTTTGGTCAGCGCCAGCGCCGGGTAGCTGATGACCACCACGAAATAGAGCGGCGAAAAATCACAGCGTGCCATCCACGTCAGGAGTGCGGCCAGCAATCCGCCGTGAACCAGCCACATGATCATCGCTTTCCCCTGGCGATAGCGAAAGGCGTTCACCGCGCTGGCGAGCGTTTGCACAATATCCAGCAGCGGGGCCAGCAGCAGACGGCCGAAAAACGTATTGCGCAGATGTATCACTTTACGCTGCCAGGGCGAGAAACGGCGCCAGCTTTCGGCGCTAAAATAGTAGGATTCGGGGTCATCCACCGGCAGCGTCAGCCGGTCGTTATTGTGGTGCGCCAGATGCGAATCGCGATAAAGCCCGTAGGGATACCACACTGCCAGCGGTAGCGTGCCCAGCAGCTGATTACACCACCGCCAGGGCGTCGGGTGGCCGTGGATCAGCTCATGCTGCAACGACATGTACCAGGCGGTAAACCAGATGAGCAGCACGGTCGCCGGGAAAAGCCCCAGCGTCTGCCAGTAGATCAGGGTCATAAACCAGCCGCTGTAGACCGCAATAATTAATAGCCAGGTGGGTAATTCGCTGCGCCACAGCCAGCGGCGGGAAAGCTGGCGAATCAGATCGCGCTGCTGCTGATGCAGATACTTCGACGAGTGCTGTGTCATCACTACCGGTACTCTCTCCGCGTAACTTTTTGCCTCCAGAAGATGAGAGAAAACGCGGAAAATAACAAAGTATTTAAATCACTTAGCTTTGCCAGAAAATGATGATGCGCGCACTTTTCTGCCCGGCGGGATAGCGCCCCCGGCCCCCATGAGACGCCCGCGCCGCCCGCAGGCCGAGAACAGGTATTCCACGGCGTGCGGCGGATAAAAACGGCTATCGTCTCTTGACATAACAGTATAATGTTAACGACCGGATCCCGTCCGAACGCTGCTGAATGCGCCAGCGCTTTTGGCTAATGAGACAGGACCTGAGCTCCGTGTGAAAGCGCGTAAACCGAGCGAATGAGAGCATCGCCCGGTGGGGGCCTGAAACGGCTCGCGGAGTATAAGACCTGAAGATCAACATTCTTTGACTCGCCTGATGCGGTCATTTTACAGGAGTATGCCATGCCATCGTTAAACGTCGCCTTTATCAAAGCTAACTGGCACAGTGACATCGTCAGCCAGGCGCAGAGCGGTTTTCAGCAGGAGCTGGACCGTCAGCAGGTTGATTATTCGCTCGACAGCTGGGATGTCCCTGGCGCATTTGAAATGCCGCTTCTGGCGCAGAAGCTGGCAAAAAGCGGACGCTATGATGCCATCGTGTGCGCCGCGCTGGTGGTCGATGGCGGTATCTATCGCCATGACTTTGTCGCCCAGGCCGTGGTCAGCGGTCTGATGCAGGCCCAGCTGGCCACCGAAGTCCCGATGTTCTCCGTCTCTCTGACGCCGCACAACTTCCAGCCTGCCGACGAGTTCATCGATTTTTACAGCCAGCATTTCATCAAAAAGGGTCAGGAAGCCGCCAGAGCGGTACTGCAGATCCACAACTTGCCGCTGGCGAAAGAGTGAATCAACGCCTTTAACCGCGTGGTCCGCTAACGATGAGCCCCCGCCGGCGGTCCTTTGCGTGGGCTCATCCGCGACGCACGGTGCGGGCGGTGCTGAATTGCGCCGGCGGCCTACTTCATCAATGCCTGAAACTGCGGATTAAACTCATCAAAGATCGGCAGTGCGGCAGCGCCGAGGGCGGCGGTGTCGGTGCCCGTCATCCCCATTTTCACCCGCATTGCCGGGAGATAACGCCCGCGCACCGACTGATACAGCGGCGGCAGGCGGGCCAGCACTTTCTCCAACAGCGGCGCGGGCATCATGCCGCCGACCACCACCGTTTCCGCATCGAAAACGCATTCCAGCAAATTAATGGCCTGGCGCAGCGACGGTAACGCCGTCTCCACCCAGCGATCGAACAGCGACGCCTCCACCGCCAGCAGGTCCTCGGGCAGCGCCCGGTAGGGGTCGAGACCGCAAAACTCATAGGCCGCCTGCAGAGAAACGTAGCGTTCAAGGCAGCCCTGGTTACCGCAGTAACAGGCGCGCCCTCCCGGTTGCACCACGATATGCCCGACCTCTCCGGCGTTGTGGGCGTGGCCGGTATAGATATGGCCGTCGGTGAAGATCCCGGCGCCAAGCCCGGTGCCGATATACAGATAAACAAACGAATTCAGCTGGCGCGCCACCCCGTGGAAGCGCTCGCCGATAGCCGCCACCGTGGCGTCATTCTCCAGGGTGACCGGCAGACCGCTTATCCGCTCCAGCTCCGACGCTACATCCACCCCCTCCCAGCCGTTGAGAGTGGTCGGCCCGGTCGAAGAAATGCCCTCCACGCCAAACGGCCCAGGCATCACTACGCCAATGCCCAGCACCCGACTCCAGTCGAGCCCGGGCAGCGCTTTCATCTCCTGCACCACCTCGGCAATGCGGGCAAAGGTGGCACCAGGTTGGGGCTTTTGCACCAGAATGAGCCGGCGGAAATGGATCTCGCCGGTGAGATCCACCAGCACGATGATCAAGGTTTGATGGTCGAGATGGATCCCGATGGACCACGCGCTGGCGGGGTTGAGGCTCACCGGCACCGCCGGCTGACCGCGTCCTGCGGCGCGACGCGGTTCATGGCTGGTGAGCAACCCCATCTGCTGTAGCTCGGCGACAATATTGGAGACCGTTTGCGGCGTCAGCGCGGTAATTCGCGCCAGCTCCGCCCGGGTCAGCGTACCGTGCAGACGCACGGCCTCAATCACCACCCGCCGGTTGTGTACTCGCGCGTGTTCAAGGTTCGTTCCCGAGGTTTTCATTCCGTCCCTTCCTGGTCGCATCATGCTGCAATTCTAGCCAGCGTCACAATTCGCGCAACGACATTCTCCTCCCCCCTTTCGGGTGGCATAAGCTTTGCTACGCTTATGCTAAGGGCCACGAATGACGTTTGGGCCGTATTGTCGCCCCGATTAAATCAATCAAATTGATTTAATAAATCATATCCCTCTTTTCAGTACCGCGGAGAGCAACATGAACGACTACAGTGCATTTCGGGTTAAAGCCGGTCTGCTGGCTATGCTGGTCATCAGCGGGAGTGCGGCGGCGGCCACCCAGGTTAACGCCCTGTTTATGACCCAGGCGGCGTACAGCGAAAATGACATTCGCGCCATGACCGCCGATTTCGAAAAACAAAACCCGGATATCAAAATCAACCTTGAGTTCGTCCCCTACGAAGCGTTGCATGACAAAATCGTTGCCGCACGCGGAGCCGGCGGCAACGGCTACGACGTGGTGCTCTTCGATGCCATCTGGCCTGCCGAATTTAGCCACTTCGATCTCCTGCAGGATGTCTCGGCACGTATTCCCGTCGCCGAACGGGAGAAGGTTTTCCCCGGCGCCATGAATACCGTGGTTTACAAAGGCAAAACGCTGGGCATGCCGTGGATCCTCGACACCAAGTATCTTTACTACAACAAAGCGATGCTGGACAAAGCCGGGATCAAGCAGATGCCGACCACCTGGCAACAGGTGCTGGACGACGCCAAAATCATCAAGGATAAAGGTATCGTTAAATACCCGCTGGTGTGGAGCTGGTCGCAGGCAGAAGCGCTGGTGTGCGACTACACCACCCTCGTCTCCGGGTTTGGCGGGCAGTTTTATCAGAACGGCAAACTGGACTTTTCCACTCCGGCGTCGTTGAAAGCAGTTACGCTGATGAAACAATCGCTGGATGACGGGTTAAGCAATCCGGCCTCCCGTGAATATCTGGAAGAGGATGTGCGCAAGGCCTTCTCCAACGGCGACGCGGCATTTGCCCTGAACTGGACCTATATGTACAACATGGCCAACGACCCGAAACAAAGTAAGGTAGCGGGCGATGTCGGCATTATGCCGGCCCCCGGCGATACGCCGGACAAACCCGGCGCGGTGAACGGCTCAATGGGGTTAGGCATTGCCAAAGCCAGCCAGCATCCGGAACAGGCGTGGCAGTATATTCACTATCTGACCTCGCAACCGGTGCAGGATAAATATGCGAAGCTGAGCCTGCCGGTGTGGAAATCCTCCTATCAGGACCCGGCGGTGGCGAAAGGTCAGGAGAGCCTGATCGCCGCAGCGGATAAATCGCTGAACGTGATGCTGTCGCGTCCGGAAACCGCGGACTACTCGCGCCTCTCCAACGCCTTACAACAGCAGCTTCAGGCCGTTCTGCAGGGCAAGGCCGCCCCGGATGCCGCGATGCAAGCCGTCGACAAAAGCGCGGCGCGCCTGCGTTAAGGACATTTGATGCTGAGTTTGCAACAACGCGAGCAGCGTCAGGCATGGGTGCTTCTGGCACCCATGCTGATCGTGATGTTTCTGCTGACGGCCTGGCCGCTGGCGCGCACGCTATGGCTGAGCTTTACCGACACCGCGCTGGTGGGCAATGGCGATGTGACGAATTACCTCTGGCTGGATAACTATCTGTATGCGTTAACCGACCCGGATTTTCGCGCCGCCTTCGCCCGCACCCTCTACTTCACCGTGGTCTCTGTCGCCATTGAAGGGGTTATCGGCGTGCTGGTGGCGCTGTTGCTCAATCAGCCATTTTTCGGACGCAATATCCTGCGGGTGCTGGTCATTTTGCCCTGGGCGCTGCCGACTATCGTTAACGCGATGATGTGGCGGCTCAACTTCAACCCGGACTACGGCAGTATTAACGCCTTGCTCAGTCAATGGGGCATTATCGACGGTTACCGCAGCTGGCTGGGGTCGCCGGACTCGGCCCTCAACGCGGTGATGCTGGCGGATATCTGGAAGAACTATCCGCTGGTCACCCTGCTGGTGCTGGCCGCGCTGCAATCCATTCCGGAGGATTTATACGAAGCGGCTCGCCTTGACGGCGCCTCGTCGTGGCGGCGTTTTCGCGCCATTACCTTCCCGGCGATCGCCGCCCCGCTCGGCGTGGCCCTGGTCCTGCGCACCATCGATGCGTTTAAGGTCTTCGATATCATCTACGTAATGACCCGCGGCGGGCCGCTGGACAGTACCCGCACGCTGAGTTTCTTCGTCTACCAGGAGTCCTTTAGCTACCTGCGGGCGGGCAGCGGCGCGGCCTACGCCATCCTGATGACCCTGATGTGCGCCCTGCTGATCGCCCTGTATCTGTTTATGCTGCTGCGTCAGCGCCGCCGGAGCACTCATGATGAAACGTAAACTGCGTATTCTGCTGCGCTACCTGGCGGCCCTGCTGGTGGCGCTGTCGATCCTGGCCCCCATGGCGTGGCTGTTTTTGATGAGCGTCAGCGCCGCGGCCGATCTGACCCGGGTGCCGCTGGAGTGGCTGCCGCGTCAGTGGGACTTCAGCCGCTACGCCCGTCTGCTGTCGCTGCAGCCCGGTGAGCCCGGCGCGCTGTTTCTCCCCGCCCTGCGCAACAGCCTGCTGGTTGCCGCTGGGGCGACGCTGGTGTCGCTGCTGCTGGCGGTGCCCGCCGCCTTCAGCTTCTCGCGCTACCCCGGACGCGACGGCTGGCTGTACGCCGGGCTCGGCATCTA
>NZ_JMPP01000029.1 GCF_000735435.1 Klebsiella planticola ATCC 33531 | reverse complement strand
GGTCTGCGGGTCTGGCAGGTGCTACTGCGCATCACCCTTCCACTGGCAAAACCCATGCTGGGGGCGTCGGCGCTGTTCGGCTGGCTGCTGGCCTGGGACGAGTTTTTCTATGCGCTACTGTTTACCAGCAACATTGCCGCCCAGACGCTGCCGGTCACCATTGCCGGATTCACCGCCGGGCGCGCCACCGACGATGGACTGGTGGCAGCGGTCGGCATCCTCGCCTCGGTCCCGCCGCTGTTTATCGCCATCTGGCTGCAAAAAACGTTGGTCAGCGGTCTCACTCACGGTGGAAGTAAAGGATAACTATGCAAACGCTCACCGCGCCTGTGCTCTATATCGCAGGTAATTACAATATTGATTTAATTATGGGAACCCTCGCACAGTGGCCGACTCCCGGCACCGAGGTGATGCTGGAACACAGCGCGCTGCGCCCCGGCGGTTCAGCGGGTAACTGCGCGCTGGCGGCCGCAGCCATGCAGCTCCCCCACTGCACCGTCGGCTGCCAGGGCGACGACGCCTTTACCGCCTGGCTGGCGGCACAGTTCCCCGGCAGCGCCGAACGCTGGCCGCAGTATCCCTGCGAGACCTCGCTGACGGTGGCGGTGACGCATCCCGACAAAGAGCGTTCGTTTCTCAGCAACTATGGACATATCACTCGCCTGTCCGCCGACGACATCCTGACTCAGCTCCCGGCCAGGGCGACGCCCGGCGATATTCTGCTGCTCTGCGGCACCTTCTTATGCACCGCGCTGTTGCCGGACTATCCACGGCTGCTGACGACCCTGCGCGACCGCGGTTTTCAGGTGGCGGTTGATACCGGCTGGCCGCCGCACAACTGGGACAGCGCGCTGCGTGAGGCGACCCACCGCTGGCTCGGCGATTGCGACTGGCTGCTGCTTAATGAAGTCGAAACGCTTGGCCTGGCGAACCAGGCCCCTCTGCCGACGGCGGCCCGCACCCTCGCGGCGCGTCTCAGCGGCCGGGGCGGCTGCATTGTCAAATGCGGCGCCGATGGCGCCTGGTGGTGGACGGCGGAACAGGGGCATCACGCGCCGGTGAAACCGGTCGAGGTCATCGACACCATCGGCGCCGGAGACAGTTTTAATGCCGGGTTTCTTGCCGGTTTGTTAAACGGCCAGTCGGCCTCACAGGCGTTACGTTGGGGCAACGCCGTGGCCGCTTACGCGATCGGTTCATCCCCACGTCGCTATCCCGACTGGCGAACCTTGCAACACCATATCGAGGAGGTCGACTATGGCCAGCGTTGAACTGCTAAACGTCGCCAAACAGTACGGTAAACAGACGGTGCTGCATCCGCTGGACTTGACCATTCCGGACGGCAGCTTTACGGTGCTGGTAGGGCCATCCGGCTGCGGAAAGTCAACGCTGCTGCGCCTGCTGGCCGGGCTGGAAAGCCTGTCCGCTGGAACGATATTGATGAACAACCGCCCGATCAACGATCTCGATCCCGCGGACCGCGATGTCGCCATGGTTTTTCAGAGCTACGCGCTCTACCCCCATCTGACGGTGGCGGAAAACCTCGCCTTTCATATGCAGGTCAAAAAAGTCGACAAGGCGACACAGAAAAACAAGGTTCAGCACATCGCCAGTATGCTGGGTATCGATAAACTGCTCGGCCGCTATCCGCGAGCGCTCTCCGGCGGCCAGCGTCAGCGCGTGGCTATGGGCCGGGCGATGGTGCGTAATCCGCAGGTTTTTCTGTTCGATGAGCCGCTCTCCAACCTCGATGCCCAGCTGCGCATGGAGCTGCGGGCCGAGATCAAATCCCTGCACCAGCGCTTCAACACCACCATGATTTACGTCACCCACGATCAGGTTGAAGCCATGACGCTTGCCGACCAGATCGTGGTGATGCGCGATGGCGTGATCGTGCAGCAGGGGGCGCCGCTGGAGATTTACGATCGCCCCTGCAACACCTTCGTGGCGCGCTTTATCGGCTCCCCGCCGATGAATCTGCTGGAGGGGCAGATTCAGCAGCGCGATGGCCAGCCCGGCGTGCAGTGCGGCGAACTGTGGCTGGCCCTGCCTGAACGCTGGTATCCGGCGGCGGCACAGCAGGGTCAGGCGCCGGTGATTGTCGGTCTGCGTCCGCAGGATATTCAGCCTGCCGCCGAAGGACTGCCGGGGGTCGTCAATATTGTCGAGGTCACCGGCGAGTCCACGCTGCTGCATCTCGACTGGCAGGGCTTCCCCATCCATGTCCAGGTCGCCGGGCGTCTCGAAGCGACTATCCGTCAGCCCTTATCGCTGGCGGTACGGCGCGAGAAAATCCATCTTTTCGACGCCGCCAGCGGCGAACGGCTGGCTTCCACGCGCTGAGCCTCGCGGGCGGGTCAGGTCGCCTCCGCCCGCGCGGTGCGCAAACAGCGGCCGTAGCATAGCCCGGCGATGCAGCTGACGCTGGCGCACACGATCAGCGCCCCTCCCAGCGATTGCCCCCATCCCACTGCCGCCAGTCCCAGGCCAATCAGCACATAATAGGCCAGGCCGAAGATAGCCCCGGCGGTTCCCCGACAGTGGCCGTATGCGCCCAGCGCCGTGCCGAGCAGCAGCGGGATCGCCATGGCGTAGGCAAAGGTGATGCCGATCATCGGCAGCAGGAACAGCAGCGTATCCGGCAGGCAAAACACCGCTACGCTGCTCATCAGCTGTATCAGACAGGCGAGCAGCAATATTCCCGCTTCCGCGACGGCTTTGCGCAGCAGCCAGCGATTGAACAGCGCCCCGGCCAACGATCCGACGGCCAACGCGATGCCGCTGTAGCCAAAAATCACGCTCCCCTGACGCAGCTGCGCGAAGATGAACGGCGCCAGGCTGTAATAGCTGAACAGACTGACGTTGAAGGCCGCCACCAGCAGGACCGCCAGCGCCAGCGGCTTATCCGTCGCCATCCGGCGTAAGAGCGGTAAAAACGCGGTGTGAACATGCTGCGACGGGCGAGTCTCCGGCAGTAGCCAGCAGCACAGTAGCAGCAATACCGCGGCCAGCAGCGCGAGGGCCGTCAACACACCGTGCATTCCCCAGCCGGCAACGATTGCTCCGCCGAGGTAGACGCCTGCCGCCGGGCTGACCGCCAGCACGAGGCCCATCACTGAAAAAAGAGCGGCAAGCTGGCGGCCGTTAAAACGGTCGCGAAGGATAGTCTGGCTCACCACCGATCCCGTTGCCGCACCGAACGCCGACAGCATCCGGGCGACCAGCAGTAACGTGAAATCACGCGCCGCCAGCGCCAGCACGCAGCCCAGGGCATAGGCCGCGAGGCCCGCCAACAGCGCCGGACGCCGGCCATAGCGGTCGCTGAATCGTCCCCAGTACAGCACACCGATGGCGAAGCCGATAAAGTAAACCGACAGGGTCTGCGTCGCCTCTACCGCGCTGACGGAAAAATAGCGGCTGATATCGGTCAGCGCCGGACTGTAAATCGTCTCCACGATCTGCGGAAACATCAATAATGCGGTAACCAGCACCATGGCCGAACGCCCGAACATCATCACCTCCGATACAATTAAGAGGCGCTATTGTAGGCGGGCGGTGAATCGTACATTATAAACATAATGACTTTTTATATCGGAAATCAGACATCATGGCCTGGCTCGAGGCGAATGCGCTATTTAATCCGGAGGATCTGCATAACAGAGTGATTGGCGTGTGCTCGGCGCTGGGTCAGCATGATTCCGGCAGCCACCTGCACCGGATGGGACAGCTGCTTTTTACCCGTCAGGGCTGCATACGACTGACCCTCAACAACGGCGCGCTGCTGTGCCTGCTGCCGCCCACCCGGGCGGCCTGGATACCGGCCGGCATGGACCACCGTGCGGAGATGAAAAGCATCGTCGACTATCGCTCGGTCTGGTTTCATCCGACCCACTATCCTGCCCTCCCGCGCCATCCGGCGATCCTCAACGTCGGCCCGCTGCTGCGCGAACTGCTGGAGCGAATCGCCGCCAGCCCGTGGGATAGTGACTGGCAGAACGGTATCGGCTGGCACCTCGCCGCGCTTTGCGAGGCGGAAATGTGCAGCGCGGCGCAGGAGCCGATGATGCTCGCCCTGCCTCAGGATAAGCGTCTGGCGCTGCTCGCCGGCGACGCCCTGCCGCCGCCGCTGCAGCAGCTGGCGGTCCGCTGCGGAGCCAGCGAAAAGACCATCAGCCGGATTTTCCGTCGCGATACCGGGATGACTTATCAGCAGTGGCGGCAGCAGTGGCGCCTGATGAAGGCGGTGGAGCTGCTGGCCACTGGGGAGCGCATTACCGATACCGCGCAGGCGCTGGATTTCGCCAGCGACAGCGCCTTTATCTACTTTTTCCGCACCATGACCGGCATGACGCCGGGACGCTATTTCTCACCGCAGACCGCGCCTTAGCGATCGCCGCCCGGCGCATAGGGCGGCAAGGTCTGGAACGTGTTTTGCAATCCTTCCGACCACGCCTTGCGGATGGTGTTGAAGTACGGATCGCTTTCGGTGATGCGATGCTGGCCGGCGCTGCTCAGGCTCCCGCTGCGGTACAGCAGCGTATCCAGCGGCAGGCCAACGGAGAGATTGCTGCGCAGCGTGGAATCAATCGAGATAAGCGCGCAGCACATCGCCTGTTCCAGCGGTGTCTCCCGGCTTAACACCCGATCGATGATCGGTTTGCCGTATTTGCTCTCGCCAATCTGGAAGTACGGGGTATCGCGCGAGGCTTCAATAAAATTGCCTTCCGGATAGATATGGAAAAGGCGATGCGTTTCTCCGGCAATCTGCCCGCCCAGCAGCAGGTTGCAGTTGAAGTTGGTATTGCCGCAGTGCTGCTGATTGCTGCTATCGCGCTGAATCACCTCCTGCAGCGTTTTGCCAATCAGCATCGCCGCGTCATACAGCGAGCTCACCTGCAGCAGATTAGGCTCCTGCTGAGTCGCAATCCGCGTACTCAGCAGGCTTATGACGCTCTGGGTGGTGGCCAGGTTGCCTGCGGACTGCAGCACCAGGACCCGTTCGCCGTCCTCGGCAAACACATGGAGTTTTTTAAAGGTCGCGATATGATCCACTCCCGCATTAGTGCGGGAGTCGGAGGCAAATACCAGTCCATCCGCTAAACACATGGCCACACAGTAGGTCATCGTTCTTTGTTCCTGCCTTTATTGCTGCTGCGCCTGTTGCGAATGCTCGCGCACTTCAGCGTTGGTTAACATTATTTCCCCGCCGCCGCCCAGCCGGGTGCCGCGCACCGGACAGGCATCCAGATAGTCCAGCCCGGTCGCCAGCCGCAGATGCTGGTTGAGGTGACGGGTATTATTGGTGATATCAAAAGATTGCCAGCGTCCGTTCACCCACACCTCTGCCCATGCGTGCATTGCGACATGCTGGGCATTATCGCTGTAAACGTAGCCGCTGACGTAGCGCGCCGGGATCTCCAGCGCGCGACAGCAGGCGAGGAAGACGTGGGTATGATCCTGGCAGACGCCTTTTGCCCTGGCAAAGGCGTCTGCGGCAGAGTCCTGCACCTGCGTGGCTCCCGGTGAGTATGGCATTCTCAGCAGCAGGTCCGCCATCAGTTGATTCAGACTCTCCTCCGGCTCATCGCGGCGATACAGGCGCTGGGCAAATTCGCGAATCCTGTCGTCGGCGCGGGTCAGCGGCGTACAGCGTAAATAGACCAGCGGAGAGAGCAGCTCCTCTTCCGCCACATCGCTCTGTTCGCTGTCCTCGGCAATATCCACGATCCCGCTGGCGCGGATGGCAATCTCTTTGTGGGGATTGTCGAGCGTTAATACATGCAGGACATTTCCCCATGCGTCGGTGGTCGTCACCGCCGCGCCCTCCGGCAAGGTCAGGGTCCAGGAGGTAATGGTTTGCCGTCCGGTGCTGCGCGGCGTCAGGCGCAGGTACTGGGTCGAAAACTTCACTTCTTCATCGTAGCCGTAGCGGGTCAGGTGATCGATGACCAGTTTCATAGCGCCTCCAGATAAGTTTGTCTGATGCTGTCGGACAGAGCATTAATACGCGCCAGCAGTCCGTTGAGGTAACTTTGTAAATCGGCGCCCGCCAGATCGTCGCGGGTGCTGAAGCGCAGATCGACATTCAGCTGATGCGCCAGGCGCAGCGGCAGGTGTGAACGGTCGTTTGCGATATGCTCCAGCTGACCAATCAGATCGGAGATACAGGCCCGCAGGGATCGCGGTACGTCGTTGCGCAAAATCAGCAGCTCCATCACCGTCTCCCGGGTGACCGGCTGGCGAAAGATACTGTTGTAGGCTTCCCGGGCGCTGACCGCGTTAAGCAGGGTGTCCAGCCGGTAGTATTCGCGTACCGAATCCGGATCGCTGCTCAGCTGCTGATCCTTGATCAGCAGCAGTTGCGTGGTGGCGTAGGCCCGTTCAATCAAGGTGCCGATACCGATAAAGCTCAGCGCGTCATTGCGCAGCAGCGTACCCAGCACCGCGCCGCGAAACAGGTGCACCCGCTCCTTCACCCAGTCGAAAAAACCATCGGTGCCCAGTTCGCTAATCCCCCGCTGGCGGAGCTGGCGCAGTTCAATACGTGTAGCGTTGATGCACTCCCACACCTCGGCGGACAGGCTGCCGCGAACCGCATGCGCGTTGTTCCAGGCCATCTCCACGCAGCTGTAAATACTGCAGGGGTTGTTGCCGTCGAGCGCGAAGAAATTAAGCAAATTGCTCATGGTGAAGCGCGCATGTCGCGCCTGAAACAGTTCATGGGTTAAGGACAAATTCAGCGGCAGAGCCAGATCCCGCGACTGCTGGCTGTGACGCGGGATCATCGACAGTTTCCACGTCACATCAAGCACCCGGGCATAGCTTTCCGCGCGCTCCAGGTAGCGCGCCATCCAGAAAAGTTCACTCGCAGTCCGACTCAGCATGATTCACCATCCTCCATCACCCAGGTATCTTTGGTGCCCCCGCCCTGCGATGAGTTCACCACCAGCGAGCCTTCGGTGAGCGCCACCCGCGTCAGACCGCCCGGCACCAGACGAATCTCCTGGCCGGAGAGGACAAAGGGACGCAAATCGATATGCCTCGGCGACAGCCCTCCCTCCACGAAGGTCGGACAGGTGGACAACGCCAGAGTCTCCTGTCCGATATAGTTAGCCGGATTGGCCAACAGACGCTGGCGAAACATCTCCCGCTCTTCTTTGGTTGAACGCGGCCCCACCAGCATGCCGTATCCCCCGGCGCCATGAACTTCTTTGACCACCATCCTCTCGAGATTCCCCAGCACGTACTGCAAATCCTCCGGCTTGCGACACTGCCAGGTGGGAATATTGTTCAGTATCGGCTGCTCGCCAAGATAGAAGCGGATCATCTCCGGGACGAAGGGGTAGATCGACTTATCGTCCGCCACACCGGTACCAATCGCATTAGCCAGCACCACGCCGCCTGCGCGATACACCGACAGCAGGCCGGGCACGCCGAGCATCGAGTCGGCGCGAAATGCCAGCGGGTCGAGATAGGCGTCATCAACACGCCGGTAAATCACATCCACCCGCCGCGGCCCTTCGGTGGTGCGCATATAGACCGCGCCCGATTTAATAAACAGATCGGCGCTTTCCACCAGCTCAACCCCCATCTGCTGGGCGAGGAAGCTGTGTTCGAAATAGGCGCTGTTAAAACGCCCGGGCGTCATCACCACCACGCAGGGATCGTCCACCGGGGAACTTTCACGCAGGGTTTGCAGCAGGTATCCCGGATAGCGCTCGACCGGCGCAATATGGTGATTTTCAAACATCTCCGGATAGAGACGCATCATCATTTTGCGGTTTTCCAGCATATACGAGACCCCTGAAGGGGTACGCAGGTTATCCTCCAGCACGTAATACTGGCCGTCGCTGTTGCGCACCATATCGACGCCGGTAATGTGGGCATAGGTATTATTGGGCAGATTGATGCCCTGCATGCAGGGCTGATATTGTTCATTGGCCAGTACCTGCTCCGCCGGAATGAGGCCCGCGCGCAGGATATTTTGCTCGTGGTAGATATCGTACAAAAAGGCGTTCAGCGCTTTGACCCGCTGACGAATACCGCGATCGATCTTTTTCCACTCTCCGCCGGGAATGATGCGCGGGACGCTATCGAATGGAATCAAACGCTCGGTACCTTCATCTTCCCCATACACATTAAACGTGATGCCGATGCGGTGAAAAAGCAGCTCCGCCTGCTCTTTCTTTTGCCGGATAGAGAATTGATCGGTGTTGTGAAACCATTGCCACCAGGCGTTATAGTGGTGACGCTGCTGTCCCTGCGCGGTAAGCATCTCATCATAATAATGCCCGTCAGGAAGCGTTATTTTTATCATGGCCGTCTCCTCCGGTTATACTCACGTTGGGGTAACCCCGCAAAGAGATAAGCATTTATTATGCCAGGTAGCAGAGGGCGTGAGACCAGTGCAATTCCCCGCAATGCGCCGCTTTATTGTGCAAAAAACAATCACCCCGATAGCCGATGCCACGCCGGTTTTGCACCATCATGAAGCAAATATCGCGCGCCTGCGCCATCAGGGTTAGCGCCCGTTCAGCCAGCGCGCGTAATGCTCCGGCCATTCGACGGTCGGCGTACCGGGACGCCCCATGGCAAAACCGTGTCCACCGCGGGCATAGCGATAGAGGCTGACCGGCACCTGATGCTGTCGGCAGGCGGCGGCCATGATCAGGGTGTTATGCGGATCGGACACCGAATCATCCTCCGCCTGGGCCAGAAAACAGGGCGGTGTCTGTGAATTGACGTAGGTCTGCACCGACCAGGCGCGGTCAACCGCTTCCGAGGCATGGGCGCCCGCCAGCATCCGGTGCGTCGCGGTATGGCTATAGGGCGACATCAGCGAAATAATCGGATAAATCAGCGCGGCTTTATCGGCACGAGCCGGATGGTCATCGAGAGCATCCTGCGGCGAATAAGCGGCAAAATCGGCCCGGCAGGCCGCCATACCCAGCAAATGCCCGCCGGCGGAAAACCCCAGCAGGCTGACCTGTTCTTCCCGCGCGCGAATCAACCGCAGCGCCCGCTGGGCGTCCTGCAACGGCGCCAGCGCGCCGGCGCCCCACCCTTCGCCGGGAAGCCGGTAGCTCAGGACGTAGGCGGTATAGCCGCGTGCCGTCAGCCAGCGCGCGGCAGGCCAGGCCTCTTTCGCCATTTCGATGCGCCGGTAGCCGCCCCCGGCGGCAATCAGTACGCCATGACCACGGGGTTGCGCCGGGCGCCACACCGCCAACTGCGGCCGGACAATATGAGTGAGCGCGCCGCGCGCAGAGAGCCGCGGTGCCCCGGATGGCCCGCCGCCCCCCGGCGGTTCGGCAGGCCATAAGCTGAGCACCTCATCCCGGCGATCGCTGGCCCCGGCACGTGCCGCCGCCCACAGCGATGCCGCGCTTAACAGCAGAAAATGACGTCGATTCACCCGCAGTTCTCCTCAGACTTTGATCGACCGATAACAGCACACCGCGATGACATGGCGATTTCCACGGCTCTGCTTATTGTTTGTCTGCCAGGACAGGCAGGTAAATTGTCTGTTTTCACGCAAAATGTTACCTGCAACACCCCGGATAGCAGATATTCGTCTAAGGTTTTCTGATGGTCAAATGCAGTGGCAAGACCGTCTGAAATGATAAGGAGAATTCCCCATGACGAGATCGGTTTCACGTCGTCCCGCAACGTTGCCTTACGCTTTATCTCTGGCGCTCGGGGGCGCGATCTTCGCTTTATCGACGCTGGCCGCCCAGGCCGTGGAAACCAAACCCGTGCCGCCATCCCCGGATGTGATGCTCGGCCCGCTGTTTAATGATGTGCAAAATGCCCGACTCTTCCCCGACCAGAAAACCTTTGCCGATGCGATCCCCAATAGCGATCCGCTGATGATCCTGGCCGACTATCGCATGCAAAAAAACCAGACCAGCTTCGACCTGCGTCATTTCGTCGAGCTGAATTTCACCCTGCCGAAAGACAATGATCGGTACGTTCCGCCGAAGGGCCAGACGCTGCGTCAGCATATCGACGGCCTGTGGCCAGTGCTGACCCGCAGCACCGTTGAGGTCGAAAAGTGGGACTCTTTGCTGCCGCTGCCCAAACCCTACGTGGTTCCCGGCGGCCGCTTCCGGGAAGTGTATTACTGGGATAGCTACTTCACCATGTTGGGCCTGGCCGAGAGCGGGCACTGGGATAAAGTTGAGGATATGGTGACCAACTTCGCGGCGGAGATCGATGCCTGGGGCCACATTCCCAATGGTAATCGTAGCTACTATCTGAGCCGCTCACAGCCGCCGTTTTTCTCGTTTATGGTGGAGCTCCTCGCGACCCATGATGGCGATAGGGTGCTGAAAACCTGGCTGCCGCAGATGGAAAAAGAGTACCAGTACTGGATGAAAGGCGCCGATGCGCTGGAGCCGGGAAAAGCCAACCAGCGGGTGGTGCGAATGGAGGATGGCGCGCTGCTGAACCGCTACTGGGATGATAACGATACCCCGCGTCCGGAATCGTGGCTCGATGATGTCACCACCGCGAAAAACAACCCGAATCGCCCGGCGACCGAGATCTATCGCGACCTGCGTTCTGCCGCCGCCTCGGGCTGGGATTTCAGCTCGCGCTGGATGGATGACCCGAAAAAACTGGGGACCATCCGCACCACCAGCATCGTGCCGGTCGATCTCAACGCGCTGATGTTCCACATGGAGAAGACCCTCTCGCGTGCCAGCAAGGCCGCCGGCGACAGCGCCAAAGCGGCGCAGTACGATGCCCTGGCCAACGACCGCCAGAAGGCGCTGGAGAAATATCTGTGGAACGATAAAGCGGGCTGGTACGCCGATTATGACCTCAAGACCCATAAGGTCCGTAATCAGCTCACCGCCGCGGCCCTGTTCCCGCTGTACGTAAACGCCGCTTCCCGCGAACGAGCGGCGAAGGTCGCTGCGGCGGCAGAATCGCAGCTGCTGAAACCCGGTGGCTTAACCACGACCACCGTGAACAGCGGTCAGCAGTGGGATGCACCGAACGGCTGGGCGCCGCTGCAGTGGGTTGCCGCCCAGGGGCTACAAAACTACGACCAGCAGAAAATTGCGATGGAGGTGAGCTGGCGCTTCCTCAGCAATGTCCAGCATACCTACGACAGTCAACAAAAGCTGGTCGAAAAGTATGATGTCAGCTCGACGGGCACCGGCGGTGGCGGCGGTGAATATCCGCTGCAGGATGGTTTCGGCTGGACCAACGGCGTGACGCTGAAAATGCTGGATCTGGTCTGCCCGAAAGAGAAACCGTGCGATTCACTGCCGGCTTCGCGCCCGGTCGGGAATGTGGAAAAATCCGCTGCGGCCGTCAGCACCCAGCCGGCCGCCAACGATGCGCTCGCCGAACCGGATAAAAAACCGGCGCCGTAAACCTCGTACGCGGCGGGCTCACCGCCGCGTTTTTTTCTCCCGCGCGGCTCGCAATCGCGTTAGTCTGCTGTTTTCAGGTCACCCGCCTTGATGGAAGACTCTTATGTTGATTGACGATATCGATTTTGCCCGCCTCTACCAACAACAGCTCGCTCTGGCAGGACGGAAAGAGAAACCGCCCGCCCACTGGGATGCCCGGGCGGAAAACATCGCCATCGTCGACGCCCCGGTCATCGACAGCTATCTGCAGCAGCTGCTGGCAAAAATCGATTTGCACGGCGCCAGCAGCCTGTTTGATATGGGCTGTGGGCCGGGTACCGTCTCGCTGGCGCTGGCCAGCCAGCTCAAAGAGATCTGCGGCGTCGATTACAGTCAGGGGATGCTGGAGGTCGCCGCCCGTCGGGCTACGGCGCAAGGCGTTCGCCACGCGGTCTGGCGCCAGCGGGCGTGGGAAGAGAGCTGGGAGGGGCTACCGCGCTGCGATATCGCCATCGCCTCCCGTTCCACCCTGGTGGCCGATTTGCGCGATGCGATGACGAAGCTCGATCGTCAGGCGCGGCTGCGGGTCTACACCACCCATCTGGTTAACCCGGGGTTTGCCTCGCCGACGATCCTGCGCGTGCTGGGACGAGACGGCGCGGCGCTGCCGAACTATATGTATGCCGTGAACGTGTTGTATCAAATGGGGATTAATGCCAGCGTCGACTTTATTTATGGCGACACTCAGGATAACAGCAGCTATCCGCTGTTTGAGCGCAACGTCGTGGCGGCGTTCGGCGCACTCAGCCCGGCCGAGCGGGAACGTCTCGCCCGCTGGTATCCGCAGCAAAACCCGGAGACAATTCAGGTTGAGGCCCGGGACTGGGCGCTGATCGGCTGGAATTGCCGTCGCTGAACGCGTTATCCCCCACCTGAATTAGTAGGTAGCGGGTTTCCCTCTCTCCCCCTTCGGGCGCATGACGCGCCCCTTACGCAGCAACATCCTGATATTTATCGCGGTCTTTGCCAGCGAGCGCGACAAAAACGCGCTTGATCGCGAGAAAGCAAACGATAATAATTCGCATTACTTTTTTACGAAAGATGACACTTTCGTTTTTTATGCGTGGTGGCGTACAGGAGTACCAGGCTACGTCAACTCAGGATTATGTCATGACCGCTCGCGTCATCTTCAAACGCCCGGCGCTGCTGTACGCGCTGGCCACCGTCTTCCCGTTTGCCAGCCTGGCGGAAGAGACGGTTATCGTCACCGCGCAACCCATCGACTCTGCCATCTCGCCAACGCAGGGCTATAGCGCCAAAACCTCGGCCGGCGCGACCAAAACCGATCAGCCGTTGATTACCACCGCGCAATCGGTCTCCGTCATCACCCGTCAACAGATGGATGATCAGGGAGCCAATACCATCAGCCAGGCGCTGGAATACACTCCGGGGGTTTACTCCAGCTTCGGCGGCGGCGCAACCCGCTTTGATACGGTATCGCTACGCGGCTACCACGGCGGTGATGTTGATAACCTGTTTCTCGACGGCATGCGCCTGATGAGCGACGGCGGTAGCCACAACGTCCTGCAAATCGATCCGTGGTTTGTTGAACGGGTTGACGTCATCCGCGGCCCCTCTTCGGCGCTGTACGGTCAGAGCGTGCCGGGCGGGGTGGTGAATCTGACCTCCAAACGTCCGCAGTTTACCTCGGAAGGCCATTTCCGCCTCAGCGGCGGGACGCAGAATACCAAAGGGGCCGCCTTCGATTATACCGATGCCCTCAACGATCAATGGGCTTACCGGATTATCGGCATGACGCGCACCAGCGATACTCAGTACGATAACACCCGCGAAGAACGCTACGCTATTTCGCCTTCCCTGCTCTGGCAACCGGATACTGACACCTCGCTGCTGCTGCGCGCCTACCTGCAAAAAGATCCGTCAGGCGGCTATCACGGTTCGCTGCCGCTGGAAGGCACCCGCTATGCCCACAACGGGCGTAAGCTCTCCACCAGCACCAACGAAGGCGATCCGTCAGACGGGTATCAGCGCCGCGAGCAGATCTACAGCTACGAGTTCACTCACCAGTTCAATGACGTCTGGTCGGCCTACTCCGCCGGAAGCTATACCCACACCAACGTATCGCTGGATCAGGTGTATCAGGTCGGCTGGATTGATGACAGCGATAGTCTGGCGCGCGGCTACAGCGGCTCGCGCGGTTCGCTGGATGCCTGGTCAACCGATAACCGCCTGCGCGCCGATTTCACCACCGGCGAACTGGCCCATACGCTGATTCTCGGTGGAGAATATCACCGTTTCCGCAACGATCTGTGGACCGGCGCCGGCAGCGCGTCGCCTCTCGATCCGTTCAGCGGCTATAGCGCGCAGACCGGACATACCGTGACCTACAGCGATAACAACAACCGCCGCTATTACCAGACCGGGATCTATCTGCAGGACGAAATGGTCTGGGCGCGCTGGCATCTGGATGTGTCCGGGCGTTACGACCGTATTGTTTCGCAGCAGGTCAGCGATACCTTCGGCACCTCCAGCCGCCGCTCCGATGACCATATCAGCGGCCGGGCATCGCTGCTGTATGCCCTGGAAAACGGCCTCTCGCCGTATCTGAGCTATAGCCAGGCGATTACCCCTGCGATGCTGCCGGGCGCCGACGGTACCCTGCTGAAACCCACCACGGCAGAACAGCTGGAAGCGGGGCTGAAGTTCCAGCCGCCGGGCTCCGCCGATATGTACAGCATCGCGGTCTACGATTTAACGCAAAAAGATGTGGCGACGCGCGATCCAAACATCGCCACCGCGACCTTTATTCCAGCAGGAAAAGTTCACTCTCAGGGCGTGGAGCTGGAGATGCGCAACCAGATTACGCCTGAGCTGAGCACCCTCGCCTCCTACACCTGGAACCGCCTGCGCTTCCAGGACACCAAAGATGGGACGAGCGACAATACGCCGCAGCTGACGCCGGATCAGATGGCCTCTTTCTGGGCGCGCTATCAGTTCCCGGCGGGGATCAGCGCCGGGGCTGGCGTACGCTATATTGGGAAACAGTGGGCGGATGACGCTAATACCGAGCGCCTGCCGTCGGTGACCTTACTGGATGCGATGGTGCGCGCCGATCTCGGCGTCTGGTCGCCGTCGTTGAAAGGGGCTTTTGTGCAGGTTAACGCCAATAACCTCAGCGACCGGGAGTATCTCTCCGGCTGCTACGGGACCGGCAACTGCTACTGGGGAGCCGAACGCAGCGTGACCGCCACCGTCGGCTACGACTTCTAAGGATTGTCTGAAAAACATTCCGCTCGCGCTGTGCTCTACGGATGACACCCGACGTGTCGCCCCGTGAAGCGCAGCGCGAGCGCAGGCGGCTACATGGCGTCCAGCGCCTGCTGCAGCTTCCAGATATAGCGCGGAGCCTGCGGAGCCGGATGTTTTTTCACCACGTGCTCAAAGAACTCATCGGCATCCAAATCGTTAATCTCGTCAATCGCATCCTGACGATTCGAGGAGAAGGTACGCAGGAGCGCCCCGGCGCCATTGGCGTAGGAGACCACCACCGCATAGCGCATCACCTGCGGATCTTTAATCCCGGCAAGCGGGCCATTCTCAAGGATACTCAGATAGGCTGCGCCCATCGAGATATTACGTTCGGGGTTTTTCAGCTCGCTGACCGACGGCTCGCCGCGCCAGCCCATGCGCCGGTAGACATCGCGCCCGGAAGTGGAAGGCTTCAGCTGCATCAGGCCTACTGCTCCGGATTTGCTGATAACCGTCGGGTTGCCACCGGATTCAATGGCGATAATCGCCGTCACCAGCTGCGGGTCAACGCCCCACGCCGCGCCGGCTTTTTCACTGATCGGCATCCACTGCATCGCCCGCTTAACCGGAACTTCAGCGTTCCACGGCGGGTTACGGTAATCCTGTTTTGAGCTACAACCGGCCAACAATACAACGATAAAAACACACCATCTCAATTTCACACATCTATCCTTATTGGCTGAAGTTTGCCGCCTGGAGATGACAATAATCGCTCCAGGCGGCATGATAACCCTTTCATTCTTAGCAAGGAATTGTCATGTCTCAGTTTTATCTGGTCGCCCCCTCAGGTTACTGCCTCAACCAGGAGGCAGCATACCGCGGCGTTCAACGTCTGCAGGAAGCCGGGCATCAGGTCCTGCACCAGGAGGTCATCCCTCGCCGCCAGCAGCGGTTTGCCGGAACTGAGCATGAGCGCCTGAACGACATTAACCAACTGGCGACCCTCGACGGCGCTAATCGCATCGTGATGGCGGTACGCGGCGGCTACGGCGCCAGCCGCCTGCTGCCGCACATCGACTGGCAGGCCCTCGCTGCGCGCCAGCGGCAGAACCCGCTAATCATTTGCGGACACAGCGATTTTACAGCGATTCAGATGGGCCTGCTGGCAAAGGGTAGCATAATCACCTTCAGTGGTCCGATGCTGGCCGGTAACTTTGGCGCCGAAACCATGGACCCGTTTACCGAACACCACTTCTGGCAGGCGCTGCGCAACCCGGAATTTACCCTCGAGTGGCAGGGCGAAGGCCCGGATTGCCGGACCCAGGGAACTCTGTGGGGCGGCAATCTGGCGATGATAACCTCGCTGATTGGCACGCCGTGGCTGCCGCAAATCGCCAACGGCATTCTGGTGCTGGAAGATATTAACGAGCATCCGTTCCGCGTCGAACGGATGCTGCTGCAGCTGCTCAATAGTGGTATCCTCGCAAATCAGCGCGCCATCGTCCTCGGCAGCTTTACCGGCGCCCGACCTAACGATTACGACGCGGGCTATGATTTACCGCAGGTCCGTGATTATCTTCGCGCACAGCTCGCTGTTCCGCTCATCAGCGGGTTGGACTTCGGCCACGAGCAGCAGACCGTGACTCTGCCCCTCGGCGCGAATGCGCTGCTGGTGAACAACGCGGCCACCACCACCTTAACGCTCAGCGGGCATCCGGTACTGACAGAATAAAAACTTCCGTTACACATTTTCGGATACTCTGCAGATTGTTAAAATGATGTCACTTTCATAAAACCTTCACGCCAGTAAGGAGTACGTCAACTTTGGACGCCGGTGCGGTCATTAGTCTGTTTATTCTGGGTTCTGTATTAGTAACCTGTAGCATTTTATTGAGTTCCTTTTCCTCACGCCTTGGCATCCCGATTCTGGTTATTTTCCTTGCCATCGGTATGCTGGCCGGCGTCGATGGTATCGGCGGCATCCCTTTTGACAACTACCCTTTCGCCTACATGGTGAGTAACCTGGCGCTGGCGGTGATCCTGCTTGATGGCGGCATGCGCACCCAGGCGAGCTCGTTTCGCGTCGCGCTCTGGCCCGCCCTCTCACTGGCGACCGTTGGCGTGCTGATCACCTCCTGTCTGACCGGGATGATGGCCGCGTGGCTGTTCCATCTCGATCTTATCGAGGGGATGCTGATCGGCGCGATTGTCGGCTCCACCGACGCCGCGGCGGTCTTCTCGTTGCTCGGCGGTAAAGGGCTGAACGAACGCGTGGGCTCCACGCTGGAGATTGAATCCGGTAGCAATGATCCGATGGCGGTATTCCTGACCATTACCCTTATCGAGATGATTCAGCAGCATGAAACCGGCCTGAGCTGGATGTTTGCCGTGCATATCGTGCAGCAGTTCGGCCTCGGTATTGCGATTGGTCTCGGCGGCGGTTATCTGCTGTTGCAGATGATTAACCGCATCGTGCTCCCTGCGGGACTCTATCCGCTGCTGGCGCTGAGCGGCGGGATTATGATTTTTGCCGTCACCACGTCGCTGGACGGCAGCGGTATTCTGGCGGTGTATCTGTGCGGCTTCCTGCTCGGCAACCGGCCGATTCGCAACCGCCACGGGATCCTGCAGAACTTTGACGGGCTGGCGTGGCTGGCGCAAATCGCCATGTTCCTTGTGCTCGGTCTGCTGCTCACGCCGTCGGATCTGTGGCCTATCGCCATCCCGGCGCTACTGCTGTCAATGTGGATGATTTTCGTCGCCCGCCCGCTGTCGGTCTTTGCCGGCCTGCTGCCATTTCGCGGTTTTAACCTGCGCGAGCGGGTGTTTATCAGCTGGGTTGGCCTGCGCGGCGCGGTGCCGATTATTCTCGCCGTCTTCCCGATGATGGCGGGCCTTGACAACGCCCGCTTGTTCTTTAACGTCGCCTTCTTCGTGGTGCTGGTCTCGCTGCTGCTGCAGGGAACGTCCCTCTCCTGGGCGGCGAAAAAAGCCAAAGTGGTGGTTCCGCCGGTGGGCTGGCCCATCTCCCGCGTCGGGCTGGATATTCACCCAGAAAACCCCTGGGAGCAGTTTGTTTACCAGCTGAGCGCCGATAAATGGTGCGTCGGCGCGGCGCTGCGCGATCTGCACATGCCGCCGGAAACCCGCATTGCCGCCCTGTTCCGCGACAATGTTCTGCTGCACCCGACCGGCAGCACCCGCCTGCTCGAAGGCGATATTCTCTGCGTGATCGGCCGCGAGCACGACCTGCCGGCGCTGGGTAAAATGTTCAGCCAGTCGCCGCCGGTGGCGCTCGACCAGCGCTTCTTCGGCGACTTTATTCTCGACGCCAGCGCAAAATTCGCCGATGTGGCGCAAATTTACGGCCTTGACGGCGGAGAGGAGTTTCGCGAACGCCAGCAGTCGCTGGGGGACGTGATTCAGGACCTGCTCGGTGCCGCGCCGGTTGTCGGTGACCAGGTGGAGTTCGCCGGAATGCTGTGGACGGTGGCGGAGAAAGAGGAAGACCACGTGCTGAAGGTCGGGGTACGCGTGGCGGAAGACGAGGCGGAGTGATCCGCCTCTTGCTACTCTCGCTTCGGTGAATGGCACCGACGCATACAGACCCCAGAATCATCTCAACAAACGCGCATCGGCGGCCCTGAGGGCCGCGATGACGCAGGGAAACGCCCCCTGTTTCCTCACCTCTTTTACCCGAGAGCTTTCACAGGAGATAGACCGATGACGACTTACATGACTGTGTCTTCCATTGTCGCCGCAGCCGAAAGGGTTAGAGATACAGTCGTACGAACCCCCACGGTTTTGTCTCCGGGATTATCGGATATGCTGGGAAGAGCGGTTTTTCTTAAACTGGAGAATTTGCAGACCGGGGGTTCATTTAAAGCCAGGGGAGTGCTGAACCTGCTTTCCGCTTTTAGCGGCGAGCGGAAAGATTACCGCTTCGCTGCCGTCAGTGGCGGTAACTTTGGTATCGCAGTGGCAGAGGCTGCCAAAGCGCTCAATATCGACGTCACCGTCATCATGCCGGAAAATGCTCCGGCCTCATCCGTTGAAAAAATACGTCATTCCGGCGCCACGGTCATGATTGAAGAAAATGTCGATGCCGCTTTTGAACGGGCCAGAAACCTTTCACAACAGGGATATCATCTCATTGATGACTGTCGCGACACCCGTGTCGCGGAAGGATATGGCACTCTGGCGCTCGAACTGATTGCGGATTGCCCTTCTTTAACCGACGTGTTTGTTGCGGTCGGTGGCGGTGCCATGCTGGCTGGCGTGGGGACGGTGCTTAAATCCCACAACCCGCACATCCGCATCTGGGGAGTGGAAACGGTGGGCGCCAGTTCAATGTATCAGGCATTAAAAGCGGGCAAGCCTGTAAATGTCGATATCACCTCCGCCGTGTCAACGCTGGGTGTCCCGGTGATTGATCCGTTGATGCTGAAACACGCTCAGCGCTACCTTGAAGAGATAGTCATCGTGTCAGATAACGACGCCGTCTCAGGGATGATCACTTTTGCTGAGCAAGCCAGACAATGGGTGGAACCCGCCAGCGGGACGCTCATTCCTGCGGCCCATGCGGTTATCCCCAAACTTCCCAAAGATGCGGTCATTGGGCTCATCGTATGCGGGGGGAATATTAGCCAGCGGGAGATGAATGTCTGGGCAAAAAATGCCGGGATTAATTAAATGCCAGCGTCCTGTGCCCCCCCTGCTTTAGGCTGGCAAAAATGGGCGATCGGCAGAGAGTACTGAAAGCGGCAAAGGGGCGGGTTCAAATTCCAGCGGAATTTTTACCCGCCGCCCACCGGCAACAGAGGCCCGACAGACCTGCTCAAAAAGAATGGCTAATCCCACGCCGGCTCATGCGGCCTGAAGCGCCATTTCCCCCACGGTTAACACAATACGCCTGCTGAACATAAGCGGGCCTGCCCTTGTCCGATGCGACAGCCTCATGTATCAGGCGGTGCGCCATTTCCGGGTTAACGGTTTTTCGACCTCGACAATCAGGAACATCACAAATCCGATGACAAAAGTGATCACCCAATAGCGGAACGGCAGCGCGGTGGTACCAAACAGCATTTGCATAAACGGCGCGTAGATGATCAGCAGCTGCAGCGCCAGCAGGACGGCGCTGACGATCCAGATGCCTCTGTTTGCCAGTAATCCTTTACTCAGAGAAAAGCCGTCGGCGACGCGGCAGTTGAGCATATAAAACCACTGGGCGGTCACCAGCGTTTGCAGCAGGACGGTACGAATAAACTCCGGCGAATAGCCGCGTGGCTGGAGCCAGGCTTCCAGAACAAAGGCGCTCACGGCTATCATCGAACCCACAAAAATCACCCGCCAGATAGCGAAACCATCCATAACATGCAGTTTAGGATCGCGCGGCGGTCGCGCCATAATGTTCTTCTCGCCAGCCTCAAACGCCAGGCCGAACGACAGCGTGGCGGAGGTCGCCATGTTCATCCATAAGATCAGCACCGGGGTCAAAGGAATTAAGTTCCCCGCCAGCAGCGCAATAATGATTAATAACCCCTGCGCCAGGTTGGTCGGCATAATGAAAAGGATGGTTTTCTTCAGGTTATCGTACACCCGCCGCCCTTCTCTGACCGCGCTGGCGATGGTGGCGAAGTTATCATCCGTCAGCACCATATCGGCCGCCTCTTTGGTCACCTCGGTTCCCTTGATGCCCATGGCGATCCCGACATCAGCCTGCTTCAGCGCCGGAGCATCGTTCACCCCGTCGCCGGTCATCCCCACCACCTCTTTTTTACTCTGCAACGCCTGCACCAGACGGAATTTATCTTCCGGGCTGGTACGGGCGAAAATGTCAAATTTCTGCGCCGCTTCGCTGAGCTGCTGGTCGTCCATCACCTCCAGCTCACGCCCGGTGATGGCATTGCCGGCATTGCCAATGCCAAGCATTTTGCCGATACTCATCGCGGTTTGCGGGTGATCGCCAGTGATCATTTTCACCCGAATGCCCGCCTGCAGGCAGTCGCCAATCGCCGTAATCGCTTCCGGACGCGGCGGGTCCATCATCCCGGCAATGCCGAGGAGGATAACCCCCTGCTGCAGATCCTGATGGGTCAGCTCGCTTTGCCCGCTGGCCGCCGGTTTCCACGCCGCCGCGACCATTCGCAACCCTTCCCGCGCGTACTCTTCGATTTTCGCTTCCCAGTAGGGCTGATTCAGCGGCTGCAGGCCATCCTCCGTCTGCTGCTGCTGACAAAGCCGGAACAGCACATCCGGGGCGCCGGTGATTAAGATCATCTCTTCATTACCGATCCGATAGAGCGTCGACATATATTTATATTGCGAATCGAAAGGGATTTTGCTGCGCAATTCGGTGGCCACAGTCGGCAGCGCGACTTTCGCCGCCAGCACTTTCAGCGCCCCTTCCGTTGGACCGCCGGTAATTTTCCATAACCCGCTTTCATCCTTGATAAGCTGGCTGTCATTACATAAATCAATGGTCCTCAAATAGCGCTCAAGCAGCGTACCGGGGGCCACCACAACCGGCCCAGCGCCATCTACCGGGTGAATATTCCCGATCGGTTCATAGCTATCGCCTTCTACCCGATAGACGGTATCCGCCGTAATGACGGCTTTTACCGTCATCTCGTTCATGGTCAGCGTTCCGGTTTTATCCGAGCAGATCACCGTCATCGCCCCGAGGGTCTCAACGGTCGGCAGCTTGCGGATAATCGCCTTCTGCCGCGCCATGGTCTGCACGCCCAAAGAGAGAATGATCGAGATGATCGCCGGCAAACCTTCCGGCACCGACGCCACCGCAAGGCTAATCAGCGAGAGCATCAGCTCTGAAACCGGCATATCGCGAAACAGCAGGCTGAAGACGAACAGCGCGGCCATCATCACCAGGATGATAATAAAGATGGCTTTGCCGAGCTTATCCATCTGTACCAGCAGCGGCGTACGGTGCTTTTCAATATCCGCCATCATCTGGTTGATATGGCCCAGTTCGGTATCCCCGCCGGTCGCCACCACCAGACCTTTCCCGCCGCCGGAACTGACCGTGGTCCCCGAAAACAACAGGTTCGTGCGATCGCCGAGGGGAAGCTCGCCGCTCAGCGCCTCGGTGTTTTTTTCCACGACCGTCGACTCACCGGTGAGAATCGCCTCTTCCACACGCAGATTGTGGGCTTCAATAACCCGCAGGTCGGCAGGGATTCGGTCCCCTGCCCGGATCACCACAATATCACCCGGCACCAGCGCGGTGGTCGCCACCGTTTCATGGTTCCCCTGACGGATCACCACCGCTTCGCTGGAAAGCATATTACGAATGCTCTGCAGCGATTTTTCCGCATTACTTTCCTGGATATGGCCAATCAGGGCATTGATCACCGCGACGCCGAGGATCACCAGGGTATCAACCCAGTGCCCCATGACCGCAGTCAGCAGCGCGGCTGCCAGCAGGACGTAGATCAGGACATCGTTGAAATGGGCGAGGAAGCGGAGCCAGGCGGGTTTGCCCGGCTTTTGGGGTAGCGCATTCTCACCGTACTGCTGGAGTCGCGAGGCCGCTTCTGCGCTGCTAATACCTTCGGAGGAACTGTTGGTGCTGGTCAGGGTTTCATCGACGGAGAGCTTGTAGAACGGGCCAGCCGGTTTGTCTGTACTCATAGTTATCTCCTCACTCCTGTAACGGAAATCAGAACAGCATCAGGCCGCCCCTAACGCACAACGAAAACCGGAACGTGGGCATAACGCACGATGCTTGCCGCCTCGGAACCCAGCAAGTGGGTCTGAATATTGGGGTTACGCGAGCCAATAATCACCACATCCGCCTGCAGTTCGTCGGCCAGTTTGATCACTTCATCACGAATATTGCCGCTGCGGACATGAATATGGATGTCACTTTCCGGCAAGGTGGACTTTTTGGCCAGCTCAGCCAGTTTTTCCTCTGAGTTTTTAACCAGATAGTCTTCCATTTTTCGTGCATCGGAAATAAATCCGCGCGTTAGCGCTGGGGAAAACAGAGGGTTTACGTGCACTAAATGAATTTTCCCGGAAGCGCTTTGCGCAAGAAACTGAGCATGGGATAACGCTTTGTCGGCGAGACCAATTTCAAAGACATCAACCGGGACCAGGATATTTTTATACATAGAGACAATCCTTTTATTACCAATAGAATAGTTGGCGATTAACGCCTGACGTGTCGTATTGAGGAAATAATCTCAGAAACAAAAGCTGGCACAAAAGTCGGTATAATTAAACGTAGCACAGGACGGTTAACATGATTAAGCCACCGGTTATTATATTGAAAAATATCACAGAGCCCGCCCACCTCAGACAAATCGGCTGGAAACAGCGCTAAAACTTCGACATAAGGACAATTTTTACTCTTTTTAACATTTCCGCTTTTCTACGACTATGCTCATAATCAGGAGCTATAGTACTTCCAAAAATCACCCCATAATTAGTCATGTGAGAATTTACTTACTATATATCCAGTACTAAAGGAGGCGCGATGTTTGGCTATAGTCTGGTTCGTCTGAGCCTGTTTATCGCCCTGGCAATCATTGCCTGTACGGCGACAGGTTTATTCACTTATGTCGTTGTCTCCGCGTTGGCTGAATAATCATGGCGCTTGTAACAAACATGTAAAATAAATCTATTCACACTGAGGGGAATACAGTGAAGCGTTATTTTTCTCTCATTCCTGTTGTTATTTTAATAACAACAGCTTGCGATCAGAAAGCACCCCAGGTCACGCCACTACCGCGGATGGTTAAAGCGGTGGAGGTAACCGCCGTCGGTGATTCACAGCAACGTATTTTTCCTGCGCGCATCGAATCCGGGGACTCTACGGATCTGTCTTTTAAACGCGGTGGCCAGGTTGAATCGCTCGACGTTCGCCAGGGGGCGAACATTACGCAAGGACAGGTCCTCGCCCGCCTGAACGCGCGGGAAGCCCAACAGCGCTTCAATGAACGACAAACTGCCGCCACGCTCGCGCAGCGGCAGTTCGATCGCTTCCAGACCCTGGCCGGCCGCCAGGCTATTTCGAAAGCTGAAATGGACATCCAGCGCGCCAGCCGCGACTCGGCAAATGCCGCGCTGAAAATTGCCCGCGAAGAGCTCGACCAGATGACGCTAAACGCGCCGTTTAGCGGGGTAGCGGCCAGCGTGCCGGTCCGCAATCACCAGGTGGTCGCCGCCGGCCAGACCATTGTGACCCTGACGCGTAGCGATCTCCTTGATGTGGTCTTCAGTATTCCGGAAAACCTGTTTAGCGCCTTTGATATTCGCAACGCCCAGTACCGCCCGATAGTGAAAATCAACGCCCTGCCGGAGCGCCAGTTCACCGCCCAGTACAAAGAGCATTCCGGCAGCAGCGACAATCATACCCTGACGTGGCAGGTGATTTTGACCATGCCGCGTCCGGCTGATTTCCCTGCGGTGGGCGGCGTCAGCGGAACCGTGACGGTGAATCTGGCAAATCTGCCCGCCAACGCGGGTCATGAGGCGCTGGTGGTGCCGGTTGAGGCGGTGTTCAATCCCGATAATCATCCGCGCAATGAGCCGCACGTGTGGGTAATTAAAGGCGATGGAGAACAGCTGCATCTTGAAGATCGCAAAGTGAGTGTCGGGCAGGTAACCACCCAGGGTGTGGTCATTACCGACGGGCTCAGCGCCGGCGAGCGCGTTGTGGCGGCTGGCGTAAGCGAACTGCATGCCCAACAGCCGGTTCGAATCTGGACGCGTGAACGAGGCCTGTAATGGATATCTCTCGCCAGTTTATTAATAATCCCGTTCGCGTCTGGTTAACTATTCTGCTGCTGGGCATTGGCGGTATTTTTGCCCTGCTCAATATCGGCCGTCTGGAAGATCCGGCCTTTACCATTAAAACGGCGGTGGTCATTACCCACTATCCTGGCGCATCGGCGCAACAGGTCGAAGAAGAGGTCACCCTTCCGCTGGAAAATGCCCTGCAACAGTTGCCCTATCTGGATAACGTCAGCTCTATTTCGTCCAACGGACTCTCGCAGATTACGGTGAACATCGCCTCGAATTACCACTCCAATGAGCTGCCGCAAATCTGGGATGAGCTGCGGCGCAGGGTGGGCGATGCGGCCCGCCTCTTCCCGCCAGGCGTGGTTTCCCCCTTCGTCAACGATGATTTCGGCGACGTGTTTGGCTTCTTCTTTGCCATTTCCGGCGACAGTTTTAGCAATCCGGAGCTGGTCCGCTATGCCGAGCAGCTGCGCCGGGAGCTGGTGCTGGTGCCCGGCGTCGGCAAGGTCGCCATCGGCGGCGCGATCCCTCAGCAAATTAACATTGATATCTCGCTGCCTAAAATGGCGGCCCGCGGCATTACCCTTAATCAGCTTTCCGCTCTTCTCAGTCGCCTGAACGTCGTTTCCAGCGCCGGGGAGATAAAATCCGGCAGCGAGTCCATTCGCCTGCATCCCACCGGGGAATTTGACAATATCGACGAACTGGGCGACCTGCCGATCAACCCGCATGGCACGGGAGCGGCGACCCGGCTGCGGGATATTGCGACGATCTCGCGCGGGTTGAGCGAATCCCCGTCCAGCATCTACCACGCCAACGGCCGCCAGGCGGTGACGATGGGCGTCTCGTTTATTCCCGGCGTCAACGTCATCGATGTTGGCCACGCGCTGGAGGCTAAACTGGCGCAAATGTCGGCGGAAAAACCCGCCGGGATTCACCTCGATCTGTTCTACGATCAGGCGGCTGAAGTTGGCCACTCGGTTAACGGCTTTATCACTAATTTCTTAATGGCGCTGGCCATTGTTGTCGGCGTGCTGCTGATCTTTATGGGCGTGCGCAGCGGTATTATTATTGCGTTCTCGCTGGCCCTCAACGTGCTGGGCACGCTGCTGATTATGTACCTGTGGGGTATTGAGCTACAGCGGATTTCGCTGGGGGCGCTCATTATCGCCCTCAGTATGCTGGTCGATAATGCTATCGTGATTGTCGAAGGGGTGCTGATTGCCCGCCAGCAGGGGTCAACGCTGCTGACCGCCATCAACTACGTTATCCGCCGTTCCGCCCTGCCCCTGCTGGGAGCAACGGTGATTGCGATCCTCGCCTTCGCACCTATCGGCCTGTCGCAGGACTCGACGGGGGAATATTGTAAATCGCTGTTCCAGGTACTGTTAATCTCCCTGATGCTCAGCTGGTTCTCGGCGCTCACCATTACCCCGGTGCTGATCAAATGGTGGCTGTTTAAAGGCGCGGCATCCCCGGCGCCGGCCGCTGAGACCGATCCTTACCGCGGGCGCTTCTACCGCAGCTACCAGCGGATCCTCAACGCCCTGTTGCGGCAAAAAACCGTCACCCTCGTGGTGATGGCTGCGCTGCTGGCTGGCGCAGTCTGGGGATTTGGCTCGGTGCGGCAGAACTTTTTCCCGTCATCCAATACGCCGATCTTCTTTGTGGATCTGTGGCTGCCCTACGGCACCGACATTGCCGCCACGGAAAAAATGGCCAGCGATATCGAAACCGCGATTAACGGCCAGCCCGGCGTCGTCACCACCGTGGCCACCGTCGGTCAGGGCAGCATGCGCTTTATCCTCACCTATAGCGGCCAGCGGCAGTACAGCAACTATGCGCAGATCATGGTTCGCATGGACGACCGGCGCAGCATTGACGCCCTCACTCGTCACGTGGATGCCTATATTGCGCGTTACTATCCGCAGGTGAACGCCAGCAGCAAGCGGGTGATGTTTGGTCCGTCCGGCGACAGCGCAATCGAGGTACGGATTAAAGGCCCCGATCCCGACAGATTGCGGCTGATAGCCAGCCAGGTAAGCACGATCCTCACGGCAGATCCGGCCGTCGGCAGCGTGCGTAACGACTGGCAAAACCGCAGTAAAACGATCCGCCCGCAGTATTCCCCTACCCTGGGGCGCGAGCTGGGGGTGGATAAGCAAGATATCGACAGTGCGCTGCAGATGAATTTCAGCGGTAGCCGCGCCGGGCTGTATCGCGAAGGCGCCGATCTGCTGCCGGTGGTGGTGCGCCCGCCGGCCGCCGAACGTCAGGATGCTAACCATCTGCAAAACGTGCTGGTGTGGAGCCAAAGCCGTCAGCAGTACATTCCGCTAAGCAACGTCGTCAGCGGCTTTAACCTCGAATGGGAAGACCCGTTAATTCTGCGCCGCGACCGCAGCCGCGTGCTCACGGTGATGACCGACCCCGACCCGCTGAGCAATCAAACCCCAGGCGATATTCTGGCGCGGGTCCAGCCGCAGATTGACGCGCTCAGCCTGCCGCACGGCTACAGCATTGAGTGGGGAGGCGATGCCGAGAACTCCAGCGAAGCGCAGCAGGGGCTGTTCACCACCCTGCCATTGGGCTATCTGGTGATGTTCGTCATCACCGTGTTGATGTTCAGCTCGCTGAAGAATGCCATTGCCATCTGGCTGACCGTACCGCTGGCGCTGATCGGCGTGACGCCGGGATTTTTAATTACCGGCATCCCTTTTGGTTTTATGGCGCTTATCGGTCTACTGAGCCTGAGCGGAATGCTTATCCGTAACGGTATCGTGCTGGTTGAAGAGATTGAACAACAAAAACAGGAAAAACCGCAGCACGAGGCGATTATCTATGCGGCAACCTCGCGCTTACGCCCGATACTGCTCACGGCCTTCACCACCGTGCTCGGGCTGGCGCCGCTGCTGCTGGACGTCTTCTTCCAGAGTATGGCGGTGGTTATCATGTTCGGGCTGGGTTTTGCGACCCTTCTGACGCTCCTGGTTCTTCCGGTTATTTACGCCTGTTTCCACCCTAAGGATATGCGGCAACCACAATGAACACCACCGGGTTAAATATTATTAAAACGCTGGGATGCATGACGGCGGTCACCTTCTTTACCATCTATAACACCTGGGATCGGTATGATTACGATTATCACTGGATCCTCGGCTTTCTGACGTTTATCTCAACCATCGCCACGCCGCTGTTTTTTGTGGTGGCCGGTTATCTCGATGCTCAGTCCCGGCATAGCGCGAGCTGGCAGATGGGGAAAATTAAAAGCGTGGTGATCGTCTTTCTTTTCTGGATGACGATTTACTACCTCTGGGAGCCCTATCAGCGCGGCTATCTTATCCAGCCGTGGTTTGTCTTCGCCTTTATTGTGATTTATACCTTCCACCCGCTGATCGAGTGGCTAAGCCAGCGAAGAAGGCTCTTCTTCGGCGTGGTGTTTGTATTACTGCTTTTCTCCTATGGTTACGACCTGCTGGCGGCCCTCTATCCCAACGTGCATGCGCTGACCCTGGCGCCGCAGTATCGCCTGTGGACCTGGCTGTTGTTTTATTTAACCGGTCAGCTGTTTAGCGACCCGCTGGTCGTGCGCTGGCTTAATCGCGATAACGTCGTCAAAGCCGCGATGTTTGCTATCCCCTTTATTTATCTTTTCACCTGGTTTTACGAGCGCCATTTCTTTTTCGCCCTGTTCAAGGCCGACAGAAATGCGTTCATTCTCACCGGTTCGCAAATTTATATTCTGGTGGTCGCGCTGGTCATTGCGGCCAACGGCGTGCGTTTTCGCAAAAACAGCGAGTTTAAAGAGAGTATTCTGGCGGCAATCAGCAAAACGATGACCGGGGTTTATATTCTCCATTACTCAATTTTTCATCTCCTGAGCACCCTTATCCCAATCGGTTCGCTGACCACAAAATTAATGCTGATTGCCCTGACGTTTATCGTCTCGGTATTGATTTCCATGCTGGCGTTATCCCACTCCATCACTAAAAAAGTGATCACCCTTTAAATCACCGGCGTCCAGCTGACCCGGGTTTAAAAACCATAGCGGAGCCAGGCAAACAGGACATTGCCGTTATTGTAGGTGCCGGGAATATAGGTGAACTGTACGCTAAGCCGCTGATAGCTCGCGGAAAATAAGGGGAGAATAATCGGTAAGGGGACATAATTAGCAAAATCATCACGGGCGGTGATCCCGGCGGTCACGCCAAGACCAAGGCGGAAATCCTGGCGGCTATCCAGATACCAGCCCTTCTCCCAGCCGTAGCCGACGATAGGCTGCCATTTGTTATGCGAATCCTTAAACATCATGGCATACAGCGAACTCCAGTCGCCATCATCGTGATAGCGAGAGACGCCGAAGCCGCCGCCCCAGGGCATCTCATTGTAGTTATCCGTTTTCTCTTTATCGTAGGTTAAGCGGTTGTGCCAGCTAAGAAACGGCAGATAGAGGTCATAATTTTGCGGCTGATTCCAGGTTTGCGAAACATCGTTTTTGAGCCAGTTCCACCAGCCGCTGATGCGCTGTTCGCCGTAAACATGGTCTTCAGCCTGTACCGCCGTGGCGAAAATAATCAGGGTTGCCCACACTATCAGCCGACAATGTTGCATAGGTTTTTCCTTAAAAAATCACCGGTAACGATTCAGTCCGGGAATAATAAACGCGCTTTGCCAATATCACCGCCGCTAGTTTGCTGGTCACAGGCGTCCCTGATGACAGGGCTATAGTAGCCGGCAAGGCGCTCCCCCAGAGCGATAAACCCTACCATTTCTGAATCAGGACATTCTCACGACGCTCATTGAATCTGGCGTATGCGCCGGTCGGGAAATCAAAGGATGTCCTCGCATTATAATCCCGATTCAGGGAGAAGGCGGGACAGCGCCGCGAATATGTTGCTGAATACGCTCCATCATAAATGGGAAGAACGGGTTGGAGGTGACGCGCATCAGCGTATCCAGCCCTACGCTGAGGGTTGAGGTCTCTCCGCGTAGCGAAATGGTGCCGATACTAATGCCGTAAAGGTTCTTCTCCGTCGGCTCGCGACCGTACAGGGAGTCGGTCATCGGGAATGGCACCGCGACGTGCGAGAGCGAATACATATCCTGCGGCCACGCCATGTTCAGCCGCGTCACCTGCTCCTCTTGCGCGCCTGCTGGCGTGGTACGAGCGACGGTATCATACGTGGTGGGCGAGGCATTGGTAATCACCGTCGTGCGATAGCGCCGCGGCGCTGGCGGCAATAGCGTGCTGAGCGCAGAGTAGACCGCGGGTCGAAACAGCGCGCGCAAATTCGCCGCCTGGTTGATATCAAAAATCACCAGTTCACTGCCGTTTTCCGGCAAATAACGATACAGCGAATCCACCACGGCCCTGGTGCTGACGGTGGAGTCCATCACCGACTGAAAAGTCAGCACCGGAGCAAGCGCTGCGAGCCGCTGGCTGCGGGAATCCTGGACAATTTTCTCCTGCAGCGCCTGGGTTAACAGCCACGACTGTCGGGCCGCCTTCACCGGAAAGGAATTGTATTTATAAGGATTAAACTCGGGGACCACGTTCAGCCATGCCGCCCGCGCAAAAGCAGGAAACACCGCCGGTAACCCCGTCAGCCCGGCAAAGCGGGCAAAAGCGGTCACCCCAATCATCGGCGACAGCAGGACTATCTGCTGCGGCTGAGACAAGGTCTTATCATCCAGCGCGTCGAGCGCATATTTCAGCGCCAGCGCGCCGCCGTTGGAATAGCCGATAACATGCAGCGGGACGTTCGCCCCGGCCAGGCGGGTCGCTTCGCGTACCGCCAGTCGCGTTGTCGCCATCCACTGTTGCCAGTCAACGGCGGTCAGCGAACCCGGCGCAGTACCATGCCCCGGCAGCCTCGGCACAACGGCAACGAACCCCTGCTGCTGGTAGGCCTTTGCCAGATAGCGCACGCTGTACGGCGAGTCCGTCAAGCCATGAAGTAACACCGCGGCGCCGCGCGGTGTCCCCTCCGGCAGCAGCACAAAGGAGCGATTCCAGTCAGGCTGAAACTGTTGCGGGTAGACCTGGCTTTGGGCATAAAACCGATTAAGCGGCGTTTTTTGATCGTCAGGAAGCGTATTGGTCAGCTGAATTTTCATCTCGTGAAAAATCGCGTCTTCTCGCGCCAGATAGCCCGCGAAGGTCGAGCGGTCAATCTCCGCTGTCGACATTTCATCAGCAGACCAGGTATGCCACGGATGTAGTGCTGGCCCACGCTGCGTTTCGTAAATACGCCCGGCAATAAAAACGGTAATAACGATAAGCAGGCCAATGGCTATTTTTTTCCCCAGCGAGGCCACTTTTAAGCCAGCTTTAATCAGGGGGCGGGTAAATCTCATCATTGGCATCTCGCTGTCCGTGTTGGGTTCTGTACATGACGACCGTTGGCTCGCTGGGGCATTGTAGTCAGGTGCTGGACATTGTTTCCAGAAGTAGTCGGTTGCTGATTTTTACTGCCTGCGCTGAAGACGGCAGTCAATGACCGCGCCACAAGCGGGAGTGTCGGGATGGATATCGCCAACTCGGTCTGCCATGCGTCCGGACGTTTGAGGGCTCAATCCCGTGGAACAGGCATCTCTCGGTTTGATGTCCGTCATGTTATCCGCCCGTTCGGGCCATCCACGCCTCTGGCGATGGCAGCCTGCGTTAAGCAGATCGTAGCAGGCAACGGAATCGAATCAAGAAGCCAGGCAGGCACGCTGTATTGCTGGCAGACCTTCGGCGGTCGGAACGAGGCGTACAGGGCGAGGATGCGCAGCGGGCGGGCGCCGCCGACATACGGCTGACGCGGGGGTTTCCCCGGTTTACCACCGGGCCGGTTTTTCCGACTACCGCAAGCGGAAAACCAGAATTCCAGTCACTGACTGCAATTCTGGCTCATCAGACCGGCGAATAGCGCCGTCCAGGCAAGTTACCCGGTCACCACCGGAACGCGGGGCGCCAGCGCGCACATCAGCTCATAGCCGACGGTGCCGCAGACGCTGGCGACATCGTCAATTTTGATCTCTTTGCCCCACAGCTCTACCGGCGCACCGATCCCGGCCTGTGGGCAAGGCGTTAAATCGACCGCCAGCATATCCATCGACACCCGGCCCACCGTGCGGGTCCGAACGCCGTCAACCAGCACCGGCGTACCGTCCGGTGCCACGCGCGGATAGCCGTCGGCGTAACCGCAGGCCACAATCCCAATGCGCTGTTCGCCGGATGCCCGATACAGGCCGCCGTAGCCCACCGCCTCTCCCGCCTTCAGGTTCTGCACGGCGATGATTTCGCTGCTCAGCGTCATCACCGGCTTGAGGCCGCTATTGGCGATATCCTGCCATTGGCCGGAAGGCGAGGCGCCATACAGCACAATCCCCGGCCTCACCCAGTCGAAATGGGCTTCTGGATGCCACAGCGTCGCCGCGGAGTTAGCCAGCGAACGCCGGCAATCCAGCCCTTCCGCCGCCTGCTCGATACGGCGCATCGGCTCAATAATGCCCTGCGGATTTTCCGCATCGGCAAAATGCGACATCAGCGTCATTTCGCTGACGTTGTTCAGCGCCCGCAGCTGCTGCCAGACGGTATGAATGCGATCCGGCATAAAACCGAGGCGATTCATCCCGCTGTTAACCTTGACGTAGATATCCAGCGGCGCGTGGAGTTTGGCCTGCTGAAGCGCCTTAATCTGCCAGTTACTGTGCACGCTGGTGGTCAGGCGGTACTTATCGAACAGCGCCAGCTCATCGGCGTGGAAGAAACCCTCCAGCATCAGAATCGGCCCTTTCCAGCCGTGCTCGCGGAGCAGGATCGCCTCTTCAAGGTTGAGCATCGCGAAGCCATCAGCGCCGCTCAGCGCGCTCCAGACGCGCGACAGGCCGTGACCATAGGCGTTGGCTTTCACCACCGCCCACAGGCGCGAGGCGGGGGCCGCACGCCGGACAATCTGCAAATTCTGCCGCAAGGCCGACAAATCAATGCTGGCCAATACAGGACGGGACATGAAGACTCCTTAGTTATGAACGCCGTGCAGATGCTGAGCGCGTGCCGGAGTAAAGCCGGGGCTATAGCGCGCGACGGCCAGATCATCGTACGGAATGGCCGGTGTACGGCCTGAGATCAAATCACTGAGCAACTGTCCGGAACCGCAGGCCATGGTCCAGCCCAGCGTGCCGTGCCCGGTGTTCAGCCACAAATTCTTATACGCTGTACGGCCTACCACCGGCGTACCGTCCGGCGTCATCGGGCGCAGCCCGGTCCAGAAGGTGGCCTGCTCAACGTGGCCGCCGCGCGGGAACAGATCGCGGACCACCATCTCCAGCGTTTCCCGGCGCGGCTTCAGCAGTTCTTTATTAAAGCCGACGATTTCCGCCATCCCGCCCACGCGGATACGCTGGTCAAAGCGGGTAATGGCGATTTTGTAGGTTTCATCAAGAATAGTCGAAACCGGCGCGCCGTCCTCCTCGGCAATCGGAATGGTCAGCGAATAGCCCTTCAGCGGATAGACCGGAATGTCCACCAGCCCTTTCAACATCGCGGTAGAGTAAGAACCAAAGGCCATCACATAAGCATCGCCTTTGATTATTTCAGCGCCGCATTTCACGCCGGCAATCTGTTCGCCTTCATACAGCAGCGCGTCCACCGGCGTATTAAAGCGGAAGGTGACGCCCGCCTGCTCCGCCATCGCCGCCAGGCGCGTGGTAAACAGCTGGCAATCGCCGGTTTCATCATTGGGTAGACGCAGGCCGCCGGTCAGCTTATGGCTGACTTCGGCCAGCGCGGGCTCCACTTCCAGCAAACGTTTCGCTTCCAGAAGCTGGTACGGAACGCCGGCATCTTCCAGCACGGCGATGTCGCGGGTGGCGTTTTCATACTGTTTTTCCGTACGGAACAGCTGCAATGTGCCGCCCTGGCGGCCCTCATACTGGATCCCGGTGCTCTCACGCAGCGCTTTCAGGCAGTCGCGGCTGTATTCCGCCAGACGCACCATCCGCCCTTTGTTCTCCATATAATGGCGGGTATCGCAGTTGCGCAGCATTTGCCACATCCACTTTAGCTGGAACTGAGTCCCGTCAAGCCCGATAGCCAGCGGCGCGTGGCGCTGGAACATCCATTTGATGGCCTTCAGCGGCACGCCTGGCGCCGCCCACGGCGCAGCATAGCCCGGGGAAATCTGCCCGGCGTTAGCGGCGCTGGTCTCTTCCGCCGCCCCGGGTTGACGGTCGATAACCGTCACTTCATGACCCGCCTGGCTTAGATACCATGCACTCGCAACCCCAACTACCCCACTTCCCAGTATGACGACTCGCATAGCGACTCCGTAATAGTTAAAGAACAATCATCTGATTACAAATTGATAACTCAGTTGAAAATATTATTCAACATACGCTTTATTTATGGTGACTTAACTCACAGCAAACCGCACCAGCACTGACCCTATAGATTTACTATCTCCTGCTGCGCTTCATTTTTACTCAGAATAATATTCTGATGGTTCGGGTAAATAAGGCCTTTAAGATTGCGAAATCGCGAAGAAAAGAAATTGTCGGGAGGCGCAGTTTGTCATCCCCTGTTCTATGCTTGATGAGAGGCTTTCCGTACAGAGAGAGCCACCTACAACGAGGGCGCGCTAATGGCTACGATTGATTCCATGAACAGGGACACTACTCGTTTAAGCGATGGACCCGACTGGACTTTTGAACTGCTGGAAACCTACCTTGCCGAGGTTGACCGGGTAGCGAAGCTATACCGTCTCGACACCTATCCGCACCAGATCGAAGTCATTACTTCCGAGCAGATGATGGATGCCTATTCCAGCGTCGGCATGCCCATCAACTACCCGCACTGGTCGTTCGGTAAAAAGTTTATCGAAACCGAGCAGGCGTATAAGCACGGTCAGCAGGGGCTGGCCTATGAGATTGTGATTAACTCCAATCCCTGCATCGCCTACCTGATGGAGGAGAACACAATCACCATGCAGGCGCTGGTGATGGCCCATGCCTGCTACGGTCACAACTCTTTTTTCAAAAACAACTATCTGTTCCGCAGCTGGACCGACGCCAGCTCGATCATTGATTATCTGATTTTCGCCCGCAAATACATTACCGACTGCGAAGAGCGCTACGGCGTTGATGAGGTGGAGAAGCTCCTCGACTCCTGTCATGCCCTGATGAACTACGGCGTCGATCGCTACAAACGCCCGCAAAAAATCTCGTTGCAGGAGGAAAAAGCGCGGCAGAAAAGCCGGGAAGAGTATCTGCAAAGCCAGGTGAATATGCTATGGCGCACTCTGCCGAAGCGGGAAGAAGAGAAGACCATTGAGTCGGCCCGCCGCTACCCTTCAGAGCCGCAGGAGAACCTGCTGTACTTTATGGAGAAGAACGCGCCGCTGCTGGAGCCGTGGCAACGCGAAATCCTGCGTATCGTGCGCAAGGTCAGCCAGTATTTTTATCCGCAGAAGCAGACCCAGGTGATGAACGAAGGGTGGGCCACCTTCTGGCATTACACGATCCTCAATCACCTTTATGACGAAGGGAAAGTGACGGAGCGCTTTATGCTGGAGTTTCTGCACAGCCACACCAACGTGGTATTCCAGCCGCCCTATAACAGCCAGTGGTATAACGGGATTAACCCGTACGCTCTGGGCTTCGCCATGTTCCAGGACATTAAGCGTATTTGCCAGTCGCCGACCGAAGAAGACCGCTACTGGTTCCCGGATATCGCCGGCTCTGACTGGCTGGAAACGCTGCATTTCGCGATGCGTGATTTCAAAGACGAGAGTTTTATCAGCCAGTTCCTGTCACCGAAGGTCATGCGCGACTTCCGCTTCTTTACGGTGCTGGATGACGATCATAATAACTACCTGGAGATCTCCGCTATCCATAACGAGGAGGGGTATCGGGAGATCCGCTCGAAGCTGTCCGCCCAGTACAACCTCAGCAACCTCGAGCCGAATATTCAGGTATGGAGCGTCGATCTGCGCGGCGACCGCTCATTAACGCTGCGTTATGTGCCGCACAACCGCGTCCCGCTGGATAAAGGGCGTCGCGAAGTGCTCAAGCACGTCCATCGTCTGTGGGGGTTTGATATCCTGCTGGAACAACAAAATGCCGATGGCAGTATCGAACTGCTGGAGCGTAGCCCGCCGCGCCAGAACGCGCTGTAAAACGATGAAAAAATGCCCGACAGCTTGCCGGGCATTTTTTATAACGTCGGTGTCCTTTAACGCATGCCGATGACTAAATCACCCGACATGGTTTTCTGCATCCGGTGCCAGATCTCGCCGCTGTCGTGGCCGTAACGACGGACAATCTCGTAAACTTTCTCGTGCAGCCCCTCTTCGCACACTTTCGCCAGCTGATGATAGAAGCCCAGCGCCAGGCTGCGCGCTTCCGGATTGGCAAAATAGTGACGACCGATGCGAGTGTACAGCCCTTTCATTCCGTTGAGGATCAGGCCGTAAATCGGGTTACCAGAGGCGAACGCCAGGCCGCGGAAGATGTTGTAATCCAGCTCGGCGAACGCGTCGGCGTGATCTTCGACTTCCCGCGCGCTGGCAAGCACTTCCAGCGCATTGTCAGGATGCTGACGGAACGCGGTGCGGATGAAGATGGTAGAGATATTGGTACGTACCGACAGCAGGTTATCGATCAGCTGCGGAACGCTGTCATGATCAAGACGCGCCAGAGTTTCGAGAATATTCAGCCCGGACGTTTCCCAGAAATTGTTCACCTTCGTCGGCTTGCCGTGCTGAATCGTCAACCAACCATCACGGGCCAGACGTTGCAACACTTCGCGTAAGGTGGTGCGGGTCACACCAATGAGTTCAGAAAGTTCACGTTCGGCGGGGAGGATGGTGCCTGGGGGAAAACGATTATTCCAGATACTCTCGATGATGTACTCTTCCGCGAAACCCGCAGGGCTTTGCGCCTTAATGACCATAATTAGATTTCCATTACACAGCGTTGCAAATTCCACTCATCATACCAGAGCCGCTATAGAGCAGATAGCGTCAGAAAGTAATTAAAAGGGGATCGCCGTTTCATTTTCAACTTTTCGTTACCCCCTGCCATCGCGCGAACGCGAGGCGAAGTAAGTTGCTTCCCGTTTTGCTCAACTGGTAATCTTGTAAATAGTTACACGTAAAATTATGTCATTAATTTGACGGGAAGGAAGTCTGTCGTGGAAATGTCTTATGGCCGCGCCCTGTGGCGCAATTTTCTTGGCCAGTCCCCTGACTGGTATAAACTCGCTCTCATCATTGTTTTGATCGTTAACCCTCTGGTTTTTCACCTCAATCCGTTTATTGCCGGCTGGATGCTGGTGGTGGAATTTATCTTTACCCTCGCCATGGCGCTCAAGTGTTACCCGCTCCTGCCGGGAGGCCTGCTGGCGATTGAGGCGGTGATGATCGGCATGACCAGCCCGGAACATGTCCGCGAAGAGATTGCCAGCAATCTGGAAGTGCTCCTGCTGCTGATGTTCATGGTGGCGGGGATCTATTTTATGAAGCAGCTGCTGCTGTTTATCTTTACCCGCCTGCTGCTGGGGATTCGCAGTAAGATGCTGCTGTCGCTCTCTTTTTGTCTCGCAGCGGCCTTCCTCTCCGCCTTCCTCGATGCGCTGACCGTTGTGGCGGTAGTGATCAGCGTCGCCGTTGGCTTCTACGGCATCTATCACCGCGTCGCCTCCGCGCGCCCGGATGATAACGATATCCTCGACGATAGCCACATCGACCAGCATTATCGTGACGTGCTGGAACAGTTCCGCGGCTTTCTGCGCAGCCTGATGATGCATGCGGGCGTCGGGACGGCGCTCGGCGGCGTAATGACCATGGTGGGCGAGCCGCAAAACCTGATCATTGCCAAGGCGGCGGGCTGGCACTTCGGCGAGTTCTTTTTGCGGATGGCTCCGGTGACGCTGCCGGTGATGATCTGCGGCCTGCTGACCTGCCTGCTGCTGGAGAAAACCAAACGGTTCGGCTACGGTGAACCGTTGCCGCCAGTCGTACGTAAGGTGTTACAGGAGTTCGACGATCGCAGCCGTCAGCAGCGCAGCCGTCAGGATCGCCTGCGGCTGATTGCGCAGGGGATTATCGGTATCTGGCTGGTGACCGCGCTGGCGATGCACCTTGCTGAAGTGGGGCTGATCGGTTTATCGGTGATTATTCTGGCGACGACTTTCTCCGGCGTCACCGACGAGCATGCCATCGGCAAAGCCTTTACCGAGGCGCTGCCGTTCACCGCCCTGCTGACCGTATTTTTCGCCGTGGTTGCGGTGATCATCGACCAGCACCTGTTTACGCCGGTGATTCAGTTTGTCCTCCAGGCATCACCGCACGCCCAGCTGTCGTTGTTCTATCTGTTTAACGGGTTACTGTCGTCAATTTCCGACAACGTCTTCGTTGGCACGGTGTATATCAACGAAGCCCGAACGGCGCTGCAGAACGGCGTTATCAGCCTGCCGCAGTTTGAACTGCTGGCGGTGGCGATCAATACCGGCACCAACCTGCCTTCCGTCGCCACCCCTAACGGCCAGGCGGCGTTTCTTTTCCTGCTGACCTCCGCGCTGGCGCCGCTGATTCGCCTTTCCTATGGTCGTATGGTGTGGATGGCGCTGCCCTACACCATCGTCATGACCCTGGTGGGGCTGCTGTGCGTTGAATTCGCATTGATGCCTGTCACCCAGTGGATGCTCGATAACCACTGGCTCATCACGCCGTCACTTCCTTAAATTAAGCTCCGGTTATCCGCCTCCGTCAGGCGGATAACCGCACTTCTTTTATGTAATATTTTCCAACAAGCTGCTGGCGTCGGTACGGTTTTCGTTTACACTGCCATGATTTGGCATGTTCCAGGGAAATGACTATGTTGCGATATTTAAACCAGTGCTCAAGGGGACGCGGAGCCTGGCTCCTGATGGCGTTAACCGCTTTTATCCTTGAATTAGTTGCGCTGTGGTTCCAGCACGTGATGTTGCTGCAACCCTGTGTGATGTGTATTTATGAACGTTGTGCATTATTAGGCATTATGGGCGCCGGTATTGTCGGGGCTATCGCGCCAAAAACGCCGTTACGCTATGTGGCGCTGGTCATCTGGCTGTATAGCGCGCTGCGCGGTCTGCAGCTGGCGTGGGAACACACTATGATTCAGCTGCACCCTTCCCCGTTTCAGACCTGTGATTTCGCCGCGCGTTTTCCAACGTGGCTCCCGCTGGATAAATGGATCCCGCAGATGTTCGTCGCCAGCGGCGACTGCTCCGTTCGTCAGTGGGAATTTCTGACGCTGGAGATGCCACAGTGGCTGGTAGGGATCTTCGCCGCCTATCTGATCGTGGCGCTGCTGGTGCTGATTGCTCAGCCTTTCAAACCGAAAAAGCGCGATCTCTTCGGCCGCTAAGTTAGTGGTAAAAAAACGCTCCTTCAGGAGCGTTTTTTTTTGCCTGTCGATTGACGACGACAGATCAAAAGATGCATATTAAATACATTTTTTTATCTGTCCACTAAGGAGCTGACGATGTCTCACCTGCGTATTCCTGCTCACTGGAAAGTTAAACGCTCCACCCCTTTTTTCACCAAACAGAACGTCCCCGCCGCCCTGCTCAGCCACCACAATACCGCCGCCGGCGTTTTCGGTCAGCTGTGCGTAATGGAAGGAACCGTCACCTATTATGGCTTTGCTGACGAACAGGCAAGCGAGCCGGAAGTCAAAGTGGTGATTAACGCCGGCCAGTTTGCCACCAGTCCGCCGCAGTACTGGCATCGCATCGAGATGAGCGATGACGCGCAGTTCAATATCAATTTCTGGGTTGAAGAAGAGAGCCATGGCGAAAACGGGCTGTTTCACGCTAAGAAAGCCTGACCCAGCCGCTCAGATACCGTGAAACACAAAACCCGCCTCGCGGCGGGTTTTAGCAAACGATAGCAAGCATCAACGCTTCACTGCGCCCAGTCGGGCTTATTCAAAATATGGTCCTGCCAGTCGCGCACCGTCTCTTCTTTAACCGCAATATGGCGTACGGAGATGCGTTCGCCATGCATCGCCGCTTTCGAGCCGCTCAGCAGCGGGTGCCAGTTTGGCAGAGGCTTCCCTTCTGCCAGCAGGCGATAGGCGCAGGTCGGTGGTAGCCATTCGAACGTAGGCAGATTATCGCGGGTCAGCTTGATGCAGTCCGGCTCATACTCGAAACGTCGTTCATAGTTCCGGCACTGGCAGGTTTTAATATTTAACTGACGACAGGCGACGTTGGTGAAATAGATCTCATCCGTATCCTCATCCATCAGCTTATGCAGGCAGCACTGTCCGCACCCGTCGCACAGTGATTCCCACTCCGCGTCGGTCATTTCATCAAGTGTTTTTTGCTGCCAGAAAAGTTGTTCGCTCATAGGGGATATCCGTCATTGCCATTCAGGGTGCACCTTATAACCAGTCTGGCACGCTGATGCAAGTTTTGCCGCCCGCAAAGGCGGCAAAAGGACGTTACAGTACGCGGGTGGAGAGCGTCAGACCATTAAAGCCGACTTCCAGCTCATCGCCGCTGCTCAGCGGCCCGACGCCTTCTGGCGTGCCGGTCAGGATGATATCGCCGGCTTTGAGCGTAAAGAAACGCGACATATAGGCAATCAGCGGGACGATTTTATGGATCATATCGGCCGTTGTTCCCTGCTGACGAACGTCGCCGTTCACTTTCAGGCTCAGCGGCGTATTTTGCGGGTCGCTATGAAATTCCGCCGCCGGAATAAAACCGGAAACCGGGCAAGAATTATCAAAGCCCTTGGCTTTTTCCCACGGCTGGCCGGCCTTTTTCATCTTACCCTGCAGATCGCGCAGGGTAAGATCCAGCGCTACGCCGTAGCCCGCAATCGCTTTCAGGACGTGCTCTTCCGTCGCCTGGCGCAGCGTGCTGCCAATCAGCACCGCCAGTTCAACTTCGTGATGCACCGAACCCAATCCCTCGGGGAGCACCAACGGCTGGCGGATATCGCATAGCGCCGTCTCAGGTTTAATAAACAGCACCGGTTCTTCCGGCATTGCACTGCCCATTTCCTTAATGTGGTTTGCATAATTGCTGCCCACGCAAACGACTTTACTTACCGGATAATCCAGTAATGCTCCCTGCCAGTTATGATGTTGGTACATTATTTCCCCTCGGTGGGTTAATCAGATTTATTCCCCTGTTCCGCCAGGTGTTTCTTAAGTAGATTCTCAGTCGGAGGAGGAAGTTGGAGATAATAGCCCTGATCAATCAGGGACTGTTTGACTTTTTCCAGATCGGCACCGGCAAGCTTTTTCCGTCCGTCGAGCGGTAACAGCATGGTCATCTGCGGCGTGCCGAAGCTTGCCATCAGTTCGACAGGAACGCGTGAGAAATCGTCCCTTTTTTCGACATATAAATAGGTTTGCTCACGTTTAGTACTTCGATAGATCACACAAAACATAGTTTTACTCGGAATTAGACCCGTGGTCACTTGCCTCAATATATGAGTGACTATAACATGCCTTTTAGTCTTCGGAATATCACCGCACTTCGGCAGGTGATAAACAGCAAATTGAGTAAGGCCAGGATGTCAAATACGCCAATCGAACTTAAGGGCAGTAGCTTCACCTTATCTGTCGTTCATTTGCACGACGCAAATCCCGAGGTTATTCGTCAGGCGTTAGAAGACAAGATCGCCCAGGCTCCCGCTTTTTTACGTCACGCTCCGGTCGTTGTGAACCTCAGCAATGTCGAAAACGACGTTGACTGGCGCCCTATGCACGAAGCCATTGTCAGCACCGGTTTACGGATTATGGGCGTGAGTGGTTGCAAAATCCCGCGGCTCAAAACGGAAATCGACCGCGCCGGGATTCCTTTACTGACGGAAGGGAAAGAGAAAATCCCCCGCCAGGCGACGCCAGAGCCGGTCGCGCCGCCGCCAGTTGTTAATCCGATCACAAAAACGCGTTTAATTGATCTGCCGGTACGTTCCGGTCAGCGCATTTATGCACCAAACTGTGATCTGATTGTTACAAATCATGTGAGTGCCGGTGCGGAACTTATTGCCGATGGTAACATCCATGTTTATGGCATGATGCGGGGACGCGCACTCGCGGGCGCAGGCGGCGACAGAGAAGCGCAAATATTTTGTTCACACCTCACGGCGGAACTGGTTTCCATCGCAGGGGAATACTGGCTGAGTGATAATATCCCGGCCGAATTTTATGGCAAAGCGGCCCGCCTGCGTCTGGGTGATACCGCTTTGACTATTCAACCGTTGAGTTAGTCCCTTTTTAACAAGGAATTTCTATGGCACGCATTATTGTTGTGACTTCGGGTAAAGGGGGCGTTGGCAAGACCACCTCCAGCGCGGCCATCGCTACCGGTTTGGCCCAGAAGGGAAAGAAAACTGTCGTTATCGACTTTGATATCGGTCTGCGTAACCTCGACCTGATTATGGGCTGCGAGCGTCGGGTAGTTTATGACTTCGTCAACGTGATTCAGGGCGATGCCACGCTGAATCAGGCGTTAATCAAAGATAAACGCACCGACAATCTCTATATCCTCCCCGCCTCCCAGACGCGTGATAAAGATGCGCTGACCCGCGAAGGTGTAGATAAAGTTCTCGAAGAACTGAAAAAGATGAACTTCGATTTTGTGGTCTGCGACTCTCCTGCAGGCATTGAAACCGGTGCGCTGATGGCGCTCTATTTTGCCGACGAAGCCATCATCACCACCAACCCGGAAGTCTCCTCCGTTCGTGACTCCGACCGTATCCTCGGTATCCTCGCCTCCAAATCCCGCCGCGCGGAAAATGGCGATGAGCCGATCAAAGAACACCTGCTGCTCACGCGCTATAACCCAGGTCGTGTAAACAAAGGCGACATGCTGAGCATGGAAGACGTTCTGGAAATCTTGCGTATCAATCTGGTAGGCGTGATCCCGGAAGATCAGTCCGTGCTGCGGGCGTCAAACCAGGGTGAGCCGGTTATCCTGGATGACGCGTCAGACGCAGGTAAGGCCTATGCCGATACGGTTGAACGTCTGCTCGGAGAAGAACGTCCTTTCCGCTTCATTGAAGAAGAGAAGAAAGGTTTCCTCAAACGCCTGTTCGGAGGATAAATTATGGCATTACTCGACTTTTTTCTCTCGCGGAAAAAGAACACGGCCAACATTGCGAAAGAGCGCCTGCAAATCATCGTCGCGGAGCGTCGTCGCGGCGACGCTGAACCGCATTATCTGCCGCAGTTACGCAAAGATATTCTGGAGGTGATTTGTAAGTATGTACAGATCGACCCGGAAATGGTCAGCGTTCAGCTGGAACAACGGGATGGCGATATTTCGATTCTGGAGTTGAACGTGACTTTGCCAGAAACGGAAGAGTCGAAACCCTGAGCCAAATAAACCCGACAGCCTTGGGCTATCGGGTTGGTTGGCATAGTGGCCCGGAGAGTCTGTCCGGGCTTTTTGCTGCGGCTTAGCGCGGATATTCGCTTAACAACGCCTGCAGACGATCGGCCATCAGGTCGCTTCGCCAGCCGGAAATCAGCTCAGGTCGTCCGTTTCCGCTTTTCAACTGCCAGTGCCAGTTCAGCAGCTGGTTAATCTGTCGTCTTGATGCCAGCAGCTCTGCGCTCAGCCCCTTCTCGGTACTCACTTCCTGCACCAGCGCTTTAATCTCTTTAAAGACTTTGCGGTAGCCCGGCATATCAATCAGGTTTTGCAGCGGCTCCGGCAGCGCCTCTTCAGGCAGCTCCTGGGCTTTCGCCACCAGACTTATCAGCGTTTTGCCGTGAAAACGAATTTCGCTGCCGGACAGGCCGAGGCTATCAAGTTCCCCGAGGCTCCCCGGCATATAGCGCGCCACGTTCCACAGATGCTCTTCACGAACCACAAAATTGACCGCCATATCGCGATCGCGCGCCTTACGTAAACGCCACTCCGCCAGCAGCTGCAGGCAGCCCAGTTGACGGGTGCGCAGCTGCCAGGCGTTGCCGATATCACGCCACGCCTGCGCCGGGTCCTGCACTTCCTGACGGCGTTGCTGCATCAGACGGCATTCGTCCAGCGCGGCATCCAGCCAGCCAGCGGCCTCGGTTTCCGCCATCAGCTTGCTCGCGATCGGCAGAAGATACCAGACATCCGCCGCCGCATAGTCGCACTGACGCTGGGTCAGCGGACGAGCCAGCCAGTCAGTGCGCGACTCGCTCTTATCCAGCGCAATGCCGGTATACTCTTCCACCATTGACGCAAATCCCCAGGACATCGGGCGCCCGCAAAAAGCGGCCAGAATCTGGGTATCAATCAACGGCTCCGGCATCAGGTTAAAGGTGTTGAGGAACACTTCCAGATCTTCACTGCCAGCGTGCAGGTACTTGGTGACGTCTTTGTTCAGCAGCAGCTCACGCATCGGCGCCCAGTCGGTTATCTCCAGCGGGTCAATCAGCGAAACCTGTTCACCGTCAAACAGCTGGAGCAGGCCCAGCTGCGGATAGTAGGTGCGGGTGCGGACAAATTCTGTATCCAGCGCAATCGCGGGTGCCGCGTTTGCCGCTTCACAGATGGCGCGAAGACCATCGTCGGTGGTGATCATCTGATAGTTCAAATCATGCTCTCTTAACTTGCGCCCATAAAAAACGCCGGCTTAGCCGGCGTCTGGCGACTCTCTATACCTTAGGCTTTATTGTCTACTTTAGCGCGGGCTTCGTCACGCAGTTCTCGCCGTAAAATTTTTCCAACATTGGATTTCGGCAGTTCATCACGGAATTCAACCAGTTTCGGTACTTTATATCCGGTCAGATGGCGGCGGCAGAAGGTGATCAGCGCATCTTCGGTCAGCGCTGCGTCTTTCTTCACGACGAAGATCTTTACCGCTTCACCGCTGCTGCCCGACGGTACGCCGACGGCAGCCACCTCCTGAACGCCCGAATGCTGCATCACCACATCTTCGATTTCGTTCGGATAGACGTTAAACCCGGAGACCAGAATCATATCTTTTTTGCGATCGACGATGCGCAAAAAGCCTTCATCGTCCATCACCGCAATATCGCCGGTATGCAGCCAGCCGTTTTTGATGATCTCCGCGGTCGCATCGGGACGCTGCCAGTAGCCCAGCATCACCTGCGGGCCTTTCACGCACAGTTCCCCCGGTTGACCCGGCGGCACTTCATTATCGTCATCGTCCACCAGCTTCGCTTCGGTCGACGGTACCGGCAACCCGATACTGCCGCTGTGGTAGTCAATATCATGGGGGTTAACGCTGACCAGCGGCGCGCACTCCGTCAGGCCATAGCCCTCGAGCAGATACTGGCCGGTGAGTTTAACCCAGCGCTCGGCCACCACCTGCTGCACCGGCATTCCGCCGCCGGCGGAAAGATGCAGAGAAGAGAAATCGAGCTGCTGAAACTCTTTGTTGTTGAGCAAGGCGTTGAACAGCGTATTGACCCCGGTCATCGCGGTGAACGGGTATTTTGCCAGCTCTTTTACCAGCCCCGGAATATCGCGCGGGTTGGTAATCAGCAGGTTCTGGCCGCCGAGCTCAATGAACAGCAGGCAGTTCATGGTCAGCGCAAAAATGTGGTACAGCGGCAGCGCCGTCACGACAAACTCTTTCCCACGATGCAGCAGCGGCCCGTAGGTCGCATTCACCTGCTCGAGGTTCGCCAGCATATTGCGGTGGGTGAGCATTGCCCCTTTCGCCACGCCGGTAGTGCCACCGGTGTACTGCAGGAAAGCCAGATCTGCACAGACAATGTCAGGTTTAACGTACTGCATACGATAACCGGCATGCAGCGCGCTGCGGAAAGAGATCGCATCGGGGAGGTGATACTTCGGCACCAGACGCTTGATGTACTTCACCACGAAATTCACCAGGGTGCCTTTCGCGGCTGAGAGCTGATCGCCCATCCGGGTCAGGATCACATGCTTCACCTGCGTTTTATCGACCACTTTCTCCAGGGTATGGGCAAAGTTGGAGACGATCACAATCGCCGCCGCTCCACTGTCATTCAGCTGATGCTCAAGCTCGCGCGGCGTATACAGCGGATTGACGTTCACCACAATCATCCCCGCGCGCAGAATACCGAAGAGCGCGATGGGGTATTGCAACAGGTTAGGCATCATCAGCGCGACGCGATCGCCCTTTTGCAGTCCCAGCCCCTGCTGGAGATAAGCGGCGAACGCCCGGCTGCGCTCCTCCAGCTTACGGTAGGTCATCACCTCGCCCATGTTGATAAACGCCGGTTGGTCGGCGTAGCGCGTGGCGGCATGTTCAAATAATTCAACCAGGGATTGGTAGCGGTCAGGATTTATCTCCGCCGGAACATCGGCGGGATAGCGGTTTAGCCAAACCTTTTTCACTGCATCACCTCTGAAATAGTTATTCGTCGTCATCACAGCCCCTGATCAACAAACATTCTGTTAACATTATATTAACTCAGCGTACCAGTTTATTAATTAGGCGTTTTACAGGTTGCGAAGCGCGTCACTATTTATTTTTCTTATGGGTCCAAAAATAAAGAAACAGCGGACAAGCCGCTGTTTCTTTTAGCTTACAAAAACTACAAAATCATTCAGTTACAACATTTCTGACTTCCGTAGGGCCCGGGTTGTACCAGCCCCAGCCGCCATAACCGTAAGCCCACGGACGCGGACCGATCATCCACGGGTCGATGGGCTGCGGCGGCATAACCACCTGCTGCACCACGTTCCAGCGCTTATAGCCGGTCGCATTCATCAGCATAAATTTGTACGGTGTGCTGCCGACTTTTCCGTCAACAACGCCGGTAATCGGGCCAACGACGGTCACCAGCTGGCCGCGGAAATCAACCGGGTCGAGGAAGCCGTTCACATCGGCGAAGATGCGCCCGCGTGATGCTTCGTTCAGCTCAGGCCGGGCACCGCTGTCCAGCGGAACCGTGGCGATTTCCAGACGGGTTTTACCCTGTTGATTCTGCACGTTGACGACTTTACCGCCAAAACGGGCTTCCTGACCCACGTAGAGCTGTGGCGCGGCCATGACCCGGACTAAATCTTGCTGTGGCGTCGGGCTGGAACCTTTAATCACGTCCGGCACCGACACGCATCCACTTAACGCGACGGCAACGGCGCCCGCTAATAACCAACGTACTGCTTTGTTTTGACCCGCCATGATGCGACTCCTTCTCTCAGTCTTATATTTACTGAGATTCATCCACGGCCAGGAAGTTTCTTCCACGCCACGTCGTTACGCAAATAAACCGGTTCGGCTTTGTCTACGGCAACGGTTTTCCCGGCGGCAAGCAGGTAGCAGGCCAGCGGCAGCATATCTTCCGCCGCCGGTAGCGTCATATCACCGTCGGTTAAGACCAGCGAAGTCTCCTTCGCCAGATCGGGCCAGGCTTGCCAGCCGGTCCCTACCGTTGCCCAGCTACCGTCCAGCTGTTGCAGACGTTCGCGAACGGCGTCAGGCTTCAGCACCGCTTCGCTCTCTTCGCCGTGCCAGACGCCCTGCTCATCGCGCTGATACTCAGCCCAGTACACTTCGCCCATTCGGGCGTCGATGGCCGCCAGAACGCGGGTGGCCCCGGTTTTACGCCATGCGCCCTGCGCCATGGTAGCCAGGGTCGATACGCCAATCATCGGCAGTTCCGCCCCCAGCGCCAGCCCCTGAGCAATGCCGATGCCAATACGTACGCCGGTAAAACTGCCTGGCCCGCGGCCAAAGGCCAGGGCATCGAGCTCAGTCAGTGAGACATGGCTTTCATTCAGGACATCCTGCACCAGCGGCAGAATACGTTGGGTATGTTCACGGGGACAAATTTCGAAATGAGCACAAAGGGTGCCATCATTCCACAGCGCCGCGGAGCAGGCCTCCGTGGCGGTATCGATAGCCAAAATTCGCATGAGTTGTCGCGCTCTCGCTCTAGCAGATTGACAAAATGGCGCGCAGCTTACCACATTTTACGACAGATTACCTCGCCGGCGGCACGGCGAGGAAACGCACCGCCCGGCGGATATCGCGGGTTCGCGGCGCTGGCGGCAGACTGGCGAGGAAGACGGCGCCATAGGGGCGCATCACCAGCCGGTTGTCGCAAATCACCAGCACCCCGCGATCGTCGATATCACGGATCAGACGTCCAACCCCTTGTTTCAGCGTAATGACCGCATCCGGCAGCTGGACTTCGTCAAACGGATCGCCGCCGCGCAGGCGACAGTCTTCCATTCGCGCTTTCAGCAGCGGATCGTCCGGTGAGGTAAACGGCAGCTTATCGATAATCACCAGCGATAGCGCATCGCCGCGCACATCCACCCCTTCCCAAAAGCTGCTGGTCGCCACCAGCAAAGCGTTGCCGGCGCTGACAAACTGCTGCAACAGCTGCCCTTTACTGGTTTCACCCTGTAACAAAACCGGTAGCGTCATGGTGGCGCGGAACTGCTCCGCCAGATCGCGCATCATCGCGTGCGAGGTGCACAGCATAAAGCAGCGGCCGTCGTTAGCTTCAATCAGCGGCTTGAGCATCGCGGCCAGATGTCGCGCGGCACCGGGCTGATTCGGCAGTGGCAGGTTGCGCGGCACGCAGAGCAGCGTCTGATGCGCGTAATCAAACGGGCTGGGCAGCAGCAGCGATTCCGCCTCTTCGATGCCAAGCCGCGCGGTGAAATGACGAAGATCGTCGTTAACCGACAGCGTCGCGGAGGTAAAAATCCAGCTCCCCGGTTTCTGCGCCATCACCTCTTTAAATTTTTCAGCCACGGTCAACGGCGTCAGCGCCAGGGTAAAGTGGCGGGAAGTGCATTCATACCAGTAGCTGAAGCCCGGCTGGTTGATCTCTTTCAGTCGCTTGAGCCGCGCACGATAGATCGTCGCGCGTTCAAAGGCGGCATCCAGCAGCGCCGAACGACCCAGAGACAGTTTGGCGACGTCATAGCACAGCTCCAGCGCATCATCGAGCAGCAGCAGCGCCCGCTGAATGTTGCTGTCCGCCAGCAGGTCGCGCAAATTGCCGCGATAGCCGGGCTCGCCGAGCTGCAGGCGAAAATCCTGCGCGCTCTGGGCCAGCCGGTCGGCGCACTTTTGCAGCTGCTGGGTATCTTTCAGCTCGGTGCGGTAGGCGATGGTGATATCTTTCGCCAGATCCAGCAGCTGACGGCTGGAGAGCGACTGGCCAAAATACTGGCTGGCGATATCCGGGAGCTGATGGGCTTCATCGAAGATCATCACCTCCGCTTCGGGGATGAGCTCGGCGAAACCGCTCTCCTTCACCACCATATCGGCAAGAAAAAGATGGTGGTTAACCACCACCACATCGGCATCCATCGCCTTTTTACGCGCTTTGACGACGAAGCAATCTTTGTACAGCGGGCAGTCGCTGCCGAGGCAGTTATCGTTGGTGCTGGTCACCAGCGGCCAGGCCTGAGAGTCTTCGGCGACGCTGACGCAGGTGCTGATATCACCATCAATGGTTTGATTAGACCACGATCGCAGCAAAATGACGTCGCTCAGGGTTTGCACCGGCAGATCGCCGCCGGCCAGAGTCTGCTGCTCGAGACGCTCAAGGCACAGATAATTTGATCGCCCTTTCAACAGCGCCAGCCTGCCGGTGAAGTTCAGCGCTTTTGCCACCGTTGGCAGGTCGCGACTGTAGAGCTGATCCTGCAGCGCTTTCGAACCGGTGGAGATGATCACCTTTTTGTTGGCCCGCAGCGCCGGCGCCAGATAGGCATATGTCTTCCCGGTACCGGTCCCGGCTTCAACCACCAGCGGCCGCGCCTCTTTTATGGCGTGGGTCACCGCCACCGCCATCTGGCGCTGCGGTTCGCGCGGTTTAAATCCCGGAATGGCGCTGGCCAGCTGGCCGTCTGCTGCAAAATCGTCGATCACATTGCCCCCTGGTTATTTGGACAGTGATTATGTCAGGGAGGGCGTCGTTTCACCAGCCCGGGTAGTGACGTGAGCAGAACATTATGGCAGTCTTGCCGCTGTCTGATGGAATAAAACCGAAGGAAATTAAAATGACAATTACGCGTATCGATGCGGAAGCCCGCTGGTCTGATGTCGTCATCCACAACCAGACCCTCTACTATACCGGCGTACCGGCCAACCTTGATGCGGATGCCTTTGAGCAAACCGCGAACACCCTGGCGCAGATTGACGCCGTGCTGGAAAAACAGGGCAGCAACAAGTCGCGTATTCTTGATGCCACCATTTTCCTGGCGGACAAAAGCGATTTTGCCGCCATGAATAAAGCCTGGGACGCCTGGGTAGTTGCCGGTCACGCCCCGGTACGCTGCACCGTTCAGGCCGCGTTAATGAAGCCTGAATACAAAGTCGAAATTAAAATTATCGCCGCGGTGTAAGCGGCAACTCAGCAAGCCGGATAGCCACCCGCCATCCGGCTTGCCGGTTCGTTTCTCTCAACCCGCGCACCACATTAGCTGTTCCTTCAGCTGCAGCGTCTCCTGCGGCACGCATTTCAGCGCTTCACGATAGCTGGCAGCTTGTTTTGCATACCCTCGCACAGACTGCAGCAGCACCCGCAGCGCGCTATCCCACACAATCCCCTGCAGGTCGCTGTATGGCCACAGATCCGGTTCCCGGATAAACGGCACCAGATAATCAATCCCCTGCTTCACTCCTCGCCCATCGCGGATGGCGTTCCAGCGGTCAAACTCAACGTGTTCGGCGTAGCGGTTGAGCAGCAGATGCGCCTCCAGGTTAAACAGCGAGTAGTGGAAAGGGATGGTACGTTCGAGCTCCATGGTCTGTTTGCCATCCTGGTCAATCTGCGCCGCCATCCGCTGGGTGATCCCCTGCTCGATGATCCGCGCCGCCAGCCCTTTATCGCCATAGAAAAGCGCGTTCACCGTCCGCTGGGCGTCGTACCAGGTACCGTGGTTGTTGTGCCAGACGTACTCTGAGTGGCCAATTTCGCTGTAGTACATCCAGTGGTTAAAATCGCGGAACCACTGGTGCAGGCCGATAATATCGTCGGTATCCAGCACGTTCGCCGAACTCATCAAGCCGATGGTATCAACCACCATCCACATTAAGCGGGTGTCAATCAACCCGGTACCGCGGCCGGAAACAATCCCCGGGATCGCCTGGCCATAGTTGAGATGCGGATTCATTCGCGTGTCAGCATCGAGGAACCAGCAGCGGATCTGCGCGGCCGCCGCCTGTGCGTACTGGCGCTGGCCGGTGAAGTACCACGCCAGCCCCAGGGTCAGACACCGTTCGCACATACGGATAATGCGCGAAGTATCGGTATCGTTATTTTCACACTGCGGGTTGATATGCCCGTCGCGACGAATGTAGGGTAGCCCGTTGGGACGCCGTGGGTTTGGCCACCAGTAGGTACCCAGACTGTAGTAATCGTGCGCGTCACCGCTCGCCGGCCGCAGTTTTTTGTGTACCACGCTTTCCGGCGCTTCGCGGCGCAGGATGTCGGCCTCCGACACCAGCTTGCTCAGCGCCAGCTGCAATGGCGAGAACGGCTGTTTTAAGCCAGCACGGGCGTTTTCCAGGCAGGTTTCATCAAGGGTGTACAGCTTCATCGCCACCTTAAACGCCCTCCCGGCACGCGATGCGTTGACCGCTTTGCGCATCGAACAGGTGCACGCCCGAGAGCTTCGGCTGTAGCCAGATCTTATCCCCCTCTTTTACCGCCAGACGCTGTTTGAACACCGATGTAAACGCCCCGCCGCCGGTATCGCAGAAAAGCTGCATATCCGAACCGGTGTTCTCCACCGCCGTGACCTTCGCCGCCAGCGCATCGTCGCGCGCTTCATGGACCACGTTGACCTGCTCAGGGCGAATGGCATACACCACCTGCTGACCGTCGGTCACTCGTAACCCCGCGGGCAAAGCCAGCAGTGAGGCATCTTTAAGACGCAGGCTGGTCGCGTTGCCGTTCAGCACGACCTCGCCGGGAAGCTGGTTAATCTCCGGCGAACCGATAAATCCGGCAACGAACAGATTCGCCGGCTGGTCGTACAGCTCCAGCGGGGTACCCGCCTGTTCAATTCGCCCATCGCGCAGGACGACTATCATCTGTCCCATGGTCATCGCTTCAATCTGATCGTGGGTGACGTATACCGAGGTCGTTTTCAGTCGACGATGCAATTCGCGGATCTCGCCGCGCACTTGGGTACGCAGCTTGGCATCCAGGTTGGATAGCGGTTCATCGAATAAGAAGACCTGCGGCTTACGTACGATCGCCCGCCCCATCGCCACGCGCTGGCGCTGGCCGCCGGAGAGATCTTTTGGCAGGCGCTCCAGCAACGGCTCCAGCCCCAATAGCGCCGCCGCTTCATTGACCTTCTGTTGGATATCCGCTTTCGGCAGTTTAGCCATCTTCAGGGCAAAGCCCATATTTTCACGCACCGTCATCTGCGGGTAGAGCGCATAGCTCTGAAACACCATTGCAATGTCGCGCAGCTTCGGCTCCACTTCCGTGACGTTACGCTCGTTGATGTGCACTTCCCCGCCGGAGATCTCCTCCAGGCCTGCGATCATGCGCAATAGCGTAGACTTGCCGCAGCCGCTGGGCCCCACAAGGACGCAGAACTCGCCGTCCGGGATAGTCAACGACACGTCTTTAATCACCTGCGCATCACCATACGATTTACGTACGCTATTCAGTACAACAGATCCCATCGGTAACTCCTTATCCTTTGACCGCGCCGGACATAATCCCGCGATTGAAATGTTTTTGCAGACCCAGGTAGACGATGATGCTGGGCAGCATCGCCAGCAGCGTTATGGCGATAAAAATGTTCGGCGTGATGCTCTCATCGGTACGCAGCGTGCCGAGGATCACTGGAATGGTATTCAGGCTGTCCTGGTTGACCACAATCAGCGGCAGCAGGTACTGGTCCCAAATCATAATAAAGCCGAAGGTCACCACCGTGCCGAGCGCCGGTTTCACCAGCGGCAGAATGACGTGGAAGAAAATCTGCCACTCGTTAGCGCCATCAATACGCGCCGCCTCCTCCAGCTCTTTCGGTATCGCCGACATAAATTCGGTCAGGACAAAGATGGAGAACGCCCAGCCGACGACCGGCAAAATCATCCCGAGGTAGCTGTTGTAGAGCGAGGCATCGATAAACGGCAGCCGCCAGTTAATAATCATGTACAGCGGAATCGCGATGACCTCTTCCGGCAGCATCATGGTGGACAAAATCACCAGGCTCACCAGCGCCACGCCGCGAAACTTCTTACGCGCCAGCGCATACGCCGCCAGCGCGCTGACCGACACCTGCAGAACGGTGCCAAAGAACACCACCAGAATGGAGTTCAGCAGATACTGCCAGACGCCAATATCCATCCACGCAAAGATGAAGTTTTCAAACGAGAACTGATTCGGCCAGGCCAGCAGCTCGCCCGGTTTCACCGGCGCACCGCTGAATGCCGTGGCGACGATGCCCCAGAACGGACCGACAAAGACAATCAGCAGCAGCGCGTAGATGCACCAGCGTCCTGCTGTATCCCAACGTTTACTTAACATCGCGGCTCCTTAGTAACGGGCGATACGTTTTTTCAGCGTCAGATGACAAATGGTTAAGAAAACCGTGAAGGTGAACAGCAGGAACGACACCGCCGAAGCGTAGCCATAGTCAAACTGTTCAAAGCCCAATTTATAGATGTGGGTCATGACCATTTCCGTGGCGTTAGACGGCCCCCCGCCGGTGGTGGCATACACCTCAGCAAACACGCGGAAACCACGAATAAAGGAGAGCATCAGCACCACCGAAAGCGCCGGAATCATGCCGGGCAGTGTGACGTAGCGCAGACGGTTCCACCAGCTGGCGCCGTCGACGTTCGCCGCATCGTATAAATCGCGGCTGATCCCCGCCAGACCGGCAATAAAAATCACCATGTTGTAAGGCACCGCCTTCCAGATGTGCAGCAGCATGATGACCCCCAGCGCCTGGTCGGAACTGGCAAGAAAGCCCTGGTCGGCGACGCCAAACCAGCTCAGGATGTGGTTAACCACGCCGTTGGGCGTTGGGTTGAATAAAATACGCCACATTTCGGCGACGATTGCCGCGCTGGTGACCGCGGGTAAAAAGATGGCGGTGCGAATAAAACGCAGATGGCGCGCCGGGCCTTCCAGCAGCATGGCGAGAAAGAAGGCCAGGATAGCCGCGGCAAACATCGTTACCACGACGTACAGCAGGGTGTTTACCACCGCCGCGTGCAGTTCTACGTCGGAAAAAGCGCGGGTGAAGTTATCGAGCCCTACCCACTCGTTCGGCTGATTAAAGTTGACCTTGTAAAAGCTCATCACCAGACCCTGAACCATCGGGATAAACTTAAACCAGCTGAAAATAATTAGCGCAGGCGCTAAAAACAGCCACGGGATCAGCGCCCGCTTACGCTTTGCACTCAGCCATCCGGTCGAGTAAGGCGAAGCGGCCTGCTTTATCGGCGAGGATTTCGTCTCATGCAGGGTCATAACGTAGGTCCTCAGTTAGCCAGCACATTTTGTTTTTTCAGCTCAGCGTTAACCTTGCCGTCGAGAGTCTTCAGCCCGGCGGCGATATCGCTGTTGCAGTCGGCAAAAATGCGGTTAAAGCCTTCGGCTGCCGCCTGACGCACCGGCGTCCAGTTGGGGATTTGCGGCACGTAGCGTCCCTGCTCGTTATAGAGCCGGGCGAAGGTTTCCCAGCGCGCATCCTGATAAACGTCCTTAACGTCGACGTTCTTGTTAACCGGCAGACGCACCACCGGAATATGCTGACTGCCTTTACCCATGCCGATCTCCTGGCCTTCCGGGGAGATCATGAATTCAATGAACTGGCGCGCCGCCTCTTTTTGTTGACTGCTCTTCATCATAAAGACCGTGGTACCTTCAGCGAGAGTGGCTTCGCCTTTCGGCCCCACTACCGGAACCACTTCAAAGTTGTCTTTACCCGGGTCTTTATCGAACAGCGCAATATGGTACGGACCGCTGAAGAACATACCGCTCTGCCCGGAGCGGAAGGAGGGGATAACGTCGGCGGTGGTGGCGTTAATTGCGCCCGGCTGGGTGACTTTTTCGCACATCATGGTGCGCATAAAGGTCATCGCTTCAGCCACTTCCGGCGTATTAAGCGAGGCGCTGAATTTTCCGCTCTCTTCTTTAACGAAATCGCCGCCCGCCTGCCAGATAAAGCTGCTCATAAACCAGCTGGCGTAGCCGCGCGTCGTCGAGGCGGGAACGATAAATCCGTAGGTATCATTTTTGCCGTTGCCATCGGGATCCTGGGTGGTGAAGGCTTTTGCCAGGGCCCGAATATCATCCCAGCTCCTGGGCTGCGGCAGCCCCAGTTTTTCCCGCCAGTCTTTGCGCACAAACAGGGCGAAAGTTTGCGCGGAGGTCGGTACGCCATAGTATTTACCGTCGATATAGCGAGTACTCTTCCATGCCGTCTGGAATAGCTGGTCGCCGCCGGCGATAGCTTGCGGGTCAATTTCTTCGGCAATACCCAACTGGATAAACTGCCCCAGCGAGGCCGCATCGTTAAAAATCAGATCGGGTAAGGCGTTGCCGGCAGTGGCGCGCGCCAGCCGCTGTTCAAAGTCTGTAGTGGCGTTGAAATACTCAATTTTGATACCGGTTTTTTCTTCAAACTTTTCCGCCTCTTGTTTGTAGATATTCTTCGAGTCATTGCTGGCGCGGATCCAGACGTTGAGGGTAGTCGCGGCATAGCTTTGGCTGACGCCGAGCCCAAGCGCGGTGAGAAGTAATAAGGAGCGTAATTTATTGGCAGACATGATGGCATATCCTTTATTGTAGAGCACAAAGGTAATTAAATTCTCAATTAATACATGAAAAGGAGTTTGAATATCGCTCAGGCGTTAATACAGCTGACGCAAGAAATATTTCCATTCATTAGATAGAAATGTATTTCCCAATACAACCATGCAAAAAAGAAATTGCGTTTCAAAAACAAGAAAATTGAGGCAGATCACACCAAAAAGTGACAAGAAAAGTGACAAGAAACAAATAACAATAAAAATCAACGCCTTAATAATTTATTAAATTTGTTAAAACATTCAAAAAATATAGAAAAAAGCCAAATTCCGTGATGTACCCAGCATTAAAAACGTCATTATTTATCCATAACAATAAACTTGATGGATATCACAAAAAAAATCACTTTGTCTTTTACACTGCTCGCCAGCGAACATTCAAATATATTGTTTTTAATTACACTGCCTGTTTCATGCGTCATTTAAATACGCGTCAGGTATAATTCTGCTGTTATCTTTTCTCATATTTGTAGAAGGGTTATCACGATGAACTCAATACCTCGCCGAGGTTTGTTATGCATTGCGCTGTTTTGTTCCGGCCTTAGCGCCTCCTTGTATGCCGCTGAGCCGTACACGCTAGACGGAAAGGATTTAGCCTTCAGCCGCCAGCAGATTGCCGCGAAAGATCCGCTATTTGTGCAGGCACAAGCGGCTCTGCTAAAAAAAGCCGATCTGGCGCTCAAGCATCCGCTGTTCTCGGTGATGGATAAAACGCTGGTCGCCGCCAGCGGCAACAAGCACGACTATTACAGTTTCCCTCCCTACTGGTGGCCGAACCCTGATACCAAAGACGGACTGCCTTATATTCGTAAAGATGGGCAAACCAACCCGGATGCCAATAGCGATGCCACCGATAAAAACCGGCTGGTGAAGATGAGTAACGACGTTTCAACGCTGGCGCTGGCGTGGTACTTCTCCCACGACGATCGCTATGCGCAAAAGGCAGCGGCCCAGTTGAGGACCTGGTTCCTCGATCCAAAGACGCGTATGACCCCCAACCTGCAGCATGCGCAAGCCATTCCCGGTATTAATACCGGACGCGGTATCGGCATTATTGATAGCCGGGCGCTGGTTGACGTCGTTGACGCAATCGCCCTGCTGCAATCCTCAGCTGCCCTGAGTGAAAACGACGTTAGCGCATTAAAGCAGTGGTTTGGCGACTATTACCAGTGGATGACCACCAGCCAGAACGGCTTTGAAGAAGAGAACTGGCATAACAATCACGGCAGCTATTTCGATATGCAGGCCGCCGCCTTCGCCCTGTTCAGCGGGAAAATCGACGAGGCGAAAAAGCGCCTGTACATCACCCAGCTGCGGCGTATTGCGGGTCAATTTGATATCGAAGGCCGCCAGATGGCCGAACTGGAGCGCACGCGTCCGTGGCACTACAGCAATTTCAACCTCGAAGCCTATAACCGCCTCGGACGACTGGGCGAGAAAGCGGGCGTCGACATCTGGAATTTCACCCTTGATGGCCATAGCCTGCGCAAAGGCTATCAGTACATCGCCAGCTTTATTGACAGCGATACCCCGTGGCCCTGGAAAGACATCGATAAAATGGACGACAAGAAAGCGCTGCGCAATATCGCCACCGCCGCGCACGCCTGGCCGGAAGATGCGCTGTTCAGTGACAAAGCGCAGTGGCTGCGAGCGAAATATCCCGACGATATCACTACGCTCATCGCCCCGCTTTCCGCATCATCAGAGGTCAGGGATAACCGCTAATGAAACAATTTTCTGGGCTCTGGCCCAACATTGTCGGACGTGCAGCCGCTGATAACGCACTGCTTGAACGGCTCGTGAAGGATGCACAGCCGGTACTTCAGGCAGCGGTTCTCATTCCGCAGTCAGGGATCGCCAGCTGGAATCTCTACTACTTTTGTCCGCACCACGGCGTACGCTTGACGTGGCGGGCGGGTACCCCCCACCAGCATGCCTGCCCGGTTGATGGCGAAATATTTTGCGGCGAACCGTGGGACGGCGCCTGGTGGCGCGAGATGAACGGCCGTAACGCCAGCGCATGCCAGCAGCTCGGACTGATATGGCAGTTGACCGGCGAAACGGCGTATCGCGATAGAGTTCGCACGCTGCTTATGGGTTACGCGGATGTCTATCCCGGCTATGAGATTCACGGCGATATTCCCAACAACGGACCGGGAAAGATGAACGCCCAGACGCTGTGCGAAGCCAACTGCATTCTGGAGATGGCGCTGGGTTATGACTTTATTCGCGACAGCCTGACGCCCGGCGAACAGCGACACATCAGTGAAAACCTGCTGCGCTGTGCGGCAACGTTTTTGCGCGATCATCGTAGTCCACAGATTCACAACCATGAAGTCAAAATCAGCGCGGCGCTTGGCATACTGGGTTTCGTCCTCGAAGATGACACGCTGCTGGAGTTTGCCGTTAACCAGCCGTACGGCCTGCGCTGGCAGTTGGAACACGGCCTGCTGGCGGAAGGGCTGTGGTTCGAAGGCTCCGTTCACTATCACTATTACGCGCTGCAGGGCTTTTTCGCCTTCGAGAAACTGGCGCGCGGCACCCGCTGGAGCCTGCTGGACGGCCCCTGGTATCAGGCGATGCTGAAGTTCCCGCTGTCGCTGCTGCTGCCGGACGGCACTTTCCCTCGGCTTAATGACTGCCTCGCCGGGCAGGAGAAGCTCCATCACCGGGATCTGTACGAGTTTGCCTGGTTTATCTGGCGTGACCCGCAGTACGCCGCGGTCCTGCAGTTTACCGAAACGGCGCCCGATGAGCGTGAAACCCTGCTATGGCGCGAACAGTCTCTGCCGGAATCCCCCCTGGCGCTCATCCCGCAGCAGTCGCTGTTTGCGCCGGGCGCGGGTCTGACGTTATGGCGGCGGCCGCAGCAGGCGCTATTGATCAAACACAGTCCCTGGGGGGGCGAACACGACCATTACGACCGGCTGGGACTGATGCTCTGGCATCGTAACAGCTGGCTACTCACGGATATGGGCACCACCGGCTACGGCGCGAAAATGCACTACGACTATTACAAAAACAGCGCCACGCACAATACGCTTTGCGTAAATCAGAGCAACCAGCCACCGGCCAATCCGCAGGTGTTAGGCTGGCATATGGATGACGACTCTCTGTGGCTGGATAGCGAGGTTGACTGGGGCAAACCCCCGCCGAAGCTCAACAGCCATAGCCGCGTCGAGTGGGACGCTGCGGCCTGGCGAGACGTGCGCTTCCGCCGTCGCCTGCTGTGGCTTGAAGATGTGCTGATCGATCTATCCTCCGTGGAGAACCCGCATCGCCAGCAGCTCGACTGGACGCTGCATCTGGCGGCACAGGCGCTGGATCAGAGCGGCACGGCCCAGCCCTTTTCGCTCAGCGGGCCACTGCGGCGAATGACCGAAACAACCATGACGCCGCTGAACGGCTGTCAACCGCGCCACTTTGCACGCGGTGGCGATACCGTTGCGCTCTGGCTGTCCGGTGATGGTGAACTCTGGCAAGGGCTGGCACCCGATAACCCGGCAATTCGCAATCTCAGCTATCTGGTGATACGCAATCACCTGCCGCAGGCGCGTTTTGTGTGTCTGTGGGATCTGGCAAACCGCGCGCCGCTGACGGAAGTGACCGTGCATCATACGCCAGTCGGTACGCAAATTACCTTCTGGCGCGGCGAACGCGTGACGCACGTGACGTTGTACGACGAGCCCGGGAAACGGCCTGATGCAATCCTTCCGCTCGCGGAAAGCGGCCTCTCACCTCAGTACACGGAGTAATTTACTCGTCTTCATCTTCAAAGCGCGCTACGATCCGGTCGCCGGTATGCGTGGCGCGCAGTTCACTCGCCACCAGCGCAATGGCTTCACCGCTACTCATCCCGTTAGCCATCAGCTCCTGAATACGTTCTACCGCTTTTTGCTGCTGCTCGTGGCTCAGCGAAGGTAAACCTGCAAACATGACTCACTCCTGCTACATTGTGTGGCGTAATTATTTCATGCCGCCCGCCTGATTTTCCAGAGGACGGTGACGATTAGGATCGAGGAAGATGTTGTCCCCCGCTATTATTACCCTGCCATGGCACCCGGATGCTGCCGAGCGTTACTTTACTCCTTTAAGCACGACCCCGTGGGCAATGCTGCTGCATTCTGGTTTTGCTGACCATCCGCATAACCGTTTTGATATTATCGTCGCCGACCCGCTCACGACGCTGCTGACCCGCGGCGAAACAACCGTGGTGGATGACGGTCAGACGCAGAGCAGCTCAACGGCCGATCCCCTGACGCTGCTGCAGACGCAGCTGGATCGGTGCGGATTAAGGCCGCCAGCGCATCCCCATCTGCCGTTCCTCGGCGGCGCGCTGGGGTTATTCGGCTACGATTTGGGACGCCGTTTTGAATCTCTGCCCGCGCACGCCGTCGCCGATATCGCGCTGCCGGATATGGCCGTCGGTATTTATGACTGGGCGCTGATTGTCGATCACCAGCGCCGCGAAGTATCGTTGCTCAGCTATGGCGATCCGCACGCCCGCCTGCATTGGCTGGAGGCGCAGTCTGCCGCGCCAACGACCCCGTTTGCGCTGACGTCCGCCTGGCGCTCCAATATGAGCCGCGAACAGTACGGCGAAAAATTTCGTCAGGTTCAGGCCTGGCTGCACAGCGGCGACTGCTACCAGGTCAATCTGGCTCAGCGCTTTCAGGCCAGCTACTGCGGCGATGAGTGGCAGGCATTTTGCCAGCTGAACCGCGGCAATCGCGCGCCGTTCAGCGCCTTTATTCGTCTGCAGGATGGCGCCGTACTTAGCCTTTCGCCGGAACGCTTCATCCAGCTTCGCCAGGGCGAGATTCAGACCCGCCCGATTAAAGGTACGCTGCCGCGTCTGGCCGATCCGCAGCAGGACGCCCGTCAGGCGGAGAAGCTGGCCCGCTCGCCTAAAGATCGGGCGGAGAATTTGATGATTGTCGATCTGATGCGTAATGACATCGGTCGGGTTGCCGAAGCCGGTAGCGTACGGGTTCCGGAGCTGTTTGTGGTTGAGCCGTTCCCGGCGGTGCACCATCTGGTAAGCACCATTACCGCCCGGCTGCCGGCCCATCTGCATGCCAGCGACCTGCTGCGGGCGGCCTTCCCCGGCGGGTCGATTACCGGCGCGCCCAAAGTGCGGGCGATGCAGATCATCGATGAGCTCGAACCGCAGCGCCGCAATGCGTGGTGCGGCAGTATCGGCTATCTGAGCCTGTGTGGCAATATGGATACCAGTATTACTATTCGTACGCTGACGGCCTGGCAAGGTCAGCTGTACTGTTCCGCCGGCGGCGGCATCGTGGCGGACAGCGAAGAAGCGGCCGAATATCAGGAAACGTTTGATAAAGTTAATCGTATTTTGCAACAACTGGAGAGCTAGAACATGGCGGATGGCGCCCTTGAGCTGGACGACTTTCTTTCGCGTTTTCAATTACTGCGCCCGCAGCCCTCGCGCAATGCGCTGAATCAGCGCCAGGCGGCGGTGCTGGTGCCTATCGTTCGTCGTCCGCAGCCGGGATTGCTGTTAACCCAACGCTCGCCGCGGCTACGTAAACACGCCGGTCAGGTTGCCTTCCCCGGCGGCGCAGTGGACGCCACCGATGCCACGCTGATTGCCGCCGCGTTGCGCGAAGCCCAGGAAGAGGTCGCCATTCCCCCCGAGTCGGTCGAGATTATCGGCGTGCTGCCGCCGGTAGACAGCGTGACCGGCTTCCAGGTCACGCCGGTGGTCGGCATCATTCCGCCAAATCTCCACTATCACGCCAGCCAGGATGAGGTCGCAGCGGTGTTCGAGATGCCGCTCGCTGAAGCGCTGCGTTTGGGACGCTATCACCCGCTGGACATTCACCGCCGCGGTAACTCGCATCGCGTCTGGCTGTCGTGGTATCAGCACTATTTTGTCTGGGGAATGACCGCCGGTATTATTCGTGAGCTGGCGCTGCAAATCGGGACTAAACCTTAGTTTTCTTCATCATGCCTGACGCGGCTGAAATTCCGGCCGCGCCCCTCGCTTCACCGCCCTCACTATCGCCGTCGTCGGGTGTCTGTTTCGGGTATATACTCAAAATGAGAATGCGCTCTCACCATTAGTAAATTCACCGTTACCCATTAGTTTAATTCATGTGAATAGTTAAGCTGATGGTGCGGTTCCCTCTTACACTATGCGCAGTTATCACATCGTTACCGCCGCTGCGGTAACCCTGTCAGGAGTATTAGCGTGATTAGTATATTCGACATGTTCAAGGTGGGGATTGGTCCCTCATCTTCCCATACTGTAGGCCCGATGAAGGCCGGTAAACAGTTCGTCGATGACCTGGTCGAAAAGGGATTGCTTAATGAAGTGACCCGTGTGGCAGTCGATGTCTACGGCTCACTTTCATTAACCGGCAAAGGCCACCATACGGATATCGCCATCATTATGGGACTGGCGGGCAATCAGCCCGATACGGTCGATATTGACGCGATACCGGCATTTATCCGCGACGTTGAAACCCGCGGACGCCTGCTGTTGGCGCAAGGGCAGCATGAAGTTGACTTCCCGGCGGATGACGGCATGCGTTTCCGTAGCGACAATCTGCCGCTGCACGAGAACGGCATGACGATTCATGCCTGGGCGGGCGACAAAGAGATCTACAGCAAAACGTACTACTCTATTGGCGGCGGTTTTATCGTCGATGAAGAGCACTTCGGTAAAGAGAGCGCGAACGAACTGAGCGTGCCTTATCCGTACAAATCGGCGCAGGAGATGCTGGCCTATTGCAAGGAGACCGGGCTGTCGCTCTCCGGCATGGTGATGCAAAACGAGCTGGCGCTGCACAGCAAAAAAGAGATTGAAGACTATTTTGCTCACGTCTGGCAGACCATGCGCGCCTGTATCGATCGCGGGATGAATACCGAAGGCGTGCTGCCTGGCCCGCTGCGAGTTCCTCGTCGCGCCTCTGCGCTGCGTCGTCTGCTGGTAGCCAGCGATAAGCTGTCAAACGACCCGATGAACGTCGTTGACTGGGTGAATATGTTCGCCCTGGCCGTGAACGAAGAGAACGCAGCCGGCGGACGCGTGGTGACGGCCCCGACAAACGGCGCCTGCGGAATCGTACCGGCGGTACTTGCCTACTACGATCACTTTATCGAATCGGTCAGCCCGGATATTTATATTCGCTACTTTATGGCGTCCGGCGCCGTGGGCACACTGTACAAGATGAACGCCTCCATTTCTGGCGCGGAAGTCGGCTGTCAGGGTGAAGTTGGCGTGGCCTGCTCCATGGCGGCGGCCGGTCTTGCCGAACTGCTTGGCGCCAGCCCGGAACAGGTTTGCGTCGCGGCAGAAATCGGGATGGAACATAACCTGGGTCTCACCTGCGACCCGGTTGCCGGCCAGGTGCAGGTTCCGTGCATCGAACGTAACGCCATTGCATCCGTGAAGGCGATCAACGCTGCGCGTATGGCCATGCGCCGCACCAGCGAACCGCGCGTCTCGCTCGATAAAGTCATTGAGACTATGTATGAGACCGGTAAAGACATGAACGCCAAGTATCGCGAAACCTCTCGCGGTGGTCTGGCTATCAAAGTTCAGTGTGACTAAACTCTCCCCATCAAATGCGCCCTTACGGGCGCATTTTCCGCTGTTATTTATTTACACCCACTACACTTGCTCAATGGCGGTTGTTATTCTACTCCACACAGAGAGTCGACAGGGTGTCGCGCATGCAAAATGCACAAAAGGTCATTTCGGCATACCGTCGTAAGCGGATTATCATTTGTTTGATTGTTGCGCTCCTGACGTTGACGACCACGCTGGCGATCCGATTTATTTCGCAGCGTAGTTTAAATCAGCAGCGCGTCCAGATGACCACCAATAAAATGGTGGTGGCGATGGATAAAATTTTACGCCCGTTGTCGGAACAGCACCTTTCGTTGCTTCAGCTGGTGGGGAAGCCCTGTGAGGATGTGCGTCTGCCGCTGCGCAAACTGGCGGCCTCGCTGCAAACCGTGCGTTCAATCGTCCTGGTTAAATCGAATATTCTCTACTGCTCCAGCATCTTTGGCGATCGCAACGTCCCTATTCATCAGCTGCAACCCGACCTGCCAGGCCAGCGGGAGCTGCTGGTTTTTTCAACCGATAACACGCTGCTGGTCGGCTCTCCAGTCTTAATTCAATGGTATCCCTCCGCTTTCAATAGCGCCGATGGCGTGATGATCATCATCAATATTGAGCTGCTGGGAGAGTTAATTCTCAACGCAAAATCATCGTTGATTACCGGTATTGGACTGAGCGTCGGCACCCGGAACTTTATCAGCGGGAGCGGAGTAGTTGATCACTCGGTGCTTCCCGGCGAGTCGGTGATATACCGTCAACATTCGACCTTGTTCCCGTTTGCCATTAACGTCAGCGGTCCCGGCGCTTCCGCTATCGCCCTCAACGAACTGCCGGGCGAACTGCCGCTGGCGTTGATCCTCAGTTTACTGATGACCGGAATCGCCTGGCTGGCTACCGCGGGCAGGATGAGTTTTTCCCGGGAAATCAGCCTCGGTATCGCCGCCCGCGAATTCAAGCTGTGGTGCCAACCGTTGAAGGATCTGCATTCGGGAAAATGTACCGGCGTCGAGATTTTACTGCGCTGGAACAATCCGCGCCGGGGAAACATATCGCCGGAGGTGTTCATTCCTATCGCCGAAGGCTACAACCTGATCGTTCCCCTCACCCGCTATGTCATTGCAGAAACCGCACGCCAGCTTTCGCTATTCCCCCACGATAAACATTTTCACATTTCGATTAATGTCGCCGCTCGCCACTTTGCCGAGGGTGAACTGCTGCGCGATCTGCATAAACTCTGGTTCAGCGCCTATCCGGTGCAGCAGCTGGTGGTGGAACTCACCGAGCGGGACGTGCTGCAGGACGGCGATCACCACATGGCGGAACATCTGCATTTCAGGGGGGTGTACCTGGCAATCGATGACTTTGGCACTGGCAACAGCTCGCTCTCCTGGCTGGAAAAGCTACGGCCTGACGTGCTGAAGATTGATAAATCCTTTACCAGCGCTATCGGCATCGACAGCGTCAATGCCACGGTAACGGATATCATTATTGCGCTGGCGCACCGGCTGAATATTGTGACGGTGGCAGAAGGCGTGGAGACTCAGCGGCAGGACGAATATTTGCGGCGCCACGGCGTTGATATCCTGCAGGGATTTCACTATGCCAGGCCAATGCCGGTGGAAGACTTTCCACAGTGGCTGGCCGCCCGACGTCAGGTCGAGGCGATGGCGGATAATAAAACCGGCCAGCCTCCAGCGGAGACCGACCGGCCAGTCTGACGACCCAGGAGGATTATTCTTCTTCCTGGCTGTCATGCACCGTTTTGACTACGCGCACCAGATCAACACGATAGTCGTTCGCTTCGAGAACGGTAAACTGCAGCGGCGCCCGTTCAACAACATCGCCGGTACGCGGTATATGGCCGTTAACGGCAATGACCAGTCCAGCTACCGTCGCAATATCCTCATCTTCATCGACGATGTCATCGAGCCCTACCGCCTGCTGTAAAGCATGCAGGTCGGTTGATCCTTTGATCAGCCAACCGTCGCCATCAGCCACGATTTCCGGCGTCTCATCGGCATCAGGGAATTCCCCGGCGATGGCTTCCAGGACATCCAGCGGCGTCACCAGCCCCTGTACCACGCCAAACTCGTTGGTCACGATGACGAAGCTACCGCGAGCACGACGCAGCACCCCCAGCAGATTGATAGGATCCAGCGTTTCCGGAACCACAATCGCCGGCGAAGCCGAGGCTAATGCCGCGACGTTCTCACCGGCCTCCAGCGCCACCAGCATCTCTTTGGCTCGCACGATACCAATGATTTCATCCAGCTCGCCCCGGCATACCGGGAACAGACTGTGCGGTGAAGAGAGCAGCTGACGACGAATTTCTTCTTCGCTTTGCTCCGCATTCACCCAACTGATTTCACCGCGCGGAGTCATGATACTGCGCAATGAACGCTGCGCCAGGGTCAGGACGCCGTTAATCATATAGCGTTCTTCTTCCGCAAACGCTCCTTCCGGCACCGGAACCGGCGCCGGGCTCTCGCCATCATGGCTCACGGCGTGCTGTTTACGCCCGCCCATCATGCGCAGGATAGCGTCAGCCGTACGTGCGCGTAACGGCAGCGTCGACTGGTGACGAATAAAGTTACGTCGTGCCACCTGGTTGAAGAACTCAATGGTGATCGAGAAGCCGATAGCGGCGTACAGGTACCCTTTCGGAATATGGAAGCCGAAGCCTTCAGCCACCAGGCTCAGACCGATCATCAGCAGGAAGCTCAGACAGAGCACCACCACCGTCGGATGCTGGTTCACGAAGCGGGTCAACGGCTTCGAGGCCAGCAGCATCACCATCATCGCAATGACCACCGCGGCCATCATCACCGGCAGATGGTTCACCATGCCGACGGCGGTAATGACTGCGTCCAGCGAGAAGACCGCATCCAGCACGACGATTTGCAACACTACCACCCAGAAACTGGCATAACCTTTACCATGTCCGGCATCGTGCTGGCGGTTTTCCAGCCGTTCATGCAGTTCCGTGGTCGCTTTAAACAGCAGGAATATCCCCCCGAGCAGCATGATGAGATCGCGCCCGGAAAAAGAGAAATCCGCAATGCTGAACAGCGGTTTGGTTAAGGTCACCATCCACGAAATAACTGACAGCAGCCCCAGACGCATAAACAGCGCCAGCGTCAGACCGATCAGCCGCGCTTTGTCACGCTGTTTCGGCGGCAGTTTATCCGCGAGGATAGCGATAAAGACCAGGTTGTCGATACCGAGCACGATTTCAAGGACGACCAGCGTCAATAAACCGATCCAGATAGAGGGATCCATTAAGAATTCCATGAGTTGCTCCAGTTCACGACAGACGGAGTCATCGCGATGTCACGCACGGCAGAGACAATCGTTGCGGGTAAAAAAGCGTAGCAGGTAGCGGCGGCAGAAAAACGCCAGAAGGTGAAAAGACGTCGATGAGGGTCCATACAGCGGGCTATGCCCTATACTCCTGAGTAATTAAACGGAAGCTAAACATAGCAAAAAATGGAGGAAGATTGGAAAAAATTTTACCAGTCTTTGCAATAGGTAAGCCTATTTTTTGCGCTGCGAAATTATTAGTCGCAGATGCGTGATTAACGGATCTTCATCACATTAATTATTTTTTCACTATCTAAAATAATTCGCGGTAGTAATTATTTTAGATCTTACACCCTCACTGAATCGATTTTGTTCGCAAGAGTGATTCAGGATGTATCACCACAGATGATGCATTCACGATAATAAAGGAGGTAGCAAGTGACGATTGCTATTGTAATAGGCACACATGGTTGGGCTGCAGAACAACTGCTGAAAACCGCAGAAATGCTGTTGGGCGAGCAGGAAAACGTTGGCTGGATCGATTTCGTTCCGGGTGAAAATGCCGAAACGCTAATTGAGAAATACAACGCACAGCTGGCAAAGCTGGACACAACTAAAGGCGTGTTATTTCTCGTCGATACGTGGGGAGGTAGTCCATTTAATGCCGCCAGCCGCATTGTCGTCGATAAAGAACATTACGAAGTGATTGCTGGCGTCAACATTCCGATGCTGGTCGAAACGCTGATGGCGCGCGACGACGATCCGTCGTTCGACGAGCTGGTGGCTCTGGCGGTAGAAACCGGTCGTGAAGGCGTGAAGGCGCTGAAAGCGAAAGCGGTGGAAAAAGTCGCTCCGGCTCCGGTTAAGGCAGCAGCCCAAGCGCCAGCCCCGGCAAAACCAATGGGTCCGAACGACTATATGGTCATCGGCCTGGCGCGTATTGATGACCGTCTTATTCATGGTCAGGTGGCCACCCGCTGGACAAAAGAAACCAACGTTACCCGTATTATTGTCGTGAGTGATGAAGTCGCGGCGGATACCGTGCGCAAAACGTTACTGACTCAGGTTGCTCCTCCGGGTGTGACCGCCCACGTTGTCGACGTTGCGAAGATGATTCGCGTCTACAACAACCCGAAATACGCAGGCGATCGCGTCATGTTGCTGTTTACCAACCCTACCGACGTCGAACGTGTCGTTGAAGGCGGCGTGAAAATCACCACTGTCAATATCGGTGGTATGGCTTTCCGTCAGGGTAAAACGCAGGTGAACAACGCCGTTTCGGTCGATGAAAAAGATATTGAAGCATTTAAAAAGCTAAATGCCCGCGGTATCGAGCTGGAAGTCCGTAAAGTTTCCACCGACCAGAAACTGAAAATGATGGACCTGATTGGCAAGGTGGCGAAATAACCTTGCGGGTCGCGCCCCAATTTTCAACTTAAGACTTAATCAACAGGAGAAGTACAATGGAGATTACCCTTCTTCAGATTGTGCTGGTGTTCATCGTCGCGTGTATTGCGGGTATGGAGTCGGTACTTGATGAATTTCAGTTCCACCGTCCTCTGGTCGCGTGTACGTTGATCGGTGCCGTTCTCGGCGATATGAAAACCGGTATCATCATCGGTGGTACCCTGGAAATGATCGCCCTGGGCTGGATGAACATCGGTGCGGCGGTTGCGCCGGATGCCGCGCTGGCATCCATCATTTCTACCGTTCTGGTTATTGCCGGTCATCAGGGTATCGGCGCCGGTATCGCTCTGGCTATCCCGCTGGCAGCAGCAGGCCAGGTTCTGACCATCATCGTTCGTACCATTACCGTAGCCTTCCAGCACGCGGCGGATAAAGCGGCGGAAAATGGCAACCTGACGGCGATTTCGTGGCTCCACGTTTCTTCGTTGTTCCTGCAGGCTATGCGTATCGCTATCCCGGCGGTCATCGTGGCTATCTCCGTCGGAACCAGCGAAGTTCAGGGTATGCTGAATGCGATTCCTGAAGTGGTCACCAGCGGTCTGAACATCGCCGGTGGCATGATCGTGGTCGTTGGTTATGCGATGGTCATCAATATGATGCGCGCAGGCTACCTGATGCCGTTCTTCTACCTTGGCTTCGTCACCGCCGCATTCACTAACTTCAACCTGGTTGCGCTGGGGGTGATTGGCGCGGTAATGGCTATCCTCTACATCCAGCTGAGCCCGAAATACAACCGCGTAGCGGGTGCGCCAGCGCAGGCTGCTGGTAATAACGATCTCGATAACGAACTGGACTAACAGGTGAGCGAAATGGTTGATATGACTAAAAATACCACCGAGAAAAAACTCACTCCGAGTGACATTCGTGGCGTGTTCATTCGTTCTAACCTGTTCCAGGGGTCATGGAACTTCGAACGTATGCAGGCGCTGGGCTTCTGCTTCTCTATGGTACCGGCTATTCGTCGCCTGTACCCGGAGAACAACGATGCGCGTAAGCAGGCAATTAAGCGTCACCTGGAGTTCTTTAACACTCACCCGTACGTCGCAGCGCCTGTTCTGGGCGTAACGCTGGCGATGGAAGAGCAGCGTGCAAACGGCGCCGAGATCGATGATGGTGCCATCAACGGTATCAAAGTCGGTCTGATGGGGCCGCTGGCTGGCGTCGGCGACCCGATCTTCTGGGGTACCGTGCGTCCGGTATTTGCGGCATTGGGTGCCGGTATCGCGATGAGCGGCAGCCTGTTAGGCCCGCTGTTGTTCTTTATTCTGTTCAACGCCGTCCGTCTGCTGACCCGTTACTACGGGGTGGCATACGGTTACAGCAAAGGTGTCGATATCGTTAAGGATATGGGCGGCGGCTTCCTGCAGAAACTGACCGAGGGGGCGTCAATTCTCGGCCTGTTTGTCATGGGGGCGTTGGTTAACAAGTGGACGCATGTGAACATTCCGCTGGTGGTGTCAAAAATCACCGGTTCAGATGGTCAGGTTCACGTCACGACCGTACAGACTATCCTTGACCAGCTGATGCCGGGCCTGGTGCCTCTGCTGCTGACCTTCGCCTGTATGTGGCTGCTGCGTAAGAAAGTTAACGCCCTGTGGATTATCGTCGGCTTCTTCGTCATCGGTATCGTCGGCTACGCTATCGGCCTGCTGGGCCTGTAATAATCCTGTTGTCCGCCGGGGGCTTGCCCCCGGCTTTTTTTTTCACTGGAGGATAGATGACAATCACGGATCTGGTGCTGATTCTGTTTATTGTTGTTCTGCTGGCGTTTGCCATTTATGACCAGTTTATTATGCCCCGTCGCAACGGCCCGTTACTCCTGGCCATCCCCCTGCTCCGCCGCAGCCGCGTTGACGGGATCATCTTCGTCGGCCTGACCGCCATTCTGATTTATAACAATATCATCAGCCACGGCGCGCTAATCACCACCTGGTTATTATCTGCGCTGGCGTTAATGGGTTTGTTTCTGTTCTGGATCCGGACGCCGAAAATCATCTTCAAACCGACTGGCTTTTTCTTCGCCAATATCTGGATTGAATATAAGCGAATTAAAGCGATGAATTTATCGGAAGATGGCGTACTGGTGATGCAATTAGAGCAACGGCGCCTGCTTATTCGTGTACGAAACATCGACGATCTGGAAAAGATTTACAAACTTCTCGTTTCCACTCAGTAAGTTATAAATATAGCCAACGCTATATTTCAGCGATTTCTGGCAGACGGAATATAGCCATGGCTATATTCCGTCTGCGCACTTCACTTATATTTATTAACGAATTATTTACGCATAAATTCAAATGAAAATCGTTATCATTTGGTTATTGAAATAAATAAATCCTGTTATTGTTTTATATTCTAAAAATATGTTAAGGTTGCGCCCGTCGTTGGGGAGTAGCCGGTTTCCTGCCAGCCAGGAAATGTGCGTGTCAACATACTCGTTGCAAAACGTGGCACGTACGGGTTGAAGAAGGTGTTCAATCAGGCGAGACCATAGACACATCACCGCTGTACGCATACCTGAGTCGCGGGCTGCGTATATCTACTGGGGGCTGTGATGTGTCATATGGATTTTCCCCGGTCAGGACGCAATGATGAACATCTCCGCTACGATTCTTCTTGCCTTTGGCATGTCCATGGACGCCTTCGCAGCCTCTATCGGTAAAGGCGCTACCTTACACAAACCTAAGTTCTCCGAAGCGCTGCGCACCGGGTTAATTTTCGGCGCCATCGAAACGCTCACCCCGCTTGTCGGCTGGGGGATGGGGATGCTCGCCAGCCAGTTCGTACTGGAGTGGAATCACTGGATCGCGTTCGTGCTGCTGGTATTTCTCGGCGGACGGATGGTCATCGAAGGTTTTCGCACAACCGAAGATGAGGCATGTGAAGCGCCTCGCCGCCACGGTTTCTGGCTGCTGGTCACCACCGCCTTCGCCACCAGTCTCGATGCGATGGCCGTCGGGGTTGGCCTGGCATTCCTGCAAGTAAATATTATCGCCACCGCGCTGGCTATCGGCTGCGCAACGCTGGTGATGTCGACGCTGGGAATAATGGTCGGTCGGTTTATCGGCCCGCTGCTGGGCAAGCGAGCCGAAATTCTTGGTGGTATTGTCCTGATTGGTATCGGCGCCCAGATTCTCTGGAGCCATTTCGCCGGCTAGTTCTCAGGCCTCACGCTGCCAGCAGTGAATCATAAAATCGGTCTGGCAGCGGAAAGTCGCCTGCGCGCGCAGCGTTTCACGCACCGGCGGCTTCGCCCGCCACGCGAATGGGGTCATCTGCAGCAGCGCTTCAGCCTCGGCCCCGGTCAGCTGCATCGGATAGGCCAGCTGCTGCTGCTGGCTTAATGTAAAGCCAGCCATCTGTTCATGATGTTGCTCATGCAGACGCACCTCGTCGTAAATCAACCCTTTCAGCTCCAGCAAATGCCGCGGCCCCGGCGTGGCGGTAATCACCCAGCCGCCGGGTCTGACCACCCGCGCCAGCTCCTGCGCATTACAAGGGGCATAGATCCGGACCACCGCATCCAGGCTGGCGTCGTCGAACGGCAGACGCTGGCTCGATGCGACGCAAAAATTGACCTGCGGATAGCGTCTGGCCGCCGCGCGAATGGCCGACTTTGAGACGTCCAGCCCCCAACAATGAGCGGCGATAGCGGCAAACGCATGGGTGTAGTACCCTTCCCCGCAGCCGATATCAAGCAGGCGCTCAGGGGCGGCGACGGACAGAAAGTCACTGATGGCATCACGCAGAGGTTGATAGTGGCCCGCGTCGAGAAACGCCCGCCGCGCCTGCATCATCTCCGCGCTATCGCCCGGATCGCGAGACCGCTTAAACTGCACCGGCAGTAAATTGACATACCCCTCTTTCGCCAGGTCGAACTGGTGCCGCTGCGGGCAGATATAGCTATTATCGCGGCGGGAAAGCGGCGCGTGGCAAAGTGGGCAACTGTATGACATGACAACTCCGGTGTCGCTGAAAGGGCGAAAGTGTAGCGCTATTCGCCCTTTCAGACCACTGTTACAACGCCGGCGGCGCGGCATCCCCGCTATGCATCACAATCAGATTTTCCGAACCTTGCGGCATACCGTCCGGCATCACATTTTCCAGCCGCAGCACATCTCCCATGATCTGGCTAAAGACCGGTGCGGAAACCGCCCCGCCATAATAGGCGCCATTGCTGGGATCGTTAATCACCACCACCAGCGCAAACTGCGGACGACTGGCGGGCGCCACGCCTGCGGTATACGCCACATATTTATCGATATATTTACCGTCAGGACCGATTTTTTTCGCGGTCCCGGTTTTCACCGCAATGCGATAATCGCGTACCGCCGCTTTGGTTCCCCCGCCGCCCGGCAACGCCACGCTCTCCATCATATGCTCCACTTCATGCACTATCGGTTCTGGCATGACCCGCGTGCCGATGACCGGCGGGTCGATACGGGTAATCGAGAGCGGTCGTTCAATACCGAAGCCGCCGATAGTGGCATAAACATGTGCCAGCTGCAGCGGAGTCACCATCAGACCATATCCGAAGGCAAAGGTCGCGCGGTCCAGCTGGCCCCAATAGCGCCGTTGAGGCATCAGCCCGGCGCTTTCGCCGGTCAGCCCCAGTCCGGTCGGGTCGCCAAAGCCGAACGCTTTATAAGTATTGATCAGGTGTTGGACTGGCATGGCCAGCGACAGATGCGAAACGCCGGTATCGCTGGATTTTTGCAAAATGCCGGTTAATGACAGTTCGGGATAATAGCCAACGTCGCGAATGCGGTGACCATCAAGCACAAAGGGATGGGTATCCACTACGCTGTCCGGTTGCACAATCCCCTGCTGTAGCGCCGTCATCACCACCAGCGGTTTTACCGTCGAGCCCGGCTCAAAGGTGTCACTGATGGCGCGGTTGCGAAAATCATCCAGCCTGGCGTTATCACGGTTATTGGGATTGAAGTCCGGATAGCTGGCCATCGCCAGTATCTCGCCGGTATCTATCTTAATCAGTACCGCCGCCCCGGATTCCGCCTTATTCCAGTTCACGGCGTTATCCAGCGCATCTTCGGTGACCGTCTGCAGACGTTCGTCGATACTCAGCTGAATATTATGCGCAGGTACCGCCGGCATCTCGGTGATATTTTCGATCACGTGTCCATGACGATCTTTACGCACCAGCCGGCGCCCCGGCTTTCCGGTAAGCTGAGCATTAAAGCTTTTCTCAATCCCCTCAATGCCCTGGTTATCGATATTAGTAAACCCCAGCAGGTTAGCCGCCACGTGCCCCGCGGGATAGAATCGGCGCGACTCATCACGCAGGTTGATCCCTGGCAGGTGCAGTTTGTCGATCCATTCGGCCTGTTCCGGGTTAACCTGACGGGCCAGATAGATGAAGCGCATATGCGGATGGCTCTCAACGCGTTTGGCCAGATCGCTCAGATTAAGGTGCAGCGCCTCCGCCATCGCCTGCCAGCGTGGGCCATAGCCGACGCCGCCCTTTTGCATAATGGTTTGCGGGTCAGCCCAGATGGCGCTCACCGGCACGCTGACCGCCAGCGGGCGATTCTCGCGGTCGCTGATGGTTCCACGCTGCACGTCGATGGGTTCTTCGCGCAACGAACGCATATCTTCTTGTTTTACAAGGTTATCTGGAGAAATTATTTGCAGCCAGGCCACCCGCCCCAGCAGTATTCCGAGACACCCGAGAATCGCCACGCACAACAGCCCAAAACGAAGAGGGGTGAAATGAGCAACTGACTTATTTTTGTACTTTAGCACCATAGCTCCAGCCTTATATTGCAACCCTCTGATTTAACAGAAAATCGGCACAACAGGATGCGAAACTATGCGAATAAGGATGTTGTTTTGCAACAAAGCGCGACGGAGGGGGAAAAATGGAAATGTTTTGCAATAAAGACTAAAAAGCCCCGCAGAGGCGAGGCTTTTCTTACAAGATGAGTGGTCTTGAATCAGATAGCAGTAACGTTAACTGCTGCCGGACCTTTCTGGCCGTCCTGAATTTCGAACTCAACGTTCTGGCCTTCAGCCAGAGTTTTGAAGCCATTACCCTGGATAGCGGAGAAGTGTACGAACACATCTTTGCTGCCATCAGCCGGAGTAATGAAACCAAAACCTTTAGACTCGTTGAACCACTTAACTTGACCTTTAATCTTTGCCATTTGCAAAATTCCTTAGACTGTTTTCTTCGCCCACAGGCGCTTACATAGATAAAACTGACACATTACTGCATGAGGCACTAATATAAGGTTCGGCAGAGAAGCGGTATTCAACGACAACGTGTTTACTCAGGACTTCTTTACTGAAAATGCCACACATAAACAGAACTGTACCTCGTTTAACCCGAAAGGTGTTATCACATACAACGTAAATAATGGCAAGCCATTTTTAAACGTGTCTCGATCCTCCGCACAAATTATAAGGTAATCATTTGATCACCTGCACATTTATGCGTCTTTGCCGCCCAGGGTTGCCCTCGCTGCTACCGCAGGATTCGCAATTATAGCAAACCCGATGGTTGCAACTTTTTTACCATAGCTCAACAACTTCGGTTCGTCCAGGCACCCGGCTATTCAAACACCACATTTTCAGCACACAGGGTCAGGGCCAGTGCATAATGATGCGTATAAAAGGTCATATCGATAGTTGAAATTTCGCTTAAATTCTGCGGAGGTAAAGATATAAAATCGTCATCCGCTTCCGTTATAAATATTATTTATAATACAATTTAAACGTGAAGCATTAATGACGATATTTTTTCATCAGACAATTAAAACAGATTGTTATTATTTTATTTGATTAACTAAAAAATCAATGACGTCAATAGCCAGAATTGGGAGCAGGAACACACTCAGGGGGCGAGGAAGTGTAACAAAACGATCGGAAAGGATAAGAAAAAGTTATAGCGACTCCTTAGATCCAGGTGCACACCGACCCGGTGCACACCTGTCAGTCAGCTACCGTTCGGCGACGAGACGGATAAAGTCGTCATCGTCTTTCTCTCCCGCCGAAGTCTTAGTAACCTCTTGTTTCTCAGGCTCATTGGCTTCACAGAGACGGCGCAGCAGCGCATTTTGCCGCTTTTGCTGATCCAGTAACGCCTGCAGCAGTTCAATCTGCTGATTGGTGCGCGAACTTGCGCGATTAACAAAAAACCATAACAACAAACCGACAAGCAGCAGCACAACGGACAGTGCCAACGATGCCAGATTTAAGATCCCAGGATTCAGTAACTCACTCATTTCACCACCTCAAAGAGAAGGCGTCCATTCTACCACTCGCGCAGCAGAAGGAAATCGGTCGTCATAAAAATGTCTTACCAGGGGATAAACTTATTGATTGTGCAGATGCCGCTGAAAAACTGTACATCTTGATCGCACATTACGTTAAGCATCTGAGTCCACAGCAACAAACAGCCCGCTATGATGACTATCAGCAAAACCCAGCGTACTTTTTTCACTCCATTCTCCGCATCAGTATCAGATGTTTCCAGGATAACATGAGCATCTTAAACCGTGGCTAACTGTAATACGAAAGACAAGTTTAGGAATCATAGACTTGTTTCAATACGTGTAGCTGTCAAAATACGCGCAGGGATAATGCAAACCATGAGGCAACAATGCGATTAATCATTCGTTCCATTGTAGTACTGGCTATCGTATGGATTGGTATATTATTGAGCGGCTATGGCATTCTTATTGGCAGCAATCAGAATGCTGCGGGACTGGGGCTTCAGTGTAAATATCTGACCGCTCGCGGCACCAGTACCGCACAATACGTTCATTCTGATAGCGGTATTATCGGTGTTACCGACTGCCCGATTTTACGCAAAAGCGAAACCGTTATCGACAAAGGTTGATGCGTAAAAGCGACAGCGGGAAGTGCATTCCCGCTGTCGTTTAACTGACCACAGCGCCATTCGGATCAGAATGGATAGTCGTTATAGCCCATCTGTTCAGAAATCTTACGCGCCGCCGTGTGCAACATCGCCACGTATTCACTCAGACGCTCTTCTGAGAAACGCAGCGTCGGGAAAGAGATACTCAGGCCGGCAATCACCACGCCAAAGCGGTCGAAAACCGGTACGCCGATGCAGCGCAGCCCCTCTTCCTGCTCTTCATTATCTTCACCGTACCCCTGCTTACGCACCTGATCCAGGACGTCAAGCAGCGCTTGCGTACTGGTGATGGTCCGCTCGGTGCTGCGTTTATATTCGACGCCTTCGAGAATCTGCTCAACTTCAGCGCGATCGCGCCACGCCAGCAGCACTTTACCGATAGCGGTACTGTACAACGGGTTGCGGCGACCGATACGCGAGTACATCCGCAGGTTGTACATGGAGTCGATTTTGTGGATATAGACGATGCTGTCTTCATCCAGCGCGCCCAGGTGGATCGTCTCTTTCGTCAGCCGCGAAAGTTCACGCATCTGGATGTCGGCACTGCGGACCAGGTCGACATTCTGTAGCGCACGCGCGCCCAGTTCGAACAGCTTGAGCGTCAGGGAGTATTTCTCAGATTCGCCTTCCTGCGCCACATAGCCCAGCGATTTCATGGTTTGCAAAAAGCGATAAACGGTGCTTTTTGACATCATGACGCGCTGGGACAGTTCGGTAATGCCAATTTCACGCTCTTCACCAAGCGCCTGCAGAATGCCAAAAACCTTCAATACCGAAGAGACAGAATCTGGCTGCTTATCCAAATCTGCAACTGCCATTTATCACCTCATCGTAACTGTTTTATAAAAATCAGAACCGGTTTTTATTATAAATTCGCATCGCGGCCCCCGCAATCGTTCTTCTGTTCATTCGTTACAAATCTGCGACATACAGCCGAATAATCAATGCTAAAATCATTACTCAGAGAATAATTACCATAAAGACATACATTCACCATGGATAAAAACATTGCCGATGGCCTGCCTTTGCCGCAGCGCTACGGCGCAATTCTGACCATCGTTTTAGGGTTGGCCATGGCGGTGCTCGACGGCGCAATTGCCAACGTGGCTCTGCCGACTATCGCCACCGATTTAAACGCCTCGCCGGCGGCGTCAATCTGGATTGTCAACGCCTACCAGATAGCTATCGTGATTGCCCTTCTGCCGCTCTCTTTTCTCGGCGATATGTTTGGCTATCGGCGTATCTATAAAATCGGTCTTGCGCTATTTACTCTGACCTCGCTCGCCTGCGCACTCTCCCATAGTCTGCAGATGCTGACGCTTGCCCGCGTCGCGCAGGGCCTTGGCGGCGCCGCCCTGATGAGCGTCAACACAGCGCTGATCCGACTTATTTTCCCGCAGCGTTTTCTCGGGCGCGGAATGGGGATTAACTCCTTCGTGGTGGCGGTTTCATCGGCCGCCGGCCCCACCATTGCAGCCGCTATTCTCTCGGTTGCCTCCTGGCAATGGCTCTTTTTTATTAATATTCCGCTCGGGATTGTTTCGCTTATCCTCGCCATGCGTTACCTGCCAGCAAACGTTGGCCGGAGCAAAATCACCCGCTTCGATCTTCCCAGCGCCATAATGAATGCGCTGACGTTTGGCCTGTTGATCACCGCTCTCGGCGGTTTTGCCCAGGGTCAGTCGGGACGATTCGTACTTGCGGAAGTGGCCGCGATGCTGGTTATCGGTTTCTTTTTTGTGCGCCGCCAGCTGCAGATGCCGGTCCCGCTGCTGCCGATTGACCTGCTACGCATCCCGCTGTTTTCCCTGTCTATCTGTACCTCCATTTGTTCGTTCTGCGCGCAAATGCTGGCGCTGGTTTCCCTGCCCTTCTTCCTGCAGTCGATGATGGGCCGCAGCGAAGTAGAAACCGGCTTGCTGCTGACGCCATGGCCTCTGGCTACCATGGTGATGGCGCCGCTGGCAGGTTATATGATTGAGAAAGTGCACGCGGGATTACTGGGGGCAATCGGCCTGCTGGTGATGGCCTGCGGCCTGTTTGGCCTTGCGCTGTTGCCCTCCACGCCTTCCGATCTGGATATTATCTGGCGCATGGCACTGTGCGGCGCCGGTTTTGGCCTGTTCCAGTCGCCAAACAACCATACCATTGTCTCTTCCGCACCGGCCCATCGCAGCGGCGGTGCCAGCGGAATGCTCGGGACCGCGCGTCTGCTCGGTCAAAGTACCGGTGCGGCGCTGGTTGCCCTGCTGCTTAACCTGCAGGGCAACAGCGGCACCCACAGCGCACTGCTGTTGGCCGGTGGACTGGCGGTGATTGCCGCAACCGTCAGCGGGCTTCGCGTAACTCAGCCCAGGCCTGGGCAATAGCCGCCCTCCTCAGGCTTCAGCCATAAAAAAATCCGCCGCCCTCGGGCGGCGGATTTTTTTTACCTACTCTGCAACAATGTTACTTCAGGTATTCGCCACTGCGCAGCGCTTCAATACGCTTATCCAGCGGAGGGTGAGTCATGAACAGTTCACTCATTGACTTCGCCTTACCGTTAATGCAGAACGCCATCATGCTGCTGGCTTCCTGTGGTTCATAGCTGGTTTTCAGGCGCTGCAGCGCGGCAATCATTTTCTCACGACCAACCAGTCTGGCAGACCCGGCATCGGCGTGGAATTCGCGGTAGCGCGAGAACCACATGGTAATGATGCTGGCCAGGATACCGAACACCAGTTCCAGCACGGTCGCTACGGCAAAGTAAATCAGCGGGTTACCGTTGCTGCTTTCACTGTCATCCCGGTTTCCCCCCAGGAAGCCGGCGGCAATCTGCGCGATAACACGCGAGATAAAGATAACGAAGGTGTTCACCACCCCCTGAATCAGCGTCATCGTGACCATGTCACCGTTGGCGATGTGGCTGATTTCGTGGGCGATGACCGCTTCAGCTTCATCACGGCTCATGTTTTGCAGCAGCCCGGTGCTTACGGCGACCAGAGAAGCATCGCGGCGGGCGCCGGTGGCAAACGCGTTGATATCCGGCGCGTGGTAGATGGCGACCTGCGGCATGCCAATACCCGCCTGCTGCGCCTGCTGCGCGACGGTGTTCATCAGCCAGCGTTCCGTTTCATTGCGCGGCTGCTCAATCACTTCCCCACCCACGGATTTCAGCGCCATCCATTTCGACATCATCAGCGAAACGATCGATCCACCAAAACCAAAAAGCAGCGCCATGATCAGTAACCCGGTCATGCTGCTTGACTGAATTCCCGTCAGGCTTAACACCAGCCCGAAGACCACCATCACTGCCAGGTTGGTCAACAGGAAAAGCGCGATTCGCATCATAATTTTCTTTTAACCTCGATTTAACAAAACGCACTATGCGATTACCCATATCGTATGGGTAGAACGCTAATTTTCAACGATCAGGCCCCGCTAAGTCACGAGAAAAACACAACTTTACATTTTGTCACGACGAACTGACATCCGCGTAAGTTGTTGACATTTTGTATGTATAAGAGAGGACGGCCTGGAGGATGACGGAAAGAAAAACGGGCACAATCATTGTGCCCGTTGGGTGCTTATTTGCTGACCGGCGGTTCTACCGCGGGCATCTCTTTCTCAAGATGCGCAAGGTCTACCGCAATGTGGACCGTCTCATCAAGATACGGATCCGGCTCCTGGTAGTCCTTCGGCAGATCGTCCAGTTTCTTCAGCGGCGGTTTACCTTCGCGCTTCAGACGGTCGTTAATCCGCGCCAGGCGCGTCGCGTCGTCTTCTTCGTTCTCTTTCTCACGCTGGGCGTAGTTGAGAGAAACGATATAACGCTTATCTTTCATTGCGTTATAGCGAGCGATGTCCTTCATGATGTACTGGAACTCAGGATCTTTGGCAATCCGCTCATTATGCAGCTTCAGCAGCTGCGGATCGAACGGCTTCAAATCACCGGATTTCACGTAGGTCGCCGCATTGACGCTATCCCACGGCAGCGCGTTATCTTCATACTGCTCGCCGGTTTCGCGATCTTCGCTCCCGGTCGGCATCATGATATCCGGCGTGACACCTTTACGTTGGGTACTGCCGCCGTTAATGCGGTAGAACTTCTGAATGGTGTACTGTACGGAGCCCAGCGCCGGCCAGTCAGGGCGCAGCATCTGATCGTAAATCCGGTTCAGCGAGCGATACTGCTGAACGGTGCCTTTACCAAAGGTCGGCTCGCCAACAATTAAGCCGCGACCGTAGTCCTGCATAGCGGCAGCGAAGATTTCAGAGGCCGAAGCACTGAAACGATCGACCAACACCACCAGCGGGCCTTTATAGTACACCACGCCATCGGTATCGCTGTCTTCACGCACTTTGCCATTGTTGTCACGGACCTGAACCACCGGGCCAGACGGAATAAACAGGCCAGATAGCGAAACGGCTTCGGTCAGCGCCCCACCGCCATTGCTGCGCAGGTCGATAACAATGCTGCTGACGTTCTGTTTCTCCAGCTTCTGCAGCTGCACCTTAACGTCATCCGTCAGGCCAACGTAGAAGCCCGGGATATCCAGCACGCCGACTTTCTCTTTGCCGACGGTTTTCACCGACATCTTCACCGCGCGGTCTTCGAGACGAATGCGCTCTCGGGTCAGCGTGACGATGCGGGTTTTGGCCCCCTTACCGGCAGGCAGAACTTCGAGACGCACCTTGCTGCCCTTCGGCCCTTTGATCAGCGCGACAACGTCATCCAGACGCCAGCCGATGACGTCAACCATGCCTTTACCCGACTGGCCGACGCCGACGATACGATCGCCGACAGCGATCGATTTACTCTTCGCCGCCGGACCACCGGCTACCAGCGAATTGATGACCGTATAGTCGTCATCCATCTGCAGTACCGCGCCGATGCCCTCTAATGACAGGCTCATTTCCGTATTGAACTGTTCGGTGTTGCGCGGAGAAAGATAGTTGGTGTGCGGGTCAATCTCGCGAGCGAAAGCGGTCATCACCATCGAGAACACATCTTCGCTGTTGGTCTGCGCCAGACGGCGAATGGCAAATTTGTAGCGACGCGTTAAGGTATCGCGAATTTCTTTGTCATCTTTGCCAGTGAGCTTGAGGCTCAGCTGGTCAAACTTAACCTTGGCATCCCACAGCGCGTTGAGCTCGGCTTCGTCTTTCGGCCAGGGGGCTTTGCTGCGGTCAAGGTTGAAGTTGTCGTTGCCGGTAAAGTCCATCGGACGTTCCAGCACCTTCAATGCATACTGATAGCGCTCAAAACGACGCTTCTGCGCCAGGTTATACAGGTCGTAAAAAACGTCCAGCTTTCCGGTGCGCAGCTCATCGCCGATTTGATTCTTCTTCGCCGAGAACTGAGCAATATCACTGGCCAACAGCACGTTGTGGCTGTAGTCCAGCAGATTCAGATAGCGGTCGTAAATTTTTGCCGAGAAGGCGTTGTCGAGATCAAATTGCCGATAGTGAGAACGGGTAAAGCGCGAGGTAACGCGCTCACTCACCGTCGCGTGCTGCGGCTCTTCTTTCAGCACGGGAATTTGATCGACTCGAGTGATATCGTCCACGGCGAACGCATGGCCTGCTATTGCTAGCAGGCCCGCAAGCGCGGTGAGCTTAAAGAATGTGTTCATGCCTGGCCCGGCCTCCGTTTCAGAACACCAGGTGTTCTGCGCGTACAATCATTGACATACCAGAAGTCAGCTGTACACGAACGCCATCTTTGGTGATTTCCAGAACGGTGGCGTCCATTGCGTTGTTGCCTGCTTTCACCTTCAGAGCCTGGCCAACGCTTAACGCGGTCAAATCTGATACAGGGGTATGACGCTCTTCACGCGGTGCTTTTGCAACGGCTGGACGCGGCTTACGCTGTTCGGTGCCTTCTTTGCGACGAACCTGAGGACGTGGCTTACGCTCACGACGAGCACCGTCTTCCTGCTGACCCGCAGCGGCGGCGGCTTCGCGCTTTTTAGCCTGCTGGCTTGCGCGCTGCGCCTGAACGCGAGCTTTTGCTTCTTCGAGCTGCTGACGAGCGTGAGCAACATGCTGCTCTTCCAGTTCGCCGCACGGGTTGCCGTCAAGGTCAACGCGGACTGCGCCTGGCTTAACGCCGTACAGATAGCGCCAGCTCGAAGTATAAAGACGTAAAGCGGCACGAAGTTGGGTTTTGCTGAGATTCATCTCTCCCCCAACACGCTCCACGAGATCCTGAAAAATACCGACTTTCAGGGGGCGAGCTTCACCTTCAGCGCTGAAGCACTGAGGGAAACGTTCGGCCAGAAACGCGATAACTTCTTTACTGCTATTCAACTTAGGTTGATTTTCCATGAAATTTCCTGATTACAACGGACGTAGCCAACAAGCCGCAGGCATGAACAGGCGTCATTATAATGACGCCATCGCTAAATGCTACGTTATCCGTTGATTATCCTGCGACGTGGGCGAATATTTTTTGGTAGTCAGTCGCAGAAATGAGTTTTTCCAGATGTGCGACCAGTTCAGCCAGCCCCTGCTCATCCTCAGCGGTGAAGCGGGAAAAGGCGGTGCTGTCGATATCCAGAACGCCAATAATCTGATTGTTCACCTGCAGCGGAAAGACGATTTCCGAATTGCTGGCGGCATCACATGCGATATGTCCATCGAAGGCATGGACATCTTCCACCCGCTGAACGCGATTTTGCGCAACGGCCGCACCGCAAACGCCTCGCCCAACCGGAATCCGTACGCAGGCCAGTTTGCCCTGGAATGGTCCTAAAACCAGCGTCTCCCCTTCGAGCAAATAGAAACCTGCCCAGTTAACCTCGGTCAGGCGCTCAAACAGCAGCGCGCTGGTATTAGCGATCATCGCCAAAAAACTGGTTTCACCTGCCATTAAAGCCTGAAAATCACGGTTCAAATCCGCGTAAAATTCTGTTTTGTTCATTATCTGGTCACTTAGTTGTCTTACTGCGAAACACGCATTGCCTAATAAAATAAGCATTAAATGCGTTCAGGCTCAAGATGAATTCAATCCTGGGTTAAGATAGTGAGATACATTCATTCCTGTACGTAATAAATGCCACTAAAAACACAACCGATAACACCGGCAAAAAAGATGGTCGTGCATGCGGTCAGCCGTCCGCTACCCCAGGCACATTATCACCGCTGCCCGCAGTGTGACGTTCTTTTTCGTTTGCCGGTGCTTAAGCGTTATCAAAGCGCCTGGTGCCCGCGCTGCAATGCGAAAGTGCGTGATGGCCGCGACTGGTCTCTTTCGCGGCTGGGTAGTATGGCCATCACCATGATGCTCCTGATGCCCTTTGCGTGGACCGAACCCTTACTGCGTCTGCATCTGCTCGGCGTACGTATCGATGCGAACGTGATCCAGGGGATCTGGCAAATGACCGGCCAGGGCGATCCGCTCACTGCCGCGATGGTGCTGTTTTGTGCGATTGGCGCACCGGCGCTGCTGGTCATCTCTATCGCCTATCTCTGGCTGGGGAACGTTCTGGGCATGAATTTACGCCCGGTGCTGCTGATGCTGGAAAAACTGAAAGAGTGGGTGATGCTGGATATCTATCTGGTCGGTATCGGCGTGGCCTCCATCAAGGTACAGGATTACGCCTTCCTGCAGCCGGGCGTCGGGCTTGTGGCCTTTATCTCCCTCACCCTGCTCAGCATTCTGACGATCATTCATATGAACGTGGAAGAGTTGTGGGAGCGATTTTATCCCCAGCGGCCTGCGTTTCGGGCCGACCCGGCGCTACAGGTTTGCACCGGCTGCCATTACACCGGCTTTCGCGACGCTCGCGGGCGCTGCCGACGCTGCCATACGCCGCTCCACCATCGACGACCGCAGAGCCTGCAGCGAAGCTGGGCCGGGCTGATTGCTTCGGTGGTGTTCCTGCTTCCCGCTAACCTGCTGCCGATCTCAATTATTTACGTCAACGGCGCACGTCAGGATGATACGATTCTTTCGGGGATTATGTCGTTGGCCAATAGCAATGTGGCGATTGCCGGCGTCGTGTTTATCGCCAGTATTCTGGTGCCATTTACCAAAGTTATTGTGTTGTTTACGCTGTTAGTGAGCATACAATTCAAGTGCGAACAGGGGTTGCGTACCCGCATCATCCTGCTGCGGCTGATTACCTGGATCGGCCGTTGGTCAATGTTGGATCTTTTTGTTATCTCATTAACCATGTCACTGATTAATCGCGACCAACTCCTCGCTTTCACGATGGGGCCTGCTGCGGTATATTTCGGCGCCGCGGTAATATTAACTATCCTTGCTGTTGAATGGCTGGACAGCCGCTTACTTTGGGACGCACATGAGTCAGGAAACGCCCGCTTCACCGACTGAAGCCAGAATCAAAACCAAACGTCGCATCTCGCCATTCTGGCTGCTGCCGGTAATAGCCCTGTTGATCGCCAGCTGGCTGATCTGGACCAGCTATAACGATCGCGGGACGACCATCACCATCGACTTCCAGTCGGCCAACGGGATTGTCCCGGGGCGCACGCCTATCCGCTATCAAGGGGTCGAGGTGGGCACCGTCGAGAATATCTCGCTGAGCAAAGACCTGAGTAAAATCGAGGTATCCGCCAGCGTCAAAGGCGACATGAAAGACGCTCTGCGCAAAGATACCCAATTCTGGCTGGTGACTCCGAAAGCCTCGCTGGCCGGCGTATCCGGTCTTGATGCGCTGGTTGGCGGTAACTATATCGGTATGATGCCGGGCAAAGGCGAACCGCAGGACCATTTCATCGCCCTCGATACCCAGCCGAAATACCATATCAACAACGGCGAGCTGATGATTCATCTGCAGGCGCCGGACCTCGGTTCGCTCACCAGCGGATCGCTGGTCTACTTCCGCAAAATTCCGGTGGGCCGGGTTTACGATTTTGCGCTCAATGATAACAATCAGGGCGTCACTATCGATGTGCTGATCGAGCGCCGCTTTACGAACCTGGTGAAAAAAGGCAGCCGCTTCTGGAATGTCTCAGGCGTTAAGGCCGATGTCGGCCTCGGCGGCGCGAAGGTCCAGCTGGAAAGCCTCTCCGCGCTGGTTAACGGCGCGATTGCCTTTGACTCCCCTGCGGATTCCCAACCGGCTCAGCAAAACGATGAATACGGGCTGTATGAAGATTTGGCCCACAGCCAGCGCGGGGTCCTGGTCACGCTGGAACTGCCTGACGGCGAAGGCCTGAAAGCCGGCTCCACCCCGCTCATGTATCAGGGGCTGGAAGTCGGGCAGTTGACCAAACTCAATCTCAATCCCGGCAGTAAAGTGACCGGTGAGATGACGGTGGACCCAAGCGTTGTCACCCTGCTCAGAGATAAGACGCTTATTCAGATGAAAAAGCCGAAAATCTCGCTGGATAACCCCAGCCTCAGCGCCCTGCTGACCGGGAATACGTTCGAACTGGTGCCCGGAGAGGGGGAGACGCGGAATCACTTTGTGGTGCTTCCGGCTGACAAATCCCTGCTCGATGAACCGGATGTGGCTACGGTTACGCTCACGGCAGCGGAGAGTTACGGTATTGATGCCGGGCAGCCGCTGGTGCTGCACGGCGTGAAAGTGGGTCAGGTTCTGGAGCGCAAGCTGACCGCGAAAGGCGTCACGTTCCAGGTGGCCATTACCCCTGAATATCGCGACCTGGTGCGCGGCGACAGCAAATTTGTCGTTAACAGCCGCCTTGACGTGAAAGTGGGTTTTGATGGCATCAAAGTGCTCGGCGCCAGCGCCAGCGAGTGGGTCGAAGGCGGTATTCGCATCATCCCTGGCGAGAAAGGAACAATACAGGCCAGCTATCCGCTGTATGCCAATATGGAGAAGGCGGAAGAAAACAGCCTCAGCGAAGTGCCCACCACCACTCTGAGCCTGACGGCAGAGACCCTGCCGGATGTTCAGGAAGGTTCGGTGGTGCTGTACCGTAAGTTTGCCGTCGGCGAGATCATTTCGGTTAAACCCCGGCGCAACGCATTTGATATCGATCTGCATATTAAGCCGGAATATCGCTATCTGTTGACCAACAATAGCGTCTTCTGGGCCGAGGGAGGCGCCAAGGTCCAGCTCGATGGCAATGGTCTGACCGTGCAGGCGTCACCGCTGTCACGGGCCTTGAGGGGCGCTGTCAGCTTTGACGATCTCAGCGGCAGCAGCGCCGGCGCGCGAATTGGCAACAAACGCATTCTCTATGCTTCTGAAACCGCTGCGCGGGCAGTCGGTGGCCAGATTACGCTGCATGCCTTTGATGCCGGTAAAATTTCCGAAGGGATGCCGATTCGCTACCTGGGCATTAATATCGGCCAGATCCAGTCCCTGAATCTGATTACCGCGAAAAACGAAGTCCAGGCGAAAGCCGTGCTCTACCCAGAGTACGTCGACACCTTCGCCCGCAGCGGGACCCGCTTCTCGGTGATCACCCCGCAGATTTCGGCCGCGGGTGTCGAACACCTGGATACCATTTTCCAGCCCTATATCAACGTTGAACCGGGTCGCGGCACGGCACGCCGTGATTTCGAAATTCAGGAAACGACGATTAGCGACTCCCGCTACATTGACGGTCTGAGCATCGTTGTCGAAGTGCCGGAAGCCGGTTCGCTGGATATCGGAACGCCGGTACTGTTCCGCGGACTGGAAGTCGGTACGGTCACCGGGCTGACTCTGGGTTCAATGTCGGATCGCGTAATGGTCAAATTGCGTATCAGCAAACGCTATCAGTATCTGGTGCGTAACAATTCGGTCTTCTGGCTCTCTTCCGGCTATAACCTCGACTTTGGCCTGATTGGCGGCGTCGTGAAAACCGGGACCTTTAACCAGTTCATTCGCGGCGGCATCTCCTTTGCCACGCCGCCAGGCACGCCGCTGGCGCCGAAGGCACAGGATGGTAAACACTTCCTGCTGCTGGAAAGCGAACCGAAAGAGTGGCGTGAATGGGGCACGGCCCTGCCACAGTAAGCAAAACGCTCCGGTGTCCCCCGCCGGAGCGTTTATGATAAACTGCGCACCCTTTTTTCTTGTGGTGCGCACCAGTGGCTCAAAACGCAGTCTATTTTCCTGACCAATTCCTCGCTCAAATGCGTGACGCGATGCCCACGCATCTCTCTTTCGATGCGTTTATCGCTGCCTGCCAGCGCCCGTTACGCCGCAGCCTGCGCGTGAATACGCTGAAAATTTCCGTTGCCGGCTTTCTGCAGCGGGTAGCGCCCTATGGCTGGCAGCTGACGCCGATCCCCTGGTGCGAAGAGGGCTTTTGGATCGAACGCGATGATGAGGACGCCCTGCCGCTGGGCAGCACCGCCGAACATCTCAGCGGCCTGTTTTATATCCAGGAAGCCAGTTCTATGCTGCCGGTTGCGGCGCTGTTTGCCGATGGCGACATGCCACAGCGGGTCATGGATGTCGCCGCTGCACCTGGTTCCAAAACCACGCAGATCGCCGCGCGCATGGGAAATGCGGGCGGGATCCTCGCCAATGAGTTTTCCGCCAGCCGGGTTAAAGTCCTGCATGCCAATATCAGCCGCTGCGGCATCAGCAATGTTGCCTTGACCCACTTCGATGGCCGGGTGTTTGGCGCCGCGCTGCCGGAACGCTTTGACGCTATCCTGCTGGATGCTCCCTGCTCCGGCGAGGGGGTGGTGCGCAAAGATCCCGATGCGTTGAAAAACTGGTCGCCAGAGAGTAACCAGCAGATCGCCGAAACCCAACGGGAGCTCATCGACAGCGCATTTCACGCGCTGCGCCCTGGCGGCACACTGGTGTACTCAACCTGCACCCTGAACCGGGAAGAGAACCAGGAGGTCGTGCAGTGGCTGTTAGCCCGCTATCCGCAGGCGGTCGAGGTATTACCGCTTGGCGCGCTGTTCCCACAGGCTACGGAGGCCTTAACCGCAGAAGGATTTCTCCACGTCTTTCCGCAGATTTTTGACTGCGAGGGCTTTTTTGTTGCCCGCCTCAAGAAAACCGCGGCGATCGAAGCGCTACCGGCGCCGGGTTACAAAGTCGGTAAATTTCCTTTTGCGCCGCTTAAAAGCCGCGAAGCCGCAGCGATTACCGCCGCCGCTGCCGCCGTCGGGCTGCACTGGGATGACAGTCATACGCTCTGGCAGCGTGATAAAGAGATTTGGCTGTTTCCGCAAGCGCTGGAATCATTTATCGGCCAGGTCCGTTTTTCGCGGATTGGCATTCGCCTGGCGGAAACCCATAACAAAGGCTTTCGCTGGCAGCATGAAGCGGTCATTGCCCTCGCCGCACCGGATGCCCCGTTTGAACTGACGCTGGATGAAGCGCAAGAGTGGTATCGTGGCCGCGACGTCTATCCTGAAACGCCGCCGCGGCAGGATGAAGTCATCGTCACGTTCCAGGGAGCAACGCTGGGGCTGGCGAAAAAAGTCGGCTCCCGTTTGAAAAACAGCTACCCGCGTGAGCTGGTGCGCGACGGTAAACTTTTTGCCGGCAAGGCGTGATCGCGCGCAAAAAAAGCGCATTTTTTTACTGGCGGTTTGCCCCCCATTGTCTACGCTGAAAAATGACGGCCTAACTGGTCGTACCACAATTCAGCAGATTAACGGGGTGAATTTATGAGTAAAACCAGCATTCGAATCGGCGCGTTTGAGATAGACGACGCCGAGCTGCACGGTGAACAGCAGGGAGAGCGAACGTTAAGCATTCCTTGCAAATCCGATCCGGACTTATGCATGCAGCTGGATGGCTGGGATGCGGAAACCAGCGTCCCTGCCATTCTTGATGGCCAACATTCCGTCCTCTACCGTAAGCACTATGATCAACAATCCGATGCCTGGATCATGCGCGTTGCCTGATTCAAAAAGAACCCGTCGCCTGAGACGGGTTATTTATTCCCCCCGTTTATGAGCTACCCTATACTGATTAACAAACCCAAACATGAGGCCAGGATGTTCGCCTTAGTTTTGTTTATTTGTTACCTGGACGGTGGTTGCGAAGATATTGTCGTCGACGTCTACGATAACGAACGACGGTGCCTTGTCGCGATGGACGATCAGCGGATACGCCAGGGCGGCTGTTTTCCGGTTGAGGATTTTATTGATGGTTTCTGGCAGCCCGCCAGCGAATACAGCGATTTTTAAGCCGCTTACTGCAGCTGTACCAGGGTCAGTTCACCGCCGAATACCGCCCCCGTATCAATGTAATGTTGATTATCGCTATCATAACGTTGCTTCAACGGCGTGTGGCCAAACCAAAAGTGGTCCGCTCCACCTATTGCGCCATGCCGACCGGCCAGATGGTCCATCAGGCGCTGTCTGCTCCACAGCACCTGTTGCTCGTCTACCGGCTGCTGCCAACGATAGGTCGCGGCCGGGTAGTCGGCGTGGGCCACAATATGGCGCAGCGACCCGGCGCTGAGTTCGACAATCAGCGGCAGCTGACGACAGCGACTCAGGAGTTCGTCAATCTGCTGCCGCTCGCCGCGCGCGCTCTCCTGATACCAGTGGCCTCCGTTCATGACCCATAGCGTCAACGCCCCGCTCTCTTGCGCATCCAACGCCATCTGTTCATGGTTACCTCGCACCGCACGGAACCAGCGGCAGTCGAGAAGCGCGAGACATTTCGCACTTTGCGGCCCGCGATCGATCAAATCGCCCACCGAGATGAGAAGATCCTGGTAAGGGTCGAATTTTATATGCCGGAGCTGGTTCATCAATACGGCAAAGCAGCCATGCAGATCGCCAACCAGCCAGATATTGCGCCAGGCCGCCCCCTCAATGCGCTGATACATATTTTGTCCCCCTGATACAATTATAGTTAATTCTCCCGCTGCCACCCCGAAGATACACACCTCAATCAAATATAAACGAAACAGAAATATAGTCCGCCAGGATATTAATCTCGCCTTAGCGAGCCCTTAAAATAGAGGCTAAATAACAACGAGGTATTTTATCGTGACGGACAATAGCCTGCACTCAGCCTTCGCACAACAGCCCCGCACAAATCTTATTGCCGATCTGGTGATGGGCAGACTTATTCCCGCTCCGATTTGGCAAAAGCGTAATTACCGGCTGAAATTTTTATTGCGTACGGCCTTATTTTATACGCCCACTCGCGCAATGCTGGATAATCTTTCCGTGCGTCCTGACTTTAATCAGCTACTTGCCGCGCAGGTCACCCTGCCGGGTAAAGTACACCGCCAGTATCTGACCCGTGGGTTAAACGCCAGCCAGCGCGCCCAGGCGATTATCAGCCACTATCAGTTCATCGACTCATTGCCAGGCGCGCAGCTGGCTGCCGCCATGACCGCCGCCAAAGAGACGCCCCTGCTGGAATTGCAGGGTAAAGATGAAACCCGCTTCACTCTCTCGGCCTCCTCCGCAGGTAAAGCCGAGCGCGAAGGCGAAACCACATTGTGGCTGCGCGATGGTAACCAGACGCTGCTGGCCAGCGCCACATTCAGCGTTGTGCGCCAGCAGGAGCAATGGCAGCTGGTTATCGGCGGGCTGCAGGGGCCGCGACGTAATGTGCCGCATGAAGTCATCAAGCTCGCCACCCGCGCCTGCTATGGTCTGTTTCCTAAACGCCTGCTGCTCGAGTTTATCTGGGCGCTGGCCGCAAGAAGCCACATTCAGGCCATTTATGGCGTAAGCGATAACGGTCACGTTTTCCGCGCGCTGCGCTATCGTCTCAGCAAGGGACGCCATTTCCACGCCAGCTATGATGAGTTCTGGCAGTCCATTGATGGCGTAGCCGATGGCGCCTGGCGCTGGCGCTTGCCGCAACAGATGGAAAGGAAGTCGCTGGAGGACATCGCCAGTAAAAAGCGGGCGGAATACCGTCGCCGCTTCCAGCTGCTGGACGACCTGACCGCGCAGGTCGCACGGCTGACTTCCCAACCCTGAGGGACTAACGCCTGTCCATAGCAAACAAACGCCGTTTTTAAATCACGGCGTTTGCATCTTATCCTGTGGTTTCGTTACTATCATCACTTCATCGTTTCCTTTCGGGTAGCCATTGAAGTTATGAGTAAAAGTGAAATTGCCCTTCTGGTTATCGTGATAATAATTCTCCTCGGCGCGCTTTGGTTTATTTTCAGCGGGGAGATCTGGAATCTGGTCTGCTACCTTGAATCCCAGCTGTATCCGTCAATCGTCGCGCCTGAATAATACGTTGTTTTTATTCCTCCCCTCCTCTTCCTGACGGCCTTTCATTTCCTGTCAACGAGCAGCCAAATAGATCGCAATAAAATAATATGCCCGCGTATCTTCAGGGTATGGATATCCCGCTGCGATGACGACCCTGGCTCCGGACGGGCGGCACGCCATCGCCCTGACGTTGACCCGCAGACCCGGATGTCTCCAGCTCAGATTTTCTGTAAAGAGAATGTTAAGGCGTTTTTTGTTGTGGTATAAGGGAAAAAGACCGTAACGGGAAATGAGGGATCGATTGCGGTCTTATTTTGTAACGAGTTGATAAGCTTCAGATAAAAAGAGACCGAACACGATTCCTGTATTCGGTCCAGGGAAATGGCTCTTGGGAGAGAGCCGTGCGCTAAAAGTTGGCATTAATGCAGGCTAAGTCGCCTTGCCTTATAAGAATAGTTTACCGCGTCAGGTTTTCCAGTCCGCAACAAAAGTGGTCGAATAATTCCTGACAAAATGGCCAGCGCCAACAAAAAACCGCCGCTTCCTGAGAGGAATGCCGGCGGTTTTTTATATGTTAATACAGTAAGATAGGTTCGGGTATCAACAAAGCTTCTGCGCGCGCTCAATAAATGGCGCGAGGCTCATTTTTTGTCCCGGATGCTGCGGATCGTCGACCTGGATCACTGAGATCGGCTGAGCGCTGGTTTTACCCGCTTTCACCTGCTGCTCAGCAACATCATTCAACGGATACTGCACCAGCGTGCTGGGGTTAATGGCAAACAGCGCATTCCCCGGGCGACAGGTCAACATCACCTCTTCGCGATTGAACGCCCAATTATCTTTACCCACTTCGAAGCGGCTAACGGTGATAATCTGCGGTGCTGCCAGCGCGACGCCAGAGCTTGCCAGTAACAACATAGTCAGAAGAGTTTTTTTCATGATTTAGCCAGTTAATTCAGTAAGGTTCCCAGGTTGCAAACAGACTGACGGCCAGCAGCGCCAATGCTCCGAGCGCCATTTCAACCTGCGTGGTGCGCAAAATGAGCTGCTCCGCTCGCGTTCCGCTCACCGACATACGTGGCACCAGAACATACCTGTTCACCAGCGCAATTGCTACCATCCCAGCGACCAGGGCACATTTGATCAATAGCATCTCTCCCCACAACGAATCACGGAATAATCCGCCCTGGATCAGCAGCGCATTCAGCACGCCGCTGGCGATCGCGCCCGCGACCGCCAGATGTCCGTACCGAGAAAAGCGCATCATGGTGCCGATAGCGGCCTGACGCCAGCGCCCGCGCGCCAGGCGCAGGCAGTAGATGAACGGCAGCAGCCCGCCAAACCAGCCGGCGACACAGAACAGATGTACAGCGTGGTTAGTCCGCTGCACCACGCCCCGCACACCCTCGCTCATTGCCGCATGGCCAACGCCCGCCATCAGCAAGATCTGCGCGCACAGCAGCACCAGCAGCAGACGCGCCGGACGACGCGGTTTGAGCCACGCGATCGCCAGCGCAACCCACGCCAGCAGAATCTGCCAGACCCAGACGCTGCCAAAGCGGGTGCCGGCGACGGCTTGCCAGATAGCAGGCTGCCAGAGGTCCGCCCAGCCATTCCCCATCAGACCGCCCTGTACCATCAGCATCAACAGCGCAGAAACCGCGCTAAGCAGCAGCAGATGACGCAGAAGCGGGAAGAAACGCTGCATTAGCAAACGCCGTAGCGTCAGCGGCGCCCACCACGCGCCATACAGCACGCAGCCAAATGCCACCATCAGCGAGAGAAAGTGGACGAAGCGCAGACCGATATAGATTCCCGAGAGCATGCGTTATTTCACGCTAAAGTGGTATTGCCCTTTGGTTTTGTGGCCATCAACGGAGACCACGTGCCAGTCAACGGTATACTCCCCCGCAGACAGCGGCTGCGTCAGCGGAACAACCAGCTGAGCTTTATTGCTGTCGCTGCGCGCCAGCTTGCCGGTCGCAACGGCTTTCTGCTGCGGGCCGGTGAGGGTCACTGCGCTAAAGGCCGTTTCGATACCTTCAGAAAAGCTCAGGGTCAGTGATTCGGGAGAGGCGGTGACCGTCGAATCTGCGGCAGGCGTTTGCTGTTGAAGATGCGCATGGGCTAAGGCCGCGGTGCTGACCAGAAAGCCGGCGAAAAAAGCAGAGGCACGCAGCGCGCGCCCGGCGATGGTACGCATAATCGTCATTCCTTTTCGTTATGTATGTAGCACAGAGAATAACCCTGTATAATGGCGTAGTCGAGCGATGCGTCCCGGTCCGACGTCGCGCCCGATCGCTTTTCGGCATCATGAAGGAGAAACCATATGGAAAAAAATCTGGCCAAAATTTCGCAGGACGAGATGGACAAAGTGAACGTCGACCTTGCCGCGGCCGGTGTCGCCTTTAAAGAGCGTTACAATATGCCCGTTGTCGCCGATTTAGTGGAGCGGGAGCAACCGTCACACCTGCGTGACTGGTTCCGTGAACGCCTGATCGCCCATCGACTGGCGTCTGTTTCACTGTCGCGACTGCCCTATGAACCCAAAGCGAAATAATTCTCGTCCCTTAAGGGCGTCCCGGTTGGCAAGCGCTGCGCATTCAATTACGCTGGTTTTTTTCGGCCGGAGTGAGCCATGCTACGCGTAATCGATACGGAAACCTGCGGACTGCAGGGGGGCATTGTGGAAATCGCCTCTGTTGATATTGTCGATGGTCAGATAACCAATCCCATGAGTCATCTGGTTCGTCCCGATCGACCTATCAGCCCCCAGGCCATGGCGATTCACCGTATCACCGAAGAGATGGTCGCCGACAAGCCGTGGATTGAAGAAGTTCTGCCGCATTACATCGGCAGCCGGTGGTATGTCGCCCACAACGCCAGTTTCGACCGCCGGGTGTTACCGGAAATGCACGGGGAGTGGATCTGCACCATGAAGCTGGCCCGTCGCCTGTGGCCAGGCATTAAATACAGCAATATGGGACTGTATAAATCGCGTAAGCTCAGTGTCGCAACGCCTGCGGGGCTGCATCAGCACCGCGCGCTGTACGACTGCTATATCACCGCCGCACTGCTTCTCGATATTATGCACGTTTCCGGCTGGCGGCCTGAGGAGATGGCGACCATTACCGGTCGTCCGGCGCTGTTGACCACCTTTACCTTCGGTAAATATCGCGGCAAGGCGGTGGCCGAAATCGCAGAAAACGACCCGGGCTATTTACGCTGGCTGTTCAATAACCTGGATCGGATGAGCCCCGAGCTGCGCTTGACGCTCAAGCACTATCTCGGGGAGTAGCGACGCTAAACGTTTGCCTGGCCGGGTAACGTCCCCTGCGCCAGGCCAATCAGAAAGGCATACTCCAGCGCAACCCCTTCATAGCTTTTAAAGCGTCCCGACTTACCGCCGTGCCCTGAATCCATATCGGTGCACAGCAGTAGCAGGTTATCGTCCGTTTTCAGCTCTCGCAGCTTCGCCACCCATTTTGCCGGTTCCCAGTATTGCACCTGGGAATCGTGCAGGCCGGTAGTCACCAGCAGATGGGGATAGGCCTGCGCCGTGACGCCATCGTAAGGACTGTAGCTCTTCATATAGCGGTAGTACTCTTCGTCCTGCGGATTTCCCCACTCTTCAAATTCCCCGGTCGTCAGCGGAATCGACTCGTCGAGCATTGTGGTCAGGACATCGACAAACGGAACCTGAGCCACTACGCCGTGAAACAGCTCCGGCCGCTCATTAATGGCGACGCCCATTAACATGCCGCCCGCGCTGCCGCCCATGCCGTAGCACAGGCGAGGATTGCCATATCCCTGCGCCAGCAGCGCATCGCAAACATCGAGATAATCGTTAAAGGTATTCTTTTTACACAGGAACTTGCCGTCTTCGTACCACTGCTGCCCTAATTCCCCGCCGCCGCGGACGTGGGCAATCGCAAACACGAAACCCCGATCGAGCAGGCTCAACCGGCTGGCGCTGAAATCGGCATCTTCACTGGCGCCGTACGACCCGTAGGCATAGACCAACAGCGGACTGACACCCTTGCGGAAATGCTCACGCCGATAAACCAGCGAAACAGGAACCTCCACACCATCGCGAGCCTTAATCCACAGATGTTCGCTGCGATAATGACTGGCCTCAAACCCTTTCACTTCCTGTTGCTTCAGTACCCGCCGCTCACCGGTGTCCATATCCAGCTCAAAGAGCGTATCCGGCGTGGTCATGGAGGAGTATCCGTAGCGCAAGCGTGAAGTTTCCGGTTCCGGATTATAGGCAAGCCAGGTCACGTAGGCCGGATCATCAAAGGCGATCCCCACCACTTCCCGGGTCTTGCGGTTGATCTGGCGCAGGCTGGTTAACCCGCGCTGGCGCTCCTCAACCACCAACCAGTCGGTAAACAGGGTGAATCCCTCGAGCATCACATCCTGGCGTGGCGCAATCAGCGTCTCCCACTGCCGCTCGTCGCGCTCATGGGTACGGTAGAGACCGAAGTTTTTCCCCTCGCGGTTAGAGCGAAGATAAAAGGCATGCTGGTAATGATCGAGACTGTACTCGTGATCTTTACGCCGCGGCAGGAAACACACCGGTTCCGCATCCGGCATTTCGGTATTCAGCAGCCGCACTTCACTGGTTGTCGCGCTGGCAAGATAGATAACGGCGAATTGCCGGGAGGTGGTCGTATGGAGGCTGACGTAGAAGGTTTCATCCTTCTCCTCGTAGACCAGCGCATCGGAGTGCGGCGAAGCGCCCACGGTATGCCGCCAGACCTGATAAGGCAGCAGCGTAGTCGGGTGCTTGCGGACATACCACAGCGTTTGCGAATCATTGCTCCAGGCGAATTCCGGCGAAACGTTTTCCAGCACTTCAGGATACCATTCGCCATTTTGCAGATTGCACAAGCGCAGGCCATACTGCCGACGGGAGAGATAATCCTCCGCCAGCGCCATCATCGTGTTATCCGGCGAAATGCCCAGCCCACCGAGAGTATAGAATTCGCTCTGCGCCGCGCGCTGGTTGCTATCGAGCAGCACTTCCCATTCATCCCACTCCTCTTTCAGCACCGACTGACGCTGATAAATAGCGTATTCACAGCCCGGCTCATACACCTGACGATAACGGTAGCCATTTTTGCTGTAGGGCGCGGAGACTTCGCGCGGCGGGATACGGTCAATAATCTCTTTTAGCACCCGCTCCTGCAGGCTACGTTGAGTCGCCATGACCTGCTGTCCGTACTCATTTTCCTCGCGAAGATAATCAAGTACTTCCGGCCGCGAACGCTCGTCGTCGCGCAGCCAGAAGTAATTATCGATACGGGTATCGCCATGAAGGGTCATGGCGTGGGGAATTCGTTTTGCTTTTGGTGGCATCTTTTGGTCTTCTGCATCCTGTATTTCATACACAAAATCATTCAAGAAGCGGCTTGAAGGATGGCGTGTGTATAAGGGTGGCAAAAGTGGCCCACGTTGCAAGCAAAACCTGCGGATTTAGGTAGAAAGCGCCTGTTTTTGTGCCTGGATATCCTGTTCGATGTCGGCACGCACTTCCGGCGGAAGGCCTAAAGCCTCACCCAGAGCGTTGAGATAGCTACGCTCCATAAAATGGTCGATATCGATCGCCGCACAGCTGATGTAATAGATCTCCAGCGCCTCTTGCTCGCTGGTGAGGCCCTGCGCCAGACGCTGCGGATCGAGAGGCTGGGCCAGAGCGCGATCGATAAGAACGCGCCCCTGCACGGCAATACCAGCCGCGCGCAGCTGCTCATCAATGTTTGCCCGCTCGCTGTCATCAATGTGCCCGTCGCTTTTCGCGGCAAACACCAGCGCCAGAATGAGCCGTTCACTGCGGGCATCGAGCCCGGAGGCTGGCGAGGTTGACGCCCCGGCGGGTTGTACAGGAGAAGCGACAGATTGCGCAGGGGAATTTTCCCGCATTTTTTGCTGGTACTTGTTCCACAGCACGCTTCCCGCCACCGCGCCGCCGCCAACCAGCAGTGCGCTGGTGCCATATTTAGCCAGCAGCTTACGCGATGATTTACTGGCCACCAGCAGCCCCGCCAGGCCGCCCAGCGCCCCGGGCAGAAGGAAGCTTTTACCATCAGACCGTTCGCCTGATGAGGAAGACGGTCCCTGCTGGCCCAGCAGGGACTGGAGTTGATTAAGCCAGTTAGCCATGATTTCCCTCGTTGCTTATTAAGCGATGTCATCAGCCTAAACGACGAGATGTCAGGAAATGTTATGAGCAGCTAAAGATGCGCAAATTCGGCCGGACTCAGGCGGCCTTCACCTTGCGCGATTTTACAGGCGCGGTTGCCGCGGGTTGTTCGCTCGCTCCCTCCGCTGCGGCCTCTGAGGTTTCAGCCGCGGAGCTCTCGTCCTGAGAAGCCTGGCCGTTCGTACCGTCTTCCGTTTCCGGGAGTTTTCCTGATCTCAGGATGTGGTGCAATGTCTCTTTACGTTCCGCCAGCCACATTGCCATTTCATCGCGCTGGGTTTCATCCAGCGTCAGCGGGCACTCGACCAGCCAGTCGTTGAGGACCTCGGCAAGATCGAGCATTTTGTCGTAAGCATCGGCCTCTTTTTTGCTGGTAAACGACATCTTTTCCTCACCTTCGCGGATCACCACATATTTAATTTCAACCGCCATTGTGCAGCCTCTTTATACTGTATTTTTATACAGTATAGCAAATTTTCACCCGGGACTCAACCAACAGCCGTAAAGACAGACGCAAACGTTTTCGTTTATAATGCGACGCATGTTTTTTTACTGTGGAAAAGAGTCATGACGTTATTAGGCACAGCGCTGCGTCCGGCAGCGACGCGGGTGATGTTGTTAGGTTCCGGCGAACTGGGTAAAGAAGTCGCCATTGAGTGCCAACGGCTGGGTATTGAGACCATCGCGGTCGACCGCTACCCCGACGCGCCGGCGATGCAAGTGGCGCATCGTTCGCACGTCATCAACATGCTGCACGGTGAAACGCTGCGCGCGCTGATTGCGGAAGAAAAACCCGACTTTATCGTGCCGGAAATTGAAGCCATCGCCACGGATATGCTGGTGGAGCTGGAGCAGGCCGGGCAGAAAGTCGTCCCCACCGCTCGCGCGGCGAAACTGACCATGAATCGCGAAGGTATTCGCCGCCTGGCCGCAGAGGAGCTGCAGCTTCCCACCTCGGCATACCGCTTTGCCGACAGCGAAGCGGCCTTTCGCGAAGCCGTCGCGGAGATTGGCCTTCCCTGCATTGTGAAGCCGGTCATGAGCTCTTCTGGTAAAGGCCAGAGCTTTATTCGTCACTCTGACCAGTTGGCCGAGGCCTGGCGCTACGCGCAACAAGGCGGCCGCGCGGGCGCCGGTCGGGTTATCGTCGAGGGGGTGGTGAATTTCGATTTTGAAATTACCCTGCTTACCGTCAGCGCGGTCGATGGCGTCCATTTCTGTGCGCCGGTCGGCCATCGCCAGGAGGATGGCGATTACCGCGAATCCTGGCAGCCGCAGCAGATGAACGAGCTGGCGTTGGCCCGCGCCCAGGAGATTGCCAGCAAAGTCGTGCTGGCGCTTGGCGGCTACGGTCTGTTTGGCGTGGAGCTGTTCGTCTGCGGTGATGAGGTGATTTTCAGTGAAGTCTCCCCTCGCCCGCATGACACCGGGATGGTGACGCTGATTTCCCAGGACCTCTCGGAATTTGCGCTGCACGTTCGCGCCTTCCTCGGTCTGCCGGTTGGCGCGATTCGTCAGTATGGCCCGGCGGCCTCCGCGGTCATTCTGCCGCAGCTCACCAGCCAGAACGTCACCTTTAGCAATCTCCAGGGCGCAGTAGGGGCGGGACTGCAGCTACGCCTGTTCGGTAAGCCGGAGATTGACGGTTCTCGTCGACTGGGCGTCACGCTGGCCGTCGCCGATAGCGTCGATGAGGCGGTGGCTCGCGCGAAAGCCGCTGCGTCAGCGGTGCAGGTTCAGGGATAAAAAAAACCCGGTCGCGTCAACGCTACCGGGTCTGGATTTCGCCATTTATCAGGGCGTGGAAATTACTTCGCGCCTTCAACCGCTTCGCGAGCAATTTTGGTAATACGGTCGTAATCGCCCGCTTCCAGCGCATCCGCCGGAACCAGCCAGGAACCGCCGATGCACAGCACGCTGTTCAGTGCCAGGTAGTCGCGGTAGTTCGCCGGTGAGATGCCGCCAGTCGGGCAGAAACGGATATGCGCGAACGGACCGCCAATCGCCTGCAGCGCTTTTACACCACCGTTAGCTTCCGCCGGGAAGAATTTGAACTCTTTCAGGCCATACTGCATGCCCAGCATCAGTTCGGAGACGGTGCTAATCCCCGGGATCAGCGGGATGGACCCTTCTTCAGTCGCCGCTTTCAGCAGGGACTCGGTCAGACCCGGGCTGATAGCGAACTGCGCGCCAGCCTCGGTGACGGCTTTCAGCTGCTCAACGTTTGTTACGGTACCTGCGCCGACAATCGCCTCCGGCACTTCTTGCGCAATCGCGCGGATCGCATCCAGCGCGCATGCGGTACGCAGCGTGACTTCCAGTACGCGTACGCCGCCGGCAACCAGCGCTTTGGCCATCGGCACAGCGTGTTCCAGCTTTTTCACCACGATCACCGGGACAACCGGGCCGTTGGTGAGGATTGCTTCTGCAGTTGTTTTCCAGTTTTTCATTAGAGTTTCTCTCTCGCCAGATCTACAAATTGTATCGTCTTAAAAAGTGATGCAGGTTGCGCCCTGTTCGGCTCCGGAGAGTTTTTCACGCAGCGCTGCGAACATTTCCCGGCCGCTCCCGACGCGCGAACTGCTGAGGTCAGGAACATGCGGCTGGCGTGCAGCCAGCTCAGCGTCATCCACCAGCAGCGTCAGTTCGCCCGTCTGCCCGTTGACGCGGATAATATCGCCATCACGTACTTTTGCCAGCAGCCCACCATCGTACGCTTCAGGCGTAACGTGGATTGCTGACGGGACCTTGCCAGATGCGCCAGAGAGTCGACCATCGGTAACCAGCGCAATTTTGAAACGGCGGTCCAATAATACACCAAGTGGCGGCATAAGTTTATGTAATTCTGGCATGCCGTTCGCTTTTGGCCCCTGATGGCGAACAACCACCACGCAATCCTTGTCCAGCATTCCGGCTTCGAAAGCAGGCAAAACGTCGTGCTGGCTTTCAAACACCACCGCCGGGGCTTCAATTATCTGGTTCTCAACCGGTACGGCCGAGGTTTTCATCACCGCACGCCCGAGGTTGCCGCTCAGCACTTTCGTCCCGCCATGGCGAGAGAATGGCTTGTCGAAAGTCGCAATAACCTGATCGTCTAATGGCGCCGTCGCCCCTTCGCGCCAGTCCAGCTCGCCGTTATTCAGCCACGGTTCCATGGTGTAACGGGAGAGACCAAAACCGGCTACGGTGTTGACATCTTCGTGCAGCAAACCGCCTTTCAGCAGCTCACGAACCAGCACCGGTACGCCGCCCGCGGCCTGGAAGTGGTTAATATCCGCCGGACCGTTCGGGTAAAGGCGCGCCAGCAGCGGCACAACATCGGAGAGATCGGAGAAATCATCCCAGTTAATGATAATGCCCGCCGCGCGAGCCATTGCGACCAGGTGCATCGTATGGTTGGTCGAACCGCCGGTTGCCAGCAACGCAACGATCCCGTTCACCACCACTTTCTCATCAAACATTTTGCCCAGCGGCATCCATTCATTACCGTTACCGGTCATGCGCGTTACCTGGCGTGCGGCGGCGGCGGTCAGCGCCTGGCGCAATTCGGCATCCGGATGCACAAACGACGAGCCCGGGAGCTGCATGCCCATAAATTCCACCACCATCTGGTTGGTGTTCGCCGTGCCGTAAAATGTGCAGGTACCCGGGGCGTGGTAGGAGGCCGCTTCAGACTCCAGCAGCGCCATACGATCGACTTTACCCTCGGCATACAGCTGGCGGATGCGTACTTTTTCTTTATTTGGCAGGCCGCTGGCCATCGGGCCAGACGGCACGAATACTGACGGCAGGTGGCCAAAGGAGAGCGCGGCCATCGTCAGTCCGGGGACAATTTTGTCACATACGCCCAGATACAGCGCGCCGTCGAACATGTTATGCGACAGGCCGATCGCGGCCGACATTGCAATCACTTCGCGGCTCAGGAGGGAGAGTTCCATCCCGTCCTGCCCTTGGGTGACGCCGTCGCACATCGCCGGTACGCCTCCCGCGACCTGGCCTACCGCATTCACCGAATGCAGCGCTTTGCGGATGATATCCGGATAATACTCATAGGGCTGGTGGGCGGACAGCATGTCGTTGTAAGAAGTGATGATGGCGATATTGTTACGCAACATGCTTTTCAGCGAGGCTTTATCTTCCGACTGACAGGCAGCAAAGCCGTGGGCGAGATTACCGCACGCCAGCTGCGCGCGATGGACGGTATCCGTCTTCGCCTGGTTAATCCGTGCGAGGTAGGCGGTGCGGGTATCGCGCGACCGTTCGATAATGCGATTTGTTACCCGTAACATTGTCGAATTCATAAAGGCTCCTGAATTTTTATCTGTCCGGCCACAGCATTTTAGCAACCTCTTAGAAGGTGAAAGGCACCAACACTGCAGCTCAGCGGCAAAATATCTATCCGCAGTGTAATAAAAAAAGCCCCAGGGGTGAATCCTCCCGGGGCTTAAAAGAGCAAAAATTATGCGACTTGCTGCGTCAGATCATGTTACCGGTAAAATAACTCCTCCGGATAACGCGCAAACTATTCAAATTCGTTCCAGGAACGACCGTCGCGGGTGATCATCGCCACAGAGGCGACCGGCCCCCAGGTACCTGCCTGATAGGGCTTCGGCGCATCGCGATCGGCAGCCCAGGCTTCAGTAATGGAGTCAACCCACTTCCACGCCTCTTCAACTTCATCGCGACGCACGAACAGCGCCTGGATACCGCGCATGGTTTCCAGCAGCAGACGTTCATAGGCATCCGCCAGGTGAGTCTGGTTGAAGGTCTCCGAATAGCTCAGATCCAGCTTGGTTATCTGCAGATTGTGTTTGTGGTCAAGACCCGGCACTTTGTTGAGGACCTGAATATCCACGCCCTCATCCGGCTGCAGGCGAATCGTCAGCTTGTTCTGCGGCAGCTCCTGCCAGTTCTCTTTAAACAGGTTCAGCTCCGGGGTTTTAAAATAAACCACCACTTCAGAACATTTGGTCGGCAGGCGTTTACCGGTACGCAGGTAGAACGGCACGCCGGCCCAGCGCCAGTTATCGATATCGACGCGGATAGCCACAAAGGTCTCGGTATTGCTGGATTTGTTCGCCCCCTCTTCTTCGAGGTAGCCCGGGACTTTTTTACCCTGGGCGAAGCCGGCGGTGTACTGGCCGCGGACCGTTTTCTCACGTACGTTGGAGCGGTCGATACGGCGCAGCGACTTCAGCACTTTGACTTTTTCGTCACGAATGCTGTCGGCACTGAGGTCTGACGGCGGCGACATCGCGATCATGCACAGGATCTGCAGCAGATGGTTCTGGATCATGTCGCGCATTTGCCCAGCCTGATCGAAGTAACCCCAGCGGCCTTCGATACCCACTTCTTCCGCGACGGTGATTTCAACGTGGTCGATCGTGCGGCAGTCCCAGTTATTGACAAACAGGGAGTTCGCAAAGCGCAGCGCCAGCAGGTTGAGCACCGTTTCTTTGCCAAGGTAATGGTCGATACGGTAAACCTGGCATTCTTCGAAGAATTCGCCGACCTGATCGTTGATCTCGCGGGAGGTATCCAGAGAGGTGCCCAGCGGTTTTTCCATCACCACGCGCGCAGGTTTGGCGTTCAGTTTCGCCTGGCCGAGGCCTTTGCAAATGGCGCCAAAAGTGCTTGGCGGCATGGCAAAGTAGTTGATGGTGACGCGGTTTTCCTGATCCAGCATTTTGCCCAGACGGGAAAACGCTTTGGTATCGTTCACATCGAGGTTACAAAAATCCAGACGTCCGCTCAGGGTGTCCCACAAACCTTCATCAATCTTTTCCTTCATGAAGGTTTCAAGCGCTTCACGTACGACCCTGGTGTAAGCATCTTTATCCCAGTCAGCACGTCCTACCCCGATAATCCGGGTCTCAGGGTTGATCTGGCCAGCTTTTTCGAGCTGATACAGGGAAGGCAACAATTTACGCCGCGCCAGGTCACCCTTCGCGCCGAAAATGACCAGATCGCATGCCTGGGCCGTTTGCGTTACCGCCATGTCATTCTCCTCAGTTGATAGTCTGGTGCTTATGCCAGGCTATATTTGTAATTTTCTTACACTGCACTGTACTGTGTTTACGAACTTCCCGAAACCCTCAGGCCGCCATTCCCGGCGCTAAACCGCACGCGGAGAAAAGTTTCGGCGACTATTTGGGCAAGCGGCTAAACCTGTTCGTTCTTTCGACCGGTTTTAAGTTAATAAAATACGACTCTGATCATGTAATGAAAAAAAACAACATTTTTTAACGTCATTCCTCCCCGCTTAGCGTAACGGAGGGGTATATTCTTGCTAAAACGCCTGATGATTTCATCCATTAATGAAATCGCTTCCACTGATGAGCGCTCCGTTACCCATGAATATGCTGGAAAAAATCCAGTCCCGGCTGGAACACCTTAGCAAATCCGAACGCAAAGTGGCGGAAGTCATTCTTGCTACGCCTGCTCAGGCGATTCATTCAAGCATTGCGGCCCTGGCGCTGGAAGCTGGCGTCAGTGAACCGACCGTTAACCGTTTTTGTCGGAGCCTGGAAACCCGCGGCTTTCCCGATTTTAAACTTCACCTGGCACAAAGCCTGGCACACGGTACTCTCTATGTTAACCGCAATGTCGATGAAGACGACAGCGTAGAGTCCTATACGGGAAAAATTTTCGAGTCAGCCATGGCCAGTTTAGATCAGGTCCACCACTCTCTCGATATGTCAGCGGTCAATCGCGCCGTCGACCTTCTGACCCAGGCCAAGAAAATTGCCTTCTTTGGCCTCGGTTCTTCGGCAGCCGTCGCTCATGACGCCATGAACAAATTTTTCCGTTTTAACGTTCCGGTTATCTACTCCGACGACATTGTCCTGCAACGCATGAGCTGTATGAATTGCAATGATGATGACGTTGTCGTGATTATCTCACATACTGGCCGGACGAAAAGCCAGGTCGAACTGGCGCAGCTGGCGCGTGAAAACGATGCCATGGTCATCGCCATCACGTCGGCGGGTACCCCGCTGGCGCGAGAGGCAACCTTGTCGATTACGCTTGATGTCCCCGAAGATACGGATATCTATATGCCCATGGTTTCACGTCTTGCCCAACTGACGGTCATAGATGTGCTGGCCACCGGCTTTACCCTCCGTCGAGGAGCGAAATTCAGAGATAACTTGAAGAGGGTCAAGGAAGCATTGAAGGAATCGCGTTTTGATAAAGAGCTGCCTGTACACAGCGACAACCCATAAAACTTGATAATTAGGTAGTGACCCATTACACCTTCGGTTACGTTCCGGCAGAGCGACATTGCTGACCGGCACCGCCGATTCCATGTTCACGCAACACCAAAGTTGTTTTAGTCAACGGAGTATTACATGTCCAGAAGGCTTCGCAGAACCAAAATCGTAACGACCTTAGGCCCGGCAACCGATCGTGATAATAACCTTGAAAAGGTGATCGCCGCAGGCGCTAACGTGGTACGTATGAACTTCTCTCACGGTACCCCGGAAGATCATCAGATTCGTGCAGATAAAGTCCGTCAAATCGCGGCAAAACTGGGCCGTCACGTGGCCATCCTCGGCGATCTGCAAGGCCCGAAAATTCGCGTATCCACCTTCAAAGAAGGCAAAATTTTCCTTAATATCGGCGACAAATTCCTGCTCGATGCAGAGCTGGGTAAAGGCGAAGGCGACAAAGAGAAAGTCGGTATTGATTATAAAGGCCTGCCGGCGGACGTCGTGCCAGGCGATATCCTGCTGCTGGACGATGGCCGCGTACAGCTGAAAGTGATCGAAGTTCAGGGTCTGAAGGTGTTCACCGAAGTCACCGTCGGCGGACCGCTGTCAAACAATAAAGGGATCAACAAACTGGGTGGCGGCCTGTCCGCCGAAGCGCTGACTGAGAAAGACAAGGCTGACATCGTCACCGCGGCGAAAATCGGCGTTGATTACCTGGCCGTCTCCTTCCCACGCTGTGGCGAAGACCTGAACTATGCCCGCCGCCTGGCGCGTGAAGCCGGCTGCGATGCGAAGATCGTCGCGAAAGTCGAGCGTGCGGAAGCGGTTTGCGATCAGGACGCGATGGACGACGTTATTCTGGCCTCCGACGTGGTGATGGTTGCCCGTGGCGACCTTGGCGTGGAAATCGGCGATCCGGAACTGGTGGGTATTCAGAAAGCCCTGATTCGCCGCGCTCGTCAGCTGAACCGTTCGGTCATCACCGCGACTCAGATGATGGAGTCGATGATTACTAACCCGATGCCAACCCGCGCGGAAGTCATGGACGTTGCCAACGCTGTCCTCGATGGTACCGATGCCGTGATGCTCTCTGCGGAAACCGCCGCCGGTCAGTATCCGTCAGAAACCGTGGCCGCGATGGCGCGCGTCTGTCTGGGCGCCGAAAAAATCCCAAGCCTCAATGTCTCCAAACATCGTCTGGATATCCAGTTCGACAACGTTGAAGAGGCGATTGCCATGTCAGCGATGTATGCGGCGAACCACCTGAAAGGTGTCACCGCGATCATCACCATGACCGAGTCCGGTCGTACCGCGCTGATGACTTCACGCATTAGCTCTGGCCTGCCCATTTTCGCCCTCTCCCGCCATGAACGTACGCTGAACCTGACCGCCCTGTATCGCGGCGTGACGCCGGTTCACTTCGACAGCACCAACGACGGCGTTGCTGCGGCGCACGATGCGGTGAATCTGCTGCGTGATAAAGGCTATCTGGTCTCGGGTGACCTCGTTATCGTGACCCAGGGTGACGTGATGAGCACCATCGGCAGCACCAACACCACGCGTATTCTGACCGTCGAGTAATATCGACCTCGTGGTGAACGCCTAACCTGCCAGCATCATGCCGGCAGGTTTTTTTTATCCGCAATCAGACAATCCAGCTCAGCAGCAATGTCGCGGCAATCACCGTTGAGGCGCCGCCGATACGGGTGGCAATCTGTGCAAATGGCATCAGCGACATGCGATTCGATGCCGAGAGTATCGCCACATCCCCGGTACCGCCCAGCCCACTGTGGCAGCTGGTGACAATCGCCGCTTCAACAGGATACATATTCAGCCGGGAAGCGATGAAAAATCCGCTTAACGCCATGGCAATAACGATGGAACCGCAAACCACCACGTAGCCGATGGAGAAGACGGAAACAACGCTCTCCAGCGGGACATACAGCATCCCAAGGCCGATCATCAGCGGCCAGACGAGGGCGGCGGAGACAAATTTGTAGCAGCTATGCGCCCCCAGCTCCATCGCGGCAGGGATAATTTTGCTGTATTTGCACAGAACGGCGGCCAGAATCATCAATACCGGTCCCGGGATGTGCAGCACTTTCTCCAGCAGCCCGCCAACGATGAAAAATGCGCAGATCATTAGCAGCCCGGCCCCCATCAGCTGGAAATCGGTAGGCTGCCCTGCCTGAGACTGCGAGAAAACGTGGTTATCATCATGGCTGCGAATCAACATACCATCACCGGACAGCGCCGGACGGCGGACGCCCAGGCGTGCCAGAAAGCCGGCGCAGATAATGGCGAAGATATTCCCCACCACCGCAGCGGGCGCTAGCTGTGCAACATACACGTCCGGGGTTTGCCCAAGGATCGCCGAATAGGCCAGCGACAGCGGCAGGATCCCTTCCCCAATACCGCCGCCGATAATCGGCACGATAATAAAGAAAAAGGTGTGGTAAAGACTGTAGCCGAATAAGCTGCCCACCAGCAGGCCCGTCGCGATCGCCGCCCCGGTCCCCACCACCAGCGGAACGAACATGCGCACCATACCCTGGATAAGAATGGTTCTGTTCATGCCCAGAATACTGCCGACCACCAGGCAGGCGATGACAAAATAGAGTAAATTGGCCTCTTTCATCAACAGATGCACGGTGCCCAGAGTATGGGGATCAAATACCCCGAAATAGACCAGCACCGACGGCATCATCAAACACAAAATAGCCGGACCGCCGATATCTTTAAGCACCGGCACCATTCGGCCGATTTTGGCCAGAGCGAATCCCAGGGTCATAATGACCGCCAGCCCGCCAATCATGTTCTTTGGCAACAGTCCCGCCATTGATGAGACGGCGACAATCGTTGCGATACCGACAAACAACGTTAAAGGTACGGCGCCGACGTCAACGTTGGATAAGAAACGCGGAGTTTGCCCACTCGAGTGCGTTTGTTCTACCGGATGGTTGAGTGAATTATTTTTCATGTTGCACCTGAATTGTAATAGATGGCGTAGGATCGAGGCGCAATATTAAAATTGCGCAGTAAAATAAAAATAAAAAACAAAAAAATGAAGAAGTATGCGAATTAAAACCAGATAAACGGTAGCACAGGAGTTTTCGCTAAAAAAGAAAACCACGCCCTTCCTTCACGACTTTGTGACTGAGTTAGAAACTCCCGTTTAAGTAATTTAAATTATTACGGCGTAGCTAAAGTTATCAGTCACGACATTTAATTATCGGCAGTCATGAAAAACAAGGAGTTAATCTCCGCGCCGCTATTTGTAAGTAAAGTTCCCAAGGCGAAATTATTTAAATACCCGCCACTGTGATTTCAATCACCTTTCATTCCATAGGGGATCGTTAGATTAAAAACCACAAGTAACCCTACAGCCTATTTTCAGGATAATTTATGCCTACGCTGCTATTACAATCATTGTTCCCATTAGTTTTTATCATGTTACTCGGTTGGCTCAGCGGTAAGTTAGGCTATACCCGTCGTGAAGATGCCTCGGTGTTAGCCACCGTCGTCATTCGGTTTGCTCTGCCCTTTCATCTTTTTATAGGCGCATTAAATACCAACCCGGATAAAATTAAAAACTTCGCCTTTATGGCGGTATTAGTGATTGGCCTGATGGGGTCTTATTTCCTTACCCTGCTGATCTCGCGCTACGTATTCCGCCATGACATCAAAACCAGCGCGCTCCAGTCCCTGGTGTGCGCATTTCCTGATATGGCCTATTTCGGTGCGCCGGTCCTTGCCGTCCTGATTGGGCCCGAAGGGTTTCTTGGCGTGCTTATCGGCAACTTAATCACCAGCGTCTTCATGATTCCCCTGACGATAATCCTGATTCGGATGGGCGATAAACATGCCGCTGGCGATGGAGAGAAAATTCATGCGGGTAAGCTGATTGTGCAAAACCTGCTGAAAGCCATCAGAAACCCTATTGTCTGGATCCCGATCTCGGGGGTGCTGCTGAGCCTTGCTGGCGTACAGCTTCCCCATATGCTCAGCATGCCGATTGAAATGGTCGGGAAAATTGCCGGCGGCCTGTCGCTGTTTGCTCTTGGCCTGCTGTTTTATGGAGAACGCCCGACGGTTAATATTCAGACCTGCACCAACATCAGTATTAAAAATCTGCTTCAGCCCGCTATGATGGCCGCGGCAGGCCTGGCTTTTGGTCTCAGCCATACGCTGATGCAGCAGGTCATTATCATTGGCGCCACCCCTTCAGCCATCGCTGCCAGTATGTTTGCGCTGCGCAGCGATACTTATATTGAGCCGGCCTCATCCTCTATTTTACTCGGCACCGCCATTGGCGTGGTCACCGAAGGCATCATGATTTATTTAATTTCTTAATTACCGTCTCAGGGCAACATTTCTATCAAGTTAAACCTGTTTTTATTTAAACAATGTTCAGGAGTTATCAAATGTTAGTCAAAGAAACATTATATACCCCTTACAATGGCGCAGTGCTGCTGGAAAATCCGCTGTTAAATAAAGGGCTCGCTTTTACCGAGGGGGAAAGAACGGCGTTTAATCTCCAGGGATTACTTCCGCATAATGTTGAAACTATCGAAGAACAGACGGAGCGCGCGTGGAAGCAGTTCAGTGAATTTAAGCGCGATATTTCCCGACATATCTATCTGCGGAATATTCAGGATACTAACGAGACGCTCTTTTATCACTTGCTACGCCGTCATATGAAAGAGATGCTGCCGGTGATTTATACGCCAACCGTCGGAGAAGCCTGCGAACACTTCTCCGAAATTTATCGTCGTGGGCGCGGTCTGTTTATTTCCTGGCCTAACCGGCATCACATTGACGAGATGCTGCAGGGCTTCTCCCGCCACGATATTCAGGTGATCGTCGTTACCGATGGCGAGCGTATTCTTGGCCTGGGCGATCAGGGTATCGGCGGGATGGGCATTCCGATTGGTAAACTCTCGTTGTATACCGCCTGCGGCGGCATTCATCCCGCTGCGACGCTGCCAGTGATGCTGGATGTCGGAACCAACAATGCGAAGCACCTCGAAGACCCGCTGTATATGGGCTGGCGTCATCCGCGCATTAACGACGATCAGTATATGGAGTTTATGGATAGGTTTGTCGATGCGGTAAAACGTCGCTGGCCGCATGTCCTGCTGCAATTCGAAGATTTTGCGCAGAAGAATGCCAGCCGCCTGCTTAATCGCTATCGCAACCAGCTGTGCTGTTTCAACGATGATATCCAGGGAACAGCCGCCGTCACGACCGGTACGTTGATTGCCGCCGCCGCGGTGGCAGGCACCCGTATGCGCGACCAGCGGGTTGTGTTCCTCGGCGGCGGTTCCGCCGGCTGCGGTATTGCCGAAAAAATTATTGCGCTGATGGTTGATGATGGTTTATCGGAGAAAGAAGCCCGCAGCCAGGTCTTCATGGTCGATCGCTTTGGTTTACTGACCGATGAGATGCCCAATCTGCTCGATTTTCAGCAAAGCCTCGTGACGCCGCGGGAGGCTATAGCCCACTGGGATGTAACCTCTGCCAACCTGTCGTTGATGGATGTGGTGCGCAATGTGCACCCGACCGTGCTTATTGGCGTATCCGGCCAGCCGGGTCTGTTCAGCGAAGCGATAATCAAAGAGATGCACCGCCACTGCCCACGGCCGATCGTGATGCCGCTCTCTAACCCAACCTCCCGCGCCGAAGCACAGCCGAAAGACTTGCTGGAATGGACTCAGGGTAACGCGCTGATCGCCACCGGCAGCCCGTTCGAACCGGTGTTCTGTCAGGGGACGACCTACGATATCGCTCAGTGCAACAACGCCTATATTTTCCCTGGACTGGGGTTAGGCATCCTGGCGACCAAGGCGGAGCGCGTCACCGAAGCCATGCTGATAACCTGCAGTAAAACGCTGGCGGCCCACTCGCCGTTAGCCACCACCGGCAAAGGCGGGTTATTACCCCCGGTGGAAGAGATTGAGATGATTTCCCGGGCCATTGCTCTTGATGTCGCTCTGGTGGCCCAGGCCGAAGGCGTCGCCGAAAAACTCAGCGAGGAAGAGCTGATCGCGAATATTGATAAAACCTTCTGGCACGCGCGTTACACCTCCTATAAGCGTTCATCGCTGTAGCGACACGTTCCTTCATTAATCCTGCGGGAAGCATCCAGGCGTCGACTCCCCTGCTTCCCGATAGTCAAAGGAACCGCGCATGTTCAATGTGCTTATTGTGGATGATGATTCGATGGTTGCAGAGCTGAACCGGCTGTTTATCAGCAGGGTCGCCGACTTTCGCTGCTGTGGTATCGCCTCAACGCTGGCGGAAGCTGAGCAGATGCTGAACCATGTACCCGCGATCGATTTGATCCTGCTGGATGTGTACATGCAGCGAGAGAACGGACTGGATCTGCTGCCCATCCTGCGTACGAGCGCCCGCAGTATCGATGCGATCATGATTACTTCCGCCGCCGATGCGGCAACCGTCCAGACGGCGATGCGCTATGGCGTGGTTGATTATTTAATTAAACCGTTTCAGTTCCCGCGTTTTGAAGAGGCGCTGCTGACATGGCGCAAACGACGCGAGCTGCAGCACGCCAAATCCCGCTACGAGCAGTCCGATGTTGACGATTTACTGCGCAGCGGTATTCAGCGCCCGGATAACGCCCGCCGCTTACCTAAGGGATTAACGCCGCAAACGCTGCGCCTGGTGTGCCAATGGATTGATAGCCATCAGGAGAACGCCTTCTCGACAAATGAGATCGCCAACGCGCTGCAAATCTCCAGAGTTTCGTGCCGTAAGTATTTAATCTGGCTGGAGAAGACGGGGATTCTCTTCACCAATAATCACTATGGCTTCACCGGTCGACCGGAATATCGCTACCGGTTGATTAGCGAGCAGACGGCTTTACTCAAACAATACAGCCGATGAACCCGGCAGGTTCATCGGCTCTCTTTTACTACGCCGGTGGAGGCACAGGCAGACGCTATTTCTTTTTCGGGAAGAGTTCTTTGCGCTTATAAGGCTCGATTTCCCCCGGCTTACGCGTCTTCAGCAACTTGAGGATCCAGGTATATTGCTCGGTATGCGGCTTGACGAAAATCTCGACCTCTTCATTCATTCGTCGCGCGATCGTGTGATCATCGGCGTCCAGCAGGTCATCCATCGGCGGACGTACCAGCACCGTCAGACGATGGGTTTTACCATCATAGACCGGAAACAGCGGCACCACGCGCGCGCGGCAGACCTTCATCAGCCGGCCAATCGCCGGTAAGGTGGCTTTATAGGTCGCAAAGAAATCGACGAACTCGCTGTGCTCGGCACCGTGATCCTGGTCGGGCAAATAGTAGCCCCAGTAGCCCTGGCGGACCGACTGGATAAACGGTTTAATGCCATCGTTACGCGCGTGCATGCGCCCACCAAAGCGACGTCTGACGGTATTCCACACGTAGTCAAAGACCGGATTCCCCTGGTTATGGAACATTGCCGCCATTTTCTGACCGCCCGAGGCCATCAACATGGCCGGAATATCCACTCCCCAGGCGTGCGGCACCAGGAAGATCACCTTTTCGTTATTACGCTGCATCTCTTCGATGATCTCTTTGCCCTGCCAGTCGACGCGGGAAAGAATATGTGCAGGATCCCGCAGACCCAGCTCGGCCATCATGACCATCGCCTGCGGCGCCGACATATACATTTCATCGATAATAGCCTCGCGCTCCTGCTCGCTCTTTTCCGGGAAGCAGTACAGCAGGTTTATCTGCGCACGACGGCGCGAGCTTTTCGCCAGCCGACCCACCGCACGTCCCAGTTTACCGAGGATCGGATCGCGAAAAGAGGGAGGCGTCAGGGCGATGCCGGCAAACGCAAAAACCCCCAGCCAGGCGCCCCAGTAGCGCGGAAGTAAAAAGGATTTTTCAAACTTTGGAATAAACTCAATATTATTTTTTTTCGTTTCCATGCCCAGTCCACAGCCGTACTGCATAAAAAAAGATAATGGGGTAATCCCGTCAAACCGCAAGTTGCAGCCTCAGAAGCCGTAAGACGACTTATTGTGGGTATAGTTTAGCGATACGATGGGGAACCTACAAAAGAAAAAGCCGGCGCGCGACAGGCACCGGCTTACACTGACATTCTGCTAGTCAAACCGCAGCTGCGGGATGACCTCTTTGACCTGCGCCAGATAATCGGTGCGATCGGAACCGCTCAACCCTTCGGTACGCGGCAGTTTCGCCGTTAATGGGTTAACGGCCTGCTGGTTAATCCACACTTCATAGTGCAGATGCGGACCGGTAGAACGTCCGGTGTTACCCGACAGCGCAATACGATCGCCGCGCTTCACTTTCTGCCCCGGTTTCACCAGCAGTTTACGCAGGTGCATATAGCGGGTGGTATAGGTACGGCCGTGGCGTACGGCCACATAGTATCCCGCCGCGCCGCTGCGCTTAGCCACCACCACTTCACCATCGCCGACCGCCAGAACCGGCGTCCCCTGCGGCATCGCAAAATCGACGCCGCGGTGCGGAGCGACGCGCCCGGTCACCGGATTCAGACGACGCGGATTAAAATTCGAAGAGACGCGGAACTGGCGCGCCGTCGGGAAGCGCATAAAGCCCTTCGCCAGACCGGTACCGTTACGATCGTAGAACTTACCGTCTTCCGCACGAATCGCGTAATAATCCTTGCCCTCTGAACGCAAACGCACGCCCAGCAGCTGGCTCTGTTCCCGTTTCCCGTCAAGCATTTCGCGCGACATCAATACCGAGAACTCATCGCCTTTTTTCAGCTTGCGGAAGTCCATCTGCCACTGCATCGCCCGGATCACCGCGCTCACTTCCGTACTGGTCAGTCCGGCTTCACGAGCGCTGGCAACAAAGCTGGCGCCCACGGTGCCTTTCAGCACGTTGTTGACCCAATCCCCTTTCTGCAGCTCGCTGCTCATTTTAAAGCCGTTCGCGACCCGATTGTAGGTGCGGGTTTCACGACGCGACATTTCCCACGTCAGACTTTGCAAATCCCCCTCTGCCGTTAAGGTCCATGAGAGCTGCTGACCAATTTTCAGGTTGCGCAACTCTTTGTCGGCTGAGGAGAGCTGGGCGATATCGCCCATATCGATGCCGTACTGGTTGAGGATGCTGCTCAGCGTATCGCCAGTGGAGACCACATATTCGTGGCCGCCTGACTCGCTGTCAGCTTTATCATCCAGTTCATCTTGAGGAATGGCTTCTTCTTCCTGCGGCGCCTGGTCGATAGGCTCGGAGGCTTCCGGCAGCAGAGAACGGATTTCGCTTTTTTCCAGCTCAATCGTCCTGACGATAGGGGCGGATTCCGGATGGTAGATATAGGGTCGCCAGACGGCGACCGCTAATGTCAGAACGCTCAACGACCCCAGCATGACGCGGTGAGGTCGTGGCAAATTGTTGAATGCCTGAGTGACAGCGCGGGCTATCTGTTGCACGTATTCACTTCCTCGTTAATCTCCTTTCAGGCAGCTCGAATACTGTTTCGCCAGTTGGTCGAGGAACTGCGGGTAACTTTCTTTACCCAGCTTAATCCCGGTACCAAGAGGGTCCAGAGTCCCCATGCGCACAGAGGTGCCCCTGGCAACAGCTTCTATAACGGCTGGCCTGAACTGTGGCTCAGCAAAAACGCACGTGGCTTTTTGCTCAACCAGCTGTGTTCTGATTTCGTGTAAACGCTGCGCACCGGGCTGTATTTCAGGGTTTACGGTAAAATGCCCCAGTGAGGTCAGACCGTAGTGTTTTTCAAAGTAGCCATAGGCATCATGAAAAACGAAATACCCTTTTCCTTTCAGCGGTGCGAGCTCGTTACTCACCTGCTTATCGGTTGAAGCTAATTTTGCCTCAAATTCTTTCAGGTTAGCGTCAAGTTTGGCTCGACTCTGCGGCATAAGTTCCAATAATTTATCGTGGATTGCAACCGCTGAAAGCCGCGCTATCTCTGGGGATAACCACAGATGCATATTGTAAACACCATGATGGTGATCGCCGTCACTATTTTCACCTGCGGCGTGTTCGTGGCCATGATCGTCATCGTCGTCATCCGCCCCTTTCATGAGCAGCGGTTTCACGCCGGCAAGCTCAGCAATGGTCACCTTTTTATTCGACGCAATGCTTTGCGTTGACTTGTCCATGAATGCTTCCATCTCTGGACCAATCCAGACCACTAAGTCTGCGTTCTGTAAGCGTTTTGCATCGGAAGGACGCAGTGAATAATCATGCTCTGAAGCGCCGTCAGGCAGGAGCACCTGGGTCTCCGTGACTCCATCAGCGATAGCGGAAGCGATAAAGCCTAAGGGTTTCATTGAGGTAACCACGGCGGCATTCGCCGTAGAGGTCTGAGCGAACAAAAAAACGGCGCCAAGTCCAGCGCAAAGAAGCGTATTTTTATGTAACATAATGCGTCTAGTCATCGTAATGAATGAGAAAGATGTGATATTATAACATTCACTCGCTTGTGCAACCCCTAATTTGACATGACAAATCTTGTAACTCTCGAAAACGTCTCGGTCACCTTCGGCCAACGACGCGTACTGTCTGACATTTCGCTGACGCTAAAGCCCGGCAAAATTTTGACCTTACTCGGCCCTAATGGCGCAGGCAAATCCACGCTCGTGCGGGTGGTTCTTGGACTGGTAGCACCGAGTGACGGTGTTATCAAGCGCGAGAACAATCTGCGGATTGGCTACGTCCCGCAAAAACTGCATCTGGATGCCACGATGCCGCTGACCGTCAGCCGGTTCATGCGCTTACGTCCCGGCACCCGCAAGCAGGATATCCTGCCGGCGCTGAAACGTGTCCAGGCCGGGCACCTGATTGAAGCGCCGATGCAAAAACTCTCCGGTGGCGAGACCCAGCGCGTGCTGCTGGCCAGGGCCCTGCTGAACCAGCCGCAGCTGCTGGTGCTGGATGAACCCACGCAGGGCGTCGACGTTAACGGACAGGTTGCCTTGTACGATCTGATAAACCAGCTGCGTCAGGAACTGGATTGTTCGGTGCTGATGGTCTCCCACGATCTGCATCTGGTGATGGCGAAAACCGATGAGGTGCTGTGCCTGAATCAACATATTTGCTGTTCCGGCACCCCGGAAGTGGTCTCCCTGCATCCGCAGTTTATCTCGATGTTTGGCCAGCGCGGGGCGGAACAGCTGGGGATCTATCGCCACCATCATAATCACCGCCATGACCTGCAGGGGCGGATTGTACTGCGTAGGGGAAATGAGCGCTGATGATTGAACTCCTGTTACCCGGCTGGCTGGCCGGTATTATGCTTGCCTGTGCGGCAGGACCGCTCGGGTCGTTCGTGGTCTGGCGCCGGATGTCCTATTTCGGCGATACGTTAGCTCATGCCTCTTTGCTTGGCGTGGCCTTCGGCCTGCTGCTTAACGTGAATCCGTTTTATGCGGTGATCGCCGTGACCTTAATGCTGGCAGGCGGCCTGGTGTGGCTGGAAAAACGCCCGCATCTGGCGCTCGATACCTTACTGGGGATTATGGCGCACAGCGCGCTGTCGCTGGGTCTGGTAGTGGTTAGCCTGATGTCGAATATTCGTGTCGACCTGATGGCCTATCTGTTTGGCGATTTACTGGCGGTAACGCCGGAAGATTTGATCTCTATCGCCATTGGCGTGGTGATTGTGCTGGCGATCCTGCTCTGGCAGTGGCGCAACTTGCTATCGATGACCATCAGCCCCGATCTGGCGTTTGTCGATGGCGTGAAGCTGCAGCGGGTGAAACTGCTGCTGATGCTGGTCACCGCGCTGACCATTGGCGTCGCCATGAAGTTCGTCGGCGCGTTGATTATTACCTCGCTGCTGATCATTCCTGCCGCCACGGCGCGCCGCTTTGCCCGTACGCCGGAGCAGATGGCCGCAGCTGCCGTTGGGGTGGGGATTATCGCGGTGACCGGTGGGCTGACCTTCTCGGCGTTTTACGATACCCCCGCTGGCCCGTCCGTGGTGCTGTGCGCCGCGCTGCTGTTTATCTTCAGCATGATGAAAAAATCGGCCACCTGACCGACGCCCTCTTCCCCGGTCACGCCGAGTCGACCGGGGTCATCCCCCTTGCCCTGCCGGGACATAGACACAGCTCACCTGCCGGGAGGCAGATTACGGCATTTCCGGCGGCGTGATGCCGAAGTGATTCCAGGCGCGTACCGTCGCCATCCGCCCACGCGGCGTGCGCTGCAAAAAGCCTTGCTGGATCAGATACGGTTCCAGAACATCCTCGATCGTTTCCCGCTCTTCGCCAATCGCCGCCGCCAGGTTATCCAGGCCGACGGGGCCGCCGAAGAATTTATCGATGACCGCCAGCAAAAGTTTGCGGTCCATATAATCGAACCCTTCCGCATCAACATTCAGCATGTCCAGCGCCTGAGCGGCGATGTCCAGCGATATGGTGCCATCGTGGCGTACCTCGGCAAAGTCACGTACCCGGCGCAGCAGACGGTTGGCGATACGCGGCGTACCGCGCGCCCGGCGCGCCACTTCCAGCGCCCCTTCGTCGCTCATTTCCAGGCCCATAAAGCGGGCGCTGCGGCTGACGATATGCTGCAGGTCAGGGACCTGGTAAAACTCCAGCCGCTGTACAATTCCGAAACGGTCACGCAGCGGCGAGGTTAACGACCCCGCGCGCGTCGTGGCGCCAATCAGGGTAAACGGCGGCAGGTCGATTTTGATCGACCGCGCCGCTGGCCCTTCGCCGATCATGATATCCAGCTGGTAATCTTCCATCGCCGGATACAGTACCTCTTCCACCACCGGCGAAAGGCGGTGTATTTCATCAATAAACAGCACGTCGTGGGGTTCGAGATTGGTGAGCATGGCGGCCAGATCGCCCGCCTTCTCGAGCACCGGACCGGAGGTGGTGCGCAGGTTGACGCCCATCTCATTGGCGACGATATTTGCCAGGGTGGTTTTCCCAAGCCCCGGCGGGCCAAAGATCAGCAGGTGATCGAGCGCATCCCCGCGCAGCTTTGCCGCCTGGATAAAAATCTCCATTTGCGAACGCACCTGCGGTTGACCGACATACTCTGCCAGTAATTTGGGGCGGATTGCGCGATCGGCCGACTCTTCAAACCCGGTGCTGTCTGCTGAAACCAGCCTGTCTGCTTCAATCATCCCTTACCTCACAACGCGGCGCGGAGCGCTTCACGAATTAGCATTTCACTGTTAGCATCCGGGCGCGCGATTTTACTCACCATCCGGCTGGCCTCCTGAGGTTTATAGCCCAGCGCCACCAGCGCGGCAACCGCTTCCTGCTCCGCATCGTCATCTGACGGGCCAGCCGGTGAAGTCAGCACCAGATCCGTCGCTGGCGTAAACAGATCGCCGTGCAGACCTTTGAACCGGTCTTTCATTTCAACGATCAGACGCTCAGCAGTTTTCTTACCGATACCCGGCAGTTTCACCAGGGCAGCCAGCTCCTCACGCTCTACGGCATTAACAAACTGCTGCGCCGACATGCCGGAGAGAATCGCCAGCGCCAGCTTTGGCCCGACGCCGTTGGTTTTAATCAGCTCTTTAAACAGGGTGCGTTCCTGCTTGTTATTAAAACCATAGAGCAGCTGCGCATCTTCGCGAACGACAAAATGGGTAAAAACGATGGCCTCGTTGCCCACATCCGGCAGTTCATAAAAACAGGTCATTGGCATATGTACTTCATAGCCCACGCCTCCCGTTTCCAGTAATACAAGCGGGGGTTGTTTTTCGAGAACGATGCCTATGAGTCTGCCTATCACATGGAGCT
>NZ_JMPP01000028.1 GCF_000735435.1 Klebsiella planticola ATCC 33531 | reverse complement strand
AATACAAGCGGGGGTTGTTTTTCGAGAACGATGCCTCTGAGTCTGCCTATCACATGGAGCTCCTGCGTTAAGGGCTAAAGTATCTGCGGTATCATAAAAAAAGGCTGGATGAATATCCAGCCTGATTTGAGGTTATCGTAAGCGGCCACGCGCCAGATTGAGCCGCGTCTCGCTGATCTGAGCCGCGTTCTGACTGACGTGGCAGTGGGTAATGGCGATAGCCAGCGCATCCGCCGCGTCCGCCTGGGGGTTGGCGGGAAGCTTAAGCAGCGTGCGCACCATGTGCTGCACCTGGCTTTTTTCCGCGCTGCCGATGCCGACCACGGTTTGCTTAACCTGCCTTGCGGCATACTCAAAGACCGGAAGGTCCTGATTGGTCGCCGCGACAATCGCCACGCCGCGCGCCTGCCCCAGCTTCAGCGCTGAGTCGGCGTTTTTCGCCATAAACACCTGCTCAATGGCGAAATAGTCCGGCTGAAACTGGGTGATAATTTCCGTCACGCCAGCGTAAATCAGCTTCAGGCGCGACGGTAAATCGTCGACTTTGGTCCGAATACAGCCGCTGCCAAGATAGCTCAGCTGCCGCCCGACCTGACGAATCACGCCATAACCGGTAATGCGTGACCCCGGGTCAATGCCGAGAATAATCGCCATCACGCACCTCCGGTAATAACTAATCCCTGAGCCCCTGAATATTTCAGTTCACAGCCAGGCGGCCCTGCCGCGAATCCCCGGGAGCGTAGATTCACTCCCTGACCGGGGTGAGCGAGGAGAGCCAACACCGCTGTGGGCTGAAAGATTACGGGTATCACAGCGTTGCTGCGACCTCATCAGAGATCTCGCCATTATGATACACTTCCTGCACGTCGTCGCAGTCTTCCAGCATATCGATCAGACGCAGCAGTTTGGGCGCTGTTTCCGCGTCCATATCCGCTTTGGTTGAAGGAATCATCGATACTTCAGCCGCGTCAGCCTTCAGGCCAGCTGCTTCCAGCGCATCGCGCACCGCGCCCATCTCTTCCCACGCGGTGTAGACGTCAATCGCGCCATCGTCATAGGTCACGACGTCTTCCGCACCGGCTTCCAGCGCGGCTTCCATGATGACGTCTTCGTCGCCCGCTTCAAAAGAGATCACCCCTTTTTTGCTGAACAGATAGGCCACGGAACCATCGGTACCGAGGTTGCCGCCGGTTTTGCTGAAAGCGTGACGCACTTCAGCCACGGTACGGTTGCGGTTGTCACTCAGACATTCAACCATGACCGCGGTGCCGCCTGGGCCGTAACCTTCATAAATGATGGTTTCCATGTTTGCGTCTTCATCGCCGCCTACGCCACGGGCGATAGCGCGGTTCAGCGTGTCGCGGGTCATGTTGTTGGACAGCGCTTTATCCACTGCCGCACGCAGACGCGGGTTGGAAGCGACATCGCCGCCGCCCAGGCGCGCTGCGGTAACCAGCTCACGAATGATTTTAGTAAAGATCTTACCGCGCTTGGCATCCTGTGCCGCTTTGCGGTGTTTGGTGTTGGCCCATTTACTATGACCTGCCATAAAAAACTCTCCAAAAATGCCTGCTTCCCACAGCCTTTCGACCTGCAAACGGCTGGGAAGACTAGTCGGCGTTAATTACAAATTCTTCAATCGCCTGCCGGTTACTCCACGACTTGGTCAATGCGGCAGCGTCTGCCGCATTGACCCAGCGGTAATCCAGATGTTCCGTGAAGACAATCTGGCGTTCATGAGGGAGCGCAAGACAGAACCAAAACTCCGTATTGCGCTCAACGCCCGGCGCGTAGCGATGACGTAAATGAGAAAATATCTCGAAATCCACCGTGCGCTGACAGTCCATTAAGGTCAGCTGCTCATGAGCAACATCAATCGCGACCTCTTCCTTTACTTCACGCACGGCGGCTTGCGCTGCGGTCTCCCCCGCTTCCAGGCTGCCGGTTACCGACTGCCAGAAGGCGGGATCGTCGCGTCGCTGCAACATCAGCACCCGCTTCGTATCTTCGGCATAAATGACCACCAGAACGGAAACGGGAAGCTTGAATGACATCTTACTTATTCTCCGGAGACTCTTTTGTCTCTTTCGCCACAACCTGAATACCTAACTCGCCCAGGGAAGTCGGGTTAGCAAAGCTCGGCGCTTCGGTCATCAGACAGGCCGCGGCGGTTGTTTTCGGGAAGGCAATAACGTCACGGATATTATCGGTACCGGTCAGCAGCATGGTCAGACGATCAAGACCGAAGGCCAGACCCGCGTGCGGCGGCGTACCGTATTTCAGCGCGTCCAGCAGGAAGCCGAATTTTTCACGCTGTTCCTGTTCGTTGATGCCCAGGATGCCGAATACCGTCTGCTGCATGTCGCCATTGTGGATACGGACGGAACCGCCGCCCACTTCATAACCGTTGATCACCATATCGTAGGCGTTGGCGATCGCGGTTTCCGGCGCGGTTTTCAGCTCTTCCGCGGTCATGTCTTTCGGCGACGTGAACGGGTGGTGCATCGCGGTCAGACCGCCTTCACCATCATCTTCGAACATCGGGAAGTCGATCACCCACAGCGGCGCCCATTTGGTTTCGTCGGTCAGACTCAGGTCTTTACCCAGCTTCAGACGCAGCGCGCCCAGCGCATCGGCAACCACTTTCTTGTTGTCGGCGCCGAAGAAAATCATGTCGCCATCCTGGGCGCCGGTGCGCTCAAGGATCGCCTCAACGATTTCTGCGGTGAGGAATTTCGCTACCGGGCTGTTGATGCCTTCGAGACCTTTCGCACGCTCGTTAACTTTCATGTAAGCCAGGCCTTTCGCGCCATAGATCTGCACGAACTTGCCATACTCATCAATTTGTTTACGGGTCAGCGCAGCGCCACCCGGCACGCGCAGCGCAGCGACGCGCCCTTTGGCATCATTGGCCGGGCCGGAGAAGACGGCAAACTCCACAGCCTTCACCAGGTCGGCAATATCGACCAGCTCCATCGGGTTACGCAGATCCGGCTTATCAGAACCGAAGCGGCGCTCGGCTTCCGCAAAGGTCATCACCGGGAATTTGCCCAGATCGACGCCCTTCACGTCCAGCCACAGTTTGTGAACCAGCTCTTCCATGACTTCACGCACCTGCGGCGCGGTCATAAAGGAGGTTTCCACATCGATCTGGGTGAATTCCGGCTGGCGATCTGCACGCAGGTCTTCGTCACGGAAGCATTTAACTATCTGATAGTAACGGTCAAAACCGGACATCATCAGCAGCTGTTTAAACAGCTGAGGAGACTGCGGCAGCGCGTAGAATTTGCCTTTGTGCACGCGGCTCGGAACCAGATAGTCACGCGCACCTTCCGGGGTCGCTTTGGTCAGCATCGGGGTTTCGATATCGAGGAAACCGTGATCGTCCATAAAGCGGCGCACGAAGCTGGTGATTTTCGCACGGGTTTTCAGGCGCTGAGCCATTTCCGGACGACGCAGGTCCAGGTAACGGTATTTCAGTCGCGCTTCTTCGGTGTTGACGTGATTGGAGTCAAGCGGCAGCGCTTCTGCACGGTTGATGATCGTCAGCGAAGAGGCCAGCACTTCGATGTCGCCGGTGGCCATCTCGCTGTTGACGTTTTTTTCGTCGCGCGCGCGTACGGTACCGGTGATTTGGATGCAAAACTCATTGCGCAGTTCGGAAGCCAGCTTTAACGCCTCCGCACGATCCGGATCGAAAAACACCTGCACGATGCCTTCGCGGTCACGCATATCAATGAAGATAAGGCTACCAAGATCACGACGACGGTTGACCCAACCACACAGAGTCACCTGCTGCCCCACGTGGGACAGACGTAGCTGTCCGCAATATTCTGTACGCATGAGATATCCCTTAACTTAGCCGCAGGCGGATTGTGCCTGCCTCGCAGGCGACGGAGTCGCAGCTTTAGCTGAATGTCACAACTGAATGAAAAAAGGCGGCCATTATAATAGAATTTCCGCCGCACGATAAGCCCGATGCAGTTTGTACGTTGCTTTGCTGTACGCTTATTGCCTGTGCTCACAAAAATTAACAAAAATTGTTACCCATGAGCCGGATCGGCAACGGTATTGTAACGGTCAAACCACAGAAGAAGATACGGGGATACCATGTTAGAACTCAATGCGAAAAAAACTGCGCTCGTTGTCATCGATCTGCAAGAGGGTATTTTGCCCTTCGCCGGCGGGCCGCATCGTGCCGATGACGTGGTAACGCGCGCAGCCCGTCTGGCCGAAAAGTGCCGTCAACAAGGCTCGCCGGTCATCATGGTCCGCGTCGGCTGGTCCGCTGATTTTGCCGAAGCGCTGAAACAGCCGGTTGACGCGCAGGCCGGCGGGCACGCCCTGCCGGACAACTGGTGGGCCTGGCCGCAGGCGCTGGGTAAACAGGACGGCGATATCGAAGTCACCAAACGCCAGTGGGGCGCCTTCTATGGTACCGACCTCGAACTGCAGCTACGCCGTCGCGGTATTGATACCATTATTCTCTGCGGCATCTCCACCAACATCGGCGTTGAATCCACCGCGCGTAATGCCTGGGAGCTGGGCTTCAACCTGGTTATCGTCGAAGACGCCTGCAGCGCCGCCTCAGCCGAGCAGCACCAGGGCAGCATGACCCATATTTTCCCGCGCATCGCCCGCGTGCGCAGCACCGAGGACGTTCTCTCCGCCTTATGATTTATATCGGGCTCCCGCAATGGTCGCACCCGAAGTGGGTGCGTCTGGGCATCACCAGCCTTGAAGAGTATGCTCGCCATTTTAACTGCGTAGAGGGCAATACCACCCTTTACGCCCTGCCGAAGGCGGAAATCGTCGCCCGCTGGTATGAGCAAACCCACGATAATTTTCGCTTCTGCTTTAAATTCCCGGCCACCATTTCGCATCAGGCCGCCCTGCGCCATTGCGACGACTTGAGCCACGAGTTTTTTACTCGTCTGGCGCCGCTGGAAACGCGTATTGGCCAGTACTGGCTGCAGCTGCCCGCCACCTTTGGCCCCGGCGACCTCCCTGCCCTGTGGCACTTTCTCGATACTCTGCCGACCTCATTCACCTATGGCGTCGAAGTGCGGCATCCGGAGTTTTTCGCCAAAGGGGACGCCGAAAAGGCGCTCAATCGCGGGCTGCATCAGCGTAACGTGAATCGCGCCATCCTCGACAGCCGCCCGGTGCATAGCGCCGTCGCGCGAAATCCGGCCATGATCGACGCCCAGCGTAAAAAACCCAAGCTTCCGGTTCATGCCGTGGTCACGGCGGGGAATCCGCTGGTTCGCTTTATCGGCAGCGATGACATGGTCCACAATCACCGGCTGTTTGGCGTCTGGCTGCAGACCTTAGCCAAATGGCGTCAGTCGACAACGCCCTATTTATTTCTCCACACCCCGGACATCGCACAGGCCCCGGAGCTGGTCAGCACGCTTTGGGAAGATTTACGCCGGGTGATGCCAGAGGTCGGGAGCGCACCGTCAATTCCGCAGCAAACCGCGCTTTTCTGATATCCTGCTATGCTAATCGGAGCCATCTCAAAGAGTGAAAGGGAGTTTTTTGTATGGTCAGCGCGCTGTACGCGGTGTTGGGTGCGTTATTGCTAATTAAATTTTCTTTTGATGTTGTACGTCTGCGCACGCAATACCACGTCGGGTATGGTGACGGAGGGTTTAGCGAACTACAGGTTGCTATCCGCGTGCACGGCAACGCCGTTGAGTATGTCCCCATTGGCATCATCCTGCTGCTGTTTATGGAGATGAATGGCGCGCAGAACTGGATGGTGCACGTCTGCGGTATCTTGCTGATTGCCGGACGACTGATGCACTCCTACGGTTTTCACCACCGGCTTTTCAGCTGGCGTCGCTCCGGAATGAGCGCCACCTGGTGCGCCCTGTTGCTGATGGTGCTCGCGAATCTGTGGTATATGCCCTGGGAGTTGGTTTTCTCCTTACATTAGCGCACAATACGCCGTTTTCGTTTTTTCGGGTTTAACGTTATGTCTCACCGCGATACGCTTTTTTCCGCGCCGATTGCCAGCCTCGGCGACTGGACCTTTGATGAACGGGTTGCTGAAGTCTTCCCGGATATGATCCAGCGCTCCGTGCCCGGCTATTCCAATATCATTTCTATGATCGGCATGCTGGCTGAACGCTTCGTTCAGCCCGATACCCAGGTTTACGACCTCGGCTGCTCGCTTGGAGCGGCAACGCTCTCTATCCGGCGTAACATTGCCCACCCTGGCTGCAAAATTGTCGCGGTGGATAACTCTTCGGCGATGGTCGAACGCTGCCGTCGCCACATCGATGCCTATAAAGCGCCAACGCCGGTCGAGGTTGTGGAAGGCGATATTCGTGATATTACCATCGACAACGCCTCCATGGTGGTGCTGAACTTCACCATTCAGTTTCTGGCCCCCGACGAACGCCAGGCCATTCTGGATAAGGTTTACCAGGGGCTGAATCCCGGTGGCGCGCTGGTGCTGTCCGAAAAATTCAGTTTTGAAGATGCGCATGTTGGCGAACTGCTGTTCAACATGCATCACGACTTTAAGCGTGCCAATGGCTACAGCGAACTGGAAATCAGCCAGAAGCGCAGCATGCTGGAAAACGTCATGTTGACCGATTCGGTCGAAACGCACAAAGCCCGCCTGCATAAAGCCGGGTTTGAACATGCCGAATTGTGGTTCCAGTGCTTTAACTTTGGTTCACTGGTGGCGGTGAAATCAGAGGAAAAAGCATGATCGATTTCAATCATTTTTATCAACGTATTGCCCTCAGCCCGCTATCTCACTGGCTGGAGACACTCCCCGCCCAGGTAGCGGCCTGGCAACGGGAAGCTCTGCACGGCAAATTCCGCGAGTGGGAACGGGCCGTAGAGTTTCTGCCGGAGCTGGCTCCGTATCGCCTGGACCTGCTGCATAGCGTCACCGCCGAAAGCGAAACGCCGCTAAGTGAAGGCCATCGGCTGCGCGTAGAGAATCTGCTGAAAAACCTGATGCCCTGGCGCAAAGGGCCATACTCGCTGTACGGCGTGAATATCGATACCGAATGGCGTTCTGACTGGAAATGGGAGCGCGTATTGCCGCACCTCTCCGATCTGACCGGACGCACGATTCTCGACGTTGGCTGCGGCAGCGGATATCACATGTGGCGCATGATCGGCGCCGGCGCGCATCTGGCGGTCGGGATTGACCCGACGCAGCTGTTTTTATGCCAGTTTGAAGCGGTGCGTAAGCTGCTGGGTAACGATCAGCGTGCCCACCTGCTGCCGCTGGGCATTGAACAGCTTCCGGCACTGAACGCCTTCGATACCGTCTTTTCGATGGGCGTGCTGTACCACCGCCGCTCGCCGCTCGACCATTTATGGCAGCTCAAAGATCAGCTGGTCGACGGTGGCGAACTGGTGCTGGAGACGCTGGTGGTTGAAGGGGATGAAAATACCGTTCTGGTCCCGGGCGACCGCTATGCGCAGATGCGCAACGTCTACTTTATTCCGTCGGCCGCGGCGTTGAAAATGTGGCTGGAGAAGTGTGGATTTGTCGATGTGCGGATTGTCGATGTCTGCGCCACCACCACCGAAGAGCAGCGCCGTACCGAATGGATGATTACGGAGTCACTGGCTGACTTCCTCGACCCCGACGACAGCGGTAAAACGCTTGAAGGTTACCCGGCGCCGGTGCGCGCGGTGATTATTGCCAACAAACCCGAAACCCAGCAGTCGCTGGCGAAAAAGTCAGCCGGCTGCAAATAAAGGTCAAAAAAAGACCCCTGTTGAAATTGCAGGGGCCTGGTACGGGCAATCATCATATTGGGCGACATGATGTGCAGCAAAAAACGGTTTAACTTCTCTGCGCAGAAATGATTTGCTTCATTTCTGCCACCGCTACGCCATTAACGGCATAGCGCGAATATTCATCTGCGTCGGCATCGGCGGACATCGACAATCCGGAATGACGGAAGCGCATTGGCGATGGCACCCAGTGCCCGGCTGAGCTGTGGACTTCTTTTACGCCAGCCTGAAGAAACTTCGCCAGGTTGGCCGCTCGAACACCTGCACCAGCCATAATGGTTGGAGTATCCCCCAGGGCAATAAGTTCCGTAATTAATGAAAGACCTTTTTCCGCGCTGGCCTGCTGACCCGATGTCAGGATACGGGCCACGCCGGAATCGGCCAGCGTGCGATAAGCCTGATACGGATCCGCACACATATCAAAAGCCCGATGGAACGTGACCGCCAGCGAACCGGCCGCCGCCATGATTTTTTGCATGCGCGCGATATCGACCCGACCATCCGCATCTAACACGCCGATGACCACGCCGGGAAAACCCAGCTCCCTGACCGTCACCACATCATCGAGCATCGCCGCAAACTCGCTCTCGGTGTAGCAAAAATCACCGCCGCGCGGGCGAATAATCGGATGCACCGGAATGGTCACCGTTTCGCGTACTGTTTTCAGCACACCCAGCGACGGGGTTAATCCCCCTTCATGTGGCGCGGCGCAGAGCTCAATGCGATCGGCACCACAGCGCTGCGCCTCTTGCGCACAGGCCATGCTGTAACAGCAGACTTCCAGTAGCGTCATTTCCTTCTCCTTTACGCTGCGGGCAACACAGCATGTCATGATTTATCCGTTCAAAAACCGCGTCGCTTCACACTGTTACGCATCAGATTGTTCGCTGGCGACAATTTGCTCAATTGACCACGGGTGAAATTTAATCGTGACGCTGCCGTCCGTCACCGCCAGGGTCGGGTTTGGCAGCCGTTCGCGCTCCCCTTTCGGCGAGCTGGTTTTGACAAAAATCCCCGGCTGACTTAACCCCTCATCAGACAGCAGCGCCAGCGCACGAGCATTGAGCGCATCCGCCTCCCCCGGCAGCACGATTTCAACGTGCTCCCATCCTTCATGCGGATAGCGCTTTTCACCCGGCCACGGCAGCTCAACCACGCTGAAACGCCAGTGGGCCACCGCAACCGGCTCATCCAGTTTGAACAGGCAGATAGGTCGACCGTTGATGGTGTTTTCCGACAGCAACGTGCCGCATTGTTCAAAACCGCGACGCCAGCGCTCCGCCGTGGCGTTTTGGTGACAGCGCAGGGAAATATGGTCGGCATCCAGCGGGGCGATATCCAACCCAAGTCGCCTGGCCAGACCGCTTAACGCGTCGGTGAAACGCGGCAGATCCGCGGAAATATCGTTAAGCTCATCAATTTGCTGCCAGTTTGCCATATTGCACCTCAATGCAGGTCAAAGGGGGGTAATTTATCGCGTTTCCCGGCGGCGACCAACCGGGAATCTTCTGTCGGGTTCGTCGAGTGGCTATTCATTAAGCGTGCCGCCCGGCAACGCGCGCGCGGTGCTGACGCATGGGCGCAAATGCAGTATACTCCTGCCCTAATTTGTCCACATTCCGGCGCCGCCCCGCAGGGGTTATAGCGCCTTAAACGTAAGGTATTCCGGTGAATATTCAGGCTCTTCTCTCAGAAAAAGTCAGCCAGGCCCTGATCGCGGCAGGTGCGCCTGCCGATTGCGAACCTCAGGTCCGCCAGTCAGCAAAAATCCAGTTCGGCGACTATCAGGCCAACGGCGTGATGGCAGTAGCGAAAAAGCTGGGTATGGCGCCGCGACAACTCGCAGAGCAGGTACTGTCTCATCTCGACCTTAACGGGATTGCTAACAAGGTTGAAATCGCCGGGCCCGGCTTTATCAATATTTTCCTCGATCCGGCCTTTTTAGCGGAAAATGTGAACAGCGCGCTGGCGTCAGAGCGTCTGGGCGTCGCCCGGCCGCAGGCGCAAACTATCGTCGTTGACTACTCCGCGCCGAATGTCGCCAAAGAGATGCACGTCGGCCATCTGCGTTCCACCATCATCGGTGACGCTGCCGTCCGTACGCTTGAGTTCCTCGGTCATAAGGTGATCCGCGCGAACCACGTGGGCGACTGGGGCACTCAGTTCGGTATGCTGATCGCCTGGCTGGAAAAACAGCAGCAGGAAAACGCCGGTGAAATGGCGCTGTCCGATCTCGAAGGCTTCTACCGCGATGCCAAAAAGCATTATGACGAAGATGAAGTCTTTGCCGAACGCGCCCGTAACTACGTAGTAAAACTGCAGGGCGGCGATACTTACTTCCTGGAGATGTGGCGCAAGCTGGTTGACATCACCATGACCCAAAACCAGATTACCTACGATCGTCTGAACGTCACCCTGACCCGCGATGACGTAATGGGTGAAAGCCTGTATAACCCGATGCTGCCAGGCATTGTTGCCGATCTGAAAGCTAAAGGTCTGGCCGTCGAGAGCGAAGGCGCAACCGTGGTGTTCCTTGATGAGTATAAAAACAAGGAAGGCGAACCGATGGGCGTCATCATCCAGAAAAAGGATGGCGGCTACCTCTACACCACGACCGATATCGCCTGTGCGAAGTATCGTTATGAAACGCTGCACGCCGACCGGGTGCTCTACTACATCGATTCCCGTCAGCACCAGCACCTGATGCAGGCGTGGACGATCGTGCGTAAAGCGGGCTATGTGCCGGAATCCGTGCCGCTGGAACATCACATGTTCGGCATGATGCTGGGCAAAGATGGTAAGCCGTTCAAAACTCGCGCCGGGGGTACCGTGAAGCTGGCGGATCTGCTGGATGAAGCGCTGGAGCGCGCGCGCCGCCTGGTGGCCGAGAAGAATCCGGACATGCCTGCCGATGAGCTGGAACAGCTGGCCAATGCGGTCGGTATTGGCGCAGTGAAGTATGCCGATCTGTCCAAAAACCGCACCACCGACTACGTATTTGACTGGGATAACATGCTGGCGTTCGAAGGCAACACCGCGCCGTATATGCAGTATGCCTATACCCGCGTGCTGTCCGTCTTCCGTAAAGCGGAAGTTGACGAGCAGGCGCTGGCTGCGGCGCCGGTGATCATTACCGAAGCGCGTGAAGCGCAGCTGGCCGCGCGCCTGCTGCAGTTCGAAGAGACGCTGACCGTTGTGGCCCGTGAAGGAACGCCGCACGTCATGTGCGCCTATCTCTACGATCTGGCCGGCCTGTTCTCCGGTTTCTACGAGCATTGCCCGATTATCACCGCCGAGAGCGATACCGCACGCAACAGCCGTCTGAAGCTGGCGCAGCTGACGGCCAGAACCCTGAAACAGGGCCTGGATACGTTGGGTATTGAAACCGTCGAGCGGATGTAAGTCAGACGGGTGATTTGTTGCCCCGGCAAGCCGCGCGCCGCCGGGGAATTACCTGATGGCGCTGCGCTTATCAGGTCTGCAATCGTTTCACCTGGCATCGACGCCGTCGAACGTCGCTAAGAGCAAAACCCGGCCATGGCCGGGTTTTTGTATGCGGTTTTGTCACCCCGGCAAACCGTGCGCCGCCAGGGAAATGCCTGATGGCGCTGCGCTTTTCAGGCCTGCAAGGACGATCAAATCCTGTCTTAGAAGTATTTGCGCAAATACTCCGTCAGACACAGGATCGCCATTGCCTGACCATACGGCATCGAGGTCAGCGGGATCTCACGATAAAAATCGAGATTGCCGCCCATCCCGGTACCAAACGAGGTCTGCAACAGCTCGCCTTCCGGGGAGATATTTTCCACCACCCCGCGAATCGCCTTCTCCGCCACCTCGGCATACTCCGCAGCAACATAGCGCTTACGCACCGCTTTCAGAATGCCATAGGCAAATCCGGCGGTGGCCGATGCTTCCAGGTACGAGTGCGGATCGTCCAGCAGCGTATGCCACAGGCCGCTGTCATCCTGACATTTTGCCAGCGCGGCAATTTGCGCGTTCAGCACCTGGATCAAATAGCGTCTGACCGCGCTGTGCTCAGGTAAATCAACCAGTTCCAGGAAATCGGGGATCACCATCGTCAGCCAGCTGTTACCCCGTGCCCAGCGAGCGCGGGCGAAGTTATGCTGACCGTCATAGCTCCAGCCGTGAAACCACAGCCCGGTTTCCCTATCCATCAGGTTCTGAACGTGAAGTAAAAACTGATACACCGCCTCTTCCACATACTGCGGACGATTGAGCAATTTTCCGATTTTAGCCAGCGGCAGTACGGTCATCATCAGCGTATCGTCCCACATCTGCTGATGGTTCTCTTCCGCCAGCGTGATGTGCTGCATTCCCCCATGCTCCGTGCGCGGCATCTCATGCATCGCCCACTCCGCCCAGCTCTCGAGCCAGGGCAGATATTCCGCTCTCCCGGTCTCTTCATAGCGCCAGGCCAGCGTCAGGAATGGCGCCATAGTATTCACGTTTTTCGTGGTCGCCCCTTCGGCGAAGCGGTCGGCAAACCAGCTGTCGATAATATCGCGCATCGCCGCATCTCCGGTCTGCTGGTAGTACTGATGAATACCGTACAAACCTACGCCATGCGTCCACTCCCAACCGGCCCACCCTTTGGTATCAATGACCCGCCCGTCGTCCAGCCGCAGCAGAAACGTCCCCGCGTCATCCCGAATATTGACCAGATTATGGGTCACTTTTTCGATCAGCGACTGCAGTTCATGGCGGCTGATAAAATGCGCCGGCTGACGCAGTAACGGGCTATGTTTGACAGGCCACACCTTCATCTCTCTACCCTCTGTTGTATGTCGATTTCATTTCAGCACCCTGCTTCAGCGATGGCGCGGCAGGTTTGTTGCGGTTCAGATAACCAATATTGTTATTTCCCCACAGCGTGTCGTACGGCATGCCGGCCAGCATCTCAACCACCGCGCGATCTTCCGCTGTCGTCAGCTCTGGCTGTGCGCAGCCCGCCCGACGCATTTTGAGCGTCTCCGCCCGCAGCACGCTATGCGTGGCAAGATTGAGCTTGAAGCGCAGGGAGACCAGGAAACCGCAGGCCAGCACCAACAGCGTGCCTACGCTTAGTATTAACAGGATGGTATGGCTCACTTCATAGGGCTGGGTCTTCTGCCCGGAAACAAACCCGGAGAGCTGCATAATAATGCCCACCAGCATAACCGCACCGGCCTGAGAGGCTTTGCGCGTCAGGGTCATAATGCCGGCAAAAATCCCTTCCCGGCGTTGTCCGGTAATGACCTCATCCACATCCGCGATATAGGTGTAGGTATTCCATGGCACGTAGTTGATTCCGCCACGACCCAGTCCCGCGATGGCAGAGACCAACAGCAGCAGCGAGTAGACATCGCTCAGCCCGGCGTAATAGAGAATCGCGTAGGACAATGAGCTCAGACCAAATAGCACCACCACCATACGATAGGAAGGGGCGGGCCCGAAGCGAATACAGAGCGGAATCATGGCGATAACGGCAATAAACTGGAAGATAGCCATCGTGCCCAGCAGGTTGGACGCCATTGAGGCCTCCTGCATCAGCACAAACACCACGTAGTAGGTAAAAACGGCATTAAAGACGTCCTGGGCGATATAGCCGCCAAGGTACATCCCCAGGTGCTGGCGGAAAATCTTAATCCGCAGCGTCGAACTCAGCTCAATAAACAGGCGGTTGAGGCTCTGAGCCAGAGACAAATGGCGCTTCTCTTCTTCCGCCCGCAGTGCGGCCTCCGACCACTCTTCCCGCGGACGTTCCCAGGTAAAGAACCAGACGAAAGTCAGCATCAGCGCGCACAGCACGGAGAACACGAGACTTGCGTAGAAAAAGGAAACCGCATTGTCCTTTCCAAACTGGGTCAGCAGAATGCCCGGCAGGAATGACGCCAGAATGGCCGACATCTGCGCCATCGAAATACGCGCGCCGGAGAATTTGGTTTTTTGTTTAAAATCATCCGTCATTTCCGGTACCAGCGTTTCATACGGCACCAGAATCATGGTGTAGACGATATCGAACAGCAGATAGGTGAGCAGGTAATACCAGAATCCCATATCGCCAACCCACATGATGGAGTAGCTGAACACGCAGGGGATGCCGAGCAGAATAAAGAATTTACGTCGGCCAAAGCGTTTGCCGAGCCACGTTGTGCCGAAGTTATCGGTCAGAAAGCCCATCAGCGGGCTGATCACCGCGTCCAGCACCCTTGCCGTGGCAAAAATCAATGTTGCTTCAATGGGGGAAAGGCCGCAGAAGGTGGTGTAGAAGTAGAGTAGCCAGGCCGCGGTCAGTGCGGTTGTCCCGGCGCCAAGGAAGTCGCCCGAGCCATAGGCCAGATAATTAACTAAACCGATTTTACGTGTTTTCATCGCCGTAAATCCTGTGTCTTTTTTTTAGTGAACTCCGACAAGCTTTCTGGCTTAGCCAAAAGGGAGTGGATACACGGCTACAGTAGAAGTATAGGAAAAGGGTTACCTTTTCATTTTTGCCAGCCCGCTCCCGTCCATGGCAAAAATACAAAGAGTCGACGGACAGGCATCACCTATTTATAAAACGACATTTCCTTTATAACAAAACGCATGACCAAAAATAAAATCTGGCAGGCAAAAACGTGATTTATCTCCACCAGAAATCAGTCGTTTAATGTGTGATGAACAGGTCTTGCGGGAGATAAAAAATGAGAGTAAAGAAAGTATGAAGGGTTATTTCGCGTATCTGAAGGAGGCCTGATGTCTTATTCTCATCTGCTCGTTGCCGTCGCCCCAACGCCGGAAAGCCGCGTGCTTATCAATAAGGCGGTCTCGATCGCACGCCCGCTGGATGCCAGAGTCAGTCTGATCACGCTGGCCACCGACCCGGAGTTATATAACCAGTTTGCTGCGCCAATGCTGGAAAACCTGCGGGACTTGATGCATGAAGAAACGCGAGATTTTCTCTCCGGACTGGCGAAAGAAGCCGATTACCCTATCGACAACGTGACGATCGCCAGCGGCGAACTTAGCCACCACATCAAGGATTTTTGCCGGCAGCATCGCGTGGATCTGGTGATATGCGGCAATCATAACCACAGCCTGTTTTCGCGCGCCACCTGCTCGGCGAAAAGCATCGTCGGCAGCAGTGGCGTAGACGTTTTACTGGTCTCCCTGGAAAAAGGCTGACGCCTTTGGCGTCAGCCTTTTTCCTCTCACCGCGCTACGCCAGTTTGGGGAAAGTCGAGACTTTGCGTTGCAATCGGCTCTCCTCACTACGCGGTTCTACCTGCTGCAAATCGCTGATAAACCGCTCCTGCCAACGATGAATATCGTTATCCTTGATTACCGCCAGCATCTCCGCATGACGCGCAATGCGCTCCGCCAGCGGCATCGTCAGACCGCGATCCAGCGCCGCGGCCACTTCGTCGCGATCGTAGGGATTGACGATCAGCGCACTGGTCAGCTCATTCGCCGCCCCGGCAAACTGCGACAGGACCAGCACACCGGGGTTCTGCAGATCCTGGGCAGCAATAAACTCTTTTGCCACCAGATTCATGCCGTCGCGGAGAGGCGTCACTAACCCGACATCGGAATAGCGGAAGATCTTCATCAACAGTTTGCGTTCAAAATGTTGATTCAGGTAGTACAGCGGCGTCCAGCCCAGCTGTCCGTACTGGCCATTGATTCTGCCGCTGGCGGTCTCCAGCTGGTGGCGAATATCCTGATAGGCCTGCACTTCGCCGCGGGAGGTCGGCGCAATCTGCGTATAGCGGATCTTGCCATGATGCTGCGGGTATTTCTCCAGCAGGGCTTCATAGGCGAGAAAGCGCTCCGGCAGGCCTTTAGAGTAATCCAACCGCTCGACGGAGAAGATATTTTTTACCCCGTTAAGCTCGCTTTTCAGCTGTGCCAGTTTGGGCGGCAGCGGCCCTTTCGCACTTCGTGCAATCTCGTCAGGATCGATGCCTATCGGGTAAACCTCGGTGCGGAAATGTTTGCCCCATGCCTCATGGTGTCGACCCTCTCGCGTCACCACCCGGGTCTGTAGCGAGACGCTATCAAGAAACGCCAGCCTGTCGTTATCGGTCTGGAAGCCAAGCAGATCGTAGTCACAGAGCTGCTCAAGAAGCTCGGCATGCGGAGGCAGCGCGTTAAAAATCTCAGGCGTCGGGAACGGAATGTGCAAAAAGAAACCGATACGGTTATTGACCCCGAGCTTGCGCAGCTCGCTGGCAAAAGGCAGCAGATGATAATCATGAATCCACAAAATATCATCGGGCTCAATCAGCGGCAGAAGCTTTTTCGCCAGGTTGGCATTGACCCGCAGATAGCCGTCCCATGACGGACGCTGGAAGTCCACCAGATCCAGGCGATAGTGGAATGCGGGCCACAGCACGGCGTTGGAAAACTGGTTGTAGTATTCGTCATGATCCCGTTCATTGAGCGTAAACGAGGCCCAGGTGATATTGCCTCGCGTCACCGTGTTTAGCGGCTTCTGGTCATCCCCAATTTCTCCGCTCCAGCCAAACCATAATCCACCGGCGGCCTTCAGTGCGCCCAAAATACCCACGGCCAGGCCACCCGCGCTGGCCTTTTTATCATCCGGTGGCGCAATACGATTAGATATTACGACTAAGCGCCCCATAACCCTCCCTCCTGTCATTTTGCGCATCAGGTTGTTGCTTATTATTTGCGATGCTGATTAACCAATGCTGAACGGCCGCGACATCCGGCAGACGCCATTGCGCCTGGGTGTCGCCCTTGCCCACTTTTACCGACATGCCGCCGAGTTGATTCACGACGCTGAACCCGGCTTCGTCCGTCAAATCGTCGCCAACGAATACCGGTTTGCGCCCCTGAAACGGCGCCTCCTGCATAAACGTCGCAATCGCTTCCCCTTTATTAACCCCACGCGGCTTAATCTCCACCACGCACTTACCCAACTGCAATGCGAGGATGGGGTAACGTTTGACAATCCCCTGCGCCAGCGACAGCGCCGCGCTCTGGTACGCCGGCGCCTGGCGATAGTGCAGCGCAAACGCCATGCCTTTGTGTTCCAGTTCACACCCCGGCATCGTCTCCAGCGCCGCCCGCAGCTGCTCATCCAGTTCCCGGAGCAGCGCATCAGGAAGCGTGACGATGTGCGTTTTACCATTGATATCGCGGCGTTCTGCCCCGTGAACACCGGCCAGCGGCAGCCGGTATGGATGGGTAAGCGCATCAAGCTCAACCATTGAGCGCCCTGAAATCAATGCCACCGCCCCACTATGCTGGTGCGCAAGCTGCCGCAGCGCCTGAAGCGCCGGTGTGGGGATAACAACCTGATCGGGATGAGGTTTGATATCGGCAAGCGTGCCGTCGAGGTCAAAGAAAAATGCATGATGTTCGGTTGGCACAGGCGGTACAGATATCTTGTCAGCCACCCTGTTCTCCTCCTTTCATGGCCAGCGCAACGCTGGTTGTTAACGGATTGTTAGCCATGTAAGTATAGACAGTGTGACCGGGATCGCCATTTTTGATAGCTATCGCCAGCGCAGCGGGCGCTGGCGATAATCAGGGATTAGACTAAAAGGTTGGGGGATTATTAAGCAGCCCGTTTTGCTTTTTGTTTATAACGGTCGAAGATAACCGCCGCCAGCAGAATCACCCCGCGCACCACGTACTGAGAGAACGGCGAGATATTGAGCAGGTTCATGGCGTTCTCTACGGTGCCGAGGATCAGGATCCCGGCGACCACATAAGAGATCTTGCCGATCCCGCCTTTCAGCGACACGCCGCCGAGCACGCAGGCTGAAATGACGATCAGCTCATAGCCAATCGAGGTCATCGGCTGGCCGCTGGTCATACGCGAGGCGAGAATGATCCCCGCGGCGGCAGAAACCAGGCCTGAGATCACGAAAATAATGATTTTGGTCCGCACCACCGGCACCCCCGCCAGCCGGGCCGCCTCTTCATTGCCACCGATAGCCAGCGTATTGCGGCCAAAGGTGGTTTTGTTGAGCAGTAAACCAAAAACAATCAGGCAGGCGACGGTCAGCCAGATGGGAGCCGGCAGGCCAAACCAGTTGGCATAACCTAAGGTAAAGAAGCGCTCATCTTCAATGCCGACCGCCTTCCCGTCGGAGATAATATACGCCAGGCCGCGCACAATCTGCATGGTGGCCAGCGTCGTGATCAGGGCGTTAATTTTCAGCCGGGCAATCACGAAGCCGTTAACCAGCCCGCTGATTGCCCCCAGCAGCAGACCGGCGGCAATCCCTATCCACATGCTTTCCGTCAGATTAATCACCACTGCCGTGGTTACGCCGGCGCAGGCGATGACCGATGCCACCGACAGATCAAAATCCCCGGATGCCAGGCAAAACAGCATGCCGCAGGCCACCATACCGGACATTGAAATCGCCAGCCCCAGCCCTTTCATATTGATAAACGAGGCAAAATTGGGCACAAAAATCACGCAGCCGATAAACAACACGGCAAAAACAACCAACATGCCAAACTGATCCCAGATTCGGGCAAAGCTCAACGAAGTCTGGCGGGCATTAGGGGTAGTAACAGAGGACATCATTGACTCCTTACTCAGGCGACCGCCTGGCTCACTTTTGGCATCGCAAGGCTTAACGCCTGCTGTTCATTGGCATCGTCATGCAGCAGTTCGCCCGCCACCTCACCTTCGCGCATCACCACGATACGATCGGCCACGCCGAGCACTTCGGGCAAATCGCTGGAGGCGAAAACGACGGCGACACCGGAGGCCGCCAGGGCATAGATGACGTTATAAATTTCATGCTTCGCGCCCACATCAATGCCGCGGGTCGGCTCATCCAGCAGGATCACTTTCATCTCTTCCGACAGCCAGCGTCCCAGAATCGCCTTCTGCTGGTTGCCGCCGGAGAGATTCATAATCAGCTGTTCGGGGCCAGGGGTTTTAATATTGAGCGACTGAATATGCCGATCGGCGTTGTGCGCTTCCCAGCCGTTGTTAATGATGCAGCCCGCGTGAATATGCCGGCGACGCGCGCTGATATTGATATTGTCGCGTACGGAATGGACCGGAATAATGCCCTCCGCTTTGCGGTCTTCCGGGCACAGCATCATTCCGGCCGCAATGGCCTGTGCCGGTTTGCGAATATCGATCGCCTGCCCGTCGATATACACCTGACCGCCGGTAATACGGGTTCCGCCAAACAACCCTTTCATCAGCTCGCTGCGCCCGGCCCCGACCAGCCCGAACAGGCCGACGATTTCCCCGCTGCGCACCGACAGATCTACCGGCGTGCGGACGCCGGGCGCTTTGACCTGCTGCAGGCGCAGACGCTCTTTGCCATACTCACGCGGTTTCCAGCCGTAAACATCGCCCAGCTCGCGTCCGACCATCGCCTGCACCAGCGCGTCATGACTCACCGCCTGCATATCATCGAAGGTGCGTACGTAGCGGCCATCTTTAAATACGGTGATCGCATCGCTGAGCGCAAAAATCTCCTCCATGCGGTGCGAAACATAAATAATTACCCGCCCTTCCTCGCGCAATTCGCGGATAACGCGAAACAGATGGTCGATCTCGCGCGCCGAAAGAGAACTGGTCGGTTCATCAAAGGCGATAACCTTTGCGTTACGGGTGAGCGCCTTGGCAATCTCTACCATCTGCCACTGGCCGATAGAGAGGTATTTCAACGGCGTTTCCGGGTCGATATCCAGCCCCAGATGTTCCAGCTGCAGCCGCGCTTCGTAGTTGAGCAGCGAGCGGTTCACTAACCCGTACTTATGCGGGATTTGGCCGAGGTAGATATTTTCCGCGACGGTCATTTCCGGAATCAGGTGCAGCTCCTGATAAATAATTGCCACTCCGGCGTTAAGCGCTTCGGTGGTGTGGCTGAATACGCGCGGCTGGCCACCTATCAGCAGGTCGCCGGCGGTGGGGATATAGTTGCCGCTGAGAATCTTCAGCAGCGTCGATTTTCCGGCACCATTTTCCCCCATCAGGGCGTGGATCTGTCCGCTGTAGCAGTCAAAGCTAATATCGGAGAGCGCCTTAACACCGGGAAAGGTCATGGTAATGCCGCGAAATGAGAGATAAGGGGTAGACTGTTGCATAACAACTCCGCTCTTCTATGCTCAGCCTCCCACAGCGTGCGGGAGGCACGGTCAACCAGGCCTTACAGCCCTTTTTTCGCCAGCTCTTCTTTGAAGTTGTCGCGCGTGATCAGCACCACATCGGTGACCGCCGTGAATTTCGGCGGTTCTGCGCCTTTGGTCACCCAGTTGTAGAGCATCTCGCTGGTTTTATATCCGTGGATATCCGGGCTAGGCAGCAGAGAGCCGTAGAAACCGGTCGCCTGCGCTTTAGAGAGTTCGTTAACCGCATCCACACCATTAATGCCAATGCCAATCACATCTCCGGCTTTAAAGCCCTGACCTTCGGTGGCGCGCACGCCGCCCAGCACGGTATTGTCATTCATCCCCACGATCAGCCAGTGCTTCACCTGAGGATGCTGTACCAGCATCGAGTTACCGGCGTCGAAGGCGCCCGGAATATCGTTGGATTTAGTCGGAACGCGGTAGATCTGTTTGTCCGGGAAACCGGCCGCTTTCAGCGCATCGATGGAACCCGTGGTACGGCGACGGGCGGTATCGAGTTCATCGGCGGTAATCGCCATCACGCCGGTATCCTTCACATCCCAGCCGCGTTTTTGCATCTCTTTGTACAGCTCCTGACCCTGACGGGCGCCAATTTCACTGGCGGCCATCATCACCAGCGGTACGCTCTCCATCGGTTTACCTTTCGCATTAACGAACTGGTCATCGACGGTGATGACTTTCATATCGTATCCGCGCGCTTTGGCGACAATCGCCGAGCCGAGCTTCGGGTCAGGTGTGCAGATAACGAAGCCTTTTGCCCCGCTGGCCGCCAGGCTATCGATGGCATTGAGGGTTTTCTCACCATCCGGGACCGCAATTTTAATCACCTCAAAGCCCAAATCTTTGCCGGCCTTATCGGCAAATTTCCACTCGGTTTGAAACCAGGGTTCTTCCGGTTGTTTCACCAGAAATCCGAGTTTAAGCGTTTCAGCCATAGCTGATTGTGACATAACCGCAGCGAGACCGATCGCCGCCAGCGCTTTAGTAAATTTGTGCATGGTAAACTCCAGCTTTATTTCGCTTTTCTGTAGGGAAGTATCGGACTTAATTTTTTTATCGGACGTAAAACAAGGCATTAGAAAAATTGCACACCGCACTGCCGTTGTTCATTAAGTAATAACCGGAAATCAATTCTCCATACGAGAGCATTATCACATCGCGGAATTACAGTAATTGCGTGCATAGATTTAGCGAAAAATGACATAAAAAAAGAGCCAATTGTCAGACAATTAGCTCTGCATATAGCAATATTATCCATATCATCAGCAGACTTATCCTTGTGGCTACCGCCGTCCCCCTTTCAAGGGATTTGCCGAAAGCGCTGCGCCCCCTTCTTCAGCCGTTTCCCTTAGCGATTCGACTTCTCACAAGATGAAATATCGCTCAGGGGAATTTTATTACCGTTAATAACAGAATATACCTCATCCCCCCATTTATCTGCTCCTGTAAAAATGACGTCACTGCCCTTTCCCGTGATTTCTTTTTTACCGAATGGTTGATGCGACATGACCGAATTATGAATCCAGGATTAAATTCATATTTAATTAATATGTCGTAGACATCATCCATATCACAAAAAATGCCGGCAAAATAAATTCAATAAAATCATAATGATATAAGCATTTAAATCAAAGAACAGACAAAGACAACACACTTTATAAGGATGTTGTAACGAAACGTAAACAGACGCACTTGAGAGTTTTCTTAGTCTACTATTAAGGGTATTCTATATATATCGGCAGGCGCTAATTAATTACCGATACACATAGGGAAAGTGCAAATTCATTATTTTGCCGACAATGTTACGCGTAAAGAGTCTCGCATTTTATCGTTCACCGGCGAAGATTCCCGACGCGTGAATGATATCTCCAGCTTAATAAGGATATTTTTATGGTCGTTCCAGGAATGGCTCAAAAACTCAATAATCAGATGAACCTTGAGTTTCATGCCTCAAATTTATATCTGCATCTCAGCGAATGGTGCGAACAGCACCGTCTGAACGGCACCGCCATCTTTTTGCGCTCCCGGGCACAATCGCACGTGACGCAGATGATGCGCGTATTCGATTTTATGAAGACCGGCGGAAACTGGCCGATCGTCAAAAACGAAGGCAGTTACCACCATAACTGTCACTCCCTCGAAGATCTGTTTACCACCACTCTGGCCGATTATGAACAGCGTAGCAGCATGCTGTCCGGGCTGACCGAAGAAGCTAAAGCGCAATGTGACGACACCACCTGGCGCTTCCTGACGCTGCTAGAGAAAGAGCAGCAGCAGGACGGCGTACTGCTGCAAAGCGTGCTTGAAGAGGTCCGTAATGCGGATAAAGCCGGCCTGGGTATGCTGCAGACCGATCGCCGCCTGCTCAGTCTGGTGACACGTCGCCAGGATTAAGGCCGCAGCGGCGGGCACCACATCCGCCGTTCCCTCCGTGAGGCTCAATCCTGAGGGAACGGCTTCAGCGCCGCATGATAGTGCTCACCCTGACTGACGTAACCGCATTAACCCCGCGCGGGGATGTCCTGCAAACGCTTCTGGCCACAGATCCGCATCGCGGATAAACGGCACAAGGTAATCCATCCCCCGCTTCACGCCCCCGACCATCGTGAATAACGTTCCAGCGTTCGCTATTTCTAAACATCATTTCCAGCGCTCAGGCGCCGTTCTTATTCCTGAAAGGCATTAAAAACTTTTAAGCCGATCGCATTCCTGCCCCAGGAAAGCGCGCAGCGGATGATTAGTGACGACGATCACTTTTCGTCATCGACTTTAAGAATATAAAAACAGCGTTTCAAAAATTTAAAACATGGGGTTTATATTAATGGCAAGATACGCGGCTTCAACCTCACAAGGGTTGCAGGGAAGACCGATTTTGTTACGCCATCAGCTCGCCTACGGCGGCGGTAATTTGCTGGGGAGCGGCGCGCTGGCGATCAGCGGCGCCTGGTTACTTTATTTTTACACCACCTTCTGCGGACTGACGCTGATTGAAGCGTCGTTTATTTTTTCCGTCGCCAGCATCATCGATGCGATCAGCAACCCGTTAATGGGTTACCTGACCGATAACTTCGGTAAAACGCGGCTCGGCAAACGCTTTGGACGCCGACGTTTCTTTTTATTGATCGGCATACCGCTGATGATGTTTTACCCGCTGCTGTGGGTTGAGGGGCTTGGTTTCTGGTACTACCTCTGCACCTACGTCGTCTTTGAGATTATTTATACCTCAGTCATGGTGCCTTATGAAACCTTAGCCACTGAAATGACCGACGACTTCTCATTACGCTCTAAACTGACCGGCTATAAAGCCATTTTCGGTAAGCTCGCCAACTTCCTCGCGGCATTCATCCCTGGTCAGTTTATCCTGTTGTACGGCAAAGACTCCGCCACACCGTTCTTCCTGACCGGGCTGACCTACGGCGCTATTCTGATTATCGCCATCTCCTGCCTGTGGTTTTGCAGCTGGGAGCGTCCGCGTGAAGAAGAAGTTCGCGTGAGCGAGAAAAAAGGCCTGTTCTCGACCCTGCTGATGCTGGCGAAGGATATGCGTTCGACCTTCTATCTACGCGTGTTCCGCAAACATCTTGGGATGTATCTCTGCGGTTTCGGCGCAGAATGGCTGTTTGCCTCGATCTTTACCTACTTCGTTATCTTTGTCCTGCAGCACGATCCGGCGATGGTTGCCGGGCTGAACAGCCTGAACTCGATTCTGCAGCTGCTCTCTACGGCGCTGTTTATCGGCCTGTGCGTGAAAAAGGGGTTCAGCAAGCCCTATATTCTGGCGCTGAGCATCGTGATTTTCTCCGTGTTGCTGTACACCTCGCTGTGGTTTTTCCATCTGCCTGCCCATCTGGCAACCATCCTGATGTTTGGGATCACGGTGCTGTTTGGCCTGGGTACCGGCGGCGTGTACTACATTCCATGGACCGTTTACACCTTCCTCGCCGATGTTGATGAGATCTATACCGGCCGCCGTCGCGAAGGGATTTACGCGGGTGCCATGACCTTCTCCGGAAAAATCCTGCGTTCGATTATTGTCTTCACGATGGGAGCCATTCTCAGCTTCTACGGGTTCCAGTCTAAAGCGCATACGCAACCAGAAAGCGCCGTGACCGCCATTGCGGTGGTGTTCTGTAGCGGCGTGATCCTGCTGGCGCTGGCGGCCATTGTCTTCAGCAAGCAGATGAAACTGGATCGCAAAGCGCACCTGGTCGTACTGCAGGAAGTGGCGCGGATTAAAGCCGGCGGTAAGGTTAGCGATATCCCGCCCGATGTGCGCATCATTGTGGAGGATTTAGTCGGCCACCGTTATGAAGAGTGCTGGGGCAACAGTAAGCTCTTTAAGGATCAGCAGCCGGCGCCGGCAAGGACCGCTATCTCTCATTAACGTCTGGTTCTCGCCCCGCCATCGACAACGATAGCGGGGCGAAACAACTTAGTGTGCTTCACCCTGCGGCGTAAACTTAAGCTCAATCAGCGCAATCGCTTTTTGAACCGCGCGCAGCGTCACCGGATCGGCCGAAGCCGGATGGCTGGCAAAATCGATGGCTTTCAGTTGGGTGGTCATTTTTTCGCGCACTTCAACAGGGGCGATGACATCAATGACGTCGAGAATCTGTTTGATAACCAACTGGCAGGCGACAACGTCAGAAACCAGTTCGTCTTGTTCGGTGAGATGTTGAGACATTTATTACTCCTTTTTCGAGGAGCGTAATAGTAACCTAAATCCCGAGAGATAAAAAAACCTGCCGCAGCAGGTTTTTTTATCAGAACATACCGGCAGGCGGTACATCTTTGAATGTTTTGCAGTACTGCTCGAACATGCTCTTCAGAATTTTGCGCAGTTTCATGAAGCGACTCCGGTTTTGTTATGCAGGTGTTACTGTTGATGGGCTTATAATATGACTTGCATCACATAAATCAATAAAAATATGCGGCAACTCACAATTTTTTCACAAAAATAATTTATAAATTAAACAAAAATGAGGGAAATCGCAGAGTTAAGAGCCTGCCGGTTTTTCCTGCGATCAGAACCTCACCAGCCGATGGCAGACACAATGAGTACAGATATCTCTTCACGAGAAGGCCGCGCCTTCTCCGCTCCCGCGCTGCTGGTTGCCGGGGCATTTTTCATGGAGTTTCTTGACGGGACGGTAATCGCTACCGCGCTGCCGGACATGGCAAAGGATTTTGGCATTGCGGCGGTTGACCTGAATATCGGTATCAGCGCCTACCTGATTACGCTGGCGGTATTGATCCCGGCCAGCGGATGGATTGCCGATCGCTTCGGCGCGCGTCAGATCTTCACGCTGGCGTTGGCCATTTTTACGCTGGCCTCAGTTTTTTGCGGCTTTGCCAGCAACGTGGACACCTTTGTCGCTATGCGTATCCTTCAGGGGATGGGTGGCGCGCTGATGGTGCCCGTCGGCCGTCTGGCGGTGCTGCGGACCACGCCAAAAGATCAGCTCATCAAAGCCATTGCCACATTGACATGGCCGGCGCTGGTGGCGCCGATCATCGGTCCACCGCTGGGTGGCTTTATTACCCGCTATGCCAGCTGGCACTGGATATTCTTTATTAATGTTCCTCTGGGATTGATAGCCATTGCGCTGTCGCTGCGTATTATTCCCGCTATCCGCGAAGAGGAGCGACGTCCCTTTGACCTTCCCGGCTTCTTTGCGACATCGGTTGCCATGGTGAGCCTGGTGAGCGCCATGGAGTTGCTTGGCGATACCCGGCCGCAAGGCTGGGCAACCCTGCTCCTGCTGGGGCTCGGTACAGGATGCATGCTGTTCGCTCTGCGCCATTTCCGCCGGGCAGAGTGGCCGATGGTGCGTCTGGATGCGCTACAGGTGCCCACCTTTCGGGTTACGATGTACGGAGGGTCGCTTTTCCGCGCTTCCATCAGCGCCGTTCCCTTTCTGTTGCCGCTGCTGTTTCAGGTCGGCTTTGGTATGGATCCTTTCCATTCCGGGCTGCTGGTGCTGGCGGTGTTTGTCGGCAACTTCACCATTAAACCCGCGACCACCCCGCTCATTCGTTGGCTCGGCTTCCGTCGGCTACTGTTGATAAACGGGGCGCTAAACGTCATCTCACTGCTCGCCTGTGCTTTTTTAACGCCGCAGACCCCGATCTGGCTCATTTGCATGATCCTGTACCTCGGCGGCGTATTCCGCTCGATTCAGTTTACCGGCGTGAGCACGCTTGCTTTTGCCGATGTTCCGCCCGCGCAGATGAGCTACGCCAATACGTTGTTCAGTACCGCGTCGCAGCTGGCCGTGGGTCTGGGGATCACGCTCGGCGCGATCGGCATTCGCATGGGTGAAAAAGCCAGTGAGTGGTTAAGCCTGACGGCAGTGCCGGGAATCAGCTTCCGGCTCTCCTTCGTCTTTATTGCCTTCATTTGTCTGGTGGGAATGGTGGATAGTTTGCGGTTGAGTAAAGATGCCGGCAGCAGCGTCTCGGAGAGAAAAAAATAAAAGTAAAAAGGCCAGCGGAAGCTGGCCTTATTGGAAAAAAAACCGAGGGCTTAGCCGACTATCTGGCGGACAAACGCTTCGATCTCTTTATCCTGGCAGTTCTCGAAGAAGCACTGCTGGAAACGCGGGCCGGAGACAGCCGTTTTGACCAGTTCCGGATCGATAGCGCGCAGAGTATCCAGATAGTTATCTTTCACCACGGCAGCTTTCACCGTATTCAGGATCCCGGCATTACGCACCTGCGGCTCCTTGCGTTCCGGCGGGTAACCTTCGCCATTGCGACCGGTGAAGGCTTTTTCAAAAATAAAGCGCACGTTCAGCTCGGCGCCCCAGCCAAAACCTTTGGCAAAAGGCAGGGACAGCGCATTACCGTTATTAATCTGCGCAAACAGGAAGGCATCAGCCGGATCAATACAGTAGCCGCACACCACGCCAGGGTGGATATTCAGCGACATCAGCGCTCCCTGCCCGGTACCGCAGCCGGTTACCACGAAATCAACCGCTTTCGAATTCAACAGAATGCTGGCCATAATGCCCAGATGAATATAGGTCAGATGATGATCGTGCTCATCGCTCATCCCGACGTTGTATACCGGGAACCCTTTTTCATCGGCAACGGCGTTTAGCTCGTTGAGGATGATGGCGTTTTTGCTGGCCTGGCTGTTTTCCATCATCAGTGCAATTTTCATGCTTTACTCTCCTGAATGCTGCGCGGGCGCTCCCGCGATAGTTCGTTAGCGTTATGATGGACTCTACTACTTAACAAACACACTTTCAAATTTTATGAAAAGTTGTTTTATAAATTACGTAGCGCTTCACATTTTTCGCCTTTGGCCTGCCGCCTCCCGGTGCCAGCCGCCACAGGTAGCGACGAAATCCGCTGCCTGGCAGCCCATCTTCCAGCCAACGCCAGACACCTTATTTCTGTTTTATATTTTGATAGTACGAACTGGCTAAAATATTAAACCGAAACCATTCTCATTACATATTAAATTGCCAATGCGTTTTATTCCCATTTTCATTTTTAATAAATAAGTTTTTTAATTTACTTTTTGCAAATAAATTAATAACAAATTATAGTGGCGACACCATTATGTTAAGTCTTTATTTTCGGAGCACACGCGATGCTGAAAACAGAAATGATCGATAAACTGAATGAGCAGATGAATCTTGAGCTTTATTCTTCTCTGCTTTATCAGCAAATGAGCGCATGGTGCAGCTACCACAGCTTTGAAGGCGCCGCCGCATTCCTCCGCCGTCATGCGCAGGAAGAGATGACCCATATGCAGCGCCTGTTTGATTATTTGACCGATACCGGCAGCCTGCCTTGCATCAACGCCATCTCCTCGCCGTTTGCCGAGTATGCATCGCTGGATGAGCTATTTCGCGTCACCTACGAACACGAACAGCTGATTACCCAGAAAATTAATGAGCTGGCCCACGCCGCCATGACCAATCAGGATTATCCGACGTTTAATTTCCTGCAGTGGTATGTGGCTGAACAGCATGAAGAAGAGAAATTATTTAAATCTGTTATTGATAAGCTGACCCTCGCCGGTAAAAGCGGCGAAGGCCTGTACTTTATTGATAAAGAGCTGGCGACGCTCGACACGCAGAATTAATTATCCCGGTGGCGAAGTTTCGGCTTCGCCACGAAATTAATGCTGGCAGATTTTACTCTCACGCGTATTAAACCCCGCCTCTACGGCAACAAACTTCCCCTTTTTCTGTAGAAACGCCACCAGCTCCGCCGCGCTTAAATTTTCTGCCGAGCAGGTATGAAAACGTGCATCTGCGCCGAAGCGCGCGATGATTGCCGCTTCAAGACTGGCCGTCGAGTAAGGTTCGCCCGAGGCGATCATCATCTGCAGCACTTCATGACCATGAATCGATTGCATAGCTCCTCCTGTAAAACGCCCAGAATAGCCCGGCGGACAGCAGCAAGCTTTGCGCCAGCGCAGCCTTCAGGCGGCCTTCGTGGAGTGTAAATATTTAATTACAACCACTGTAACCCTCATTTGACGAGAATGATAATTTCACATACTCTGCGCGACATATTTTATTGTTAATTCCTTCATGGATAGAGAGAAACGTGAAGAACCGCACTCTGGGTAGTATTTTAATCGTGGCCGGAACCACAATCGGCGCAGGGATGTTGGCAATGCCGCTGGCTTCCGCGGGCGTGGGTTTCGGCGTCACCTTCTGCTTACTGATCGCGCTGTGGGCGCTGATGTGCTACACCGCGTTATTACTGCTGGAGGTCTATCAGCACGTGCCCGCCGATATGGGACTCGGTTCGCTGGCGGCACGTTATCTCGGACGCTACGGGCAGTGGGTGACCGGCTTGTGCATGTTATTCCTGATGTATGCGCTGACCGCGGCCTACATCAGCGGCGCGGGCGAACTGCTGGCCTCTAGCCTCAATCAGTGGCTGGACTGGTCGCTTCCTCCTGCGGGCGGCGTGTTGCTGTTTACCGCCATTGGCGGCGCGGTAGTCTGCCTCGGCACATCGCTGGTTGATCTGTTTAACCGCTTCCTGTTTAGCGCCAAAATCATTTTTCTCGCCATTATGCTGGTGCTGCTGTTGCCACATATTCACCGGATCAATCTGCTGACGCTCCCGCTCCAGCAGGGCCTGGCGCTGTCGGCGATCCCGGTGATTTTTACCTCTTTCGGTTTCCACGGCAGCGTGCCGAGCATCGTCAGCTATCTCAACGGCGATATTCGTAAGCTGCGCCGGGTCTTTATCATCGGTAGCTTTATCCCGCTGGTGGCCTATATTTTCTGGCAGCTGGCGACGCTCGGCAGTATTGACTCACCGGCATTTACCGCGCTGCTGGCGCAAAATGCCGGCCTGAACGGGTTACTGGAAGCACTGCGCGAAGTCGTGGCGTCGCCGCACGTTGAACTGGCCGTGCATCTGTTCGCCGACCTCGCGCTGGCCACCTCGTTCCTTGGCGTGGCGCTTGGGCTGTTTGATTATCTGGCCGATCTGTTCCAGCGCAAAAACAGCCCCGGCGGTCGTCTGCAAAGCGGAGCAATCACCTTCCTCCCGCCGCTGGCGTTTGCCCTGTTTTATCCGCGCGGCTTCGTGATGGCGCTGGGCTATGCCGGCGTCGCGCTGGCGGTGCTGGCGCTCATGCTGCCCTCGCTGCTGGTGATGAAGAGTCGGAAACAGCACCCTGACGCTCCCTGGCGGGTCGCAGGGGGAACACCGGCGCTGTGGCTGGTGTTGCTATGCGGTATCGCGATTGTCGCTATTCAGTTTTGCATCGTCGCGGGTCTGCTCCCGGCGGTAGGATAAAAAAAGGGGCCATCAGGCCCCTTTTTTATTTCGCTAAGCAACACTGCTTATATTTTTTACCGCTGCCACAGGGACAGGGATCGTTACGCCCGACCTTGACTTCATTGCGGATCGGTTGCTGCACGATCTCCGGCTCAGCATGCTCAGTCCAGTATTGGTACAACGAGAGCGCTGCCGGGCGGATATGGTCTACACTGGCGATAAACTCATCGACAGAGAGCGCCTCAACCGCCGTAAACTGCGCTTCCGTGCCGTGTAAAGCAATGCTGTCCAGCGCCGACTGCGGCTCTTCCGGCAGAGCAGGCCAGTTTCCGAGAGCGACGCCGCGCATATAGCCGAAGCACCACTCCTCAACAATCGTCAGCTCCTGACCTTCCTCTTCGCGGGTCCCAAACAGCGGTTCAAACTGATCGGGATACTCGTCCAGACGCTCGGCAATGTCGCTCATGTGCTGCAGAGTTAGGTTAACAAAATGGTCACGCTCGCGGTCGTTCGCCCAGCGCGGCACATTGTCCGCTCCGCCCCAGATTGCCAGCAGCCACTGAGCCGGTTCAATCTCTTTCGGGCCGGAGAGAATGGCCGTCAGCAGGCCGTCAAGCTCTGAGACATCAAGGATGGCGCCCTCGGTGGCGTATTTCGACAGGATATCGTCCAGCCATTCAAGTTCGCTTTCGTTCAGGGGTCCGGTTTTCATAAACAGGCTCGTCGTGGTAGAAAATGGCGCATACAGTAGCGGAAATGCCAGGAGAAAACCACCCGGCAGCGTACTCAGCAAGCGTTAAATGTCTTTAATGATGCTGGCGCGCATCGTTTCGTATTCGCTCTCGGTAATGGTTCCGTCATCGAACATTTTTTTCGCCTGCGCAAGGCGTTCCCGCACATCATCGGCGGAAGAGAGCGGCGCGCTCTGCCGGGCAGCTAGCGGGCTGTATTCACTCTCTTGCTGAATGTCGCCATAGCGGTTGACGCCATCGGTGCCGCGGGCAAACAGCAGCCAGACAGACAACGCCAGCGCCGCCATGCCTCCCGCCGCCGCGATCCATACCCACACGGCCGCCTCACCGTTATCAACGGTGGCGATAATGCCGATAAAGCCAACCAGCAGAACAGCATAGGGTGATAGCAGCCACCAGCCTGATTTGTTCAAATCATGCAGACGGCGCACCGCAACCGCGATACCGGGGATAATGATGATCAGGCCAAACAGGCCGCCCACGATTGGAATCAACCCCAGTACGGCCGAAAGCACAAAGTTGGCGACGGTAAAAACCACATACTCCTTGCGCGCCGAACGCCCGCGAAAGGTGGCATATTTGCGGAAGCAATCACCGTAGCTTTCAAGCAATGTAGCCATAAGATCCCTCATTTAAATTGTTTTTATTGCCATAACGGCGTTCCGTTCCCAAAGGATAATAGTCCGGCGAACCGGAACGCTATTTTACCGCACTTTGGCCATGCCGCGCCTGAGAAAAATGGGGGGGAAACGCTGAATACCGGCGCTAGCCGGCAGGGTGGCGGCAGGAGGCATTGGGCTTGCAGACAAAGGTTCCCGTTACCGCGCGTCGCGGGCCGGGTTCCTGAATCCAGGCGTAAAGCGGGTTATCGGCTTTCGCCGCGTTGTAATCGACGCAGACAACACGCTCGCTCAAGGAGTGAGGTTCGCCGGATAACGTGTAGTGACCGATCACCACCGGGACATCTGTGGTGCCAGGAACGGTCTGCTCCAGAGGAATATCCGGGATCCGGCTGACCATCTCCACCTGAACCTGGGCTATCTGGCGATAGGTTTTCGCATCATCTCGCCACCAGCGCACACGAATATGGCGGCGCTCGACGCCGGTCTTATCCACGAAACTAAAGCCCGCGGGGAGTTTCAGTTCCGGTCCTTTAAGCACGGTCTCGATCATCCGGAACAGAGGATGCTGTTTATCAAAAGCGGCGACCCAGCTTTCGGGTTTCAATCGATTCTGTTCATCCAGCCACGGCCGTAGCCGGGCAATTGTCTCATCTTCCCAGCAGGCATGTACCGCCCGAATATCGCCATAATCAACAAACAGCGGCAGGGTTTTAAACCAGTCGATCCAGAAATTATGCCGCGGAGTGTCTTCGACAACATCGGCCAGAAACGCCTGATGCTGACGTCGATTATTCGGTGAATGCGGCCGCAGGGGCTGAGCGCTCTGCGGATGGCGCATTGACCAGCCAACGGCATTAAATTCATGATTGCCCATCAGGCATATCGCCCGCCGCGATTCCACTTCCGCCCTCACCCGCTCCAGTACCGCCAGGTGGTCGATCGGCGCCCCAGGCTGATTATCAATCAGATCGCCGACAAAGATCAGTAAACGCTCATCCCGTTGGTACAGAGCATCAAGATGATCCAGCAAAGCGGAGAGCTTATGGTACTGACCGTGGATATCGCCGATGAAGATTCTATGCCTCTCCGGCAGGCCAGAATGCAGCATATGAACACCTTTTCGAGGAACAGAGATGTTGATGATATCAGTTTCAACGGCCGGCCTGGCGGGATTTCGCCCGGCGTAGAATTACCCCGTCATGACATGAAATGGCCCGGTATGGCAGGATAATTGCGGTCGCTCCGTCAGGCGGTGGACCGTGTGACAAAAAGATATAATGCCGCGAGATCATGAAAGGGGGGATTTCAGAAATGAAAAAACCACCCGTAGGTGGTTTCACGACACTGCTTATCATTGATTTTATTCAATAATCCCAATGGTACCCGGAACGAGACTTGAACTCGTACAGCCTATGGCCGAGGGATTTTAAATCCCTTGTGTCTACCGATTCCACCATCCGGGCTCGGGATGTAAATTGGAGGCGCGTTCCGGAGTCGAACCGGACTAGACGGATTTGCAATCCGCTACATAACCGCTTTGCTAACGCGCCTTAATACTTAAACACCCGCATCTGCCGATGTTTTTAATCTGGAGCGGGAAACGAGACTCGAACTCGCGACCCCGACCTTGGCAAGGTCGTGCTCTACCAACTGAGCTATTCCCGCATCATCAAGCAAATTTGCTAATCACTTGATTTTGTTATCGTCTGGCAAGCTGTGCTGCCGTTCGATGCGTTGCATTCTACTTACCTGGCGAAATGAGTCAACGATATTTTTTAAATCCTTGTGTCGTTTGCTGAAATTTGCGGCGAAACGATCACTGATCAAGCAAATCTCCGCGCGCGGCGTTCAGATACTGCAGCATAGACCACAGCGTCAGCACCGCTGCCACGAGGAACAGGGCGATGCCGGCCCACTCTACCCAGGCGTTTGGTCGCCACAGCATCCACACCAGTGCCGTCATCTGCGCGGTTGTTTTCACTTTGCCGATCCAGGAGACCGCCACGCTGCTGCGTTTACCCAGTTCGGCCATCCACTCACGCAGCGCAGAAATAATAATTTCACGGGCAATCATGGTCGCGGCCGGCAGGGTTACCCACCAGGTGTGATAGTGCTCAACCACCAGCACCATCGCAATCGCCACCATCACTTTATCGGCCACCGGGTCAAGAAAAGCGCCGAAACGGGTGCTCTGATTCCAGCGGCGGGCCAGATAACCATCAAACCAGTCGGTAACGGCAGCGACAAAAAAGATCAGGGCGCAGGCAAAAGGGGCCCAGACGAAAGGCAGATAAAACGCCAGCACAAAGAACGGTATCAGGATGACGCGAAACAGAGTAAGCAATGTAGGGATATTAAATTGCATAGTGACAGGTAACTATCTGTTAGAAGTAAAAATTAGCCCTATGTTGCTACAGAGCCCCTAATGTTTCAACGAGTAGAAGATCTTTTCTGCCAGACCGTGAGATATACCCGGTACTTTGGCTATCTCCTCGACGCTGGCTTGCTGTAACCCTTGCAATCCGCCCATATACTTCAGCAGCATCTGGCGGCGTTTCGGCCCTACCCCTTCGATAGTCTCCAGTGAACTGGTGCTTTTCACTTTTGCCCGCTTTTTACGATGCCCGGCAATGGCATGATCGTGGGATTCATCGCGAATATGCTGAATAACGTGCAGCGCAGGCGAATCAGGCGGCAGGTTAAACCCCTCACCTTCTGGTTCGAAGAATAACGTTTCCAGCCCGGCTTTACGATCGCTGCCTTTCGCCACCCCCAATAAGAGAGGATGCTGTTTGTCCCAGGGCACATCCAGCCCGGCAAAGACGCTTTTCGCCTGCCCAAGCTGCCCTTTACCGCCGTCGATCAGGATAACGTCAGGAATCTTGTTCTCTTCTATTGCCTTACCGTAGCGGCGACGCAGAACCTGGTTCATCGCCGCATAATCATCGCCCGGCGTAATGCCGGTAATATTGTAGCGTCGATACTCGGCGCGCAGCGGCCCGTTACTGTCGAACACTACGCAGGAAGCCACCGTCTGTTCACCCATAGTATGGCTGATATCAAAGCATTCCATACGTTTAACGGCCGGCAGTTTAAGTACGGTAGCCAGGGCCTGAAGACGTTGATGGATCGTCGACTGTTGGGAAAGCTTCGTGGTCAGGGCCGTGGCCGCATTGGTACGCGCCAGCTTGAGATAGCGGGCGCGGTCGCCGCGTGGTTTCGTCTGAACATTCACCCGACGCCCCGCCAGTTCGGAGAGGGAATCCGCCAGCAAGGTTTTATCGCCAAGATTAAAATCGAGCAGAATCTCTCCCGGCAGAGTACGCATCTGGCTGCCCTGCAGATAGAACTGACCGACGAACGTCTCCACCACTTCGCCGAGCTCAGTACCGCCTGGCACTTTCGGAAAATAGCTGCGACTACCGAGGACCTTGCCCTGACGAATAAACAGAACGTGGACGCAGGCCATACCCGCATCAAAGGCGACGCCGATAACGTCGAGGTCATCCCCGGTATTCGAGACGAACTGTTTCTCGGTCACCCGGCGTACGGCCTGAATCTGATCGCGAATGCGCGCCGCTTCCTCAAACTCCAGCGCCTGGCTGGCCTTCTCCATCCGGGCAATGAGTTGCGTCAGCACCTGATCATCTTTACCCGCGAGGAAAAGACGCACATATTCAACCTGCTGCGCGTACTCCTCTTCGCTCACCAGGCCTGAGACACAGGGCCCAAGGCAGCGGCCAATCTGATACTGCAGGCACGGACGCGACCGGTTACGGTACACGCTGTTCTCGCACTGACGCACAGGGAAAATTTTTTGTAGCAGTGCAAGCGTCTCGCGAACCGCATAACCATTCGGGAAAGGACCGAAATACTCGCCCCTGGCGTGTTTCGCACCGCGGTGCATTGCCAGGCGTGGATGGGTATCGCCGCTCAGGAAAATGAAGGGGTAGGATTTGTCGTCGCGCAGCAGCACGTTATAGCGTGGCTGATACAGCTTGATGTAGTTGTGCTCCAGCAGCAACGCTTCCGTTTCCGTATGGGTTACGGTCACGTCGATTTGCGCAATCAGTGCCACCAGCGCTTCGGTTTTACGCGAAGCCAGGTTGCTCCGAAAATAGCTGCTCAGCCTTTTTTTCAGATCTTTTGCTTTGCCAACATAGATGACGGTACCGCCAGCATCATACATGCGATAGACGCCCGGCTGGCTGGTTACCGTTTTCAGGAAAGCTTTTGCGTCAAAAACATCACTCACTGACTTGCTAACGACTCCGCATTGCACAAACCATGACGAATGGCCAGGTGGGTCAACTCGACGTCACCGTGGATGTTTAATTTACTGAACATCCGGTAGCGATAGCTGTTCACGGTTTTGGGACTCAGATTTAACTGCTCTGAGATCTCATTCACCTTCTGACCCCTGGTGATCATCAGCATAATCTGCAATTCGCGTTCAGACAAACTGGCAAAAGGCGATTCTGTCTTTTCCGGCTCAATCTGGCTAAGCGCCATTTGCTGGGCGATATCGGAAGCAATATAACGTTGGCCGGATGCCACGCAGCGAATGGCATTCACCACTTCCTGCGGCGCAGCACCTTTACTCAGATAGCCTGCGGCACCCGCCTGCATGACTTTTGCCGGCAGCGGATTTTCGGTATGCACGGTGAGCATAATCACTTTGGTATCGACAATGGAACGCGCAATCTTGCGCGTGGCTTCCAGGCCACCAATTCCAGGCATGTTCATGTCCATCAGAACAACATCAACGGAATTGGCGCGACACCATTTCACAGCATCCTCGCCGCAGCAGGACTCACCGACAACTTTAATCCCTTTTATATCTTCCAGAATGCGTCGTATCCCTGCGCGCACTAGCTCGTGGTCATCAACAAGAAGGACGTTGATCAAAGGAATAATCTCCAGAATTAGGGATAACGCTACGGATAGCTTATCTCATACATATTACCGGGTTTTCTCGTCACTTTAAAAGCCAAAAAAATGCCCTACGGAAAGTTTCTTCCCTGGATATGTCAATTTGTCTGCACAGTAAGTGGAAACTTATAGATAACAGTAAGTTGTATTACGCTTCATTTTTAACATTTGCCCTACAAAAACACCGGCATGGCGCCGCGATAGCGCATTGCTAAATAGGAAACAAAATATGTAACAATAATTAACGATGAAAACACACCAGCGCAAAATTAACCTGCGACGCGCGTGCAGAGTACGTATTATTCAGGCAATTAATGCACCTACACCTCTGATGAGAGAACACAAATTACGCGCTCCTTTTTTTCCCGTCGCTTGTGGTATACTGCGCCGCCTTAACATTTAGTATTGCGCAAAAGCGCCGATAGCAAACGAGGATATCGATGAGCACTCCAGATTTTTCCACTGCAGAAAATAATCAAGAACTGGCGCAGGAAGTGACCTGCCTGAAAACGCTGCTGACGCTGATGCTCCAGGCAATGGGCCAGGCGGATGCGGGTCGGGTGATTATTAAAATGGAAAAACAGATCACGCAGATGGAAGATGAGGCTCAGGCTGCCGTATTCTCCAGCACCGTTAAGCAAATTAAACAAGCTTACCGCCAGTAACAGTCAACCGGCTGTGAGTTCAGCACAGCCGGTCCCCACGTCTGACACGCAGAACACCCTACCTGCTCAAATTAAACCGGTCGCCACCGCGTAACAGGCGATTTGCGTTTTATTTGGCGCATTGAATTTTCGTTGCATATTTTTTTGATGGAAATTAACGGTATTTTCTGAGATAGAGAGAATAATCGCCACTTCAGCCGATGTTTTTCCCTCCGCCGTCCATTTCAATATTTCCAGTTCACGGCGACTAAACTTCATTTCCGGCGGCATGACCATCGCATCTTCCAGCCGCAGTAACGTCAGCAGGCTCAGCTCGGTCAGCGTTCTTAAGCGCATCTCCTGCTCGTCTTCATGAAACGGCCCTGCGCTACGGCTGCGGCCGGAAACGGACAGAAATCCCTGAGCATGATTAGGCAAGGTCAGACACTGGGTAACCCCCTTGTTCAGCCCATGATCTCGTGCACCATCCCACAATTCCGGCGTATCACGAAAGAGTCTGTCATCCCACGGCAGATGGCCACGGAGAAAGTTTTCGGGACGCAATACCGGATCGATAGCAAAATAATTCTCAGCCTGGTAGTGTGTCATCCACGCCTGCGGGTAGGTCGATTGCAGCGTAATCCTGGGCCGGGTAAAAGGCACGGGGTGGCGTACGCAAAGCGCAAAATAGTCATATTCCAGCCCTTCCGTTTGTTGTTGCAGGAGATTATAAACTTCCCCTCCCGTGGTGATTGACTGAAATTGTTGCAGCATTTCCCGCCGCCAGCTGAAAAAATCAATGTCCCTCATAACCGACCAAATAACTCCTGAGTAATAATCATTATTAGAAATACAGAAAACTAACACATAAATCTTATTTATATGTATAAAATATCGTATGCATCGCACTTATTAGACCATGACTGGCGCTCCTCACCCGTTACAGGAGAAAAGTATGTCGGATCCTTTATCGCTAAACACGATATATTCCCGGCTATGGCAGGCCTTTAGTTCCCACCCGGCCCCGGAAGTCGAATTTACCCAGGCGGGGGCGCTGCATTCCTGCTTTGCCGTCACCGATTTTGCCTCCGCGTCTATCGCCGTCGCCGGCGCTCAGCTGGCACAACTCTCAGGTAATCCCTCGCCGCTCCGGGTCGACCGGCGCCTCGCTTCTTACTGGTTTAATCATAGCCTGTATCCTGTAAACCGGCCGCCCCAGTCGCTGTGGGATCCCCTGGCCGGCGACTACCCGACTCAGGAAGGCTGGATCCGTTTGCATACCAACGCAGCCCACCACCGCCGGGCCATGGCACGTGTTTTAGGTGAACACGACTCCCGGGCTTCTCTGGCATCAGCGGTTCGCCTGTGGCAGGCTGAAGCGCTTGAACAAGCGGTCGTCGAAGCAGGCGGTTGTGCGGCGGCAATGCGCAGCGCCCGACAATGGCAGGCGCACCCGCAGGGCGTGGCGGTCAGTCAGGAACCGCTGCTCATCGAAACACCTTTACCGCCTGGATCCCCCGTCGACTGGCGTTTGGCTCGCAGCAGACCGCTGCTTGGCATTCGGGTACTCGATCTGACGCGGATTATTGCCGGACCGGTGGCCACCCGTCTGCTCGCCGGCCTCGGAGCGCAGGTGCTGCGGATCGATCCGCCAGACTGGTGTGAGCCGACGCTCGCCGAGGAAATCACGCTCGGCAAGCGCTGCGCACGACTGAATATTAAAACAGCGATCGATAAGCAACGTTTAATAGATTTGCTCTGTCAGGCTGATGTTATCGTACACGGCTACCGTGCCGATGCGCTGGACACCCTGGGATTAGATAGTGAGACGCGGGCTCGACTCAGACCAGGGCTGGTCGATGTGTCGCTGAATGCCTGGGGATGGAGCGGTCCATGGCGCAACCGCCGCGGTTTTGACAGTCTGGTGCAGATGGCCTGCGGGATTGCCACAGCCGGTCAACGGTGGCGGCAGGCGGATAAACCGGTGCCTCTGCCGGTTCAGGCCCTGGATCATGCTACCGGTTACTTAATGGCTGCCGCGGTACTCAAAGGTCTTTATCGCCGCGCGACCTGCGGCGAGGGTTATCGCGCTCGCCTGTCGCTGGCTCGGGTGGCGGCATGCTTAATGCAGTATCCCACGCCAGACAGCCCCCTCTCTTTTCGTGAACCGCAACGGGGCGATTTCCAGCCGGCGCTGGAGTGGTCAGCTTTCGGCCTGGGCGAACGTCTGCGCTTTCCGTTACAGCTGGCGGGAACACCGGTGGTCTGGTCGCGGCCGTCCTCGCCGCTGGGGACGGCCGCCGCGAGCTGGTAAAAATTACTGCATCAGAAATTTTTCAAGGAACTGGCGGGTGCGCGGCTGCTGCGGGTTGGCAAACAGCGCTTTCGCTTCGCCCTGTTCGACGATACGCCCCTGGTCCATAAAAATCGCGCGGTCCGCGACATCGCGGGCAAAGCTCATTTCATGAGTCACGATGACCATCGTGCGCTTCTCCTGCGCCAGCTGGCGAATGGTGTTCAGCACCTCGCCAACCAGCTCAGGATCGAGAGCCGACGTCGGCTCATCAAACAAAATCACATCCGGGCGCATCGCCAGCGCACGCGCGATAGCCACACGCTGCTGCTGACCGCCGGACAGACGACGAGGATAGCTGTTTTCTTTACCGCTCAGCCCCACTTTCGCCAGCAGTTCCCGGGCGCGAACAATGGATTCGTTTTTATCCTCACCCTTGACGATAACCGGCCCTTCAATGATGTTTTCCAGTACCGTACGATGCGGGAACAGGTTGAAACTCTGGAACACGAACCCCACATGCTGGCGCAGGCGGCGAATCAACCCTTTTTGCTGGCTGAAACTGCGCGTGGTATCAATGGTCACATCGCCCACCCGGATGGTCCCGCTTTCCGGCTGTTCCAGCAGATTAATACTGCGCAGCAGCGTCGTTTTACCGGACCCGCTGGGGCCGATGATCGCCACCACTTCCCCCTCCTGGACATTGAGGTCGATACCGTGCAGTACCGTCTGACCGTGAAATTTTTTCACCAGGTTTTTGACTTCAATGGCACTCATTTTGGATCACGCTCCTGGCGATTCAGCTGGTTTTCAAAATAGTTCTGCAATGAGGACAGCACCGTCGCCATCACCCAGTAAATCAGCGATGCGGCCAGATACATGGTGAACACCTCCAGGGTGCGCGAGGTGATCAGCTGCGCCTGACGGAACAGTTCCGGAACCTGAATGGTGGCCGCCAACGAGGTATCTTTTACCAGGCTGATAAAACTGTTGGAGAGCGGCGGCAGCGCCACGCGCGCAGCCTGCGGCAAAATCGCCCGGCGCAGAGTTTGCCACGGCGTCATACCGATACTGGCCGCCGCTTCCCACTGCCCTTTGTCAATCGAGGCAATCGCCGCACGCAGCGTTTCCGCCGCGTAGGCCGCGGTGTTAAGCGACAGACCAATCATCGCCGCCGGGATCGGGTCAAGCTCAATACCAAACTGCGGCAGACCGTAATAGATCATAAACAGCTGGGCAATCAGCGGGGTACCGCGGAAGATGGAGATATACATTCTCGCCAGCCATTTCACCGGCCACAGAGGCGACATCCGCATCAAAGCGAGGATAAAGCCCAGCACCAGGCCAAAGAACATACCGCCGATGCTCAGCTGTAACGTAAACACCGCGCCTTTCAGCAGATAAGGCGCGGAATCGATAACCAGTTGGATACTCTCTTGCATTCTGTATGTTCTGCTTTAGATATGGGGATGATAGGCAAACAGCGCCGGCGCTCCACCCGTGTGGATAAATAAAATCGGCCCTTCATCCTTAAAGCGCTTCTGATTAATGCCGTCAATCAACCCGGCCATCGCTTTGCCGGTATAAACCGGATCCAACAGAATGCCTTCCAGCTGCGCCAGCAGCTTCACGGCTTCCATTCCTTCGTCGTTCGGCGTGCCATATCCCGGCGCAAAATAGTCATCCCACAGCTTAATCTCCGCATTGGCCTGGAGCTCCAGGCTGTTCGCCACCGCCTGCTGAAGCGCGACGACTTTCGGCAACTGATCCGCCACCTTGCGTGATACGGTAATGCCAATCAGCTCAGCCCCAGGCATCAGCTGTTCCAGTCCTACGGCCAGCCCGGCATGGGTACCCGCGCTCCCGGAGGCGACCACCACGGAAGAGAGTTCGACGGCGCCTTCGCACTGCTGGGCGATTTCGAGGGCACTTTCGACATAGCCCAGCGCGCCAAGCGCATTGGAGCCCCCCACCGGAATGACGTAGGGCCGATAGCCCTGCGCTTCAATGCGGGTTGCCAGCTCTTCCAGCTGAACATCGGGTTGGGTCAGCGCATCGCACATCTCAACCTGGGTATTAAACAGATCCAGCAGCAGGCGGTTACCGTTGGTCAAGTAGTTCTCGGCGCGAGTGCCGATAGGGTTTTCCAGCAGCGCCACACAGTGCAGACCCAGTTTCGCGGCCACCGCCGCCGTTTGACGAACGTGGTTCGACTGAATCGCGCCGGCGGTGATTAACGTATCCGCGCCTTCACGCAGCGCATCTGCCGCCAGAAACTCCAGCTTACGCAGCTTATTGCCGCCCATCGCCAGCGGGGTCACGTCGTCACGTTTAATAAAAATCTCGCGGCCCAGATGATCGGACAAGCGCGGTAGATATTCCAGCGGCGTCGGCGCGCCAATCAATTCCAGGCGCGGGAAGCGCGTTAAATTTTGCAGTGACATGGTACCTCCTGACTGAGTTATCTTTATTATGCACACACTGGCGTACGAAATAAAAAAAGGCGCTATCAATAGCGCCTTTTTTCACCGCCAGCCGTTACATCGTCACGTCGGCGCCAAACCATTTTTCCGACAGCGCTTTCAGGCTGCCATCTTTCTGCATATCAGCAATAGCGCCATCAACCGCTTTCAACAGGTCTTCGTTGCCTTTACGCAGCGCCACGCCAGACTCCTGACGGGAGAACGCTTCGCCGGTCACCGCCAGGGTATTGCCGGTTTTCTTCACCAGATCCAGCGCCGCCAGGCGATCGACCAGAATCGCGTCAATACGACCCACGCGCAGATCCTGGTATTTAGTCGGGTCATCATCATAGGTACGAATATCTACGCCCTGGACGTTCTGGCGCAGCCACTCTTCGTAGTTGGTGCCCAGACCGACGCCGACTTTTTTGCCTTTCAGGTCAGCCGCGGTTTTGATAATGCCTTCGTTGCCTTTTTTCACCAGCGCCTGAATACCCGACACCGTATAGGGGGTAGAGAAGTCATACTTTTGCTTGCGCTGATCGGAAATGGTGACCTGGTTAATCACCACGTCAATACGTTTGGAGTCGAGGGAAGCCAGCATGCCATCCCATTTGGTCGGTTTCAGATCGGCCTTCACGCCCAGATGTTTCGCCAGCTCATTAGCAAAATCAACCTCGAAACCGGTCAGCTTACCGTCGTCGCCCTGATAGCTGAACGGCGGATAGGTCCCTTCCAGGCCTACGCGCAGCGTCCCGCGCTCTTTAATCTGCCCCAGCAGATTTTCCGCAGCAAACGATTTTGCGCTGACGCCGGCCATTAAAACTACAGCCATCGCGCCCATCAGCGCCTGACGACCCAGAAGTGCTAATTTCATAGATGCCCCTGATAAGTGATATTTTCCAGTAGTGTAAGGCGTTTAGTTTCGCTCACCAACACCTATACGCTACATCTTATTCCGAAACATTATATACGCAGCGATTTAAGACATAGCGAAAAGAGAACCAAAATTCATCGGATTTGCTGGAGATATCTCATACTGCAAAGGTCAGCTTGATGACGTCTGGAGCATGGAAGATGAAAAACCCCACGTTACTACAGTGCTTTCACTGGTATTACCCCGCCGGCGGCGAGTTGTGGCGCGAGGTCGAAGCCCTGGCCCCGAACCTGAATGAAATTGGCATTAACATGATTTGGCTACCGCCGGCTTACAAAGGCGCGTCCGGCGGTTACTCCGTCGGCTACGACAGCTACGATCTGTTTGATCTCGGTGAGTTCGACCAAAAAGGCTCGATTGCCACGAAATATGGCGATAAAGCCCAGCTCCTTGCCGCCATTGCGGCCCTTCACCAGCACGATATCGCGGTGCTGCTTGACGTGGTGGTCAACCACAAGATGGGCGCAGATGAGAAAGAGCAAATTCGCGTGCAGCGCGTCGATGAGCAGGACCGGACGCAAATCGCTGAAGAGATTATCGAATGCGAGGCCTGGACACGCTACACCTTCCCCGTCCGGGGCGGGCAGTATTCTCAGTTTATCTGGGACTACAAATGTTTCAGCGGCATCGATCACATCGAGAATCCCGACGAGGACGGCGTTTTTAAAATTGTTAACGATTATACCGGCGAAGGCTGGAGCGATCAGGTCGATGATGAAATGGGTAATTTCGATTACCTGATGGGCGAGAATATTGATTTCCGCAATCATGCGGTCGCCGAAGAGCTGAAGTACTGGGCCCGCTGGGTTATGGAGCAAACCGGCTGCGACGGTTTCCGTCTCGATGCGGTTAAACATATTCCCGCGTGGTTTTATAAAGCGTGGATCGACCATGTGCAGGAAGTGGCGACAAAACCGCTGTTTATCGTGGCTGAGTACTGGTCGCATGAAGTTGATAAGCTCCAGCAATATATCGAGCGCGTCGACGGTAAAACGATGCTGTTTGACGCCCCTTTGCAGATGAAGTTTCACGAGGCGTCACGCCAGGGGCGCGACTACGATATGAGCCAGATTTTTAGCGGCACGCTGGTTGAAAGCGACCCGTTTCATGCCGTTACGCTGGTGACCAACCATGACACTCAGCCCTTGCAGGCGCTGGAGGCCCCCGTCGAACCGTGGTTCAAACCGCTGGCCTATGCGCTCATTCTGCTGCGCGAAAACGGCGTTCCCTCGGTTTTTTATGCCGACCTCTTCGGCGCCAGCTATGAAGATACCGGTGGTGATGGCCAGACCTATGCCATTGAGATGCCGGTGATTGAACAGTTGCATGAACTTATTGACGCCCGCCAGCGTTTTGCTCACGGCGTCCAGACGCTGTGGTTCGATCATCCCAACTGTATTGCGTTCAGCCGCAGCGGCACCGATGAAGATCCGGGATGCGTTGTTGTATTGTCTAACGGCGATGAGGGAGAAAAGCTGCTGACGCTGGGTGCCAACTATGGCAATAAGCGCTGGAAGGATTTTCTGGGCAATCGTCAAGAGGTGGTGGAAACCGACGACGAAGGCTGCGCCACCTTTACCTGCAACGGCGGAAGCGTCAGCGTTTGGGTCATTGAGGAGGTGCTGTAGTCGTTGGAAGCACGCGGGCTGAACGTCGCCTCAGCCCGCAGCGGCATTAGTTCACGCTTTTCCCTGCCGCGGCTTTTTTCCACGCCTGCTCGCACTCGGCGGTCAGGCGGTCAACGCGAGTCAGGGTCATGCGATCGTATTGCAGCGTGTTACCTGAACGCTCAACAGGATAAACATCAAGTCTGGAGGTGACGTTATAGACCTGCTCATCACGCAGCATTAATTTACCCGGCGTGGCGATGACGCGCTGCCACTGGCGACAATCGAGGGTATCGCCATTTTTCGTCACAATCAGGCTGGCAATCGCGTCCGGGCTCATCATTTCGCTCTGCGGGCCTTTTGACTGCCAGTATCCCTCTAACCCGGCGGGCGCTGGCGCTTTGACGACGGTATCGTAATTATCAACCTGGACACATCCCGCCAGCATCAACAGCGCACCGGCAATCACTAACTTTTTCATCATCCATCCCACAAACCGATAAAAAAGTATTGTGGCATTAAAGCGTTAAGCCCGCCACCCCTCCCACTGACCCGCGTCAAACTGGCCAACATGACCCTACGTAAAACGCCACCGTCGCCCTCGGAAAAAAATGCCGCCGCATTATTAATTAATAACGATAATGAAGCAGTGATGACAAAATGCTGGCTATTTACGCAATCAACATAAGGAAAATCCTAAAAATATTTATTATTTGGGGCCCACGCTCTCCGGGAAAGCGGCAATTTTGCTTTTAATTCCCTCACATAACCCGGACCGCACATTACTTTGGGAGTATTCCTGGCAAATTATGGGCAATATTACGGAATAGTTTAGACTCTCTGATGGTTCCTGTGCTGAACCGGGTTTTTATTACCCACTTAAATGGATTTCATCGCACTTGTCGGCGAGGGATAAATTGTCGTTACGTGTTGATTGAGGATGGGTCATGTCAACGATTATCATGGATTTGTGTAGCTATACCCGGCTGGGATTGTCCGGGTATCTGACAAGCCGGGGAATAAAAAAGCGCGACATTAGTGAAGTACATTCTGCGGAATGCCTGAAAGAAGCCTGTGAATTCATGCATCCGGCAGTGGTATTTATCAATGAAGATTGCTTTATTCATCATCCGGACAGCAATCAGCTTATCCGGCATATCATTAACCAGCACCCTGGGACGTTATTTGTTATCTTCATGTCGTTAGCTAACATTCATTTTGATCACTATCTGCTGGTGCGCAAGAATTTACTTATTAGTTCCAAATCGCTGACACCAAAAGACCTTGATGAAATTCTGGGTAATCGTCTTAAATACGATAATTACAGCAGCGCCCGCATCAATATACCGACACTTTCGCTAAGTCGTACCGAATCGAATATGTTGCAGATGTGGATGGCGGGCTATGGTACGGCGCAGATTTCAAGCCAAATGAACATCAAGGCGAAGACGGTTTCGTCGCATAAAGGAAATATTAAAAAGAAAATTCAGACTCACAATAAACAGGTGATTTACCATATCGTGCGCCTGGCGGAAAACATTACCAGCGGAATACACGTTAACCTGCGCTGAACCATGCGCAGGCAAAACTGGCGGTGCTCTCCGCCAGTTCAGATGCCTCACGAACTAATCTTCTCTCTCAACAAAGATCCCGTCCGGATGCCCTGCTTCGTTAAAAAACCAGATCCCCAGCGGGTAGTCTTCCAGCGAAACCAGATACATTGTCCCTTCACTAAACGACTCTATTGCCAGAACTACACCCGATCGACGTGGGCCACCGTCGGTCTTCACCGTGACACGATCGTTCACCTGCATAACTTATCTCCTCTATTTTTGAGCCAGTGTAGAACAAAACTGCCCGCTGTGCAGCGCCCTGCCCGGTGAGTGGCGTTTTTATAGACCATCCGCCATTGCGGCTGCCCCTGATGCTGCGCCGACCATCCTCTGATTTTATGCCTATACTTAAACAGGCACGATCTGAGCCAAGCGAGGTAGCCATGATGAAAACCGCCAAAGGTAGTGGATATGAGGGAAGTCGCGGGGTGAATGTCGATGTAGATGCCCTGCTGGCGGCGATTAATGAAATCAGCGAGAGCGAGATACGGCGTTCGCGGGACGATCCGCATCACGTCAGCGTTGATGGCCGCGACTATCACACCTGGTGCGAACTAGCGGAAGCGTTTGAACTCGATATTCATGACTTTAGCGTCACGGAGATCAACCGCTAGGTACAGGTGAAAAAAATCCCGACTCGCAGGAGTCGGGATGAAACTTGCTAATGCAAGAAGCACTTGAAAATTCGTTACACCGGGATATCCGTTGCGGGAAAACATTATCCTCAATTATTTTGCATGACAAGAGCTATTCATGAAGAAAATAATTGAGAAATGGGATGAACTTTCTGTCACTCACCCAGGATGCTGATGGCGCAAGGGTTTATTGCGTTCTTTTTTCCCCGATCGCTCACTGACCCCGGGTGTTTTTTTAAGATAAATCTCATTTCCCAAAAGCGACGCACTACAGCAAATCGGCAAAGCAGACCTGGTTGCGTCCATTTTGTTTGGCGAGGTAGAGCCGGTGATCGGCCGTTGACTGCAGGTTTTCAAAATTAAACCCGGCAGAATCATCGCTGCTGCTCACCCCCAGTGAAGCACTGATCCGCAAACTGGTGTCGTTGCAGAGGAGAATTTCACGGCTGTAAATGCGGATGCGGATACGTTCGGCGATGGCTGTCGCCATCTGTAAGGTGGTGTCAGGCATCACAACACAAAACTCTTCACCGCCGACACGTCCAGCCAGATCGCCTTCACGGATGTTGCTGGCAATGGTACTGGCAACCAGCGACAGCACGCGGTCACCCGCCTGGTGTCCATGCTGGTCATTCACCTTCTTAAAGTAATCGAGATCGAGCTGGATCACCGAGATCGGCCGACCTGTCCGCTCGCACATTCTGGTGGTGGCAATCGCCCTTTCAAATAAGGCGCCGCGATTCAACAGGCGGGTTAACGCGTCATGCCAGGCCTGCCACTCCAGCGACTTTTGCAGAACACTCATGTTGCGCACCATCCGCAAAATCACCTGCCAGGAGATGAGCAGCATCAGCGTAAAGAGTAGCCACATCAGCGTCAGCGCGATAGTAATGGTCCCGAAAGCACCGCGCACGCCTTCCTGGAGCGTATGGATTCTCAGCAGCATGCCATCAAAGTTGTTTAATTTCTGCCAGCTGATATAGCGCGTTAATAAGCGAATCCCCCCCTGGTTTTCATGCAAAAACGCGTAGCTAAGCATTGCCCGTTCACGGGCAGACAACAGGCTCAATACATTCCCCGACGCTGAGGAAGCTATCAGGTTCAACCGACTGTCATACAGCTGGTATTCCCCCTCCTGGCCTCCCTTAATGGCGCTGACCAGAAACGCTTTCATCTCTCGCACCGAAAAATCCATCGACAGCACGCCGAGCCAGTCATGTCGGAAATCAAGGGGAATAGAGGCCGTCACCACCGAATCATCGTTTTGCGCGCGCTCATCGAAAACGGTCTGCCAGATAACCCCGCGATCGGGATTGTTCCGCTGCGATTGCCGGATAAACCACGAGGCGGCGATCGCATGGGTATAGAGCGTCTGGGCCTGTACCGCACTCTTTGGCAATTCGGTGCTGGTAAAAAAACCGCTGCGCGAAATGTACAGCATGCGTTCGTTAAAGCCACGATTATCGTTGACCAGACGCAGGAGATACCCCAGCTCCAGAACCGCCATCAGCTCATTACCAGTCAGGGCATCGTTACGCGAGAGCGCGCTCTGACTGTCGACAAAGTCATCGGAGACGCCATACACCGGGAGAGTACGCCGGTTATGTAACGCCACGGACCAGATAGGTTCATGGCGTTTGCTCATGTATTCCTGCTCTGCATGACGCAAAATCTCAAAATCCAGCGGCGTTTCAAGCGCCGACTGCATCCCGTTGCGGAAAAACACCATTCTGTCGATGTTGAACAGCAGCAGACTGTCCATTTCATGGGCGACGTTTTCAAGATTGTTGCGCTGGTTGGTAACGTAGGCCCCTTCCAACACCATCACTTCGCGCCAGATCAGGAGCGTAGAAACAAAAAGTACTGCGACAAAACAATAATTAACCACATGTCCCGGGCTAGAAACGCGGCGAAGTTTTCTTACCCACTGTGGTTTATCCATTGTTCTCTCGCAGTACCATCAAAGCAACAAACGTCATCAACGCTCCCTGTTGGTTAAATAAGCAGTATAACGACAAAGCGCCCGGCTTTTGCCGGGCGCTACAGGAGTCAGGCACTCTTCTGTCGCTGCCCTTCCCCACGAACTAACTCATCTTCACGGAACGCCTCGCGTTTAACGACATAACCGTCATACCAACGACATTCGACCATTCCGCTGGCGAAGCCCGTCACAACCATGCGCGGCCCTCCGCTCTTTCGCCTCACTTCATCACTGACCAACAATACCATTTTTTAGTCCGTCATCTGGGAGAAACTGTTTCACCATAGACGAAGCTGAGCGATTTTGCATAATCAGCGGCAGATTTTACTCCGCCGTAGCGCGAAACCCGGTGATAACCTTCACGCCAGCCAGCACCACCGCGCCGACGATAAAGCCTAGCACCAGGTTGACGCCGGTCGGCAGCAGTGAGGCAATGAGAGCGGACTGCTCCCCTGCCCAATGTTCAACCGCATGATGAAGGGGCGCGATGCCGTGTACGATAATGCCGCCGCCGACCAGAAACATCGCCAGTGTCCCGACGATGGAGAGAAGCTTCATCAGGCGCGGCGCAACCGCCAGTAACCCGTTACCGACCCAGCGCGCCAGCGCGCTGCTCTTCTTCACCAGCCAGTAGCCCATATCATCCAGCTTCACGATAATCCCGACCAGGCCGTACACGCCAACGGTCACCAGGATCGCAATCCCGGAGAGAATCAGAATCTGATTGAGCAGCGGCGCATCGGCCACGATACCCAGCGTAATGGCCACGATTTCAGCGGACAGAATAAAGTCTGTGCGTATCGCCCCTTTCACTTTATCACGTTCAAATGCCAGCGGATCTTGCTGCGCCAGCGCCTCCAGACGCTGCTGACGGGCCTGCGGATCTTCCTTGTGTTTGCGCGCCTGCAGGCTGTGCAGCACTTTCTCAACGCCTTCATAGCACAGGAATGCGCCGCCCAGCATCAGCAATGGCGTAATCGCCCAGGGAATAAACGCGCTGATCAGTAAGGCCAACGGCACTAAAATCACTTTATTGACGAACGATCCCTTTGCAACGCCCCAGACAACGGGGAGCTCACGATTGGCCCTAACGCCCGTCACCTGCTGGGCATTAAGAGAGAGATCGTCTCCCAGCACGCCGGCCGTTTTTTTCGCTGCCAGTTTCCCCATCATGGAAATATCGTCCAGCAAGGTGGCGATATCATCCAACAGCGTTAAAAGACTACTTCCTGCCAAAATTGTATTCCTTCATTTATTGAGGGTTAATCCCCAGGCGCTCCGGCTGCAACCTGAACGCTTAGCGGCCATGTCCGCATAAGTATGAGGTAAAAGTGCTTTTTCGCCCAGAGGTGCACAGAGTCAATATAAATTTAACAATTATCGATCAATTAAAGCACTCGCCAGCGCAGTAGTTTTCACGTTTACTATATGTCTCCTTTCTATCTCTGTACCGTCGTGAGGACGTATGGCTACCCGCCAGCTTCTGCCCCTTATCGGAGCCCTGTTTGCGCTTTATATCATCTGGGGATCGACCTATTTTGCCATTGCCATTGGTGTTGCCAGCTGGCCCCCGTTGATGATGGCCGGTATCCGCTTTCTCTCCGCCGGCGGGCTACTGCTCGCTTATCTGCTGGCAACCGGTCACTCGCTTCCGCCGCTACGACCTCTGCTCAATGCGGCACTGATCGGCATCCTGCTGCTGGCCGTCGGAAATGGTTTTGTCACCCTGGCCGAGCACCAGCATGTGCCTTCTGGCATTGCAGCGGTCATGGTGGCGACTGTGCCGCTCTTCACGCTCTGCTTTAGCCGTTTTTTTGGTATCACCACCCGCAAGATTGAGTGGCTGGGGATTGCCATCGGTCTGGCGGGCATCATTCTGCTTAACAGCGGCGGGAATCTGAGCGGTAATCCGTGGGGGGCGCTGTTGATTCTTATCGGCTCCATGAGCTGGGCATTTGGTTCCGTTTACGGTTCCCGGATTGAGCTTCCGACAGGCATGATGGCCGGTGCGATTGAAATGCTCTCCGCGGGAGTCGTCCTGGCGGTCGCCTCCTGGGCGACCGGCGAAACCCTGAGCCAAATGCCGTCGTGGTCAAGTATTTTTGCCGTTGCCTATCTGGCGATTTTTGGCTCTCTTATCGCCATTAACGCCTACATGTATTTAATTCGTAACGTCACCCCCGCCGTCGCCACCAGCTACGCTTACGTGAATCCCGTAGTGGCGGTCCTGCTGGGGACCGGATTTGCCGGAGAGAGCCTCTCGTCCATCGAATGGCTGGCGCTGGGGGTAATTATTTTTGCCGTTGTGCTGGTCACGCTGGGGAAATACCTGTTCCCCGCCCGAGCTGAAGTTACGCCTTGTGAGGTGGAGAAGTAAGCTGTAGCTCACCAATGCCCAGCGTGTCGATCTGCGCGCGGTCACCACCGCCGCAGATCCACTCTTCCAGGCGCTCACTCAACGCCTCATCGCTCAGCTTTAGTCGCCCGCGCAGCGCACATTCCCAGACGACCAGCACCCGCCACCCTCGCTCCTGCAACCGCAGGATATCGCGGCTATCGCGCGCGACGTTCTTGCCGATTTTATCCAACCAGAATTCCGTGCGCGTCGCGGGCACTTTAAACAGATAGCAACGATGGTGATGCCAGAAACAGCCGTGGGTAAAAATCACGCAGCGGTACTCTGCCACGACAAAATCCGGACGCCCCGGCAAAGTCGCATCCTGAACAGTAAACGTAAATCCGCCCTGAGCGAGCAGCGCGGCGAGCCGTTTTTCGATTGCCGTATCGCGCTGGCCAATCGCCCGCATGTTTTTACTGCGCGTGCTTTTATCGTGGACGTCCACCGTCTTGATCCTCGGACTCACGCTGCGCCACGGCCTGCTCGATTCGCGGCGCAAGTAATTTCGCGACGGCCGCAAACACCGGCACCACGACTGAATTACCGAACTGGCGATAGGCCTGGGTATCGGAAACCGGAATGCGGAAGCGATAGCCCTGCGGACTTTCAAACCCCATCAACCGTGCGCATTCGCGCGGCGTCAGCCGACGCGGACGACGAAGCTGATTTTGCGTATCGTCGAAGTGTTGCTCGCCCAACGGGCGATCCCAGCCGCGATCGACCAGAATCTCGGCACCGTCTTTGTAATAGCGCGCGGATAGCGTGCGCGCCACGCTCTGAGGATTGCGTGGATCAACCAGTCCGTAACCAAACCCGTTGCCCAGCGCCTGATGCTTGCGCGCATAGTGATACAGATACTTCCACAGCACCGGCGTCAGAATAAATTTAGCATCCACCGTCGGTTCCAGCAGATCGCCAAAGGTCGGGCGCGCGGTCGGGTAAAATTTTGAGATATCGCGCAGGGTAAAACCGTCGTGCAGCTGGAGATCGCGACGGAAGCCCACCAGCACAATACGTTCGCGGTGCTGGGGTAAGAAATGACGTCCATCGATCACTTTCGGATCGTCGGCGCCGCTGTGGTCGGCATCGGAGACTTCATAACCCAGCTCATCCAGCGTCTGCATGATAATGCGGAATGTCCGTCCTTTATCATGGCTTTTCAGGTTTTTAACGTTCTCCAGTACAAAGATGGCAGGCCTGCGGGCAGCGATAATTCTGACCACATCAAAGAACAGCGTTCCCTGGGTTTCACACGCGAAACCGTGGGCCCGGCCCAGCGCATTTTTCTTCGATACCCCGGCCAGCGAAAAAGGCTGGCAGGGAAAGCCCGCGAGCAGAACATCGTGCGGAGGAATCGTATCGCGAATATGCTGCGCGGCTTGTTCATCGCTCACATCCGGGCGATGGCTGAGGGTAATATCACGAATATCTTCGTTGAAGCGGTGCTGATTCGGGTCACAATACCAGTTGGCTTTGTAGGTGCGCACCGCATGCTTATTCCATTCACTGGTGAAAACACACTGTCCGCGGATCGCCTCAAAGCCGCTGCGGATCCCGCCGATTCCGGCAAACAGATCGACGAACCGGAAAGCATAATGGGGATGGTGGGCCGGCGGTGGCGGCAGCAGCGTTGCCAGACGGGCATACTCTTTGGCCGTAATACGGTTAGCCGCCCGCTCAACCGTCGCCACGCGTTTTAATATAGCCGGGCTCCAGTGACGATCGCCAACGGCCAGCAGAAATGCCACCAGCGTTTTCACATCGTATATTGCCATCAGCTGGCGCAGCAGCGCCTGAGCCTCTTCCCCGGCATGTTCCGGTGGCAACAACAGGCTCTTTTCCTTCGATAAATTTTGCGGCATACCCTCAACCAGCCCGAACAATTTTGCAGAGATTACCATAAATCATGCGGGCAGTTTCAGACCAGTGGCTCAAAGCGCCTTAAAACCGCCTCATCGACCGACTGCGGGTCGCCGCGAAGCTCAGCGCTAAGCTTGGCCATAAATTGCACGAGGAAGCGCGCATTGTGTAGCGCCATCTCTTTGCCTTTGTCCGTTTGCATCGTCTCGGGTAATCGCAACAGCTTGCACTGGAAATGGTCCAGCGCATATTTTTTGTCATCCAGCTTACGCCGGTCAGCAAAGGGATCGTCAGCATCAAACAAGATGTTGTTCAGTGCCCCGGACACCGCGAAGACGCGGGCCAGTCCAATTGCGCCGAGTGCCTCCAGCCGATCGGCATCCTGGACAATTTTCGCCTCTGCGCTTTGCGGGGAAATACCGGCACTGAAACTGTGCGCTTCAATCGCGTGATAAACGGCAGGATAGCGGTCGCACGGAAAGTCCGGGAATGACGACTGGAGAATAGCCAGCGTTTTTTCTGCCGCCATCACCGAGGAGCGGCTGCGCTCGGGATGGTTTTTCGGCAGGCTAACAATGTCATGAAAATAACAGGCGGTCAGAATGACCAGACGATCGACTTGACTCTCTTCAGCCAGCCGCTGTGCGGTTCCCCACACGCGCCGGAAGTGCGAAATGTCGTGCGCCGAGTCGCCCTCGGTGAGATGTCCCGCAAGCCAGGCTTCAAAGCGTTGCTGCCAGTCAAGTTGTTGCATACACGTTCCTCTGAGAGAAGGTCAGCGTTGAGCATAGCAACTTTAATCGTGTTGTTCATGCATCCCGGGGTCAGGGCGGGTGTACCAGGCTATCGCCCCGAGGATGGCGCCGACAACGCTCAGCACAAGAAAACCGAGCAGAGCACCAAGCCACTTACCTGACGTCGATCCCAGATCGCCGTCAATTGTCGCGCCGGGGACACTTTCAATTTTACCAACGACCCACCAGTAGCGCGCCATTGCCCACAGAAAGTAACCACAAAAGGCATAAAAGACCCACAGGGCAAGTTTCCCGCCCGGGCTTCGTTTCGCTTTCTGCTCCATTAACTCCTCTCCTTTAACTGACAACGAAACCGCAGCACATGGCCAAAAAAAAGTGATGCGCGTCACATTATACTGTGAAAAAGATAACGAAACAGCACCTTCCTCCCGTGAACAACCGCGTTTAACCATCGCGAGATAGCGATGCTTTCGCGCCAGCATCTCAGGATTTATTGTTCATCGTCGTAAAGCCGCGACGGATAATAATAGCAAGATACCTGAGGGATATTTTTCCATCGTCAAAACCTGCATCAATCCGAACGCATATTTCAGCCTGGCGCATTATCGATGAGTTAAATAACCCACCCAAATCATTCAAACAACAGTCATAATTAATAGAAATAAAATTAGTGACATAAATATATCAACAAAAACACTTAACGTATTGTTATTGAAAACAATAAACAACAAAAATACATCATTCCAAAATGATAATTTTTTAATATAAAAATTCAAATAGAAACATTTTGTAATATTGGATATAACTTATTTACATTTTTATTTTAAATAAAAGTGAACCTTACCGATAGTATGAAATTGTTTTCTGCAATACTCATCTCCATTCATATTAATGATGATTAAAAGGGAATATATAATGAAAAGAAAAACACTGGCACTTCTGGTTCCGCTATTACTATTGGCCGGAGCAGTTAATGCGGCAGAAATCTACAATAAGAACGGAAACAAGCTCGATTTCTACGGCAAAATGGTAGGTGAACATATTTTCACCGACACCGATCGCAACAACAGTGACAACAACTCCAGGGATACCACTTACGCCCGTTTCGGCGTCAAAGGTGAAACCCAGATTAACAGTGACCTGACTGGCTATGGCCGGTTTGAGTACAACATCAAAGCGGATAAACCAGAAGGCGAACAGGGTAGCGCTACGCGTCTGGCGTTTGCCGGTTTAAAATTCGCCAACTACGGCTCATTTGATTATGGTCGTAACTATGGCCTGGTTTATGACGCGGCGGGTTACACCGATATGCTGGTCGAATGGGGTGGCGATGGCCTGGTGGCGACCGACAACTTTATGACGGGTCGTACCAACGGGATCGCCACCTACCGTAACAGCGACTTTTTCGGCCTGGTTGACGGCCTGAATATCGGGCTGCAATACCAGGGTAAAAATAATAACCGCGATCGTTTAAAAGCTAACGGTGACGGCTATAGCACATCGGTCGATTACAGTATCGATGGATTTGGTTTTGCCGCCGCCTACAGTAATTCAGACCGTACCGACGAGCAGACGGCAGACCGTAAAGGTGAAAACGCAGAAGTCTGGAGTTTAGCCGCTAAGTATGACGCCAATAGCATTTACACGGCGGTGATGTATGCCGAATCGCATAACATGACGCCAATGGCCAACGGCGTTTTCGCCAACAAAACGCAAAATATCGAGGCCGTCGTTCAGTACCAGTTTGATTTCGGTCTGCGCCCTTCTCTCGGCTATGTCTATGCTCAAGGCAAAGATCTCGGCACAAACGGCGGCAAGGATGCTGAAATTATGAATTATATCGAACTGGGTACCTGGTACTACTTCAACAAAAATTTCAATGTCTACAGTGCTTACAAATTTAACCTGATCGATCACAAAGACAGCATCATCACGGGTGCCGCCGAAGACGATCAGTTTGCTGTCGGTATTACCTATCAGTTCTGATGCGATTTACGCTTTAAAGCCCGCCGTGTGCGGGCTTTGTTTTTCAGATTCGACTTCTGCTCTGCCCGCCGCGTCTTCCCTTAACGTCAGTAAACGCCCTTCTCTTATCGATAGTGATGAGGACAGAAATCTTCCGCTCGCAGGAAGCATTCCGATATCATCGAGGTGAGCTCTTCCCGTCAACGAGAAATCAGAGGATGATGATTGATGGACATTCGACGCTCGGTTATACCAACACAATAGAAGTGTGTGACGCGGGTCGTTGAAAGGAATTGTCGTAAGTGTTTGAATAGTGGCGGAGAGAGGGGGATTTGAACCCCCGGTAGAGTTGCCCCTACTCCGGTTTTCGAGACCGGTCCGTTCAGCCGCTCCGGCATCTCTCCGCTGAGGTTGCTATAATGCCAGGTTCTTTGGCACTTTAATAGTTCCTGTCTCTTTAATGATGTTCAAGTGACGACTTTGCGAGCAATATGATGTTTAAATGGCCCTGGAAAGTAGATGAAGAGTCCGGCAACGCAGAAATGCCCTGGGAACACGCGCTTGCCATTCCTGTTTTAGCCAATCTTTCTGCACAAGAACAGCAGGAACTAGTGCAGATGGCGGCACGCTTTCTGCAACAAAAACGTCTGGTTGCCCTGCAAGGGCTTGAACTCACTCCGCTGCAAAACGCCCGCATTGCAATGCTGTTCTGTTTGCCGGTTCTTGAGCTTGGCATTGAGTGGCTGGATGGCTTCCACGAGGTGCTAATCTACCCTGCCCCATTTGTGGTTGACGATGAATGGGAAGACGATATTGGTCTGGTCCACAGTCAACGGGTCGTCCAATCCGGCCAGAGCTGGCAACAAGGGCCAATTATCCTGAACTGGCTGGATATTCAGGACTCTTTCGATGCATCTGGTTTCAACCTTATCGTGCACGAAGTTGCACATAAGCTGGATACCCGCAATGGCGATCGCGCCAGCGGCGTGCCGCTGATTCCGTTGCGCGAAGTCGCTGGCTGGGAGCACGACCTCCACGCGGCGATGAATAACATTCAGGATGAGATCGATCTGGTTGGGGAGAGCGCCGCCAGCATTGACGCCTATGCGGCGACCGACCCGGCCGAATGTTTTGCCGTGTTATCTGAATATTTCTTTAGCGCACCAGAGCTGTTTGCTCCGCGCTTTCCGGCGCTTTGGCAGCGTTTTTGCCATTTCTATCGTCAGGATCCCTTACAAAGATTACGTGAGAATGGCCAGCTGGATACAGACGACGGGCATTTTGTGCACTAAAACAACGAGTTGAGTTAAATTTAGCCATTTGAATCAGTGAGTTAATTTTAGTGTTGACACAAAAATGCCAGGCCAGTAGTATGCGCCTCGTTCACACGATTCCTCTGTAGTTCAGTCGGTAGAACGGCGGACTGTTAATCCGTATGTCACTGGTTCGAGTCCAGTCAGAGGAGCCAATTTCCTGTTTTCATGCCTCCTTACGAAGCTTTATCTGATATTGATTCAAGAGGTTAGCGTGAAATCTCTTCCCGGTGCATTTTGATTTTACCTTCCGCATCGGGAAAAATTGGTGGTCAAATCTGGGGTCAGGTTAGTTCGATAATGGAGTGACCCCCATATGTCCCTTACCGACGCGAAAATCCGTAGTCTCAAGCCTTCTGATAAACCCTTTAAAGTCTCCGATTCCCACGGTCTGTATCTGCTGGTCAAGCCGGGTGGCTCACGTCACTGGTATCTCAAGTACCGTATTAACGGTAAAGAATCCCGCATTGCGCTGGGTGCCTATCCTGCCGTCTCCCTCTCTGATGCGCGACAGCAGCGTGAAGGTGTCCGTAAAATGCTGGCGCTGAACATCAACCCGGCGCAGCAACGTGCCGCTGAACGCGGCTCGCGCATGCCGGAGAAAATGTTTAAAACGGTGGCACTGGCTTGGCACAGTAGCAATAAGAAATGGTCGCAGAATACCGCTGACCGTCTGCTTGCCAGCCTGAACAATCACATCTTTCCGGTTATCGGGAACCTGCCTGTATCAGAACTTAAACCCCGTCATTTCATTGACCTGCTGAAAGGGATCGAGGAAAAAGGTCTGCTGGAAGTTGCGTCCCGCACGCGGCAGCACTTGAGTAACATAATGCGCCATGCGGTCCATCAGGGGTTAATCGATACTAACCCGGCAGCAAACCTTGGCGGCGTGACCACACCTCCTGTCAGACGGCACTATCCTGCCCTGCCACTGGAGCGGCTGCCTGAACTGCTTGAACGTATTGAGGCATATCATCAGGGCCGCGAACTTACCCGGCATGCCGTCCTGCTGATGCTGCATGTGTTCATTCGCTCCAGTGAACTGCGTTTCGCCCGCTGGTCAGAGATTGATTTCAAAAACCGGGTCTGGACGATACCCGCGACGCGAGAACCCATTATTGGCGTGCGTTATTCCGGGCGCGGGGCCAAAATGCGAATGCCGCATATCGTCCCCCTCTCAGAACATGTCATCGCCATTCTGAAACAGATTAAAGATATCACCGGTAATAATGAACTGGTCTTCCCCGGCGACCATAACCCGTATAAGCCAATGTGTGAAAACACGGTCAACAAGGCATTGCGGGTGATGGGCTACGACACAAAAAAGGATATCTGTGGCCACGGCTTTCGGGCGATGGCATGCAGTGCGCTGATGGAATCGGGTTTATGGGCAAAGGACGCAGTAGAACGCCAGATGAGTCATCAGGAGCGTAATACCGTGCGCATGGCTTATATTCACAAGGCAGAGCACCTGGAAGCCCGCAAGGCGATGATGCAGTGGTGGTCCGATTATCTGGATATGTGTCGCAAACTTTATGTACCACCTTTCATTCTGAAGAGATAAAAACGATATTGTTGTGCGAGTCGAAATAAACCATATCGTATACCAAAGCCGTATACACTCTCATAGGTACGGCTTTTATTATAAGGAGCAACTAGATGAAATCTAACGTTGAGTCGTTTGCAGTAGCACTGGCTTGCTAATTCATAAATGGGAACCTTTCTTTAAGTACATTATGATCCCAAGTATAGGTATATTAATGGTAATCTGACATCAAGGTTTTCGATGAAAATGAAGGAAAACACCAATCTCCATTGGATCGTGAAGGTTTTATGAGGATTTAACCCAACTAATATTTTAGATCTGGAGTAGTGAAAGTGATCCTAGTCAAAATCTATGCCTGCCTAATAACCACCAATAATAATATTTATTCCCACTGAAATTACTAAATGCTTATGATTTACTATTTATAAACCACCACTGACCACTCTGGAATCAGACCAATTGATATCAAATAATACCGCAATATAATCGAAGTGTTTTATTATGATTAATCCAATATTAATTCTTTTATTTAGAGGACAGTTCGCATCCATTTGCATAAATTTACAAGCATCACCATACAGAGTTCTACTTGTTCAATAGCGATAAACTCATCCGGCTTGTGCCCCTGCTCCATACTGCCCGGCCCGCAAATCAGGGTTGCAATCCCCGCTTCATCAAATAATCCCCCTTCAGTGCCAAACGCCACGGTAGAGAAATCGTCGCTTCCGCTCCATTGCGCCAGCCATTGGGCAAATTGTGATTGGGGATCGGTGAGCAGGCCTGGGTAGTGGCTGAGCGGCAGAAAATGAATCGTGCTTTCAGCCTCCACCGCCTGCATTTGCGGTAACAGTTGCTGTTGCGCGTACTGCTCAACCTGGGTAATGACCCCCTGAACATGCACCTCCGGCAGATAGCGGATTTCGAAATCAAACTGACAATCCTGCGGCACGATGTTCAGCGCGCTGCCGCCCTGAATCACACCGGTCTGGAGCGTGCTATAGGGGGGATCAAAACGCGCATCCTCTATCTGCTTCAGTTGCTGCGCCGCTTCGCCGAGCTGATTGATAAGCCTTGCCGCGTATTCGATGGCATTGACGCCAGAAGGTGCATAGGCCGAGTGGCAGGCGCGACCATGCACCTGACAACGCATCGCCACCTTGCCTTTATGTCCATATACCGGGCGCATTTCTGTCGGTTCGCCGATGATACACATGGCGGGCTTTTCTGCTGACGCACGCAAAAACTCCACCATGCTCCGCACCCCGAGGCAGCCCACTTCCTCATCATAGGAAAAAGCCAGATGCAGCGGCAGACGCAACGGCTGGGCCAGAAAGCTATCCAGCGATGCCAGCACGCAGGCCAGAAAGCCTTTCATGTCCGCACTGCCGCGACCATAGTAGCGCCCTTTCTGTTGTGTCAGGGCAAACGGCGGCAGCGTCCATTGCTGACCATCGACCGGCACCACATCGGTGTGACCGGATAACATCACCCCGCCATCACCACCCGGCCCCAGCCGGGCATACAGATTGGCTTTGCGCCCGCTGTCATCCATGATGCGTTGCGATGCGATCCCGCGCTGCGCCAGAAAATCCTCAATCCAGGTAATCAAGGCCAGATTGGATTCGCGGCTGGTGGTATCAAACGCCAGCAACGCCGCAAGGATATCGCGCACCGCGCTACTCATCGCCGGGTACGCCATAGCTCGGAGCATCACGTGGATCCAGTGCCCGGGTGACGTAAGCCTGCATCTGAGGTTCATACGCCAGCCACAACTTGTGCAGTTCTGCCAATGGGTTTTCTTCTGCCCAGTCAACGCGCAGATCCACCAGCGGCCAGGTGTAATCATCCACCACCTTCACAGCAGCAGAATGCACCGGCCCCGCCTCACCACCGGCATCGATCCCTGCCTGCAACGCCGTGAGCAGGCGACCAGTAAGCTCACCGGTGGCAGCTTCAAAAGCCGCCGCCATCTCGGCAATCACCTCTTGTTCCGCCAGCATATTTCCTGCTGCCACGCACTCTTTGCCCTGTACCACATGATAAATACCCAGCGTCTTGTCACCGCTAAAGGCGGCGCTGCGACCGCTGGCGTCAATGACCATCACCTGGCGATATTCGCTAAAGCGATCTTCTGCCAGTGCTCTTGTCAGCGCCTGTTCCGGCGTTAAGCCCTCTTCCAGACGCGCCAGAATCTGCTGCCCCAGCGCCGGTAATGTGATATTCTGGCTGGATACCGCACCCACTCCGGCCACCAGCCACGGGCAACGCGCACCTACGGCAATGCTCGACGAACTAATGGCGATACCAAGCTGGCCGGACTCCGTACAGCGTGCCGCAATCGAAAGCGTCATTTCGCCTCCCAGTCATCCGGGATCACCGCAATCACATCAATTTCCATCAGCCACTGCGGCTGTGCCAGCGCCGAAACCACCAGGCCAGTTGAAATCGGAAACACCCCTTTCAGCCATTTCCCCACTTCCTGGTAAACCGGCTCGCGATAACGCGGATCGGTAAGATAGGTGGTGGTTTTCACGATATGGCTCAGGTCGCTACCGGCTTCTTCCAGCAGCTGTTTAAGGTTTTTCATCGCCTGTTCGGTTTGAGCGCGTGGATCGCCCAGCCCGACCAGATTCCCTGCAAAATCGGTACCCACCTGGCCGCGCACGTAGACGGTATTACCGGCGCGTACCGCCTGGCAGAGATCGTTGTCCAGTGTCTGATTCGGATAAGTTTCTTTGGTGTTGAACATACGAATACGTTGATGTGTAGGCATAACAGTTCCTTAAAGCGAGTCAGAGGGTGCGCGATACTGCTGGTACTGGCGCTGGATAGCGATCTGGTCAGCAATGAATTTGGCATCGTGCCAGACGCCCCAGATAAAGGTGGAACCACGACGTGACAACCACGGCAAGCCAAGAAAATAAACGCCCGGCTCACTGGACACGCCACGATGATGCTGCGGTCTGCCCTGTTCATTGAAGGCATTGACCTTTAACCAGCTGTAATCGGTGACGTAGCCCGTCGCCCAGATAATGCTGGTGATTCCGGCCTCTGCCAGATTCAATGAGAGCTGCGGATGGGTGACACAAGCGGGGTCTGGCAGGAACTCACGCGCCTGTGGTTCTGGCGGTAAATCGAGGCCGTTGCGCTCGATATACGCATCGGCAGCATCCAGCAACGCGAGATAATTCGCATCGCCACGCGCAATATTCTCCGCCAGATCATCCTGAAAACGTACGGTGTTTTCGGTGAAACTTTCCGTCAGGCCAACGAGGTTTACGCCCTGCGCCGCCAGACGACGGAAATCGACGGTATGTCCACCGCGTGCACCGCTCACGGCGATGGTGACATGCTCTTTGCCCGGTTGACTGGCCGCGGCATCCCACAATCCGAGCACCCCAAGCCACCAGCAGAAGTCCCGGCCACGGTAAGAACGTGGCGGGCGATCGTGCGGCCCCACCGATAACCACACTGGTTTACCGGATCGTTGCAATTCATCGGCAATCTGCACCCCGGAAGAACCGGCACCAACCACCAGTACGCCACCCTGCGGCAGCTGCTGCGGATTTTTATAGTCAGCAGAGTGCAGCTGTTGTACCTGGCTATGTTGAGGAGCAATCGCCGGGATAACCGGACGCTGGAAAGGACCGGTAGCGGCCACAATACGCTGCACATTGATCACGCCTGCGGAGGTGGTGACGGTGAAACCACTGCGCCCCTGATTGCGTTCAGCGCTTATCACTTCGACGCCAGTAAGAATCGGTAACTGGTTCATGGCGGCGTAGCTGACAAAATAATCGGCAACCTGTTCTTTCGCCACGAAGCTGTCTGGTGAGCAGCCGGGAAATTCCATCCCCGGAAAGCGGTCATGCCAGGCCGGACCGTTGGCAACCAGCGAATCCCAGCGACGACTACGCCAGGATTCGGCAATTCGATTTTTCTCCACTACCAGATGCGGAATGCCCAGACGCGTCAGGTGTTCGCTCATGGCAACCCCCGCCTGACCCGCGCCAATAATCAGCGTATCTGTTTCAGTTTTTAATGATGTCATTTCAACGTCCTTCATCCCGCATCACGCAGGGGATTAACCACTTAAGAAGGACCCAAGACTATTGGAGCGCGTGCAGGCGGTAAAATATTATAAAGTGAGCGTCTGGATAGAAAATATTTAACCTGCTGGCAACCTTCATCACCGAAATAAAATACAAAGCCCTGTTAAAGCCGCATCCGCACTGCACAGGCAAGATAAAAAGGTGCTGAGATAAATCAAATTCACGCGATTCACAGGCAACATTTTTACTTATTAATTTTGCAGAATTAACGATATTTTATATTGCCAATGATGCTTCATCGACGTGCAGGCGCGCACCAAGATAAAGCATTCAGCCAGAGTCTTTTATTTTAGATGTTAATAATCATGAGGTTAATTGGATTCAAAAAGATCTCACCTGTCATTCTCTAACGTCCCAATTTGGGGCGACCAATCCATAAGCGGTATTGCATCTTTTTTTTATATTAGTTGGCTATATTTTTCTTCATTTCTCTCTATAGCCAACTGTTGCAACATCCCATCAACGTTATTTTCACGCCGCCCAATTTTTTGGGTGGTTATAACCGCAGCCATGCGGCAAGCCTGCAAATGACTTTGTTGAGATAACTATGATGACAAACAACCCAAAAGATAATGCTGTTGCAACCACAATAGAGTTGAGCACTATCCAGCCTATTCCCGCGCATGAACGTCATGGCAAGCCACGGGATCTTTTTACCATCTGGTTTGGTTCAAACATCATGTTGCTAACCGTGATTACCGGTGCGCTGGCGGTGAGTATTTTCCACTTATCTTTTATGTGGGCCACCATCGCCGTATTGATTGGTAACCTTGCCGGCGGGCTGTTTATGGCATTGCATTCCGCGCAGGGGCCACAATTAGGTGTGCCGCAGATGGTGCAAACCCGCGGCCAGTTTGGTTCTTATGGTTCCGTGCTGGTGGTGGCGTTAGTCGTCATCATGTATATCGGCTTTCTGGCATCGAACCTGGTGCTGGGCGGTCAGTCACTGCACGCCATCTACGCACCGGTTTCTACGGATACCGGCATTCTGGTTTCTGCGGTACTCAGCCTGGTGGCCTGTGCCTTCGGCTATAACCTGATTCATGCCTACACCAAGGTGATGTCATGGGTATCCGGTATTATTTTGCTCACGGCCTTTGTGTGGATTGTTTTCGTGCATGGTCTGCCGACTGATTTTCTCGCGCGCAATGGTTTTAATCTCAGCGGATTCCTCGGTGCCATTTCCATCGCCGCGTTATGGCAGCTGGCCTACGCGCCTTATGTATCCGATTATTCCCGCTACATGCCAAAAGATATCAGCGAAAAAAGTGTCTTCTGGTGTAGTTACCTGGGATGCGTACTGGGTTCATTGTTCCCGATGATTCTTGGTATTCTGGTTTCTATTTGCATTGTGGAGGGTGATTTAATCACCGGCATTGTGAATATGACCGGCGGATTATCCTCCACCGTCATTATTGTGTTTGCCTTAGGCATTGCCGCGACCAATGCAATGAACCTCTATTGCGGCGTGCTCTGCACCCTGACGCTCGGCCAGACATTCCTGCCTAAGTGGTCGCCGCTTTCTGGCGCCCGCATTGTGGTTTCAATTGTCACCATCCTTATCGAAGTGCTGATTGCGATTTATGGTCAGGAAAACTTTCTGGTCAATTACACCAACTTTATTCTGATGTTGCTGTATGTGCTGGTGCCGTGGACGGCAATTAACCTGGTTGATTACTATCTGGTTGCCCACGGTAATTATGATGTCGCTTCATTCTTCCGTCGCGACGGTGGCATATACGGTTATTTCAATTCAAAAGCCATTTTCTGTTATCTGCTGGGTATCGTGGTCGAGATTCCATTTATGTCCACCGCCATTTACACCGGTCCGGCAGCGAATATGTTAGGTGGTGCCGACATCTCTTGGATTATTGGTTTAGCCATTGTCTCGCCTGTTTATTATTTCCTCTGCCGTACTCAGGCAGTGGCGCAAACCTCTGTTGCTAAATAATTACCGGAATGACTATGAACAATAGCAATACCTACGACTACATCATTATTGGTGGGGGTTCCGCAGGTTCCGTGCTGGCCGCCCGGCTTGCGCAGCAGGCAGATCTGAAGATCTGCCTGATTGAGGCTGGCAGTCGCGATGAGACCCCTCGCATCCAGACGCCTGCGGGAACCATTACCCTGTATAAAAGCAAAAAGTTCAGCTGGAACTTTTATTCAACGCCACAAAAAAGCCTGGGGGGACGACAACTCCACGTCCCGCGCGGCAAGGCGCTGGGGGGTTCCTCATCCATGAACAGCATGATTTATATTCGCGGATTACCTTCTGATTATGACCGCTGGGAACAGCAAGGTTGTGAGGGTTGGGGCTGGAATCATGTCCTGCCCTGGTTCAAACGCTCGGAAAAGAATCTGCTGTCTCAGGACCCGGCATATCATGGTTTTAACGGCGAATTACTGGTTGATAAACCGCGCGATCCCAATCCGGTATCAGCGCTGTTTGTCGCGGCGGGCAAGCGGGTCGGATTAGCGGAGAACACCGACTTTAACGGTAAATCGCTGTCGGGTGTCGGCATTTATAACGTTACGCAAAAAGAGGGCAAACGGTTATCGAGCTATCGCGCATTTTTGCATCCCCATATTGGTCAAAGCAATTTGACGGTCATGACCGACTGCACCGTGCAAACGTTGATTATTGAAGACAAAGTGGTCAAAGGCGTACGTATTACTGAGCATGGCCGCGATCAACCCACGTCAATTTTGTGCCGCCAGGAAGTCATCCTGTCAGCAGGCTCCATTGGCTCACCACATATTCTCTTGAAGTCAGGCATCGGGCCTGCCGCCGAACTTGAAGCCGCAGGTATCCCGCTAGTGCACCCTCTCCCCGGCGTGGGTAAAAATCTTCAGGATCATCTGGATGGTCTGGTCACCGTGCGGTCCGGTAACCCGCTAACGCTGGGTTTTTCCCTCGCCGCCTGGAAACCGATCCTGACTTCACCCTTCAACTATCTGTTTCGCCGCAAAGGTTGGTTAACCACCAATTATGTAGAAGCGGGAGGTTTTGCCGCGACGAACCTCAGTAGCGATGAACCCGATATTCAGTTCCATTTTGTGCCGGGTTATCGCAGCCACCGGGGGCGCTTATTTGAATGGGGCCACGGCTACGCGATTCACACCTGCGTGTTACGCCCGAAATCGATCGGCGCGTTGCAGTTAACGCGCGATGGACAAATCGCAATTGATTTTAATTTCCTCGCCGACCCTTATGACGCCAGCGTGCTGGTTGAGGGGATAAAAGTGGCAAGGAACATTCTTGCTCAGCCGGAATTCGCCGCAATGCGGGGTGAAGAGATGCTGCCGGGCGAACATATTCAGACCGACGAACAGCTGCATCAATACGTCAGAGAATATTGCGCCACCGTTTTCCATCCGGTGGGCACCTGCAAGATGGGCCGGGATGAAATGAGCGTTGTCGCACCGGATACCCTCAAAGTGTATGGCGTGGAAAATTTGCGCGTGGCTGACGCATCAATCATGCCATCGCTTATCAGCGGCAACACCAATGCCCCTTCAATAATGATTGGCGAACGTGCGGCAAGCATGATCCTGCAAGGAACGCCGGTAGCTGAGACCAAGACGAATAAGGAGAACGCGTATGCTTAATCGTGATTACTGGCAAGGTCTGCTGAACCAACAACGCTTTAGCACGCATTCCCTTATCGGGGGTAAACCTTACTTCGCCAAAGCGGAGAAAACCTGGGCGGTAGTGAATCCCGCCACCAATGCGGTGTTAGCGGAAGTCACCGCTTGTCAGGCTGAGGATATTGACGCTGCGGTGGATTCCGCCCGCCAGGCGTTTACCTCTGGCATCTGGTCCGGGTGCCCGTTAGCGCAACGCAAAGCGGTACTGCGCAGGCTGGCGGATCTGATGCTGGAGCATCGGGAAGAACTGGCGCTGCTGGAAAGCGTCAGCATGGGAAAACCGGTGCTCGATGCGTATAACGTTGATGTGCCGGGGGCTGCCCATGTGATTGCCTGGTACGCAGAAAGTATCGATAAGATTTATGACGAAGTCGCCCCGACCCGTCCAGGCACGCTGGCAACCATCACTCGTGAGCCTGTCGGCGTTGTAGCCGCCATTGTACCGTGGAATTTCCCCCTCGATATTGCTGCCTGGAAAATCGGACCGGCCCTGGCCGCCGGAAATAGTGTGATCCTGAAACCCTCGGAGAATTCGCCTTTCACCGCACTGAAACTGGCAGAATTGGCGCTGGAAGCCGGATTACCCGCCGGGGTGTTAAATGTGGTTACCGGGCTGGGGATCGAAGCCGGTGCCGCACTGGGCCTGCATAACGATGTTGATGTGCTTACCTTTACCGGTTCAACCGCGGTGGGCAAAGCCTTTATGACCTATTCCGGCCAATCAAATTTGAAACAGGTGTGGCTGGAATGTGGTGGCAAAAGCGCCAACATTATTTTTGCCAATTGCCAGGATCTCGATTTAGCCGCCGAAAAAGCCGCCTTCGGTATCTGTTTCAATCAGGGTGAAATTTGTTCAGCCAACTCCAGATTATTAGTCGAACGTAAGATCTATCCCGACTTTATGGCGAAGTTGATCACCAGGTTGCACGACTGGCAACCTGACCACCCGCTGAACCCGGATGCGAAGATGGGCGCGATGGTTTCGACAGCGCATAAAAATAAGGTGATGGATTTTATTCAGACTGCAGTGACTCAGGGCGGTATTGTGCGCGCGGGTGGCGAGCAACGCGAAATCGAGACGGTCACTAACTACATCCTGCCAACGGTGATTGAGATTGAAAGTGAAAACGTTAACTTATGGCGTGATGAAGTGTTCGGCCCGGTGCTCGCAGTAAAAGTCTTTGATGATGAGTCGGAAGCCATCGAACTGGCGAATAATCATATTTACGCCCTTGCCGCGTCAGTATGGTCGGACGACCTGAATCAGGCGCATCGTGTGGCGCGCAAATTGAACGCCGGGACGGTGTCGGTCAACACCGTTGATGCGCTGGATGTGACCGTTCCTTTTGGTGGCAATCAGCAATCAGGTTTTGGCCGCGACCTGTCTTTACATGCCTTTGATAAGTTCACCAAATTAAAAACCACCTGGATTGAATTACGTTAAGTCCAACTGACATTGGCTCTACCCGCAACGGGTAGAGCCACCATTTAATGGCTGCTGACGGCCGGAGTTAATTCAACGCTGCGGCAATAATCCATGAATAGCCGCGTCGGCCGCGTCGGTTCATTATTTTGCAGATAAGCCATAATCAGCGTCGATGCCGCCATTTCATCGACAATATCCAGCTGCACCAGGCGCTGCCCATCGTATGTCACATCCGAACAGGGCCGGGTCACCAGCACCGAAAAACCCAGCCCCTGCCCGACCATGCACCGCACCATTTCAATTGACGGTGAGCTATAGGCCACTTCAGGGTAATAACCATTCTCTTTGAAAATGCTGATAAAGTAATTTTTGCTGGGTACCGCATCCAACAGGATCATCGGTTCGCTTGCCAGTTCCTGTAACGTCACCGCACTTTTTTTCGCTAGCGGATGCGCCGCCGGTAGCAGCGCATAGGGTTTATGCGGCGCATTCAGCGGTTCTTTCTGAATGACGTTGTCCAGGTCGAGATCGTAGAGAAATGCCATGTCAAAGCGGCCACGGTGTAAACCGTGCATCAGCTCATGCTGTTCACCGTCGTACAACTGAATATTGATTTCCGGGTAGAGTTTTTTGAAACCTGCAATCAACTTGGGCATATACAGCGGAGCCGCCGATTCAAAACAACCCACGGCGATGGTGCCGCAAACCAGCTCATTTTCTGCGCGTGAACTTTGCTCAAACTCATAAGATAGCCGCAGCAACTCCTTTGCTTTTTCGTAGAACCGCCTCCCACTGGAAGTGAGCGATACGCCCTGTGCATGATGGCGAATGAACAGCTGCTGTTCAAAAGCGTCCTCAAGGTTTTTGATGGCGACCGAAATCGAAGGCTGGGCGATGTGCAGCTGGCGTGATGCTTCGGCGATGCTTTCGGTCTCAACCACAGTGACGAAATATTTAAGCTGCTTGAGTGTGAAATGCGTCATGATAAACCTTATAAAATATCTTAGCGTTAATGTTCAAAATAGTTTCAACCTACCCAATTTATTTATGCAATATTTACGCCATATTTTCTAATTGTATGACAATTCCTAATTTAAGTTTAAGGAGAATGATCTTTTCTCAAGGGTTTAAAAGGCTAGGTTTGTAAAAAGAGTAACTTCATGCTCTGAAATTTGGCTGAGGAAAATGCCATAAGTAGAGAAGCTATTGACTACGGTATTTATGACCGACACTGACCCAACTGGAGACCCATGCTTCTTGTATATTCCAGATTCGAATGTAAAGTCTCACACCGCTTCAAATGTGGAAGCATTTGTGTCAATTGATGACTCTTAAAGGAGCACGGCTTGAACAGCATGACACTTTAGCCCGCCCCCCAAGATTAGATATAACAGCCAGTCATTCATATTCGTTTGATAAGAAGATACCTTAGATTCAGTTTACTTACGAACCTCTTGCTGACAAAAGCGATCCAGTCAGAGGAGCCAATTTTCTGTTTTCATGCATCCTTGCGAATCTTTATCTGATGTTGATTCAACAGGTTAGTGTGAAAACTCTTCTCGGTGCATTTTGATTTTACCCTACGCATCGGGAAAAATTGGTGGTCAAATCTGGGGTCAGGTTAGTTCGATAATGGAGTGACCCCCATATGTCCCTTACCGACGCAAAAATCCGCACCCTCAAGCCTTCTGATAAACCCTTTAAAGTCTCCGATTCTCACGGTCTGTATCTGCTGGTCAAGCCGGGTGGCTCCCGCCACTGGTATCTCAAATACCGTATTAGCGGTAAAGAATCCCGCATTGCGCTGGGTGCCTATCCAGCCATCTCCCTGTCTGATGCGCGACAGCAACGTGAAGGTATCCGTAAAATGCTGGCGCTGAATATCAACCCGGTACAGCAGCGGGCTGCTGAACGTGGCTCACGAACACCGGAGAAAGTTTTTAAAAACGTGGCGCTGGCGTGGCATAAAAGTAACAGGAAATGGTCGCAGAACACCGCCGACCGTCTGCTTGCCAGCCTGAACAATCACATCTTTCCGGTCATCGGGAACCTACCTGTATCAGAACTTAAACCCCGTCATTTCATTGACCTGCTGAAAGGGATCGAGGAAAAAGGTCTGCTGGAGGTTGCGTCCCGCACACGGCAGCACCTGAGTAACATAATGCGCCATGCGGTCCATCAGGAGTTAATCGATACGAACCCTGCAGCAAACCTTGGCGGCGTGACCACACCTCCTGTCAGACGGCACTATCCTGCCCTGCCGCTGGAGCGGCTGCCTGAACTGCTTGAACGTATTGGGGCATATCATCAGGGCCGTGAACTGACCCGGCATGCCGTTCTGCTGATGCTGCATGTGTTCATTCGCTCCAGTGAACTGCGTTTCGCCCGCTGGTCAGAGATTGATTTCACAAACCGAGTCTGGACGATACCCGCGACGCGAGAACCCATTATTGGCGTGCGTTATTCCGGCCGCGGGGCAAAAATGCGAATGCCGCATATCGTCCCCCTCTCAGAACAGTCCATCGCCATTCTGAAACAGATTAAGGATATCACCGGTAATAATGAACTGATCTTCCCCGGCGACCATAACCCGTATAAGCCAATGTGTGAAAACACGGTCAATAAGGCACTGCGGGTGATGGGTTACGACACGAAAAAGGATATCTGCGGTCACGGCTTCCGGGCAATGGCATGCAGTGCGCTGATGGAATCGGGTTTATGGGCAAAGGACGCAGTAGAACGCCAGATGAGTCATCAGGAGCGCAATACCGTGCGCATGGCTTATATTCATAAGGCAGAGCACCTAGAAGCCCGCAAAGCGATGATGCAGTGGTGGTCGGATTATCTGGAAGCATGCCGAGAATCTTATGCACCGCCTTATACAATTGGTAAAAATAAGTTTATCCCATAGTATACTAACGAATCCCACACTCTGGCAAATTACCACCACCTCCACAGGAGGTGGTTCTATATAGACTTTTATCAACTTCATGACGAAAAACACCTATTTTATCCCAAAAGAAGACAATAGAGTCACAGAGGAATCAAAGAGCGACTCAATTGTCTTTGGACAGTCTGGTTGTGAGGTTAGAAAACAGTTACTCCTACACCATTAAATAGGGCGCAATGCTCGCTAATTTCTCCCGGGTTTCTGTCAGTTCGCGTTCCGGCGTAGATTGCGCGATGATTCCCGCCCCCGCCTGTATCCAGCAGCGCTGGCTATCCTGAAATACGGAACGCAGAACTAGCGCCGCATCAAAGCGCGTATCGTCCAGCAGCAGGATTGCGCCGGAATAAAGCTCTCGCGGCGTCTTCTCAATTTGCATAATCGCGTTCAGAGCAGCATTTTTAGGGATACCTGAGGCGGTAATCGACGGAAACAGCACGGTAAACGCATCCCAGGCATCCTTGTTTTCCGCAAGCTGACCGCTCACGCCAGACCCCAGATGCTGAACGCTGCCGCGCTGGCGAACCGACATTAAATCTTCAACCGCCACGCTGCCCGGCTGGCAAACGGCCTCCAGTTCAGCAATAGCTTCTTTGACAGAAAGGATATGCTCAAGCACCTCTTTACTGTCGTGCAGCAGTTCTGCCTCTTTCGCCTTATTATGCTCCGGGTTTCCCATGCGATCGCGGGTGCCCGCAAGCGGTTCAGTGACCACTTTATTGCCCGTCACTGACATCACCAGTTCCGGGCTAAAGCCCAGCGCTTCGCGTCCTTCCTGACGGAACATAAACGAGCGCACAGGTGTGTTTGCCTGCCGCCCGTATAACAGCGTGGCGGGCATATCAATCCGCGATGGCAGGGGAATGGCGCGCGAGACAATCACTTTGACATACTCGCCACGGCGGATCTCCGCAACGGCGCGCGCAACCTGTTGTTTATATGCCTCACCATTGAGGGCGGTATCCACCGCCAGTGGTGCGTTCTGCGTCGTTGTACCGGCCTCTTTTACCCACTCGCACAAACGTCGGCACCCGTCGGCGGAGTCCGCATAAACGGTGACATTTCCCTTTTCAAAAATAAGTTCTTCACGGGGAACGGTTAACGTCAGCAGCGGCCACTCCCCGGCGTTAAAGGCAATCCCCCGCGCATGCGCCGCAAAGTTGAACCCAACCTGTCCATATACCCGACGTCCTTTCACCTGAGGATGCGCCATAAAACGACGCGCGCAGTCGGAAATGGAATCCACCGCCCATTTTTGCTCCCCGGCATCATCAATAAATGTCGCCTGCGTTCCGTCGGCATTAATGTGCAGCCGTGCCTGGCACCCTTTGCCTAAATACCAACAGGGTTGACGCTCATAGACATAACACTCTTCTTCTGCGAACTGGCGTAAAACGCCAGAAATCGTCGGTAGCCATTGTTCCTCTGGTAACGCCAGATGTAGAAATTCACTGATTTTCATCCCTTACCTCTCTGTGTTATTCCCGGATCAATCAATTGCGCTTGTCATCAGTTCTCTTGCCGAATGCAGCCGGATATAAGCAACCCACGCCGCCAGCAACGTGAATGCCCCGGCAAACAGGAAGCAGGCCGCATAGCCAAAATGTTGAGCAACAACGCCACCGATAACGCCTGCCAGAATGGCGATTGCCGCGTCAGTACATTGAAAGAGGGTGAAGTCGACACCGGCCTGCAAAGGCGATGAAAGCGACATCAGCGTGGCGTAAAGACAGACCAGCGCGCAGGCCAGCGAAATGGACTGGACAATGACCAGACACTGGAGAATCGGCAGCAGCAGATGACCCGGCGCCATCATGAGCGTCATCACCACCGCCAGCAGCGCGATCCCCTGGACGCCATAAGCCGTCAACAGCGCTCTGCCGGGTGAGGTGTATTTCATCAGCAATCCGCCGGCCAGCGTTCCTGCTATGCCCGCTGCAATATTGCCGCCGCTGAACAGCGCGCCCAATGCGGACATGCTCAACCCATGATCCAACAACAGCGGTGCCAGAAGAGGCAGCACAAACCGCATGCCTGAATTCAGCATCAATACCAGCAGTAAGCCCAGGCGCGCCTGCTTCCTCCTTAGCGCATAACCTAACGCCGGAACATGCGGGATAGTCGCTGTTCGCGTCGGCTCCGTAATGCGCCACAGGGGGAGTGACAGCGCCATAATCAGCACCGCCATCATCAGCATGGCGACAGGCCAGCCGGATGCCGCCGACAGCATCAGGAACACCCCGCCGCCGCACATCATTCCCAGATAGCTGCCGCCGACCTGCACGCTGTTTCCCCAGCCGTAACCCGTGCGGGTCAGTTGATCGACGCAAAAGCCGTCGCTGGCGATATCAATGGTGGAGGCGACCGTGCCTGCCACCATAAACAGAACAAATAACGCGACGATTTGCGTATCGGGGAATCCCCCTTCTCGCCCAAACCAGCCAATCGCTGCGGCAATAGTCAGGATCGCCGCTAGCGCGACCTGACCACGCAGGATTAACATGCGGGAACGGCGTTCCTGGCTACCGGGCGGAAGCCGCCAGCGCTCGATCCACGGCGCCCAAATAAACTTCAGCGCCCAGGGCAGCATAAACAGGGTTGTCGCACCGGCAAGCGCCAGCGAACCGCCAGCAGCGCGCACCAGCGCGGGTAAGGACTGCATAGACAGCGCCGATACCAGACTCTGCGTCACATAGACGCCGGCAATAGCAAAAATCACCCGCCCGGTCGTCAACGTCAGCGGTTTCACATTCGACTGAACATCACTCATGCACCCACTCTCCAGACGCGGAAACCCCGTCGTCGCGCCACACGCGCGCGGCCATTTGCGCCTGCCACAGCGCCTGATAACGTCCATGATGTGAGAGCAATTGCGCATGAGTACCCTGCTCAACCACCTGTCCCTCTTCCATCACCAGAATGTTTACGGCCCCGGCGATGGTGGATAAACGGTGAGCGATGATAATCACCGTCCGGTTGTGAACCAGGTTATCGATCGCTTTTTGCACCGCCAGCTCGCTTTCAATATCCAGCGCGGCAGTCGGTTCATCGAGAATGACGACCGGCGCGTTTTTCAATAACGCTCTGGCAATGGAAATCCGCTGGCGCTCGCCGCCCGATAGCTGGCCGCCCATCTCTCCCATTGGCGTCAGCCAGCCTTGCGGAAGACGGGAAATAAACTCAAGGCACTGCGCCGCGCGGGCGGCCTCTTCTACCTCCTGCCGCGTCGCCTGTGGGCGCGCGATACGGATATTCGCCAGCAGCGTGTCATCAAACAGCCAGACATCCTGGAAAACAACAGAAATCAGGCTATTGAGCTGTTCCGGCGTCAGGCGGCGAATATCGACGCCGCCAATAGAAATCTGCCCTTGCTGCGGATCGGCATAGCGCATTAACAGTTTGGTGACCGTAGTTTTGCCTGCGCCGGAGGCACCCACCAGCGCGCTCATACTGGCTGCCGGGAACGTCAAAGAAACATGATTAAGCGCGTGGCCGTCGCCTTCTTCGTAGCGATAGCTGACGTTGTCAAAGCGGATATCGTAACGTTCCGGCATCTCGCTTTGCTCTGCGACGGGAAGCGGTGCTATCGCCATAAACCGCTCAATCCGTTGCAGGGCGCTGGCGATCAGTTCCACAACCGAGGTGTAGCTGATAAACATCGCCATCGGTTCTGCGAAGCGCATAATCATCGCGACGGCGGCAATCAAAAAGGCGAGGTTCAGAGTGCCCGTCACTACCCAGACGATCCCGGATAACACCACCACCTGTAGGCCCAACTCCACGACGCTGGTGATCAGCATCGTCGCGCCAGCGCCCTGACGGTGAGTGCGGGTCTGTAAGTTTTCCAGCGCATTGAAATGCGCCAGCAGCGCCCGGCTTTTATCGGCATCGCTGCCGCAGGTGCGCAATACCATCATCCCCTGAGCAAATTCAACGATATCGCCGCTCAGACGCTGGTGCGCTTCCCCCAGCGTCTGCATTTGTCGCCGCATCGCCGGGCGGCGCCAGTAATAAAACGGCACCAGCAGAGGGAAGATCAGCAACATCACCAGCCCCAGCCGCCAGTCTATCCACAATGTCGCCAGCGACGCCGTCAGCGGCGTGACAATGGTGAGCAGCAAAATATTGGCTATCGCAATAACATAATTGAGGTTTTCATCCACGCTGCCCAGCAGCAAGGCGTTCATTTCACCCGCCCTGCCGCGCTGGAGCTTCTCCAGCGGCACGCGGCGTAACTGCTCGCCAAGTCGCAGGCGCAACTCATGGGTGGCCTGCGCCAGATGACCACGGTATTCAAAGCCCAGGCCATACCAGCGTAGCACCAGCGTCACAATTGCTGCGACGCTGAAGGCCATAGCCCAGTTAAGAAGTTGCGGCGCGTCTCCCCGTAACAGCGCATCAATGATCGGATAAAGACAGGCAAAGGCGATCCCCTGCATGAATGCCGCCAGCAACAGCGCCTGCATACTGCGTCGCAGCATCCTGGCCTGACTGCCAACGCTGGAGATAAGCTGGCGCCAGATGACGCGCCAGGCCAGGTTATCCGCAGGATTATTGTCTTTCATTTTCCACCACCTCTTCCTGTTTTCCACCCGGCACCCAATGCTGCGCCTGCTGATAGTGTTGCCAGAGCCGTTGATACAGGCCGCCCTGCGCCAACACTTGCGTATGGTTCCCCATTTCCCTGAGCTGTCCGCCGGAAAACAGCAATATCACATCGGCCTGAGTCACCATTGAGAGACGATGCGCGACCATGATGACCGTCCGGCCACGCATGGCCGCCGCGAGCGCCTTGATAAGCGCCGCTTCGTTTTCCGGGTCAGCAAACGCCGTCGCCTCATCGAGCACCAGGATGGGGCGATCCTGCAAAAGCGCCCGGGCGATAGTAATGCGCTGCCGCTGGCCGCCGGAGAGAAATACCCCACGTTCCCCGACTCGTGTGTTGTAACCTTCTGGCAGAGCGCTAATAAAATCATGGGCCTGCGCCACTCTGGCCGCCGCTATTACCGCCTCCAGCGGCGTATCCGGCGCGCCCAGACGAATGTTATTGGCTATCGTGTCGGCAAAAAGGAAGTTGTCCTGAAACACAAACGAGAGTTGCTTCATCAGGGTGTCCGTCTGCATATCACGCAGATCCACGCCGCCAATACGGATATGGCCTTTGTCCGGGTCGGCGTAACGCAGCAGCAAGCGCGCCACGGTGCTTTTTCCGGCGCCGCTTGGCCCGACCAGCGCCACAATTTGCCCGGCAGGCACATGAAAGCTCACCTCCTGCAACGCGGCGCCAGTACGCGCTTGCGGATAATGAAAGCTCACCTGCTCAAAGGTAATGCTCGCCTCTTGCGGCTGCTGGTCAGACTGCGGCAGCGATAACTCCGGCATCGCGAGAACCTGATAAATACGCTGAATGCTTAAACGCGTTTGCGCGACCAGGTTATTGAGCATCATCATTGGCATTACGGCTTCGGCCATTCCGCTGCCCAGCAGTAAAACGGCCACCCACGCGATAAAATCGAAACTGCCATAGTGCAACAGGCCGTATCCCGACCAGATCAGGACAAACAGGGTCGGGAGAGGATTCAGAATCGAGAAGGAAAAACGCGCTGAAAAACCGGCTTTGCGATACCAGGTTTTGAGCACATCGACCCACTCTTCAAGGGCGCGTTGATAGCGCAAAAAACTGGTGCTGCCGCTATCAAACGTTCTCACCACGGGCATGGCCTGCACGAACTCAATAACCGCCGCGCTAACCTGCTCGCGCGCCTTATGATAACGCTGAGCCATATCTTCCGAACGCTGGCGGGCGAGCACGAGAACAACCGATCCAAACGCCAGTACCCCCAGCGTCGCGATTGCCAGCCGCCAGTCCAGCCAGAACAAGATAACGATTGTCGCCAGCGGCATGATGATCGCGCGGGCATAGAGCGGCGTGCTGTCGGCCACAAAAATATGTAACGACTTCACGTCATCCAGCATCACTTTCGCCACTGACCCGCTGCCCATTTGCTGTAACACGCCAGGCGGAAGCTGCAATGCTTTACGGGCTAACCTGCTGCGCAGAATGTTCTCCAGATGAAAAGCCGCGTAATGAGAGGTGTTGAACGCCTGTAAGCGCAGAACAAAAGTTAAGACCACGCAGCCGATCACGCCGCCCAGCGGCCAGGCCGGAATAGCGTCAGGCGTCGCGCGAATGTCACGCAGGCTCCACGCCAGAAAAAGGAGCGCCCCCAGGCTGGTTAATGCCGCCAGCCCCGCCAGCGCCATAGCTAAAATAACCTTCCTGCGAACCGGTGTAATCACCTGCCAGAGAGGAAATCGGGACAGCGATTCAGTATTGGATGATTGAGATGACATGGGAGTAACTGAATTTCCTGATGAATTTTTACGGACGCCAAAAACGACAATTCAGGGTGGCGTTCTGAGAATTAATGTGAATAATAACCATTATCAATAACTCATCTACCCCATTCGGTTCTATTTATACCCGCATTGGTCTAAGCCACAGGGAGATAACCAGGTCATGACGGAGTCACCGCAAACGCAATCTGAAATCTCTATTCACCAGTTGGTGGTCGGGAAACCTGCAAACGATGGCAATATTCCTGCTCAGTGTGAACTGCTGCGCTGTTCGTTGCAGGAAGGTATGGATATTTTGCTCTGGAGGGGCCATTTTGCGCGGCCTGAGATGTTGCAGCTACACGACGATCTGGGCAGGATTAACTTCTCGTGCATCCTGGAAGGCACATCGCGCTTTGCGATTCAGGGACTCCGGCGCCACACCGACTGGGAGCTTGCGCGCAATCGCCATTACATTACCCATACGCCAGACTGTCGCGGCAGCGCCTCCTATTGTGGCCGATTCGAGAGCATTACCCTCTCCTTCAGCCCTGAAACCCTCGCGCTGTGGGTGCCGGATATTAGCGCGGTCATTAAGAATAAGATCGACTCCCACTGCTGTTGCCAGCAGCAGCGTTGTAATGCTGAAACCCACTTAACGGCTCAGGCCTTGCGTCACGCGCTGATGCGCATGCACGGCGGCTTCAGTCATGAACAAAAGCCGTCGACGCTATGGTTGCAGGGGCAAAGTCTGGTCATGCTCAGTCTGGTGCTGGATGAACATCGCGAAGACGCCAGTTGCCTCTCCTGCCACTTCAACCCGATGGAACGCCAGAAACTGCTGCGGGCGAAGGATCTGCTGCTGGCTGATCTGACGCAAGCGCCGGGCGTCGCGGAGCTGGCCAGAGAGTCCGGTCTGAGCGTTCTCAAAATTAAGCGAGGCTTCCGCGTTCTGTTCAACAACAGCGTCTATGGCCTGTTTCAGGCTGAACGAATGCAGGAAGCCAGAAGACGCCTGGCCAACGGCAATACCTCCGTCATGACGGTGGCGGCCGATCTGGGCTATGCCAACGCCAGCCATTTCTCTGCCGCCTTCCAGAAACAGTTTGGCGTAACCCCTTCGACCTTTAAACGCGTGATGTAACCGGGGTCGCGCCCCCCTAAACTCCTCCCTGACAGAGGCCCGGATACCCCATCCGGGCCTCTGTTCTTTCCGCCTGTTACCAACCCGAAACGGGCATAAATAAACCCGTTTCGGGTAGCATCCAATTGTTAATAATTATTATTCTCATATGAGCAATGCTTTTCGGTAAGACGTGCCATCAGGAGGAAGAATGATTTCTGGCGCACCATCTCAGGATTCGCTGTTACCGGACAACCGCCACGCGGCTGATTACCAACAATTACGCGAGCGGCTCATACAGGAACTGAATTTAACGCCGCAGCAGTTACATGAAGAGAGCAACCTGATCCAGGCCGGCCTGGATTCCATAAGATTGATGAGATGGTTACACTGGTTTCGTAAAAATGGCTACCGCCTTACCCTTCGCGAGCTGTATGCCGCCCCCACGCTGGCGGCATGGAACCAGTTAATGCTCAGCCGGTCGCCTGAGAACGCGGAAGAAGAAACGCCGCCCGACGAATCATCCTGGCCGAACATGACCGAAAGTACCCCCTTCCCATTGACGCCAGTACAGCACGCCTACCTGACGGGCCGCATGCCGGGGCAGACGCTTGGCGGCGTGGGTTGCCACCTGTATCAGGAGTTTGAAGGCCATTGTCTGACGGCGTCGCAGCTGGAGCAGGCCATCACGACCTTGCTGCAACGCCACCCAATGCTGCATATCGCCTTTCGCCCCGACGGGCAGCAGGTCTGGCTACCGCAACCTTACTGGAACGGCGTCACCGTTCATGATTTACGCCATAACGACGCTGAAAGCCGCCAGGCCTATCTGGACGCTCTGCGCCAGCGCCTGAGCCACCGTCTTTTACGCGTGGAAATCGGCGAAACGTTTGATTTTCAGCTGACGCTCTTGCCGGACAATCGCCACCGCCTCCATGTCAATATTGACCTGCTGATTATGGATGCCTCCAGCTTTACGCTTTTCTTCGATGAGCTTAACGCCCTGCTGGCCGGAGAATCGCTGCCGGCTATCGACACCCGCTATGATTTCCGCTCGTATTTGCTGCACCAGCAGAAGATCAATCAACCACTGAGAGACGACGCGCGCGCTTACTGGCTGGCGAAAGCATCGACGCTTCCCCCCGCGCCCGTCTTGCCGCTGGCCTGCGAACCCGCCACGCTACGTGAAGTCCGTAATACCCGACGCCGCATGATTGTCCCGGCAACACGCTGGCACGCCTTTAGCAACCGGGCCGGCGAGTATGGCGTGACGCCGACAATGGCGCTGGCGACCTGTTTTTCTGCCGTGCTGGCTCGCTGGGGCGGCCTGACGCGTCTGCTGCTTAACATCACCTTATTCGACCGCCAGCCGCTGCACCCGGCGGTTGGCGCGATGCTTGCCGACTTCACCAATATTCTTCTGCTGGATACCGCCTGCGATGGCGATACCGTCAGCAACCTGGCGCGTAAAAACCAGCTCACGTTTACGGAGGACTGGGAGCATCGCCACTGGTCCGGCGTCGAATTACTCCGTGAACTCAAACGCCAGCAGCGCTACCCCCACGGCGCCCCGGTGGTATTTACCAGCAATCTGGGGCGTTCCCTCTACAGCAGCCGCGCAGAATCGCCGTTGGGCGAGCCGGAATGGGGCATCTCGCAAACGCCGCAGGTCTGGATAGATCATCTGGCGTTCGAGCATCACGGCGAGGTCTGGCTACAATGGGACAGCAACGACGCGCTGTTCCCTCCGGCGTTAGTCGAAACATTGTTCGACGCCTACTGCCAGTTGATTAACCAACTCTGCGATGACGAAAGCGCCTGGCAAAAGCCGTTCGCAGATATGATGCCCGCCAGCCAGCGCGCGATACGCGAACGGGTCAACGCCACCGGCGCCCCCATTCCCGAAGGCTTGCTGCATGAAGGCATTTTCCGTATCGCTCTGCAACAGCCGCAGGCGCTGGCGGTAACGGACATGCGTTATCAGTGGAATTATCATGAGCTGACAGACTATGCCCGCCGTTGCGCGGGCAGGTTAATCGAGTGCGGGGTTCAGCCCGGCGATAATGTGGCTATCACTATGTCGAAAGGCGCAGGACAACTTGTTGCGGTTCTGGCCGTCCTGCTGGCCGGGGCGGTTTACGTTCCGGTTTCGCTGGATCAGCCTGCCGCACGGCGCGAGAAAATCTACGCTGACGCCAGCGTCCGGCTGGTGCTCATTTGTCAGCACGACGCCAGCGCCGGGTCAGACGATATTCCCGTCCTTGCCTGGCAGCAGGCCATTGAGGCGGAGCCGATCGCCAACCCGGTAGTACGCGCCCCCACGCAACCGGCCTACATTATCTACACCTCCGGCTCTACCGGTACGCCGAAAGGGGTAGTCATTTCTCACCGGGGAGCGCTTAACACCTGTTGCGATATCAATACCCGCTATCAGGTTGGCCCGCATGACAGGGTGCTGGCCCTCTCCGCCCTACATTTTGATTTATCGGTTTACGACATTTTTGGCGTTCTGCGCGCGGGCGGCGCGCTGGTGATGGTGATGGAAAATCAACGGCGCGATCCTCACGCATGGTGTGAGCTGATCCAGCGCCATCAGGTCACGCTCTGGAACAGCGTCCCGGCGCTGTTCGATATGCTGCTGACCTGGTGTGAAGGTTTCGCCGACGCCACGCCGGAAAACCTGCGCGCAGTGATGCTTTCCGGCGACTGGATCGGGCTTGACCTCCCCGCCCGTTATCGGGCCTTCCGGCCACAAGGACAATTTATCGCGATGGGCGGCGCCACCGAGGCGTCTATCTGGTCTAACGCCTGCGAAATTCACGACGTCCCCGCCCACTGGCGCTCCATCCCTTACGGTTTTCCGCTAACCAACCAACGCTACCGGGTGGTGGATGAACAGTGCCGGGACTGCCCTGACTGGGTGCCGGGTGAATTATGGATTGGCGGCATTGGGGTCGCGGAAGGCTATTTCAACGATCCCCTGCGTAGCGAGCAGCAATTTTTGACGCTCCCGGACGAGCGCTGGTATCGCACCGGCGATCTCGGCTTCTACTGGCCAGATGGCACAATCGAGTTCCTCGGTCGTCGCGACAAGCAGGTCAAAGTCGGAGGATATCGCATCGAGCTGGGCGAAATCGAAAGCGCGCTCAGCCAGCTGGCGGGGGTGAAACAAGCAACCGTTCTGGCGATCGGCGAAAAAGAAAAAACGCTGGCGGCATACGTTGTTCCTCAAGGCGAGGCTTTTTGCGTTACCGATCATCGGAACCCGGCACTGCCGCAGGCGTGGCACACGCTTGCGGGAACGTTGCCCTGTTGCGCCATCTCGCCAGAGATCTCCGCAGAACAGGTAGCCGATTTCCTTCAGCATCGCCTGCTAAAACTGAAGCCGGGTCACACCGCTGGCGCCGATCCTCTCCCCCTGATGAACTCACTCGCTATCCAGCCGCGCTGGCAGGCCGTGGTGGAACGCTGGTTAGCATTTCTGGTGACACAACGGCGACTGAAGCCCGCTGCTGAAGGTTATCAGGTCTGCGCTGGTGAAGAACGCGAGGATGAGCACCCGCACTTCAGCGGACATGATTTAACGTTATCGCAAATTCTTCGCGGTGCCCGTAACGAACTGTCGTTACTGAACGACGCGCAGTGGTCGCCGGAAAGCCTGGCCTTTAACCATCCGGCCAGCGCCCCGTATATTCAGGAACTGGCGACAATTTGCCAACAGCTTGCACAGCGCTTACAGCGCCCGATACGCCTGCTTGAGGTGGGAACCCGCACTGGCCGCGCCGCAGAATCGCTGTTAGCACAGCTCAACGCCGGACAGATTGAGTATGTCGGGCTTGAGCAGAGCCAGGAGATGCTGCTGAGCGCCCGGCAGAGGCTCGCCCCCTGGCCTGGCGCCCGTCTGTCCCTCTGGAATGCAGACACGCTGGCGGCGCACGCTCACTCGGCGGACATTATCTGGCTTAATAACGCCCTGCATCGTCTGCTGCCGGAAGATCCCGGGCTCCTTGCGACATTACAACAGCTTGCCGTTCCCGGCGCGCTGCTCTACGTGATGGAGTTTCGCCAGTTAACGCCGTCCGCCCTGCTCAGCACGCTCCTGTTAACCAATGGGCAGCCGGAGGCCTTGCTGCATAACAGCGCCGACTGGGCGGCATTATTTAGCGCGGCCGCCTTCAACTGTCAGCATGGCGATGAGGTCGCGGGGTTACAACGCTTCCTCGTACAATGTCCTGACAGGCAGGTGCGCCGCGATCCCCGTCAACTTCAGGCCGCCCTCGCCGGACGTCTGCCGGGGTGGATGGTGCCGCAACGGATCGTCTTCCTCGACGCCTTACCGCTGACGGCTAACGGGAAAATTGACTACCAGGCGCTGAAGCGTCGTCATACCCCTGAAGCGGAAAACCCGGCCGAAGCGGATTTACCCCAGGGCGACATTGAAAAACAGGTTGCCGCCCTCTGGCAGCAACTCTTATCAACTGGCAATGTCACCAGAGAAACCGACTTCTTCCAGCAAGGCGGCGATAGCATGCTGGCGACCCGTCTGACCGGGCAACTTCATCAGGCAGGTTATAAAGCGCAATTAAGCGACCTGTTTAATCATCCCCGGCTGGCGGATTTTGCCGCCACGCTGCGGAAAACCGACGTCCCGGTCGAACAACCATTCGTCCATTCCCCTGAAGATCGCTACCAGCCCTTTGCGCTTACCGACGTGCAGCAGGCTTACCTGGTGGGGCGTCAGCCGGGCTTTGCCCTGGGCGGCGTCGGCTCACATTTCTTTGTTGAATTTGAAATTGCCGATCTGGACCTCACCCGGCTGGAGACGGTCTGGAACCGATTAATCGCCCGCCACGATATGCTGCGCGCCATCGTGCGTGATGGACAGCAACAGGTGCTCGAACAGACGCCCCCCTGGGTGATACCCGCACACACCCTCCATACGCCTGAAGAGGCGTTGCGGGTGCGCGAAAAACTGGCGCATCAGGTACTCAACCCCGAAGTGTGGCCGGTATTCGATCTCCAGGTCGGATACGTGGACGGGATGCCTGCCCGCCTGTGGCTGTGTCTGGATAACCTGTTGCTTGACGGTCTGAGCATGCAGATCCTGCTGGCGGAGCTGGAGCACGGCTACCGCTACCCGCAACAGCTGCTTCCGCCGCTGCCCGTCACCTTCAGGGATTATCTGCAACAACCCTCGCTACAGTCGCCCAATCCAGATTCTCTGGCATGGTGGCAGGCGCAGCTTGATGATATTCCTCCGGCGCCTGCGTTGCCGCTGCGCTGCTTGCCTCAGGAGGTTGAAACACCGCGCTTCGCCCGCCTGAACGGCGCGCTGGACAGCACGCGCTGGCATCGGCTGAAAAAACGGGCGGCTGACGCCCATCTCACCCCGTCGGCCGTACTGTTGTCGGTGTGGTCAACGGTTCTCTCTGCATGGAGTGCACAGCCTGAGTTCACGCTTAACCTTACGCTTTTCGACAGGCGACCGCTGCACCCGCAAATCAACCAGATTCTGGGCGATTTCACCTCGCTGATGCTGCTGAGCTGGCATCCCGGCGAAAGCTGGCTGCACAGCGCGCAGTCACTACAGCAGCGGCTGAGCCAGAACCTCAACCACCGCGATGTGTCAGCCATCCGCGTGATGCGTCAACTGGCGCAACGGCAAAACGTGCCTGCCGTTCCGATGCCCGTCGTCTTTACCAGCGCGCTGGGCTTTGAGCAGGATAACTTCCTCGCCCGGCGTAATCTGCTCAAACCGGTCTGGGGCATCTCCCAGACGCCGCAGGTCTGGCTCGATCACCAGATTTATGAATCCGAAGGCGAACTGCGCTTTAACTGGGATTTTGTCGCCGCGCTGTTTCCTGCCGGGCAGGTGGAGCGCCAGTTTGAACAGTATTGCGCATTGCTAAACCGAATGGCCGAGGATGAAAGCGGCTGGCAACTGCCGCTCGCCGCGCTGGTGCCTCCCGTTAAACACGCAGGGCAATGCGCAGAGCGCTCACCGCGCGTATGCCCTGAGCAATCTCAGCCACACATTGCGGCGGACGAGAGCACCGTCAGCCTGATTTGCGACGCCTTCCGCGAGGTGGTTGGCGAGTCTGTCACGCCCGCAGAAAACTTCTTTGAGGCGGGCGCAACGTCGCTGAATCTGGTGCAACTGCACGTTTTGTTACAACGTCACGAATTTTCCACCCTGATGTTGCTTGACCTCTTCACCCACCCTTCTCCTGCTGCCCTGGCCGATTATCTGGCCGGCGTCGCCACGGTGGAGAAAACAAAACGACCTCGCCCTGTTCGCCGTCGTCAGCGGCGGATATAGCGCGAAGCAAACTGATTTTCCCCGGAACGCCATCGCGAACGCATGGCGTTCCATTGACTTTGTGAATCTTAGGAAACGGGACCGATTATGGATAACTTGCGCTTCTCTTCTGCGCCGACAGCAGATTCCATTGATGCATCGATCGCTCAACACTACCCGGACTGCGAACCTGTCGCGGTTATCGGCTACGCCTGCCATTTTCCTGAATCGCCGGATGGCGAAACGTTCTGGCAAAATCTGCTGGAAGGTCGTGAATGCAGCCGACGCTTTACGCGCGAAGAGCTTCTGGCCGTCGGTCTGGATGCCGCCATCATTGACGATCCTCATTATGTCAATATCGGTACGGTGTTAGACAACGCCGACTGCTTCGACGCCACCCTGTTTGGCTATTCGCGACAGGAAGCGGAGTCGATGGACCCGCAGCAGCGCCTATTTTTGCAGGCGGTCTGGCATGCGCTGGAACATGCCGGTTATGCCCCCGGCGCCGTCCCCCATAAGACCGGCGTTTTCGCCTCTTCCCGGATGAGTACCTACCCCGGTCGCGAAGCATTGAACGTGACAGAAGTCGCGCAGGTAAAAGGTCTGCAATCTCTGATGGGCAATGATAAAGACTATATTGCCACCCGCGCCGCGTACAAACTCAACCTGCACGGCCCGGCGTTATCGGTACAGACCGCCTGCTCCAGCTCGCTGGTTGCCGTGCATCTGGCCTGTGAAAGCCTGCGCGCAGGCGAATCCGATATGGCGGTTGCCGGCGGCGTGGCGCTCTCTTTCCCCCAGCAGGCAGGCTACCGCTACCAGCCCGGAATGATTTTCTCTCCTGATGGTCACTGTCGTCCCTTTGACGCCTCGGCTGAGGGCACCTGGGCCGGTAACGGTCTCGGCTGCGTGGTGCTGCGTCGCCTGAGAGACGCGCTGCTGTCAGGCGATCCGATTATCTCGGTGATCCTCTCCAGCGCGGTCAACAACGACGGCAACAGAAAGGTCGGCTATACCGCCCCTTCCGTCGCAGGGCAACAGGCAGTCATCGAAGAGGCGTTAATGCTGGCGGCCATCGACGACAGGCAGGTAGGTTACATTGAAACCCACGGCACCGGCACACCGCTGGGCGACGCGATTGAAATTGAAGCGTTACGCAACGTCTATGCGCCTCGCCCGCAGGATCAGCGCTGTGCGCTCGGTTCCGTGAAAAGTAACATGGGCCATCTGGATACCGCGGCGGGCATTGCCGGACTGCTGAAAACCGTTCTGGCAGTCAGTCGCGGGCAAATTCCTCCCTTACTGAATTTTCACACCCCCAACCCGGCGCTGAAACTTGAAGAGAGCCCCTTTACCATACCGGTGTCGGCACAGGCATGGCAGGACGAAATGCGCTATGCGGGCGTCTCCTCCTTTGGTATTGGCGGCACCAACTGCCATATGATCGTCGCCTCGCTGCCCGACGCGCTCAACGCGCGCCTCCCCAATACGGATAGCGGCAGAAAAAGTACCGCGCTGCTGCTCAGCGCCGCCAGCGACAGCGCGTTGCGGCGGCTGGCGACGGATTATGCCGGGGCGCTGAGAGAGAATGCGGATGCCAGCTCTCTGGCCTTCACAACCCTGCACGCGCGCCGTCTCGATCTCCCCTTCCGCCTGGCGGCGCCATTAAACCGTGAAACCGCCGAGGCGCTCAGCGCCTGGGCCGGTGAGAAATCGGGGGCGCTGGTTTACAGCGGCCACGGCGCCAGCGGCAAGCAGGTGTGGCTGTTTACCGGCCAGGGCTCGCACTGGCGCACTATGGGTCAAACGATGTACCAGCACTCAACGGCGTTTGCCGACACGCTGGATCGCTGTTTTTCCGCCTGTAGCGAAATGCTCACGCCGTCACTGCGCGAAGCGATGTTTAACCCCGATTCGGCGCAACTGGACAATATGGCCTGGGCGCAGCCGGCGATTGTCGCGTTTGAAATCGCGATGGCGGCGCACTGGCGTGCTGAAGGACTGAAGCCAGACTTCGCCATTGGGCATTCCGTCGGTGAATTTGCCGCTGCCGTTGTCTGCGGACACTATACGATTGAACAGGTCATGCCACTGGTTTGTCGGCGCGGCGCGCTAATGCAGCAGTGCGCAAGCGGCGCGATGGTGGCGGTATTTGCAGACGAAGACACGCTGATGCCGCTGGCTCGCCAGTTTGAGCTGGATCTCGCCGCCAACAACGGTACGCAACATACGGTATTTTCCGGGCCGGAAGCCCGTCTCGCGGTATTTTGCGCCACGCTCTCGCAGCATGACATTAACTATCGTCGCCTGAGCGTAACCGGTGCGGCGCACTCCGCTTTACTGGAGCCGATACTCGATCGGTTCCAGGACGCCTGCGCGGGACTGCACGCGGAGCCGGGGCAAATACCGATTATTTCCACGCTCACCGCCGACGTCATTGATGAGTCAACGCTCAACCAGGCGGATTACTGGCGCCGACACATGCGCCAGCCGGTGCGTTTTATCCAGAGTATTCAGGTGGCGCATCAGCTCGGCGCCCGCGTTTTTCTGGAGATGGGGCCCGATGCCCAGTTGGTTGCGTGCGGGCAGCGCGAATACCGCGATAACGCATACTGGATAGCCAGCGCCCGGCGTAACAAAGAGGCGAGCGATGTCCTCAATCAGGCCCTGCTCCAGCTTTACGCTGCCGGCGTCGCCCTACCGTGGGCCGACCTGCTGGCGGGCGATGGTCAACGTATCGCTGCGCCATGTTATCCGTTTGATACTGAGCGTTACTGGAAAGAGCGCGTCTCCCCGGCCTGCGAGCCTGCCGACGCAGCGCTGTCTGCCGGGCTGGAGGTGGCGAGTCGCGCCGCGACAGCGCTCGATCTCCCTCGCCTGGAAGCGCTTAAACAGTGCGCCACGCGACTGCACGCCATCTACGTCGATCAACTGGTACAACGCTGTACCGGCGATGCCATTGAGAACGGCGTGGACGCCATGACCATCATGCGCCGTGGACGTCTGCTGCCCCGCTACCAGCAGCTACTCCAGCGCCTGCTGAATAACTGCGTGGTCGACGGCGATTACCGCTGCACCGACGGGCGATACGTCCGCGCCCGCCCCATTGAACATCAACAGCGGGAATCACTGCTGACGGAACTTGCCGGTTATTGTGAAGGTTTTCAGGCTATTCCCGACACCATCGCCCGTGCCGGCGATCGGTTATATGAAATGATGAGCGGCGCGGAAGAACCGGTGGCGATTATCTTCCCGCAAAGCGCCTCCGACGGCGTGGAAGTGCTGTATCAGGAATTCAGCTTTGGCCGCTATTTCAACCAAATCGCCGCCGGGGTATTACACGGCATTGTCCAGACGCGTCAGCCCCGCCAGCCGTTGCGTATTCTTGAAGTTGGCGGCGGAACTGGCGGCACCACCGCGTGGCTGCTGCCGGAACTCAACGGCGTTCCGGCACTGGAGTACCATTTCACCGATATCTCGGCGCTGTTCACCCGTCGCGCCCAGCAGAAATTCACCGACTATGATTTTGTGAAGTATAGCGAGCTGGATCTCGAAAAAGAGGCGCAGTCTCAGGGTTTCCAGGCACAGTCTTACGATCTTATCGTGGCAGCGAACGTGATTCACGCCACCCGCCATATTGGCCGCACGCTCGATAATCTGCGCCCCCTGCTCAAGCCGGGCGGGCGCCTGCTGATGCGCGAAATCACCCAGCCAATGCGTCTGTTTGACTTCGTTTTCGGCCCGCTGGTTCTTCCGCTACAGGATCTCGACGCCCGCGAAGGTGAGTTATTCCTCACCACCGCTCAGTGGCAACAACAGTGCCGCCACGCCGGATTCAGCAAAGTGGCGTGGCTACCGCAGGATGGCAGCCCGACCGCCGGGATGAGCGAACATATCATTCTCGCCACGCTGCCCGGTCAGGCGGTTAGCGCCGTAACATTCACCGCGCCATCAGAACCCGTGTTGGGGCAGGCGCTGACGGATAACGGTGATTATCTCGCCGACTGGTCTGATTGCGCAGGTCAGCCCGAACGGTTTAACGCCCGCTGGCAGGAGGCCTGGCGTCTGCTTTCACAGCGTCATGGCGACGCTCTGCCTGTGGAACCGCCCCCCGTCGCCGCCCCGGAGTGGCTGGGGAAGGTTCGCTTAAGCTGGCAAAACGAAGCCTTTTCCCGCGGTCAGATGCGCGTTGAAGCCCGTCATCCTGCTGGCGAGTGGCTGCCGCTATCGCCCGCCGCGTCTCTTCCTGCGCCGCAGACGCATTATCAATGGCGCTGGACGCCCCTCAACGTCGCCAGCATTGACCAACCGCTTACCTTTAGCTTCAGCGCCGGTACGCTTGCGCGCAGCGACGAGCTGGCGCAATACGGCATCATTCACGATCCGCACGCCTCTTCGCGACTGATGATTGTTGAGGAGAGCGAGGATACGCTGGCCTTAGCGGAGAAAGTGATAGCAGCGCTCACCGCCAGCGCAGCCGGATTGATTGTGGTTACTCGCCGCGCGTGGCGAGTCGAGGAAAATGAAGCACTCTCTGCATCCCATCACGCGCTATGGGCCTTGCTTCGCGTCGCGGCCAACGAACAGCCGGAACGGTTGCTTGCCGCCATCGATCTCGCCGAAAACACCCCGTGGGAAACGCTGCATCAAGGGTTGAGCGCAGTCTCACTATCACAGCGCTGGCTCGCCGCACGGGGTGACACCCTTTGGCTCCCTTCACTGGCGCCCAATACGGGATGCGCCGCTGAATTACCGGCAAACGTGTTTACCGGCGATAGCCGCTGGCATCTGGTGACCGGAGCGTTTGGCGGATTAGGCCGCCTTGCCGTGAACTGGCTCAGAGAAAAAGGGGCGCGACGCATCGCCCTGCTGGCGCCGCGCGTGGATGAGTCATGGCTACGCGACGTGGAGGGCGGGCAGACGCGCGTCTGCCGTTGTGATGTGGGGGATGCCGGGCAACTGGCCACGGTTCTTGACGATCTGGCGGCCAACGGCGGCATTGCCGGAGCGATTCATGCCGCTGGCGTATTGGCTGACGCGCCCTTGCAGGAGCTTGATGACCACCAGCTGGCTGCCGTTTTCGCGGTAAAAGCGCAGGCGGCAAGCCAGCTGTTGCAAACCCTGCGCAACCACGACGGACGCTATCTTATTCTCTACTCTTCCGCTGCCGCCACCCTCGGCGCGCCGGGTCAGAGCGCCCATGCGCTGGCCTGCGGCTACCTGGACGGGCTGGCCCAGCAGTTTTCCACCCTTGATGCGCCGAAAACGCTCTCTGTCGCCTGGGGCGCATGGGGAGAAAGCGGTCGGGCGGCCACGCCGGAAATGCTGGCGACGCTCGCCAGCCGAGGTATGGGCGCGTTAAGCGATGCCGAAGGCTGCTGGCACCTGGAACAGGCGGTGATGCGCGGCGCCCCGTGGCGACTGGCGATGCGCGTTTTTACCGACAAAATGCCCCCGTTACAACAGGCTCTGTTTAACATCAGCGCCACAGAAAAAGCCGCAACGCCGGTCATTCCTCCTGCTGATGACAACGCCTTTAACGGCAGCCTGAGCGATGAAACAGCGGTGATGGCATGGCTGAAAAAGCGGATTGCGGTTCAGCTAAGGCTGAGCGATCCGGCGTCACTGCATCCAAACCAGGATCTGTTGCAACTCGGCATGGACTCGCTGCTCTTCCTTGAACTCAGTAGCGATATTCAGCACTACCTGGGCGTACGCATCAATGCGGAACGGGCGTGGCAGGATCTGTCTCCTCATGGACTCACGCAGCTTATCTGTTCTAAGCCAGAGGCGACGCCTGCCGCTTCGCAGCCGGAAGTGTTGCGGCACGACGCCGACGAGCGTTATGCGCCCTTCCCTTTGACGCCCATTCAGCACGCCTACTGGCTGGGGCGAACCCACCTCATTGGCTATGGCGGCGTCGCCTGTCACGTCCTGTTTGAGTGGGATAAACGCCACGATGAGTTCAATCTCGCCATACTGGAGAAAGCATGGAACCAGCTCATCGCACGCCACGATATGTTGCGTATGGTGGTTGATGCCGACGGGCAGCAGCGAATCCTGGCGACAACGCCGGAGTATCACATCCCGCGTGACGATCTGCGCGCGCTTTCCCCGGAAGAACAGCGCATCGCGCTGGAAAAACGGCGGCATGAACTGAGCTATCGCGTTTTGCCTGCCGACCAGTGGCCTCTTTTTGAGCTGGTGGTCAGCGAAATCGACGATTGCCATTACCGTCTGCATATGAACCTCGACCTTTTGCAGTTTGATGTGCAGAGTTTTAAAGTCATGATGGACGACCTGGCGCAGGTCTGGCGCGGTGAAACGCTGGCGCCGCTCGCTATTACCTTCCGTGATTATGTGATGGCTGAACAGGCGCGCCGACAGACATCGGCATGGCACGATGCCTGGGATTACTGGCAGGAAAAACTGCCGCAACTGCCCTTAGCGCCAGAGCTGCCGGTGGTTGAGACGCCCCCGGAAACGCCACACTTCACCACCTTCAAATCGACGATCGGCAAGACAGAATGGCAGGCCGTGAAACAGCGCTGGCAGCAGCAAGGCGTCACACCGTCTGCCGCGCTGCTCACGCTGTTTGCCGCCACCCTTGAGCGCTGGAGCCGTACCACAACATTTACGCTGAACCTGACGTTCTTCAATCGCCAGCCGATCCATCCGCAAATCAACCAGTTGATTGGTGATTTTACCTCCGTCACGCTGGTTGATTTTAACTTCTCAGCGCCGGTGACGTTGCAAGAGCAGATGCAACAGACCCAACAGCGCCTCTGGCAAAACATGGCGCACAGTGAAATGAACGGTGTTGAGGTGATCCGTGAGCTGGGCCGCCTGCGCGGATCACAACGTCAACCGCTGATGCCGGTAGTGTTTACCAGTATGCTGGGGATGACGCTGGAAGGCATGACTATCGATCAGGCGATGAGCCATCTGTTCGGCGAACCCTGCTATGTATTCACGCAAACGCCGCAGGTCTGGCTGGATCATCAGGTCATGGAGAGCGACGGCGAGTTGAAGTTTAGCTGGTACTGCATGGACAACGTGCTGGAACCCGGCGCTGCCGAGGCGATGTTTAATGACTATTGCGCCATCCTGCAAGCCGTCATCGCCGCCCCTGAAAGCCTGAAGACTCTCGCCAGCGGCATCGCCGGGCACATTCCCCGCCGACGCTGGCCGCTGAACGCGCAGGCGGACTACGACCTGCGGGATATTGAGCAGGCGACGCTCGAATACCCCGGCATCCGGCAGGCCAGAGCGGAAATAACCGAACAGGGCGCGTTGACGCTGGATATCGTGATGGCCGACGATCCGTCGCCATCAGCGGCGATGCCTGATGAGCACGAACTTACCCAACTGGCGCTGCCGTTGCCTGAGCAGGCGCAGCTTGATGAGCTGGAGGCGACCTGGCGCTGGCTGGAGGCGCGTGCGCTACAGGGGATCGCGGCTACGCTAAATCGTCACGGCCTGTTTACCACGCCGGAGATCGCCCATCGCTTTAGCGCAATAGTACAGGCGCTGTCCGCGCAAGCGTCTCACCAGCGTCTGCTGCGCCAGTGGCTACAGTGTCTGACGGAAAGAGAGTGGTTAATCCGCGAAGGTGAAAGCTGGCGCTGCCGCATTCCGCTCAGCGAGATTCCTGAGCCTCAGGAAGCGTGCCCGCAAAGCCAATGGAGCCAGGCGCTGGCGCAGTATCTGGAAACCTGCATCGCCCGGCACGACGCCCTCTTCTCCGGGCAGTATTCTCCGCTGGAATTGCTGTTCAACGAGCAGCATCGCGTTACCGACGCGCTGTATCGCGACAACCCCGCCAGCGCCTGTCTGAATCGCTATACCGCGCAGATTGCCGCCTTGTGCAGCGCAGAACGGATTCTGGAGGTTGGCGCCGGAACCGCAGCCACTACCGCGCCGGTGCTGAAGGCCACGCGGAACACGCGGCAGTCGTACCACTTCACGGACGTCTCCGCGCAGTTCCTCAATGACGCCAGAGCCCGTTTCCATGATGAATCGCAGGTGTCTTATGCCTTGTTCGACATCAACCAGCCGCTGGATTTCACCGCCCACCCGGAGGCGGGTTACGACCTGATCGTTGCCGTCAATGTGCTCCACGACGCCAGCCATGTCGTCCAGACGTTGCGCAGATTAAAACTGTTGCTGAAAGCCGGCGGACGTTTGCTGATCGTTGAAGCGACGGAGCGAAACAGCGTATTCCAGCTGGCGAGCGTGGGCTTTATTGAGGGATTAAGCGGATACCGCGATTTCCGCCGCCGGGATGAGAAACCGATGCTCACCCGCTCCGCATGGCAGGAGGTTCTCGTTCAGGCCGGGTTTGCAAACGAGCTGGCGTGGCCCGCGCAGGAATCGTCGCCGCTGCGCCAGCATCTGCTGGTGGCGCGTTCGCCTGGCGTAAATCGCCCGGATAAAAAAGCCGTGAGCCGCTATTTACAGCAGCGCTTTGGCACCGGTCTGCCCATTTTACAGATCCGGCAAAGAGAAGCGTTATTTACGCCGCTGCATGCCCCGTCTGATGCGCCGACTGAGCCAGCCAAACCCACGCCAGTTGCCGGGGGGAATCCGGCGCTGGAAAAACAGGTGGCTGAACTCTGGCAATCGCTGCTGTCTCGCCCCGTGGCAAGGCATCACGACTTTTTCGAACTGGGCGGCGACAGCCTGATGGCGACAAGGATGGTCGCGCAGCTAAACCGGAGAGGCATTGCCAGGGCTAACCTTCAGGATCTGTTCAGCCATTCGACGCTGAGCGACTTCTGCGCCCATCTACAGGCGGCTACGTCAGGAGAGGACAACCCGATACCCCTTTGCCAGGGCGACGGTGAGGAAACCCTGTTTGTCTTCCACGCTTCAGACGGCGATATCAGCGCCTGGCTGCCGCTCGCTAGCGCGTTGAACAGGCGCGTTTTCGGCCTGCAAGCAAAATCGCCGCAGCGCTTTGCCACGCTCGACCAGATGATCGATGAGTATGTCGGGTGCATCCGTCGTCAGCAGCCTCACGGCCCTTATGTGCTGGCGGGTTGGTCGTATGGCGCGTTTCTTGCGGCGGGCGCCGCACAGCGCCTGTACGCCAAAGGCGAGCAGGTTCGGATGGTGTTAATCGATCCCGTGTGCCGACAGGATTTCTGTTGCGAAAACCGGGCGGCCCTGCTGCGCCTGTTAGCCGAAGGACAAACGCCTCTGGCACTGCCCGAACATTTCGACCAGCAGACGCCCGACAGCCAGCTTGCCGACTTTATCAGCCTCGCTAAAACGGCCGGTATGGTGTCGCAAAACCTGACGCTGCAAGCGGCAGAAACGTGGCTCGACAACATCGCGCATCTGCTGCGTTTACTGACTGAGCATACGCCGGGCGAAAGCGTTCCGGTCCCCTGTCTCATGGTGTATGCCGCCGGGAGACCCGCGCGCTGGACGCCAGCAGAAACCGAGTGGCAGGGCTGGATAAACAACGCCGACGACGCTGTGATTGAAGCCAGCCACTGGCAAATCATGATGGAAGCCCCCCACGTTCAGGCTTGTGCGCAACACATTACGCGCTGGCTTTGCGCAACCTCAACGCAACCGGAGAACACGTTATGATGCCGTCCGCCTCCCCAAAACAACGCGTACTGATTGTGGGCGCCAAATTTGGCGAAATGTACCTGAATGCCTTTATGCAGCCCCCGGAGGGGCTGGAACTGGTCGGCCTGCTGGCGCAGGGAAGCGCCCGTTCAAGAGAGCTGGCTCATGCGTTTGGCATTCCGCTGTATCCCTCGCCGGAACAGATAACCAGGATGCCGGATATCGCCTGTATTGTCGTGCGTTCGACCGTCGCCGGAGGAACCGGTACGCAGCTTGCCAGACACTTTCTGACGCGCGGCGTACACGTCATTCAGGAGCATCCCCTCCACCCGGATGACATCAGTTCCTTACAAACGCTGGCGCAGGAACAGGGCTGCTGCTATTGGGTAAACACGTTTTATCCGCATACGCGCGCGGGACGCACATGGCTTCGCGATGCGCAGCAGCTGCGTCGCTGCCTGGCTAAGACGCCGCCGGTAGTCCACGCCACCACCAGCCGACAGTTGCTCTACTCCACTCTGGATTTGTTGTTGCTGGCTCTGGGCGTTGATGCCGCCGCCGTGGAGTGCGACGTGGTTGGCAGCTTTAGCGATTTTCACTGTCTGAGACTCTTCTGGCCGGAGGGAGAAGCCTGCCTGCTGCTTCAGCGCTATCTCGATCCTGACGATCCAGATATGCATAGCCTTATCATGCACCGCCTGCTGCTGGGCTGGCCGGAAGGTCATCTTTCGCTGGAGGCGAGCTACGGCCCCGTCATCTGGTCATCCAGCCTGTTTGTCGCAGACCATCAGGAGAACGCCCACAGCCTCTACCGCAGACCGGAGATCCTGCGCGATCTGCCGGGTCTGACGCGCAGCGCGGCGCCCCTGAGCTGGCGCGACTGCTGCGAAACCGTCGGGCCGGAGGGCGTCAGCTGGTTGCTACACCAGTTGCGCAGCCATCTGGCGGGCGAACATCCACCAGCGGCCTGCCAAAGCGTACATCAGATCGCGTTATCACGTTTATGGCAGCAGATTTTACGTAAGACCGGCAATGCGGAGATCAGACGCCTGACGCCGCCGCACCACGACCGGTTAGCCGGTTTCTACAACGATGATGATAAGGAGGCGCTGTGACGCAATCTGCAATGTGCATCCCGCTGTGGCCCGCCCGGAACGGCAATACTGCGCATCTGGTCATGTGCCCTTTCGCTGGCGGCAGCAGTAGCGCGTTTCGCCACTGGCAAGCTGAGCAACTGGCTGATTGCGCGCTTTCTCTGGTGACCTGGCCGGGGCGCGATCGCCTTCGCCATCTGGAACCGCTCAGAAGCATTACACAACTGGCGGCACTGCTGGCGAACGAGCTGGAAGCATCCGTATCGCCTGACACGCCGCTTTTACTCGCCGGGCACAGCATGGGGGCGCAGGTGGCGTTTGAAACCTGCCGACTTCTGGAGCAACGGGGGCTTGCGCCACAAGGACTGATTATTTCCGGGTGCCATGCCCCGCATCTGCATTCTGAACGCCAGCTCAGCCATCGCGATGATGCCGACTTTATCGCTGAGCTGATAGACATTGGCGGATGTTCTCCTGAACTGCGGGAAAACCAGGAATTAATGTCGCTGTTTCTTCCTCTTCTGCGCGCTGATTTTTACGCCACCGAGAGCTATCACTACGACTCGCCCGACGTCTGTCCGCCGCTGCGCACGCCTGCGCTGTTATTGTGCGGCAGCCACGATCGCGAAGCCTCCTGGCAGCAGGTCGATGCCTGGCGTCAGTGGCTGAGCCACGTTACAGGCCCGGTGGTGATTGACGGCGATCATTTCTATCCCATTCAACAAGCCCGGTCCTTTTTTACGCAGATTGTCCGCCATTTTCCCCACGCATTTTCTGCAATGACCGCGTTGCAAAAACAGCCCAGTACTTCAGAAAGGTGACGCATGAATTCTTCCTTTGAATCTCTGATTGAACAGTATCCCTTACCCATTGCCGAACAGTTGCGCCACTGGGCGGCCCGTTATGCCTCGCGAATTGCCGTCGTTGATGCAAAGGGGTCGTTAACCTACAGCGCGCTTGATGCACAAGTTGACGAACTTGCCGCAGGTCTGTCATCACTGGGTTTGCGTTCGGGGGAGCATGTAATTGTGCAGCTTCCCAACGACAACGCGTTTGTTACCCTGCTGTTCGCCTTGTTAAGACTGGGCGTTATCCCCGTGCTGGCGATGCCCTCGCAACGGGCGCTGGATATCGACGCGCTGATTGAGCTGGCGCAACCCGTCGCTTACGTTATTCACGGGGAAAACCACGCAGAGCTGGCCCGACAGATGGCGCACAAACACGCCTGCTTGCGTCATGTTCTGGTCGCTGGAGAGACCGTGAGCGACGATTTTACGCCGCTCTTCTCCCTTCACGGTGAGCGACAGGCATGGCCGCAGCCTGATGTTTCCGCCACCGCGTTGTTGTTGCTCTCAGGCGGCACAACCGGCACGCCCAAACTCATCCCGCGCCGACATGCCGACTATAGCTATAACTTCAGCGCTTCTGCTGAACTGTGCGGCATCAGCCAACAGAGCGTGTATCTCGCCGTCCTCCCGGTGGCGCATAACTTTCCGCTGGCCTGCCCCGGTATTCTGGGAACGCTTGCCTGCGGCGGAAAAGTGGTGCTGACCGACAGCGCCAGCTGTGATGAGGTGATGCCTTTAATCGCGCAGGAAAGAGTGACTCACGTCGCCCTGGTTCCGGCGCTGGCGCAATTATGGGTGCAGGCCAGGGAGTGGGAAGACAGCGACCTTTCGTCGCTGCGCGTCATTCAGGCAGGCGGCGCCCGGCTCGACCCGACGCTTGCTGAGCAGGTTATCGCCACCTTTGACTGTACCCTGCAACAGGTTTTCGGTATGGCGGAAGGCCTGCTCTGTTTTACCCGGCTGGACGATCCGCATGCCACCATTCTCCACAGCCAGGGGCGCCCGTTGTCCCCTCTGGATGAAATCCGCATCGTTGATCAAGACGAGAACGACGTCGCGCCGGGCGAAACCGGGCAATTGTTAACGCGCGGCCCTTATACCATTTCGGGCTATTACCGCGCCCCTGCCCACAACGCGCAGGCCTTTACCGCGCAAGGGTTTTACCGCACAGGCGACAATGTCAGGCTGGATGAGGTGGGGAACCTGCACGTTGAGGGACGCATAAAAGAGCAGATCAACCGCGCCGGAGAAAAAATAGCCGCGGCTGAAGTGGAATCGGCACTGCTGCGTTTAGCGGAAGTGCAAGATTGCGCGGTGGTCGCCGCGCCGGACACGCTGCTTGGCGAGCGGATTTGCGCGTTTATCATCGCGCAGCAGGTGCCAACTGACTATCAGCAGTTGCGTCAACAACTGACCCGTATGGGGCTCAGCGCGTGGAAAATTCCTGACCAAATCGAGTTTCTGGACCACTGGCCGCTCACCGCCGTCGGCAAGATAGACAAAAAACGCCTGACGGCTCTCGCCGTCGACCGTTATCGCCATTCTGCCCAATAAGCGCAAACCGACCCGAAACAGGTTGAAATAAACCCGTTTCGGGTAGCACCACTATTAGAAATAGTTATCATTTTCAATTCACCATTGTCGGTATTTTTGGCGTTTCGCCGTCTTACAGGGACTCACAACAATGAAAATGACACGGCTTTATCCTCTGGCCTTGGGGGGATTATTGCTCCCCGCCATTGCTAATGCCCAGACTTCACAGCAAGACGAAAGCACGCTGGTGGTTACCGCCAGTAAACAATCTTCCCGCTCGGCATCAGCCAACAACGTCTCGTCTACTGTTGTCAGCGCGCCGGAATTAAGCGACGCCGGCGTCACCGCCAGCGACAAACTCCCCAGAGTCTTGCCCGGGCTCAATATTGAAAATAGCGGCAACATGCTTTTTTCGACGATCTCGCTACGCGGCGTCTCTTCAGCGCAGGACTTCTATAACCCCGCCGTCACCCTGTATGTCGATGGCGTCCCTCAGCTTTCCACCAACACCATCCAGGCGCTTACCGATGTGCAAAGCGTGGAGTTGCTGCGAGGCCCACAGGGAACGTTATATGGCAAAAGCGCTCAGGGCGGGATCATCAACATCGTCACCCAGCAGCCGGACAGCACGCCGCGCGGCTATATTGAAGGCGGCGTTAGTAGCCGCGACAGTTATCGAAGTAAGTTCAACCTGAGCGGCCCCATTCAGGATGGCCTGCTGTACGGCAGCGTCACCCTGTTACGCCAGGTTGATGACGGCGACATGATTAACCCCGCGACGGGAAGCGATGACTTAGGCGGCACCCGCGCCAGCATAGGGAATGTGAAACTGCGTCTGGCGCCGGACGATCAGCCCTGGGAAATGGGCTTTGCCGCCTCACGCGAATGTACCCGCGCCACCCAGGACGCCTATGTGGGATGGAATGATATTAAGGGCCGTAAGCTGTCGATCAGCGATGGTTCACCAGACCCGTACATGCGGCGCTGCACTGACAGCCAGACCCTGAGTGGGAAATACACCACCGATGACTGGGTTTTCAACCTGATCAGCGCCTGGCAGCAGCAGCATTATTCGCGCACCTTCCCTTCCGGTTCGTTAATCGTCAATATGCCTCAGCGCTGGAATCAGGATGTGCAGGAGCTGCGCGCCGCAACCCTGGGCGATGCGCGTACCGTTGATATGGTGTTTGGGCTGTACCGGCAGAACACCCGCGAGAAGTTAAATTCAGCCTACGACATGCCGACAATGCCTTATTTAAGCAGTACCGGCTATACCACCGCTGAAACGCTGGCCGCATACAGTGACCTGACCTGGCATTTAACCGATCGTTTTGATATCGGCGGCGGCGTGCGCTTCTCGCATGATAAATCCAGTACACAATATCACGGCAGCATGCTCGGCAACGCGTTTGGCGACCAGGGTAAGAGCAATGACGATCAGGTGCTCGGGCAGCTATCCGCAGGCTATATGCTGACCGACGACTGGAGAGTGTATACCCGTATAGCCCAGGGATATAAACCTTCCGGGTACAACATCGTGCCTACTGTGGGTCTTGATGCCAAACCGTTCGTCGCCGAGAAATCCATCAACTATGAACTTGGCACTCGCTACGAAACCGCTGACGTCACGCTGCAAGCCGCGACGTTTTATACCCACACCAAAGACATGCAGCTTTACTCTGGCCCGGTCGGGATGCAGACATTAAGCAATGCGGGTAAAGCCGACGCCACCGGCGTTGAGCTTGAAGCGAAATGGCGGTTTGCGCCAGGCTGGTCATGGGATATCAATGGCAACGTGATCCGTTCCGAATTCACCAATAACAGTGAGTTGTATCACGGCAACCGGGTGCCGTTCGTACCACGTTATGGCGCGGGAAGCAGCGTGAACGGCGTGATTGATACGCGCTATGGCGCACTGATGCCCCGACTGGCGGTTAATCTGGTCGGGCCGCATTATTTCGATGGCGACAACCAGTTGCGGCAAGGCACCTATGCCACCCTGGACAGCAGCCTGGGCTGGCAGGCGACTGAACGGATGAACATTTCCGTCTATGTCGATAACCTGTTCGACCGTCGTTACCGTACCTATGGCTACATGAACGGCAGCAGCGCCGTCGCGCAGGTCAATATGGGTCGCACCGTCGGTATCAATACGCGAATTGATTTCTTCTAAGAATTTATAGAGGGATGCGGTGACAGCATCCCTACCAATTTTCATTTGAAATTGACAAAAATCTTTCTTTTCTCGACAACAAGATCTAATAGGAATGATTTATGTATACTGATAGTATACTTTCCCAATCATTCCCCTTACAGAACAGGCTATCGCCAGTGTATATTCCGATGAATCCTACCACTGATTCCAACTCTCAGTAACATTACTTTTGACGGGCTTTGTTGAATAAATCAGATTTCAAGTGAGTCTCTTTGTATCCGGTTGGGTTTTAGGCAATTCGCACGCTTTCTGGCATGTCATCCTGTTCAGTCAGAGGAGCCAAATTCTTGTTTTCATGCCTCTTTGCGAATCCTTATGTGATTTAGATTCAATAAGTTAGCGTGAAAAGTCTTCCCGATGCATTTTCATTTCCCCCTCCGCATCGGGCAAGATTGGTGGTCTGATTTGGGGTCATTTCAGTTCGATTATGGAGTGACCACCATATGTCTCTGAACGACGCTAAAATCCGTAGCTTAAAACCATCCGCAAAACCCTTCAAAGTTTCTGATTCTCATGGACTGTACCTTTTAGTCAATCCAGGCGGTTCACGTCTCTGGTATCTCAAATATCGTATCAATGGTAAAGAATCTCGCCTCGGCTTAGGTGCTATCCCGATGTTTCTCTGGCTTACGCTCGTCAGCAACGTGATGGTATACGCAAGCTGCTAACGCAGAATATCAATCCATCACAACAACGTATCGCAGAGAAAGCTGCCCGCTCACCGGAAAAAACATTTAAGCACGTTGCATTGAGCTGGCATAAAAGCAACAGAACATGGTCTGAGAACCACGCCTCCCGTCTGCTTGCCAGCATGAACAATCATATATTTCCTGTGATTGGACACTTGCCAGTAGCTGAACTGAAACCTCGTCACTTTATCGACCTGCTGAAAGGCATTGAGCAAAAAGGTCTGCTGGAAGTCGCAGCACGTACCCGGCAGCATATGTGCAACATCATGCGGCATGCGGTGCATCAGGGGATGATTGAGAGCAATCCAGCATCGAATCTCGAAGGTATCATCGCAGCACCGGTTAAACGACACTACCCCGCCCTTCCCCTTGAACGACTACCCGAATTGTTGAGTCGCATTGATGGCTATCATCAGGGACGGGAATTAACCCGGCTGGCTGTTTCTCTTACCCTGCATGTCTTTATTCGCTCCAGCGAACTGCGGTTTGCCCGCTGGACGGAGATAAGTTTCACAAATAAAATCTGGACGATCCCCGCCACACGAGAACCGCTCCCAGGCGTCCGCTATTCCAGCAGGGGGGCGAAAATGCGCACGCCGCACATTGTGCCGCTGTCACAACAGACCATCGACATACTGAAGCAGATAAGAGAAATCTCCGGTGATCAGGAGTTGCTGTTCCCCAGCATCCATAATCCATCCAGACCAATGAGTGAAAATACGGTTAATAAGGCGCTGCGGCTGATGGAATATAATACTAAAGAGGATGTCTGCGGCCACGGATTCCGGGCAATGGCCTGTAGTGCCCTGATAGAATCAGGTCTCTGGTCACAGGATGCAGTTGAGCGTCAGATGAGCCATCAGGAGCGCAATAGCGTTCGGGCAGCCTACATCCACAAGGCGGAGCATCTGGAAGCCCGTAAGGCGATGATGCAGTGGTGGTCAGATTATCTGGACAGGTGCAGAGAGGAATTCGTGCCATCCTATATTTTGGGCCATCAGCAGTCCAAAGTCTGAACTACGGTATAAACCGATTGATAAGCTTGAAAAAGGGCTCAGCTAATGAGCCCCGTTTAAGGCTAAATACTTCGCATATATACTTAAAACACCATCAGCTTCATACAAAGCTTGGTTTTTAGTCACAGAATTGAGCAGGATGTTGAATTTGGCCCCTCACAAATCAAGCACAATTGCATCTGTGTTGGGGGTCAAGTATTTATTCCTAACGCCGCCAGCAATGTACTGATTTTAGGCGAACGATGGCGCGATTTTGCATAAATTAATGAAAGCGGAATCGAAGCCTCGGAGTATTCTTGTAGTAGCTCGACAAGTTTACCGTTTTCCAGATATTTACCGACCGCAAAGTCCATTATTTGAACAACTCCCATCCCGCTGAGTGCCGCCTCTAACAGTACATCCGCAGTATCGACGACCAGATTACCCTTAATATCAAAAGCCTGCTGTTCTCCCGCAATAGAATAAAACCACTTTGTGCTACGCCCAGTTCTCTGTGCTTTAACAGCCAGACAGTTATGCTGTACCAGTTCCGCTGGCTCTTTTGGAATTCCGTGGCTGTTTAAATATTCCGGTGACGCAACGGTGACAAAGCGTAAATGCTTAATAGTTCTGGCGATAAGCCGTGAGTCCTGTACGCTGCCAATTCTAATCGCCGCGTCAAAGCCTTCTTCCACCAAATCAACCAATCGGTCAGTCATAACCGCGTCAATTGTTAATGCCGGATATCTGTCCAGAATCTCTTTGAGCATAGGAATAATTACCAATCGGCCATAGGCAGAAGGTGTCGTTATTTTTAGTTCGCCTTCAGGGAATACCGTTCTGCCGGTAATCGAATGCCCAACCTCATCCATTTCATGAATCAGGCTTTTTGAGGATTCATATAAAAAAACGCCATCGGTAGTCAGACTTACAGAGTGGGTATTGCGGTTAAGCAAGGTAACACGAAGGTCGAGCTCAAGCCTGGTAATTGCACGTGAGACCCCTGATTGGGTGAGGCCCAATGCCTGCGCAGCTTTGGTAAAACTCTGCGTTTCCCCTACCTTAATAAAGATTTTAAGCGCGTTTAAATCCATAAGTCTTCTCTTACATCTCTTACACGAACATCTATGCCTCGTGGAGGTATCAAGATACAAAAAAACTAACAGAAGTTAAATATCAATGTGTTATTAGTTAAAAGATAACGCTATGTCGCCACAATTATTGCAATATCCTTGCGTGGCGACAGCATAGAGGACTATGTACGAGTTGAGCTTAGTCCTGAGGTACGTTGAGCGTGACTTTGCCTGGAGCGAGAAGATGCATGAAATCTTGTTTAATGACTTTATCCCAACTACCAATATTATCCGCGTATACTTTAATGATCTTCTCGTCAACGAGAGTGAGCAAGGTGTTTAAATCTTCTCCAGCCGGGGAATAATCCTTATAAGAAATCAGATCGATTCCTCGTGATACCAAAATTGTGGTGTCTATGCTCGCCACCTGTCCCGAGGCAACGCCCAGAATGAGAACTGTGCCATTAGGGACAACATTGTCTAATAGATGAGCCAGTAAATCGCCACCGACGGTATCGACCAGTGCATCAAAGGCTCCCTCAAAAGGGTATTCTTTAGCCAATAGTACCTCGTTGGGTTTAACGTCGCTGGCTTGCAGCCAATCGAATCCACGCTGACTGTGCACCACCGCCGAAACTTTAATACCGGTATGCATAGCCAACTGAACCAACAAATGCCCGACTCCGCCCGTTGCACCGGTAACGGCCAGAGACTGGCCCGGCTGCAAATGAAGGGATCGCAGAGAACGCAGCGCCGTTAATCCTGCCACCGGCAACGCTGCTGCAACCGCTGCTGATACACTCTCTGGCACGATAGCGACATTGGCACGATCGACAACGCGATATTGGCTCCAGGCACCCGAAAAACTCCATGTTAATACCCGCTCCCCAATTTTTGGTCCCTGACCGTCGGTGCTGGTCTCGATCACAATACCAAATGCATCCCATCCGGCAGGCTTATCCGATTCCCAGGGAAAGTCTAATTCTCCCCGATTAAGTGATATATTGGAAACTCTGATTAAAATATCACTTTCCGTCCTTCTGACTGGCCGCTGTACATCGGTAAATCTAAAACCACCAGTATCTGATTTCACAATTGCTTGCACGTATTCACTCATTGTTATTTTCCTTTTCGATATTTACACATTCAGAAAAATCAATTAAATAAATAACATTATCTATTTTTAAGATAAGCCGATGACAATTTAATTACCTAAATTCGATATCTTAACCTCCTAACCTAACACGACAACTCGATAAACCAGCAGATTATATTGGTGAAAAATGTCATAACAATTATGATTCATATTCTGTTTACAAAAACTGATGATCGAGGGTATTAGTTTCATTACTGTTAATCACATTGAGTGAACTTTTATGAATAAACCACTTCCAGCGGCAATATATGTTTTAGGTTTTACTCTATTTGCCATGACAACATCTGAATACATGGTCGCAGGATTAATCACATCCATGTCATCTGATTTAGGTGTTTCCATTCCTAAAGTTGGATATTTAATTACCATTTATTCATTAGGTATGGTTTTCGGTGGTCCCTTGCTTGCTACATTTTTAGTTAAACTTAGCAATAAAGCAGCATTATTGACTATTACTGGCATATTTCTTGTCGCCCAAGTAGTCGCAACCGTTTCTGCAACTTATGATCTTTTAGCAGTAGCGAGGTTTGCGACCGGATTATCTTCGGCAGCCTTCTTCGGTTTTGCGCTGTTGACAGCGGCAAAAATGGTTCCACCGGAACGCTTTGGCGTTGCAGCCTCCATCGTATTGGGCGGGATGATGATAGCGACGGTGGCGGGACTGCCACTATCAGCAATACTTGACCAGTATTATGGCTGGAGAGTTTCCTTCGCATTAATTATTGTCCTTACATCTTTAGCTGGAATAGGTATTATACTGATTGTTCCTAAATTCAAAGCGGAGGTTAAGGGTAGTATTAAGGCTGAATTTGGTTCAATTATAAACAGATCAATCTGGGGGGCTTTTATTACAAGTTTCTTTATTATTGCTGCTACATTCGCGACATTCAGTTACTTCGTTCCCTATTTTGAAAACACTGTCGGTTTCGATACTCTATATATCCCGGCTATTCTTTTCGCTTACGGTGTATTCACGGTAATTGGTAACTTTCTTGTAGGTCGACTAGCAGATAAATCGCCGATTAAAGTTGTTTTCACCGGAAGCGTCGTGCTAGTACTTGCACTGTTTGGGCTTTATACCTTCTACGAAAATAAAATATTAGTGCTGATTTCTGTAATGATTTTAGGACTTACTGGTATTACTCTCACTCCTGCCATGTCCTCACGCGTGTTTAAAGCAGCCCCTAATACTTCATTAATTAACACTATGCATACCTCCGTTATTTGTCTTGGAGTAGTTATTGGTTCATGGGCCGGTGGCTATGCAATCGACCAAGGTTATGGCTACCGTGCACCAACTCTCATCGGTATTTTTTTAGCAGGATTGGCGATTGTCACCCTACTCCCTGTTTTGAGAAACAACCGTTACGATACTCCTGCTGTTAATCCTCAGACAAATATCTGACTGTACCAATAGGAATAGACCATGAACAGTGAAACTAATTCATTAGGCTATGAAAATAACATTCAAACTATTCCGGAATCGCACTCATTTCCCGAAAACAAATACAAGCATGAGATCCCAATCATTTACCACAGCGAGAGTGATAAAATTATCGACCAAAGTTGCGAGGCAAGGTTATCAAATGACACGCCCAATAAAAAATCATTCACACATAAAATATTTGTTATACGAGAATGCAAGCCGGAGCATATAGGAGACATTTTCTTGCGGCCATCAGAAAATGATTATAGCAGCATAATTCTAGACATTAACATTCATACGCCATTAGGAGAAAAAATAAAAACCGGACTATTCCGTAAACTTTCAGTTTTTTTATTTGAAAAATATAAGACACTGAGAGTTGAGACTCACATTCTGATTGATCATCGTAAAATCATTAATAGCCTTATATTGAGCGGGTATACTTTTGAAGGTATTACACAAAAATTTAATGTAAGTTCAGAGCTAGAGGAATTTGCAGTATTTTCATTATTGAAGGATCAAACTAACACGGGAAAAAGCCTATTATTCCCTGCAGTGGATAGTAATATTTATCGCGATGAAAAAATTGCACTACGTTTAGCCGAAACAAAAGACACATTTTGTATATGGTTAGAGCAATCAAATCCTGAATCATCGAAGTGGGGTTTATTCGATACAGCATCACTTGATGAAATAAAACAAAAAGTCAGGCGTTGCGGGCTTAATTCAGCCGTAGGCCCTAATATATTACTAACTATTATAGAATGCTCAACTGGTAATGCTGTAGGAAAAATTGTTATCCGCAATGTTGTCCCACCTCATGTAGGTGATGTGGGTTACGGGATATTGCCGGAATATCGTGGTTTAGGCTACGCCGTAAGGGCACTGAATCTTTTGAAAAAATGGGCCTTTAATGAAGCTGGTTATGTACGTTTAGAACTTGGTGTCAAAGAAGGCAATATCGCGTCAGAAAGAGTCGCGCAAAAGGGAGGGTTTGAATTTGAGGGGATGCGTCCGGGACGATTGAAAAATCACGATGGTTCATACAGTAATGAAATGCACTATTTCTTTCTGAACCCGAATATTAGCTATCGCAAAATAGAGGATTGATTAAATGAGCAAAAAGTTCATCTCCTTTCTCGAACAGCATTTAGATCATAAAAACGTCGTCGCCTATGTAAAAACACCGAATGATGTTGGTGAATATACTTCCCCATCGGTTTCTGGCCGAGTGGATGTTTCCAGTATTGAACAAGTAATTCGTATTGTTAAGCTAGCAGATCAATTTGACGGAGAAACAGCGCTTTATCCCTACTCAACTGGATACAATTGGGGGCTAGGTTCAACAAAACCTCCGTCAGACAACGCCGTGCAGTTGAAGCTGACCGGATTAAATAAAATTCGCGAGATTAATATCGCAGAGGGTTATGCTGTCATTGAGCCAGGTGTGACGCAGGGAATATTATCGCAAAAATTACTGAACACCCATCGCTTTATTAATGTGACAGCCTCATCTGCAGAAACGAGTTTTTTAGGTAATGCTCTCGATCGGGGCGTCGGGTTGAGGCACCAGCGTACAGAAGATCTTCTCGGCCTGGAAATTGTTCTCGCCAACGGGACACTGCACCGAGTGGGCTGGTGGCCGGAACAGGGAAAACATAGCGCATTATACTCCCACGGGATTGGCCCTTCACTGGTGCAATTATTCACCCAATCGAATCTCGGAATTATAACCGGTGGCGTTGTACGTCTACTTAATCGACCAGAAAAATCTCGCGTCGCCTATATTTCCTTTTCTCCCGAAAACTTAGAGTATGCTATCAATACTTTCCAGCGTTGGTCAGCACAAGGGTTAATTCACGGTGTACTTAAGGTTTATGATGAAACCTCAACACTGACGTATGGTGCGAATAAGGGCGAGTTTCTCGTTCATTTGCCTCTTTCGGGAGCTGCCTCAGTAGTATCGGCACTTTCCACCGCGCTGGAAACCGAGTTTGTAAAAGCTGGCGAGAAATTCATCTCTTTGATCTGGAACGACAGCCCTACGAATCCTTATCAAGATGATATCGTCGCCAATCTAGTCAACGCTGCCTATCAAGGGGATACTAAATATCATGATATCCTTCTGGAGAAGACGCTCGGTACTACACCGGCTGAAATAGATGCCGAAGGCAAAGGCTGGATATTTTTCTTGCCTCTGCTTCCTTTTACCGGTCAGGCTATTAAACAGGCTTATCTACATTTCGACGATATCTTCGAGTCTACTGGCGTGCGCTGCGGCGCCACAATTAATACGCTGAGTGATCAGATTATTGATCTCGTTGTATCCATTCGTTTTGAACGCGTAGAAGAGGAAATAAGAAAAGCTCATCGTGCTCTGAAACTTCTTCATGAAAAATTTAGTGCTTCCGGTTTTTATCCTTATCGTTTGGACGTCGAACATCCTCTCGCCAATAGTCGTAATGCCAGAACGCTTCGTGAAGGTGAAATCATTAGAAGCTTGCAAAAAACTTTAGACCCAAAGGGAATTTTCGCATCCGGGCGATATAGTTATTAATAATAACCAATATGTACTTTTAAGATTTAATCATATAGGTTCATTTATTGAGGCACATCCATGATAACTCATGAAGAAAATACATTTAGCAATATATTAGTTAATCTAAGAGATTTACGTGGCAAATTACGTAACTCCGCTCGTGAAATAGAAGAGCATCGCAGGATACCACTCAATATTATTGAAAGGCTACGTGGCATTGGGATATTTGGAATGTGTTTCCCGCAATCATGGGGCGGTGCCGGACTGACGTCGATTGAGCAAATCCTTGTACTGGAAGAACTCGCCCGGGGCGATACGGCTACCGCCTGGTGCGCCATGATTGGTTGTGACTCAGGTATTTATTCAGGTTTCTTGGAAGAAAAAAGCGCCAAAGAGATCTTTCCACACGCCAATCTGGCCGTGGCGGGTTGGATACACCCGCAGGGAAAAGCCGAGATAGTTGATGGCGGCTACATTGTCACTGGCAAATGGCGTTTTGCCAGCGGATCGCCTCATGGCGATGTCATCTCGGCAGGTTGCTTCCTCTACCGTAACGGCAATCTTATACTGGATGATAACGGCAAGCCCCTTTGGCGAGTCATGCTGGCGCGTCCTGCCGACTACCTTTTTTCCGACACTTGGTTCACCACCGGCCTGCGGGGAAGCGGCAGTCAGGACTACTCCACGCAAGGATTGTTCATTCCCGAACAGCACGCGTTCAATTTCTCGGAACCAAAACGTCAAGGGCCACTGCACAAAACGCCGGATGCAATTTTACGCAAAATGGCCGGTATCCCGCTGGGGCTTGCGAGAGCCTGTCTGGACTATATCTACGACGTCGCCGACGACCGCACAGACAGAATCAATGATGTGAAATGGCGAAACTCAAAGCGCGTACAGACGGCGGTGGCTAACGCAGAGAATCAGTTATTTATCACTAGAAACGCGGCGCTCACCAGCGTAAGTACATTATGGCAGGCGCTCGAAGCCGATGCCGCTCATGACGATATTACTCATTGGCGCGTGCAGTCAGCTTTGAGTCGAAGAAATGCCTTTCAAACCGCACGAACCATCGTTTCAAGCTTGTATGACCTACAGGGTGGGGGTTCTATCTACACCCATGAAACACCTTTTGATCGCGCATTACGTGATATCAACACTATTTGCCAGCACGCTGTCGCGCAGGAAAAAGTCCTGCAGGTGTGCGGCGATATTCTCCTTGGTGGCAAAGTCGAAGATTACTTTATATAAGGAAGAGAACCGATGAGTGGTATTTTTTCGCAAAAGAAAATTCTTGTAACCGGCGCAGGCAGTGGACTTGGCAGAGAAATAGCCTTGGCATTTTCACGACTTGGCGGAACCGTTATTCTTGCAGGTCGAAATAAGCAGAAACTAGAAGAGACAGCGCAAGCGATCTCCGAGACTCCTGGCAAATCATGGGTTATTCCTTTCGACGTAAATAATAATCAATCAATAGATAACCTGTTTGATGAAATTAAAAATAGAGTCGGTACTCTTGATATTGCCGTTAATAACGCCGGAGTATTTTCTTTTGGTTTTGTCGATGAAACCTCCAGTGAAGACTTTAATCACGTATTCACTACTAATGTCATTGGTTTGTTTGAAAGTCTGAAGCGCGAACTTCAGTCGATGAAAGAAAACCGGGCCGGGACTATCGTTAATATTTCATCAAATATGTCTATCGGGCTGAATATTCCGGGCACGGCAGCCTACACCGCTTCAAAGGCTGCCGTCGATGCATTGACCCGCGTCTCGGCAAAAGAGGCTATCACGCACGGCGTGCGAGTTTTCTCAATAAACCCAGGTCCATTGGCCACCGAAATGACCCAACTTCCCGGCGAATCGGCGGCAGACCGTGACAAAAGATGGCGCGATTTGATCCCCATTGGGCGTATTGGCGATGTTAAAGAGATCGCTCAAGCCATTATTTGGTCCTGCTCAGGCCAGTCTGACTACTTAGTGGGTACACGAATAGTTATTGATGGCGGCCACTCTCTTTAAATTCATAACCGTGAGGTACAAATAATGCAACCATTTATTATTAGAGATAATGAAGGCGTTCCGCTTTGGTTAAATAATGACACCTATACTATCAAGCTTGACAAAGGAAATACCGGCGGCAGCATTTCTATTATTCAGGGATTTGTTGGGCCTGGTGGTGGTCCGATCTGGCATCTTCATGAAGACGCTGATGAGATATTTTATGTACTAGACGGCCAATTAACCGTAAGAGCCGGAGAAAATATCTTTCAGGCAAACCCTGGCGATTTTGTTTATGTACCAAAGGGCATTTATCACCAATTTAGAAATAACAGCATTAAACCTATCAAGATATTGTTGATGTTCTCTCCCGCAGGTTTCGAAGGGTTCTTTAGAGAAACAGGCATTGTAGCGAAAGAGGGTGTTACCCCACCGTTACACATTCATGATGCAGAAGCAAACAGACGGGCTATAAAGATTGGAGGAAAATATCTTTCTTTTGTTCCTGATTTTGAAAATCCCGACATCAATCCAAATTTAAAATAAACCAAAATGCCGCGAATTTTTTGCGGCATTCTTATATTGCAAATCAATACGAATGGATAATACTGAAAAAAAATATCCAACCTTCCATCAACAGTCATTCTTTATTCACCTTATGAGAGGGCATTATATTTATCAGCACGGATATGTAAAAGGAGATATGTTATGTCAGACAGACTCGCTTTTTTTAAGAATAAAAATGTAAACTCAGACTGGTTAACTATCAAAGAAGCAGTTAAAGCATCAAAGAAAAACGGCATTAGAAAAATACAAGAAAGTGATATCTATCGATATGCTCTGCAGGGAAAAATCCTCCTTTCGATATACTTTCAGTCTCCAATTACCTTGAGGAAAATAAAATCCTATAACCATAAATTAAAGCTAAAACCTAAAGATAATAACTTACCTGACGGCAAAATTACGTCGGATGAAATCGTTTTTTTTAGCGAGAGTAATTTAACTTTCAGCACCGAAGGTAAATATTTTCACACTTCTCATGGCGTCATTGATACAAGTCTTTTTGGATATGAATATTTTCTCATACAATGCCTACTTGCTCACAATCTAAAAATACCATCACCTGTACTTAGAGGGAACAATAACTATGGCATCACTGTTTCCTTATCAGGGGAAAACTTTCTAGTTCACAATAGAATTTCATTACGCAATGGAATCTCATTAAATGGCATAGATTTAAGTTTTAATGATGCCTACTTACCTATTTATAACTTACCGAAGGATGCATGTTTTGTTATCAGGCAAACTGAGTTAAATAAAATAGTCAACTGGCTGGCTGGAAAAAAAATCACTCTCGGATTCTTCCACACGCATATCATCCCCACTATCAAGACTATTTTGGCTTGCCTGTAGAAATAATGAAACTATCAGCCCGTTGATAGGAAAACCTTACAAGTTGCTATCCATTTTTGAGCAATGGGCATCAGAGGAAGGCATTACCGATCGATTCAGTGGCGACACGCTCAAAACTGCGCTTGAGCGCGGCTCGCCCCCTTCCCTACCAACACAAAAGTAAGATGATGCCCTTCGCTATGAAAACCCGTATTAAGGATTGGATTTTCCGTAATACGGGTTCATCAACTTTCTCCGCACCACGACTTTGTGTTGTCGTGTTATCTCCCGGCTAGCGCAACATCTGCCACAGGAGAATACCGTGACATCTCATCAGTTATTACGTCTGAAACAGGTTGAAGAAAAAACGGGCCTGAAGCGCTCTCAAATCTATCTGTATATGAAAGACGGCACCTTCCCTCGCTCAATCAAGATTGGCCCAGCCAGTGTCGCCTGGCTCGAATCGGAAATTGACGAATGGATCAATATTAAATTAGCCCGCCGCTCAATAAGCTGAAGGGAGAAAACACCATGATTATCCCGTCACTGAATTACGCCGTTTTAACCGATGCCTTGCATGCATTGAAGGATGGCAACATTCGCTACTGTGAATCGCTCGGATTCACTTTCGACGAAATGAATGCCCTCAACCAATTATCACTAGACGAGCTGTTTATCATCAGTCGGGAGTCTGCGCAGTTTTTGGCTGTGACGGTTCATCACGACGCATTACACCTGCTTCTGGCTAAATCCCGTAAGGAGGTTCTGCAGCAGCAACGTATCAATCATGCCATCCGGCTCGGCGGGTCAATTGCGCTACTCAACAAATATTTTGGCCTCACCTCCAACGAAGTCTGCCTTCGCCGCCGGTTACTGGGCGTCCGTGTGCCTTATGGCCGGACGCCAGAGCCGAACGAAGAGACGGATGCGGCCATCTGGCGGCAATGGCAACAATGCCGGGTGGCCAACCTGGACTCGGCCGATGCGCTGGCCGCCATGATGCAGGTAACGCAAACCCTGCTGCCGAAAGTCGAAGGGTTGTCACTGACCATCGTTTGGAAGCGGATCGCACTTTGTGAACAGGAGAAATCAGACCGGAGGGCCGCACATGCCAGATGAGATCGACCGCGATCAGGAATTTAATGAGCAACGACTGGAGGATATGATTGAACAGAGTCGTTTTAAGCCAGGGTCTACGCCATCATTTTTCCATTGTCGTCTATGCGGTAAGCCCATTCCTGAAAAGCGACGGCAGGCACTCCCGGGCATAACCACCTGCACAGAATGCCAGAAAAAACTTGAACGTCGAACACGTTAATAATGGTCATAAAGACATGCAGGAATATTTCCCCTGCATGTCTTTATCATTAACTATGAATATACAGTCGTCTTTATTGACTATTTCACTTACTTTTATTTTTCGCAGAGCTTACCTCCCTCCACCACTAATTTATCTCTCTCATTTTAACTTTGAATTTATAGTTTATATACCGCCCCGGATATCTGATCCTGAAAACCTCATTACATAATAGTTACCCGAATGGACGTTAATTTCCCCGGGTCGGGTATTGCTCTTTAAAAATAAGTTTCGGGCTGTCACGAAACCACAATTCAGGGTGCCGCTGAATGTTCTCGCTGACCCGTTAAAACCGGAATGCAGAATTGGGATGTGACATTCATTTAACTCATTGTTGTTTTTATTAGAGGAGGCGTCATGCGAAAACCCATTTATCACGTATTTGTCACCCAGGAAAGTCAGCCCGACCCACAGGGTGAAAAAAACACCTGGTGGACGAAAGTCGGCGTCGCTTTCGCCCATCACGATAAACCCGGACTGAACGTGGTACTGACACCCGGCATTGCCGTTTCCGGAAAGCTGGTGCTCCTTGAGCCCCGGGATGACGGCGACACAATACAGGATACTCATCCCGTTTAACCACCCTTCCCCCTTTTTCCGGCCCTGTGCCGTCTGATGGCGGTACGCGTTGCCCGGTTTATCATTCCGAGGCCATCATGCTTTCCACCACCGTATTTCTGGCGGCGGCTATGCAGTGCGCCCCCAGCATTCACCCGTCTACGGCACTTGATGTGGCGCGGGTCGAATCCGGTTTGAATCCGTATGCCATCGCTGAAATTCTGCCCGGTGGCAAAGGCGTGATTTCACATTTCCCCACGAGCAGGGATGAGGCCGTCAGCCTCACCGGACGGTTGGCAGCACAGGGCCGACGCTATTCGGTCGGGCTGATGCAAATCACCAGCACCAATTTCCGTCATTACCGCGCGAGCGCCCGTGACCTTCTTAACCCCTGTACCAACCTGTCCGTGTTTGAGCACATCCTCACCGACTGCTACCGCCGCGGCGGTTCCCTCAAACGTGCGCTCAGTTGCTACTACTCAGGAAATTTCACGACCGGCCAACAGCCGGAATCTGCGTTTAACCAGACCAGCTACATCCAGCGCATCGGCTACGCCGTGCCGTCAACGCGGGAAGACCGGCAGCGACTTCCCGCCGAAAAGCTCGTGCCGACAATCCGTTACCCCGCCGCCGTCATGCGTGGCGAGCTTACCGATAACGCCACGCCAGTTCGGACATCCCTGCACTACCCCAACGCCTTGATACGCGGCGCGTTACCCATTCCCGACCCCAGGAGGAACAATGATGAAACGAAAACAGACTGACTGGCCCGCCCTCTCTTCCTTGTTAATGGCAAGCCCGGTGCTGGCAGCAGACAGCGGATTTAATAAAGCCAATGAGACGCTGAGTAACACCTCCACTGGCCTGCTCGGGCTGGCCGCCGTCACCATCACGCTGGCCACCATGTGGGTGGGATACAAAGTCTTGTTTGACGGCAAGAGCCTGCACGACATGCGCAACGTCATCATTGGCGCCATCCTTATCGTCGGTGCGTCAGGTTTCGGTGCCTACTGGGCGTCATAAGGGAGGTAATGATGGCTACGCTGAACAAAGCGCTGACGCGGCCTGCCGCCATAGCCGGTATTCCCCTCGTGCCGTTCGTGATGGTCAGCGGGGCTATCGTCCTGCTGGCGGTTTATGTCAGCTATTACCTGGTATTACTGCTTATTCCCGCCTGGCTGGAGATGAAGGCAAAAGCCAGAACCGATATTCACTATTTCGGGCTGCTCTGGCTGGCCTTTAAAACCCGTGGCCGGTTTGGCACCAATAAACATTTTGGTGCCAATGCCCTGCTGGCAAATCGCTATGACGCTGTCGACGTCTCGGAGTTTATTGAAAAAATGAAGTTAAACGAGCGCGTTACGCTGGAGAAATACATTCCGTATTCCTCCCATATTCACCCGTACGTCATCAGAAACCGCCAGGGTGATTTGGTTGCCAGCTGGGAGCTGGAGGGCACCATTTTTGAATGCGAGGACGAACACCATCTGACGTTAATGGCGACACATCTCAATAACGTTATTCGTTCATATGAAGGCCTGCCGGTCACTTTCTATCTTCACCGTATCCGGGAAAAATACCACGATGCCTTTGACGCGAATTCAGGTATTCCCTTTTCTGATGAAGTGACCCGGCGGTATTACCAGCCGATCAACGAAAAGCCGTTCTGGCGGCACCGGCTGTTTTTCACCGTCTGCTACGCGCCCTTCTCTCCGCTGGGGAAAAAGGCCATGAAGGCGCAACCGTACGGTAAACGCAAAGCGGCGCTGGATGATGCCCTGAAAGTGATGCTGGAACACCGGGATGCGCTGGCTTCGACGCTGTCCCGCTATACGACGACGCCGCTGGGGATGTATGAAGAAAACGGGCGGGTATATTCCGCCCAGTTGTCCTTTTACCACCGTCTGCTCACCGGCCAGTGGCAAAAGGTGGCGGTCACGCCTGCGGCGTTTTATGAAACGTTAAGCACGCCGGATGTCTTTTTTACCACCGACACCGCCGAGTGCCAGACCGTCGGCGGCTCCCGCTTTTTTCGAAGTCTGGAAATCAAAGACTACTCGCCGGAGACCGCGACCGGCCTGCTGGACGCACTGCTGTATGCCGAAAGCGAGTATGTGCTGACGCAGTCCTTCACCTGCATGGCCCGCGATGAGGTGCAGAAGCATATTCGCCTAGCGGAAAAGCGCCTGACTTCGGCAGATGACGACGCCATTTCCCAGCGCGAAGAGCTGATTGTGTTGCGTGACCTGCTCCAGTCCGGGCATGTCTCCTGCGGAAAATACCACTTTTCCCTGCTGGTATCTTCAGACAGCGCCGACCAGGTGGTCAAGGACACCAACGCGCTGACGCAACCCTTCGCCGACCTCGGCATCATGACGACGCTGTCCACGCTGTCGCTGCCCGCCGCGTACCTGGCGCAACTGCCGGGGGTGTATACGTTGCGCCCCCGTCTGGTGGCCGTCAGCAGCCAGAACTTTGCCGACCTGGCGAGCCTGCACAATTTTCATCCTCATAAACGAAACGGCAATCCCTGGGGCGATGCCATCGCGATACTCAAATCCCCTGGCAGTGGCGGGTATTACCTGAACCTGCACGACAGCCAGAGCGGGCGGGATGACTTCAACGAAAAAACGCCGGGTAATACGGCGATTATCGGTAAAACCGGCTCAGGGAAAACGATGCTGATGACCATGATGCAGCAACTAATGCAGAAGTACCGCAATCCGGCGACGTTCTCTGAATCAGCCCCCCTTAAGCAGCTAACCACCGTGTATTTCGACAAGGACCGGGCGGCGGAGATGGCGATACGCCAGATGGGCGGACGCTACTTCCGTATCCGCACCGGCACGCCCACCGGGTTTAACCCGTTTAAGCTTGCGCCGACCCGGCGGAATATCAGCTTTATCAAACGACTGGTGCGCATGCTGTGCGGCCGCAACGGCAAGCCGCTCGATCCGCGCGATGAGGAGCGGATCAGTGCCGCCGTAGATACCATTATGCTCGACTACCCGCCGGAATACCGCAAGTTCGGTATCACCCGGCTGCTGGAAGTCCTGCCGGAGCCGCCAACCCCCGACGCCCGCATCAACGGGCTACGTATTCGCCTTAAACAGTGGGCGCAGGGCGGCGAGTTCGGCTGGGTATTCGACAATGAGGAGGACACCTTCAATATCAGCGACGTCGAAAATTTTGGTATCGACGGTACGGAATTTCTCGATGATGACGACATTCGCGGCCCCATCACGTTTTATCTGCTTTACCGCGTCACCAGCCTGCTGGACGGTCGCCGGCTGGTGATGTTCATGGACGAGTTCTGGAAATGGCTGGCCGATGTCGAATTCTCCCGCTTCTCGCTCAATATGCTGAAAGTGATCCGCAAACTGAACGGCATCTTCGTCCCCGCCACGCAGTCGCCTGACGAAATCGTCAAGCACCCGATTGCCCCGGCGATTATCGAGCAGTGCAGCACGCAGATTTTTCTCGCCAACCCGAAGGCCAGCAGGGCGGATTACGTGGAAAAGATGAAAGTGCCGGAAAGCGTGTACGACATCGTCAGAAACCTCGATCCGGGTGAGCGATCTATGGTGGTCCTGAAAACGCCGTTACGCGCGGGTGAAACCCGGCCTTTTGTGGCGATGGCGAAAATGGATTTATCGGGCCTCGGGAAACTTACCAAAATGCTCAGCGGCAGCGAAGACAACCTGAAGCTGTTCGACACCCTGTATCTGGAAGGAATGCAGCCTGATGACTGGAAAGCCGCCTTCCTTGAACAAGCCCTGTAATATTCATGACGGAGGTAATAAAAATGCGGTTCAGAGATACCATACTGGCATTATCACTGTTTATTTCCACCCAGGCGATGAGCGCCGGAATACCGGTATTCGACGCCGTACAGAATACCGAATCCATGAATCAGTGGATCCAGAAACTCCAGCAGTGGCAGGAAACCGTTACCCATTACAGAAGTGAACTTGATGCCTACAAGCAGCAATTAGCCACGGCAACGGGCGTGCGTGACGTTCAGGCATTTCTCCGCGAGGCCAAAAGTCTGAAAACCGATATTGATAATCTTCGTCAGCACGGTATTTCACTGGATGACCTGCTGAGCAACCAAAGCGGGTCATATTCGTCTGAACTTAATAGCTTGTATAACAAATATAAAACGTTCGATACCTGTAACCCGTCCAGCGCTTCACAACGCTATCTGGAAAGCTGCAAACAGATGATCCTGAATCAGGCCGTAGCGATAGAAAATACGTCCGAGGTTGAAAACAAGATCACGGGCACGCTCGGCGATATATCAGATTTATCAGACCGTATTGCTAATGCGCAGGATTCGAAAGAGTCGCAGGACCTGGCTAACGCCATCGCGGCCAAAAGCGTACAATTAAATGCGCTGACCAGCCAGTGGGAAATGTCAGTCAAACAGGCTGAACAGCGAACAACGCTGCTGGAACAGCAAAAACAGAAAGCCTTTGAGCAACAGCAATTAACTGCGCCCGTTGCCGATCTGAACTCTCTATAGGGAGGTTAACATGTTAAAACCCGTATTAACCTTATGCATCATGTCAGGCATTCTCGTCTTATCCGGTTGTAAAGAGACGAAATCAGAAGCCTGGTATAAAGAACATCCCGATGAAACCGATAAAGTCTATACGCAATGCCTCATGGATGGTGAGGCAAGCGACAACTGCGAGTTTGCGCACCGGGCAGCACTCATGTTTGCCCAGACAGGCAAACCCGGCATCAGGGAAAAATTCGAGACACTGTTTCAGCAGGAAGCCCAAAAAAGAAAATCCGTCACTCAGTAAGATCCCCACCAACAAAAACAGGGGTCCTTCCCTGTTTTTATCCCCTGTCTGTTCCTGACTAATGAGAGGCACCATGTCCGGTGGTATTTTTGTTGGTATGGACAAAAACATCATGGATGGATTCAATGCCGTGTTAGAAGGTCAGTCTTCTACCTACGGCACCCTAATCAGTGTGATTATCGTCAGTTCCTTTACCCTATTTATTACGTATCGCGGGTATCAGACCCTTGGCGGCAAACTCCAGACACCTGTTGAAGATGTTGTCTGGGATGTGGGCCGCATGTTGCTGATCACCACCTTTGTTTTAAACCGCGATGGCTGGCTGGATGCCATCATTGCGGCCATTGAAGGGCTTAAGGACGGCATCAGTGGCGATGATAATGTCTGGGCGCTGCTCGACACGGTGTGGGAAAAGGCACAAGCGCTGGGGCAAACGCTGTTCAATTTGGACACTTCTACCTACGTTAAAATGAATGGCGGCTTTGCCGAGGTGCTGGTCTGGGGCGGTGCAATCGTTCTGTTACTGGCTGCAACCTTTGTCAACCTGCTCGCCGAAATCACCATTCTGTTAATGACCACCACCGCCCCACTCTTTATTTTCTGCCTGCTGTACGGTTTTCTTAAACCCATGTTTGATAACTGGCTGAAAACACTATTTACCGCAATCTTAACGATCATGTTCTCTGCCCTGTCTGTCCGGATCGCCATCAACTACCTGAATAAAATACTGGATGCCGCCACAGCAACGTCTGCAGAAAGCAATATGGTGACCCTGGCGGCGCAATGTTTGCTGGCCGGGATTGCCGCAGGCGTCTTGGTGTATTTTTCAGCGAAAATAGCCACTGCGCTGAGCGGTGCCGCCGTGCAGGCCGTGTTACAGGGTGCAGCTATGAGCGGACTGAGCGGGCTGGCGAGCAAATCTGCCGACGTCTCCAAACCCGGTATAAAGACCGGGGGCCGACTGACCGCCAAAGGTGGCATGGCCGCAGCAGCGACAACCGGCAGGTTCATTGCCGCAGGGGCGGGCAAAACCGTGAGCACCTGGCAGAAACGTGCCACCGCCATTGAAAGCATGAAACGCCAGAATCAGCAGCGTCATCGTTAATCCTCCCGACCGCTAATTTCTTTTCTCCGTCACGCCGTGGCCTCTGCCAGCGGTGAGGCCTTCCTGCATTTATCCGATAAGAGGCTTCCATGAAATTCAGCATCTTGCTTCTGGTGCTGTGCGCGCTTACGGGCTGCGCGCAGCATCAGGGCGACCTCCCACCGGTGTCCGGCGATCCCCAGCCGGTTAATTCCCCCGCCATAATTCAGGAGCTGACTCACCATGTCTGATATTCAGCGCATCATCGATGTCTCGCGCTCTTTTGAATCCATCCTGCTGGAAAAGGAAGAGCGCTCCCGCAAAACTGCCTGGCGGGTGGCCGCTGCCGGGCTGATTCTGGCTGCACTGGCGGTCGCAGCCATTATTATTCTGCTGCCGCTGAAAAGCACTGACATTGAATTGTGGTCGGTGGACAAACAGACCGGTCGTTATGAGTATATGACCCGCCTTAAAGAGCGGGATATTGCGTCTGAAAAAGCACTGGCCCACTCACTGGCGGCACACTATGTCAGTCTTCGCGAAGGGTATAATTACTTCTCCCTCCAGCGTGATTACGACGACGTACAGTTATTTAACAGCGACACTGTGAACCGGGATTATCTGGACAGGTTTAACGGCGACCAGGCTCCGGACGTTATTTTTAATAAAGCCGAATATGTCGTCTATATCGACATTATTTCTAATGTGCATGCACCTGCCACCGGACCCGATAACCTGGCAACACTGCGTATTAAGCGCACCCTCCGTCGTATTTCTGATAATTCAGTGAAAACGGACTTCTGGAATATCCGCCTCACTTACCGCTATGTCCCGCATCAGCAACTGACGGACAGCCAGCGGGAAGTGAACCCGCTGGGCTTTGTCGTCACCAGCTACCAGCGCGATAAAGAACTGAGGAGCGAATGATGCTGAAAAACATCCTGCTCCTGACGGGCTTAATGGTGTCATGCGCGACATGGAGCGCCGCCACCCCGCGCGGCAGCGGCTATGACAGCCGGATGCAGAACGTATCGTATAACAGCCAGAACGCCACCGTGGTGAATACCCGTCCCGGCTACGTCACCACGCTGCTGTTTGACGACGATGAAACTGTGATTGATGCACAAGCGGGTTTTCCAAAAGGCTGGACGGTCACGAAAAGTGATAACCGGGTCGGCGTCAGCCCGAACCCCATAACCCAGCCGGTGACGGACGCCAGCGGCAACAACGTCAGCCAGGTGTTCCTGCCCACGGCAAAGGACTGGAAGACCAACCTCTTCGTGGTGACCTCAAAGCGTGATTACAGCCTGGAGCTGAACGTGCTGGACCACGATTCCCACGCGCAGGCGTTCGTTATCCGTTACCACTATCCGGCCGAGGTTCGCCAGCAATCCGCCGCCGCCAGCGCCGAGCGTCAGACGCAGCAGCGTGAAAGACAGGAGAAGCAGCAGATAGCGGCGGCATTCGGACAGGCCAGCACGCCGCGCAACTGGCGCTACACCAAACGGGTCGCCGCCGGTTCGGCCTCCATCGCACCGGATTTTGCCTGGGATGATGGTCGTTTTGCTTATATCGGTTTTTCCCCCATCAAAACCCTGCCGTCTGTTTTCCGAGTGGTTAACGGACGGGAGCAGGCGCTCACTCCCCGGACAGTTAAGCAGGGTAATTACATTGTGATGGTGGTGCCGGCAGCGCCACAACTGGTGTTGCGTTACGGCACCTCGGTGGTAGGGATCGAAAACGACGGGTTCGGGCGCATCGCGATAACCCGCAGTGACACCGTTTCACCGTCCGTTACGCTGGAGGCAAGATGACCGATAAACCTGTGCCGGACAAGCCGGAAAAAACTACCGCAGAGCGGGAAGCGGAAGCCCGCGAACGCGCCCGTGCGGCAATGGCGTATCAGGAGCCGGAGCAAAGAACACCGCCCGGCCAGCCGGAAGTGACCCGTTTTCGCAAGGCATCCGGTCGCCGCACGCTGACCGTCAGCCTGCTGAGTCTGGCGCTGGTGATCGCCCTGGCATCCGGCGGCGATCGTCTTTTCAGTGCATTGAAAGGGGGTAATGAGAAAGAAGCCGACACCTCGCCGCCGACCTCCGCCGGGAAGACGCTGCATGAGCGTCAAAATCTGGGCATGGACAGTAACCCGTTTGGCCTGTTCGGGCCACACACACAGGACGAAACAGACCCTGCCCGCCAAGCCGTCACTCCCGCCCCCACCCTGCCACCAGCCCCACCCACCCTGAACAAGGCAGCCGCACTGGCTGACGGGCTGAACAACGCCCGAACAATGCCGGGTGATAATGCACGCACGTCCCCGGGTGAAATGCGTAGCAACGCAGAAACGTCCAACAGTCCGTCATCATCCACGACGTACACATCCTGTCCGTCAGTACTGACCAGAGGTAAAGATGGCCGCCTGCGCTGCCCGGAGACTGCCTCGCCGGAAACGGGTAATAACGACAATCCGGGCGTCGCCCGTGTCACCGGCGTCAGACGGCTGGGCCTCGATCCTGATCTCTATATCCCGGTGGACCGCTATATCCCGTGTTCGATGATGTGGCGCTTCGTGTCCGACGTCGCGGGGCATATTTCCTGCCTGGTCAGTGAAGATGTTTACAGCGCCAGCAACCATGTGACGCTGATCCCGGCGGGAACGGTCGCCCGTGGCATCTACCGCACCGGGGCGCTGCAACACGGACGCAGCAGGATGTTTGTGCTGTGGACGGAGCTGCGTACGCCTGAGCCCGGCAGCCTGCAAATCCCGCTAACTGATACGCAGGCCAGCGGCCCGCTCGGCGAGGCGGGGATCTCAGGTTGGATCGACAATCACTTCTGGGAGCGCTTCGGCAATGCCCTGATGCTCAGTACCGTGCAGGACGTGGCTGCGGCGGCGTCGGATGCTGCCCCGGGGAAAGACCGCAATACCGACTACACCGAAAACACCCGCGCCGCCACGGCGGAAATGGCGAAAACGACGCTGGACAACAGCATCAATATCCCGCCCACCCTTTACCTGAATCAGGGTGATGTCATCGGGATCATGACCGGCACCGACATTGATTTCTCATCCGTCTGGCAGCTACGACTGAAAAAGAGGTGGTATGAACGCTGAAAACCTGTCGCTGGATTTCATGAAAAAACAGCTGTTTGGTGAGTTTATTGCGCAGGACGGCCTGACGGAAATTGCCGTTAACCGGCCGGGTGAACTGCATACCAAAATTCGGGGGAAATGGCGAAGACATGAAGCCCCCATTACGCTGCGCCAGTGTTACGCCTTTGCCAGAGCGCTGGCGTCGTGGCAGGACGATAATATCGACGACACCTCGCCGATCCTTTCCGCCACGCTTGAATCAGGCGAGCGCATTCAGGCCATTATTCCCCCGGCCTGTGAGCGTAATACCGTGTCTATTACCCTGCGCAAACCCTCATTCGGGCAGAAAACGCATCAGTCATGGATTGATGCGGGATTTTATAACCGGGTGACCGGTAAGGAGCGAACGGAAGGCAAAGATGTTGAACTGACCCGCTACTATCAGAGTGAGGATATTCCCCGCTTTATGGAAAAAGCGGTGGAATACGGCAAGACGATTTTTATCGTCGGTGAAACCGGGTCCGGTAAAACCACCTATATGAAAACGCTGCTGCACTCGATTCCCCGGCACCTCAGGCTGACCACCATTGAGGATAATCCCGAAATCCGGCTCTATCACCACACCAATTATGTCCATCTCTTTTATCCAGCGGACGCCGGGGATAATGCCATTATCACGCCCGGCAGACTGATACGCGCCAATTATCGTATGAACCCTGACCGGATATTACTGGCTGAAATTCGCGGTCGGGAAGCCTGGGATGCCCTGAAAATCGTCGGTTCAGGGCATGAGGGATTGATAACCTCCCTGCATGCGGGCAGCCCGGAAGAATGTATCGAAGGGTTAATTGACCGCTGCTATGAAAACCCCGACTGCCGGAACATGCCTTTCGACGTGCTGTTACGCAAGTTGCTTAAGAGCATTGATGTGATAGTCAGCATTGATATTCACGGTGACATACGCCGGATGAGTGATGTTTATTTTAAACCCCTTCATCTCAATGACATGAGAGGTGTATTCAGCAAAGGACTCCAGTAAATAACATATCCAAATACGCTACCCTTGTTTAAATGTGAAGGTGACCGAAATGAAAAAAGTAATATCCTCCGCATTATTACTCAGCGCTATGGCGTCATATTCCACCTCCGTCATGGCCGCTGACGCCTGTGAAGTGGTGTTATGCATGTACGGTAAAGCCACCGGGAACGGCGGCGGCAATGAATGCCATTCGGCCGAACGAGCATTCTTTAACATCGTCAAAAAGAACAGGCACGGTTTTCTGCCGGACCATACTGCCGATGCCAGAAAATCGTTTTTACTTGAATGTGATTCGGCAGACCCCGCCATTATCAGCCAGATTATCAATAAATTTGGCCGCATGCGTGGTTAATTAGCGGAGGTTATCTTTATGACGAAACCGGGTTTTATTCAGCATCCCTGGACACATCAGCGCGGAGATTCCATGCGCGCAGCCTGTGTTATTGAGCACATTGAAAATGAGTCGATGCACGGATGCGGCCTTTATTATGAAATATATCACTACCGGGTTATATTCCGGTTATTGCAATTACTGCAAACGCTGAACGGCACCGACAGGATAACGCTGACAGAAGAAGCTAACCGTCGAGGGTTTACGCTTAATGAAACCAGCATTAAAGAAAGTCGTCAGTGTTATTCCGACATCATCAGGGAAATCCGCGAGAACCAATATTAACCCCTGCTATTATTTTATTCTCAGTTCTCAAACGACAGCGGAATATTTCAGCCGAATCAGGCTTAAGGCGTGGCGGTTTTCAGGTTTTTACGGTCTAGCACATTTTTCGCGAATTGAGGAGTGAAGAAATGCGGGCCGTAAAAATGAGGCAGCGGACAGAATTATTTTCGCGGGTTAAGGAGCGAAAATAGTTCAGGCACCGCGCCTCACCGGCAAACAGCCGCGCCCACGCGGATTTTGCCGGCCGGGGGGAGCCGAATAAATTTCGCCGCCCCAGCGAGCGAAAAGCTGTCGCCCACGACAGCGATTTATTTGGGGGGCACAGCCCCGCACACCGTCGCGGCTAAGTCTCCGGCCAAAAGCCGGTAGCGTGGCGCGACCACCCTCTTTAAAGGTCAGCTTCCCTTTTATTCCCGCTGCGAGGCACGAGCAAAGGGAAGAAAAAGGCGAAAGCGACCGTCTTAAAGGGGGTGGTCGCGCGTAGCGGGCGACGGTGTGCCGCCTTTGACCCTGGGGGTTTTGGCGCGGCGTCCAGCCACGACATTACCCCCATGTGACAGGCAATAAGGGCGTCCAGCCCGCATGTACTGGCGCACACCGTTTCGTGCAGGGAAGCATGCTTTCCTGCACATGGCCGCACAGCGACCACCTTCTTTACCCCATACGTTCGCCCCGCCTTTTCGCCCGACACCATGGGGCGAACTGATGGGGCGATGTCATGGGCGAATAGCTGACGAAGGAGGCACGATGATTTTAAATAAGCTTACCGCTTCACTGTCGCCGATAGTGAACGGGATGCTGGCGCTGCTCGCTTTTGTGCAACAGCAACAACTGATACTGGCGTTATTAGCGGGGCTGACGATGCCGTTTTTTACGTCGATGAAAAGCGATGAACGGCAGAAATCCCCGTTATGGAAAAGGTTGATTATCGCTTTTTCCCTGCTGTGTTTTCTCTCTGGCACACTCGCCCCGATAGTTATCGGAACCTTCCAGTGGCTGTATAAGACCAGACTCACCAGTGATAATACGGTACTGGCCTGGTCAGTACGGATTGCTTTCACTGTAACCGGGATTATTTTTCATATTATGCTTCGCCGGGTATTCACGCCGGAACTGGACAAAATAAAGAAACGCCTTGTTAAAAAAACCGCCCTTGAACGGGAATTACGCACTGATGTCCGAACTGTAAAATCCCTTCTGCCGGAAACTCTACATTATAACCCGCTGGATTATATCGATCTGAAAAAAGGTATCTTTACTGGCATGAACAGGGAGAATGAACCAATGTATCTCCCGTTAAAAGACTGGCAGAAACAACACGCAGATATTATCGGCACCACCGGAGCAGGTAAAGGGGTAGCCGCCGGGATATTGCTTTACCAAAGTATTCTGGCCGGTGAAGGTGTCTTTGTTATGGACCCCAAAGACGATGAATGGGCACCGCATCTTTACCGCAAAGCCTGCGAGGGTGCAGGCAAACCCTTTGCCTTAATTGACCTGCGAAAACAGCAATACCAGCTAAATCTGATTGAAGATATCACACCTGATGAAATGGAAGAATTGTTTGTTGCAGGTTTCAGCCTGGCGGAAAAAGGACAGGAATCTGACTTTTATCGGATCGACGACCGGAAAGCCGCCCGTATCGCCGCACAATTTGTCAGTGATAATCCATCGGCAACAATCCGTGATGTTTATAACGGTGATTACGTTCAGGGAGTTGCCGAAAAAATCAAAGCATTCTTTGGGAAGATTGAGGAACTGGCATTACTCAATGCCATTAATTCACCGGAGGGTTTTTCACTCAAAAAAACTTTTGATGAAGGTGGCTGCTGTTATGTTATCGGCTCCATGCGAAACAGCAAAATTATTACCGCACAGCGGATGCTGCTGGTTCGCCTGTACCAGTTAGCAGAAAGGCGCGACCGTGTAACAGACGTACCCCGCCCCATTGCTATTTATCTTTCCGAACTGAAATACCATTTATCCAGGCCAGCGCTGGAAGGTTTAGGCGCGGCGCGGGATAAAGGCGTACATATTATTATGGATCACCAGTCCATTGCCGATTTAAAAGACTGCCCGGCAGATTTGAAAGGTGACGCCGTTGTCGGTGCGGTCGTTGAAAATGCCAAATTCAAACTGGTTTACCGGGTTATGGACCCGGATACAGCGGAATGGGTGGCGAGAATGTCAGGCACGATTCTGGTGGACGACGAACTCCGCAAGGCTAAAACGGATAATATGCTGACGGAAACCATCGACAGTGAGCGCACAATCCGCCAGGCCGAACGTTTCTTTATTGACAGCAATATGATCCTGAACCTGCCCGATTTTGTCAGCTTTATCTTTACGACAAAAACGCTACCTTCTGCTTCACTGATTTCACCGATAAAGGTCAGAAAGCGTCAGCTAAAAATCTTCTCGGTTTCCCCTGATATTGCCGCATCGGCGGCACCGGTGAAAATCGCACTGGATTTTGACGAGGATGATAAACCATCCATACAGGATGTAATGACAACGTACCCGGATCTTTTCTTCAACGGAAGCGAAGTCAAACCGGCAGAGCCCCAACCTGATGAGGGAGAACACCTGTCCCCGCTGGATTTTTAAGGAGCGGTTATGCTGATTTCGACATATCAAGAGCGCCAGACACGCAACAGAGAAAAAATAAAACAACTGCTGAACTTCCTGAAAGAAGAAACCTACAGTGATTTTAAAACGCTGATGCTGTTATTTGGTTTCCGGGATCATAAGTCGCTTTATTCGCTGCTTGCAAAAACGGAGCGAATGGGGTTAATCCAGAAGCATGTGCTTGAATCACGGACAATTAAGATTTCATTGTGGGGGATCACCAGCGACGGGCTGGCGGTGGTGTTAACCTTGGATGATAAAATCTTTCCTGCGCGGTTTGAACCATCAAAAATCACCGGCTGGACGCTGGAGCACCATCTTGATAATCAGGCCGCCAGACTTATTCTGGAGAAGAAAGGCGCTTCGGGATGGATTAACGGCGACCGGGCCAGCTTTCTCAGCCAGTTTCAGGTAAAACATCGCCCGGACGGATTACTGACGCTGCCTGACGGTAACGTTATTGCCATTGAAACCGAGCGCCGCCTGAAAACCCGAGCCCGCTACCAGTCGATTATTGCCAGCCACCTGCTGGCCCGTACCCGCAAGCAGTGGATTTACGTTTTTTATGTTGTGCCCGATCCACAGAAGAAGCGTGCGCTTGAACTGCTGTTTGACAGCATCAGGCATGTCATCATCAACCATCAACACATTCAATTGGAAGCGCGTCACCGAAACGTTTTTCGCATTTATACACTTGCCGAACTGGAGCGTATAGAGCTCGAGAACTATTCATAAGCTGGTTAAATCGTTGCAAGCCTAACTTTCTGCATGAGCAAAAGCGGGCTCACCGAATTTTAAGCCCTTTCATGCTGGTATTTTTTGGTTTATATCTCGATTAGTATTGACTAGTCACGATAATTCTAGAGACGGTCGTAAACGTAGCATACATAAAGATATACGATGTGAATTTTCATAACATCCCATCTGATTTTACATCAATTGAGTCTGTGTAATACTTAACGCCTTTTACTCTGTGAAATACGATGCCATCAGGCATTAACTCAAGAGCACACAAGTGTTTATCGATACTGAAAGAAGAAGACAATGTTCTCCTTGTTTTATTTTTATTGATTGGATGAATAGCGGGTGAAAAAATATAATTATCATCTTCCACATTTTCAAATAGATCTACTTGAAAAGATTTTTCGTTACTCTCAGAATTCAGTATTCTCGATGATTTTCTGAACAACACAACGTTGTGGTGACCAATATCCTCGGGCTCATCACCGGAATGCTGAGTGGATTCAAAACTAATACCGTCAAGACTAAATTTATCGGATAAGGCAAGATATTCTGATACTGCTTGTGTGATCAGGTATTCATCTTCCGGCTTTCTGCCAGAAACGGGCATAGTCAGCTTTCTGGCAAGCGTCCTCATGAAAGAGACCTTCTCGTTATGCCCGGTCACATATGGATCGAAGATACTACCTTTGATATTTGAGAGATCGTTTAGGGCTGAAATATCGAGAATTTTCAAATTTCTGATAGGTCGAAACGGTACGACCACCACGAAATTCCCAACCACTGGACGTATTTCCGACACAGCAATGCTCGGTGACGTTGCACCATAAAATACTGGAATGCCGTGTGCATTCATTCTTCCTGAGCGTGCCAACGCTTGTGGTGGTGGACCAAAATACCGCTCAGGATGCTCCAGTGCTTCCTGCACGTCCTCGTAGTTTTCAAATGCCCGAGCCCGGTAAAAAATGACATCGCCGCCAACATCATTAATTGCCTGCCTGCTTTCACCTGTCCTCATTCTTTCTATGTCTGAAAAAAGCTCATCCAGAAACTCTTTTACATGCTTATTGAAATAACGAGCTTCACTTTTAAGTGACTGCTCCATTTTCTCCCACGCCCAGCCAAGCGAATTATTGACGCGATTAACACGAACATAATTAAAGCATTCATCATAAACTACATCTATGCCGTGATAATCGTTATAAATGTCCTGCATCACATTGAATATATCATCGGCAGGTTCTTCTTCAATGATTAGCTCGTCTTGAATAATAGAGGTTGCAGTATCACCACTATCATTATAAAACTCGCCATCATCAGGCTGTTCATAATATTCAATAAAGACATTGTGCACCATCTCTGCAAGAACTTCCAATTTAATACTCTTTAATTTCCTACCACAGTAATTACAATCATTGTTGGCATTTCCTGTTTTTTTTATAACTAGCCTTACATACTCTTCACCCACGCATCTATGACATATATATTTTTCTTCGTTCATAAATTCTCTGATATCCGAATAAAGATGAAGGACTGCTGTCAGTCTCAACAGATTAGCACCGACTTTACCATAAGCAACATTGTTTAGTAGGTTGGTGAGATCTTTCTTAATCAGGTAACCATCTTACCCAACTAAACATGTGACTTGTTCCCCGATGATTAACACACCTGAATGTTTGCAATGTCCGATTCTGACATTCTCGGGGGTTCACCCTGAACGAGCAAGAGGCAGTTATAGACGTACAAGAAAAAGATTGCAGTTAGCACAAAATGATTTTCCAAGTTTACCGGGCACGGAAAGTGCCAGCATGATGGGCTTACCCGGCCTGCGGTATCGTAGCCAGTCCTGGTGATTTTTTATTCCACTGCAAAACGCAGACTGTTCGTTACTCGCTGTGCTGTGTTCCGCCTCAGTCTGCACCTTGCAGCGTTGCCAGTAAAAACATGTAACCGCATTCGCTTGCTGTTGTCCAGCTCCCGACCTCAGAGTTTATCCATCAGATAAGAATGCGCCTTGGAGGCGGCGCTGGCCGCTTTGAAAATATAGCGCTTGTCGTTTTTTAGCGCTTTCAGCCAGGAAGCAATATAGCTTTCATGTTGTACCTCTCCATCAATCCCCAAATCCGCCATCAAAAAAGCACTTCCCAGCTCCGCCACCAGTTCTTCCTCTGCATAATCCGCACTACCAAACTTCCCTTTCATGTCACGGTTCAGGCGTTTTTTACCCCCACTCCAGTGGACAAGCTCATGCAGGCCGGTAGCGTAGAAGTTAGCTGCATCTGAAAACAGATGACGCTCCGGTAACCAGACTTCATCGGTTGAAGGGCTGAAAAAGGCGTTTTGTCCTTTCTCAATGATTTTTGCGCCGCTCATCCGCAACAGATTTTCAGCCTGTGGAAACGGGTCAAATGTCGCTTCCGGACTGACTGTTTCAGTCGTCAGGGGCAAGCCGTCGATTTGCTGAACGTTAAACACGGTGAAGGTTTTCAGCATCGGGATTTGTTCAACTTCTCCGGCGTGGTTTTCCTTTTCAAGGGTGGTGTAGAAAATAGCTGTTGTTCCATGCTCACCCTTGCGAACCTGTCTACCTGCAGCCTGTGCCTGTTTGTAGGTCATCCATCGAGAATCGCTGAAACCCTGTTTAGATGCGCTGCACCATAACAGCATGATATTCATGCCGCTGTAGGGTACACCGGTGGCGTAATTAGATGGCAGACCAGACATGCCCGATACGCGTTGCCACGGACAGGACCACGGTTTTACACCGCTTTCAAGTGCTGCAATGATGTTGTCGGTAACGGTCTGATAAATGTCCGTTCTGGTTTTAGAAAATTTCGTTTTTGAGGAGCCTGACTGGTCCAGCGGGGATACGCTGGTCGCCGCTGCGGCGTTAGGGGCGGTAGTCTGGTTATGCAGGGAAATAGACATGATTTTTTCTCCGTCAGTGTGTGATTTTCGTCTTCGTATCGCCTGACGGTTCGCTTTCCCGGCATCGTTCTGTCCTGCAAGGGCGCAGCATGCGTGCCATTTACCCTTGCGGGACGGGTTGTGTTGGGAAACGATTAACCGGAAGCCGATACGAGAACGAAAAACGTACAGGAGAAAAAACTTGCCCTTGCATAGTCAAGCGTAGCGCCCCTTACTCCGCAATGGTGAAAAGTCAATTTGGTGGTCTTGAGTCGTGGACTGGCACTGACAGGAACTTCATGTAGGTGTTAGCATTCTTTCCTGCCGGACGAGACGATCCTGCTAACCGGGGGCGGTTTGTTCTTAAATGGTCTCGTTCCGGCATTCATCACCGACTATTTTAGTTATAACATTTTGATTACGGCTGGTTTATCCAACTCTGGAATGAATGCGAAACCGTAACTGAAATTTGTTAAAAATTAGACACTTTGATTCACTCATGCTAATATACTGTTTATTTATACATGAAGTGTAAGTATAATTAGAACGTTACTGCTTCATATTAGGGGATGTAATAATGAGTGCAAATAAATTAAAAAAAATATCACCGTCTTATTTTATAATATTGAAGGTGACGATTTATTTTATGAAAATCTTGCCTTAAATTATTTTACCTTGTGTGAGTCGGAAGAAAACACGAGGATAATAACTTCGCGCGACAAAAAACATCTTATTAAACTAAACCCTCCCCATTATGTAAATGATAATGAGATTTTCGGTGTTACTGTTGTTCGTGAGAGGAACACTTGGCAAACGAAAGCCACTAAAGATGGTTCAATCACTGGGATCCATCTCAACCAAGGAATAATTGGTGACCTGTATTATATTTATATATTACCAGCATACAGGACTATTTTTGGTTTCACTTCCGGGCCTAGTGGTACATTAAAGAGTGTCTGCAAGTTCATTCTTGAACAATTAAATACAAACAGAAGACTAAAAATAAAAATTGACCTCATCCCGAAAGCAAAAGGGTATATATCGTTGAATGATTACCAAGCATTTAACAGCTTGCATTTTAAAATGAACTCATCTTATCTCAGCGAGATAACAGATGATGCGCCTCATTTTTTTAAACAACTCAGCACAAGCCCCTATATCGGACCAGGAATGCAACTTTCATTTGATTTAGAATTTAATGATGAAAATTGCAGCTCATTTACTAAAGATAATGTAATTGAAATCATTAATTTTCTATCAGATCATGACGGTTGTTCTACATTAAAAGTAAAAGCAAATAATAGTGATGGCAAAGCAAGTACTATAGATTTCTCAGATACATTTCTTCACTTCAAAACTGAAGTTAACACACGAAATAAGTATATTGATGAAGAATCTGCATCACGAGTTCTTGACCAAGCATTATTAGAACTTTTAAACTTCAAGAACGGCTGAGTAAATGCTCTATCTCTTTTTTGATAACTCTATGTATACCATTAATTTCCGATGAGTTTAGTAACTGAATCAAATCGCTTATGCCATTATACATTCGCGATTTAGATGTATTATCAGAAATCTCTTTAGATGCTTCTCTGGATAATCCCAAGTTTATCAGAGACATCATCCTTTCATCGCTGGCGCCAATTTCAAGATAGTAATGTAACTTAATACTTTGAGCATCTGATTTTTTCATTCTCGCTGCCAAAGCAAACAAAGTAAAATAACACTTAACTGCATTTGAAAGTCTGAATCTAATATCATTATTTATTACGTTTATTATGTTTTTAACAGATCTGTTAATTTTAACTTCCTTTTCATCATCTCTGCTATTTTTCTTTACTATATTATTCTTATCCCATTCGATTTGAGAATTAATCATATCTTTTAAACTATTATTTTGAACCCATTTTTTAGCAATGTAACAAATATAATCCGCAGTGTAATTTCCGCTAGGAATAAACACACCAAGCTCAATCAATTTAAATGCGATTTTAAGTATTCTATCGTAAAATTCGTCAGACCATGGATATGGTAGAGACCAATCGTTAAGGTCAATTTCGCTAGTTAAAAACTCAAAAACCTTATTTTGTTGAATATATCCAGTTGTTGGATTAGATTCTAAAATAAGAGGAGGAACTTTAAGATTTAAATATGCCGTTTCAATAACTTGCTTTAATCCATTAATAGTATAATCATCTAATTTAATATCTGGTGAAGAGAATGTCGAGTCCAGATCTCCATTACCATATGACTTAATTAATTTATTAGCTACAGAATAGAACTTAGAATGGTCTTCATCATCAGGTTGAAATCCAGTCAGAGTCCTTAGGACTTCATTTGTATTTTCATTAATCAATTTATAATATGTTGGTATCTTTTCTTCTTTTTTATTATCGTCTTCATCAAAATAATCTTTAAAGGTCCAATCGTCCGGCTCAACCAAAAATATATTCCCGGAAAAATGATGCAACATTCTACCTGCACGCCCAGTAATATTGTTTATTTTTACATCCTCAATTCTTACTGTTTTATTATAAAGGCCATTTTTAAACGTAGGATTCAACATAAACAGATTCTTTGCTGGAAGATTTACACCCTCAGCTAGCGTACTAGTACATGATATGAATTTAATGAGGCCTTCTTTAACAAGATTTTCGATAAGAATTCTAACAGAAGTGGGTAGCGGACTATAATGAAATGCAACACCCTTTTTAATGTTTTCTACTAAAGTGAAATCATCATGGATGAAATGTTGTATATATTCAGAAGCCTCATTTAGAGTATCATTAACCTCATAATCAGTAATTCTTTTCGCTATTTCATCAGCAATATGTTCACAATGATTTGTTTGATTTCTATATATTATGTTACTTTCGTTTTTACCAAGCCTTAGCACAATATCAGCTAGTTTTTTATTTTTAAATTTTTTTGGTAATGTAATTTTATCATCTGAACCACGCTTACTAATTTCTAAATTAGTCCCTTTAGCTCTTACCTCAAAGATCAATTTAGATACAGGAGAATGTGCAGTAATTGCTTTAGTAAATTTGACTTCCTTAAAAATGCTTGAAAAACTATTTTGATATTGAGGAGAAGGCATGCCGATTATAATTTGAGGGCTGCTATCTTCGAGAATTCGTTCAAGGGTAAGATGGAGTAATACACCTCGGCCCTCATCCGAAATATTATGAGCTTCATCAATGAAAAGAAAATCAAAATATATATCACCGCGAAGAAGGATTTCATGTAAACGTTCTTGAGTCATGACAAAAAAGGTACGATCAGAAAAAACTTCATCTTTAGGGATAGTACAAATTTCTATATCTTTTTCATATCCTCTTTCTTTTGCCATTTCGAATATTTTTGAAGACACTTCTGTAATTAGAGCTCTCGTGGGCACGACAATTGCAGCAAAAGCACCATCACTGTTAATTACTTCTGACAATAAATAATGTAGAATAATATGAGTCTTACCTGCAGAAGTAGGTGCGACAGTAATCACATCTTCTCCAGCTTGAAGATCATCCCATAAATTACGTTGAAAATCAGTAAGTACCAAACCTAACTCCTCAACATTATTCAGTGCTTTCTTATAACTTTGACTTGAATCAGTAAATATATTATGTCTGAATGAAATTTGAGGAAATCTATTCTCTAATAACTTAACATTAGGGAAATCACCTACAGATGAAAAAAGAAAGTCTGAAATAGGAACAATCTCAGGATAATCCTCAGCGCATGTATCAATTAACATGGAAAGTATTGACGAACCTTGTTTAAGGTACTTTTCTTCTTGTGTCTTATAAAAAACTTGTGAAGCAGTTGCCATTTTCTTTACTAAAAGACGATCTAACTTATAAGTATCACCAACCAAATAGTTCGCATAACATTTAAACAATTCTAATGAGCATTTTTTAAAATCATTGCTAGATAAAATTCGTTCTGATAATTCTATATAAAAATCACTCATTTTGCTATCTCCAGATGAGCAATAAAGCTATCAACAAGCTTTTTAATATCACTAAAAGGTAATATGAATAAAGTTGTTGAATTTATATCTAAACCTTGCAATTCAATTTTTTTATAGTAGTCATCAATATGCTCAAAAGCAACATGGATATATCTTTGGATAAAGTCATCGTCACTCGTTGCATCTTTTATTAAATTACCATCAGCAAAACCAATGAAACATGGTGAGTGTATAAAATCCAATTTACTTGTATTCTCAAAAGGATTTAAAATTCTTATCAGCTCCTCTTGAGAATCTTCATCAAGCTCAGGAAGATCTAAATGACTATCAATTAAATTGAATTCCTGTATATATTTATCACTTGCGGACTTAATAGATTCAACAGCTGCTGTTGCAGCACTTGAAAAAGAAGTATAAAGCTTTGACTCTCCTAGATATAATCTCAACCCGCCCTTAATAAACTGAGCATGGATACTATCAGCGCCATAAACAGGCATTCTTGCGCTGGTTTTAAGTGATATTTTGCTGAGCAGTCTGGGAGCTTGCAGGTAAACATCTAATATTGTAAAGAGAATTAACTCACCTAATTCACCGTGTGCTGTTTGTTGACTGAGTTTGCTCAAGGCCTTTTTAAAAAGTTGATCTATCGCAATTTTACTTGGTCTCTTTAACTTTCTATCAATTTCTTTGCATGTAAGAGCAAAATTATGTAACAGCTCATCTTTAATAAGTTCAAAAAAAACTGAGTGCTTACTTTCGCCGTTTTCAATTGGTAAGTAAACTAATAAGGTCTCAACCTTTCTTTTATCAGAGAGAAGTAGAGATACTTCAACCTTTCTCAAAACTTTTTTGATAACATCATGGTTTTTTAATTGTGGCTTTAGTTTGTTGTTCATTTTCATTATGCTGTTATGTAATGATAAAAAACAAAAGCATTATATACACGGTAGGTAAACACTAACATTGAAAATATTTATTATTGAATAATTTAGCACATCCTGTGATAGAAAACATTCACCAATTCTTTGCCACAACATAAATCAGTTCATAATTCCAAAAGAAGAGTTTTCTTGAACGTATATACCAAATAAATAAATAAATTTGACATTATATGTCAGTTTTCAGTTAATGCTGGTCGCATACATTACTTTTTTGGTGTGATATGGAATTGGTTATAGCCCTATTTCCGCTCTGGAGACGCGATTTATAAGTGTTCTTTTCACTTTTCCCCTGCTATGCTTTTAATGACTAACAACATCGCCAATGCACTTTCTAAATAATTTTCATCCCAGGTTCATGAGTTACACAAAAGCAAAAAAAATTTGGCATTACTATTTACTGTTTGAGTCCCCCCCTCTGCTAGAAAAAACATTCTAGTACAAATCGCAACAGTTTACGTAGCGGCAAATCCCATTTAAAATCGGCAATGGTGAAAGCAGGTTACATTACTTAAAATACAAGATAAACTTTAAATATTAAGAAAGAAGTAAAACTCAGATAATTAATTAGATACATTGCATACAACCACAATTGATGAAATATAAATCAAAGAAAACAAGTAAATTACTGGCCATATAGATATTAATTGGATTAAGGATGAACTGAGTGAATTTAATTACAAACTTATATAAAAGAGGGCGTCATACCATAAACGCACCTCAGCGTAAATCAAATTTCTATAAGAATCAAAGAGTAATTATCCCTAGTACCTCTATGCTCAACAAGATTGATAATACTTGAACCATAATCATCCAATAACTGATTTTTTAATGAAAGATCCCGAAAGTCCTTTTTACTAACAACTGAAGAAACCCCGTCTGTGAGAATGGCAATTCTGTCACCGCCCATCAAATCGATTTGAAAATCATGGATTTGTAAAGGTTTGCTTGCTCCAAGTGCACTATCAAGAATGTTTTTACGCGGATAGTCAACAGCAGCCTCTTTAGTTAACTTACCTTCACGTAGAAGTCGAGCAACTTCACTATGATCATATGAAAGCTGCATAAGACCACGCCCCCTCAACAGATAAGCACGGGAATCACCACAATTGGCCCCTAGTAACTTGGTACCTAGAAGTTTGATGGCAGTCACAGTCGTGGCCATACCGGTCAATTTATCATCTTCCCTAGCAGCATTTTTAATCGCTTCGTCAGCGGAGTTAATGGCTTCATGAAGTGAAACATTGCCATCACTTCGCAAAGTTGCAGAAATTATGTCCAGTGCTAAGCGAGAGGCTGTTTCCCCTCCAAGATTACCGCCAACGCCGTCTGCAACGCAGCATAACAAATTAGCACTGGGCAAACACTCAACCAAGATGGCATCTTGGTTTTGAGTTCTAGGTCCTGGGGACGTGTAAGCGAATTTGTTTATCAATGGCATACTCTTTGTATCATATCGAAAAGCTCTGGATGAAGCATATCAGGTGTGGCACCAATGGATCTTTGAAGGTGGCTCACCGCCGCACACATTCTACCTTCAAGTATACTCATCTCCAAAGCAAGCCTTTTAGCCAGATCTGGTGTCATATCGTGACCTGCTACGCTTACAAAGCGCCTTTCGACATACCAACGATTATGTGATGTCCCCATTAAAAGCATAGCTATGATAATTTCAACTTTACAGTTCAAGTCGTTAACTTGTAAAAACTGTTCGAGTCGATTACATATCCCGTCACACTGCTCAAATGAAAATACACCATCAGCAACCCAACGACCATATGCCTCACCTAGTCGACAAGCGAGCATAGTGTCATGAGCAATGACCTCATTGATCCTATCGAAAGTTAGACGTTGAAATATCACAGTAGAGTTTTCTCCACCAATATTATCTTCAATAAAATTAACTATTTCTCTCCACGTTTCAACATTAATTGGGTTACCGCTCTCTAAAGCAGAAGCATATGAACTTACTTCAGCTGAGAGATGAATAACAGTCGCAGGATCAATGCTAAGAATTGCATCCCTTAATGCTGAGACACTAGGGAACCGTCTTGACGGATCTCGACGAGTACATACACGTAGAATATGGGCGTACGCACTTGAATCATTATTAATCTCACCACAAGGAATTCTTTCGTCTGTACCTACAAAGTCATGTAGTATACATCCCAACGAATATATATCAGAGGCAATACTTGCTTTTCTGAGGTCTGAAACAATTTCAGGTGCAGTGTAATAATCCGAACCCATTTTCATTCCTGTATGAGTTAACGCAGAAATTTGAGTATCTTTAACTGACATTAAACCAAAATCACTAATTGCATAATATGAACCATCTCCTGCGTCAAATCTTAGAACATTTTGAGGTTTGAGATCACGATGATAAATTTGCAATGAATGCAATTCTTCAAGCCCAGACAGAATATCCATTATGGCCCTTAAGAAAAAACCATTCAAATTTCGACTTTGTGCGATATCTTTATCAAGACTTGATGCTGCAACAGGCATAAGGAATGATGGTGGATTACTTGCAAGATCTTTGAAAAGGACTGGAACAATATTTTTATGTATTAATCTGTGCTGTACACTAGCCTCTCTTATAAATCTTTTTTTAACATTTTCAGCCAGTTCGGGAGGCAAAGGCTGGGGTTGGTTTATCGAAAATGTTTTTTTTGCATAATAATTACCGTTCTCAATGTCTTGCACTAAATCAACATTACCAAAACCACCACTACCTATACGCTTGATATGATTGATCACCATCGTAGGCCCCTTTTTTAAGATAATTCTTAATCATTCTACACTCATGATACTCAAATTTAAAACCCCAACACAGAATGTTTTCTTAAGACTCTTAAGTTAGCTTTCTTTTTTGATGAGCTAGCTATGTAAATCCCCTGCATAATATTACCATTCGCATTTAGAGATCTTCCGGCATACGAACTTTCCCTACGAAGTAGGCCGTTATACATAAAACACTTTTGCTGAGCATAAGATCATGGACACCATATACAACAAGACCGCACCAACTAGTGTTATGTAACCAGTGACTATTGGTGGTCATTCTGGTGGTCTTGACAGGGTAAGAATTCAGGTTTAGCTTGTTTTTTAGCCAGTTATTGGCAAAGGCGATCCCAGTCAGAGGAGCCATATTTAAGAAGCCCGCTTAAGAAAACTTAAGCGGGCTTTTTGCTTTTCATTCTTCTTCTGAAGAAAAATCAGCTGCTAATTTTGCCATACTGAGGCTCTGGATGACGGAATACTTCTTTATGCCCGGGGCTGAGAGACATGGCGGGCGGCAGCTTCATTCGCCCGAAATACCGCATCGCTAAGCACCTCTCCATGCATCAGGCTGGTGCATAAAACCCCCATAAAACAATCACCAGCGCCATGAGTACTCACCAGCGTTATCCGCCTGGCGGCTAAAGTCGAGCCCGCAATGCCCGCTTCACAAAACGCGACACCATGTTCGCCGGCTGTGACAACAACCTGAGAGAAACGTTTAGCCAATAATTCCGCAGCTTCCAGGGCTGAGGAAAGGTCGTTCACCGTCACTCCACACATATCACGTGCCTCTATAGCATTAACCACCAGCAACGTGATGCAGCTTTCCAGCTGCGGGCTCAGTTCTCTGGCCGGCGCCGCATTGATACAGACAGGAATCCCCCGCTTGCTGGCTTCGATGGCCGCATACAGATTTATCGTTTCCGGAACTTCGTTCTGGAGAACCAGCATTCCGGCATCTTGCCAGATGTCACCCTGTTGAAAGAGTTTTGCAGGAATATGCTGATTCGCATTTGAGACGACAACCGCACCATAATCACCATCGACATCAGAAATCGCCACGCTCATCCCGGAAGGGATCTCATCTATTGTGGCGACCGATCCGATATTGACTCCGGCATCACAAAGCGTCTGCAGAAGAAACGCCCCTTGCGCATCAGCCCCTACTGCACCAATAAAAATGACGTTCCCTCCCGCACGAGCAGCGGATATGGCTTGATTGCCCCCTTTACCGCCAAATTTGTAAGTGCAGCCCGAGCCCATTACCGTTTCACCTTTTTCCGGACGATGGTGCGCATCCAGCATAATGTCGTAATGAAGGCTCCCCGCTACAACAATTTTACTCATGGTTAATATTCCCGCAGGTCCTGAACCGCATGCTGGGTTTTCATCAAATTCTTCTCCGCCTGCTTCAGATCTTTCTTGGCAATGGCCACAAACAATGCATCCAGAATATTGAGCTGAGCAATGCGTGACGCGGCGTTTTCCCCTAACAAATGCGATCCCTGAGAAGTTGAATTGAGTACCACATGCGCGTTACGCGCAATAGGCGATTCGGCATAATTCGTAATCGCAATCACTTTGGCACCATTGCGTGCCGCCAGTTTTACCGGATCGTTAACGGCACGCGTTGCGCCAGAGTGACTGATTGCAAGTACAGCATCGTCGTCAGATAGCACCGCAGCGGACATCAACATAATATGGGCGTCATCATATACCGTCGACTTAATACCAATTTTTAAAAGCTTGTGGGATAAGTCACGTGCTACCGTGGCGGAACCACCGACAGCATATAAGTCAATATGTCGAGCTTTGAATATAATATCCGCAGCGCGGTCGAACTCTGCAATATCCAGAATAGACATCGTCTCTTCAATAGCCTGAATTGATGTTCTGAATACTTTTGACAACAGTTGTTCCGATGAATCATCAGGCTCAATTTCCGCGTGTAAACTTGCCACCTCAGATTGGTTATAATAAATCAAACCAGTTCTGAAATTTCTAAAACCTGAAAAGTTAAGCTTCTTGGCTATTTTGACAATCATCGCCTCTGAAACATTATTCTCGTGGGCAATTTCTTTTAGAGAAGTTTGCTCAGTAATATCAGTTCGGGCGATGATAGCCTCAACCACACGTCGCTCTAAAGGTGTCAGCTGGGGTAGTCGCATACGTATTTGAGCACCAATGGCTCGTGGATCCTGCTTCATTACTTGCCTCTGGTCGCTCTGTCAATCAACATCGCTATGATAATAATAAGACCAGTCGCAAGCAATTGGTAAAAAGCCTGGATATTAAGTAACGTCAGGCCATTGCGTAGCGCACCAAGAATGATGGCGCCGATAATTGTACCTACTACGCTACCTTTCCCTCCCATCAGAGACGCGCCGCCAATAGCCGCCGCGGCAATGGCATCCAGTTCCCACAGATTGCCAATCGTTGGTTCCGCAGCACCTAACCGACCAATCAAGATCAGTGAGGCCAGAGAGGCCAGGGTTCCTGAGATAACAAATACCGTGACTTTGGTTCTTTTCACCGGCACGCCGGCAACGCGAGCCGCTTCTTCATTGCCGCCGACAGCCAGAATATATTCTCCTAACGGCGTTTTATTCATGACGGTCCACAGTACCAAAGCAATAACGGCAACAATAACGATAGGCGTTGGAATGCCAAAAATTTCACTGTTAATCAGGCTACGGAATTCCGTCGGGATACCAAATACCGGATTGCCGCCGGTATAAATCAGTGCGATAGCACGGAACAGCGACAGCCCCCCGAGGGTAACAATGAAGGGTTGCAATCCGGCATAGGCCACCAGCGAACCGCTAAAGACACCGCAGATAGCCCCAATTCCCAGCGTTGCCAGAATGGCCAACGGCACGGGGACTCCGGCAACCATCATGGTTGCCCCTAAAACCGCTGATAATGCTGCAGCCGGCCCCACCGAAAGATCGATACCTCCGGAGATAATGACCAGGGTCATCCCGAGCGCAATTAATGCGTTAATGGATGATTGCTGTAAAATATTCAACAAATTAGGAATAGTGAAAAACACCGGTGATAAAAAAGAAAACGTAATAATGATAATAAGCAAACCAATTAAGGTTCCGGCATCGCGAAGGTTAAATTTAAACGGCAGTGCACGAAGCTTTTCTGGCCGGGAATTACTTTGTGAAATCATGATTATGGCCTTTCAAATTAATAAAGGTAAGAAATTCAAATGGTCTCTTCGACATCTTTAATGGCATAGCGTGCAATATTATCTTCCGTGATGGCGTCACCTTTCAGTTCCTTAGTAATCTTCCCTTCACGCATAACCAGTACTCGGTCAGAAATACGAATAATCTCTGTCATCTCTGAAGAGACAACAACAATTGCCTTGCCTGAACGGGCCAGTTTTTCTATCAGATTATAAATTTCTGATTTCGCCCCAATATCAATCCCTCGGGTTGGTTCGTCAAACAGAAAAACCTGAGCATCTGCGGCAACCCAGCGTCCAATAATAACTTTCTGCTGATTACCGCCACTTAATGTGCCAATCGTTTTATCAATGTTCAGTGGTCGTAGCTTCAAATCGCTCATGACTTCATGCGCAACCCGGTTAAGCTTAACTTTGCCGATCATCCCGGCAATGGTGAAGTTACGCATCGAAGGCAGTGCCATATTCATCTTCACCGCACGCTCTTTGATAATCCCTTCTTTCTTACGGTCCTCCGGGACCAGGCCAATGCCTGCCCGAATCGCGGCACTGACGTTGTGATTACGCACCGTCTGGCCATTAACAAACACGTTACCGCTGCTGCGTTTATCAATACCGGCAATCAGTTTCATCAGTTCCGTACGCCCGGCGCCGACCAGACCCGCAATACCGAGCACCTCACCCGCACGGACGGTGAAACTGGCATCGCGCACAGCGCCTCCACGAGAGAGATTCTCAACGCGAAGAACTTCACGGTCGGTCACATATGAGTTGTGCTCAAGTTTCTCAATCTTGCGTCCGACCATCTTTGAGACAATGCTTTCTTCATCCTCATCACAAATGTTCACCACCCCAACCTGCCTGCCATCACGCATAATAGTGGCCCGGTCGCAGACTCTGAAAATTTCGTTCATCTTATGAGAAACATAGATAAGCGATACCCCCATAGACTTCAGATCCGAAATCAGTTCGGCCAGCCGGTCAAACTCTCTCGGCGTCAGACTGGATGTCGGCTCGTCCATGGCGATGATTTTTGCATCGTCCAGCATGGCGCGAGCAATCTCCACGATCTGCTGCTGTGAGACTTTCAGGTTCTTGATCGGCTCATTGGGATCAATTGTCGGATCCAGCTGTTTGAGAATCAGCTTCGCTCTTTCCAACTGAGCGTGTTTATCCACCCATAAACCTTTTGCCCTGGTGAGCGGCCGACCAAGAAACATATTCTGCGCAACGGAGAGTTCCGGAACATGCTGTAATTCCTGATGAATCATGGCAATACCGGCATGACGGGCGCTGAGCGGATTCTTCATCTGAACGGTCTGTCCGTTCACGCTAATCTCGCCGCTATCGGCCTCTCGTACACCTGAAAGAATATTTAACAGCGTGGATTTTCCGGCGCCGTTTTCACCAATCAGGGCATGAACCTCGCCAGGTTTGACCGAAAAGTCCACGTCCTGTAATGCCGCCGCGTTACCGTATGTCTTACTTATCCCACGCATCGTTAAGCGATACTGTTCCATACACCCTCCGCCTGACTTACTGTTGAGCCAGCAGCTGACGCAGCTTGTCGTTATCTTTGGTCGAGAAGGCATCCGCGTTATCTTTGGTGATCAAGGCCTGAGGTGTAGAGACCACGCGGGAAATTTTCTGCCCGTCAATCAGGCGCAGCATAACTTCCATTGCGACTTCCCCGGTCAGTACCGGGAAGCTGTCCACCGTACCCGTCAGTTCGCCGCGTTTAATCGAGGCATAGGCATCTGAGATGCCATCGGTACCAAATACAGCCACCTGCCCGGCTTTATTCAGCGAACGAACCGCTTCCACTACGCCCAGCGCCATGGTGTCGTTATTTGCGTAAAAACCAATCAGATCGGGATGCTGCTGCAAGATTGTTGAGGCCGCATTAAACGCCTGTTCGCGACTCCAGTTCGCCGGTACGCTGGCAACAATATTGAACTTGCCGTTGGCCTGTAGCGTCTCGTTGAAACCGCGGGTTCGCTGGCCAGCGGCATAGACGCCAGGCTGCCCCTCGATCACTGCAACTTTACCGCCCTGCGGATGGTGTTCGATGAACCATTTCGCCACCCGCACACCGTTATCTTTCTGCACGTTCCCGACGTAATACGGTGCATTTGGCATCACCGCATCGTTAACATTGACCACGGGAATTTTTTTGCTGGTGGCACTTTCCAGAGCGGGTTCAAGGTTGATATCGGTCTGAGGTGATACCAGCAGCCCGTTAAAGCCCTGGGAGATAAGCGTTTCCGCTATTGATAACTGACCCAGTTGATCGTCTTCATTGGCGGCAGCCTGATAAGCTACGGTGAAACCATATTTTTTACCGACGTTCTGGTAACCTTCGCCGAGTGAACGCCAGTATTCATTGGTCAGCGTTTTCGATACGCCGCCAATTTTAAGTTTGCTGTCGACTTTCGGCATTGGACCATATTTGCTGCTGAGCTGCGTCCAGTCTGTGCGATCCGGTTCAGTATCCGATTTCAGCGGGGCTAAATCAGCGGCGTAAGCCATCGAGCACAGTAAAGAAGAGGCGAGTACAGAGAGTATGAGCTTTTTCATTTTTCAGCCTTTTATTTTTGCGTCAGGGTATTTTTCTAATGTTTGCTTATTTTTTGCGCTATCTGGCTAGCATAATGTCATTAACTATCCGCTGAGAGGCAACGGCATCCTGGCGGCTAATGGCCGCTGCCAGTTCATCATTGCCGTCCAGTTGTTGGCACAGTTTGAGTAATCGGGTAACGGTCGCAATATTGATTTCAGCTTCACGAACCGGATCCAGGCCACTGGCATCCGGGAATGTGTCAAAGTAATAGGCCCCCTGATACCCATCTCGCTGCATCTGCCAGAGGAATTCCAGCGTGGCGCGCGGGTTAACCGAGCCCACCATCAAACCATCATCACGTTTCCCCCAGCCGTCATTGAGATCAAGCCCCAGCAGGCGTGAACGGCGGGCTACCATCGCCGCAGCATAAGCCGGAATTTCATTGGCAAACAGCACGTGAGCAAAATCAAGCGTGATCCCCAGATTCGGACAGCCGGCTTCTTCTACTGCCAGTAAACATGTCGTGGCATTGGGGAAAATACTGTAAGCACGCGGCTCATTCGGTTTGTATTCGATACTGATATCCACGTCCGGCGCATATTCGGCAATTTCACGGACTGCGCTCACCGCATCGTTCCAGATTTTTTTGTAATCCGCCTGGAAGCAGTAATCATAACCATCCTGCCCCATCCACAGCGTCATCAGACGTGATCCAAATTCGCGCCCGGCATCAATCCCGCGTTTTGTCAGCTCAATGGCCTCACGACGGATCTGTGGGTTGGGGTTAGTAAAAGCCCCGATCTTAAATTGCGGTGCATCCCAGCGCATTTGCATACCGTTGACCGCCAGTCCCGCATCCTCAATGGCCTGGCGCAGCGTTTGAATATCAGTCGTGATGTGCTGCGGGTAGTTCAGATCAAGATGGGTTAACCCTTTTACCTCACCGGCACGGGCAATCATCTGCAGCACAGAGGGTTTCCCCTGAAGATCCGGCCAGTAGAGGTTCGCTCCTGAGGCAAAAGAGTTTAAACGCGTGGCAAATTTCAATTCCGACATGGGGGTGGATCCTTCAAACGAGTTTGTGATGTACTTTCCTTCTTCACAATTATTTGTGAAGTTATGCTTTAGACTACACTCCGCCACATAGTTATCAAGCGTGACAATTCGAATAATGAATAAAATGAGAGATGAATCACGAAATAAAGGAGAGTATGTGTCGATGAAATGGGCTTGAGGTGAAGAGCGAAATACAGACAGTAAGGGTTTACTTCATCAGATGGGTCAGGGAAAAAGACCGTATGCTATTGTTTATCATCACATTTAAAGGAGAACGGGAAACCGGCAGCCCCTGCGGAAGCGTTGCTCTGCACAAGGCAGTACGACCGTTTCCGCTGTGTCAGCGTAAGCACACCCGTTTTATTTTGAGGTTTCCGGGAAGAGATCACTATCGACTCAAAGGGCAATTCAAAAGCACAAGCGTACAGGGATAGTGATACGGGGACGGTAGGTCTTACATGTCTGTCGCCTCTCTTTGACCACGGCATATTTTCACGATAAAAATTAACTCCATTTGCAATGGGGAAAAATCTTATTCGCGGCCACTATTCCCGCTCATCATAAAATCAATTCAATCCATTAATTTATTTTAAAAATCAAATAATTACAAAAACAACCTGGCAAAACTCAAGTGTAATAAAGAGAAATATAATATGTGCGTTTTGTCATAAAATTCAGTTTATCACAGAAAAACAGATTGATAATTCGCGTCACAAAAAATAATGTATCCATGCTTATTAAGGGGTTTATAGCGTTTATTATTGGCTTATTTTTTTAATTTCACGCGGTCTGCCTTTCCCGCGTTTTAAATGTCAAGAGGAAATTCACATGCATATCTTTACTGGAAAACGTAATACCCCAGCGCTGGCAATTGACGCGCCAGGCTGGATTATTTTTCCGCAGGCTAACGCCGAAAGTTTCTCTGCTGATTCCAGCATTAACGTGCAGTGCCAGTGCCGATAATCATTAAGGAAAATGACATGAAATCATTAAAAACAGGCCTGCTGGCAACCGCAGTTGCTGGAATAATGGGCAGCGGAACAGCCTTTGCCAATCAGCAAACTGTCGATCAAATCAGTCAACTCAAGATTAACTATACCGTCGTGGATAACCACGCGGCGCTGCATGGCGTTGATTGCGCCAGCCTGGGCGCGGACTGGGCATCCTGTAACAAGGCCACCATCAGGTTAACGAATGATGGCGATGCAATTACGGGTAAAGACTGGGCGATTTATTTCTCCAGTATTCGCCGGATTCTGAGCGTGGATAATGCCCGGTTTAAGGTTACGCATATCATCGGCGACCTGCACAAACTGGAACCTACTGATAAATTTAGCGCATTCCCGGCAGGACAAGCTGTGGACATCCCGATTATTAATGAATACTGGCAGCTGTTTATGAGTGATGTGATCCCGCGTTGGTACGTCACTTCCACGGATGCGCAGCCCAAAGTCATTGCCAGTACCGATACAGAAGATCTCAATCAGATTGTCACACCAATTCGCGGTGATTTATGGAAAAGCACGGCCGCCGACAACAATGTCCTGATGACGGCCGAAGTACGCTTTGAGAAAAACAGCGATGTGAAATTGCTCAACGCCTCATCCCTGCGCGGCCAAATTGTGCCAACGCCGCGGGTGGTTAACGTGCATGATCGGGATGTTGATCTGAGCCACGGAGTTAAGCTGGATCTCTCTGCCCTGCCGAAGCCGTCGGCAGAGGCGATTACCGAGCGCTTCTCCCTGCTGGGCTTGAAAACCGATCGAGGTTACCCGGTGCGTACCGAGATTTCTGCGCCATCTTTCCAGGGTAAGGAAGCGGTACCGGGAGCTTATACCCTTAAGATTGACGAAAAGGGGGCACTGGTAACCGGTTACGATCGGGCTGGGGTCTTCTACGGCCTCCAGTCAATTCTTTCACTGGTTCCTGCAGAGGGGCCGATGAAGATCGCCACTCTTGAAGCCAGAGATGCGCCGCGTTTCCAGTATCGTGGTTTGTTTATCGATGTTGCGCGTAATTTTCACAGTAAAGCGGCTATCTTGCGGGCACTGGAACAGATGGCGGCGCTGAAGCTGAATAAATTCCATCTTCATCTCAGCGACGATGAAGGCTGGCGTATTGAGATCCCTGGGCTACCTGAACTGACGGAAGTCGGAGGAAAGCGCTGCCATGATTTGACGGAAAAAACCTGCCTGCTGCCGCAACTGGGGTCAGGCCCGGATAGCAGTACGAACGGCAGTGGTTGGTTTAGCCGTGCTGATTATATTGAGATACTCAAGTATGCCAAAGCACGGCAGATTGATGTCATCCCGGAAATTGATATGCCCGCGCATGCCCGAGCGGCAACCATATCGATGGAAGCCCGCTACGATCGTCTGATGAAAGAAGGTAAAGAGAAAGAAGCGAATGAATTCCGTCTACTCGATCCTGACGATACTTCGGTGACTACCGGGGTTCAGTTCTACGATCGCACCGGTTATCTGAACCCATGCTTACCGTCGTCTCGTCATTTTGTCGATAAGGTGATGGGCGAAATCCAGAAAATGCATGAAGAGGCGGGACTACCGCTAACGACCTGGCATTTTGGTGGTGATGAAGCGAAAAATATTTATCTGGGCGCCGGATATACCGATAAAAACAATCCGCAGGAAGGTAAAGGTCAGATTGAACAGCGCAATCAGGACAAACCGTGGGCGAAGTCAGCGGTCTGCCAGGTCATGCTGAAAGAGGGAAAAGTGGCCGATATTGAGCATCTGCCGAGCTGGTTCGCCGTGGAAGTCAGTCAACTGGTCAACCAGCATGGTATTGCGAAAATGCAGGCCTGGCAGGATGGATTAAAGCATGCTAAGGATGCGACCGATTTTGCCACCAAAAAAACGGCGGTAAATTTCTGGGACACCTTGTTCTGGGGCGGTGCGGAGTCGGTTAATGACTGGGCAAACAAAGGCTACGAAGTGGTCATTTCCAACCCGGATTATGTTTATCTGGATCACCCATACGAGGTTAATCCTCAGGAGCCAGGCTTCTACTGGGCAACGCGCTTTAGCGATGAGCGTAAGATCTTTGGATTCACACCAAATAACCTGCCGCAAAATGCAGAAACTTCACTCGATCGGGACGGTAACCCGTTTGAAGGCAAGGCAGATAAAGAGTGGCCGGGCGCGTATGGCCTGTCGGCTCAAATATGGAGCGAAATCGTCCGTACCGACGAAGAGATGGAATATCGCCTCTTCCCGCGGCTGTTCTCCGTTGCCGAACGCGCATGGCATCAAGCGGCGTGGGAGCAGGATTACCTGAAGGGGAAAAGCTATAAGGCGGGCGTAACGCACCATGTTGATGCGAAAGCACAGAATAAGGACTGGATTCGTTTCGCCAATATCCTGGGCAGCCGGGAACTGGCGAAGATGGAAAAAGCCAGTATAGCGTTCCGTTTGCCGGTACCGGGGGCGAAAATCACCAACGGCAAACTGGAAGCAAACACCAGTTTCCCGGGGATGATCATTGAGTACTCCACCAATGGTGGCAGCAGCTGGCAACGTTATGATGACAATGCGCAACCACAGGTGCAGGGCGCAGTGAACGTACGTACTGTCAGCGCCGATGGTAAACGTTTTAGCCGCATCGATACCGTCAGGTAACGGGTTAACCGGTGAGGATACTCACCGGTTTCTTATGCCCTGCTGGTAATCGTGTGGCGTTGTTCAATGCCAATGTTCATCATTTTCGCCCCATTGTCGTAAAACAGGTGAACACAGAAGGGAATAATGTCCAATAGCAGGACGGGATACACCGGTTTCGTGCGGCAATATGCAACGCACTATTCTTCCAGAAAAACTAGCCTCTGCGTACTGTCAATGCCGCAAAAACCTGTTTCCAGTGCTGGTTCATAAATTTCATAAAGCGCCAACAGCCGCTCAAGAGACAATAAACGAATGATGCCTGCCCATTAGGCGATATATTTTGTCACTAATGAAATTCCCCCCCAGTGAAGTACATTTAATACATGATCAGCTAACGTCTATCTTTTACCCGGCATAACGATTTCACATTTCGTACCAAATAAAAAAACAACATCGCCTTTATCTAATCACTCCATTATTAAGAATCTCACGCATAGTTAACCTTTGTCGTAACGTCGACCACCAACGAAAAACCGCGAAGGCGGGGCAATATGTCTTTATCATTTGTGAAGCCGCGGCAGAACGCCTCAGGATAAGATTTTTTCACATTTTCAAATGCGCACTTCATGTTTCATCAGATTAAATCACTACACAATTCCAGCCCTCAACACCAAGATACTCCGGCAAACTAAAAAGCGCTTTGCGTTTATTTTAGTTGCATTGATGTTGAAATTTAACTCCGCGGTTATTTTATGCGCCAACCCTTAGCATGCGTATAAAACGAAGCGTAATTTCAACATTAACTTTAAAGGAAGAAATTACACTCACCAGCCTAATACATGTAGGCTGATTATTTTTCTAAAGGATATTTTGCAATGAAAAAAAGTTTGGTGTTGATCCCTGTTACTGCGATGTCTCTTCTGATTAGTGCACAGGCGTTAGCTGCTGATAATACCGTCACTTTCCTTGGGGAAGTCACCTCTGAAACCTGTACCGTGGCGATTAACGGCAACAAAGTTAGCCCGGTAGTTCTGCTGCCGAGCGTTAATAAATCCGAACTGCTTACTGCGGGTAGCGTTGCGAAACCAACCACCTTCGACATCAGCGTAAGCGGCTGTACTGGCAATCCTACACAACCAACGACTATTTCCAGCAAATTTGCAGGTAACAGCATCACCGTAGGCGGCAACCTGGGCAACGTGGCAACGGGTACTACTGCGGCAACAAATGCTGAAATCCAGATTCTGGATACCGCTGCAGCGCCAATCAACTTTACGACTCCCTTTACTGCATCTGGCGATCTGACTCTGGCGGCAGCAGCAGATTCTGCCTCTGCGACCTACACCGCGCAGTATATCAGTGAAGCCGGCGTTGCCACCCCAGGCGCGGTACAGGCCTCGATGCAGTACGCGGTTAGCTACAACTAATCAGGCGTTAAAACAGGGATTCAATATCTCTTAATCGGTATTTAGATAAATTAAGACCAGGGATGGTCTTAATTTATTCTTTCCGGGTTGTCAGAAAATAATTTCCAACAGGTGACTGATATGTCCCGCTTACAATGGCGTAGCATTTTCTTATTTATATTATCCCTCTATTTTTGTCAGTCAGCATTGGCCAGTGTGGTCATGACCGGCTCGCGGGTAATTTATCCCTCTGACGCAAAGTCCGTTGATCTAAAACTAAGAAATGATGATGATTTTCCTTATGTGATTCAGGCCTGGTTCGACAGTGGCGATCCCTCCTCTACGCCTGAAACAGGAACGGCCCCTTTTATTGTTACGCCGCCAACGTTTCGCATTGCGGCAAAAGAAGGGCAAATTTTACGCGTTTTCTTTACGCAAGATAAACCGTTGCCGCAGGACCGGGAATCTATATTTTATTTCAACTTCCTTCAGGTACCTCCGGCAAACATTGGCGGCGATAAAGGTAGCAAAATCGTTGTGATGTTGAAAAACAGAATGAAAGTGTTTTATCGACCCACGGGTTTAAAAACTAACCCAAAAATGATTTTCGACTATCTGACGGTCAGTAACACGTCAGCAAATAGCATCCGGGTTACTAATACCTCTCCCTATTACATCTCATTAAGCAAGGTGAGCGTTAACGGTGTTAATGCAAAGCATAAACCACCAATGATTGCGCCTTTTACCGCTGTAGACATTGCGCTTAATGCCGGAAAGGTGACTGACAGGAGCGCTAAGGGAATAGAGATCGGTCTGGTTAATGATTATGGAGCAACGGTAAGCCATGTATATCCAATTCAAAAATAAGGAAGTTTATTTTCGTCTTGCATTAATAACCTGCATGATTAAAGCCTCTCTGTTTTCGCATTCGGCCTTTGCAGAAGAGTATCGTTTTGACAACAATTTACTCGCTGGATCAGGGTTTGCTAAAGGTATCAGCCTGGAAAAATTCAACGATACTGAGGTTATCATTGCGCCGGGGCAGCAGAATTTAGACCTGGTACTCAATGGTACTAAAATAAAAAGCCAGGTTCCGGTTAAATTCCAGAAAATCAATCCGACGGACAAAAGTGCGCAGCTGTGTCTTGATGCTGAGCTAATTAAACTGTTACAGCTAAAAATCCAGCCCTCCTCCCTACCCCAGGTCCCGTGTTTATCTTTAGCGGATATTACCCGGCAGGGAAGCTGGCGGATTAAACCGTCAACGCTGTCGGTGGAGTTTTCCATCCCACAAATTATGCTCAACCGCCCGCCTCGCGACTATATCCCGGTTGCCGAATGGGATGCGGGGGCGCCGCTGTTATTTTTACGCCATAACACCAGCTACACCCGCAATATTCTGCGTGACATTCACTACAGCTATCTGTGGAGCATGATCAACGCCGGCGCAAATATGGGGATGTGGCAATTACGTCACCAGGCCAATCTGCGCTACATGCAGAGCAGCACTGCAGGCAATGCCTATAAATGGAACTCGGTGAGAACCTGGGTACAGCGCCCGCTGCCCGCCATCTCCAGCGAGCTGATGGTCGGCGATACCTATACCGACAGCGCCATGTTTGGCTCAATCTCTTTTAACGGCGTCAAGCTGTATACCGATCAAAGCATGTGGCCACAGGGAAAACTGGGCTACGCGCCCGAAATCCGTGGCGTGGCCAATACCAATGCCCGGGTTTTGATCCGCCAGGCAGGCCATCTTATTTACGAAACGCAGGTTCCTCCGGGCCCCTTTCTGATCGACGACCTCTACAATACCCGCAGTCAGGGTGATATTGAGGTGCAGATCATTGAAACCGACGGAAAATCGTCCTTCTTCGTTGTGCCTTATGCTGCCGTGCCGGGCTCCATGCGTCCGGGCAATATGAGCTATCAGTTGGCCGCAGGTAAAGTCAGGAATTATTACTCCGTACAGAATGCTTTCGCCGAAGGCGTCTTGCAGTACGGGGTGAATAACCGTTTTACCGCCAACACCGGCGCGCGGTTCGCCAACAATTATCAGGCATTGCTCGCCGGCGGCGTTTTCGCCTCTGAACTCGGCGCGTTATCGCTCAATACAACCTGGTCACATGCGCAGGTGGAAAACAATCAGTCCAAAAGCGGCTGGCGCGCCGAGGCGGCATACAGCAAAACCTTCCCGAGCAACACCAATATTGTGCTGGCAGCCTACCGCTATTCCACCGCCGGATACCGCGATCTCCAGGATGTTCTCGGCGTGCGGCGCCAGCAACAGAACGGGGCTAATTATTACTCCGACACGCTTAAGCAACGTAACCGCTTCACCGCGACGTTAAGCCAGAACATGGACGAGTACGGTACTCTCTCGCTCAGCGGCAGCAGCACCGACTATTACAACAACCGTTCGCGTATCACTGAGCTACAGCTGTCCTACAACAACATATGGAAAAAGCTCAGCTACAACATCAACGTCGGCAGGCAGCGTTCCAGCTGGAGTAACACGAATTATATCTATAGCGTCAATGACGCTGAATATGATTCCAGTCGTTATCAGAAATATACCGAGAACGTCGTTTCCATCGGGTTTTCCATTCCGCTCGACTGGCGTGACTCTCGCTCAAGCGTGTCGTTCGACATGACGAAGAATAAAAATACCCGCACGGCGATGACCACCCTTTCCGGTTCCGCAGGCGAAGAAAATGATTTCACCTATTCCCTGTACGCCAATCACGACAAGTACACCGCACTGGAACAGGGCCGAAGCCATACCATGCGCTGGGGCGCGAATGTGCAGGAGCGTACCCGTTCAGGAACAATGCGAGCCTCTTACGCTCACAGCGGCAAAGATCACCAGCTGGGTCTGGGAACCGCAGGGACTCTGGCCCTGCACAGCGGCGGCGTCACCTACGGCCCGTACGCCAGTGATACCTTTGCTCTGGTTGAAGCCAAAGGTGCCAGCGGCGCGCGCATTAACAATGCGCAGGGAGCCAGAATTGATGTCTTCGGCTATGGGATTGCGCCTTCTCTGGCGCCATACCGCTACAACACCATCAGCATTGACGGTAATTCCCTGGACCAGGATGTCGAGCTGGAAGGCGGAAACGTACGCGTGGTCCCGGTTCGCGGCGCGGTGCCGAAAGTGGCTTTCAACACCCTTGGCGGTACCCCTGCCCTGATCGCGGTCATGATGCCCGATGGCTCTCCGGTACCGATGGGTGCGGAGGTTCAGGACCGGGATGGGAAAAACATTGGGATGGCCGGCCAGAATGGACAGGTCTATGCGCGCTTGCCCGATGCCTCCGGCACTTTATTCATTCGCTGGGACAGCAAGCAAACGTGCCGCGTCAATTACCAGATGCCCGCACGGAATAAAGCATCAGGCAATAACTTCATCCATTTAAATGGCATCTGCGTACAGTGAGATAACACATGAAATTTCCAGTTATTCAGTTAAAACACGGCCTGATTGCCGCACTCATGATAGTCAGCGCCCCCTGGGCTCAGGCTGAGTGTCGCAGAGTGACCTCAATCGGTACGGGAATCAACGATATTCCTCAGGAAGTTGCCGATATGGGCTACACCGCCACCCCGCTGGTCACGAATGGTAATAACGCCCCTATTTCTTTCGGGGTACTCAGTATCGGCACGGGGTCGGTATCATTAAACCCACCCGGTACGTTACTGGGCACTGCAAACGTGGACGTGATTAGCTCCGGGCTGCATGCCCCCTATGCGGCGAATCAAATTTTATACAAATGCCCTTTGTCCGATGCGGATTCGCTCTATGAAATGTACGCCACGGCTAACTCAAACTTTTATGGTGGGATTGAGGTCAATGATATTGACAGCGGGTATATTACACCGGCAAAAAATGTCGCTTTTCGTATTACGAACCAGAAAGCAGGGGCGTATTACACAAAATTTTGGCAGGAGCGTAAATTAACCCCCGCGGATTATATTACCGTCGGTTCCACTATCTATGTTCCAGCTTCCGCGTTCAGCAATATCACCTTTGAGCTACTTAAAACCAACGATTCCGGCAATATCTCATATGCTGACCCACGTAACGCATTTAACACCCTGACCCAGGCGCAAGCCACCATGCGCTTTAAACCGGTTTTCGGTATGACCAGCCCCATCGCGGGGGCGCAGGCAACCAGCCCCTCAGCTTCTGCTACAAACATAGTGGCGGTGTGGGGGATGAGAGGAGGGAGTACCACCATCATCCACGGCGAGACCTGCGTGGTCAGTGATTTTGATCAGGTTGTTACTCTTCCCCCGATCGGGGCGGCTGAACTCAACGCCAGCATGACCAGCACCAGCAATTTTAATGTCGCGATTGAATGCGATGCCGGCGCGGTATCCGGGACGGTGACAAACACCACCACACCACCCGTGGCCATGGGGTTTCTGGTCACCCAGCCCACGGCGCTTGCCCAGGCTGCTACGCTGGGGCTGAAAAACGGTTACGGCGGCATCAGTCATTTGCTGGACAATAGCTACGGAACAAGCGGCGTGGCTTCAGGCGTCGGCATCCGCATTTACCCAGAGGGATCGAGTACGCCGCTTACTCTGCTGTCCACCAATACCACCACCGGAACAGGCAATGCCGCGGGCTGGTACGGCTTTAGCGATTATCTGGACAACGTTGGGGCAACGGGTACAGGTGGCAGTCGATATAGCGGATTATTCACCGCTTCTCTTGAGCGGCTTCCAGGATTACAAGCAACGGCAGGGTCGGTCCATGCGCAAGCACAGATTTTTGTCAGTCTTCAGTAAGACCTGCCTGATGATGACACTCTTGCTAAGTGCCCGCTATGCAGGCGCGGTGGTCAACAGCACGCAGAGCCGGCTGGTGTTTAATGAAAACAGTATCGTCGAGACGTTGGTACTGGTGAATTCAGAAAGAGCGCCAGCGCTGGTTCAGGTCTGGAGCGATGATAACGATCCGCTGGCTCAGCCGGATAACCTCCATACGCCTCTGGTTGTGGTGCCGCCGCTGTTTAAGCTGGAACCGGGAGAATCCCGCAATCTGCGCGTCATGCTCTCCTCGCGTCAGGAAATTGCGGCCGGGCGCGAGCGCGTCTACTGGCTGAATATCTATCAGATCCCGCCGAACACGCAATCTGACGGCGAAAAGGGTAAAAAAATCATTTTGCCTCTACGTATCCGCTTAAAAGTTTTTGTCCGCCCGGCCGGTCTGAAAGCACCGGATGAGAACATCGGAGAGTCGCTGATATTTACGCTTAAAAAAGGCAGTAGCACAAACCGGTCGCTGCTGATTACTAACCCTACGCCCTACAACATGACGTTAGGAGAGCTACGTCTGGGAGGAAAACAGCTGACCACCATGATGATTGCGCCCGGAGCTTCCACCGCAGTGCCGCTTTCGCCAGCGAGCGCTTCCGGGCTGTTGAGCTGGTCAGTCATCGATGATTACGGCAAACAAATCGCCTATACGCGCCAATTATGAAGTCAGGCCTCTCTCCCCCACCCACTATCGATGGCTGGGGGAGAAGCGCAGATGCGATGTAACACGGTTTATTAAATTCGACATAATTATAGTCTCCCATGCAAAACATGACGCTTAACATTACCTACTTTCATAAATATTTCATGACCTATGACCTCATCACCACCTGTTTACAGCGTGAACTGCAAACACATTATTTAAGGCTACATCATTTACCCAATCTGAACGCACTGTTAAGCGCGGTTGAAAATAATAAAATAGATATTCTGCTGATTAATTCATCCTGCCTTTTCGATGGTTTTTTCCACGAAACGGAAATCAGAAAAATGCTTTCCGTTATTTGCCCTCATCAGCGAACGGTGACCGTACTCTTCGCCCAAAATATGAAGCCGGTGTTGCTGAGGAAAATGGTGAGTTCAGGCATGAATATTCTGGTCAGCCCACATGATACTGCTCATGAACTGCTGAGCGCATTGACGAAGGCGATCGCCTCCCCTCATGCAGAACCTTATATATCACAGACGATTAAAGAACTTCTGCAACATTCATCGGATGAACTGACCACCAAGGAGTGGGAGGTTCTCAACCTGATCAATCAGGGTTATTCGCTGTCACAAATAGCCTCGAAGAAATGTCGTGCCATGAGCACCGTCTCGACGCAGAAGCGTAAGGCGATGGATAAACTGCATCTCGCAAACGAAAGTGAATTACAGCGTTTTTTACATCAGAACACCTTTTTTAATCACTAAGTCCTGTGGAACACCATGTTTAACAAAATACTTATTTCGCTTATCGTCGGATTATTGTTGTCCGGCAGAGCTTGTGCGCTGTCGCTTCAGCAAGCCCTGCTGGCAGCCAGCGCTTATAACGCCGAATTTAATGCGGCGCGCAGAGCGCATGAAGCTGATGCACAAAAAAAATATCAGGGATTTGCCGGATTACTGCCGGTTGTCACCCTCAACGCCGCCTGGAATAAGACCGATCAGCCGGACGCCGCCTATTCCGCTGGCGTCACCCGGCATAATTACAGTTTTAATCTGACGCAGCCTGTTTTTGACGTCGCCAGATATGCTAACTGGCGGAAAACCGTGGTCATCAGCGATCTGGCCGATGTGAATTACCTGATCGCGCAGCAAAAAATGATCGCTGACGTGGTAACGGCTTATTACAGCGTGGTGTATCAGCGCAGCGTCCTCGAAACCCAGCGCAAAATCCTTGCCGCCTTTGATGCGCGGCTGAAACAGGTACAAAAATCGTTGAAGTTAGGCGATGGAACGCGGCTGGATGAAGCGGAGGCGCAGGCTAATTATGACAAAGCGGTCGCTGATGAACTGGCATCCGAAAACAGCCTTAATGATGCCAGAGTGACTTTTCACCAGCTGACCGGTCTGGACGCTCGGGACATCGCCGATCGGAGCCTGGACTGCGTTCGCTATGTTGACGACATGAATCCAGAACAATTAAAGCGCACGGCGGCGGCGAGCAATCTTGATGTTCTCGCCGCCCTACAAGCCATTAAAGGCAGCGAAGCCGATCTGGTCACGGCCACTGCCGGCCATCTGCCGGTTGTTACCTTACAGGCCGGTTATGGCAAAAACTGGAGCCGGGCGGAAGACAGTAACGTACTTGATGACCTGTTCGGCACCACCGCCAAAACAGATAACACCACCGTTGGCATCAATATCTCCATTCCCCTGTTCGCCGGCGGAAGCCACATTTCGCAGAGTCTGGAAGCGGCCCATCGCTTTGAACAAAGCAAAGATCTGCTGATTGATGCGCGTCGCAAAGCGGAACAGCAGACCTTACAGGCAATGTCGGGGGTACGAAACGCCCGCTCGCTGATTAAAGCTTACCAGCGAGCGATCGGCTCGGCAGGTAAACGGTTGAACGCAACCCGCTATGGGCGGGAGCTCGGCCAGCGGACGCTGATCGACGAATTTAACGCAGAAAATGAATATTACCAGGCTATTCAGGATCTTGCTCAGACTCAGAACGCGCTGATCCAGTCGATCGTCAACTTAAAATCAGCCACTGGATCGCTGGATTACGCCGCGATGCGCAGTCTTGATTGCAGTGCCACCTAACCGGAGCTTTCGACAATGAATCACGACTTATTTCGTCAGGAATCGCTGGACGCGAACAAAACCAAAGTGTTAGGTCCGGTAGCACTTTACTGCCCTCCTTTCCGCTGGCTGATCGTGGCGATGGTATGCGCCCTGACTATCGTGCTGGTCGGCTTTTGTAGCCTGGGAAGCTACACAAAGCGGGAAACGGCGAAAGGGGTTCTGACACCGGAAAGCGGCATCATGACCATTACCGCCCTGACGGCGGGCACCGTTACCGCCCTCCCCGTCCGTGAAGGCGCTGGGGTAAAAAAAGGCGAACGTATCGCCACGGTGTCTTCCGAAATCTCTACCGCACGCTATGGCCAGACGCGCGAGGCAATAGCCAGACAGCTCGAGATCCAGTCCCAGGGATTGACTCAACAGTTAACCAATCTGGAACAACGTAACGCTGAGGCGCTGAAATCCTTACAAGAAAGAAGCAGCCTGCTGGCACAACAAACGACGGAGCTGGATACCATTTACCGCCAGCGTCAGCGGCAAATTGCGCTGAGCCAAAAGCAGGTCGATAAAATGGCGGCGATGCGCGCCGAAGGCTACGCCTCTAATACCCAGGTCGAGCAGCAGGAGAGCGATCTGCTGGATGCCAAAGTACGATTACAGGACGTCGCCCGTCAACGTATCGAAATCAGGCAACAGCACGCGCAAACACGCCAACAGCTACGTGAGCAGCCTCTTACCTACTTCCAGCAAAAGAATGACCTGCAGCAAAAACTGTCGGATATCACGCAATCGATGATGGAAAATGAATCACGCCGTTCGGTGGATCTGCGCGCGCCGGAAGAGGGTACGGTGAGCGCCGTGCTGGTGAAGCCGGGGCAGATTGTCAGCGCCGGGCAAACTATCGCCATGCTTCTTCCGGACAACGCCCATCTACAGGCAAGGATCCTGCTCAGCAGCCGGGCCATCGGTTTTATCCACACCGGTCAGCGGGTGGTGCTGCGCTATGAATCCTTTCCCTGGCAAAAATTTGGCCAGCACTCTGGCGCGGTCAGCGAAATCTCGACATCCCCCCTGTCACCTCAGGAAATCGCCGGTATCACCGGCAATACCCAGATTCAGGAGCCGCTTTATCAGGTCAAGGTCACGCTCGATAGCCAGTCGGTACAAGCTTACGGCAAACAGATAGGCCTGCGTCCCGGCAGCGGGCTCGACGCAGACTTTATCGTCGATAAGCGCCGTATCTATGAATGGGTTCTCGAGCCGCTGAATGCGCTTGGCAAAATGACCTCTTTATAATTTCAAATGTTAACTCAGGTTGATCATGGATCTCTTTCACAAACTTAATTTGTCGTTTCGCCATAAACTCCCCGTCCTGCGACAAACCCAGGCCGCAGAATGCGGGCTGACCTGCGTCGGTATGATTGCCGGCTATTACGGCTATCAGATAGACATGGTGTCCCTGCGTCATCGTTTTCCCTCATCACAAAAAGGCAGTACGCTGGCCGACGTCATGTCCTTTACGCAAAAGTTAGATATGGGCTGCCGGGCGGTACGTCTTGAGCTGGATGAGCTCAATAAGCTGAAGCTACCCTGCATCCTGCACTGGGATATGAACCATTTCGTGGTGCTGAAAAGTATTAACAAAAATACCCTTACTATTCACGACCCGGCGCGCGGCGCGCGTAAGGTGGCGATGGATGAGGTATCGCGATCCTTCACCGGCGTAGCGCTGGAACTCTATCCTGCCGCCACATTTGAACGGAAGGATGAGAAAAAATCGATCTCGATGCTGAGTCTGATCCGTAACGTCTCTGGCATCGGTTCAGCATTTATCCAGGTGGCGCTGCTCTCGCTGGCACTCGAGTTCTTCGGCATCATTACGCCCTTTTATATGCAGTGGGTCATTGACCAGGTGCTGGTCTCGGCCGATCGGGATTTGCTGACGCTGCTTGGCGTGGCGTTCATTTTTATTACGCTGTTCCAGAATCTGATTGGCGCACTGCGCAGTTGGGTAACGACCTGGTTCTCCAGCATGCTGAGCGTACAGTGGTCCAGCAACCTGTGTGCTCACCTGCTGGGTTTGCCGCTAAGCTATTTTGAAGATCGCCACGTGGGTGACATCCTGTCACGCTTTGGCTCCATCGCGAATATCCAAAGCACGCTGACCGGCCGGTTTATCTCCTCTATCTTCGACGGCATCATGGCCCTGGTCACCCTGGGGGTGATATTTGCCTACAATACCTCCCTGACGTTTATCGTTATTGGCCTGTTTCTGCTCTACGCGCTGATCCGCTGGATCTCATTCGAACCTTTCCGCCAGGCGAGTGAAGACCAGTTGCTGGCTTCGGCGCAGGCACAGTCGCAGCTGCTGGAATCCATTCGCGGGGTTCAGGCGATCAAGCTCAACAATAAACAGGATTTGCGTGTTTCAACCTTTACCAATGAAACCGTACAATCCACCAACAAAGGGATTACTACCCAGAAACTCTCTATCGGTTTCAGTACGTTACAGGGCACTATTTCAGGTGTGGGCAAAATCGTACTGATTTGGCTGGCCGCCGCGCAGGTGCTGGATGGCAACTTTACCAGCGGGATGCTGGTCGCCTTTATCAGCTTTTCTGACCAGTTTATTTCGCGATCCGCCGGGCTGATTAACGCACTGATTGATTTCAAAATGCTGCGTTTGCATGGGGAACGTCTCGCGGACATTGTGCTGAGCGAAAAAGAACCGGACCTGGCAAGCAGCGCCTCGCTGCCCGATCGGGAGGGGCCGGTGCATCTGGCCATCCATCAGCTCTCGTTTCGCTATTCCGCCACCGATGGCGAAATTTTTACGGGCTTCAACCTGGAGATCGAAGCCGGCGAATCGATCGCTATTATTGGCCCTTCCGGACAGGGTAAAACGACTCTGGCAAAACTGCTGTTAGGGTTACTTAAGCCAGAGAATGGCAGCATCTGTATCAACGGTATCGACCATAGAAAACTCGGGATGACCCTCTACCGCGATCTGATCGGCAGCGTGATGCAAACAGACCAGCTCTTTGCCGGTTCAATCATCGATAATATCAGCTTCTTTGATGCCAGCCTCGACCGGCTGCGGGTTGAACGCGTGGCCAGAATCGCGCAGATTCACGATGACATAATGGCGATGCCGATGGGTTACAACAGTATGGTCGGCGACATGGGATCTTCCCTCTCCGGCGGGCAGATACAACGCGTTATTCTCGCGCGAGCGCTGTATCGAAACCCGCGGCTATTGATCCTTGATGAAGCGACGAGTCACCTGGATATTGCCCGGGAAAGCGCCATCAATGACGCCATCAGGCATATGAATGTCACTCGTATCATCATTGCTCACCGTCCGGAAACCATTTTAAGCGCAGACCGTATTATTGAGATCCATAGCCGCGGCGTCATTGAAGTGGCAAAGCATGATTTTATCCATGCCATCAAAAACTCACAGTCAGTCCTGCAGGTTTGATTTGTGATTAAAACTGGCAACCCTTCCCCCTTATCCCCCATAGCCTTACATACAGGAGAGAATATGGCTAACCGTTTAGTATGCCTTGAAGGCACCGTAGATTTTGAAGAAGAGATTAGAAACCAGGCTGTGAATATCATCTCATTCCACCAGGGGCAGCAAATCACGATTAATCGCGACCGCATGCTGCCCGGCAGGTCTTTCGCTGAGCAAATATCATTGCAACTGGACAATGCTCAAAAAATATTTAAACAATTTAATTTTGTCAAAATGGAAGAATGGAAAGACGACGATGTATTTGGTGAGACAATAGAAATTATATTTACTTTCGTATCAGCAAGCGGGCAACGCGTCTGGCAGGTTACTCTGGCATCCTGCATTGCCGGTCAGGATATTATCAATTTTACCAGCGTATACCCTGACAAAGGGAGCATGGAAAGAGAGATTGTCCGGCTTCATCGTTGCGTGAAGCGCTTCATTTTAAACACCTAGTACTATCGCCTGCTGTTTTTACATGAAAACCAGCACCTTGAAATTACAAAAACCAGTAATGAACCAGGTAAAATAGAAGTAATTCTATTTATTTAAACATATACCATAGGCATAATTCATACATCAGAAATGACCGGCAGAAATTAATGCCGGAATATTTCTGTAATTACACTTTATTTTTAACTAAAGGAAGAAACAAATGCGCGAATTAAACGTAATGGAAATTGATGCCGTCTCCGGCGCGGGTCTTTTTAGCTCTCTGACCAGCGCGATTCTCGGCGCAACGGCGGCCGGGTGTGCTGGCGCGATCATTGGGGGGATGCACGGTGGTGACGGCGGCGGAGTCCTGGGCTTTGGCGCCATCGGCCAGCTGGTGGGGATGATTGGCGGCGGCCTGATCGGCGTCGTTGCCGGAGCCGTCGGTGGCGCGGTGGTCGGCTGGGATGACCCGGGCTCAGTGACTTCTACTGTGCTCCAGTTTGCCAACAACGTCAGCAACGGAGATTTCATGCGGGCCGCATGATTGCCTGACTAACCACAAGGTGCAGATCATTCTGCACCTTTTTCTTTTCCGCAACGTATTAATCAGCGGCATTACAGATATAGGTAGGTAGCGCTGAGATCATAAAAAGATAGTTGCCATTTTTTTGTTGGTTTATTCGAATATGAAGACTCTTGTCCGGGTACACGAAAAAATCAGGTTGGTACTGACTCAACCAGCCATCGTCCACATTATCATCCGGAAACTTAATATTTTTCTCTGATGTCATATAATAGATATCCTGATGCCGGCGCATGATAAACGATATTTTACGGTTAAAAATATTCTGCGGATCAGATCGCGCACGGCCATTAATACTCACCACGCCAGCCTGACCGCTAAACATAAAACGGAGTGAAACATCGATATTTTCATTTGCATAATGCTGAGAAAAGCTGGCAACGCAGGAAAAATCATCAGGCCCTTTTTTACTCCATAATGAATAAATGAACACCGCGGCAGTCGCTGCCGTTAATACCGGCAGCAGTACCTTTAATTTACGGCTAATTCTCACTTACTGGTCCTCAAAAAAATAATCAGAAACACAACTGTTGGGTTCGTTCATCTGCTTATCACAGCGAATAACGGAGGTTCTCGGCAGCAGCGGAAAACGAGTAACGTATACCCAGGGATAATTTGTGCAGTTCTCCAGGAACTGGCTGGCTCGTCTGAGAGCGGAGGAACGCTCTTTATCAGAGATAATGGCGCCCGAGAGATGGATGTGACAACCCTCAATGGTTTTCAGGAAGTCGTAGTGAGAAAAGTACTGGTTTTGCCCCTCAACATAACGACTCGTCGCGATAAATCCTACGCTAAGAATAATGGTCAGTAGCGCCCCGGTCATCACGCCTGGCAATGAGTGACGGCATCCTGTCTTGCGCCTTGTTTCCGGGTGTTCCGGTGGTTGTATTTCTTCGTTCTCGGTTATCGCCGATTCGCCATCAACCTGAATTGATAATGGAGGTTGCGTTTTAAGTGTCCGTTCCTGCAGCGTTTCATCAAAATTGATACCGTTAGAAGGCATAGGGCTGGTTTCAACCTGCTGTTCGGAGGTCAGTTTTTTAATATATACGCCACTGGCCAGCGTTAACCCCACGCGCGAAATCGTCACCACCAGCTCTTCATCAAGGCCCATCTTTTTAAGGCCTTTACGCAGGATAGAAATGTTTTGATAAAATGTATTAGTGGATACCTGCATACCGCATTTTGTCCAGACAATATCCAGGAATTCTTGCTGGGTAACGATACTGCCAATCCGTTCAATAAGAAGCAATAAACACCGACTGGCTGGTGAATTTAAGATAATAACATTGTCATGATTATTAAGGTCGCGCAACGTACTGGTTGCCGGATGAAACTCAACGGTTCCATTTATAATATAATGGTTATGCATACGTTTACGTCAAGGCTCCTGGTAAAATTCAGGCACTGGCAATAATCCACTACGTACAATAACCCCACCAGAGATTGTTTTATTGTTTGGGTAGCGGGTTATGAGACTTCCTGATACAACATGACTAATAACGAACAGATGGAAGCGAGACAACTATAATTAATATAATCTACTACGGATTTAACATATCTTATTCATCAAGAAAACCAGCAATAAAATATGCATATTAGACTTCCTGCCATCATTAACAAATTAAAGCACGCATTTAATTCTTAATAAACATTAAGACAGTCCCAGTATAATCACAGCTCCGAGGAGCAGACCAACTGTTTTTAACCAATAGATATCCATTATTTGATAGGCAAAACAAATCATCCAAAATATAGTCAGCACTGTTATATTTTATCCAGCAATCGATATAATTCTTATATTGTGATTTATTGAGATAATTTCATAAACAGAATTCATTGATGCGCTTGATTTTAATCATTATTTTTTCACTCATTGATTTAAATCAATTATGACTTATCTAAAAAATTAAATAAATCAATCAGGATTCTTTATCTTTCCTTAAAAAATCATCCACAAATCTCACGCCAGGGCTCGCCCCCACGCTTAAAAATATTCAGCGTATAATGTGCCAGCTGTGATGATTCATAGAGGAGAAATAAGAATATTCCCTGATTTTAAAGGACCTGATGATGAACGAAGATTTTTTATTTTTACTTAAATGAGGGGGGCCTGCAGATTTTCATTTAGCTAACTCATCAGCCAGTGAGTGATGAAGGTCCCCCAGTCAGAGGAACCTGATTTAAAAAGCCCGCTTCAGGAAACTTAAGCGGACTTTTTGCTTTGCTGCTTTTGAATTCACCCGCAATGGGTTATTTCCACGCCAACGATCGCGCGCCGCTAGCTCCCGATATGGCTTTGGGTGCCAGCCTCGCTGATATTAACCGGCATGCCTGAGCGTCGTTCGAGAGCCTGCTCCGCCCGAATCACATTGACACCCACCCCCTTCACAAACGCCTGAATGCCTGCGGTCAGGGGTAACGGCACTTTTCTGTCCGATTCGTATTCTGCGCGGTTACGCGACAGCGGCTCATGAACTTCAACCCAGCGACTACCGTCCGGCTCTTCGGTAAACTTCACCGGCTGATCGATAATCTGCACGCGGGTGCCAACCGGGACGTTGTCGAACAGATATTTAATATCGTCATTCCGCAGGCGAATACACCCCTGACTGACGCGCAGCCCGATACCAAAATTAGCATTAGTGCCATGAATAGCGTACAACCTGCCGATATAAATCGCGTACAGTCCCATCGGGTTATCCGGCCCGGCCGGAACGAACGCCGGCAGACTTTCGCCTCTGCGGGCATATTCACGCCGCGTGTTGGCCGTTGGCGTCCAGGTCGGCGCTTCCTGCTTACGTTCTACGGTCGTGACCCAGTTACGCGGCGTTTCACGCCCCGCCTGGCCGATACCAATTGGCAAAACCTCAACGGTGTTGCCTTCCGGCGGATAGTAATAGAGGCGCATTTCCGCCACGTTGACCACGATGCCTTCACGAACCGTAGCAGGCAAAATCAGCTGCTGCGGGATCACCAGCGTCGTACCCGACCTCGGTAGAAAGACATCAACGCCGGGGTTCGCTTCCAGCATATTGCTCAGCCCCTGCCCGTATTGCGCCGCAAAGGCTTCCAGCGGTTGAGTATTATTGTGCGGTACGGTAATCAGCTGCGGGCTTCCCACCAGGCGGCTTCCTTCCGGCGGCAACGGATAACTTACGGCCAGCGCACTCTGGCTTGAGAGAATAAATAAAAAAGAGCAAAACCATTTCACACGCCGCACCATTTATTTCCCTTCCTCAGTCGCGACAATCGTGAATGAATTATAGCGTTTTTCTCACCTCTTCGTGGCAGCGGACCGCTGTTCCTTTATCCGCCACCGCGAAAATCTTTCAAATCTGATAATCAATGGCCGCTTCTTCCGGCTCCATTGCCTGACGTTTAATTTCATCCAGCGACAGCCCGGCGTTGCACAGCTCGATAAACCGCCAGACATAATTGCGCTGCAGTTGCCCGCGTTTAAGCCCTAACCAGACGGTATTCGCATCGAAAAGGTGCCGGGTTTCCAGGCGGGTAAAGGTGTCTGACTCCCGGGCATCGCCCGATTGTTCCGCCACCAGCCCGACGCCGAGTCCCAGCTCAACATAGGTTTTAATGACGTCGGAGTCCTGTGCGCTAAGGACAATATCCGGCATTAGCCCTTTACGGTTAAAGGCTTCATCAATACGCGAGCGCCCGGTGATGCCCTGCCGATAGGTAATTAACGGCCAGCGAGAAATAGCTTCGAGAGTTAAAGGGGTCGTTTGCACCAGCGGGTGATCTTTCGGCACCAGCAGGCTGTGATGCCAGCGGAACCAGGGAAAAGCCACCAGCGTCGGATCGTTACTCAGACGTTCACTGGCGATACCGATATCTGCGCCACCGTTATGCAACAGCGCTTCAATCTCCTGAGGGGTGCCCTGAATCAGTTCCAGCCGCACATCGGAAAAGAGCTCCCGGAAAGCTTTAATCACCGGCGGCAGGCTATAGCGCGCCTGGGTATGAGTAGTCGCAATGGTGAGCACACCGGAGGCATCGTTGGTAAACAGGTCGGCAAGACGGCGGACATTGCTGGCTTCATTGAGAATGCGTTCCGCAATGGATAAGAGCGCTTTACCCGGCTCCGTCATCCCCAGCAGACGCTTACCGCGTCGGATGAAGATCTCAATCCCCAGCTCTTCTTCCAGTTCACGGATATGACGGCTCACGCCCGATTGCGATGTATACAGCATATTTGCGACTTCCGTCAGGTTGTAATCCTGACGGGCAGCCTCACGAATAATTTTTAGTTGCTGGAAATTCACCCTTTCCTCCGGGCTATCAGACATAACATATGCTCTATTGTTAAAGTCTGTTGTCCTTACTAACAAATAATAAAAACCAGCAACTTATTCCTTTCGGGAATATAGATTAACTTACCAGCAACAATTCACGATTTTCCAGCGAAGGACGACTCACCAGCGAAAGCAAAATCTCTTTCACCGCCTGTGCCTGCGGTGACAGACTGCCCTTCGCCGACATATTCAGCGATAACGACAGACTCATCGAGGGCGTACTGATCCGCGCCATCCAGCCGTTTGCCGCTCCGCACAGCGATCGCGCGGCGGACTCTGGCAGCACGGTAACGCCCATTCCACTGGCAATCGCCGCGGTTAGCGTCGTAATGGATTCAATTTCACCGATAATTTTCGCCGACAGACGACGCAGGGTGAACGCTTCCGTCACCCGCGCACGTACCGCGCTGTAATCGCGCGGCAGGAACAGATTCATCTCCGCCACCGCGGTCAGATCGACGCTCTGTCCCGGGCAATCGCGGGTCCCCACCAGATAAAGATCTTCTTTCAACAAAGGCTGGCTGATAATGCCAGCTACCGGCGAACGCTCGTAGAGCACGGCCATATCCAGCTGACCGCTGAGCAGTTTATCGTTAAGGATTGTCCCGCTACTTTCCTGCAGATAGACCATCACCTCGGGCAGCTCATTGCGCACCGTTTGCAGCAGCGGCATGGTAATGGCAGAAGCCGCGGTCCCCGGCGCAAGGCCAATCGAGACCTGGCCGCTGAGCGTATGACCCACGTTATTCACCGCCAGCTGCGCCTGCTCGCACTGACGCAGGATGGTGCGCGCATGGGTATAGAGAATCTTCCCGGCTTCGGTCGGGGTAACGCCGCGCTTTGTCCGAATCAGCAGCTGCTGGTCCAGTTCGCCTTCCAGGGTCGCCACCTGCTGGCTCAGCGCCGGTTGTGCGATGTGCAAGACTTCAGCAGCCTGGGTCAGACTGCCGATATCGACGATTTTTACAAAATACTTCAGTCGTCTTAAGTTCATTTTGCCTCCTGTAAGGAAAGCCAGTACCAACGCTGGCTATTGAGTTACAGAGGTTTTGCAATTTGCTTGCCAGTTTTTTTGCATCGGTGCAAAGGCCGCTACAGGCGGCGTGATAAGCGATTCTGATAGCAACAGAGTATTTATTTGCCCGGTAAGCGGATTACGCTATGCCCCATTAGGGGTATATTTGCACCACAACGGTGCGCATTGATGGAAAACAGCGCAAACGCATCCCTGTTGCTGAAATTGTCAGCAATCAAACAGATTCGGGTGATTCTGCCTTTGACAAGGCCATGAGCCGCCGTTAATATGCGCCCCGTTCACACGATTCCTCTGTAGTTCAGTCGGTAGAACGGCGGACTGTTAATCCGTATGTCACTGGTTCGAGTCCAGTCAGAGGAGCCATATTTAAGAAGCCCGCTTAAGGAAACTTAAGCGGGCTTTTTGCTTTTCTGCATTTATCCCTCACATACTATTTTGTCAGCCAATCCTCAGTGTCTGAAAATGTTCGCCTTTTCCCCGGTGGTTCACGGCCTGAATTTTCTCGTCGACAAAATAGCGCCCGCTCGCCTTATCCGGTTGCCCCCCTCCTGCCAGCCTTCCCATAATGTGCAGGTCACTTCGAGGAATTCATGGGCCACCGCGTAGCGCTCGGCGTGCATCGGCATATTTTCGCGACTGAAATTGCGCGCCACATCGCGAGAAAAAGAGGTCACGACGTTCCACGCGGCGCGACCGCGGCTGATATGATCGAGGGATGAAAAGCTACGCGCCAGATTAAACGGATCGCTGAAAGTGGTGGAGGCCGTCGCCGCCAGACCGATGCTGACACTTTGCTTATCGCACGCTGTAACCGGAGAGATCTGAGCCCACTCAATCTCAGCCCTCCTCCGTGACTCGTCGCGCTCCGAACGACAATATGCCGGGAACGAGTCTCCTGGCGGCCCCTCGCGCTTTTTATCTCGAGCAGGGGCTATCCTCTGACCCGCGTTCGACAGACCTGTCCATTTTTCATCTCTCCCACGGATAAGCCGCAGCGTTCATCGAATAATGCCCGGGGCAAACATAAGTTTTATTTTAATAATAATCCCCGAAATATGATTTTCTTATTTACACCACAATAATAGCCCGGTGCGGCGCGAGCGCTACCATTAAGGCGTATCATTTCCGTCTGACGAGGATTATGATGATGGCTATTATCATTTCGCTATTCGGTGCTTGAGAGTTAAATGGATCTTATCGGCATTATTATGTCGGCGGGAAAATCCTCCGTTGATGTCGCGCTTTATACGCTATTACCCATTATGGTCGTCATGCTGATGATCATGAAATATCTGGAAGTCCGCGGGGTACTGGACGTTATCGTCCGCTGGGTCGCGCCGCTGCTCAAACCTTTTGGCCTTGGCGGGATGAGCGCATTCGCGTTGATTCAGATTAACTTCGTCAGTTTCGCCGCACCGTTGGCGACGCTGGCCATTATGGATAAGCGTGGCGTCTCAGATCGCCAGATGGCCGCAACGCTCGCCATGGTCTTTGCCATGGGTCAGGGCAACGTCTTTTACCCTCTCACCCCTTTCGGACTGCACTGGATGGCCTCGATTTGCATTTCGATTATCGGCGGTCTGTGCGCGGGGGCGGTCACCTGGCACGTCATCGGGCGCCGTCTGTCAGTGATAGAGAATGCCCGGGCGGAGGTGCTACCCAACGCCGAACAAAACAGCCAGGGCGTGATTGCGGTCATTAACAATGCGGGATCGGATGCCATTCGTCTTGCGCTCGGCGCGGTGCCGATGCTGATCCTGTCATTAACCATCGTCGGGGTGATGCAGGCGGCCGGCATCATCGACATGCTCCAGCATCTGCTGATGCCGCTGCTACAGTGGCTGCATATTCCAGTCAATTTTGTCCTTCCTGCGCTGGTCAAATGTATCGCAGGCGGTACGGCCTATTTTGGCGTGGTCTCTGAACTGGTGCAGCAAGGCAAAGTCACCATCAGCCAACTCAACGCCTCCGCCGGACTCTTCATCCAGACCTTCGATCTGCCCGGCATTGGTATATTCCTTGGCGTGAGCTCGCGCTTTGTTCGGCTGTTCCGCTTTGCCGCCCCTGGCGCTATCATCGGTATTCTTATTCGGACCATTATGCACGTGACGATATTCTGAATCTTTTCAGATTAAACGCATCCTAAACCATTAGGCTATTCTTATTGTAAGAAAAAAGGTAACGGGCAATTATCGCCTGAAATAACGCTGAACAGGGAATGTCTTATGGAGTGGTGGGTAAAAAAAGTACAATCATCCAAGCAACCGCAAGATTATTGCGCAGTATTACAAAGCGCGCATTTAATGGTTATTGCCGAAATCACCACCCGGCAATGCGCTTTACAGTGCGGAGATAAACTCACGCCGCTGGCAAATGCCCTGTATTGCCTCAATGACAATCCTGCGCTGACATTAAAAGTGATAAAAGCCACGCACTTCAGCAGCGAACGCTGGGCGGAAATCGCCAAATCTGATTAATAAATCAGCGACCGGCCCTTCAGCAACAATATTTAATTCAATCACTTTCACCGCCGAGCGACTGAAATTCCCCTTCGCTCTTTTCCGTCTGTGACATACTATCAAGCATGTCAGCAGACCTGAAAAAAGGAGCAAAGATGAACCACAAGGCCGCCAGTCTGACCCCGGAACAAGCACTGAATCAGCTTGAACTGCAGTATGAGCGTTCGGTCAATGCATTACGTAAAGCCATCGGCGAATATATCAACCACAGCATTCTCCCGGATGACGACGCGCGTGCTAACGGCTTGTTTGTCTATCCGCAGCTGTCCGTTTCATGGGACGGCGCTGACCATAAAGCGCTAAAAACCCGGGCCTGGGGCCGCTTCACCCATGCCGGTTGCTACACCACCACCATTACCAATCCTAAGCTGTTTCGCGCCTACCTGCTGGAGCAGCTCACGTCGTTGTATCAGGATTACGGTGCGCATATCAGCGTCGGGTTATCGCAGCATGAAATTCCTTATCCGTATGTCATCGACGGCTCTGCCTTAACGCTCGATCGCTCGATGAGCGCGGGGCTGACCCGCCATTTCCCGACCACCGAACTATCGCAAATTGGCGATGAAACCGCCGACGGGCTGTTCCATCCCACCGAACACCACCCGCTTTCCCATTTTGACGCCCGCCGCGTCGATTTCTCACTCGCGCGCCTGCGGCACTATACCGGGACACCGGTCGATCATTTTCAGCCGTACGTTCTGTTTACCAACTATACCCGTTACGTTGATGAGTTCGTGAGCTGGGGGTGTAGCCAGATTCTCGATCCTGACAGCCCCTATATCGCGCTCTCTTGCGCCGGTGGGATCTGGATAACAGCCGATACGGAGGCGCCAGAGCAGGCCATTTCCGATCTGGCGTGGAAAAAGCATCAGATGCCCGCCTGGCATCTGATCACCAAAGATGGCCAGGGTATTACGCTAATTAATATTGGCGTCGGCCCGGCGAACGCCAAGAACATCTGCGATCATCTGGCGGTGCTGCGCCCTGACGTCTGGCTGATGATTGGCCACTGCGGCGGTCTGCGTGAAAGCCAGACCATCGGCGACTATGTGCTGGCCCACGCCTACCTGCGTGATGACCACGTTCTGGATGCGGTACTGCCGCCGGATATCCCGATTCCCAGCATTGCCGAAGTACAGCGCGCGCTGTACGACGCCACCAAGCAAATCAGCGGCATGCCTGGCGAAGAGGTTAAACAGCGGCTGCGTACCGGCACGGTGGTCACCACGGATGACCGCAACTGGGAGCTGCGCTATTCCGCCTCAGCGCTACGCTTCAACCTCAGCCGCGCCGTGGCCATCGACATGGAGAGCGCCACTATTGCCGCCCAGGGCTACCGCTTCCGCGTCCCGTACGGCACGCTGCTCTGCGTCTCCGATAAACCGCTGCACGGCGAAATTAAGCTGCCGGGCCAGGCCAACCGCTTTTATGAAGGGGCGATCTCCGAGCATCTGCAGATAGGCATTAAAGCTATTGATCTGCTGCGTGCGGAGGGTGACCACATGCATTCGCGCAAACTGCGTACCTTCAACGAGCCGCCGTTCCGCTAACCTTCTCCCCTCTTTTCCCGACGCGACGACGGACAAAGAGAAAGCGACAAACCGAGCTCACGACCGACCACCGTCAGCCCGCCCACAGGCGGGCTTTCCCCTCAGCACCGGACTTCAGCCACGGTATAACTCATTGCCTTCCGTTATAACGCCTGCGCGCCAAAGCGCGATAACATCGTTTCTTTGTATTGGGAGTGGATATGCGACCACTTGCGCTGGTATCACAGGGACTCTTCTCCTCGGTAAAATATGTTCTGACCGATATGGATGAAACGCTCACCTTTAACGGACGGCTTTCCGCCGCCACCTATAGGGCATTAGAGCGGCTGCAATCTGCCGGTATTCGGGTTATCCCCGTCACCGGCGCCCCGGCAGGATGGTGCGATCAGATGGTCAGAATGTGGCCTGTCGATGGCGTCATCGGTGAGAATGGCGGCTTTTTCTTTCAGCGTGCCGCCGATGGCCACGGGATAAACCGCCATTTTTGGCATGCGGACAAGCAGGCCGACATGCAGAAAACACTCACCGCGATTGCGCGGAAAATCGCCGGACAATACCAATGGGCAACCCTTGCGGCAGACCAGCCTTTCCGCCTCTCCAGCCTGGCCTTTAACCTGCCCGCGCATAGCGCGCACATTGACACGCTGCGTGAGTCGTTGCACGAGGCCGGGTTAAAGACCACGGTGAATAACTTATGGGTGCTGGCCTGGTCCGGGGAATACGATAAGTTAATCATGAGCCGTCACGTCCTCAGGACCTTTTACCATCTGGATGAACGGGCCGGACAGGAGAGCGTCTTTTATAGCGGAGATTCTGAAAATGACGCCCCGATGTTTGCCGGATTCAGGCATACCCTTGGTATGAGTACCCTGCGACATCACCTGGCGGCCATCCCGACGCTGCCTGCGTGGATAAGCGTGGGTCCCGGGGGAGACGGTTTCATCGAAGGGGTGGATAAAATACTGGAGCACAAAAAAGCACAGGCGTCGTGACTTAATACAGAGGTGTCATCCGCCAGCAGGCAAGAAGAACGCTTAGCTTCCCGCTGAGCGGAAATCGTTTTACTCCGGCTGGTCACTTTGGGGGCAGGTGTCGACACTCTCTTCTAGCCGCCCAGGATCCAGCAGTTGCCCTGTCAGCCGCTGCATATTCTCCTCACATGAGATCCCATCGGGCCGCTCGGCGATGCTGGCGATCAGATTCAGCAGTTCTGCCTTACTTTGCGCAAGCTGCTTTTGCATCAGATCAATCTCCGCTATACGCCCCTGCAGCGACTGTATCAGCGCCTCGTGATCCCACCTTTTCTGCCGTTGCGGTAAAAAGCGGCGAATTTGCTCCAGAGAAAACCCCGCACGCTGCGCACGATCGATAATCTTCAGCAGATCGGCCACATCGGCAGAATAATTTCGGTAGCCATTTCCCTGGCGCGGAGGTGGCGTAATCAGCCCTTCGCTTTCGTAAAAGCGAATCCGCGAGGGGGTTATCCCCGTCACTTTTGCCAGCTCACCGATTCTCATACCTTCCCCCTCTTGACCTTAAAGTTAACTTTAAACTTATACTCGTTAAATGGTCAACAGAGGCATGCTGCCGAATCTGTATGTGGACCGGGTTCAGGATCAGATAATGCCTTTGATGGCTGACTGAACCGGCGCGACATACCGTACAGCATGCCAATTGAAATGAGGAACTGATATGCAAACCATTCTGGGAGCCAGCGGCCAGATTGCCCAGGAACTTGCCCGTGAGTTGAAACGCTCATATACCGATGACCTGCGACTGGTCAGCCGCAGTCCCCGAAAGGTAAACGCCAGCGATGTTACCGTCGCGGCAAATCTACTTGATGCGGAACAAACGCGAGAAGCGGTCAAGGGCAGCAGTATTGTCTATTTTGCCGCGGGGCTACCGACGAACTCGGCCCTTTGGGAGCAACAGTTCCCAACAATGCTGAAGAATGCGCTCGATGCAACTCGCGCGGCGGGCGCCAGGTTTGTCTATTTTGACAATACCTATATGTACCCACAGAACGGCGATCCGCAGACGGAAGAAACGCGCTTCGCCCCCCGAGGGCGGAAAGGAAAAGTGCGTGCGCAGATGACAAGCAGGGTGCTGGAGGAGATGGAACGCGGAGCCATTCCGGTCGTTATCGGGCGCGCGCCAGAGTTTTATGGACCGGGAAAGACGCAGAGTTTTACCAACGCCCTGATCATCGACAGACTGAAAACAGGCGAACGGCCACGCGTACCGGTACGTGACGATAAGCTGCGTACGCTCATCTGGACACCTGACGCCAGCCGCGCCCTCGCGCTCCTCGGCAACACGCCGGACGCTTTCGGCCAAAGCTGGCACCTGCCGTGCGACGACGATCGCTTCACTTATCGCCAGTTTGTCACCCTGGCTGGTGAGATTTTCGGCAGAGAGGCGGAGTATTCCGTTCTCAAAAAGCAGATCCTGATCGCCGCGGGACTTTTCGTGCAGAGGGTCCGCGAGCTGCGGGAACTGCTGCCGCGTTATGAGTATGACAATCTGTTCGAGTCGGCAAAATTTAAGCATCGCTTCCCTGATTTCACCGTCACAACGTACCGCGAGGGTCTGGAACAGATCTGCCGGGAATGGCGAAGCCAACGGACGAAAGCCCGATAGCTGCCTGAACCCGGGTTACAGCCTCTGGGGCCTGCCGTCGCGTGGGTATGGGCGACGCGGGATTCTGGTTGGCTATCTGGGACAGCGTCAGAAAAGCAAAAAGCCCGCTTAAGTTTCCTTAAGCGGGCTTCTTAAATATGGCTCCTCTGACTGGACTCGAACCAGTGACATACGGATTAACAGTCCGCCGTTCTACCGACTGAACTACAGAGGAATCGTGTGAACGGGGCGAATATTAACGGCGTCGCCTGGCCTTGTCAAAGGCTGTTTTCACAATTTAAATCGTTTGCCGATTTATTCTCCACTTTGGGCAAAAAGTACCGTTTCGCCCGAAAAAAAGGTTATGTTTCGTCGACTTGAATCTTGCTGCGCGGATATTTCCATAGCCAGCGCCCGCTGACCATTCGACAATAGAACAGCACGCCACGCACCGCCCAGTCGAGCACCATTCCCAGCCAGACGCCAATCACCCCCATTCCCAGCACAATGCCCAGGGTGTAACCCGCCACCACACGGCAGCCCCACATTCCCAGCATCGATACCCACATGGTGTAGCGCACATCGCGCGCGCCTTTAAAGGCACAGGGCAGGATCCACGAAGTGGCCCAGATAGGCATAAAGAAGGCGTTAAGCCACAGTAGCTCTTTGACCACCACTTTGACATCTTCTTCGCTGGTATAGAAAGAGGCGATAAGATTGGCAAACGGCGCCGTCCCCCACGCAATCACCGTCAGAACGATGGTGGATAACCAAAAGACGTGCCACGCCTGGCGCTCTGCCTGCCCGATTTGCCCTTTCCCCAGCCGTTTACCGGTAATAATCGTCGACGCGGAACCCAGCGCGTTCCCCGGCAGGTTAATCAACGCGGCGACGGAAAAAGCAATAAAGTTGCCGGCGATAACGTTGGTCCCCATCCCGGCAACAAACATCTGCGTCAGCAGTTTACCGCCGTTGAACAACACCGACTCGATGCTCGCCGGGATGCCAATGCCCATCACTTCCCAGATAATCGCCAGGTTGAACGGCTGGAAGTAGCTCTTCAGCGAGATACGCAGCGCCGGGTTAAAACCAATTGCCAGCACCCAGACTATCGCCACGGCACCAATATAGCGGGCGATGGTGAGCCCGAGACCGGCACCGACAAACCCGAGGCCCGGCCAGGAAAAAATGCCGTAGATCAGGATGCTGCTGATAATAATGTTGAGGATATTCATCCCGCCATTGATCAACAGAGGGATTTTGGTGTTACCCGCCCCGCGCAATGCGCCGCTGCCAATCAGCGCAATGGCCGCCGCCGGGTAGCTCAATACCGTCAGCTCCAGATAGGTCAGCGCCATGGCCTTCACTTGCGCCGAGGCATCGCCGGCAACAAAATTAATGATCTCGCTGCCAAATGCATGGATCGCGACCGCCAGCAGAACAGAGAACAGCGTCATAATCGCCAGCGATTGTCTTGCCGCCGCCCTCGCCCGCCGCCGGTCGCGTTTGCCGAGGCTAAAGGCGACCACCACGGTCGTACCGAGATCAATGGCGGCGAAGAACGACATAATCACCATATTAAAACTGTCGGCCAGCCCCACCCCGGCCATTGCCTCTTTTCCCAGCCAGCTGACGAGGAACGTACTCAGTACGCCCATCAGCAAAACGCAGGTGTTTTCGAGGAAAATCGGCACCGCAAGCGGGCTGATTTCACGCCAGTAAAGTACACGATAACTTTTACGCTTTTTGAACCAGGAAGTGCGTCCGAGGACCTGGCTTACTGCGGAGGTGACGTTCAAAGGAGACCTTAGTGAGAAAAGTTGAAACTACATTTCAAATAATGATAGAGAATGATGGTTCCTGCAAAACATTTTTCCTTATTAATTGTCGGTAATAGCAACAAATTGTTGATGGAAGCGGCAGTTGAACCTTTGCGGGCAAATTGATGTTTGACAAAATTTTTTTCGCCGCTAAGATACGACTCCACAACGATTCCTCTGTAGTTCAGTCGGTAGAACGGCGGACTGTTAATCCGTATGTCACTGGTTCGAGTCCAGTCAGAGGAGCCATATTTAAAAAGCCCGCTTAAGGAAACTTAAGCGGGCTTTTTGCTTTCGTACATCCTTACGAATCCTGATACGGCATGAATTCAACAGGTCAGGTGAAAGCGCTTCCCGGGGCGTTGAGACTTTACCCGCCATATCGGTAAACACGGGGAGTCAAATCCGGCGCCCTCCCTGAGATATCAGGCACCGAGGCTTCGCCTTACCGGGTTGAGACGAAACCAGATGACCTCTCTTCAGCAGTCAAAGCCGCGCCCGTGCAACGCAATACGGCTTTTTTATTGGCTCCGTCAGGACAGAAAGGGATGACGGATGCAGATATCAGGCATCCATATCAGTGCCATGAAAAATATTCACCGACTTCCTGACATCAGCACACGGCCAGGGGGCAGTACAACCATCAGGCCAGCAGTTCCTCCGCAGCTTCTGTTGCAGCAGGTGCGCAACGCGCTGGCCGCTCAACGTTCTAGTGGACCAGCAAATCATTGAGGAAACGCCTCGCGCGCGGATGCTGCGGTGCGGTGAAGAATTTATCCGGCTCGGCCTTTTCCAGTATTTGTCCCTGATCCATAAACCAGATCGTATCGGCGACGTCACGGGCAAAATTCATTTCATGGGTCACGCACATCATGGTCATCCCTTCCTGCGCCAGCCCGCGCATCACGCTCAGCACCTCGCCGACCATCTCCGGATCGAGTGCGGAAGTCGGTTCATCAAACAACATGACCGGCGGCTTCATCGCCAGCGCCCGGGCAATCGCCACCCGCTGCTGCTGGCCACCGGAAAGCTGCGCCGGGTAAACGTCAGCCTTGTGCGACAGCCCCACCCGCTCCAGCAGCTCCCCGGCATGGCGCCGGGCTTCGGCGCGCTTCTCGCCGAGCACTTTCACCGGCGACATCATAATATTCTCCAGCACCGAAACGTGCGGAAACAGGTTAAAACTCTGGAAGACGAAGCCGATTCGCGTTCGCAGCTGGTTCAGCCGGGTGCTTGAGCCATGAATATCGACGCCGTCAAACAGGATCTGCCCCTGTTCGATGGGCTCAAGACGGTTGACCGTCCGGATTAGCGTCGATTTCCCCGATCCGGAAGGACCGCACACCACCACCACTTCACCGCTTTTGATTTCGGCACTGACGTCGGTCAGGGCCTGATATTCCCCGTACCATTTATTCACCTGATTGAACAGAATCATCGGTCGCATGGTTGCTCCTTATTGAGTTTGTGATGACGACGGGTCGAGAACCAGCGCCGTGACCGGCTTTCCCGTGGCGGACTGCGCGCCTTGCCTCCTGCTGGCGATACGCAGCTCCAGGCGATTGGCCAGCCACGTCAGGCTAAAGTTAATGATGTAATAGCTCAGCGCCACGATGGCAAAGACCTGGAACGGTTTCGTCAGCAGCTGGTTACTGACCTGGTTAGCCGCATAGGTCAGCTCCGGCACGTTAATCACGTAGCCGAGGGTGCTATCCTTGATAATTGACACCAGCTGGCTGACCAGACTCGGCAGCGTGTTGTACAGCGCCTGCGGCAGAATCACCAGGCGCAGCGCCCGGATGTGCCCCATTCCCAGCGCGCGGGAGGCTTCATATTGCCCCGAGGGCAGCGCCTGGATCCCGCCGCGTACGATTTCAGCGATATAGGTGCTCTCGTAGATAATCAGCGTACACAGCATGGTGCTGAAGCCGCTGATGTTGTGGCCAATCAGCAGCGGCACGCAGAAATAGGTCCAGAACACCACCATCATCAGCGGGATACCGCGCAGCAGATAGATCCAGCAGGTTACCGGCCAGCTCAGCCAGCGCCACGGCGAGAGGCGAGCGAGGCATAGCAGCACGCCGACCGGGAAAGCGAACAGGACCGCCAGCAGCGACACCAGCAAGGTACACAACACGCCGCCCAGCGGACCATCGGGATACTGTCCCATCAGCAACAGCAGGCCGTTATCGTGCAGAATCGTGAAAAAATCAAACATACAGATTACCTCGCATACGCGCGCTGAAAGCGGCGGGCCAGCAGCGCCCCCATCCCCATCAGCAGCAAAGAGAAGGCCAGGTAGCCTACCGTCGCCACCGTATAAGCTTCGAAGGTGCGGAAGGTCTGGTTTTCAATATCGCGCGTCACGTAAGTCAGTTCGGCGACGCCAATGACCATGGCAAGGCTGGTATTCTTAAACAGCAGCACGGTGTGGTTAATCACCGACGGCAGCGCGTTACGGATCCCTTGCGGCAGAATCACCAGCCGCATGGCGCGCAAATACCCCATTCCCAGCGCCCTCGCCGCCTCATTCTGCCCTGCGGGGATGGCACGCAGGCCGCTGCGGATGTCTTCAGAGAAGTAGGCCGCCTGGCACAGTCCCAGCGCGACCAACGAGAACAAAAACTCCGCATTCATCTCGTTAACCCACATCTGCAGCGACTCGGGCAGCAGCGTCGGAATCGCGAAGTACCACATCATCAGCTGAATAAGCGTCGGTACGTTGCGGTGGTAGGAGACATACGCCGCCACCAACAGCTGCGCGAAGCGCTTGTTGCTCAGGCGGATCATCACCAGCACCAGCGCAATAAACATGGCCAGCAGCCATGCACCCAACGCCAGTTCCAGAGTGACGACGGTGCCATCAATAATCATCTGGCCATAGTGGCCAGTCATCACGTTACTGAAGTCGAGTGCCATATACCCTCCTCGTTTGCCGTCATTCAGGACTCACGGTCGCCGGGACGCATCGTGGATAGCCCACCGGGTACCTGCAGCGTCGGGGTGATCTCAATATTGCCGATGTTGACCGCCACCGGCGCGGCGAGCGCGAAAGCCACGCAGTCGGCGATGTCTTTTGCTTCCGGCAGCTCGAAACCCTCGATAAAGCGACGACGCGCCTCTTCATGATCGCCGGAAACATTGCCGAAAATCTCCGTCGCCACCCGCCCCGGGCAAATTTCGGTAATTCGCACCCGCTTGCCGTAGCAATCGACGCGCAGCTGGCGCGACAGCGCGTGTACTCCCGCTTTGGTGGCGTGATAGATAGAGTTGCCATTGAAGTTATAAATCGCGGCGATGGAGGTGATATTAATGACGTGGCCGCAGTCGCGCGCCACCATTCCCGGGACCAGCAGCCGGCACAGGTGCAGTACGGCGCGCAGGTTGACATCCACCTGGGTGTTGATCCAGTCGGCCTCGGCATCGAGAATCGATCCCGGATGAGAGACGCCGGCGTTGTTCACCAGAATATCGACCTGCAGATCGCGGCACAGCTCGGTCAGGCGCCGACAGATCGCCGACGTCGACGGCGGTGGG
>NZ_JMPP01000027.1 GCF_000735435.1 Klebsiella planticola ATCC 33531 | reverse complement strand
AGGCGTTCGACAATCGCTTCACCCATTCCGGCGGAAGCGCCGGTCACCAGGGCCACTTTATAATCTGAAAATGGCATATGTGCCTCTCCTGTTGCGGCAGAGCGATCTGCCTTTGACGTTGTTTTTCTGACTGTATGCAGTTATGTCCAATGGGGATAAGACATAAATAGTGTGGCCCGATAAGGGGTCCTTATAACTTCGCGGAAGCGGCATCCGCAGGCAGCAGCAGCGCGATCTCGCTGCCGTACTCCAGCCGGTTCCCCGAAGTCGCGACAAGGCTTTTGAGCGTTCCGGCCACCGGGCTGCGCACCGGCAAATAGAGCGCCCCGACCTGCACCAGCGCGAGGATATCGTCCGGCTCAACGCGCTGCCCCTCGCTGACGAACGCCTCCCCATGGCTGGGGTGGCTCAGCAGCAGGCGTCCCGGCATCGGGGAACACACCGGCAGCAGAGGGGGTTCGGTCGCCGCCGGCAGAGGCGGCGGTTCAGCCATCGTTTTGCCGCCTGGATAGCGCAGGCGAACCGACCAGTCCGCGCCGCGCCACTCAAGCTCCCGTAGTCCGGCGTTATGCATCTTCTGCGCCAGCTGGCGCACGTCCTCAAAAGCTATCAGTTCTTTTTCCATCATGATTCCATCGCGCTAAGGTCAGATCACGGCAGCGCCGCGCGCCAGAGTAGTGACTCTAGCGCGGGTATTGGGCGGGTTGATAAGAGGGTTTCGCTTTGAGGCAATAAGGGGGACTTATTATCCCACCAGGGTTAGCGGCCGGTTGTCCTCGGTCCGCTGCGCCATCAGGGAGAGCAAAATCCCCTTCACCGCCTCCGCGGGCTGCGAAAGCGGCAGATGGTCGGACATACAGAACGAGAGCGAGGTGAGCACATTGGGTTCGACAATTCTCGCCATCCAGGCATTGGCGGGCTGGAGCATGGTGCGCGCCGCGGATTCCGGCATGATGGTGCCGCCGAGCTCCGCCGCCAGCGCGGCGTTAAGCGTGGTCTGCGATTCAATCTCGCACTTCACCCGGTAGCTCAGTCCGGCCTGGGTAAAGGCGTCGTCCGCGGCTTTACGCATAATGTTATAAATGCGCGGCAGGAACAGATCGTAGCGGGCGACCTCCGCCAGGGCGATTTCACGCCGGGGCGCCCCCAGCGCGTGCGGGCAGACGAAAAAGAGTTCCTCTTTCATCAGCGGCAGAAAACGCAAACCGTGAATATCGCGGTCGCCATAAATCACCGCCATATCCATTCGCCCGCTCATGATTAATTCGCTGAGGGTGGTGCCAAAGTTTTCATTGAAATAGAGCACGATCCCTGGATGCTGGCGCTGCACTTCGGTGAGCAGCGGGATCGCCAGCAGCTGGGCCGCGGTGCCAGGCGCCAGGCCGACGGAAACCTGGCCGCTCAGGGCCTGTCCCGCGCCGTCGATGGCGCTCTGCGCCTGCGCGCACTGGCGTAGAATCGCCTGGGCGTGGGTATAGAGAATTTTCCCGGCATCGGTCGGCGTAACCCCGCGTTTGGTGCGAATCAAGAGCTGCTGATCGACCTCACCTTCCAGCGTCGCCAGCTGCTGGCTGAGCGCCGGCTGGGCGATATGCAGAATGTCAGCGGCCTGCGTCAGGCTCCCGACGTCGACGATTTTGATGAAATATTTCAGGCGGCGAAGATTCATAATAGCGGTCCCAATCAATACGCATCTCTGATGACAAGCAAGATCGGTGCCACAACCTAAAAGCCCCGCAGGCCGCCAATCGCGCCACCCGTTCGGGCAATCCGCTCTTCAACGCGCCGCGTTTGCACCGTAGGGGTGCACCGGCGCATAGGCGCGGCCCCGTTCGTCGGCCGGTCGGCACGGGCCTTTCCCGTCAGTCATCGCATTGCGTTATGTCCCCACAACAAAGCGCTATTAGCTCGCCGCCTTTGCCCCCCTCTATGCTGGTTGACGTGTATTGCCCCCCGCTCGCCGCTCGCGGCGGATCGTTCTGCGCCGCGTGCGGGTTTGCTGACCTTATAACCAGGAACCGCAGCCTCATGCCTGATATCGCCGATCGTCTCAAAAATGTTACCGTCTCCGCCTCCGTCGCCATGACGCAAAAAGCGCGCGATCTCGCCGCGCAGGGAATCGACGTCGTCGGTCTCTCTACCGGCGAACCGGACTTCCCCACGCCGCCTCACGTGATCGATGCCGCCTATGCCGCGGCGTGCGCCGGGGATACCCGCTACCCGCCGACGGACGGCACGCCCGCGCTGCGCGCCGCCATTCAGCGCAAGTTCCTGCGCGATAATGAACTGCGCTACGACATCAGCCAGATCCTGACCGCCGGCGGCGCCCGACAGATTATCTTCAACGCCATGATGGCGACCATTAACCCCGGTGATGAAGTGATCATCCCCATGCCGTCGTGGATCAGCTACGCCGACATCGTTAAATTCGCCGGCGGAACGCCGGTTGCGGTGCCCTGTCATGAAGAGTACGGCTTTAAACCGCTGCCGCAGGACGTCGAAGCGGCGATCACGCCGAAGACCAAATGGCTGCTGCTGAACTATCCCAGCAATCCGACCGGCTCCGTCGCCACGCATGCCGAGCTCCTGGCGCTAGGCGAAATGCTGCTGCGTCATCCGCAGCTCTGGATCATGACCGACGACATTTATGAGCATCTCCTGTATGACGGCGTGAAATTCTGGACGCTGGCGCAGGTAGAGCCCCGGCTTTACGATCGCGTATTGACGGTGAACGGCGTCTCGAAAGCCTATTCAATGACCGGCTGGCGGCTGGGTTTTTGCGGCGGCCCACTGACGCTGATTAAGGCGATGAGCAACGTCAATACGCAAAACAGCGGCGGCGTGGCAACCCTGGCGCAGGCGGGATCCGTCGCTGCGCTTGATGGCCCGCAGGATCTGTTGGCGGAACGCGCGGAAATCTATCGCCAGCGCCGCGATTACGTGCTTGAGCGCCTTGCCGGTATTCCCGGCCTGCGCTGCCATAAGCCGCAGGGGGCCTTCTATCTGTTCGTCAACATCGCGGAATTTATCGGTAAAACCAGCGCCGGCGGGCGTTTTATCGCCAGCGACGCCGATTTTGTGATGGCGCTTATCGAAGAGCAACACGTGGTGACGGTACAGGGGGCGGCCTACGGCATGAGCCCCTATTTCCGCCTTTCTTACGCCACCAGTATGGAACGCCTGCAAACCGGCTGCGATCGTCTTGCGGCCTTCTGCGCGGGTTGCCGTTAAGCTGCAGCGCGCAGATTGTGCGCGCTGAGCGGAGTGAAATGCCTGCCTGGTGTCTGACCGGCAGGCATTTTTTTATCCCGCCGGCGGGCGACGGGTTCACTTCATGCCTGACGGGAAGGAAAATCGTTTTGACAGGATGAGGGCTGGAATTCCACGGTGAAGGGAGAGCAGACGGTGGCGAGGAGCGCGGCGTGCGCCCCTCGCCACCGGGGAAATGCTTTACTGCGCCAGCACCTCCGCCGCCGGCGCAACCGTCGCGCCGCAGGCTTCAATCTCGCTGCGAACCAGCGTCGCCAGCGCCAGCGAGCCCGGGGTATCGCTATGAACCAGGATCGAACGCGCGCGTACCGGCAGCGTATTGCCGCTAAAGGTGGTCACCGTACCCTGCTGCAGAAACTGACGTACTCTGGCGCGCACCGCCGTCTCCTCTTTGATCAGCGAACCGGGAATGCCGCGCGGAACCAGCTGCCCGCGATCGTCGTAGGCCCGGTCAGCGAGAAACAGCGTCAGCGTCGGCAGCCCCGCGGCCTGCGCCGCCCGTTCAATGATAGTGTCCGGCTGGCAGAAAATAATCAGTTGCGAATCGATCCGGGCGACGGTCTGCATCACCTGCAACGCCAGGGCGTCGTCACGGTTAATCATATTGCCCATCGCCGCATGAAAGCTCAGGTGGGCGACGCGGGTGCCCTCGGCGCGGGCAATGGCCGAGAGCGCGCCAAGCTGATATACCACCTGCTGGCAGATCTCATCCGCGGAGAACGCCATCTCTTTGCGCCCGAAGCCCTGGCGATCCGGCAGGCCAGGATGGGCCCCGATACCCACGCCGCGCGCCTTCGCCAGGCGCACCATCCGGGTCATGATTGCCGGATCCCCCGCGTGAAAACCGCAGGCGATGTTAGCGGAAGAGACCCTATCCATTAGCGCCGAATCATCACATACCTGATAGACGCCAAAACCTTCTCCCATATCGGAGTTCACATCAATTTTCATGCTGAGTTCCTTATAAACCGACAACCCTGGTCAGCGGCGCTACGCTGACGCGCAAACGCTGCAGCCAGCGTTCAATCGCCTGTCGCACCGCGATGGCGGTACGCGTATCGCCCTGTACCAGTTGAATTGACTGACCCGCCTGCAGCTGGCCCAGACGCCAGAGGTCCTCTTCAATCACGCAGGCAATTTTGGGATAACCTCCCGCGGTGTTGGCATCGCTCAGCTGGATAATCGGTTCGCCGGCCGGCGGAACCTGTACGATGCCCGGGATCAGGCCGTAGGAGCGCATTTCAACCGTTTCGGCGGGCAGGATGGGCTCCCCCGCCAGGCGATAACCGGTCCGGTTGCTGTGCAGCGAAATTTTCCACGCCTGGCTCCAGAAGCGCGGCGCATCGGCGGCAAACAGCGGATATTCGCCGGCGGGGATGGCGCGGATCTGCGCATCGCCCTGCGCGTTGCGAGGGAAAAAGGCGCTCAGGGCCACTTCCGGCGGCTCAATGCCGATCCCCGAGGCCGGCAGCGGCGCGCCCTGCCACCGGCCGCACGCCAGCACGTCGCCGCGCTGCAGCGGCCGGCCCTCGAGTCCGCCGAAGCCGCCGCGCAGGGCGGTGCTGCGCGAGCCCAGCACCTGCGGGACATCAATGCCCCCGGCCACGCAGAGATAGCCGCGCGCGCCGCGACGGGGAAAGCGCAGTTCCAGCTGCTGGCCTTTACGTACCGCGCAGCCCCACCACGCCGGTAGCGCTGCGCCGTCAAGCCTTGCCCGGCAGTCGGCGCCGGTGAGCGCGATCCAGGTATCCGCCAGGAAACGCACGCGGAAGGGAAACATCTGCACTTCGATGGCCGCCGCGTTTTCCTCGTTCCCCAGCAGGGTGTTGCCGGCACGCAGCGCCAGCGGGTCCATCGCGCCGCTCACCGAGACGCCAAGGTGGCGCCACGCCGGGCGGCCTAAATCCTGGATCGTATTTAGCGATGCGCTTTGTTCAATCTCAATCACAGTTCGACCCTCTCAGGCAGAAAACGGATGATATCGCCTGGCGCCATCAGCGCAGGAATGGCGGCATGGGGATTGAATACCTCAATTTCCGCGTAGCCGATCGCGTTCCAGCCGTTCGGCCCGGTCAGCACCGAGACGCCCGCCTGCGGCCCGCCGATGGTGACCGTCCCCTTAAGCATATTCAGCGAAGGCACCTTTTTACGCGGCGTCGCCAGGCGCGGATCCAGACCGTGCAAATAGCCGAACCCCGGCGCGCTGCCAAGCGCGACCACGGTATAGATCCCCTGCGAATGACGACGAATGACTTCCCGGGCGGAAAACCCGGTATGGCGACATACCGCCTCCAGATCGGTGGCGTGTTCGCCACCGTAGCACACCGGGATATCAATCTGTCGCCCTTCGACGTTGAGCGCCTGCGTCTCCAGCCAGCACTCGCGCAGACGGCGCTCCACCCCGGTCGGCTCCTCCGGCGTATCGCGTAGCAGCACCAGTAAATTGGTCACGCCGGGGATCAAGGACTCCACCTCCGGCCACTGCTGCAGGGTCTGCGCCAAAGACCAGATGCGCCGCTGCGCCGGCAGGTCGAAGGCGCCGGGCGCTTCGATAAGCCAGGCCCGGCTACCCATCATGGAGATCCGCGCCGGGGCGCCGGCGTGAAGCTCAATGCGGCGCTCGGGTAACAAGGTTTTCGATGTCGGCGTCATACTTATTCCAGCGGTTCAAACGTGAGGCTGGATAACGGTTGTACCCGTTCTTCGCGGACCATTTTGTATTCGGTGTTCGGTCCAATCCAGGTATTCCAGATCTTGTCGATCGTCCCGTTGTCATCCATCGCCTTCAGGCTTTCATTGACGCTGGTCAGCAGCTGCGGTTCGCCCTGCTTCATCCCCACGCCGATAGGTTCAAGCGCCATCGGCTCCTTAATCATCGCCAGATTGATGCCGTCCTTTTTCGCCTGGCCGATCATCTTGATACCGGTCATCGTGTTGGTGACGAAGCCCAGCGCTTTATTCTGCTCAAGGGCGAGGAAGGCCGACGCGGCGTCCTGGAAGGTGACCGGTTTGCCGCCCTTCAGCACGATGGATTGTTCAGAGGTGGTCCCCTTGGTGGCGCTGATGCGCTTGCCTTTAAAATCGGCGAGGGTTTTATCGGCGTTCGCCTCTTTTACCAGCAGCATCTCTTTCGCGACATAGTAAGGGTCGCTGAACTGAATCTGGCGGCCGCGCGTTTTGGTATAGGCAAGGTTGGCGATCAGCACATCGGCTCGCCCGGTAGCGATGACGGCGATACGCGCTTCCACGGAAGTGGGAACCAGCTGCGCCTTGACCCCCATCTGTTTCGCCAGCGCGTGACAGAGTTCAACGTCCATCCCGACCAGCTGACGGGTTTTCGGATCCGGGGCCGAAAACGGCGGCACATCGGAATAGACCGCGCACTTCAGCTCGCCGCGTGCATGAATATCCGCCAGCATGTCGGCGCGCGCGGCGCCGGACGCCGCGACCAGCGTCAAAGCCAGCGCTAAACCCGCATTTCGCTTCAGTTTCATTATTGTTTCCCTCGGTCTGGATAAAAGAGTACCGACGTCTGCGAAGAGGCTCCCCGTTTCGCCGGTATGGCTAACCACTTATCGCGACTATATCGACATTGCTTGCGCAACGGGTAAGAGGGAAACGCTGTCGGGAGATAGGCGATTTATATGACGGCGCCGGCGCCCAGAGATAAGCAAACATTATCCTGACAGAACGAAATTATCTTATCTGCCGGCCCTTCGCGCCCTCTACTGTAACGCCATGCGCGACATCCACCTCGCGTCCCTCCGCGACCGTTAACCAAAGGTAGTCACATGAATGCCCGACTTGGGATTTATCTAAAAATACTCTCCGCGCTGTGCGCGACGTTAATGCTGGCCTGCGTCAAAGGATTACAGGGGGCGATTCCCACCGGCGAAGTGATTTTCTTCCGCTCCTTTATCGCCATGTTCCCCCTGCTCATCTGGTTAAAAATTCAGGGTAACGTGCTGGCCAGTATTAAGACCAAAAATATTTTCGGCCATCTGATTCGCGGCTTTTCCGGTACCGGCGGGATGTACTTCAACTATCTGGCGCTGGTGTCGATCTCCCTCGCCGACGCCACCGCCCTGAGCTACGCCGCCCCGCTCTTCACCGTCATCATGGCGGCCTTGCTGCTGAAAGAGCGGGTGCGTTTTTCCCGCTGGCTGGGGGTGATTGTCGGTTTTTCCGGCATCCTGTTTATGCTCTCCGCCAGCTTAACCGCCCGCGGCTCTCTGTTCGCCGGCGGCCAGCTGCAGTCCGGGATGGCTCTCGGCGTCGCGTTCGCCCTGCTGGCCGCGCTCTGCACCGCCACCTCCAACATTCAGATCCGTTTTCTCAACGGCATTGAAAAACCCGGCGCCATCGTCTTTTACTTCTCGTTGATGACCACCCTGATTGGCCTGGCAACCAGCCTGTTCGGCTGGACGCGGCCAACGCCGGGCCAGCTTCTGTTGCTGGTGGGCTGCGGTTTCTTCGGCGGCATGGCGCAGATTCTGGTCACGCTAAGCCTGCGTTTTACCGACGCCTCGCTGCTGGCGCCGTTTGACTACACCACCCTGGTCTGGTCGATGGTGATTGGCTACCTGTTCTTAAACAGCCTGCCCGGTTCGTCAACGCTGATCGGCGCCGGGATCGTGGCGCTGGCGGGGATCTTCACCCTGTGGTGCGACCAGCGGCAGCGGCGGGCGCATATCGCGCGCGCCTCTTCCTGAGTTTGCTGATACCCATGGCCCCGCGCGGGCAGCGCAGGGCTTGTCCGCTCTCCGCGCCTCAGGAGTACAGCCCGCGGTCTTGACTCGCCAGCAGAATCCGTTCGCAGGCCAGGGCCCAGGCGGCGGTACGCAGGGGAATAGCCAGGGCCTGCGCTTTCAGCCAGACGCTTTCGATGGCGTGGCGCATAATGGTATCCAGCCGCGCATCGATCTCCTCTTCGCTCCAGAAGAAGCTGGAGAAATCCTGCACCCATTCGAAATAGCTGACCGTCACCCCGCCGGCGTTGGCAATCACGTCGGGAACCAGCACGATCCCCCGCTCAGCCAGCACATCGTCGGCCTCCGGCAGCGTCGGGCCGTTGGCCCCCTCCAGAATGAGGCGACAGCGCAGACCGGCGGCGCGCTCCGCGCTAATCTGCCCCTCCAGCGCTGCCGGAATCAGTATCTCGTAGCCGAGACTCCAGAAAGCCTCGTCCGCCACGCTATCGGCGCCCGGGAAACCGGCTATTGTGCCGTGAGCCTGCTGCCACGCCTGCAGCGCCGGAATATCGAGGCCGTCGTGCTGATACAGCGTCGCGCGATGATCCTGTACGGCCACCACCCGCGCGCCGGCGGCATGAAACAGCCCGGCGCTGACGCTCCCAACGTTGCCAAACCCCTGCACGGCGACCCGGCTTTGCGCCACGCACAGCCCCAGCTTTTCCGCGATGTGGCAGCCGGTGATAAACACGCCGCGCCCGGTGGCCTGCACCCGCCCCAGCGAGCCGCCGAGGTGGACCGGTTTCCCCGTCACCACGCCGGTCGCGGCGATTCCGGCATGACGCGACCAGGTATCCATCATCCAGGCCATGACCTGGGCGTTGGTGCCGACGTCCGGCGCCGGAATATCCTGCCGGGGACCGATCACCCGGCTGATTTCACAAGTGTAGCGGCGGGTCAACCGCTCCAGCTCTCTGTCGGATAGCGCCGTCGGGTCGACGCGTACGCCGCCTTTCGCCCCGCCGAACGGCAGATTGAGCGCCGCGCATTTCACGGTCATCCACGCCGCCAGCGCCATCACCTCCTGCAGACTGACGTCGGGGTGATAGCGCACGCCTCCCTTGCCGGGTCCGCGGGAGAGATTATGCTGAACGCGATAGCCTTCAAAATGGCGAATCGTCCCGTCGTCCATTTCCAGCGGAACATCGACAATCAGCGCCCTTTCCGGGTGACGCAGGGTATCGGCCCAGCGATTGAGATCGCCGGGCAGCGGCAGGACGCGTTCCACCTGGGCGAGATAGATAGCCCAGGCGCAATGGCTCTCACCCGTCACATAAGAGAGTGCAGACACAACTTACCTCCGGTTTTCCAGTAGTGATTATTGATAGCGATAAATGAAGAAAGCCGCCCGGAGGCGGCTTTGCGGCGAAGTTCAGCGACTGAGCTCCAGTTTCTTTTCCAGATAATGGATGTTGCTGCCGCCGGCGCGAAAATGGTCATCCGCCATGATCCGCCGCTGCAGCTCAACGTTGGTTTTGATGCCGTCGATCGCCAGCTCGTTCAGGGCATGTTCCATCCGCGCAATGGCCTCATTCCGGCTATCGCCGATGACGATCAGTTTGCCAATCATCGAGTCGTAGTACGGCGGGACGCAGTAGCCCGCGTAGATATGCGACTCCCAGCGTACGCCAAAGCCACCAGGCGCATGAAAACGGGTAATTTTTCCGGGGCTGGGCATGAAGGTGCGTGGGTCTTCGGCATTAATCCGGCATTCAATCGCGTGACCGCGTACGCGCACCTGCTGCTGGCTGATAGAGAGCGGCAGTCCGGCGGCAATCCTCAACTGCTCTTTAATCAGGTCAACGCCGGTGATCATTTCCGTCACCGGATGCTCCACCTGAATGCGGGTATTCATTTCGATAAAGTAAAACTGGCCCTGCTCATAGAGAAATTCGAAGGTACCGGCGCCGCGATAGCCGATGTCCAGACAGGCTTTGGCGCAGCGCTCGCCGATAGCCTGGCGGATCTCGGCGGTGATCCCCGGCGCCGGAGCCTCCTCCACCACCTTCTGGTGGCGCCGCTGCATTGAACAATCGCGTTCGGCAAGATAAATCGCCTGCCCTTGCCCATCGGCCAGCACCTGGATTTCAATATGGCGCGGATTCTCCAGATACTTCTCCATGTAGACCATATCGTTGTTGAACGCCGCTTTCGCTTCGGCGCGCGTCATATCGATGGCCTGCGCCAGCTCTTTCTCCTGACGGACGACCCGCATCCCGCGCCCGCCGCCTCCGCCGGAGGCCTTGACGATGATCGGGTAACCGATCCCGGCCGCCAGCCGGCGATTCTTCTCCCGGTCATCGTCCAGCGGGCCGTCCGATCCCGGCACGCACGGCACCCCGGCTTGCTTCATCGCCTGAATGGCCGAAACCTTGTCCCCCATCAGACGAATGGTGTCCGCTTTCGGGCCGATAAACACGAACCCTGAGCGCTCCACCTGTTCGGCAAAGTCGGCATTTTCCGCCAGAAAACCGTAACCTGGATGGATGGCCGCCGCGCCCGTCACTTCAGCGGCCGAAATCACCGCCGGAATATTGAGATAGCTTTTGGCGGACGGCGGCGGGCCAATGCAGACGCTTTCATCGGCCAGCAGCACGTGTTTTAACTCACGGTCGGCGGTAGAGTGAACGGCCACCGAGCGAATGTTAAGCTCCCGGCAGGCGCGCAGAATACGCAGCGCGATTTCGCCGCGATTGGCAATCACAATTTTGTCCAGCATGACGTCCCCCTATTCAATCACCATCAGCGGCTGGTCGAACTCAACCGGCTGACCATCGGTGGCCAGAATCGCTTTGACGATCCCGCTGTTATCCGCCGCGATCTGATTCATCATCTTCATCATCTTCATCGCTTCAACGATACACAGAGTATCGCCGGCGTTGACCTGCTGACCGACAACCACAAATGGCGGCGCACCGGGCCCCGGTGAGAGATAAAAGGTTCCCACCATCGGGGACAGCGTGACGTGTTCCGGCGCTGGGCCCGGCGCGATAACCGGCGCCTGCACAGCCGGAATCGGCATGGCCGGCTGCGGTTGAACGACGGCCGCAGGTTCGGCGGATGGCCCGACCACAGTCGGGCTGGTGATGACGCGGCTGATGCGCACGGAGCTGGCGCCTTCGGCAATTTCCAGTTCGCCAATGCCGGAGGCTTCGACTAAGGCGATCAATTTTTCAATGCTGGCAATATCCATAAGTAACGGGTTCCGCAGAAATTGGAAGTGATATACCCGATCGCGCAATCAGTGGTGGTGCAGTTATAGCAGAGCCAGCGGGCGGTATTTCATAGGAACTTCAGGTGGCGGGATAAGAAAATAGTAAGGTATCGAACAGACTACACGAAGCAAAGGCTACAGATTCGTCACCCGATTATGGCTGCCCGGAAAGCATGTTTAGTCAATAAGCGGATGTCGTCGAAGATGTGCTGAAATAGCGATGAAGGGGTCATATTGCCTGACAGGCATCACTTAAAACACGACATGTTTCCCAGGCCAGAAGAGCCGGAGCCATACCTGGAAAAGCCCGGTATGCTTTTCTACTGTCAACAAAGCAGCCGCTCCTGCCATCGGCAGAGAAATCTCCCGTTGGTACAAACCACCTTCGGCGGCGCGGCTGAAATAGCGCTCCGCCGCCCGCTCCCCAACAACGCGCCAGAATGGATGCCTCGCGGAGTCAGCCGTGTATGTCGCACCTCTTTTCGCTGCGCTCACCGGCCGCAGCGAGATGCAGTAAAGCGCTCTGGAAGGAGGCATTAAACATCGGTCCGTGCGTGAGCCCAGGATAATGCCAGTAGGTCGCGGCCAGCCCGTTAGCGCTCAGGGCGGATACCGTCTTGCGCAACCTGCTCAGCACCTCGGTCGCGCCGGCGGCGGCGCTTCTTCCCGACGGATCGTCGCCCTCCATCAGATAGAGCTGCTTGTGACAGCCCCCCTGTTGATTAAGCGATGTCATTCTTTCCAGCAGGACGAAATTGTCTCTACCCAGCGAAGGGCTGGCCGCGTAATAAAAGTGGAAAAAAGAGGAGGTTAACCAGCTGTCCAGCACGAACAGCCCGCCGAAGGAGTGCCCCCAGATGCCCCGTTTATCGGGGTCGATGTTAATGTTTTTTTCGACCGTTGGCGCGATGCGCCCTTCCAGCAGCTGGCGGAACGTCGCGCTGCCGCCCCCCTCGCGCGCATAATGTCCGACGGCAACGGCCCCGCGCTGCTGCTGCGCCACGGGCGTATAGTCGTAGGCTCTGGCGTGGGTGTCGAAGGGCAGCGGCGTCTGGTAGCCAATCGCCACGATCACCGGCGGCGTTTTTTGGGTCAGTTGTTTCAGTAGCTCTTCCGACAAACGGTCCATCAGCGCATTACCATCCAGCATATACAGCACCGGATAGCCCGATGGCGGCGGCGATCTGTCCGGTACGCCGGTCCAGACCCGGTAGTGTCTTTTGCCATCCGCAGAGTCAAACTGATGCACGCTGAAGTGATAAACCGCAGACCCGCGATCGGCAATATTCGGCCCCAGCGGCTTCATATCCGGTTTCGCCGCGCTTTTTCCGGCGTACAGCAGCGCCATACAGGAGAGCATGCAAAACGCCGCGATGCGCTGAACTCTGTTTCGGGACGGATGATCCTTCCCCTGTTGATACTCTCTCTTCACCTGTTTTTCCCGTATCACTCTGGCGGATAAGCCTTATTCACATAGCGCCATGATGATAATGGTTAGCAATATCATTTTCAATTAGACAAAAAATGACGGCACAGGCGCGCGTGGCACTCGACACGACGTATTGTATCGCCGGTCTTTTTTATTCATTATGCGGCCCATTATCTCCCCCGCCTTTGAGCGTCGGGAGCGGCAACAGTGAGAAACATCGATGATCGATGAAAGTCGTAAAATTCAGTCCGTAGAACGGGCGATGAATCTCCTTGAGATCATCGCTGAGCTGGGTGGCGATGCCCGATTAGTCGATCTGGCCCGCCGGTCGGAACTGCATAAAAGCACGATATACGGGTTGCTGAACACTTTAGCAGCAATGGGGTATATCACCCGTAACGGCACCCGCTACTCGCTGGGTCTACGCTTAAGAACCATTGCTCAGACGCTGATTGATGCCGATCAGGATGTGAAATCCTTTTTCGCCCCCTTGCTACAATACGCGGCGGAGATCAGCGGCGAGGAGTGTTATCTGGCGGTGCCGTGCGGAACGCGCGAATACCTCTACCTGGACGCCATCGATGCTAACGGCCCTCTACCGGTATTCAGCGCGCGTGGTCGCAGAGAAGGCATGACCACCTCAGCCATCGGCAAGGTGCTCCTCGCGGATAAAGCGGAGATTATTCGCAGCCTGCGCCGGGCGGACGTGTTGTCCGCAGAGCTGGAAAAGGAGCTGCAGGCGATTATCCGTCAGGGCTATGCCGTTGATCTCGAAGAAGCCGAATGCGGATTGCACTGCCTGGCGCTACCGCTACGTCAACACGGGAAAATTGTCGCCGCGCTGGGTATTTCCGGCCCCTCTCAGCGCCTGAGCACAGAGCGAATCAGCCATCTCGTCACACAATTGATGCGGTGGAAAGTTTGACATTATCAAACAATAAGCGGATATCTCCCGCCCCTGTTTCTTCATCCCGGTAGTTCTGGAATCATCAAAACACCTGTTAAAACGAGGAGTTTTGAAAATGAAATTAGAGCAACTTTCCCGGGATGTTATTTTACGCGCCTCAACCCTGGCCCGTGAGCGAGGTTTTTCGGTTTCAATTTGCGTCGTCGACGATTCAGGCCTGCTGCGTCAGTTCCTGCGTATGGACGGGGCGGTTGCCGGAACCATTGACGTGTCGATCAAGAAAGCGCGAACCGCCGCCTTGTTCGGCGTCGACAGCATTGACCTTGGCGAACACGCCCAGCCCGGCGGGGCCATCTACAGTCTGGAACACACCAACGGCGGATTAATCAGCTTTGGCGGCGGTGTGGTATTACATGATACGAATGGCGACATCCTGGGCGCCGTCGGTGTCGCTGGCGCCACGGTTGAACAGGATCAGTCTATCGCCCAGGCCGCTGCAGGTGAACGATGAGTCAGAAAACGCCAATACATCCGGGGATTTGGGCCCTGGCGGTGACCTCTTTTGCCATTGGCGTAGCGGAGTTCATTGTTGTCGGGGTTCTTCCGGCCATCGCGCGAGATCTTCACGTCTCTTTGGCCGCGGCGGGTAAACTGGTCGGACTCTATGCGTTCGCGCTGGCGATTGGCACGCCGCTGGCGGTGCTGGGTCTGGCGCGGTTAGCGCGTAAAACGGTGCTGTTGAGCCTGATAACGCTGTTCCTGGCCGGTAATATCCTCTCCTCGCTGGCAGACAGCTACCCGCTGCTGCTGGCAGGCCGGGCCATCACTGCGGTGGCGCACGGCAGTTTCTTTGCCATCGGCGCGACCGTGGCCAGCCGCCTCGCGCCACCGGGGCAAGGCGGACGCGCGATTGCCCTGATGTTTTCCGGCCTGACGTTAGCCATGGTGATCGGCGTGCCGCTAGGCAGCCTGATCGGTAACAGCGTCGGGTGGCGGCTGCCGTTTTACGCTGTCGCCGGGCTGGCCGTGATGGCGTGGGTCGCCACGGCAATCTGGGTACCCCGGCTGGCCGTGCCTGAGGCGGGTAAAACCGTCACCCAACTCGCGGCGTTACTGCGGCCGGAAATTCTGGCCATGATGGCGATAACCATCACCGGCTTTGGCGCCAGCTTTGCCGCGTTCACGTTTATTACGCCGATCCTGACCGACATCAGCGGCTTTTCATCGCAAACCGCGAGTTTACTGCTGATTATTTTTGGCATCGCCACGCTCATCGGGAATCAACTCGGCGGCAAATTGACGGTGACCCAGGGCTGGACACCCGCATTACGCCGGATGCTATTGCTGCTGGCAGTCACCCTCATGTTACTGGCCGTGGCGTTACCCTGGCGCCTGCCGATGATGGTCCTGTTATTCCTGTGGGGAGTGCTGGCGTTCGGAATGTCGCCGGCTTTTCAGGCCGGCATGCTGAGCACCGCTGAACGCTGGACGCCAAAAGCCGTCGATTTTGCTTCGGCCTTAAATATTGCGGCGTTTAATTTGGGGATAACCCTCGGTGAAACGCTGGGCAGCGCTATCGTGGCGAAGGGGCTGATGGCGATGACGCCCTTAGCCGGAGTACTCCTGGCGACGATAGCTCAGCTTCCGCTGTACTGGTTAAGCACCCGATTGACCCGGGATGTACGCCGCGCCCATCAGGCGTAGGCCGCTGCTTTTTCCGCGTTCCCCTGCTGCCGGTAACGGCGTGACTAGTGGTTAATGAAATGTGATCCACGATCAAAAGTAACTAACAAGTTGGTTACTTTTGAATATCAGTGAACTATGGTACTGCGAACTCGTTACTCAGATAACAGGCGTATATCATGGCAAGAACAATCACGTTAAAACACTATCTCAGCTACGGCTCAGGGGATTTTTTTGGTATGGGAACGACGGCACTCACCGGTGCCTGGCTGCTGTTCTTTTATACCAACTTCTGTCACCTGAGCGCGGTTGAAGCCGCATCCATTTTCGCCATTGCGCGCGTCTTCGATGCCATCGCCAGTCCATTAATGGGCTATATTACCGACAACTTCGGCCACACTTTTCTGGGGAAAAAGTTTGGTCGCCGCAAATTCTTTATTTTGTCAGGTATCCCCGCCGTCTTTTCCTACTGTTTTATCTGGGTCAGCGATATGGGTTACCTCTATTACCTGTTGACCTATCTTGTCTTCGAACTGGTCTACAGCATGGTTCTGGTGCCGTATGAAACCCTGGTTCCGGAAATGACCGATGACTTCAAAAAGAAGACCCGCTTCTCAGGGGCGAGAATCTCTTTTGCCCAGCTGTCGTACATCATCACGGCCTACCTGCCGGCCCTGTTTTTTAGCTGGTATGGAAAAGATAACCCCCACGCCTTCTTTTATGCCGGACTGGTGATTGCCATCCTCTGCGCCATCGCCCTGACCCTGGTGTATTGCAATACGTGGGAACGAGAGCGCAGCGTTGACCAGCAGGCGCCGCCTGCCGCGTCCGGATCTTTACTCAAGCGTTTTTTCAGCGACGCGCTCTCCACCCTGAAAGTTAAGGCCTTCCGCACCCATCTTGGGATGTACCTCGGCGGGTTTATCGCCCAGGACGTATTTAATGCCGTTTTCACCTACTACGTCATATATGTCCTGTTCCAGACCGCCACCGTCTCCTCCGAATTACTCGGCATCATGTCCATCATGCAGCTGATCGCCGTGCTCTGCATGATCCCACTGTGTATTCACTGGGGGCCAGCCCCGGCCTATCGTCTGGCGGTGGTCTTTTTTGCGCTTGCCTGCCTGACCTACGGTTTTTTATGGCTCGGGGATTTTACCCATCTTGCCGTATTGATGCTGGTCTCGGCGGTGGCGGGCTTCGGTCGCGGCGGCATTAACTATATCCCGTGGAATACCTACACCTATATGGCCGACGTCGACGAGGCGATCACCGGTCTGCGGCGCGAAGGTATTTTCGCCGGCGTCATGACCATGACGCGTAAGGCATCGCAGGCAATAGCGGTGATGCTCGTCGGCGTTCTGCTGCAGCTGGCGCATTTTAATCCCGGGCAGCCGCAGCAGCCGGAGTCGGTGCATTACGTTATCCTGGCCGTACTCAGTCTCGGCACCACGCTGCTACTGATTGCCGGTTACCTGGCATCACGTCGCTTTACGCTGAATATCAAAACGCATGCGGTACTGCGCGAGGAGTGCGACAGAATGCGCCTCGCCGGCGGGCCATTCGCCCCCGCAAACCCGCAAAACCAGCGTATTCTCGAGGAGATTACCGGTCTGCGTTATCAGGAACTGTGGGGGAATAACTCGATTTCACGTCTTAGCCGCCGGCCGGACGCTGACACGGTCACATGGTCCAAATAAACAATAACGGGGAAGGCGCTACTCGCCTTCCCCGTCAGATAGCGCGTTGTAACCCGGCTTACAAGGTTACAACGCGATAATTGGCACTTTTTAATTCGGCTATCTGCTGCATGTGGATATGGGAGAGGGTGAAATCGAGGATCGCGAAGTTCTCAGCAATTCTCTGCGGATCGGAGGACATGGTATTTGACTGCACGCCCGACTGTAAAATCCAGCGCAAAATAATTTGCGCCGGCGTACGGGCATAATATTCCGCCAGACGGTGAATAAGCCCGTATTTAAGCACTTCCCCCCGGGCTATTGAACAGTATGAGGAGAGCGGGATTTGCGTAGCGACCGCGGCCAGCAATAAGTCGCTTTGATCCAGCAGCGGATGGAACTCCACCTGATTGACAACCAGCGGCGTGGCAATAACTTCACGTGCCCTGACCATCTGCTGGGGAGAGAAATTACTTAAGCCGATACATTGCGTCAGCCCCTGCCGCTGCGCCTGTTCCAGCAAACGCAACGTGGCGCTGAAGTCCTGCTTTGGCGGACTATGCAGCAACAACACATCCACCTGTTCAACATTCAATGCCGCCAGGCTTTGCGCCACCGAAGCCATAAACCGGTCGGCGGGGTAATTCGCCGGCAGCACTTTGGTGGTAATACAAAGTTCGCTGCGAGCGACGGGATGATGACGCAGAACTTGCCCAATCTCCCGTTCATTTTCGTACATCTGCGCGGTATCAATCGCCCGATAGCCCACGTTCAGCGCCTGTTCGAGGGCCGTCATTAATCTCTCTGCGCGCAGTTTATAGGTGCCAAAACCGCGGATAAATTCAGGCCGATAAAGAATATTCATGTTTTTTCCCTCAACGGAGGACGCAGGTGACAACCCGATTGGCTCGCCGCCAGATGCCATAGCGAGGCAATATTGAACGCCGTCGACTCCAGCAGAGCAGCGGCTTCGCGCAGCGCGCGCTCGTAGGAGATAATGCCGGGAACCAGCGAAAACGCCGAATTGAGTCCGATCGCGTACAGCGCTTCATAACCACTGCCGAGCGACCCGGCCAGCGCAATACTTGGGCAACCGTGGGCATGCGCACGGCCGATCACGCCGGCAGGCCCCTTACCGCTGCTGGTCTGGGCGTCAAGCCGCCCTTCGCCGGTAATCACCAGATCGGCCTCGCGCACCTGCTCATCAAAATTCAGCGTGTTAAGCACAAGATCGATGCCGCTGGACATTTCAGCACCCAGTATCCCCTGCAGCGTGGCGCCCATGCCGCCGGCCGCACCGCCGCCCTTGAGGCTGGCGATATCCGTTCCGGAGCGGGCGCTGAGAACGCGGGCGACCCGGGCGAGGTTGTTTTCAATCCTCAGCGCCGTGTGCGCGGTCACCCCTTTTTGCGGACCAAAAACCGCAGTAGCGCCCTGCTCGCCGAGCAGCGTATTGTTCACATCGCAGGCCAGCTGAAGCGTTACCCCGGCTAATCGCGGATCGAGACCGGCGCACTCAATCTCAGTCAGTTCATCGAGTCCCGCAGCGCCCCACGAGACTTCGTCTCCGCTGGCGGTGGTACAGCGACAGCCCAGCGCCTGCAGCATGCCAATCCCGCCCTCATTGGTGGCGCTGCCCCCCAGACCAATAATAATTTTGTCGACGCCTCGGTCCAACGCCGCCTTAATGAGCTCTCCGACCCCATAGCTGGTCGCGATTAGCGGGTCCCGGTCTTGCGGCGCCACCCACTGCAAACCGCAGGCGGCGGCCACTTCAATGACCGCCGTTTTCCCATCCCCCAGCAGGCCAAAAAAACCGTTCACCGGCCTCCCCATCGGCCCGGTAACCGGTACGAAAATCAGCTGTCCGGCGGTGGCATTAATCAGCGCGTCAACCGTGCCTTCGCCGCCATCGGCGATCGGCAGTTTTACATATTGCGCATCAGGCAGCGCTCTGCGCAGACCCCGTTCGATAGCATCCGCCACCGCGCTGGCGGAGAGGCTCTCCTTGAAGGAGTCCGGGGCAATAATTATTTTCATCGCATTTACCTGCTTAAATCAGAAACGGGGAACCAGCATGCCGCCATCGGCGCTAATCACCTGACCGGTTAAATAGGGCATTCCCCCGCTGGCGAGGGTGGTCACGATGGTGCCTATCTGCGCGGGAGTCCCCAGCTCCGGCAACAGGGTTAAGCCTTCATCGACGCGCTGTTGATACATGGCCAGCGAAGGCTGGGTCATTTCGGTGACAATCAGCCCCGGCTGGATATCAAAAACCTGCACTCCGGCCTGCGCGAGACGCGCGGCAAACAATTTCGCCACCATCGCAGCCCCGGCTTTCGACACGCAATACTCTCCACGATTGATAGAGGCCGCGGAGGCGTTCGAAGAAGAGACCACGATCAGGCTGTAGTGCAGTTCTGGCAAGCAGGTGCGGGCGAGCAGGCGTCTGGCAAATGCCTGACAGAGGAAGAACGTAGCGCGGGCGTTAATCGCCTGGCAGCGATCGTAGCTTTCCGGCGTCACGTCGAGGAGATCGCCGCGGCTGGTCACCGAGACACCGGCGTTATTCACGAACGTCGTCAACGGCCCGAGCGCATTTTCCGCCCGCGCCAGCATCCTGTCGTGCAGGCTGATATCCGCCACATCCCCGGGGATCGCGACCGCTTTCACCCCCCACCCTTCTAGTCGCGCGACCGATGCCTGTAGCGTGGCGGAATCCTGATAATCATTCAGCGCAATATCAAAACCGGCCTGCGCCAGCTTCGCAGCAATCTCAAAACCAATGCCGCGAGCCCCGCCGGTGATAAACGCAACCTGTCGTGTTTTAACCGTCATTTTTTCGTCCCATTGTTGGTTGAGCATACGCCGAAATCATAACGACGCCCTTCGCTACTTGTAAATAAATAGTTACTTACAAATATCAAATATGCGATCCAGGTAGACACCGGAGTTGAGGGGCTGATCGCCAACAAAATCTTTGTGACTGATCTCCCAAACGCAAGCAAAACACCGCCCGCAGAGACAGAGCAACAAAATTAATATAAATCATATAGATAATATTCATTCCCTGGCAAAAGACCGGCTCACGGGCACTGACGCATTTGCCAATAACGCATTCATAAATAATCATTAAAAACAAATAACTAGATAATTTCCTGCCAGATAAAAACGCCAGGCAAACGGCCTACCTTCCCCTTCATTGCCAATTACTTTCGTGGATGATATATCCTCAACTTGTAAGTAATTAGTTATTTACATGTTACGTGTTTTATCACCAGAAACGATTCTCCATGTGAACCGAAAAGACAGGAAATATCGCTATGTCATTTATTAAAAAATTCGTTGAAAAAAGCGTGATTAGCCGACGTGAATTCCTGCTGAAAAGCGCCCTTGGCATCGGCGGCATGGCTGCGCTCCCGCTTATCAGCCCACTCTCGAAAGCCATGGCTGCCGAAGGGGGGAATTTCACTCTGGCCTGGGGCTACCGCGATCCTGATAACTCCTACTGGAACGCGATTGCCGCCGGCGGGCAATCTTATGCGAAGAGTCAAAACTCGCCGATGGTGAGTCTGATTAACGGCGGTAATAACGAGAAGGTGCTCTCTGATATCAAAGCCCTGCTCTCGAAAACCGAAGGGAAACTGGCGATCGGCTGCGATCCGAACGATGCCCCTAACGCCCGGGCGGTGGTGACCGCCTGTCAGCAACGCGGGGCGTTTATTACCACCATCTGGAACAAAACCGAGGATCTGCATCCGTGGGATTTTGGCGACAACTACGTCGCCCATATCAGCTGGTCTGATTTCGAACCGGCGCAACAGTGCGCGCAGCTGCTGTTTGACGCGATGGGTAAAAAAGGCGGGATTGTCGGGCTGGGCGGCATCGCCTCTAACGTCCCGGCGATTGAACGCAAAGCGGGGTTGATGCACAAGCTGAAGGAGAATCCGGATATCAAACTGCTGGACTGGCAGGATGCGGACTGGAGTACTTCAAAAGCCAACGACATGATGTCGACGATGCTCACCCGCTTCGGGGATGATATCAAAGGCATTTTCTCTTCCAACGACAGCATGACTCTCGGCATTATTGAGGCGCTGCGCGCTGAGGGCCTCGCAGGGCAGATTCCGATCGTCTCCTACGACGGTACCCCGGATGCCGTTAAGCTGTGCATCAGCGGTGAAATACTCTGCACCGTCAGCACTGACCCCTACTGGGCTGGCGGCATCGCGCTATCCCTGGCGCACCATGCGGCTATCGGCAGCTTCAAACCTTCCGCCGAACCGCATGAGCATCGCGAATTTTATGGCCCGACGATCATGATAACCAAAGACGATGCGCAGAAGTGGTATCAGGAAAATATCGTCAATACGCCGGTAGTCGACTGGAACAATTTCTGGCAGGCGTCGAAAGGCCCCATTCAGTATCGCAAATTATAGTATCCCCCCTTCAGCGGATATTTATTCTCAATGAAGACGTTATACATTCAATGAGTGAAGGTCGAACATGTCATCACATTCCAGCTATAAAGAGTTTTTGCGCAAATGGGCGCCGCTGATGGTGCTGCTGCTCCTGTGCACCATCATCAGCGTGATTTATCCCGGCTTTTTATCGGTGCGTAATTTCTCGCGTTTACTGACCGCCAGCGCCGCGCCGTTAATGATCGCCATTGGCGTGACGTTTATCATCATTATGGGTTCGATCGACCTGTCAATTGAAGGCATTATGGCTTTCTGCGGCTCGATGCTGGCCATTATTATGGTAAAACTGGGCGGCTTTAGCGAACTCGGTTATTTAGCCATCCCCGCAGCGATTCTTATTTCGGCCGCCTGCGGGCTCATTAATGGTCTGATTCACGTCAAGCTTAAAATCCCCTCATTTCTGGTCAGTCTGGGGATTGGTTTCAGCTTAATTGGCGTCACCATGGTGATTACCGGCGGCGAACGTATCCCCCTGCCCGACCGGACATTCCGGCTCCTGCTGACCGAGCGCATTTTTGATTTCCCGCTGATGGTCTATCTCGCCGGGGCGGCCCTGCTGTTTGCCTGGTTTATTCAACGCTATACCGCGCTGGGACGTAATTTTTATGCGGTCGGCGGCGGCGAGCATCTGGCCTACGCTTCCGGTCTGTCGGTAAAGCGTATTCGCGTGCTCGGTTTTGCGCTGGCCGGGGTCTTTTACGGACTGGGCGCCGTCTTTGCGGTAGCCCGCCTGGGGTCGGTCGCCAGCAACCTGGGGGACGGTTATATCTTTATCGCCATCACCTCCGTGGTCGTCGGCGGTACCTCCTTAATGGGTGGCAACGGCGGCGTATGGCAAAGCCTGATCGGCGTGCTGATTATCAACGTGATTAACAATGGCATGGTGCTGGTCGGTTTCCCGACCTATATCCAACAGGGCGTTTTAGGTGCGTTAGTTATTCTCTCGGTGGCCTTAGTCACTAATCGTAAACGTCTGCAAATAGTGAAGTGACGATTATGCTTGAATTTAAAAATGTTGGTAAATCGTTTCCGGGCGTTCTGGCTTTGCAAAATATCAATCTGCAAATTAATCCCGGAGAAATTGTTGGCTTAGTCGGTGAAAACGGTGCCGGAAAATCAACGCTGATGAAAATTATATACGGCGCCTATCAGCACGATAAAGGCGAAGTGCTGATTAATGGTCAGCCGGTGGTATTTCGCTCACCGCGCGATGCCATGATGCAAGGCATCGGGATGGTGTTTCAGGAGCAGTCATTAATTTCCAATCTGAGCGTAATGGAGAATATTTTCCTCGGCTTTGAACAGCCGTTTAAAAAACTTGGAGTGATTAACTGGAAAAAGATGGCGGCGGCAGCCAGAAAACAGCTGGCGAAAGTCAAACTGGATATCGACCCGAAAACAATCACCTCCGAGCTGTCGTTTACCCAACGTCAGCTGGTGGAGCTGGCGAAGGTTTTAACTCTCGAGGAGAGAAGCAGCGGCCATTTAATTATCCTGCTCGATGAGCCGACCTCAGTGTTACCTGCCCAGGAGATCGAGCTGCTGTTTGCGCTGGTCAGAGAGCTGAAAAGCCGGGCCTCTTTCATTTTTGTTTCGCATCGTCTTGATGAGGTGATGACCCTTTCCGACCGCATCTACGTGATGAAGGACGGGCAGGTCATGGATATGCTCACCCGCGACCGGTTTGATGTGGTGAATATTCAGCGTCAGATGGTCGGTCGGGATATCGATGAACGCTATTACCGCGAGCATCGCAAACACGGCATCCATAAAGCGACCACCCTGGTCGAGTTAAAAAATATCTCATTGCCGGGCCATTATCAGAATGTCTCGCTGTCGCTGCACGCTGGCGAAGTGCTGGCGCTGGTTGGCACCGAAGGGGCGGGGACCGAAGAGATCATCCGGACCATCTTCGGTTTGCTGCAGCCCGAGCAGGGAGAAGTGATGCTCAACGGTAGACCGGTCCGCAAATTCAGCCCCACGCACAGCATCGCTGAAGGGGTAGGATATATCCCGCGCGAGCGCAAAATCGAGGGCATCGTCGAAGGGATGTCGGTGGTGGAAAACATCACTCTCGCTAACCTGCAGGACTATTCCCGCGCCGGACTGCTGCAGGTGCATCACGAGCGCCAGCTGGCCAATGAGTGGGTTAAAAAGCTGTCGATAAAAACCGCCAGCATTGATACACAGTGCGGCAAGCTCTCCGGCGGCAATCAGCAAAAGGTGGTGCTGTCTAAATGGCGAACCGCCGAGGCGAAAATCATCCTCCTCGACCACCCTACCCGCGGCCTCGATATCGGCGCCAAAGAGGATGTCTACGACCTCGTGCGCGACTTCACCGATGAACAATGCGGCGTGATTTTGATCGCCGATTCTCTGGAGGAGGCCATCGGTCTCGCCCATACCATCGCTATTTTTAAGGACGGCCAGCTGAGATATCAGTTTACCGGCTGTGAAGAGAAGCGTCCGGAGCAATATGAATTATTGCAGCACTTCGTCTAGGTTATTAAGGCAAATCTCCATGAAAATCACCCGTTCTGATTTATTAGCAGTGCCGACAAAAAATAACACCGGTAGCCCGACCCGGCCGCCATTAACCGGGCGTGAAAAAATTACGCGTTATTTACCCATTCTGACTCTGGTGGTATTAGTCGCCCTGGTCAGCCTCTATAACCCGGATTTTCTTAAACCCGACAATATATTCCAGCTGCTGCAGGATGCGTCGACGCTGTTTATTATGGCGATTGGCATGACCTTTGTAATTTATATCGGCGGCATAGATTTATCCGCCCAGTCGATTGCCAGTATGTCGACGGTGGTGCTGGTCATTCTGTTGTCGCAAATTGGCGCGCTGGCGATTCCGCTCACCCTGCTCGTCGGCGCGCTGTTCGGCGCGATCTCCGGCTGGGTGCATACCCGCTTCAAAATATCGTCATTCATTACCACGCTCGCCGTCGGGGGCATTGCTTATGCCACCGGGCAGGTGATATCCGGACAACGCGCGTTCTATATCCCGGGCGATATTCGCAGCCAGACGGTTGGCTGGATGACCAGCACCGTCTTTACGCTGCCGATGGAAATCATTATCGCGGCGGTACTGCTGCTGCTGGCCCTGCTGATGGAAAGACGCACCGCGCTGGGACGCCACATGAAGGCGATTGGTGCCGGTGAATCCGCAGCGCTCGCCAGCGGCGTGAAGGTCATCAAGGTGAAGATTATCACCTTCGCCATTGCCGGGGCGTTCTCCGCCGCCGCCGGGGTGCTGCTGGCAACCCGTCTTTCCGGCGCATCGCCGACCATGGCCGACCAGTTCCTGCTACCGGCCATCGTTGCGGTGTTGCTGGGCGGCACCCCGCTGACCGGGGGCGTGGGCGGCGTATTGAGCACGCTTATCGGCACCCTCATCGTGGCCGTTATTCGTACCAGTATGACTTACCTGAACGTCGAAGCGCAGGCGCAGCAGATCTTCTTCGGCGTGCTGATGATTGTGGCGATCGCGATGACCATCGATCGCGCCAAAATTTCCACCGTTAAATAACCGGAGCGGGCTATGATCCCCAAATTAATGAAGGCCGCGGTGCTGACGGCGCCCAAAACGTTCGAAATTCGCCAGGTTCCGGTCCCCGCCTACGGCGACGACGAGGTACTGATTCGCGTCACCCGCTGTTCAATCTGCGGAACCGATATCCATATCTATAATGGCCATTACTCCCAGGATAAGCTGCCGTTAATTCCCGGCCACGAGTTCAGCGGAGAAATTGTTGCCGTTGGTCGCCAGGTCTCGACGCTGACGCCGGGCCAGCGGGTAGTCGCCGACATCAATATCGGCTGCGGCCACTGCTATTATTGTCGGCGGAACGAACTGCTGAACTGCCCGGAGATCCGCCAGCTCGGCATTCACACCCACGGCGCGTTTGCTCAGTACGTGGCGATTCCGGCCCGCCTGGTGATTCCGCTCGGCGATGAGATTGCGGATAGCGTTGCCTGTCTGACCGAACCGTTCTCCTGCGTGGTGCGCGCCAGTAAAAAAATAGGCCTTAGCGTGGCAGAGTCGGTGGTGGTGATTGGCGCGGGCCCGGTGGGCAATATGCATATTCAGATGGCGCGTTTGCTGGGCGCCGCGCCGATTATTGCCGTAGAGCTGAATCCGCAGCGGGCCGAACTCGCCAGACAGTGCGGAGCGGACAGCGTCATCACCGACCCCGAAGTCGCGCTGGAGCAGATCAAGGCGCTCACGGAGGGACGTGGCGCCGACGTGGTGATCGAAAGCGTCGGTCATCCGGAATTGTATAAACAGGCCCTGACGTTTATGCGCCCCGGTGGACGGCTGCTGGCCTTCGGTTTAACCGATGCGCAAACCGAGATAGCCATTAAACCGCTGGAGATCATTTTAAAAGAACAGAGGATTCAGGGCAGCGTGGCCGGAATGGGAGAAGATATGCACCAGGCGCTGCATCTGCTGAGCCATCAACGTTTTATTACCGCCCCTTTCCGCGAATCCGTCCACCCGCTGGAGGATATTCAGCAGGTTTTCTCCACCCTGCTCGCTCATCCGCAGCACCTGAAAACCCAGCTGCATATTGCCCACGAGTAAGATTTTCGCCACGCGGATAAGACGGCAGAATAAAAAAAGGTGCTCCTGATGAGCACCTTTTTACCTTCCCGCATCGCTCAGATGAGGCGATCGGCCGGCGTTGGCGCCGCTTCATCCAGCAGCCCCTGTTGTTGCAGCGTACGCCAGAAATCATCCGGGATCGGCGCGGCAATCCACTCCAGGCAGTTTTCCAGCTGCGCTACCGTGCGGGTGCCAGGAATAATCGTCGGCACCGCCGGGTGAGCCAGAACAAACTGTAGCGCGGCCGCTGGCAGACTGACGTGATAATCGCGGCAGACGTTTTCAATTTTGCTGACCTTTTGCAAAATCGCCTGGCTGGCCGGGCCATAGTTATATTTCGCGTTCTCAACCGCCCCGGTCGCCAGTATCCCGCTGTTGAATCCCCCGCCGATCACCACCGCCGCATTGCGCTCTTCGCACAGCGGCAGAAACGCTTTTAATGCCTCTTGTTCCAGCAACGTATAGCGCCCGGCCAGCAGGAAACAGTCAAAGTCGGCTTCCTGCAGCGCCGCATGGCACACCTGCCATTCATTGACGCCCATCCCTACCGCTTTAATCACGCCTTCATCGCGCAGCTGCGCCAGCGCGCGCCATGCGCCGTCCATCGCCTGGCGAAAGTAGTGCGGCTGCTGATCCCCATGGGTATAAAAATCGCAGTCGTGAATAAACGCGATATCGATATGCTCCAGCGCCATGCGCTGCAGACTGTCCTCGATGGATCGCATAGTTGCCGAATAGGAGTAATCAAAGACCGCCTCAAACGGCAGCGGATTGACCCACACCCCGGAATCAATTTCACTGCGTTTTTTCGGCTTCAGCAGACGACCGACCTTAGTGGACAACACATACTCATCGCGGGGATACCAGCGCAAACCGTGGCCAACCCTCGCTTCGCTCAGGCCATGGCCATAGAGCGGCGCGGTATCAAAATAGCGCAGACCGTTGTCCCACGCCTGGCGAATCATGTTCTCCGATTCTTGTTCACTGATGGGACGGAAAATATTGCCAATTGGCGCGGCGCCGTAACCCATTGCCGTGACCTGAATAGCGGTACGGCCAAACGCATTTTTCTGTGATGGATCCATGTCTGTACTCCTGCAGGCTGATGGTTTAATTAACTAACAAGATAGTTATATCAAAACGAATGTTGTGAAAATGTTACCTGGATAACAAAGCGGCATTAATGACGTTGATCCGGCTTTTACTTTCTGCAATTGTAACTAACTAGTTAGTTTATTTTGTACTGAGTTCAACGAGGATAACGAGCATGCATGGCAAACTAAAAAGCGTCGAAGAAGCTGTTGCTTTGATCAAAGACAACTCCACCGTTGCCTTCACCGGTTCCGGCGGCGGCCTGCTGGAGTCTGACTACGTCATGGCGGCCATCGCGACGCGCTACCGCGAAACCGGACACCCGCGCAATCTCACCCTGATTCATGCTTTAGGGATCGGAAACGGCAAAGGATCCGGACTTGGCCGCCTCGCTATACCGGGGCTGGTGAAACGGATCATCGGCGGCCACTGGTCATGGTCTTCCGAGCTACAAAAAATGGCCCGCGACAATCAGATAGAAGCCTACTGTTTACCTACCGGCATCATCATGACGCTGTATCGCGAAAGCGGCGCCGGGCGCCCGGGGGTCATTTCCAGCGTCGGGCTAGGCACTTTTGTCGACCCGTTGATAAGCGGTGGCAAATGCAATGACATCACCTGCGAGGATATCGTTTCGCGCATTGAACTCGACGGTAAAACCTGGCTGCATTACAAACCGTTTAAAGTCGATGTTGCGGTGATTCACGGATCGCAGGCGGACGTCGTGGCGAATATCTCCACCAGCGAAGAGCCCGCGGACCTGGATACTTATGCCGTCGCCTTAGCGGCACACAACAACGGCGGGATGGTTATCGCCCAGGTGAAATCCACCGCGGATGAACACTTTGTCCCGGCCCGTAAGGTCACCGTTCCCGGTGTGATGATCGACCATATCGTTAAGTGCCCGACGCAGTGGCAGAGCTATCTTGCCGAATACGACCCGGCCATCTCCGGACAGGTCGCCCCGCCGGATGAACACCCGCTCGACGCGCCAGCAGAGGGCATTCGCCGCCTGATCTCGGGCCTGGCGGTACGGGAGCTGAAACCGAATATGCGGGTCAATTATGGATTCGGCATCCCCGGCGGGATCTCCGCCATGGCCGACAAATCGCTGGTCGACTCCTGCTGGCAAATGGTGGAACAAGGCATTCACAACGGCCAGCTTCTCGACGGCGCGCTGTTCGGCGCGGCTAAATATCCGCAGGCCATTGTCAGCTCGCTCGATCAGTTCGATCTGTTTAGCGGCGGCGGGCTGGATATCACCTTCCTCGGCATGGGCGAGATGGATGCTGAAGGTAACGTCAACGTTTCGCAACTCGGCGACACTATCGTTGGACCGGGCGGCTTTATTGATATTACCTGCGGCGCCAAAAAGGTCGTTTTCTGCGGCACCTTCGAAGCAAAAGGCCTACAGGTGTGCCAGCAGGGTGAGCGTTTACAGATTGAGTCTCACGGGCAAATTCCCAAGCTGGTGCAAAAGGTTCGCCATATCACTTTCAGCGGGCCGGAAGCCATAAAACGCGGGCAGGAAGTGCTGTACGTCACGGAGCGCGCCATTTTCAGGCTAACGGAAGAAGGGGTGGAACTGGCGGCGATTGTCAGCGGGGTTAACCTCGAGCAGGATATTTTGCAGCGTATGCAATTCTGCCCGAAAGTCGATCGCCCCGCGCTGGTTTCTCTCTGAATACATCACGCAATGCGGATATCAGGGCTGCAGTATCCGCATTATCGTTTCGACGTTAAAATCAAGGCGCTGCTGAAGGGAATCAGCATCCATGAAATTGCGATCGAACAGAATGGCGCCGGTATATTTATTATTGAAGTAATAATAGTTGACCGCCGCAATGGTGATCACCAGCTGTTCCGCATCCACGCCCGCCCGGAAAACGCCCTGCTCCACACCGCGCTGCAGAATGCCTTCCATCAGGGTGACCATCGATTTCTGCGCCGACTTGATCGCCACCGATTTTTTCAGATGTACGGCGCGATGCAGGTTTTCGCTGTTCACCAGCGTCAGAAACTCCGGGTTTTTCAGGTAGTAGTTCCAGGTAAACCTGACCAGCGCTTCAACCGCTTCTTTCGGTTCCAGACTTTCGAGATTTAATTTTTTTTCCGCGGCACGAATATCAAGGTAGGAATCTTCGACAACTTTCTGGAAAAGCTGCTCTTTGCTACCAAAATAGTGATAAATCATACGCTTATTTGATTTTGCCTTTTCAGCGACAACGTCAATGCGTGCGCCGCCGAGTCCCTTTTGCGCGAACTCGCGTTTCGCGGCTTTCAGGATCCGATTTTGTGTCGCAACAGGGTCACGGACCTGTACTGTTTTTTCCGTAGCTGATTTAGTCATTACATCGTTTTGGTTGCGGATCTGGCTGATGATTAACCCTTACTCATTGGCGGAAATCAAGAAAAATTTTTCGCTAATCTCCTTTCTGCTAGCCGCTTAACAATTTCATTACAAGGGCTGGCGTTTCCTTATTCAATCCAAAAACAGCATGCTAATATATGTAACCATATAGTTATATATAAACAACATTATACTTATAAAACATAAAGTTAAAATCAAACACAACCAACCCATCTTGTCGGCATCTAAAAATGCATCGGACAGGATGACAACGATCACTCGCTGGCTCTTACCGACCGGTAAGGAAGGCTATGAACGATGGGAAGAGGACGATGAGTAATACATTTCACCCTGTAGACGTTAACCACCCTTTGCTGCCTGAAAAAGCGCGTGAATTTCAGATGTTCATCAATGGCAAATGGACCACGGGCCACAGCAGCGAAAGTTTTGTCCGTAAAAGCCCGGCCCACGATATTGTCGTTAGCACCTATCCGGCGGGGACAGTTGAAGACGTTGATGAGGCGGTAAAGGCAGCCAGAGACGCCTTTGATTGCGGAAAATGGTCGCGCATTAGCGGCGCGGCGCGTGCGGCGGTATTGCTGAAAACCGCCCAGCTCATTCGCGAGAACCTGGCGGAACTGGCGCTGCTGGAAACGCTGGAAACCGGTAAGCCTGTCGCCCAGTCGCGCGGCGAGATCCAGGGCGCGGCCGATATCTGGGAATATGCCGCCGGCCTGGCGCGCAGCGTCAATGGCGACAGCTTTAATAATCTCGGCGACAACATGCTGGGCCTGGTGACGCGCGAACCCATCGGCGTCGTCGGCGTCATCACGCCGTGGAACTTCCCTTTCTTTATTGGCGCAGAACGCTACCCCTATATTCTGGCCGCCGGCTGTACGCTGGTGGCGAAAGCCGCCGAGATCACATCCGGTACGACTCTGCTGCTGGCCGGCATTCTTAAAGAGGCCGGACTGCCCGACGGCGTATTTAACGTGGTCACCGGCAGCGGTTCGGTCGTCGGCCAACGGATCACCGAACATGCTGATATCGATATGGTCTCTTTCACCGGATCCACCGCCGTCGGCCAGATGGCGCTGCACGCGTCGGCAAAAAATATCAAACGCCTTGGTCTGGAGCTGGGTGGTAAGAATCCGCAGGTGGTTTTTGCCGATGCCGATATTGACGCCGCGTTGGACGGTACGCTGTTTGGCTTCCTGTTCAATACCGGGCAGTGCTGCGTCAGTGGCAGTCGTTTACTGGTTGAACGTTCTATCCATAAGGATTTCTGCCAGAAGCTGGTTGAACGCGCGCAGAAAGTACGCAGCGGCGATCCGCTGAATGAAAACACCCAGATTGGCGCGATTATTACTGAGAAGCACTACCAGACCGTGCTCGGCTATATCGAACAGGGAAAAAATGAGGGTGCCACCCTGCTCACCGGCGGCAACGCGGTTGCCGCCGGGAATGGGCTGTTTATCGAACCCACCATTTTCGATGATGTGACCCCGGAAATGACCATTTTCCGCGAAGAGATCTTCGGCCCGGTGCTCTGCGTCACCCCATTCGACAGCTATGAAGAGGCGATCGGCATTGCCAATGACACCTGCTACGGGCTGGCGGCCAGCATCTGGACGTCGAATCTGGATAAAGCGGTCCAGGGCTTCCGCGATCTGAAAGCGGGCAGACTGTGGGTGAATACCACTATCGCCGGCGGCCCTGAGCTCCCTTCCGGCGGCTTTAAACAGTCCGGTATCGGGCGCGAAAGCGGCAGCTATGGTCTGGATGAATATACCGAGATTAAATCCGTACATATCCAGTTGGGCAAGCGCGCTAAATGGCTCGCTGAGTGATGTTGGGGCGAGGATCAGACATGTACGACTACATTATTATTGGCGGCGGTTCGGCGGGCAGCGTCCTTGCGTCGCGCTTAAGCGAAAACGCCGACTGCAAAGTGCTGCTGGTTGAGGCCGGCCCGAAGGACAGTAACCCCTATATCCATTTACCGGTTGGCTTTAGCAAACTCACCGCCGGGCCGCTGACCTGGGGTTATAAAACGGTACCACAGCCCCAGCTCGGCAATCGTGAGCTGCTGTTTGCCCAGGGGCGAGTGCTGGGAGGCGGGAGTTCTATCAACGCCGAAGTGTTCACCCGCGGCACGCCGGCGGACTATGACCGCTGGGCGGCGGAAAAGGGCTGCGACGGTTGGTCATTTGCCGATATTCAGCGCTATTTTATTAAATCCGAAGATAACGACACCTTTTCCGACGCCTGGCACGGCGTCGGCGGCCCGCTCGGGGTCTCCAGTCCAATCGGCGCCAATCTGATGAGCAAAACCTTCAGTAAAGCCTGCCAGCAGGCGGGACTGCCCTATAATCCCGACTTCAACGGCGCGACCCAGGCCGGCTGCGGTCTGTATCAGACCACCACGCGCAACGCCCGTCGCTGTTCTGCGGCGGTGGGCTATCTGAAAGACGCGCGCCAGCGGAGCAATCTCACGATTAAGACCGGCTGCCATATTTCCCGGCTGCTTATCGATAACCAGCGCGCCGTCGGCGTAGAGATCTATCAGGATGGCAAACCGCAACGACTACATGCCAGCCGTGAAGTCATCGTCAGCGCCGGAGCCATTGGTTCTCCGAAACTGCTGCAGCTTTCGGGCATTGGCGCCGCCGATGAGCTGAGTAAAAAAGGCATTCCGGTGGTCGCCGATCTCCCGGGCGTCGGGGAAAACCTGCAGGACCATCTGGGTATCGACCTGATCTTTGAGCTCGGCAACGCGCTGAGCTATGACAAGTACAAGAAGACGCACTGGATGCTGTGGGCCGGGCTGGAGTATCTGCTGTTCCGCAAAGGGCCGGTGTGTTCAAACATCGTCGAAGGCGGCGCGTTCTGGTATGCCGATAAACAGTCCGTCAATCCCGATACGCAAATTCACTTCCTGGCGGGCGCCGGGGTGGAAGCCGGTATCGAACCGGTGCCTTCCGGCTCCGGCGTGACGATTAACAGCTACTTCCTGCGTCCGCGCAGCCGCGGTCGGGTAACATTACGCTCGGCAAACGCCAGCGAGGCTCCGCTTATTGACCCGAACTATCTCAGCGATCCTTACGATCTAAAAATGAGTGTCGAAGGCTGCAAGCTGATGCGCGATATCATGCAACAAAGCGCCTTCTCGCCCTATATTCGCCGCGAGCATATGCCGGGACAGGAGGCGCAAAGCGATAAAGATCTGGAAAACTACATCCGCCAGTTTGCGCGCACCTGCTATCACCCGGTGGGCACCTGCAAAATGGGCGTCGACGAGATGTCGGTGGTCGATACCCAATTGCGCGTTCGCGGTATTGAAGGGCTGCGCGTGGTGGACTCATCGGTGATGCCCGATCTGGTCAGCTCCAACACCAATGCCCCCACCATTATGATCGCCGAGAAAGCCAGCGATCTGATTATCGCGTCGCACTGATCACAAATTGTCGCCCATGTTCGTTTTCATGGGCAAAAACCGGTTGAATAAATAACTAAATAGTTATTTACTTAAGACCAGAAAGACATGTCAACATCCCGAGAGGTAACGATGAAAGTTCTCGTCCCCGTAAAACGCGTTGTCGATCATAACGTTAAGATCCGCGTACGAAACGATGGCAGCCAGGTTGATCTGACCAACGCCAAAATGGCGCTCAACCCGTTCTGTGAAATTGCGGTTGAAGAAGCCATTCGCCTGAAAGAGCTCGGCATCGCCAGCGAGATTGTGGTGGTCACCATCGGTGAAGAAGTGGCCCAGGAGCAGCTGCGCAGCGCGCTGGCGATGGGAGCCGACCGTGGATTGCTCATCGCGACCCCTTCGTCCCTCGAACCGCTCAACCTGGCAAAGCTGCTGGCGAAAGTGGTCGAACGGGAGCAGCCGTCGTTAATCCTGATGGGGAAACAGTCCATCGATGGCGACAATAACCAGACCGGACAAATGCTAGCCGCGCTGTGCGGTTATCCGCAGGGAACGTTTGCCGCCGAGCTGCGTATTGAGCATGGTCAGGCGATGGTCACCCGTGAAATTGACGGCGGCCTGCAGACCGTGTCGCTGACGCTGCCGGCGGTGGTCACCACCGACCTGCGCCTTAATCAGCCGCGCTATACCTCCCTGCCCAACATGATGAAAGCCAAAAAGAAACCGCTCAGCATCCTGCCGGTGGAGGAATTTGGTCTTGAGCTACGCCCGCACACGACCTTGTTAAAAGTCGAAACTCCGCCAGTGCGCGAAGCCGGCGTGCGTGTCGGGAGTGTGGATGAACTGTTGAACAAGCTGAAAAACGAAGCGAAGGTGATTTGATATGGCTACTTTACTCCTTGTCGAACATGACAATAACCAGCTCAACGCGGTAACCAGAAACGCGGTCAGCGCCGCCCGGGAGCTGGGTGGCGAGGTGACCCTGCTGGTGGCGGGCGAAAACTGCCGCCCGGTGGCGGAACAGGCGGCGCGCATTGCCGGGGTGGCGAAAGTGCTGCTCGCCGACGATAGCGCCTTTAAACATCAGCTGGCCGAAAACGTCGCCGCACTGATGCTCTCGCTCCGCGGGGATTACAGCCATCTGCTCGCCGTCGCCAGCGCAAACGGGAAAAACATCCTGCCGCGCGTGGCGGCCCTCGCCGACGTCGCACAAATCTCCGACGTGATTGCGGTGGTCGGCCCCAGGGTCTTCAAACGTCCCATTTATGCGGGCAGCGCAATCGCCACCGTCGAAAGTCTCGACCCGCAGGTGGTCATGACCCTGCGCGCCTCCAGCTTCCCGGCAGCGCAAGAAAGCGAATCCGCCGCGCCGATTGAGCCGGTAGCCGGCGTCGATCGCCAGCCGCTATCCCGCTTTATTCACGAAGAGCTGGCGCAATCCGATCGTCCGCAGCTTGCTACCGCCCGCGTGGTGGTTTCCGGCGGCCGTGCGCTGGGCAGCCGCGAAAACTTTGCCCTGATCGAACAGCTTGCCGACAAACTGCACGGCGCCGTCGGCGCATCGCGCGCGGCGGTCGATGCCGGCATGGTCGCCAACGATCTGCAGGTTGGACAGACCGGTAAAATTGTCGCGCCGGATCTGTATATCGCGGTGGGGATTTCCGGCGCAATTCAGCACCTGGCCGGGATGAGCAATGCCAAAGTCATCGTGGCGATCAACAGTGACGAAGAAGCGCCAATTTTCAAAATCGCCGACTACAGCCTGGTGGGCGATCTGTTTGAGATAGTACCGCAGCTGGTGGCGAAACTGTGATGAGCAAGGGGCAGGCAACTGAAGATGGAGGTTATGGTGGAACGTGAAACGATGGAATTTGACGTCCTCATTGTCGGTGGAGGGCCCGCCGGGCTATCGGCAGCCTGCCGGTTGATGCAAATGGCGCAGCAGGAGCAACGTCAGCTGAGCGTTTGCGTGATTGAAAAAGGGGCTGAAGTTGGCGCGCATATTCTTTCCGGAGCCCTGTTCGAACCCCGGGCGCTCAATGAACTCTTTCCCGACTGGCAGTCGCTCGGCGCGCCGCTGAACACCCCCGTGACGCAAGATGAACTCTTGCTGCTGCGCGATGGCGAAAAAGCGTGGAAGATCCCGGCGGCTTTAATCCCTGCCCCAATGCATAACGCGGGCAATTACGTCATTAGCCTGGGGGATTTTTGCCGCTGGCTGGCCCGCCAGGCAGAAGCAATGGGGGTAGATATCTTCCCCGGTTTTGCCGCCGCCAGCATCCTGTATGACGATGCTGGCGCCGTCGCCGGTATCACCACCGGCGATATGGGGCTCAATGCCCAGGGAGAAGAAAAACCCGGTTTTACCCCAGGTATGAACCTGCTGGCGAAATATACGCTGTTCGCCGAGGGCTGCCGCGGTCATCTGGGCAAACAGCTGATCGCGAATTATCACCTTGATGCCGGCCGGGATCCGCAGCACTACGCGCTGGGTATTAAAGAGCTGTGGGAGATCGCGCCGGAAAAAAGTCGTCCCGGAGAGGTCATCCACGCTTCCGGCTGGCCGCTTAGCGAAGGTGCGTCGGGGGGGAGTTTTCTGTACCACACCGGGAATAACCAGGTGGTCGTCGGGTTGATTGTCGATCTCAACTACCGTAACCCTTATTTAAGCCCGTTCGATGAGTTTCAGCGCATGAAACACCACCCGGCATTCCGTGCAACCTTAAGCGGCGGAAAACGTCTCTCCTACGGCGCGCGCGCCATCACCAAAGGGGGCATCAACGCGCTGCCCAAAATGCATTTCCCCGGCGGGCTGCTGATTGGCTGCGATGCGGGAACGCTCAATTTCGCTAAAATTAAGGGCAGCCACACGGCGATGAAAAGCGGGATGCTGGCCGCGGAATCGGTCTATCGGGCGCTGAGACAACCCCCCGATGACAAACGGGACCTTGCGGATTTTGCGCAGGCGTTTCATGAATCATGGCTCGGGGAAGAGCTACGCCAGTCACGTAACTTTGGCCCGCTGCTGCACCGTTTTGGTACGCTGGCAGGCGGGGCGCTTAACTATATCGATCAGAACTGGTTTAAAGGCAAGCTACCGTTCACGCTGCATGACCGCAAAGCGGATCACTTACAGCTGCAGACAGCGGAACAAAGCGCCGTCATTCACTATCCCAAACCGGATAACCAGCTGAGCTTTGATAAGCCCTCCTCCGTCTATCTGGCGAACACGGCGCACGATGAAGATCAGCCCTGCCATCTCAAGTTAAAAGACCCCGAGCTGTCGGTACGAGAAACGCTGCCGCGTTTTGCTGAACCGGCGCAGCGTTATTGCCCGGCGGGCGTTTATGAAATCATCACCCTTGCCGGAAAGCCAAAATTACAGATTAATGCGCAAAACTGCGTGCACTGTAAAACCTGCGACATCAAAGATCCTCTGCAGAATATCGTCTGGACGGTGCCCGAAGGGGGCTGCGGCCCCAACTACCCGAATATGTGATCTGTTTTCCGCCCCGGCAGCGCCGGGGTTTTCTGTGCCTGCGTTCTGCCCCCTTCCCACCATATGCCGGCTACCGGCAAAAAAAAGCACCCCGTCTGGGGTGCCTGTTCTGTCGGGCAATAGGGATTACGCCAGTAAATTGCGGCCGATAATCATGCGCTGAATCTGGTTAGTCCCTTCATAGATTTGAGTTATCTTGGCATCGCGGTACAGGCGTTCCACCTCCACGCCGCGAATATAGCCGCCGCCGCCAAAAATTTGCACCGCATTTCCGCTGTGCTGCACCGCGACATCGCCGGCAAAGCATTTCGCCATCGAGCAGGCAATCGAAGTATCTGGCGCATCGGTGTCAATTTTATAGGCCGCGCTATGCACCAGCAGGCGAGCAGCCTCGGTGTCTTTGGCGATATCCGCCAGCATAAACTGTACGCCCTGGAAATCAGCAATCGGTTTGCCGAACTGTTCGCGCTGTTTCGCATACGCGATCGCCGCTTCCAGCCCGGCGCGGGCAATGCCGACCGCCAGCGCGCCGATGCCCACCCGACCTTTATTCAGCACGCTCATCATAATGTGGAAGCCGCGGTTTTCCGGCCCCAGCAGCGCCTGTGCCGGCAGCCTGACCTGGTTGAAATGCAGTTCGCCCACCTGTGATGAGCGCTGACCCATTTTATGCTCTTTCGGGCCACGGGAGACACCGTCGCGGGAGCAATCGACAATAAAGATGCTCATACCGCGGTGACCGGCATCTTTATCCGTGCGCGCCAGCACAAAAGCGACATCGGCCACCGGCGCATTATGGATCCACAGTTTACTCCCGTTCAGCACCCAGCCATCCGCAGTACGGGTCGCGGTGGTTTTAATCCCTGAAACATCGGAACCGGCCCCGGCTTCGGTGATGCAGTAGGCCCCTTTCAACGATGCATTCAGCAGGCCCGGCAGCCACTGGGCGCGTTGCGCATCATCACCGTATTTTGACAACAGCGTTCCCAGCAACTCGACCAGGCCGCACTGATCGGCAATCGAGGCGTAACCGCGCGACAGTTCTTCCATCACCACGGCATAGGCAACCGCATCCAGTCCGACGCCGCCGTACTCTTCCGGAACGGTGATACCGAACAGCCCCAGTTCCCCCATTTGTTGGTAGATCTCCGCGGCAAAACGCTCTTCTCTGTCCAGCTCTTCCGCCTGAGGCCGAATGACCTCGTCGGCAAACTTACGGGTCATCTCGCGGATCTGTTGATGGGTTTCAGTCAAATACATGGTCATCCTCCTGCCAGCTATTAGTCATGCCGTCTGTTTTTCACGACACCCGAACACATTAATTAAATAACCAGATAGTTACTACAATGGATAAATATGGTTGTCAATCCTGTTAAATAATTGTTGTTAACTGGGCGACAAATATTGCAATGACAGGCAGCGGCCAGCTCACCATTGGCTGCCCGGCTTATCACTTTAGCCGTGAGTATCTTGACTTTTCTGTGGGCAAAAAGTACACCTATAAGTAACTAAACAGATACTTAACTAAGGAGTCAGTATGCTTAACATTCACCTGCCTACCCTACAAGGGACTATCACCGATTATCAGCTGGTGACCACAGAAGAACGCCCGACGGTTATCACCCCCGCGTTTAACCGTATCGCCTATGCCGCCGCCCACGTGGTGATCGACCCGCAGCATCAGGGGGCGGACTGGCTGAACAATCCGCGCATAGACTGGGACTCGACTCTGGCCTATCGCCACCATCTCTGGCGCCTGGGGTTTAATATTGCCGAAGCAATGGACACCGCGCAGCGCGGAATGGGAGTAAGCTGGGAGATCGCCAAAGAGCTGATTATCCGCTCGCTGCAAGAGGCGCAAACCGTACCCGGTGCCGACCTTGCCGCCGGCGTGGGAACCGATCAGCTGGAGGCGGCCCACGCCACCACGCTGGAACAGGTTATCGCGGCCTATGAAGAGCAGATGGAACTGGTCGAAAAACATAACGGCAAAATCATTTTGATGGCCAGCCGGGCCTTAGCCAAAGTGGCCAAAACGCCGCAGGATTATCTTGCCGTCTATAACCGTCTGCTGGAACAGAGCCAGGATAAAATTATTCTCCACTGGCTGGGAGAGATGTTTGACCCGGCGCTAACCGGCTACTGGGGATCGACGGATTTTGCCGCCGCCGCGGATACCGTGCTTGAGATCATCGCCAACAACGTCGATAAAGTGGAAGGGATTAAGATTTCGCTGCTGAGTAAAGAAAAAGAGGTCGCCTTCCGTAAGCGTCTGCCTTCGCAGGTGAAAATGTACACCGGCGACGATTTCAACTATCCCGAACTGATTGCCGGAGAGGATGGCTATTACTCGCATGCGCTGTTAGGTATTTTCGACGCTATCGCCCCGGTTGCCGCCGCGGCGCTCAACGAACTGGCGCAGGGCAATAGCGGGGAATACTATCGTCTGATGAACCCCACTGTCGCCCTGTCGCGGGAAATCTTTAAAGCGCCGACGCAGTATTACAAAGCGGGCATTGTATTTCTGGCGTGGCTCAACGGCCACCAGAGCCATTTCTCGATGGCCGGCGGGATGCAGGCGGCACGCGAGATTAGCCACTATGCCGAGATTTTCCGCCTGGCGGACCAGGCCGGTCTGTTGCAAAATCCGCAGCTGGCTACCCGGCGAATGAAAAATCTGCTGACGGTTTATGGCCTCTGAGGATTATAAGACGAGGCGTTGATTTCCCAGAGTAACCGCTCTGGGAACCCCCTCCCCTAGCCAAATTCGCGGTGGCGTTGCTTGCAGATGGCCAGCACCTCATCCGGATCCCGCTGCCACCAGTTGTTACTGGAGAAGATCTCCACTTCGTGCAGACCGGTGTAGCCCAGCGCCTCGATAGCCTGGCGATGGCTACGGATGTCGATAACTCCGTCCCCCATCATGCCGCGATCCAGCAGCATATCCGTAGTGGGCACTAACCAGTCGCAAATATGAAAAGCCAACAGCCGCTCGACGCCGGCCCGTTCAATCTGCTGCTGAAACTGCGGATCCCACCAGGTGTGATAGAGATCCACGGCGATACCCAGCCCCTCGTCGCCTAATTCGTCGCAAAGATCGTTGGCCTGAGCCAGAGTATTTACGCAGGCGCGCTCGGCGGCGTACATTGGATGCAGGGGCTCGATCGCCAGCGGCATGCCGAGCGGGCGCGCATAGTCCAGCAGCTCGCTCAGGCCATCGCGCACCTGCTGCCTGGCGGCGAGTAAATCTTTCGATCCCGCAGGCAGCCCTCCGACCACCAGCACCAGGCAGGGTGCGCCAAGCTCCAGCGCTTCGTCCACCGCCCGTCGGTTATCCAGCGCTTTTTCCCTGCGTTCCTCCGGGGTGCTACCGGGAAACATCCCGCCGCGGCAATAGCCGCTCAGCAGCAGGTCATGATGGCGGATAAGACGCGCAGACTCTTTTAGCCCCAGCGCCTGCACCTGATCGCGCCATGGCGCAATGCCACGGATCTCATGCCGGGCGCACCCTTCAATGATCTGATCAAGTTTCCATTTCTGCCGCACCGTGGCGGTATTGAGGGATAGTTTACGGCTGTCGGGTTGACTCATCTGTGTGACCTCAGTGTTTTATGCCTGAAAAACGTTAAACCAGATAAATTGAGCATCAACTTTCTCAACAAAGCATTATATAAATTAATATGTTGGGTAAATACGACGACAATCACATAACCAACTAGTTAGTTATATAAACAAACAGAGACGCGCATAAAAACGAGGGAACAGCAGGAGACGGGACCGTACCGGGAACATAAGCTTGTCGTACGAAAATCTATCCGAAGGAGCGTCAGATACGGCTTTTCAGATGACAGAGGTCAGCGCGGAAATGACAAGATCACCCGCTAAGATGGCTGGCCGGTGAAGAAAGCAGACACCCAGGGTGTCTGCCCGATGTTTCGCGTGTAAACTACCAGCCGCAGACGTTGGTCTCTTCATCCGATTCATAACCGCGCACGATATTAATCAGATCTTTGACGGCATCGGCAGCCACGCCCGGCGCCTGCAGCTCATTCAGGGAGGCAAACTCTTTATCCACCGATACGCCATTATTATTATTGGTCACCGACAGCGTGAACCCCTTTCCCTGCGTATTGTCAGAGGACAGCGGGGCAACAAGTTCTGCCAGCGCCTGCTCAGCCATGGCGGGAATATATAGCGCCATCGGCTTCAAATAGACTTTCTCTTGCCTGTCATTATTGTTGCCGTTAGCAACAGCCAGGGAATAACCTCTATTTTCGTTGTTCATAGGTGCAGCCTTATCCCTCTATCAGAATTTGAGGATCGACATAAAAATCCACATTGAAGACGGTGTCTTCAGTCAATGCTTCAATTCGGTGCCATTTCTCCGGCGGAAATACGCCAAACTGTCCGGCTTCAATCGTCAGCGTTGCCACCGGCTGCGGGCTGGTCTCATCGGCATAGCCGTAATAGCGGATAGCCCCCTGCATCACAGCCAGACGGGGATAGACCCCCTGCCGCGTTCCTGCATCAAGATGCCGCTGCCAGATAGAGGCGGGCGCCGTCTCTTTCGTCCACAGGGGCGTGGTTCGCGTATGAACATAATGGGTGGGAATAATAATTCGCTGCATGATTCGGCCTCGCTTTCCGCACCCTTGCGTGCGGTGGGAACGGTGAAATATGTTGCATATGATATACCCCTTTTAATCACTGAGGGTATTATTTTTAAAGATGATAAGTTTCTACCCCTGTTAATACTCAATAAGGGTTAGTTTTTTGAAATATAAGAATGGACGGACCTGTGAATCAGATCCGCGATAAGACAGGAGAGGCGATAATTTATTTTGCCGGTGTGTTCAGAGGGCCAGGTTTACCAATTAGATAACCCTGAACCAGATCGCAACCTAATTGTTGCAGCGAATGGAGTTGTTCTTCTGTTTCGACGCCTTCGGCGACAATACGCATATGTAAACTTTTCCCCATGCTGATGATCAGACGCACAATATCGAGATCGTCTTTTTGCAGAGGAATATTAATCACAAACGAGCGATCGATTTTTATCTTATCGAACGGGAAATAGCTCAGCCGCGACAATGACGAGTAGCCGGTACCAAAATCATCAATCGAAATCTGAATCCCGAGCTCACGCAGTTGGCTGAGGATCTCTAAGGAGCGCGTGTTTTCATTGAACACATCCGACTCGGTAATTTCCAGATCCAGACGATGCGGGTCGAGGCCGGTTTTTTTCAATACGCTGACAATCACATCGGTCAACGAACTGTTAATCAACTGAATAGGCGACACGTTTACCGAGACCTTAAGCGGCGATGACCAGCGCGCCGCCTCTTCGCAGGCGGTGCTGAGCACCCACTCGCCGAGGGCGTTTATCATGCCCGTTTTCTCGGCAATCGGAATGAAGGTGCTCGGCGGAACCACGCCGCGTACCGGATGGAACCAGCGCACCAGCGCTTCATAACCGTAAATTTCGCCGCTGACCGTGTCGGCTATCGGTTGGTAATAAACCCGGAATTCACCATTACCGAGCGCCTGCAGCAGGTCATCCTCAAACGATTTATTCTCCTGCAGACGTTGCAGCATGCCGGCACGGAACACCTTGACGGTACCTGCGCCCTCTTTTTTCGCCTCATACAGCGCCAGATCGGCGCATTTATATAAATAATCGGTGCGCGTTTCGCGATCGGAAAGCACGATGCCGATGCAGGCATCAATGTTGATCATCGAGTCATAGATTTGATAGGGCTGGATGATTTTTTCCCGGATCACCATCGCCCGTTCCAGCGCCATCTCTTCGCTCAGGTCACAGGAGATCAGGGCGAATTCATCGCCTCCCAGACGATAGAGCGTTTCCGCGGTTTTACGGAAAAACGACAGGCGGCTGGCCAGTTCCTGCAGCAGTTTATCGCCGGAATCGTGGCCCAGCGTATCGTTTACATCTTTAAAATTATCGAGGTCGAAAAGCATCACCACGGCACAGCCATCGTAAGGCCTGACCTGATTGACAATTTCCTGCAGCTTTTGCCAGAAGGAGAGCCGGTTAGGCATACCGGTCAGCGAGTCATGGTAGGCATCGTACTGCAGACGGCGGTTTTGCACCTGCAGTTTCTCTTTTGACAGCTGCAGATCGTCGGCCAGCAGCTTCATTCGCACGTGGGCACGCCGCAGATTGTTATTCTGTCGCAGCATCAACAGCCCCAACGTGATACAGGTTGTAATCAACAGGATGGAGATAATTGAATAGATGTAATACAGATTCTGAATTTTATCGTGCGTATGATTAACAACGTCAATCCCCTGCACCAGCGAGGTGGAGGCAAGCGAGGTCATCGGGCCGTCAATCTCTCTCATCTTGCCTAACACCGCCTTAATCTGAGCAGGTGTCATTTTATCCAGCCCGCTATCGAGCTGCTGCAAAATAGCGATCAAACTATCGACGGTGGCCTGGCGCCCGGCATCTTTATGAATAAAATTCTTCAGTTCGCCCTGCTGCAACAGCTCTATCTGGCTCAACATAATATCGAGACGCAGACGTACCTGATCGCGGTCCGCGCTCTCCACGCCGAGTGCGAATGCGCCTAAACTCGACTCCAGCCGCATATACTCGGAAACTATCTGGGCGACTGACCAGGAGTCCGTATAGCGGGTTAATTTCTGTAACTCACTTTGCCGCTCATGCACCAGATACGTAATGTATCCGGTGATGATGAACAGCGACAAAATAATCCCGGTAAGTATTCGATTCAAGATCAAACCCTTACTCAATGATAATTTTTGAGACTTGCCACGCCGAACGGGAATAATAAACCTGGTTTTGCAGTTCAGGGCTGCTATCGTACGGATAAACAATAAATAAAGGGCCTTTATCGCGGATGTGCATATATTCGCCATTTAATTTTAGCGCGAGGATAACAGGGAACTGGCGAAAATCATCGAGCGGGACCATCGTCGTATAGTCGTTTAAGGCAATGACCTTGGCCGTCTTGCCCCTGGCACCGACTAAATCCATGAGTTTGCTAAGGGAAACGCCCTCAAAACGCACTTTTCCTGAGTACCAGGGCGTGGTGGTGACAATAGTCTCCATCCCCAGTTTTTCTAATGCCGCCAGGTCAAAAACCGCGGTATCGCCTGCATTTGTATTTCCAATCAAGCCGGAAATGGTTAAAACGGGCTTCCCCGTAGGGGCAGGCAGTTTTTCTGCAAAAGCATTAGGCAAAACCATAACACAAAATAAAACTGCGAAAAGTAGACGCATTTAGCTCACCATTCCGGAATTGGAGATAAGTTAATTGTAAACCATTAAGGTCAATTCTTAAAAGACGTCAGCAGCGGGTTGTGAGGTTCTCGATTAAAAATATTTTCTCTTTCCAGAACACTCTGAACCTTTGTTTACACCTGACGATAAAAAGCACATTTTTTGCCATTAAGGCAGCACTTTCGGTAAAAATCTTTTCTCTCATCCTGGAGCGCGGTAGTCTTTGTACTGACGCCGCTAAGACTGCGTCTCATTCCAATAATGATAAACACGGCAACAGACAGGACAGGTATGGACTCAACGCTTATTTCCTCCCGCCCCGGCAAGGAGACATGTTCACTCAATCGCGCCAGAAGAGCGGCCTGGGGCAGCTTTGCCGGCGCCGTGGTTGACTGGTACGATTTTTTACTCTACGGCATCACCGCCGCGCTGGTGTTTAACCGCGAATTTTTCCCGCAGATTAGCCCGGCAATGGGCACGCTGGCCGCCTTTGCCACTTTCGGCGTCGGCTTTCTGTTTCGTCCCCTCGGCGGCATTATCTTCGGTCATTTCGGCGATCGCCTTGGCCGCAAACGGATGCTGATGATGACCGTCTGGATGATGGGAATTGCGACCGCCTGCATTGGTCTGCTCCCTTCCTTCAACCAAATCGGCTGGTGGGCCCCCGTGCTGCTCGTCACCCTACGCGCTATTCAGGGCTTCGCCGTCGGCGGAGAATGGGGCGGTGCGGCGCTGCTGGCGGTAGAAAGTGCGCCCAAAAATAAAAAAGCCTTCTACAGCAGCGGGGTTCAGGTGGGCTACGGCGTTGGCCTGCTGCTTTCCACCGGCCTGGTCTCTCTGATCAGCGCGAACACCACCAACGAGCAGTTTCTCAGCTGGGGCTGGCGCCTGCCGTTCTTGTTCAGCGTGGTGCTGGTGTTAGTCGCGCTGTGGATCCGCAACGGCATGGCCGAATCTGCCGAGTTTGAACATCAGCAGCAGGAAGCGCAGCTAAAGACGGCCAAAAAGCGCCTGCCGGTCGTCGAAGCCCTGCTCCGTCACCCCGGCGCATTTTTACTGATTATCGCCCTGCGTCTGTGCGAACTGCTGACCATGTATATTGTCACCGCCTTCGCCCTGAATTACTCAACGCAGAACCTCGGCCTGCCGCGTGAACTGTTCCTTAATATTGGCCTGCTGGTCGGCGGAATCAGCTGTCTGACAATCCCCTGCTTCGCCTGGCTTGCGGATCGCTTCGGCCGCCGGCGGATCTACATTACCGGTGCGCTCATCGGCACGCTCAGCGCGTTCCCGTTCTTTATGGCGCTGGAAAGCCAGTCGTACTTCTGGATCCTCTTTTTTGCCCTGATGCTGGCCAATATCGCCCATGATATGGTGGTTTGTGTTCAGCAACCGATGTTCACCGAGATGTTTGGCGCCAGCTATCGTTACAGCGGGGCCGGCGTCGGATATCAGGTCGCCAGCGTCATTGGCGGCGGCTTTACGCCATTTATTGCCGCGGCATTGGTCACCTTCTCCGGTGGCTCCTGGCACAGCGTGGCGATTTACCTGACCGGCGGCTGTCTGCTCTCTGCCCTCACCGCCATGTTGATGAAAAAGAACCCTCACCCCTGATTGCACGGTGCGCGGCGGGAAACCGCCGTGAACATGGAGACCTTATGACTCAGGACAACCGCCCGGCCTGCTGGCCCGCACAGTTTCATCCCCAACCGCTACCGCTGCTCTATTGCCCTGATCCGACGCTGGCTGAGCAGCCGCTGTTTGAGCAAGCTCGCCGCGGCGAAGCGGTGGCGCAACTCTGGCAGGCTCCACAAGGACTGGTGGTGCCTGGCAGCTATCGTAAATTCAGTGAACTCAGTGCCGTCAGCGCGCTTTTTTCCCGCTACGGCTGGCCGGTGTGGCTTCGCCGCTCCGGCGGTGGCCTGGTCCCACAGGGCCCCGGGATTATCAATCTCAGCCTCGCCTGGCCGGTCACGCAACCGCTGGGCGAAGCGGCAGAACCTATCTATCTGCAGCTCTGCGGGCTACTTCAGCGCACGCTGGCGACGTTTGGCGTCGGGAGTCATTATCAGGCGGTGACGGGGTCATTTTGCGACGGCCGCTACAACCTGGCCTGCGGCGAGGGCGATCATGCCCGCAAAATTGTCGGTACTGCCCAGTACTGGCGACCGCTGGCCGAGGATCGAGGACATGTGGTCCTTGCTCATGCGGTGATTTTAGTGGATACCGATCTGATCGGCGCACATCAGGCCGCGAACGATTTTGAAGCCCGCCTCAACAGTGGCCGGGTCTATCGTACTGATAAGACCGTGACGCTGGCGCAGCTGCTGCCCGGCGAAACAGACTTACTTCCCCGCTTTCACCAGGCGTTGACGGAACAGCTGGCGCTTTTCAGCTGAAGGTATGCTTCAAATAGTGGCTGAATGTCTCTACCGCACGTGACACGCGCGGTGCATAGGGCCGAATGACGTACAGCTGTGGCGCGAAAACCTCAACCGGCCGCCAGCCTGGAAGCAACTCCTGCACCAGCCCGCGGCCGATGGCCTCCCGGGCGCTGAAATCAGGCAGCAGCGCAATACCCAGCCCTGCCAGCACCGCATCACGCAGCGATTCGCTGTTGTTGGTGGCGAAGGGGCCATGAACCTTGACACTCACCCGTTCGGCCGGTTGCTCGCGAGACTCAAACGTCCACTGCGGGCTTTGCGCCCCGCGCGGATAGGTCAGACACTGATGATGGCGCAACATCTCCGGGGAGTCCGGACGACCAAAACGGCGGATATACTCTGCCGAGGCGACGATCAGCGTCGCCGTACTGCACAGCGGCCAGGCCACGTGGGTCTCCGGCAATGCTTCGCGGCGGCAGTGACGAATCGCCAGGTCAAATCCCTCGCTGGCCAGCGATACCAGCCGGTCGGTCACCTCCAGCTGCAGTTGAAGCTGCAGATGCTGGTGCAAAAATGGCGTAATCGCCGGGACCAGCTGTTGACGGGAAAAGGCGACCGGCGCCGTGACCCGTAGCGTTCCCCGCAGCGGTCCGCCTTCATCACAGGTACCGGCGAAAATATCGCGCAGCTGCCCGAAAGGTTCGTTCAGCTCCGCCACCAGCCGCAGGCCATCCTCGCTGAGCGTCACATTCCGCGTGGTGCGATGCACCAGCTTTTTGCCGGTGATCCGTTCCAGCTCGCTAATTTTCTGACTGATCGCCGACTTGCTGACCGCCAGTTTTTCCGCCGCGCGGGTATAGCTTTTTTGCTCTTCCAGCACCGTCAGCCAGTACAGATGGGTCCAGTAACTCTCCGGGCGAATTTCACTCATCTCGATTGTTCACCTGTATAAACAATGAATTCCACTATAGCGGTTTTTGCCCGGCAGAACATGGATTAGCATCGCGGAAGTCAGCTTATCCACCCCGGAAGTAAGGAGTACCTGCCATGCCGTTACTGATATTTGATGTGATTGAAGGTCGTAGCGAACGCGAACTTACCACTCTGCTGGATGCCGCACATCGCGCGGTTATTCATGCGTTTAAGGTGCCGGAGCGCGATCGCTACCAGATTGTTCACGAAAACAAAGCTCACCATATGGTGATTGAGGATACCGGACTGGGATTCACGCGCAGCAACAAGCTGCTGGTCGTGCGGGTGTACACCAGCCCGCGTAGCGAAGAACAAAAGCAGCTCTTCTACGCCACCCTGCTCGCTGAGCTGCAGGAACATTGCGGACTGAGCGCTGATGACCTGATGATTTCCGTGATCGGTAACCAGAAAGGCGACTGGAGTTTTGGCCGCGGCGTCGCCCAATATATGACCGGAGAGCTTTAACCTTCCCGGGCCCCGTGCCGTTATGCCTGCGGCGCGGCGGCCATCCGCATCCGTGCCTTTTGCTCGATATTTTCCAGCAGTTCCTGCACGTCATCTTCATCAATATCAAGGAACTGACCGTCGAGTAACGCGGCATGAATATCTTCGCGAGTCACCGGTAGCCCCAGCGGCACCACTTTGGGCTTAACCTCTTCAGCCGCCAAAGAGTGGGGATAGCGGCGCCCGACCAGGTTGTTGAAGATGATTGCCAGTAGCGCCAGCATCGCTGAATTTAGCAGTACCGGCGTCAGCACAAAGTGGTATCCCGCGCTGTGAACCCCCGCTCCGCCGAGGATCGCCGTCAGCGCAACGGCGCCGCCGGGCGGATGCAGACAGCGCAGAAAATACATGGCGGCGATGGCCAGTCCGGCTGCCAGACCGCAGGCCAGGGCAAGCTGAGGCACCCACATCCCGACGGTAACACCGATCAACGCCGAAACCACGTTGCCCCCGACGATTGACCACGGCTGCGCCAGCGGACTGCTCGGCACGCCGAACAGCAGCACCGCAGAGGCTCCCATCGGCGCAATAAACCACAGATTCATCTCACCCAGCAGCCAGTGACTGAACATGCTGGTGACGGCCAGCCCCGTACCGGCACCTATCGAACCGAGGAGGATATGTTTTCTGGCAACGGGCAGAGCATGCGGCTTTAATCGCCCAAGAAAAATGCGGACCCGCGAAAACAGTGCGGTCGGTAAAACGCTTAACATCGAATGACTCACTCACGTCATATAAATTACTTATATTTTATTTTCATTTTTTAACCATATTTTAACAACCATATCTTTCGCAGGGCTACTTCCCCCCCCACTGAATTTAGCGATACGCCGCCGTTATGCGATCCCGGAACACTACGTTAGAATCATTTCCCCACCGGGATTTAACCCACTCTACGGATTGAAGGTCACAATACAGTGAATAATAAGACAAATTTAGTGAAAGACGTGGCATGGGCCAGCCAGAATATGCCGCGCACGCTGCGTCAGGTCGCCGCCCTTCCCGATCTGAGCCATGTCCGACTGGCCTGCTGCATGCATCTGGATATGAAAATGATCCCGCTGGTGCAGGGGATACTGGAGAAAGGGGCGCAAGTCTTTCTAACCACCTGTAACCCCACCACCGTTCAGGACGATGTTGTCGCCTGGCTGGTAGAGCGCGGCGCACAAGCCTGCGCCTGGCGCGGCATGAGCGATGCCGACTGGCAGCACTCCTGGGAAAAAGCGATCGCCTGGGGCCCGACCCATCTGTGTGAAATGGGCGCCGATATCACCACCCTGCTGCACCAGCGCGGCGAATTTGGCAACATCGTCGCCGGTCTGGAAGCAACCGGCTCCGGCGTCAGCCGCCTGGGCGATATTCGTCCCGGCTACCCTATCTTTAACTGGGACGATCTCCCGGTTAAAGAGGGACTGCATAACCGCCATATGGTGGGTCTTACGGCCTGGCATACCTTCTTCCAGACGACTCATCTGACGCTGCATGAGAAGAAAGTGCTGGTCATTGGCTACGGTCTGGTGGGACAAGGCGTTGCCGCGGCAGCAAAAGCCTTTGGCGGACAGGTGATGGTGGCAGAGATCGATCCCGCCCGTCGCCTGCAGGCGGCCTATGATGGCTGGCATGTTGTTGATTTACAGGATGCCATCGCCTCGGCAGATGTGGTCGCCACGGCAACCGGTGCGAAGAAAGTGGTCAATAGCACGGCGCTGGATAACGCCAAAGATGGCGTATTTATTCTCAATGTCGGCCACGTTGCGGAAGAGATTGACTGCGGCTACCTGCGTCAGTTCAGCCACGATGAGGTGATGCCGTATATTAATGCGTACCGGATGGGCGATAAAACCGTCTACCTGATGGCCAACGGCTCAATGCTGAACCTGACCGCGGGATTTGGTGACAGCCTCAACGCCTTTGACGTGACTCTGGCCATCATGGCCAGCGGGATTCATCACATCGTAACGGACGGCATGAACGCGGAAGCGAATGTCTATCTGCTGCCGCAAAGCGTATGGCAAAAAGCGCTGTAAATCCGCAAAGATTCAGGGCGACGGCCGTCGCCCTGAGACCGGCTTAGCGGCTTTCCGGCAGGACGATATTACTCTCCGCCAGCGTCCCCATTTCGTTAAATACCGTGCACGCCGCCTGCACAAGATGCATCGCCAGCGCGGCGCCGCTCCCCTCTCCCAGCCGCATATCCATATCCAGATAGGGTTTCAGCTGCAGATGTTCCAGCGCAATACGCGCCCCTTTTTCCGCCGACAGATGCGAAGGGATCAGATATGAATGCACGCCAGGAGCCAGACGACAGGCTGCCAGGGCGGAGGCATAGGAGAGGAAACCGTCCAGCACAACCGGCAGTCCGCAGGAGGCCGCGCCCAGCATCACGCCGGTCATCCCCACCAAATCAAATCCGCCGACTTTCGCCAGCACGTCCAGGCCATCGTCTGCCTGCGGCTGATTCACAGCAATTGCCCGGCGGACGACATCGGCTTTGTGTCCCAGCTGCGATACCGGCAGGTTAGCGCCGATGCCCACCACATCCTGCGCATCGTTACCGGTAAGCACGCTGACGACCGCCGCCGCAGGCGTGGTGTTCGCCATCCCCAGTTCACCAACGCCGAACACGCGTACGCCCTGCGCCGCCAGTTCTCGCGTATAGCGAATGCTGGCCAGCAGCAGCGCCGTCGCCTGTTCCCGGCTCATTGCCGCCGTCCGGGCAATATTGCCGCTGCCGCGCGCCACTTTCATATCCACCAGACCAGCGATCGGATCCGCGTCGATACCGGCATCGACCACATGCACCTGCGCGCCCGCCTGGGCCGCCAGTACGCAGACGCCGGTATTTTTGCGGGTCATGTTTATCGCCTGAATCGCCGTGACGGCCTGCGGCGAGATCGCCACCCCTTCGTGCCAGACGCCGTGATCGGCGCACATCACCACAATGGCTTTTTCCGCCAGCTGCAGCTGTCCCCGCAGCCCCGGCATTCCGGCCAGCTGGACTGCCAGCGCCTCCAGTCGCCCCAGGCTGCCCGGTGGTTTTAATAAACCATCCAGATGTTGTTGCGCCTGAGCCATCGCCGCGCGGTCCGGCAGCGGAATGTCGGCGATCAAGGCCGAAAGATTGTCCATCATGTTCCTCGTAGCACTTTCAGGTGATTTGCCATAGCCCGTTGTGAACGCGGTCGCGCATGAAAACTGGCGTGACGCCGCGGTTCGCCGCCGGGAGAAGGAGATAAATCAGAGAGGGGATAATTCCCGACGGCGAGAGCCGCCGCCGGGCAGGTACGATGCGATTACTCTTCGACCTTCGCTTCGCCCATGACTTTCAGCTTTTTGGAAATGTCACGACGTTCTTTCGACAGTTCGGCATTTTTGATGATGTAGTCATCAACACGATCTTCGTAATCGCTTTTCATGCTGGCGATGATGCCCTGAATAGCTTCAACGCTCATGCCCGGTTTGATGTAGTCACTGAGGTTGTCCAGCAGCAGTACGCGCTTCTGGTTATCACGGATCTTTTTCTCAACGTCCTGAATTTCACGCTGCAATTTGTTCTTACGACGATACAGACGAACAAACTCCAGTACGTCCTGGAAAGAAGGCTTAGTTGTTTCCATTTTTACACCCCTAATATTTGAGATTCGGATTCGCTAAAGCGACTGCTATATAGGGCTAACATAACTGTTAGCAGCCGCGGATGACAATGTTTTTTCCTTTACGTTTATCATAACCCTAAATGCTGCTGAATCGAAGCAACCTGTGGGCAAATTGCGCGCATCTGGTTTTTATTTACGCAAAGCCCGGCAGATTAAATTCGACAGCAGTTCAAGCTGGCGCGCCAGTTCTATCGTCAGCCAGACGTAGCCGTGGATCGGGGTTTCCGCCAGGCTATCTCCCTGGTGCTCTTTCATGAGTTCGCGCAGTTCGGCGACGATATCATTGAGTTTTTCCGTGTTGGCGCGAATCGGCTGTGGATTACCTTCATACAGCGCATGCGCAATCGTCAGCAGCGTTTGCTGAGTCATCTGCTGGGTCTCACGCAGCGTGTGGGCGTTCAGCATCACAAAATGACCGGGACGCGAGCTCCAGTATGCATTGATCTGCAGTTCCAGCATGCAGACCAGGTTACGACTCACGGTTTGAATGGCTTCAAAGATGGCTTTCTGGATATGGGTTTCTTTACTCGCCGGGGTAATCAGCCCGCGCATCTTCACCACATCGTTAAGCACTTTTTGCAGATGTTTTTCCAGCCGCGGTCTTTCCACCAGATTAGGGGAGAACCCGGCCTGATAAAGCCGGTTGAAGGCGGTGACGTAATTTGCCATCTGGATTCGCCAGTGCAAGAACGCCCGCTGCGGCCAGATGCCGGTGAACAGCATGGCCAGCAGGGAACCAAAGATAACATCGCCGCTTCGCCATAGCGCGGTGTGCATATCGCCAGGCGGCGCGCCCACCACCACCGCCAGCGTAATGCCGATGAGCAGCGCCTGGTACGGTTTTTTCCCTAACGCCAGCCAGCCGCAGAGGAACATCGCCACCGCGCACCACAGCACCATGACGGGTAAGGAGATAAGCTCAAGCTTTAACGCCACCAGCCCGAGTGCCGAGCCGAGGATAGTGCCGCCGATACGCTCGAAGGCGCGCGGCACCACGTTGCCCCAGAACGAAATCGGCCCCATCACCACCACCAGGGTGATCAGAGGCCACGTCCCTTCCGGTACATTCAGCAAACGAACCAGTAAAAAAGTAAGGACAAAGGCCAAAGCAATTCGAATACCATGCACCACGCGATAGTGGCGATACAGACGGATTTCGAAAGGCTTAAGTGATTTATCAGCGCGCACAGACCTCTCCAGCAAGCAAACGGCGGCAGGAAGCAAAGGCCAATTGTAACTGCTTTTTCAATGTAAGCAGTACGCTAATGTAAAAAACCTTGTCCACTGCGGGGGTAAACGCTTATTTCACCACCCGTTCGACCGCGACATACATTTCGATGTCCCAGTAACCGTCCTGATTGCCGTCGTTGAGATAGACCTCAAAACAGGGTTTTTCCGCCAGCTGATACTCTTTGCTCTGCATCAGGCTATTGAAGAACGCCAGCCACGGCGTCGAGAAGTTGTGATTCTCCACCCGCGCGCTGGCGACTGCATACTCTCCCCCGGCAATCTCAGTGAGAATGACCCCTTCGCTGTTGGGTGGAATGACGAAATCGTCTGCCACGGTGACCACCGTATCGCAGCGCAGCTTCTCCGCTGGAACCCGATCGGGATTGTCATAGTAAACGGCTACCCACTCCTGTGCCGGAATCTGACGGCCGCTGACCCATGCCATGAGCTGCTCAAACCCCTGTTTAACGGTCTGATCCCAGGGTCCCACCATATGAAAACCGGCAATGGTACGTTTGCCGACGGACTTCACGCTGTAGTTCATATTGCCTCCACCAGTGATAACAACTGTATAAATGTACATATACTGTAGCCAGGTGATGCACATCAGTATGTGCTCTGATTCACAGAGTGGCCAATGGAGGGGAGCGAAAAATGAGCCAAAAAAAACGCCCCGTGCGGGGCGTGGCGGTTACAGCACGTGATGCAGATAATCGCTCATCCGCGAGAACACCCCGCCCTTGCCGACGCTTTCCAGCGTCACCAACGGCCAGTGCGCGACCACTTTGTCGCCATCATAGAGTGAGATTTCCCCGACCCGTTGATTTGCGGCAATGGGCGCCTCGAGATCTTTTTTGTCCAGCACGTACCTGGCTTTAATACGCGGCACTTCCGACTTCGGCAGCGCCAGCCAGAAATCCTGATCGGTGCCCAGCTGGATTTGTTCTTTATCACCGTACCAGATACGTTCGCTGCCGACCTTTTTGCCCTTTTGCAGCACCTGAACGGTGTCGAAATTTTGCTGACCCCAGTGCAGTAGTTTTGCCGCCTGCTGTTCGCGCCCTTTCGGGCTATCGGCGCCCATCACTACGGCAATCAGGCGCCGCTGGCCGTCCACCGCGGAGGCAATCAGGTTAAAGCCAGCGCCGGAGGTATGCCCGGTCTTTAATCCATCAACATTCATGGTCTTATCCCACAGCAGCCCGTTGCGGTTTTGCTGGGTAATCCCGTTCCACGTCAGACTTTTTTGGCTGTACATGTGATAAACGTCAGGCTCGCCGTGAATGATAGCCCGCGACAGCACCGCCAGATCGTACGCCGAGCTGTGTTGGCCCGGCGCATCCAGGCCATGCACGGTTTCAAAGTGGGTATCCTGCAGATGCAGTTTTTTTACGTACTCGTTCATCATCGCCACGAACTGCGGCTGGCCGCCCGCGACATAATCAGCCAGCGCCACGCAGGCATCATTGCCGGAGTCGACGATGAGGCCGCGGCTTAAATCACGTACGCTGACCCGATCGCCGGCCTTAAGGAACATCAGCGACGAGCCGTCGAAGACAGGGTTGCCTTTCGCCCAGGCGTCGCGGCCGACGGTCACCATATCGTCAAAGGAGATGCGATGGCTGTCGATGGCGCGATCGACGACGTATCCGGTCATGAGTTTGGTCAGGCTGGCAGGGTTGCGCTGCTGGTGTTCATTACCCGCAGTCAGGATCTGCCCGGTCGTGTAATCCATCAGTACCCAGGAGCCCGCCTGAATGGACGGTGGCGGCACGGTGACGGGGAAATCATTGGCAGCAAATGCGCAAGAAACGCTCGAAGCGAGCAAAGTTACAGCAATAAAAAAACGGCCTTTCAACGGCATATCCTCTAAATTGACAGATTCGCCGTCCTTTTTACGGAAGTTCTCCTTTCAAATCAGGGTTTAATTGCAAGAAAATATGACACGGCGGCAGCGCCGCGTAGCCAACGCCCTTCTGATGCCCAGGTAAATCGTTTACCATAACGAGTGCCAGCCACCATGGAAAATGAACAGATTATGCAAGATAGCGCCAACCAGCCCGGATTTTTATTCCACGATTACGAAACCTTCGGCACCCACCCTGCGCTCGATCGACCGGCCCAGTTCGCCGCCATTCGTACCGATGCCGAACTGAATATCATCGGTGAACCGGAGGTTTTCTACTGCAAACTGGCCGACGACTATCTGCCGCAGCCGCAGGCGGTGATGATAACCGGGATCACCCCGCAGGAAGCGAACGCCAAAGGCGACAATGAAGCCGCCTTTGCCCGCCGGATTCACGATCTGTTCACGGTGCCGAAAACCTGCATCGTCGGCTATAACAATGTGCGCTTCGATGATGAGGTCAGCCGTAATATTTTCTATCGTAACTTTTACGATCCCTACGCCTGGAGCTGGCAGCACGACAACTCGCGCTGGGATCTGCTGGATGTGATGCGCGCCTGCTATGCCCTGCGCCCGGAAGGGATCAACTGGCCGGAGAACGACGAGGGTCTGCCGAGTTTTCGCCTTGAGCATCTGACCGTCGCTAACGACATTGAACACAGCAACGCCCACGACGCGATGGCCGACGTTTATGCCACCATCGCCATGGCAAAACTGGTCAAAGCCCGGCAACCGCGTCTGTTTGACTATCTCTACAGTCATCGGAACAAGCGCAAGCTGGCGACGCTGATCGACGTTGCGCACATGAAGCCGCTGGTCCATGTCTCCGGCATGTTTGGCGCGGCGCGCGGCAACACCAGCCTGGTGGCACCGCTGGCCTGGCATCCGGATAACCGCAATGCGGTGATCATGGTCGATCTGGCCGGCGACATGACGCCGCTGCTGGAACTGGATGCCGATACCCTGCGCGAGCGGCTGTACACGCCAAAAGCCGATTTGGGCGAGCTGGCGGCGGTGCCGGTTAAGCTGGTTCATCTCAATAAATGCCCGGTACTGGCCCAGGATAATACGCTACGCCCGCAGGATGCCGACCGTCTGGGGATTAACCGCCAGCGCTGTCTGGATAACCTGCAGCTGTTGCGCAGTCATCCGCAGGTGCGGGAAAACGTGGTGGCTATTTTCGCTGAAGCGGAACCGTTTGTTCCCTCCGACAACGTCGATACTCAGCTTTATAACGGCTTTTTCAGCGATGCCGACCGCGCGGCGATGAAAATAGTGCTGGAAACCGAGCCGCGCAACCTGCCGGCGCTGGATATTACTTTTGCCGACCAACGGATAGAGCGTCTGCTGTTTAACTACCGCGCCCGTAACTTCCCCGGCAGCCTTGACGAGGCCGAGCAGCAGCGCTGGTTAGAGCATCGTCGCGAGGTGTTTACGCCGGCGTTTTTGCAGGCCTATGCCGATGAGCTGCAGATGCTGTATCAACAGCATCAACAGGACAGTGAAAAGCTCGGGCAGTTGAAGGCGCTGTGGCAGTACGCGCAGGAGATTGTCTAAGTTGCGAAAGTGCCCGGAGGCGGCGCTTGCTGCGCCTTGTCCGGGCGATAAACCCCCCATGCCGCACGGTCCCGTCGCCCGGATCAGGCGAGAGCCGCAACCCGGGAACGGTGATTTAGCCTTTAGCGCGGCTGGCGATAATCGTATCTGCCACGTTGCGCGGGGCTTCCGCGTAGTGATGGAACTCCATACTGTATGTCGCTCGTCCCTGCGACATCGAGCGCAGCGTAGTGGAATAGCCAAACATTTCCGCCAGCGGAACGTCCGCGCGGATAATCTGGCTGCCGAATCGCTCTTCCATCCCCTGCACCATGCCACGACGAGAAGAGAGATCGCCCATAATATTCCCGGCGTACTCTTCCGGCGTTTCCACCTCCACATGCATCACCGGTTCGAGAATCACCGGATCGGCTCTGCGCGCCCCCTCCTTGAAGCCGAAAATCGCCGCCATGCGGAAGGCCATTTCCGATGAGTCGACATCATGATACGAACCAAATGTCAGGGTCGCTTTGACATCGACCACCGGATAACCCGCCAGCACGCCGGTGCCCATCGCTTCGCGCAAGCCTTTCTCCACCGAAGGAATGTACTCGCGCGGCACCACGCCGCCTTTCGTTGCGTCTTCAAACACAAAGCCGCTCCCCGGCGCCAGCGGTTCGAGGGTCAGTACAACATGACCATATTGCCCTTTCCCGCCGGACTGACGGACAAATTTCCCTTCCACCTCTTTCACCGTTTTACGCAGTGTCTCGCGGTAGGTCACCTGTGGACGGCCGATATTCGCCTCAACGCCGAACTCACGCTTCATCCGGTCGACGATAATTTCCAGATGCAGTTCGCCCATCCCGGAGATAATTGTCTGCCCGGACTCTTCATCAGTATGCAGGCGGAAAGAGGGATCCTCAGAGGCCAGGCGCTGGAGGGCAATCCCCATTTTTTCCTGATCCGCTTTGGTTTTCGGCTCAATCGCTAACGAAATCACCGGTTCCGGGAACTCCATCCGTTCCAGGGTAATGATCGCATTCGGATCGCACAGGGTGTCGCCGGTGGTGACATCTTTCAACCCGACGCAGGCGGCAATATCCCCGGCATGCAGCTCATCCACTTCGTGGCGATCGTTGGCATGCATCAGCACAATACGCCCGATGCGTTCTTTCTTACCTTTGACCGGGTTGTAAACCGCGTCGCCTTTTTTCAGGGTGCCGGAATAGACACGAATAAAGGTCAGCTGGCCGACGTACGGGTCAGTCATCAGTTTAAACGCCAGCGCCGAGAACGGTTCGTCGTCGCCAGGATGGCGTTCCGCCGGCTGCCCTTTCTCATCAACGCCGTCAATCGCCGGCACATCCTGCGGCGAAGGCATCAGTTCGATAACCGCATCCAGCATCCGCTGTACGCCTTTATTTTTAAAGGCGCTACCGCACAGCACCGGCTGAATTTCGCCGCCAACGGTACGTTTACGCAGCCCGGCCACAATATCGGCCTCGCTCAGTTCACCGCTCTCGAGATATTTATCCATCAGCTCATCGTTAGCTTCCGCCGCTGCGGAGACCATTTTCTCTCGCCACTGTCGGGCGGTTGCCAGCAGCTCGTCCGGTACCGGCGCATAGCTGAAGGTCATCCCCTGGGTCGCGTCATCCCATAAAATGGCGCGCATTTTGATGAGGTCCACCACGCCGGTGAAATGCTCCTCGGCGCCTACAGGGATCACGATCGGCACAGGATTTGCCTTCAGGCGGTCAATCATCATCTGCACGACGCGGAAGAAATCAGCGCCCGGACGGTCCATTTTATTGACGAAGGCCAGCCGCGGAACGTGATATTTATTCGCCTGTCGCCACACGGTTTCCGACTGCGGCTGCACGCCGCCGACGGAGTCATAGACCATCACCGCACCGTCCAGCACGCGCATCGAGCGCTCCACTTCGATGGTGAAATCCACGTGGCCCGGGGTGTCGATAATATTGATGCGATGCGGCTCGAAGCTACGGTCCATGCCGGGCCAGAAACAGCTCACCGCGGCGGAGGTAATGGTAATTCCGCGCTCTTGCTCCTGCGCCATCCAGTCAGTGGTTGCCGCGCCATCGTGTACTTCACCCAGTTTGTGGCTCATTCCGGTGTAAAACAGAATGCGCTCGGTGGTGGTGGTTTTACCGGCATCGATATGCGCGGAGATACCGATGTTGCGATAACGTTCGAGAGGGATGGGTCGGGGCATGATGCGTCCTTAGTCATTTTGACTGTCAGTAAGCGGCCAAATTGTGCCGCAGAGTGGTTAACTGCCGCCATCATAGTACAATTGTACGAGTATATTAGAACTATTTTTACTATCACTGTCATTGGTGAAGCGGCGGCTTGCACGCGTGGCGTTAGACCCTCAGTTTGGATATATTACCTGCCAGCCGCCGATACGGGCTGCGACTCCCGGGAGCCGCGCAACCGCCGACACAGGAATATTATGATCGCCAATCACCCCGAACGTGAACACATTCGCCTGGAAAATGTTCTTTTTGCCCTTGGTAACCCGATGCGCCTGGAGATCGTTCGCATCCTGGCCGACGGCAGCGAGCAGAGTTGTAACGCATTGCGTCATGAAGACATCGCCAAGTCGACGATGACCCACCACTGGCGCGTCCTGCGCGATAGCGGGGTCATCTGGCAGCGCCCTCAGGGACGGGAGAATATGATTTCCTTGCGCCGGGAGGATCTCGACGCGCGCTTTCCCGGGCTGCTGGATGCGCTTTTGAAGGTGATGTAGCAGGTGAAGTCAACCCTTCGGGATATGTGCCCGCATTTCTACCGGCTGGCGGCTGACGCCTTTCCCGGCCTACTGGCTCTGTACTAGCGACCCGGTCTGTCGCTTCTTTCCGGCTACCGGACAGCTCTCCCCTGTAGCCCCGGTAAGGCGTCAGCCATCACGGGGAAATCCGCGAGCGACGGAAACAAAAAAGCCGGAGGTTTCCCTCCGGCTTTTTGAATCACTACGGGCGATGGTTACGCCACGTCTTCGTACTGCGGTACCGGGTTGCGGAAGCTTTTGGTCACGCAGGCCAGGTACACCAGACCAATACCGCCCCAGATCAGGCCCAGAATCATTGAGCTCTCTTCCAGGTTAATCCACAGCGCACCCACGGTCAGGGCGCCGCACACCGGCAGGAACAGGTAGTTAAAGTGGTCTTTCAGCGTCTTGTTACGCTTTTCACGGATCCAGAACTGGGAGATCACCGACAGGTTAACGAAGGTAAATGCCACCAGCGCCCCGAAGTTAATCAGCGCCGTCGCCGTCACCAGGTCGAATTTAATCGCCAGCAGAGCAATCGCGCCAACCAGCAGCACGTTCCACGCCGGAGTACGCCATTTCGGGTGGACGTAGCCGAAGAAACGGGTCGGGAACACGCCGTCGCGGCCCATGACGTACATCAGACGAGAAACGCCTGCATGCGCGGCCATACCGGAAGCCAGCACGGTCACGCTGGAGAAGATCAGCACGCCCCACTGGAAGGTTTTACCCGCGACGTACAGCATAATTTCAGGCTGTGATGCGTCCGGATCTTTAAAGCGCGAGATATCCGGGAAATAGAGCTGCAGGAAGTAAGAGGCGCCGATGAAAATCAGGCCGCCAATCAGCGCAGTCAGGAAGATAGCCTTCGGAATCACGCGCTCAGCGTCTTTGGTCTCTTCAGACAGCGAAGAGATGCCATCAAAGCCGAGGAACGAGAAGCACAGAATGGTCGCACCGGTAATCATCGGCACCACGTGCGCCCCTTCAGACCAGAACGGACGGGTGCTGGTCAGTGTGCCTGCGCCTTCGCCGTGCATCACGCCGTAGATAATCAGGCCAACAATCACCGCCACGATCCCCATCTGCAGGATAACGATCAGGGTGTTGAAGTTCGCTACGGTCTTGATGCTGCGCAGGTTAGAGATGGTCATAAAGGCCACCAGCGCGACAACGAAGATCCACGAAGGAATTGAAGGCACCAGCGCTTCAAAGTAAATTTTGGCCAGCAGAATATTGATCATCGGCATGAACAGATAGTCCAGCAGCGATGACCAGCCCACCATAAAGCCCACGGCCGGGCTGATGGATTTCTGAGCGTAGGTGTAAGCGGAACCCGCTGACGGGAAACGACGAACCAGTTTACCGTAGCTCAGTGCCGTAAAGAGAATGGCGATCAGTGCGAAGGCGTAAGCCGTCGCGACGTGACCGTCGGTCAAACCAGAGACGATACCAAACGTATCGAACAGCGTCATCGGCTGCATATAGGCCAGGCCCATCATTACAACCGGAATCAACGTAAGCGTTTTACGTAATTCCACGCGAGAGGTTTTTGGAGTAGCGTTATGCGACATGGTGGTTATCCCCTTTTACGGCGAAGGCCAGCGCGTAAGCAAAAAATTGCCCCATTTTAGTGTATTCCTCAGCGACAACGACTGTCGGTTTTTAGTAAATATCTATCCGGTACGAAGCCCGGCCTCTTGGTATTGAATGATGTGTCTTTAAAGCAAAAAAATAACCGACACTTTAAAAAAGCGTCGGCTAGTTTCTATTTTTTCAGGCCGCATATTTTGCAACACTTACTGGCCAAATGACAAGATGTTGGAGCGCCAAATCGTCGCCACAATTACTTAACAGATTAATATTTATACAATTTTAATATCATAGATCGTATGGATAGCATTATTTGCTAAAATCTCGCTGCGCCACCATGCGCAAGAGAGTCCGGCGGCGTCTTCATTCCAGCCCAGCCATGCCCGATGCGCGGGTAAATGAGAGGCCACCTCTTTCTCTATCAGCTCACCGCTTTCCAGCTGAGCCTGCACCAGATACCTTGGCACATACCCCCATCCCAGCCCCGCGCTAATCAACATCAGCTGGCCAGCAAAATCGTACGTCACCAGGCTTTCCTGATCGTCAACCGACGGCCACTCCCCGCCGCTCACGATAGCCCGATAGTGTTTCATCGCCCGCCAGCTTAGCGGCGCATCCATTTTTGCCAGCGGATGCTGCGGCGCGATAACGAAGATGTGCGCCAGCTCACCTAGCTGGCTAAAGCCATAGCCGACCCGCGCCGGCGGATCGCTTAATACCCCAACGACAATATCTGCCCGCCCTTCCAACAGCGCATTCCAGCCACTGGCCGGCGTATCGCGGACAAAACGCAGTCGGGCAGCGGTATGCTGCTGATAGAACCGGCTGACCAGAGGCGCCAGTAAAAAGAAGGGGAAAGTGTTATCCACCGCCAGCACCAGCGCATTTTCCCAGCCCTGATGCAGTTTAATCGCCTGTTTTTCCAGCTCGCGGACGGTATGCAGAACTTCGCGCCCCTTTTCCAGCAGCATCTGTCCGGTGGGGGTAAAGCGCGCCCGATGGCCGCTGCGGTCAAGCAGCTGAATATTGAGATCGCTTTCCAGCTTATGAATGGTATAGCTCAGCGCAGAAGGCGTTTTGTACAGCTTTGCCGACGCAGCGGCAAAGCTCCCCTCTTTTTCCAGCGCATCCAGAATGACGAGCACATCCAGCAGTGGTTTCATCGCCGCCCCCTCAGGTTCGCGATTCCCCGCTGGCGGATTACTCCATCGGCATCACCAGCGGATCGGGGTACTGATAGTCAAACCCCAGTTCATAGCAGATACGGTTACCATCAATAATTTTTCCGGCGCCGCCGTTTGGGCTATCGGCAAACACCGGGGCCGGTAAGCCAAGTTCACGGGCCATTTGCGGATAGAACACGCCGCGCGCCGGATGTTTGGGCGCACATATATTATAGATGTGTCCGCCCTTCGGAGCCTGCAGCAGCAGCTCGATTGCTGAAATGACATCCTGCAGGTGTACCAGGTTCACGCCGTGCTGACCATCCGGCGCGGACTTCCCGGCAAAGAAACGCCCGGGATGACGAGAGGGCCCCACCAGTCCGGCCAGACGCAAAATATCCACCGAGGTACCCGGAAGGTTGTGCAGCCAGTCCTCCAGCTCCTTCAACACCCTGCCGCTGGCGGTTTGCGGATCGCGCGGCGAATTTTCTTTTAACGTCCCGCTGGCATTGCCGTATACGGAAGTGGAACTGGTGAAGACAATCCGCGGGATATGGTAGGCCAGCGCCGTATCGACGAGCTCCTGTACCGCCTGCAGATAAAAATCCTCCCCAGGCCCGCTGCGGCGTGCCGGCAGCGTAATCACCAGCGCATCCACGTTCATCAATGCATCCAGATCTTCGGCATCGCAGACCAGCTGCGGCTCCAGGCGTAACGGATAGCTGTCGATACCGCACATCCTCGCCGCCTCCACGCCGTCCTGGGTGGTTTTGCTGCCGGTAACCTGCCATCCCCGCGCGCTCAATGACAAAGCGAGCGGCATGCCCAGCCATCCTAAACCGACAATTGCGACCTTTTTCATACCTGGCTCCTGACTCTTTCGCTGTGCTGACTTAAGGCTACGCCAGCCAGCGGCAACTGACAATTTCTTCAGTAAAGATGAAATGAATTAATGATGGTAAAAAGCCCTTGCTTTCTGCGCTTGAAGTGGTTTAGGTTAAAAGGCATCAAATGCATAGTCATTCAAAGAGAATTTTATGAACAGCGTTCAATTTAAACACCATCATCATCACCATCATCCTGACTAGTCTTTCAGGCGATGTGTGCTGGAAGACGTTTAGATCTTCCAGAGGTGCATGAGCGCGAATAGAGCCCCCGGAAGATTTACTTCCGGGGGCTTTTTTTTGAACCAAATTCGGACAGATTCAGACAGGAATTAAGAGGAAATAAGAATGTTAGACAACAGCCGTTTACGCATAGCTATTCAAAAATCAGGCCGCCTGAGCGAAGATTCACGCGAATTACTGAGCCGTTGTGGCATTAAAGTGAATTTGCACACCCAGCGTCTGATTGCGCTGGCGGAAAATATGCCGATCGACATTCTGCGTGTCCGCGATGACGATATCCCGGGGCTGATTATGGACGGCGTGGTGGATCTCGGCATCATTGGCGAGAACGTGCTGGAAGAAGAGTTGCTGAGCCGTCGCGCTCAGGGTGAGGACCCGCGCTATTTCACTCTGCGTCGCCTTGATTTTGGCGGCTGCCGCCTGTCGCTGGCCACTCCGGCGGATGAACGCTGGGAAGGCCCGTCGTCGCTGGACGGCAAACGTATTGCCACCTCCTATCCGCACCTGCTCAAGCGCTACCTCGATCAGAAAGGCATCTCCTTTAAATCCTGTCTGCTGAACGGTTCCGTTGAAGTCGCCCCGCGCGCTGGCCTGGCCGATGCGATTTGCGACCTGGTCTCCACCGGCGCCACCCTGGAAGCCAACGGTCTGCGCGAAGTGGAAGTGATGTTCCGCTCTAAAGCCTGTCTGATCCAGCGCGATGGCGAAATGGCCGATGCCAAACAGCAGCTCATCGACCGTCTGCTGACCCGTATTCAGGGGGTGATTCAGGCGCGCGAATCCAAATACATCATGATGCACGCCCCGACCGAACGTCTGGAGGAAGTGGTGGCCCTGCTGCCAGGCGCTGAACGCCCGACTATTCTGCCGCTGGCAGGTGACAAACAGCGTGTTGCCATGCATATGGTCAGCAGCGAAACCCTGTTCTGGGAAACCATGGAAAAACTGAAAGCGCTGGGTGCCAGCTCCATTCTGGTACTGCCCATCGAGAAAATGATGGAGTAATCCACGGGGAACAGGCCCGACGGGCCTGTCTCAGAGATTAGACAGGGGAAACGACCATGAGCTTCAATACCATCATTGACTGGAACAGCTGCAGCGCAGAACAACAGCAACAACTCTTAATGCGCCCGGCGATTTCTGCCTCCGACAGCATCACCCGTACGGTGGCGGACATTCTTGATAACGTCAAAACCAATGGCGACGCGGCGCTGCGCGAATACAGCGCAAAGTTTGATAAAACCGACGTCAAAACGCTGCAAGTCAGCGAAGAAGAAATTGCCGCTGCCGGCGCTCGCCTCAGCGATGAGCTGAAACAAGCCATGGCGGTCGCAGTCAGCAATATCGAGACCTTCCACAACGCGCAAAAACTGCCGGGCGTGGACGTGGAGACGCTGCCAGGCGTACGTTGCCAGCAGGTGACCCGCCCTATCGCCTCAGTCGGCCTCTATATTCCCGGCGGTTCTGCGCCGCTGTTCTCGACGGTACTGATGCTGGCGACGCCGGCGCGCATCGCGGGATGCCAGCAGGTCGTTCTGTGCTCCCCGCCGCCGATTGCCGATGAGATTCTTTACGCGGCCCAGCTTTGCGGCGTGCGCACCATCTTCAACGTCGGCGGCGCTCAGGCGATTGCCGCGCTGGCTTTCGGCACCGAGTCGGTGGCCAAAGTCGATAAAATTTTTGGCCCGGGCAACGCCTTCGTCACCGAAGCCAAGCGCCAGGTCAGCCAGCGTCTGGACGGCGCGGCGATCGATATGCCGGCAGGACCGTCAGAAGTGCTGGTGATTGCCGACAGCGGCGCGACGCCGGACTTTGTCGCCTCCGATCTGCTGTCGCAGGCGGAACACGGCCCGGATTCTCAGGTGATCCTGCTGACTCCGGATGCGGCGATGGGACAACAGGTCGCCCGCGCCGTTGAGCGCCAGCTGGCGGAGCTGCCGCGCGCTGAGACCGCCCGGGAAGCGCTCTCGGCCAGCCGTATTATCGTGGCCCGCGATCTCGCCCAGTGCGTAGAAATCTCCAACCAGTACGGTCCGGAACACCTGATTATCCAGACCCGTAACGCCCGTGAACTGGTTGACAGCATTACCAGCGCCGGTTCGGTGTTCCTCGGCGACTGGTCGCCGGAATCTGCCGGTGATTATGCCTCCGGCACCAACCACGTGCTGCCGACCTATGGCTATACCGCCACCTGCTCAAGTCTGGGACTGGCGGACTTCCAGAAACGCATGACCGTGCAGGAGCTGTCGCGCGAAGGCTTTGCCGCCCTCGCCTCGACCATTGAGATCCTCGCCGCCGCAGAGCGCCTGACCGCCCACAAAAATGCCGTTACGCTGCGCGTTGCAGCCCTTAAGGAGCAAGCATGAGCATCGAAGATTTAGCCCGCGCTAACGTGCGCGATCTGACGCCTTATCAGTCTGCTCGCCGTCTGGGCGGCAAAGGCGATGTCTGGCTGAACGCCAATGAGTTCCCGACCGCCGTCGAATTTCAGCTGACCCAGCAGACGCTGAACCGCTACCCGGAATGCCAGCCGAAAGCGGTGATTGAGAATTATGCCCGCTATGCCGGCGTTAAGCCGGAGCAGGTTCTGGTCAGCCGCGGCGCCGATGAAGGTATCGAGCTGCTGATCCGCGCCTTCTGCGAACCGGGACAAGATGCGGTGCTGTATTGTCCGCCAACCTACGGCATGTACAGCGTTAGCGCTGAAACCATCGGCGTGGCCTGCCGGACGGTACCGAGCCTGAGCGACTGGCAGCTCGATCTGCCGGGCATCGCCGCGAATCTCGATGGCGTGAAGGTGGTGTTTGTCTGCAGCCCGAACAACCCGACCGGGCAGATTATTAACCCCAACGATATGCGCACACTGCTGGAGATGACCCGCGGGAAAGCGATTGTGGTGGCCGATGAAGCCTATATCGAGTTCTGTCCGCAGGCGACGCTGGCCGGCTGGCTGAGCGACTATCCGCACCTGGTGGTCCTGCGCACGCTGTCAAAAGCCTTTGCCCTCGCCGGACTGCGCTGTGGGTTTACCCTGGCGAATGCCGAGGTGATTAGTCTGTTAATGAAAGTCATCGCCCCCTACCCGCTGTCAACGCCGGTGGCCGACATTGCCGCCCAGGCGCTCAGCGAGCAGGGTATCGCCGCGATGCGCGCGCGCGTGGCGCAGATTCTCGACGAGCGTGAGTATCTGATCGGTCAGCTGCGCGATATCCCGTGCGTTGAACAGGTCTTCGACGCCGAGACTAACTATGTCCTCGTACGCTTTAAAGCGTCCAGCGCAGTGTTTAAATCTTTGTGGGATCAGGGCATTATCTTACGAGACCAGAATAAACAACCCTCATTAAGCGGCTGTTTGCGTATCACTATCGGTACCCGTGCAGAGAGCCAGCGCGTGATTGACGCTTTGACTGCGGAGAATGTATGACCCAGAAGTTTCTCTTTATTGACCGTGACGGTACGCTGATTTCCGAGCCACCGGTTGATTTTCAGGTAGACCGCTTTGAAAAGCTGGCCTTTGAGCCGCAGGTGATCCCTGCCCTGCTGAAACTGCAGCAGGAAGGTTACAAGCTGGTGATGATCACCAATCAGGACGGTCTGGGGACCGACAGTCTGCCGCAGGCGGAGTTTGACGGCCCGCACAATCTGATGATGCAGGTGTTCTCTTCCCAGGGCGTCAGTTTCGACGAGGTGCTGATTTGTCCGCATCTGCCGGCCGACAACTGCGAATGCCGCAAGCCTAAAACCCAGCTGGTGCTGCCGTGGCTGGAAGAGGGCGTCATGGATAAAGCCCACAGCTACGTTATCGGCGATCGCGCCACCGACATCGAGCTGGCGGATAACATGGGCATTACTGGCCTGCGCTATGACCGCGAGACGCTGAACTGGCCGACTATCAGCGAACAGCTGACTCGCCGCGACCGCTATGCCCACGTTGAGCGCAACACCAAAGAGACCCAGGTGGATGTCAAAGTCTGGCTGGATCGCGAAGGCGGCAGCAAAATCCACACTGGCGTCGGCTTCTTCGATCATATGCTCGATCAAATCGCCACCCACGGCGGTTTCCGTCTGGAGATTAACGTCGGCGGCGACCTCTATATCGACGATCACCACACCGTGGAAGATACCGGTCTGGCGCTGGGCGAGGCATTAAGGCTGGCGCTGGGCGATAAGCGCGGGATCAACCGTTTTGGGTTTGTGCTGCCGATGGACGAATGTCTGGCCCGCTGCGCGCTGGATATTTCCGGCCGCCCGCACCTGGAATATAAAGCCGACTTCGCCTATCAGCGCGTCGGCGATCTGAGCACCGAGATGGTGGAGCACTTCTTCCGTTCGCTCTCCTACACCATGGCGGTCACGCTGCACCTGAAAACGAAGGGCAAGAATGACCATCATCGCGTCGAAAGCCTGTTTAAGGCCTTTGGCCGTACGCTGCGTCAGGCCATCCGCGTGCAGGGCGATACGCTCCCCTCGTCGAAAGGAGTCCTGTGATGAACGTGGTGATCCTCGACACCGGCTGTGCCAACCTCAATTCGGTAAAGTCGGCAATCGGCCGCCACGGCTACCAGCCGGCGGTCAGCCGCGATCCAGATGTGGTGCTGCGCGCCGATAAACTGTTTTTACCCGGCGTCGGTACCGCGCAGGCGGCCATGGATCAGATTCGCGAACGCGAGCTGATTGAGCTGGTGAAAGCCTGTACCCAGCCGGTGCTCGGCATCTGCCTCGGCATGCAGCTGCTGGGGCGGCGCAGCGAAGAGAGCAACGGCGTGGATTTGCTGGGCATTATCGAAGAAGACGTGCCGAAAATGACCGACCACGGACTACCGCTGCCGCATATGGGCTGGAACCGGGTCTACCCGAAAGCCGGGAACCGTCTGTTCCGCGGTATCGATGACGGCGCGTATTTTTATTTCGTTCACAGCTATGCCATGCCGGTGAATCCTTACACCATCGCCCAGTGTCATTACGGCGAGCCGTTCACCGCGGCGGTACAGAAAGATAACTTTTTTGGCGTCCAGTTTCATCCGGAACGCTCGGGCAGCGCCGGGGCGCAGCTGCTGAAAAACTTCCTGGAGATGTGATGATCATTCCTGCTTTAGATTTAATTGACGGCACGGTTGTCCGTCTCCATCAGGGCGATTACGGCCAGCAGCGCGACTACGGCAACGATCCGCTGCCGCGCCTGCAGTCCTACGCCGCGCAAGGGGCCGAAGTGCTGCACCTGGTCGACCTGACCGGCGCGAAAGACCCGGCGAAGCGCCAGATCCCGCTGCTGAAAACGCTGGTTGCCGGAGTGAACGTGCCGGTGCAGGTTGGCGGCGGCGTGCGGACGGAAGAAGATGTGGCAGCCCTGCTTGCCGCAGGCGTGGCGCGCGTGGTGGTGGGTTCAACGGCGGTGAAATCGCCGGAAGTGGTAAAAGGCTGGTTTACGCGTTTTGGCCCGCAGCATCTGGTGCTGGCGCTGGACGTGCGTATCGACGCGCAAGGCAACAAGCAGGTGGCAGTCAGCGGCTGGCAGGAAAACTCCGGCGTGACGCTGGAAGAGCTGGTGGAGAGCTATCAATCCGTCGGCCTGCAGCACGTCCTGTGCACCGATATCTCTCGCGATGGCACTCTGGCGGGGTCCAACGTCGCGCTGTATGAAGAAGTGTGCGCCCGCTATCCGCAGGTGGCCTTTCAGTCTTCTGGCGGTATCGGCGATCTTAATGATATTGCCGCGCTGCGCGGAACCGGTGTGCGCGGCGTGATTGTCGGTCGCGCGCTGCTGGAAGGTAAATTTAACGTAACGGAGGCTATTCAATGCTGGCAAAACGGATAATCCCCTGCCTCGACGTTCGCGACGGCCAGGTAGTGAAAGGCGTGCAGTTCCGTAATCACGAAATCATCGGCGATATCGTCCCGCTGGCGAAACGCTATGCCGACGAAGGCGCTGATGAGCTGGTGTTCTACGATATCACCGCCTCCAGCGACGGCCGCGTCGTCGATAAAAGCTGGGTGTCGCGGGTAGCGGAAGTGATCGATATTCCTTTCTGTGTCGCAGGCGGAATTAAATCCCTCGACGATGCGGCGCAGATTCTCTCCTTCGGCGCCGACAAGATTTCGATTAACTCCCCGGCGCTGGCCGATCCGACGCTGATTACCCGTCTGGCCGATCGTTTTGGCGTGCAGTGTATTGTGGTGGGCATCGACACCTGGTTTGATGCCGAGAGCGGTAAATATCACGTTAACCAGTACACCGGCGATGAGAGCCGCACGCGAGTGACTCAGTGGGAGACTCTCGACTGGGTGCAGGAAGTGCAGAAACGTGGCGCCGGCGAGATCGTGCTGAACATGATGAATCAGGATGGCGTGCGTAACGGCTACGATCTTGAGCAGTTGCGTAAAGTCCGCGCCGTCTGCCACGTGCCGCTTATCGCTTCCGGCGGCGCCGGCACCATGGAGCACTTCCTTGAAGCCTTCCGCGACGCCAACGTCGACGGCGCGCTGGCGGCGTCGGTGTTCCACAAGCAAATTATTAATATTGGTGAACTAAAAACGTACCTGGCAGCACAGGGCGTGGAGATTAGGGTATGTTAACTGAACAGCTGGACTGGGAAAAAACCGACGGCATGATGCCGGCCATCGTACAGCACGCCATCTCCGGCGAAGTCCTGATGCTGGGCTACATGAATCAGGATGCGCTGGCGAAGACCGAAGAGAGCGGTAAAGTGACCTTTTATTCGCGGACCAAACAGCGTCTGTGGACCAAAGGGGAAACCTCCGGCAACTTTCTCAACGTGGTGAGCATTACTCCGGATTGCGATAACGATACCCTGCTGGTGCTGGTGAACCCGATTGGCCCGACCTGCCATAAAGGCACTTCCAGCTGCTTCGGTGACGCCGGCCACCAGTGGCTGTTCCTGTATCAGCTGGAACAACTGCTGGCCGAGCGTAAGCATGCGGATCCGGAAAGCTCATATACCGCGAAGCTGTACGCCAGCGGTACCAAGCGTATTGCGCAAAAAGTCGGGGAAGAAGGCGTGGAAACCGCGCTGGCCGCGACGGTACACGACCAGTTTGAGCTGAAGAACGAAGCGTCGGATCTGATGTATCACCTGCTGGTACTGCTGCAGGATCAGGGGCTGGATTTGACGGCGGTGGTCGAGAACCTGCGTAGCAGGCATAAATAAATCGATGAAGGGAGGGTAGGCTCCTCCCCTTTTAGCCGTTGCAACGCTACTCCGGCTGCAGTGTACTAACCAGTTAAATACCGTTCAATAAAACCCAAACTATAATTAACTTATTTTGGCAATCTGACGCTTTAACGCCCGATAGAGAGGATAATCGATAAATCGCGCATAAATATAGGCAATGAATATTGATGCAAATGCCGCTATTGATATTGATACCCAGGCATTCTCAGAGTCAAAAATGAATCCGGATACGATAACCAGTTCATGCAATAAATACAAAGGGAAGCTAATATAACCGAGAAACAAGAATAAATTAGAGGTGAAAATTCTCTTTATCAATTGATTATCCGGAAGATGATCGATGAATAGCATCGGGATAAACGCAACAAATAAAAAATAGTCCAGTCGACTATGGTTCATTGCATATACGCCAACGATCGATACGATAGCCGCTGCGGTAATAAAGAAAGCCATGAACTTTTCTTTCATCAGACACTTAAAGTACTCTGTCTGTGATAAAGAAAAAAACAATGAACCAATCAGCATTGACAGCATTGCTGTTAGCATTGATGGCGGTATCCCTGATGGATGTTTATGCCACAGAAAAATAAATAATAAACCTGCAACTACCGCACGAGTCATATTTCCTAATCGCGTAAAGATTAGAGGAATTAAAAGTGACACCCAAAACTCAATACTGATACTCCATGATGGCTCATTGACTAACTTGAAGTCATGCCAGTAAAGACCATGAAGAAATAATATATTTTTTAATATCACGCTAATAGAAAAAACATCCGGACTGGAAACATAGCCGCCATGGTGTGCATTGTAGTAATAAATGGCTACCATCAGTATCGTTGACAGAAAATGAAGCGGCCATAATCGGGCAAAACGTGTAAGAACGTATTTGAAAAAGTTTCCTGAGGCGTGGGCATAGGTTAGAACAAAGCCACTCATGATGAAAAAATATACCACGCACAGATAGGCACCGCTAAATGGTCTGACTTGCGGCCACCCCATAAAGCTGCCAAACATATGGCTGAGCATGACCATACCCGCCAATATCCCACGAGTGCCATCAATGGCATCAAATCTGTTAACAGACAATCTACACCCCATATTCCAATGAGTAAAACTACATTCTTTTAGAAGAAAGAATTTATTAGTAATAAAAAGAATAGCTATCAATATTCAAAGGTGATCACTGCCCGATAGAAAAAATTCAACAGGCAGGAAGTCACAAAAAAAACACATGTACACACATCGAGATATTACTGCCCCCAGTAAAACTCGACAAAAACCTATTACTCTCTAACTAATAAATTATTAATCTAACAGGAATAGAGACTCGCAAATCATATGACCAGGAGCTCTTTTATTTAACGAAAATTTTATTGAAAATAACAAGAACACTAACAAAGAAGTGAAACTTGCTTAACTTCTTTTTGAAATTATTTAAAAAAACGTCTTACCACTCGTAGTGGCTTAGTCAACTTCCAGGATAAAGAAGAGATTAAATTTTTGTGATGCTGATAAATTTCATTGAATTCTTGCTGTTTGATAGTTATTTCATGATGCATATTATTATTTTTGTCAGTTAACTGACGAATATTCTTTTCCTGTTCAGTAACCCGCTCTTCAATCTCATGCAATTGATTATGCAATATCGCATTTTCATCCTTTTGCTCAGCGAATGAGTCAGTCAGCGTCTCAACTTCTTGCTGTAATGCGGAGCTCTTTGCCTGGAAAAACTCAAGCTCCTTCAGAACACGATCTTTAAGGGAGAATAGGTACTCTTCAGCTGACAGCGTAGTGATTCTATGATGCGCGGCGGCGATAAATTCATCATAAAAATCATCATTCTTTGCATCTAACGCAACAATAAACTCTTTCACTTGCTGATAAAACGGATGAAATGCCGGACCAGATATCGTGTTTAAATGCCACTCAAGGAAAACGACAACATAGTTTTTGTAATCTCTGAGACGTTGATCCATCATCCCCTGCTGACAGATAAATGCTTTAAGAGCCACTAATGCTTCAACAGCACAGCGGTGCGATTCTGCTCTCGTGGCGGATAAGGATTCACTACGATTGATGGTATGAGAAATTAACGTTTCATTTAAGACCGAGATTCTGTTCGCCATCAGCATGAAGGCACAGACGAAGAAAAGATCGTTTGTTGTCCTGATTTCCTGAAAACGAAGCTGATGAGTAGCAATAAATTGACGCCTGAGAAGCTTGTCCCATGGCCACCAGACAAAGGCGCGGAAAAAGTCAGAGGGAATATCCTGGGAGGAAAAAACCATAAGATCAGGTAGCAGCTCCTGGCGAACTGACCACGGCATCGGAGCATAAACTTGTAAGGAGGGATCAAAAGACTGGCTGCGACAAATAACGACATCCGCTTGTGTATCGCTGGCCTGCGCGTACATGCGCTCCAACATCATGTTATCAGCGTAATCGTCGTCATCGAGAAAAATAACGTACTCACCGATAGCAGCATCCAACCCAACGTTTCTCGATCCTCCACCACCAAGATTTGTCGTGTTGTTAATAACTCTAATCCGTGAATCAGTTTCAGCCAGCGCAGAGACAATCTCTAAGGTATTATCGTGAGAACAATCATTGATAATAATGATTTCGATATCATTTAATGTTTGCGACAAAACGGTGCTTAATGTATCGGAAATATATCCAGCAGCATTGTGCACAGGGATAATAACAGAAACAGCAATACTCTTTTTTTCAGACATGTAATCACCTTGACGCTTAGCTTCTAAACGCAATTATATTTATTTATTGGTAGCGTTTAATTTGTAGGTTTCCAGTTCATTAAGGATAGGTAAGATGAAAGCGACTCAGCTTCATCAAAAATTACTCTTCAACAACATCGCGATATGTTTTTAATGTTTTATTAATGATCATCACGCTCGAGAATTTATCTTGAATACGCTTTCTGCCATTGATACCCATTGCGACTCGCGTTTCAGGATTATCTAACAGGAAACCGAGTTTCTCCGCTAATTCCTCGACAGATTTACTTTTTACAATTAACCCATTATCGTTGTTGATAATTAAGCTATCACAGCCACCAACATCATAAGCGATACAAGCACGCCCGACCGAGGAAGCTTCCAGCAAGATACGTGGTACGCCTTCGGCGTAGACCGACGGCAAAGCAACGATATTTGATTCTTCAATTAAATCAAATACATTAGAGCAATGACCGAGCCAGTTTATCACGCCTTCGCTTTGCCATTTCTGTATCGTCGCTAGCGGAATCGCGTCTTTATCATTCTCAACTAAGATACCGGCAACATTCAGCGTAAAGTGAATATTTTTATTACTCAGTATTTTTTTGGCTTCAATCAGATCACCAAGTCCTTTACTCCACAGCATACGGCTGGCAAAAAGGACGACCGGGACATCACGTTGCTGCTCCAGAGAATATTTGTAAATCTCTGGATTAATACCCGCACCATCAATAACAATAGTCTGTTTGTAATCGATACCAACCAGATCGGCGAGTTTGGCTCTGTCTTTATCATGTTCGAACATAAACAAGCTGCATTTGTTACTGGCGATATACTTATATGCCATAACAGTAAAACTACGCAGCAGCTTAAGACAGCCAGACTCTGCCGAAAATACTCGGCCTAAACCGACAAAACTCAGAATAACAGGACGATGGGTACTTTTAGCCAGAAATCCGCCGATCAAACACGGTTTGATGGTAATGCAGTGTAATAAATCAGGATTAATGCTTTGAATAATTTTCCGAGCCTTAAAAAAGGCCCGAAAAAAAATCAAAACGTTGAACGATTGAGCGACAAGAGGAATATTATGACAAATAAAACCTAGTGTCTTGAATTTTATCGCTATTTTATCATCGACAAAATGGCTAATAATGTGAATCTCATAACCGGCATCTCGGGCGGCAATTGCACGATCGGTCCAATGCAAATCAAAATACCAATCCGAATTTATGAAATAACACAGTTTTTTCATTGCTATGTCCACTTAGTGAAACTTACCGCTAATTCCTTTTACACCATGTACAATCCCACGGCATAAAAATTTTAGATATACCCATTTCCGGCGCTGTACAGGGAATATGGAGATATACTTGCATAGGCGCAAAAGGATTGATGAACTACTAAAAACTGCCACTTCCGTAAATATTCTCTTAGCCAAAATTAAGTTTCGACAAAGATAGTAAACCTTCCACTCTGGCGATATGACCTTTCCCTGGATACTCACATCATGAGTAAAAACAAGTTCCGGATTATAGATAATTTTCTCGCCACTTAGAGTTAATTGATAACCAAAATAGAGGTCATCAAAATAAAGGAAAAGTTCATCATAAATATGATGAAGGTGCTCATTCAAGACTTCACGCTTAATGATCATGCCAACAAATGAAACTGTTTGCACCAGCATTTCCTTATTATCTGGTACATATCGTTGGGGATGTTTGATATATTGCAAAGTATCACTAAACGAGGTCGGGACTTTTGCAAATGGAACATTCATCGCGCATGTCCGGCCCTGCAAATCTTTAACTAAAGCCGTAAAAACACGACAACCTTCTTTATTTATCGTTGAGAACTTATCAAGAATATCACTTTGCGGATAAGCATCATCGTCATAAAAGAAGACCCAATCGCTATCAACAGAACTGCATATGTATTGACTACCGGCCTTAAACCCTCCGGCGCCACCGTTATTACAGGCCAGATTCAAGACAATTACACGGGGATCAGTGATTGTCTGAAGCCAATCAGAGGTCCCATCCGTGGACCCGTTGTTGACAATAACGATAGAGGTAAAGTGCAGCTTAACAGTTTCAGCAACCGTCTTTTTTAGCTTTTCAAGACGGTTAAAAGTGACTATTAATGCAGTATGTTTCATCGTACGTCGGCCACAAATACAGGCATCGCTTCGTCGTTGGACAATGAGGACAGATATTTATCGGCCGTTTTCAATGCTTCTGCAATCGTTACATCCATATCAAGGTAGCGATAAGTCCCCAAGCGTCCAACGAAAGTAATATTTTTCTCATTCTCCGCCAGTGATAAATATTTATCCAGCAGAGCCATCTCACCCATCTGGCGGATTGGATAGTAAGGAATATCATCTTCACCGCAAGCGCGACTATATTCCTTATAACATACGGAACCTTCATGGCTTTCCCACGGGGAAAAATATTTATGTTCCGTAATTCGCGTATACGGGACATCAACTGAGCAATAATTCATGACCGCGCAGCCCTGATAATCACCTTGCCAGGTAAATCGCTCAAAGTCCAGAGTACGGTAGCCAAGACGCCCATGCTGGTATGAATAGAACGCGTCTAACGGCCCGCTATAAAACACATGATCATAACTGTCACGATTTTCAGCCGCAAACTCACGCTGTAATTGCAGAGTGATATTTTCATGATCGGCGATCGCTTCAATCATATGGGTATAGCCCAACTTCGGCATGCCCTGGAATTTATGATTGAAGTAGTTATCGTCATAATTGAAACGCACAGGCAACCGTTTGAGTATAGATGCCGGAAGTTCGGAAGGCTGCATCCCCCACTGTTTTATAGTGTAGCCTTTGAAGAACGCTTCATATAATTCTTTACCAATAAAGCGCAAAGCCTGCTCTTCAAATGTCTTCGGTTCCAGAATCGAGCTATCACCTTTTTCGCTAATGAGCGCGCGAGCTTCATCAGGAGAACAGGTTTTAGCAAAAAACTGGTTAATAGTATGCAAATTAATCGGCAGTGAAAAAACCTGACCATTAACAGTCGCTTTTACTCTATTAACATAGGGCATCATCTCAGCATACTGATTGACAAACTTCCAAACGGTTTCATTATCCGTATGGAAAATATGCGGACCGTAGACATGAACCATGACATCAGTCTGAGGATCGCGAGTGTCATAAGAGTTTCCTCCGATGTGGTCCCGCTGATCGATGATTTTAACCTTGTGACCTTGTTCAGCAAGCTGGCGGGCAATGACCACACCTGAAAAACCAGCACCGACGATCAGAATATTGTTACGCTTCATAATGTATCTCCAGTTATATTAGCCAAGAATCGAGCGGCGAACTTTATAATAATATTTAGTGAGCTTATTTCTTCTTGGCGAACCGACAGGAGCATATTTGTTAACATATGGCATTAAAGCTCGTTTAATCTTTGTCTGCAGTAACACGGTTTGCTGCAGTTCAGTATGTTGATTATGTACTACCGTGGCCACAGGTAACTGGCGATAGTAAATTTCTTTTTCCCATGGGGTATTTAAAACATTCTCAAGAAAATCATCATAGAAATCGACTTTCTCAGTATTCCATGGTTTGTTTTCACCCGCATAGTGAATCATTTTTGGATTTCTTCTGGCTTCCAAAAACCGCATATAGGTTGAAAACTTGAGATTCGGGAAGAAATCATCGGTATTACCATTACCATGGTACACATTCCATTCTAATGGTAAAAACTTGACTCGGCCAAAGAAGACTTTGTTCATGATATCCTGATCTAAGAACCAATACTTTTTGGCTTTCAATGCTGACATCAATTGAGCAAAGGTGTTCTCTTTAACCATTTGTTCGACGTTAAAAACAATAATCCCGGCCTGAAAATATTCGTCAGGGTTAGTCATTCCTAATGTCTTTTTCAGGTATTCCCCTGCTGGCATAATGCCATCATCAGATTCTGACATCGTACCAAACTTCACAAATCCTTCCATGACGATGTCTTTAACAGCGGCAACCAGGTTAGTGTCGATCTCGACATCCAGAAGTGTTGCCAAATCAGCCTTCACCACGGTGTCAGAATCGATAAACACAACTTTTTTATACTCGCGGAAAAGTTGCGGAATAAACAAGCGCGCATAGGTCGACGCACTAAAGTGTGCACGGGTATGAACATCACTCATCTCAGTGAATGAATTCACATCAAAAAAGCGCAGTGATATGTTGTTATGACCAGCAACTAGTTTGATAAGGCGTTGTTTATTTAAATGGCTGACCTTATTTTCCAGAACAACGATATCATAGTTTCTGTTAGCATCAGAATGGCGAACAATTGAATTTATTAATGCCCCGCCACTTAATGCATAGTTATTATCAAAACTGATAACAACCGGTACGCTTTCGTCAAAAACGGGGTTTAATTTACCATTAAATGTTTCAGCAGTGACAAACGTGCGCTGTAGTTCTTTTATTTTAAGCTGTTTATCTTGTTGACATTTAATGATATAGATATTGAATAAACGCTCAGCGATGTGCCCTATAACTCGTTTTTCTTGAGCATTATAGTTATTCATCGAAATCCGATCTTCAAGATTAGACAAAATAGCAAAAAGCCATTCAGAATAATCCAGGAACATGTCTTTGCGCATAACAAACATGTTCGTATAATAACCATCGGTTGCATTATTGAATTGTTGAATCGCAGCTTTATATTCCGGATACAGTTCTTCAACGACATCCAGAGCAGACTGATAGTCTTTAATGTGTAAAAACTCACCTTTTGCATAATGATCAAGGTTATTCTTACTTCCTGCCGAAGTTACCGACCATTTTTTGGGTAACAGCAGATCATATCCATCGACGCAGGTGCTTATGGATTCATCGCTTAAGCCAAACTGGCTTTCGTATTCGGCATTGATTAGCGGGTAGTTAACAACCCCCCAGTTATCCTCAGGATGATTTTGTTGTTCTGCAAAGTTCAAGTGTCTGCGGTAATGCATAAATCCCACATAGTCAGCAAGGGATTCATTCTTCCACACCCAGTAGTGGGCCGTCAGCTCACAATAAAAGGGGTTTTTAAAGGAAATGTTGTCTCCGCTATCATCTCCTTCACAGCCAATGTCATTATAAGTATTAGCCTTCCCGACATGCAGTGGTTTAATAATAGAGGCGTTTAGAAAAGCACTGGGTTTGTGGTGACATGTGTAAATTTTGATACTATTCATCTTATTACCAATTATTAAGCCATTGCTTGCTTGTAAAGTTCAATGATTCTCTCTGCTGAGCCAATTTCGCGGAGTTTATGGTTTTCGATCCAAACAACTCGGTCACAGATTTTTTCAACATCACTCATATTGTGGCTAACGAATAATATCGTTACACCCTTATTTTTGAAGTCTCGTATTGTTTGTATACATTTGGCCTGGAACGAAATGTCACCGACAGCAAGTACCTCATCGATAATAAGTATATCGGGTTCTACCTGGCTGATGACAGAGAATCCAAGCTTCGCAAGCATACCACTTGAGTACACGCGAATAGGTTCGTCAATGAAATCACCCAGTTCGGAGAACTCAATTATCCGATCCATCCGTTGCTGAACCTCTTTGCGGCGTAGCCCAAGCAGGGTCGCATTGAGATAAATATTTTCTCGCCCGGTTAATTCAGGGTGAAAACCGCCGCCTAGCTCAAGCATTGAGGCAACGCGTCCCTGGGTTGTAACAGTGCCTTTTGTAGGCTTAATGACGCCGGCCACCAACCCGAGGGAGGTACTTTTCCCTGCGCCGTTACGACCAATCAGCGCTACGGCCTCGCCTTTACCCACGGTGAAGGTAATGTCTTCGATCGCAAGATATTTACGCCCTTTTAACAGCTGAAAAGCTCTTTTAGGGTGAAATACGAGATCCTTAATTCCTGAGCCAATATGGTGGTAAAGAGGATACTCTTTCGTAACGTGGCTAAAGTTTATTACTGGTTCCATTACAAAATCTCTGCAAATCGATATTTTAATTTATTAAAAATACTCAGGCCCACAATTGTCAGGACTAAACCCGTAATGTAAAGGATTGAAATATATTCATAATTTAAGACGCCATCCATGAACAGCTGCCGCCAGCTGAGGATCATGCTTGCCAGAGGATTATAGGTAATAATCCAGCTAAATTTTTCCGGAATCATATCTGACGCGTATAATATCGGCGTGCAATAAAACATGAGCATGATACCAAGGCTGACAAATCGCTCTAAATCCCTGAAGAACAGATTTAACGTAGAAAATATGATTGAGATACCAAATGTAAAAATCACCTGACCAAGCGCAATAATTGGTACACCCCAGAGCCATGAGAGCGACGGACGCATACCATACACAAACAGGAATGCAATAATCACAGGAATTGTACACAAGAAATGCAACCCTTCCATCATGACATTACTCAATGGAATAACTGAGCGCGGGAAAACTGTTTTTTTGATTATTTGCGCATTGGCGATAAATGAAAACAGAGAATTTGTCGCTGAGCTGGCAAACCACTGCCACGGAAATAAACCAGTAATCAAGAAAAGGGTATAATTCGGGATCTGCACTCGCATGACGAGTTTAAAAATGAAATAATATATCATTGCAAAAAGCAGTGGATTCGCAATTGACCATAAGTAACCAAATACGCTGCTTTTATAACGTACCTTTAAATCTTTGTTTGTTATAACAACAAGAAGATCAAACAAATACCCTATATTATACTTCATTTTTATACTCATAAATTATTCTACAAAAAATTCCGTACGTAATATGTATCAAACAGAATTATCGATGACACCTGCTGTGCTCTAGAGACGAACAGCTATTCCCATAAACAAAGACCAATTGTAACATTATTTTGCACAAGCAATATGTGAGCAATCTTTTCTGCGCATATTCACACTCCAAAGTCGGAGATGGCCGCTAACCTCAGTAAGAGCTGAATGAAAATGTGATTCTCGTGGAAGACACATAAACCATCCTTTAAGGTTGTAAAGAAAATGTTAAATCCAACAATGAAGTTATTCTAAAATTCAGACACGCTACCGCCATTGGCTATCGCAACCAAAATGCGGACTCCCCTCTCTAAAGTGTCTGTCTTGCCCGGTCATACCGTAACGAAGAGGATACACGCGTCGTTGGCGTTGCCAGCGCAGCGTTCATAAAGCCACAAACAGACTAGTCAGCGTTCGGCAAAAAAGCTAAAAACAAACGGATATCTGTACTCATCGCCCCTCTCCGGACTCACATCCATCGCTACACCGCAACAAATGCACCGCTACTCTCCCCAGTTTATGGCATCCTATCTATCAGGACTTTCTCATTTCACCATTGAAACCAACAAAAAGCGCCACTCTCAGCAGTGAGGCTTCAGCAGCCATGTAGCAAGGCGCTCCGCATCTCTACATGAGTCAGGCAGAGTATCAAGTTCGCGAGCAGGCAGCGGTAGCACTATCAGGATAACGTACTTCCTCAACCTCTTTTGCATAAAAGTGAGTTTGACTTTTCTTCAAAAGTGGCCACTCCGTACTTCGCAGAGTACGTTTGTTGCGCATTATCAATAATACATATGTAGGTTGTGAATTACGCGCGCATTATAGCTCTGGTCTGGAAGAATAAAAATGAAAAAGCATAACCAATCCATTCAGCCAAAAAACATACAGCTATCGCACATTATTCGAACACCGCGCCAGAACAACTTAACAATATGATAATAAAGAAAAAAAGTAGTTTTTATTACTATCATTACAATAGTAATACTGACTGATTATTCAGGAATTGTTCGGAAAATATATAAAAAGAAACAATATTGACCAGGCTCAGCCTTCCGCTGCTTTGCTTACGAGGCGAACAGAGTGCGGTAACTATCAAAGAACAGCAGGAACGATTATAACGCTAACTTATTTTTCATGTAATAATGATTATCATTTGCGAACTTACCCTAAATCTTCTGCACTCACTCAGACCCGGGAAGTGTACAACCCTGTACTTCCCACAGTACCTGCTTATATCCTGCAACGGTAAAGCAGATGATCCCGAAGGCAAGCCAGTGTAAAATCGACAAATATATATAGCGGGGAACACCGATCCCGGAGGATGAATATGAAGTTTTTAGTCACTGGAGCCGCAGGATTTATCGGCTTTCATGCAAGTCAGCGCCTTCTGGAGGCGGGTCATGAGGTTGTTGGCATCGACAACATGAACGATTACTACGATGTCAATCTCAAGCAGTCTCGCCTGGATCTTTTACAGTCCCCTCTGTTCAGTTTTTACAAAACCGATCTTGCCGATCGCGAGGGTATTGCCCAAATTTTTGCTACTGAGAAGTTTGATCGCGTAATCCATCTGGCAGCGCAGGCTGGCGTACGCTATTCGCTGGAAAATCCGCATGCCTATGCCGATGCCAACCTGATTGGTTATCTGAACATTCTGGAAGGCTGCCGGCATACCAAGGTACAGCACCTGCTGTATGCCTCTTCCAGTTCAGTGTATGGTCTGAACCGCAAGATGCCGTTCTCCACGGATGATTCGGTCGATCACCCGGTGTCACTGTATGCGGCAACCAAAAAAGCCAATGAACTGATGGCGCATACCTACTCTCATCTCTATGGTATCCCCACCACCGGCTTACGTTTCTTCACCGTGTATGGCCCGTGGGGACGCCCGGATATGGCGCTGTTCAAATTTACCAAAGCCATGCTGGAAGGTAAGAGCATCGACGTCTACAACTACGGCAAGATGAAGCGTGATTTCACCTACATTGATGACATTGTAGAAGCGATTGTCCGCGTGCAGGATGTCATTCCGCAGGCAGATCCTGAATGGACCGTAGAAAACGGCTCACCGGCCACCAGTTCAGCCCCTTATCGAATCTATAATATCGGTAACAGCTCGCCGGTGGAGTTGATGGACTACATCACCGCTCTGGAAGAAGCGCTGGGGATGGAAGCTGAGAAAAACATGATGCCGATCCAGCCAGGCGACGTCCTGGAAACCAGCGCGGATACCAAGCCACTGTATGATCTGGTTGGCTTTAAACCACAGACATCCGTTAAGGATGGCGTGAAGAACTTCGTGGACTGGTACAAGGCGTATTACAACGCCTGAGTGGTTACCTGATTCTTTCTGAACCGCAATCGCAGGGTTGCGGTTTTTTTTGTTCCTGCGTTTTACAGAAGCTTTGATGCGCATCCACTTTGGTCGGAACTCCTGCTTGATTAGTTCTCCCCTGGGTACAAAAGTAAAGGCCACCTTCTGAGAAGGTGGCCTTTGAGAATGCTCCTGTAAGGGGGGACTGTCAACTTTCGATTACTGCTCTAGCAATTCTATCTGCAGTTCATACGTTTGTTCCGTTTTCTCCTGATCCCTCACATATCGTCTGATAATTTCTTCATTCACTTCCACCGTATCGACAAAGTAGCCTCGGGACCAAAAATGGTTTCCCCATTGCTTCTTCATGATATGTGGAAAACGATTATAAGGCCTGATGGTACTGCGTCCTTTTAGATGGCTCATCAGAGTTGATATCGAGATCTTCGGTGGGATGATTACGACCAGATGTACATGATCGGGCTGAACATTTAGCTCCAGAACCTCACAATCCTTTATTCCACAGAGGATATAAACGCCCTGGACAGCTCCTTACCCAGCTTATCTTTCAGGATCCTGAATCGGTACTTTGGCGTCCAGACTATGCGGTATTTGCAACGCAAATATTTATGTGATGAACTCCTGTAAAGTCCCATGACGGTTTGTCTCCTTTTACTTGTGGTGAGTAAGAAGAAATACTCCGACATGGGCATTCTTCAGGCTATATCCTTACAGAATCAATCACCATCTCACTAGAAGGTAGTTTACGGATGACAACAAAAAAAGCCCGCATAGCAGGCTTCTTTCCCTTCCGGCGCTTATCTCCGGCATCTACATCTAAGTGACGGCAGCTCTTCACAAGGTATGATTTAACATATCCGACCACCGTAAACCTAGCAATGAGTTTAGCGTAAAATTACAGCCTGCATCACACTACGGAGGTCATAGTTGAGGTTGTAAGCATCCCTGTAAACCGGACCATTCACTTTCAGAGATCTTCCGGCATACTGACTATGTCCCCGGAGGAGATCGCCATGCGCAAAGCACGATTCACCGAACACCAGATCATCGCCGTTCTGAAGTCCGTCGAAGCCGGACGCACCGTTAAGGATGTCTGCCGCGAGGCCGGGATCTCTGAGGCCTCGTACTACAACTGGAAAGCGAAGTTCGGAGGCATGGAAGCCTCTGATATCAAAAAGATGGAGGATCTTGAGGATGAAAACCGCCGGCTGAAACAAATGTTTGCAGACCTGAGTCTCGAGTGCCGCGCCCTGAAAGACGTTATTGAAAAAAGCTTTAAAACCAGCGATAAAGCGTGAGCTGGTCAGCTATCTGACCGCGCAGTTTGCCATGAGCTTACGTCAGGCATGCAGGACATTGTCGCTGAGCAGGACGGTATTTCGTTATCAGCCGGATACGCGACGCGATGAGCCGGTGATTATGGCGCTGAGCGTGGCGGCTGAACGCTATCCGCGATACGGATTTAAAAAGCTTTTTCTGGTGCTGCGCAGGTAGGGCAATATCTGGAACCATAAAAGAGTTCACCGTATTTACTGCCTGCTGAAACTGAATTTTCGCCGTAAGGGAAATCAGCGCCTGCCGGTGCGTTATCCGGCTCCGCTGGCGACGCCAGAGGCGATGAATCAGAGCTGGTCCATCGATTTTATGAACGATGCGCTGGTGTGCGGCAGGCGCTTCCGGACCTTCAACGTGGTGGATGATTTTAATCGCGAAGCACTGGCGATCGAAATTGACCTGAATATCCCCGCGCAGCGGGTCGTGAGAGTGCTGGAATTTATTAGGCCCGGCAAGCCCACGCAGAATGCCTTTATCGAACGGTTCAACCGGACGTACAGGACAGAAATACTGGATTTTTATCTGTTCAGAACACTGAATGAAGTACGGGAAATTACAGAGCGCTGGCTGGAAGAATATAACAACGAGCGCCCTCATGAATCCCGGAATAACCTGCGCCGGAAGAATACCGGCTGATGGCTGAAACCCCGGAAATATCAAAAAAGCATGGAACTAAAATGGGTCTATTTATATTGTATCCAAGATTGCCAATTCTTGAAAAAAGAAAAACGTGAGCCTGTAAACTATTTTCTGAATTTATAAAGACATTAGTTAATATAGCGGCATAATTAATAACTTATAAAATCATAACTTAAGACTCACTTAATCAATCACAAATAATTATGTCACTTGGTTTTTAGTGGAAGTCCTAATAAAACCTCCCTCGACCAAGGCAGAGTAAAATGATTATTATCAAACATTATAGGGTAATTTTCACTTGATACATAAGAACACTTATTATCGCTACAGCCGAAGTTGTATAAATCAACGTAGTGTATATTATGAGCGTTCATTTTATTTATCAGAACAGCATTCAACTCTGCGGGCTCTTTTAACTCATGTTTTTTAACATTATTAAATTCCAGAAGTGCGATTCTGTAAAATGGAGTGTCATATACTTTAGTTTGCCCCAACACATATATATTTTTAGAGTATTTGCTAAGAAACTTCACAGCGTTCATTAAATTCTCTGATATCTGTGCTTGCGAGAAGTATTTTTTTCCATCAACCCAATTTGCAGACAGTAAAACCGTATCAATCTTGTACTCTTTAATATATTCCCCATAAAGCTTATTCATCAAATCAGTGCATCTTTTTTCACCACGTGAGTTTATAAAAGGCATGCAACCAGAGGAAGTAACTTGCATTATCTGGTAGTCTTTATATAGTTCTTTCGCTGCAGCATAATATTCAGCAGCGTGACTATCACCAATAAGTAATAATCTAGGCTTTCCATTATCTTCGCTTTTTACCAAGCATTTATCTTCATCAAATTGCGAGGCATTATTATAACCACTGGTAAGAAAACAGACTCTATTCATATTACCAAACTGGTAAACTCCTTCATCACTGGATCCGTATGTGTGAAATTTATCCATAGTCAATATCGTGTCAGACATCCAAAATTTTGAAACACTAAATTTACTACCAACAAATGCAACTACTGAAATTAACATTGCAAATACTGCCAGAGAATATACTCTAGTTTTACATCTTTTTTCTATATAATTATATGAGAGATAACCCAAAATGAAGGAAATGGATATCCCTACCAATTGACTAAAGAAATTAAACTCAATGCCATTTAAATAAAATAACGATACTATTGGCCAATGAAATAAATATATAGAATAAGAAGATGACCCAACTACTTGAAATGGTTTTGCACGTAATAAGGTTTTATCATTTCCTACATTCGCATGTAAAAGTAGCGCTGTAGCGACGGTCGGGATAAGAGTCTCAACACCAGGCCAATTAAAACTCTCTTTAATCATCGCAGTAAATGCAATCAAAACTATCAATGCAATTATTTCTGTGGTTCTGGGATATTTATTTTTTATAGTAAGTGATGATGCCATCGCCCCAATCATCAATTCCCAGGCTCGGCTTGGCAACAAATAAAATGAATAAGTTTGATTATACCTAGTTAAAAAAACACAAAAACACAAGGATAGCAGTATTATGCATAAATAGACTGTATATTTACCACATTTCTTTGAGAGGTAATTTGACATTAGTAGAATAAACGGGAAAAACAAATAAAACTGCCACTCTACAGATAAAGACCATGTATGTAAAAATATAAAACTATCTGCAGAATCAGTAAAGTAACTGGATGTAGCTTTAAGGTAATATAAATTAGATGTAAATGATAGGGATGAAACTACCTGATAAAACAAACTCTGTAACATCGAAGGAGGAGTAAAAATAATTGCAAGTACAAACGAGAATAACACACATGCGACTAAAGCAGGATAAATTCTCTTAAATCTTTTTTCATAGAAATTTAAAATCCAACCTTTTGAACCAAGCTTATTTCTACAAATTTCATTCATCAAAAAACCTGATATGACAAAAAATACATCTACCCCTGCATAGCCACCATAAAAATATCCTATTTTAAAATGAAAAAGAACAACCATCGTGACTGCAATGAAACGTAAGCCATTAATATCAAGACGAAACATTTAAATAACCTTGGGATAGTTTATGAGTAAACAATAAATGATAATTTATAAGTCGTATCTGATAGACATTATCTTTATCATTACTATCATTATGTCATCTAGAAATCCATGCATATTAGATACTCTCATAATAAAAAAGTGAGATAATCCATTGTCATAATCAATGATGCACATATATTAATGCATAAAAATATGGTGGTAATCATGGTGCATAATTTACTAATATACACTAACTGATATAAAGATAGACGAAACACTAAATTGCGTCATTCATATTGTTTTATTTAATAAAACATGCAACAGCCATACAAATAAAAACATTAAACCATTTAATAGATCAAATAAAATATGAGAAGGGTTACCCCCTCTCATTGTACTAATGAGATATGGATTAATCACTACCGAACAGATCTCGCGTATAAATTTTTTCTGCAACATCGCTAAGCTCGTCAGCCATTCGGTTCGATATAATAACATCTGCTTCTTTTTTAAACTCGCCCAGGTCACGAACCACTCGGGAATTAAAGAACTCATCCTCTTGCATCACCGGCTCGTAAATAATAACCGGGATACCTTTAGCTTTAATGCGCTTCATAATCCCTTGGATAGAAGAGGCACGGAAGTTATCTGAGCCGCTCTTCATAATCAGACGATAAACCCCAACCACTTTCGGTTTACGCGCAAGGATAGAGTCAGCAATAAAGTCTTTACGGGTACGGTTAGCATCCACAATAGCGCCAATGATATTGTTTGGCACCGATTCGTAGTTGGCCAGCAGCTGTTTAGTATCTTTCGGCAGGCAGTATCCACCGTAACCGAATGACGGGTTGTTATAGTGATTGCCGATCCGCGGATCCAGGCACACGCCTTCAATAATCTGCTTGCTGTTGAGGCCCTGGCTTTCTGCATAGCTATCCAGCTCATTAAAATAGGCGACACGCAGAGCAAGGTAGGTATTGGCAAACAGCTTGATTGCCTCCGCTTCGGTCGAATCGGTAAACAGCGTCGGGATATCCTGCTTGATAGCACCTTCTTTCAGCAGATTGGCAAAACGCTCTGCCCGCTCCGAACGTTCACCGATGACAATGCGAGAAGGATGCAGGTTATCATACAGCGCCCTGCCTTCACGCAGAAATTCCGGGGAGAAAATGACATTGTCTATACCCAGACGCTCTTTGATATCACGGGTGAAACCGACCGGAATGGTCGATTTGATGATCATGACAGCGTTGGGGTTAATCTCAGTGACATCACGAATAACGGCTTCAACCGTTGAAGTATTGAAGTAGTTAGTTTTTGGATCGTAGTCAGTCGGTGTGGCAATAATGACATAGTCAGCATTGCGATATGCATCTTCTTTGTCAGTTGTCGCACGAAAATTCAGCGTTTTTTCAGCCAGATATTCCTGAATCTCTTTATCGACAATCGGCGACATCTTCTGGTTAAGCATATCAACTTTAGATTGTACGATATCCAGCGCAACCACTTCGTGGTTCTGCGCAATCAGGATGCCGTTCGATAAACCAACATAACCGGTACCGGAAATAGTAATTTTCATTCGATCACACTTTAATCAGTTAACTGGACAGCGGCATAGTAGCCACCCTGTAATCAACAATTCTGGCGGTTCTACTCTCTGTCCTGGTACATGTCAAGAAACAGACCAGGAATGGTCGAAAGCAAGCAGCAGAACTCTAATATGAGGTCAAACATTCTTAACAGAACGTATTCGAATTGGGAAATATTTATAGAAAAATCCCGGTTATTTTATAACCGGGATTTGATTACCTTTGACCACAAACGATTATTCCATCCACTCGGTATGGAATACACCATCTTTATCAGTGCGCTTATAAGTATGTGCGCCGAAATAGTCGCGCTGAGCCTGAATCAGGTTAGCCGGCAGCACTGCAGAACGATAGCTGTCGTAGTAGGCAATGGCAGCAGAGAATGTCGGAACCGGGATGCCATTCTGAACAGCGTAAGCCACGACATCACGCAGCGCCTGCTGATATTCATCAGCAATCTGCTTGAAGTACGGCGCCAGCAACAAGTTGGCGATACCCGCATTCTGCTCGTAAGCATCAGTGATTTTCTGCAGGAACTGAGCACGGATGATGCAACCCGCACGGAAGATTTTGGCAATCTCACCGTAGTTCAGATCCCAGTTGTATTCATTCGACGCAGCACGCAGCTGGGAGAAGCCTTGAGCATAAGAAACAATCTTGCCAAGATATAAAGCGCGACGAACTTTCTCTACAAACTCAGCCTTATCACCAGCTGGTTGAGCTTTTGGTCCCGTCAGGACTTTAGACGCAGCAACGCGCTGATCTTTCAGAGAAGAAATATAACGAGCGAAGACTGACTCGGTAATCAGGGACAGCGGTTCACCCAGATCCAGTGAACTCTGGCTGGTCCATTTACCTGTACCTTTGTTGGCAGCTTCATCAAGAATCACATCAACAAGGTATTTACCTTCTTCATCTTTTTTAGTGAAGATGTCTTTGGTGATATCAATCAGATAGCTGCTGAGCTCGCCTTCGTTCCACTTGGTAAAGGTTGTTGCCAGCTCTTCATTAGAAAGTGCCAGACCACCTTTCAATAAAGCATAGGCTTCGGCAATCAGCTGCATGTCGCCATATTCGATACCGTTGTGTACCATTTTAACATAGTGACCCGCACCATCAGCACCAATATAGGCGACACAAGGTTCACCGTCTTCCGCACGAGCTGCGATCTGCTCAAGAATTGGCGCTACCAGTTCATAAGCCTCTTTCTGCCCACCAGGCATGATTGAAGGGCCTTTCAGTGCGCCCTCTTCCCCACCAGAAACACCGGTACCAATGAAGTTAAAACCTTCCGCAGACAGCTCACGATTACGACGGATAGTGTCCTGGAAGAAGGTGTTACCACCATCAATGATGATGTCGCCTTTGTTCAGATACGGTTTAAGAGAATCAATCGCACTATCAGTGCCAGCGCCTGCTTTCACCATCAACAGGATGCGGCGTGGAGTTTCGAGGGATTCAACAAACTCTTTAACGGTATAATGTGGGACCAGTTTCTTGCCTGGATTTTCGGCAATCACTTCTTCGGTCTTTTCACGGGAGCGGTTGAAAACAGAGACGGTATAACCACGACTTTCGATGTTGAGCGCAAGGTTGCGCCCCATCACTGCCATACCGACAACCCCGATCTGTTGCTTGGACATTACATACTCCTGTCTGGTGTGGTCACTGCGACAATCTCGCAGCTTAAAGATGTAGATTATGTTAGCTCAAAGCTAGTAAGCCGCATAGCGTAAATTTTTATTTTCATATAAAAGTTGCTATTAAAGAATATGAAATATCCCTAAGCACGTTTTATAATAATAAACTTTCATATAGTTTTCATTTCCAAAATGGAAACACAAACAAGTTAAATTCATAGACCCCCCATATTAAGAAAGAAAACAAAATCGCTATAGGAAACCAATTTAACATGTAAGAATAAAGTTTAACACTGACGATAGGTTTTACAAAGAAAGGATATACTAAAAAAGTAATTAGCACCTGAGAAATAGATAGAACCAGCGACACATACCATAAAGAAGAATAAAGTAAGATTGTTGTTGACATGCATACAACGACCAACCCTGCAATTATATTCCAATAAAATTCAATATTAGTTTTACCATTAGCTTGTGCGATCGCACCTGTTAACCCCCCCATAGGTCGTAACATTCCAAAGAGAAGCATGAAGGGAAGCAAATTCATAATTGAAATTCTTTGCTCACCATATAAAACAGAAATAATCACAGGGGAGAAAATATAAATAAATAAGAATGTTAATGCGCTGAGGGAAACAATAACAAAAGTCCCCTTTAAATATACAGAACTTAGAGCCTTACTATCATTCTGAGCCTCGGCGAATCGTGGCAAAGCCAATCTATTAATAACAGGCGATATTAATTTCAATGGCTGCATAATTAGATCTTTAGCAAGGGAATAGAGCCCTAAAGACTCACTCCCAAGAACCTTGCCAATTATAATAACATCTAGTTGAGTTCTTAATTGGTTAATTATTTGAGAGCCTAACTGATAAATCCCATATTGAAAAACATTTTTACAAATACTTTTTTCAAAGACAAACTGGGGCCTCCATTCTTTCTCACCAAAAAATGACATGAATAACAACCGTAGAACAGCGTTAACAATAAGACCAAGGACAACAGCAGAAGTTCTTAAATCAGTAAAAAATATGGCCAGTATTACACATGCAAATGAGATTGTTTTAGCGGACATCTCTATTTTTGATAGAGAAATCATTTTCTTCGCTTTTATAAAATGGGCCTGATATTGAGACAGTGAACCTAAAAAATAAAATTTATACTAGTGAGTAATATGAGTGGCTGCAAATTATCCATCTGGTAAAATTTAGATAGTGGCCATGCCGACATTAACACAATTAAGCCAGCTAAAAGACTCAAAGCAAAATTTACCCAATATATTGTACTTTGCTCTCTTCTGCTAAGATCTTGCCTATGTACAATGTAGCTACTCATTCCCATATCTTGTAAAATCATAGCTATCATAAGAATTGAGTTAACGATCGCTAGCAACCCTAATTCATGTAATTCTAAATGACGGGCTAGTATACTAATTTGAATAATCTGCAAACCTGCTGAAAATAGATTAGAAAACAACAACCATGCAGCTTGCTTTCTCAACCCACTCATCTGATATGCTCCAGTAATTCAGCCATTTTCTCATATTCTCTTACTTGATTAAATGACGTCTCGATTTTACTTCTAGCATTATCTTCAATAAATTTCAAATTACGTTCTCTTTTAACAATGCTAATCAAAATTTCAGCTATCTCATGAAAATTACGTTCAGTACATAGCCAACCAGAAACATCATTGTCAATCAATTCGGGGATACCACTATGATATGTGGAGATAACAGGCAGACCAATAGCCATTGCCTCCATTAAAGCAACGGGTATTCCCTCCATATCTCCATTATCAGCTGTAATTGACGGTAAAAGAAATACATCGCTATGCATTAACATTGTTTTGACAGATGATTGTGGCTGAAAACCGACAATTTTAATTTTACTTTCAAGATTAAGTCTGTTTATTAAAATCTGCAAGGATTCCAACAAATCGCCATACCCAACAATTGTATACTCAAAATTATAACCAGCTTTATTTAAAATATCACAGGCCTGAATTGCATACGATAAACCTTTCTTTTCCGTCAAGCGACAAACAGATATTATTTTCAAACATTTATTGTCAAATGTTCGCGGTGAGTAATTAAAATCGTCAACTTTAATCCCCATCCTGATAATAGTAATCTTACTTTTATCACATCCCATTTCTATTAACTTATTCTTCCATGTTAGGCTAACTGGCAAAAAATGTTCGCCATCGATAAATAATTGCCTGTAAGAAGAGGAATATCTATTTAAAAGACTCGTCGCCGATAAATCATAACCATGAAAAACAGTAACTATTTTACCGGTTAAAATACCACAATGCCTTAAACTATTAGCTAATACACCACAAGGTCCAAAATGTGAAATGATCACATCACTTTCAATTTTTTTGTTAATACGTCCAACTAGAGAAGGAAGTAGGAGCGAATATGTTAAGAAACTAAAACTTTTTGCATTAAACGCCGAAAAGCCACCACGAATTAGAGCGTTCAATGAATATAAAGCTCGATAACCTAATTGATAAAATTTATTTTTACTGGATAAATCTTTTTCAAATATATATGATACTTTATTTGCAATATCATAATTAATATAATCGCTATGTAGTTTATCAAGATCACCGGGATAAACAGAAAGAATACTAACCTCATATCCCATTTTTATAAATGAAACGACCTGATTTAGAACAAATGTCTCTGAAGCAAGTGGGAACCTAATGCAAAAGAATAATATTTTCATTTTTCACCAATTTTTTTAATTAGATCGCCTATCAGTTTTTTACCATTTCCCTTTACTTCTTCTATTTTCACTTTTAATTTATTTCTAACTTCATCATGATTTGAATGCAGATAATTAATTTTATTTGTAATTTCATCAGTAAACAAATCCTTAACGCTTATTGCTAAGGAGTCAAACTCTAAAGAGTTCATAATACCTTTAGACTTGTGTTCGTAATTAATAGCGATAGCAGGAGTGCCAAAATTCATGGAAATAATTGCAGAATGCAATCGGGTACCAATTGTAAAAACACACTTACTCAAAAGAAACCCTAATTGCACATCATTAATTTCATCCATAACAACATGGCAGCTACCATTACTTTTAACTTTATTCTGAATGGATAGAGCAATCATACGGTCATCATTATTGTAGCTTTCAATACCGGTGCACGTTGAAAAAATAACAACTTGATAACCTAAACTAATAATATGTTCAATAACACTAGAAACTGCGAATTCATATTGCTCTTGTGTTACTCCCAAGCGCTTATCAAATGGTGCTAACTTACGCACAGTTAATGCAACAGTTTTATTTTCATCAATCACGTATGACCAATGTTCAGTAATATAATTCTTACTATATTGAGCCTCAGCAACATCAACTAAGAAAGCAGTATCGATACCCATTGATACATTACTCATATCAAAACCATCTTTGATAAGGATTTGCTTGCTAACATCTTCCCTGAGAATTAACTCATTAACTCTTGAAAATGCATATTTAGCAACTTTGTTGAAGTTTCTATTTTCAAATGGGCCGACGCTATGCCCAATAAGATAAATAGGTTTTTTTGCCATGAGAGTACAGAATATATGTTCAAACTGAGCAGCCCCATATAAATCTACAAAAAAAGAGCCGCCTACCTGGATAACAGCATCATAATCATCGATATTGCGAACAAAATCACAAATATAACTCGGTAATTTAATATATTGCAAAAAACCTTTTTTTTCACAATGTGCCAGTAAAATTCGTGGTAAAATTAAATTATTGATTTTATTCTTTACCTTTGAATATATTCCTGAACTATTTCTATTGCCTTTTAAAAAAAGAGTGTCTTGTTTTATTTTTTCATTTAATAAAAAAGCTGAGCTAATAGAATACCGGCTAATTGTATCAATCTCGATATTTTCGTCAATGCTCCTCAGACAATTAAGTAAGCCACGAAGAATAGCTGCATCACCACGATTGCCGCAAGTATGATTCCCAACAAGTAATAATTTCATAAGTATCCCTCAACAAAAACCCTGTCAAATTTGAAAATTACACAATAACCCATTTATTATCGATAAAAATCAGATCTTTATTCCAATTGCTATTATTAAACTTTTCCCCACCAATTATTTCTAATTTGGATTTGAGATTTATGGTATGCTTACCATCGCCTAAGGAGGATAACTTCAAAGTAAAACCATCGATTAAATTATCTTCATCAGGCAAAGATACAGTTATATCATCTCGAGCAGTAAATATATATCTTGCATATTCATCATTTAAATGATAATTTCCCTTTACTAATAATGTCTTATAATTTATTTTTGCTATCTGTCCTGATGGTGAAATCGCGGCTGTAATCACATCACCACTCTTCCATTCAAGTGAGTGTCTTTTATTGCTACCAGAAAACTGCATGCCAACTTCGGAATCGGAAATATCGAGGAAACTTACTTGCACATGATTAGCCGGTGTATTCTTACTTATGAATGAATATTTGTTGCCAAGAGATAAGAATCCATAATTCCACTGCTGATTAAATCCAGTATTGGCTGCTCTAGCTATATATGCTGAAGCCCCTCCAAATTTCGAATACGGAAGAATAACTGTATCAACTCCATTTACAATTCCTGATTTTGTTTTATTGTTTACTACTCCATTTTCTTGTACTACCCCTTTGATAGCTCTAGAATCACTAGGTAGTGTAATATTATAATTTGTAGCCCATATTTTAGTTATTGGATTAACTAATAATATATTACTCTTAGGAACCCCCATATGTTTTGTTTCCATATTCACCCAACCACTGGTAACAATTTTTCCTTTAGCAACAGATATGACATATGTCGTCCACTTGGGACTATCTTTGGTCTCTATAATCATACCAGGGAGGATTTTCGTATAATCAATCGATTCAGAAACAATAGAAGTTGGAGTAATATGAGCATTAGTAATGACTTCCCAGGGTTTATAGTCTGGGGCTGTATTATCAGCATATAGTGCTACAGAATCCCTATCAACATACTGCGTTAAACCATATAAAGAATTGATCCCTAACACAGGGAAATTAAAGGGATTATCAGAATTAGCTTTAAATGAGGCTACTACAGCACTTTGCCTCATACCATATGTATTTTTTGCCGCGTAGATCCCTTTAAGATACATAGGTGAGTATCCGTCATTTTTTGTTGTTGGTTTTCCTAAATAATTAAAGTTTATCTCTTGAGAAGAACCAATAACGGGAATACAAAGAAAAATTAAAGCTATTAATTTATGGGTACTTTCCATAATTGACTCTCCAAATAGTTTCACCTATAGCAATTGGTTATGGATACGATATAAATATTGAAGGGGTTCGCCACATGGTAATGCAGGAAAATAATAACAAGAAAACAGATAAAGCAATACAATATTTGGTAAGTTTCTTGGGTGATTTCTCTTGAACAAAATGAAGAAGTAGTGGGTATATCGCGCAAGAGAAGAATGTATTCCAATAAAAATTACGCATGAACCATGTCATTGATATTAAAAGTACACCATAAATACTTAGCATGGAGAAAAGTGACAGAATACATCTTGAATTATCATCTGAAAAAATATAATTCCTATTTTCTTTTTTGACGGTAAAACAAACTAAGAGAATCAATGGTATCAATGTTGTTAATATATTATAAACACGTCTAGGGACATTAAAATCATAAAAATTTGCGCCATCGACACCTCCTGCTAAATAAGCATCTGCTTTGGATGATAAATTCACCCCACTAAACAAAAAACTTAATGCAGAAACATGTTCGTATAGTAACCCCATAATATCAATCTTTACGACTATCGCTATTACAAACATTACTAGTGCAATTCGGGCTGCATAGATAGTCATTATTGTATTCATGAAAAAATATGAAAGAACACATACTAAAACAACAACTATTGCCCCCCAGTGAAATGATAGTGCTATATAGAATATTAGTGATGCCCAAATATAATGTTTCCTATACAATAAGACACAAGCAATGCCCGCAAGTATCGATGAGACTCCTTGCCTATAGGCATTAGTTGATAGCTCTAAGACATCCCAGCTATAAAAACATGCAATTATTAGTAAGGATTTATAGTTCTTTCCTTTGAAGGTATATATCACGAAGATTAAAAGACAGAAAGTAAGAAATAAAGACGATGCAAAAATATATAACTGATGAGACTTACCAAATATAGCGATAAATTTCATCAAAGCATAAAACCCCCATCCCCATGAGAATGAATCCAAGTTTGATAAACTATCAAACTCACTAAGATACATTTTAGTATCTGTAGTCCCAGGATAACGGAGTCCATAAAAAAGAGTAATTAAAACAAAACTAAGAATTAATGTGAAATTGTCTAATTTTTTACTTCTCGTAATAATACTTAATGATGCCAAAAATAATGTTATTATTGAGCAAAGAAGATATAACAGCATCAATTCGTTATCTAAAAAATGAGGCATATAATACCCATCAACATTTAATTAAAACGCTCTACAATATTTACCCATAAATATTTGCTCATTGCATAAGGCAAATTAATTATTCTATATCTGATCGCAAGATCAAGATCATTCAAGGCAGAGTGATATTTTGCCCAAAAAGCAATATCTTTACGGGATTTATTCCAACCTCTACAATGGTAAGCGCTCAAATGGTTCACCATCATAACCTTCCATTTATTTTTTCTAAACCTTAAACATAGCTCAATATCTTCCTTGTACATGAAATAACTTCCCTCAAACCCTTTTTTATTTGATTTATCAAGGCATACGTTAAGTGCATTCCCTCTAATTAGCATAAAAGCTCCGCATACAGCAGATATATCAGTAGGTTCATTAGGTAGCTGTCTAACTGGTTCACCTGAACCTACATCGAACCATTTTCCATATAGACTTGATTTTATTCCTAATGAGTCAAAAACAGATAGTGATTTCATCTCATCAATTGAAAACCGAATCAAAGGTACAGAAAATATGCCGACATTATTATATTTTATTTCATTCGCCAAAGAGATTAACTTGTCTAAGACTTCACCTTCTACGCGAGCATCCGGGTTAAGTAATAGTATCCAGTCATCATCCTTTATTTTATGTAAGATCCTATTATTTCCCTTAACAAAACCAATATTATCTTCTTTGAATACTTCTAACTGATGTTTAGAAGACAAAGAATCGAGATAAGCAGGATTATTAGATCCTGAATCTACGATTTTTATATTGAGTTTCAATTTAGATGATTCTAATCCATCAATACACCATTGTATATGCTTTTGGCTATTGTGGGTAACAATGATAATTTTGCATTCCATAGACATTAAAAACCTCAATTTTCATCTGTGAACATTCTTTGAGAAAAACTGTTCAATATATTTAAGTATATATTTAGGTTTTTTCCTTTTTACGCTCCATATAATACTATCCACCATTTTAGCTTTTTTACTTTCTAACAATACTAAATAGTCGATGAATTTTGTTTCTTCTATACTGTATAATTCAGCATTACGCTCTCTCAATTCATTTAATGCCGAGGATAATGGATATGCTTTCGAGACTCTTTTTTCATCTTGCTGATGATCATGATACATAATATAAGTTGCTTTTGGTAATATTTTAAATGTACCAAAACTATAGCCTAATCTTAACCATGTATCCCAATCTTGTAACCTCTTGACTCTAGCATCAAAACCACCGATCTTTTTCATTCTTTCAGTTAGGGTGAATACTTGATTTGATGCTAAATTGTCAAAGAGTATATCTTTATAAGTCAGGTGAATATTTTCATTTATGTTTCGATAATGCAGTTTTTTTACTCCATTGCTGTAACAATCATAAAAATTACAACAAAGAAATGAATATTTATCATCCCAATTATCTACAAATATCTTAATCCTATCCGTGGTAAACACATCATCATCATCTAAGCCAGTGATAAATTGTCCAGTAGCATTAAATATTCCTAAATTTCTTGTAACACAAGCACCTTTGTTAACCTCATTCCTGAAATAGAGAACACGCTTATCCTCACTGCATAGTGAGTTCATATATTCTTGTGTTCCATCCTGTGATGCATCATCACATACTAATAATTCGATATTCTCATAATCTTGCAATAATACCGATTGTATTGCCCTTTTTAATCTATCTAGCCTATTATGCGTTGATATATAGACACTGACTTTAGGAACTCTACAACTCTCAGGATTCATATTTTTAAGTCCAATTGTTCAGTAAACTAATCTTGATATATAGAATTTATAACTTTACTAACATTAACATTAAAGTTTGAGGGCTTAATATCATATCCATTTATTTTTTTACAATCTAAAGTTGAATACTTAGGTCTCTTGGCTAAAGTTGGATACTGTTCAGTTGTTAGTCTATTTATTACGGGCATATTTTTAATTTTATTTTCTTTATTAAGCTCAATAATAATTTGTTCGGCAAACTCCCTCCAACTCATTTCCTCATCGCCACAAAAATGATAAATCCCTCCAGGGGCTCGTACAATTAATAACTGTATTATTGCAGTTGCTATATCGCCTGCGTATGTTGGGCAACCATACTGGTCATCAACAACACCGATTTGCTCTCGCTCTGAAGCTAAGCGCAGCATCGTTTTAAGAAAATTATTACCATACTCACTGAATACCCACGCTGTACGTATTATTATAGCATCCGGATACACTTCAGATACAGCCACCTCACCATCCAGTTTAGTTCTTCCATAAACTCCTAATGGATTTGGCAAATCATCCTCAGTATAGGGCGTAGCCTGTGTGCCATCAAAAACATAATCAGTTGAAACATGAACAAAACGTGCCTTAAATGCCTTAGCTGCAGCTGCTAAATACATAGGTCCATTCGTATTTACGAGTCTGGCTATATTGATTTGCTCTTCAGCTTTGTCTACTGCAGTATAAGCCGCAGCATTAACGATAACATCAGGTCTCATTTCTTCAACAAACTCAGTAACCTGACTTTCATTTGTTATATCAAGGTCATTAGAATCAGTTGCTATTACTTGCCATTCTTTTGGCATTCTATCGATAAAACAGTTCCCAAGCTGTCCTTTTGCTCCGGTTAATAATACCTTCATGCAAATAGCTCCTTTAATGTTTTTCCATTCTTATCTTTTTCTGAAAGCAGAGGAGATTTCTCAGGCCAATCTATACCGATATCAGCATCATTCCAAATAACACACCCCTCGAACCCAGGATTATAATAATCGGTACACTTATACTCAAAATCAGCAATGTCGGAAAGAACAACAAAGCCATGAGCTAAACCAGGGGGTATCCAGAACTGAGTTTTATTTTCTTCTGAAAGGATTACTCCTTCCCATTTCCCAAATGTTGGCGACTCAGGTCTAATATCGACTGCTACATCGAAGACCTCACCGCGCACAACCCGGACTAATTTTCCTTGCGCATGTTGTGTTTGAAAGTGTAATCCACGAAGAACACCTTTAGCTGATCGGGAGTGATTATCCTGAACAAAGTCCAAATCAATATTCAACATTTCTTGATAGCGTTTTTTTTCATAAGTCTCTACGAAGAAACCTCGAGCATCACCGAAGACGTTTGGTTGTATAATCTTGACATCAGCAATTTTAGTATCAATAATCTGCATTATTATTTCTCCTCTACCAACATTTGAAGGTATTGTCCATATTGAGTTTTTGAAAGTACTTTAGCTTGTGCTAATACTTCATCTTTTGAGAGCCACCCTTTTCGATAAGCAATCTCTTCAAGGCAAGCCACTTTGAAGCCCTGGCGCTGTTCAATAGTATGGATAAACTGAGATGCTTCTAATAAACTCTCATGAGTACCGGTATCTAGCCAGGCAAATCCGCGACCGAGTTTTTCAACATGTAAATTGCCATGCTCAAGGTACATTTCATTTAATGTAGTAATCTCTAACTCACCTCTGGCAGATGGTTTAACTTTCTTTGCCATTTCCACAACATTCTTGTCATAGAAATATAGTCCTGTAACTGCCCAATTGGATTTAGGCTCAGACGGTTTTTCTTCAAGTGATACCGCACGATTGTTTTCATCAAATTCAACAACGCCGAATCGCTCCGGGTCCATTACCTGGTAGCCAAAAACAGTTGCTCCATCAGTACGCTGTACAACAGCTTCTAACTTGCGTCCAAAGCTTTCGCCAAAGTAAATATTGTCACCCAAGACCAATGCGCAACTATCTCCGTTAATAAACTCTTCTCCAATCAGGAAGGCCTGAGCAAGCCCATCCGGGCTTGGTTGAATGGCATAGCTAAATTTAACGCCAAACTGGCTGCCATCACCGAGCAAACGTTTAAATCCAGGCATATCATCTGGAGTCGAAATAACTAATATATCTCGTATACCAGCAAGCATAAGAACTGAGATTGGATAATAAACCATTGGTTTATCATAAATTGGCAAAAGTTGTTTAGAAGTCCCTTTAGTAATAGGATAAAGACGAGTGCCAGAACCACCTGCAAGAACAATACCTTTCATTTTCTATTCCTTGATTAATTAACGAGACAGGCCTAAGCGCTCACCAGCATATGAACCATCTTTTACACGGCTCCACCACACTTCATTAGCCAGATACCATTCAACTGTTTTACGAATTCCACTTTCAAAAGTTTCCAGTGGTTTCCATCCGAGTTCTCTATAGATCTTATCAGCATCAATCGCGTAGCGCATATCATGGCCGGGACGATCTGTAACATATTTAATAAGGTCAGTATATTGTGCAACACCAGCAGGCTTAACAGGAACAAGCTCTTCAAGCAACTGGCATATAGTCATCACGACATCAATATTTTTACGTTCGTTATGACCGCCAATATTGTAGGTTTCTGCAACTTGTCCTTCTGTAACGACTTTATACAATGCACGGGCATGATCCTCAACATATAGCCAATCGCGAATCTGTCCACCATCACCGTACACTGGAAGAGGTTTACCATCCAATGCATTCAAAATGATCAACGGTATTAATTTTTCCGGAAAATGATACGGCCCATAATTATTAGAGCAATTCGTCACTATTGTTGGAAGCCCATAGGTTCGATGCCATGCCCGAACTAAATGGTCACTTGAAGCTTTGGATGCAGAATATGGGCTACTCGGAGCATAAGGAGTTGTCTCAGTGAATAGGTCATCCGTTCCGTGAAGGTCCCCATAAACTTCATCAGTCGAGATATGGTGAAAACGGAAATTTTGCTTTCTTTTCTCATCTAACTGATTCCAGTAAGAACGCGAGGCCTCAAGCATCGTATAAGTGCCAATGATATTGGTTTCGATAAACTCTGCTGGGCCATCGATAGAGCGATCTACGTGACTTTCTGCAGCCAGGTGCATTACAGCATCTGGTTGCTGTTCACTGAAAACACGGTCTAATTCGGCCCTGTCGCAGATATTCACATGTTCAAATTTAAAGCGAGCATTGTCAGTAACTTCTTTCAACGACTCAAGATTACCCGCATATGTAAGGTTGTCTACAACAACGACTTCGTCTTTAGTATCTTTAATAATATGACGTACTACAGCTGACCCAATAAACCCAGCACCGCCAGTGACAATTATTTTCATGTTATCCTCTTACATCCTTTAACCAATAAATAAAATGACTATCATATTAATACTTAGAACTAAGTTTAAGATCAGAAATCCCAATAGCGCTTATGCATGCTAAAGGATTTAATCATTTTTTTAGGTAGTTTTTCATATTGTTGCCCCAACTTATATCCAAGAATTTTCATAAAGTTATTTATACATGATATTGGTAACCAATGAGGCGCTCTTTTAAGCAAAAACTTTATCTCTGACAGTATAAACCTTTTCCCTTCACCTCCAGCACCTCCCATATTTTCCCTAATCCAAGGCTCATCTTTGTGAAAAACACCAATATCAAAATAACGTTTGAACTCTTCAGATGGGGTATAATTATGCGAATGTTGTACTACTGCTTTCGCAACATAGGCTACCTTATATCCAGAAAGGACAGCCTTTGCTGTGAAAAACATATCTTCACAAAGAATCGTATTTGATGGGAAGCCGCCTAACTCTTTGAAAGTTGATAGCCTATATGCTGAAAATGAATTTGACATAAATACAGTTTTAAGCCCCATCTGAGGAATGTCATCTTTTCCACAAACATACCCTTTTTCCGGATAGCTATATTTTCTCGCATGTTGTGCCAGTGGATTAGCATCTGTATGAGGTAACTGTCGACCATAGGCACATGCAATGCTAGTATCAGAAAATACTGATATTATTTCCTCAATAAAATTAGGTTGAGGAATAGCATCCTGGGTCAAAAAAATCACTATATCATACAGATCAATATATTTTTCAACCGCTTGATTTCTTGTCCCCCCATGATTGAAGTCTTTCCCAGCAATAGTCAGCACATCGAAACCCGACTTGTCGGCAACGGAAACTGTATCATCCTTACTTGTCGAGTCAATTACATGTACAAACAAATCAGCAGGGGCATATTTCTTTATATTTTCTACAACAGTTTTCCATATTTCCCCACCGTTATAAGTAGGTATTGCAAC
>NZ_JMPP01000026.1 GCF_000735435.1 Klebsiella planticola ATCC 33531 | reverse complement strand
GTAGGTATTGCAACATAGTATCTCATATAAAAACTCTTTATCTACTATTCTTAAGGATATGCTTAATACGCACCATCCTTTTTCAATACAACACCAATAGTCTTAAAGAGAATGGCGATATCATTCCACATAGACCAGTTTTTAACATACCATGCATCAAGGTATACTCGAGTCTCGTAGTCTACATCGCTACGACCACTCACCTGCCACAAGCCAGTCATCCCAGGTTTACTTAGGAGGTAATAATCAACTTCATCGTTATATCTTTCGAGTTCAGCAGTAATAATAGGCCGTGGGCCAACCAAACTCATTTCACCTTTCAACACATTGAATAGTTGAGGTAACTCATCGAGACTAGTCCGACGTAAGAAACTTCCAATTTTAGTAATTCGTGGATCATTTTTTAGTTTGAATGTTGCATCCCACTCCTTTTTTGCTTCAGCATCGTGAGATAAAAGTTCCTCCAGAACTTCTTTAGAGTTTATGACCATTGAACGAAATTTTAAGCATTTAAATGATTTCCCACCTTTACCAATTCGCTCATGCCCATATATTGACGGCCCCCCATCCTTTTTAACTTTACTACTTATATATACTAGCATCGGCGATAAAATAATAATAATAGACAGCGAGCCGACTATATCAAAGATACGTTTTAAAATTCTTGAAGACCATTTCGCGAGATTTTGTTGAACCCTAAAAATCATAACTTCATGGCTAAAGATAAATGACATATCTGTGCTATCTAACGGCATTCCGCGTAATGTAGGAATCACAGAAACAAATCTATAGCCCTTAATCATAAAATTACGCAACCACGTATTTCTTATTTCGCTTTGATCAGATTCTACTGCTACGATAAATTGTGTTTTGGGATCTTTGGTTGACAGCCAATTTATATCATTTGGCAAAACAGATATTCCATCTATTTTTTCACCTGAAACCACTCCCCCTGGACTAGAGATAAACCCAACAACTTCCAATCCTAAATTCCTTTCGCTGCTTATTGCTTTGTATGCCTCTTTTGCATTCTCACCACTACCAATAATCCAAGTATCACGCTGCCATAGATTAAAAAAGTCCAAAACTCGTTTTATTCCCATCCGCGCTATAGGAACCAATATTAAAATTAAAATCCATGTTAAAAGCCATAATAAGCGTGAGAATGTCCACGTTGTAAATGCCATAACTGCAATTTCAATTATTGCAAAAATAACAAGCGTCCGCAGTATTTCTTTTAGTTCAAACCAGAAAGTCTTACGATAAAAGTAATGTCTAAGCCTCATGGAATACCAGCCAACACAGCAGAATGCTAGTAACCAATGTAAGGCAATCCATCCTTCTATCTGATTTTCCGGGAAATATTCTTCATAATTATTTACTGTAACAGATAATAATCCAGCTGATATATATAGTGATATTGTAAAAGCAAGGAAATCAGATACTGCTAATGCAATACTGACGATAATATTCCTGACAAAGAGCGTCATAATCCCCTCTCTTGAGATTTATATTTAACCTGTTTGTTTTTTATTTATATTTATGTAGACCGATATAAACAGGGAAAACTTCCCTGTTTATATCGAAGTGAATTCTATTTATTGTCTTTATATGAATAGCCATAATGGCTATATCCATAGCCATAGTAGCTACTTGCTTTTTTTACAACACCGTTCAAAATGCACCCTTTTACAGCTATGCCTGCGTTTTCAAAGCGCTTAATACTAACGTCTATCTCTTTGACAGTATTTTCCTCAAAGCGCGCAACTAGCAGCGTAGTACCGACGTAATGACCAATTACGGCAGCATCAGTTACTGCAAGTATAGGTGGAGTATCTAATACTACAATGTCATAGTTTGCACTTGCCCAACTAATTAACTCACCAAACCGGCGATGCATTAACAACTCTGCTGGATTCGGAGGCACCATACCTCTTGAAATGTAATCAAAATCAGCCGAAATGATCCTTTTAATAGCTTTGCTTGACTCTATGTTTCCGACCAAAATATCTGACAGACCGTTTTCATTGTTTTGATTAAATAACTTATGAGTATATCCTTTTCTCATGTCAGTATCTATAAATAGCACTTTTTTCCCAGTCTGGGAAATTACTGCTGCTAAATTTGAACTTACAAATGTTTTACCTGCATTTGGACTAGCACCAGAGATCATAAGAACATTATTTCTGGCTTCCATCATTGCAAAATGAAGACTTGTACGTAAACCTCGTATAGCTTCAATTGCTAAATCCGCTGGATTATCTACTGCCAGAAAACCCTGTATTTCATTTTGTACTTTCTTTGACCATTTCGGTTGAACTATATTATTACTATAAGCTTCTGCAACCGGAATACTTGCGTAAACATTAATACCAAGCTCTTCTAGCTGCTCAGGTGTTTCAATGCCTCTTCTTAAGAAGACTCGTAATAACACTAATCCAATTGATACAATTCCGCCAAATATAATTCCAATTAGAACAATTAATACTTTCTTCGGTTTTACAGGTTTTAGTTCTGTTACTGCATTATCAATTATTCTAACATTACCAATCGCGCTAGATTTGGAAATACTTAACTCTTGTTGACGATTTAATAACTGCATATATACTGCACGTCCAGATTCAACATCTCGACTTAATCTTAATATTTCTTGTTGAGTTTCAGGCATTGCCGACACTCTTTTGTTTAACTTTGCTTTTTCGTCCTGTAATGTTTTCCTTTTCTCCATTAAAGCCTTATAAGTTGGATGCTCCTTAGTATACAACTGTGAAATTTCTGACTCACGAAAAGTCAATTGATTAAGCTGATTATCAACATTTACTATTTGATCAAGTACAGATTTGGCTTCAAGTGATAAATCGACGGAATCGTTTTGCTGACGATATTTATTTAGTCTACCTTCAGCCATATCAAGATCACTACGCACTTGCGGTAATTGTTGATTTAGAAAATCTAGGCTTTTGGCATCTTGGGCTGCTTGACGAGCGATGTTTTGTGCCAAATAATTATTGCTAATGCTGTCAACAATTTTTTCTATTAACTCTGGATTATCTCCTGTTAAAGAAATACCAAGCATTCCTGTATCTTTTCCTTGATCTGCCACTTCCAATGATTCTTGCAAATCACTTATAGCTTTTAATCTGCTAATATATACAATCGAGAACTCAGAATCTGGACTGGCTTTTATTTCATCAACTTTCAGTGTAACTCCTGATGCTTCAAAAAGAACACCGACTTTCCCATTAAATGTTTTATCACCAATGTCTATAATATAATTATTTTCATCTTTTACTGTGAGTTTAATTTTCGGAGCTTCATCACCATCAACCTGCGGAATATATAATCGTGAAATTGATATAACACCTGGTTTATCCCCCATAAATCTTGCTAAACCACGACCAAAAATAGGGAAAAACTCCTGTTTGACTCTTATTTGCAAATTAAGGTCATCCACTGTTTTTCCTAGTATCATCCGCGAACCAAGTAATGTTATCTCTGGTGCAGATTGTGGTTGACTGTTTGGCAACATTTGGCTGAGATTGCTCAGTATAGCATTAGCCTGCTTCTGTTCAACCTGAACAAGAGCATCCGCCTGATATATTGGTGTAGCGAAAATTGCATACAATAAAGCAAACAATGTGAAAAGTGAAGTTACTGATAAGATGAGTTTTCGATGATCAATTAGCTCACCCAAAAGACGACCTAAGTCGATCCCTTCATCATCTTTAGATGTCGTTTTGTTAATAGCTGATGTCATTCTAATTTTCCTGAATTATGCACCTAACTTTTGTGTCCAAAGTTTTCCGGCCTGCTCTATTAGCTTATATACAGATAAAAAGGCCTCTTCACTCTTCCTATATGGATCAGGTATATCTCTTTGATTAAGCCAATGACCAAATAACATTGTTTTACCCCTGACCTCAGGTGCAATATGCCCTATTTGTTCTATATGTGATCGTTCCATTACAAGAATTAAATCATATTGTCGACCAAGTCGAGCAGTAAACTGTTGCCCCCTATGTCCCTCTAATGAGAGACCATGCATCGCAGCAACTTTAATAGCACTAGAATCAGCAATATGATCAACAAGAGCTCCCGTACCCGCCGAATCTATTTTTTTATTAGGTAATGCTCGGCGTAAAAATCGTTCTCCGATAGGAGAACGACATATGTTACCGGTACAAACTACTAAAATTGATTCAAACATAATTATGGCCACGATTTAATGAAGCGTGCAGTTTCTGTCATGTCATGGACTCCAGTAATTGTCGGTACCAACTGAGACACAACACGATTCCAACGAACCAATGGTGCAGTAGTAACGTAGACAATATCATATGGTTGTAACTGGAATTCAGTACCTAACACCATAGCAGAAGCATCCTGTGCATTAAGCTGGTATATATTGGCAATTTTTCCCTGCTTATCTCCTTTTAACTGGCGAACAACAAAGACTCCAGTTGCATCACTCATTGCCTGGGATATACCTTCAGCATTGCCTAATGCTTCAGCCAGCGTCATGCCACTGCGGTCCATTTTCATGGTACTTTGTTTGCCAACTTCGCCCATAACAAAGACTTTAAGGTCGTCATTACGAGGTATGAACAGGATATCTCCGGGATACAAGAGATGATTCTGTGTCAAATCACCTTTCTGCATCAATGCATACAAAGAAATTTTGGTATCTTTACCATTATGCGTCAAAACAACATTTCGCCAATCAGCATCAGGAGCCAACCCACCTGCCGCATTAATAGCATCCATTACCGTTAAAGGAATATTAGTAATTGGCTGCTGCCCAGATTTGATAACTTCGCCAGTAACATATGCTTTTTGCGAACGGAAAGCAGCTACACTGATATCCACCTGAGGACTTTCAATATATGTTGTCAAACGGCTGGCAATGATTTGTCTGACTTCACTTAATGTTTTGCCTGCCACCTGCACTTTGCCGATATACGGATAGAAAATAGTACCATCCGCATTTACCCAGTTGCCGGTATCACTCGCACTACGATACTGCCCTGCCGGAGTCGTAAGTTCTGGATGATCCCACACTGTCACCATTAGTACATCGCCAACGCCGATACGATACTCGTAGCTTTTGAGTAAATTATCCAGTTGCGGATTTGGCTGCGCCATCACCGTAGGCGTACGTAGCTGATCGATCAGCCCTGGTGTCATCGGGTAAACATTGACCAACTTATCCAGATCGTAATCGCTATCGGGTAACTCAACAACATTCTTACGCAGGCTATTTAACCCCTGTCCTGGCATAATAGTACAACCCGCTAACAGCCCTATTGCCAATGCTAAAGCCGAAAATCTAACCATTTTTTTCTTCATAGTGTCACATCATCAGTAAACTAAAATTTCTTATTTCTGAGCTACATAGCATCCGCCAGTTTGTCCCCGGCTGGCTTCATGCAGACAATGGTAGACTGAAGTCCATTCTCTGATTTTGCTGTAGCATTCAGCCTATAGACTAAATGGGATCTCGATCCCGGCGCTTGCGCCAACATCATCGCTATCGCTATGGTCAGCATTGGTATACCACAGCGAGGTGTTCAGGCGGACAGTCTTATAGACATCCCCACTCCAGCCCAGTTGTACACCTTTCAATGTATCTGCATGCGGGAATGCTTTATTAATTGATTGATCTTTAGGATTCACCTTGGCATAGACCAGGCGTGTGCTCCAGCGCTGATTATCTTCGGTAACCAGTTCAACTTTACCGGCAAACAGCTGACCGTCGCCCCCCATAGCATCGCCTAGCGGATAACCCTGCTGATAATAACCATCGGTATAAATATGGTGGTTATAACTATAATTTGTTCTACTCATATTTGAGCGTGTATCATGCGCTTCTACATACCAGTTGACCGCATCTTTCCCCCAGCCGTGGTGCCCTTCAATTCCGCCCAGATACATATTAGCTGAAGGCAGATAGCCGGATTCATCTTCCCCAATCATCTGGCCATACAGGCTCACCGGCCAGCCCAGGGTTGGCTCGAGCTTCAGTTTAAAATCAAATCCCGCCAGCTGGTTACCGGGTTCATTAGCAGTACCGGTATTATCATGCCCAGTGAAACCATCCCAGAAACTGCTAAATGATTGAGGGCGCCCCTCTCCTCCCCACTGCATAATACGTGAAGCCCCCAGTTCCAGAGACTGGAACGGGGAGAAGGTCAAACGGCCGCCGATAATCTTGGCATGCGGTACCGCCGTGTACTGGTTCATCTGGCTGGCGGAAATCTGGTACTGCCAGGGGCCAATCCAGCGCAACCACCAGGTTTCCGGGGCCACCTGTTCAGCGCGCTGCATCAGGAATCCGGTCATTGGCCTCGCAGCATCGCCGCGGATAAGGCTTCCTTCATAGCCAGGCCCCCACCACTGCGGCATCTGGCCGAACGACAGCCACTGGTTCCAGAACTTCACCGCGCCGTACGCGCCGTTGGCATTGAACCGGGAGCCGTTGCTGATACGCTCACCGCCTTCCACATTGCCCTGCAGATGAACATCCCACCAGTCGCCGCTGTTATTAAAGGACAGCGATAGCGAGTTATCCGCCGGTTGGCTTTGCGCAAAGCCCTGCGGGGTTCCCGGCTGATCGGTAGAGGTGTAGCCGCTGACGCGGAAATCAGCCTTCAATGAGGAAAGCCGCTGATTAATACGCGCCAGCACCACCTGTTCAGAAGAATAGGAGGGTTTAGCCTTTTTTAACGCCCGGGTAATCTCTTCCTGGCTCAGGGGCCAGGTCGAAAGGCTAAGCTGGATAACTCCCCGGTCAGAAAGCCAGGAGAGATCGTTACGCAGTTCGTTATCATTGAGTACCAGACCAGAGGCATAAACCTGCGCACTCACCGATGTCAACAGCCCCAAAGCAAGTGCAAGACGCGCGATTTTCATCATTATACAAGATCCATTTTTAGCCCCGTTTCCGCAAGCTGGCGAGTCATGGGGAAATATGAGTTTAGAGGGCGCACGCAGACGCCAGTCGTAGTATGTTTGTTCAGCAGTGATGATGCAATAAGCAGTACCTTTGAACGTAATCAGCCACGCACTATTTGAATTATCAGTGCAACAGTCACAACGCCAGCGACGCCCCTCACACCGATCACCACCCCACCATGGACATGAGCTATCTCAAGTTGGCCAGAGGGATAACACGCTGTAGAGTCAGAAAGATTGCCGATTATATACGGTGCTTGCGGATAATCATCCGTCGCAGCCGGTTTTAGGAATTTCGAACATATAGAAGATGACTGCAGAATTGACGCTGACGGTTTCGATACGCTACCGCCCTTGGCTTAACAGCTACCAATGCACTGTACTTCATTTATACATTTTTGCTGGCACAGTGCCCGCGTGATTATTAGTCATTGACAATATTTTTTGCGGCATCAAGTTTACGAGATTCTGCCGGCAAATGGGAGTAAAAATGACAACTATTCGCTTATCAAAGCAACCTAATCTGACTCCTCCGACAAGCGGACGACACCTCAATAAGATTGTTTAATAATATCTCATCGATCCAGCTCAAGATGCATAATCACGCACCAAAACCAAAGCAAGACTATGTTTTTTAAGACTTTTATTGGATGAGTATATTAACCACGCTAATTCTCGTCACTTCCGTCAACTACAAAAATTAATACCTGCCATTCATTTTTTATACTTGACAAACATAATTTAATTTCAAGAATAAGGGGCGGCCTGCCTATTTAGGATTGTTCTCAGCCACGTTATTTCCTGTGTCAGCAAAAATATTGCTGCAGAATGTAGTAGCAACTATTTATTTCACGAATATGAATGTACGAAACCGGGACTGATTCTATTATTTTCTCTGGACTTATTCATCGTCAGCAGCACACTCAGTAAAAACGCTTATGCAAATCCGCGCGGGTAAAAGGCTTTTCCAGCGGACCCAGCTTAACGGCTATTTCACCCAGCAGAGACTGAGTTGGCGCTTTAGCGCCGGTATTTAGCAGCACGACGGGGATGATAATCAGACTGAGCACCCCGCTCCAGGAGAGTTGCACATCGGCCACGCGCGACGAATTCCGCTGCAGCAGCAGAAACAGCGCGCTACCGCAGGCGCCAAGCAGCAGCCCGGCAATCACTTCAGATGGGGAATGGGCATGAATCGCCAGACGGGAATACCCCACGAGGATAGCCAGCAAATACCCTATAACCATGGCAGCCCGGCGTAAAGCAACGCTACCGCGGGCACAGAGCAGCCATAAGAAAATGGGCCAGAAGGCGGTAGATAAAGCGGTGTGCCCGCTAAAACCAGTGAAATCGAGCTCACGGATGCCGATGCCCCAGCCCATAAAAGCCAGTTTTGACGCACTGACGATGGCGCCGGTAATACCAAACAGCAATCCCCACTGCCAGGCAATCTGTCTGGAAGGCCTGCGCAGAAATAAAACCATGAACACTGCTGCCGCGCTGGGTAACAGCACGGTACTATCGCCAAAAAAAGAGACCCACTGCCAGTTCATTTATTTTTCATCCTTTGACGATTTTCCAGTTCGCAGCGCCTTTGTCCATGACGTTGTTATGGGCATACACATCCGATAACTTCACATTTTTATGCATGCATCACTGTTGTTTAATGCGTAAGCATGATCTCAGTCAAGTTTTATTTTTTTATGACAGCCAGCGACATGCATATTTTTTTAAGAAGATTCTGACTAACTCATTATTAGCAAACATAAAATTATGCTACTCCGACCATTCCATCACAGGAGGGCCAGCACAACAACCAGATGTCTCTGAAGTCGCTTTTTGTTTACACATTAAGTGTGTTTCAGCAAATCAGCATAACCATCTGATTTATATTGATTAATATTTGTCTAAAATATGCTGTTTTAATCAGCAGGGCTGTCTACAGAAGCATGCAACATCGCGGTCTTATGCCACATACTTCTGTAAACCCTACATTTTCATACTTCTGAAATCCGGTAGAGCCTATTTACGCGAGTAACTTCTTAATGCTCTCGCGGAATTTCGTGCCTTCTTTATGGTTACGCAGCCCGTAGTTTACGAAGGCCTGCATATAGCCCATTTTTTTCCCGCAGTCGTAGCTTTCGCCGGTCATTAACATGGCGTCAACGGGCTGCTTCTTCGCCAGTTCAGCGATCGCATCGGTCAGCTGAATACGTCCCCATGCGCCAGGTTGAGTGCGTTCCAGCTCAGCCCACACATCGGCGGAAAGAACATAGCGCCCTACGGCCATCAGATCGGAATCCAGCGTCTGCGGCTCGTCAGGCTTCTCGATAAACTCAACGATTCTGCCAATCTGCCCTTCCACATTCAGCGGGTCTTTGGTCTGGATCACCGAATACTCCGACAGGTCGCCGTCCATTCTCTTGGCCAGCACCTGACTACGCCCGGTTTCGTTAAAGCGGGCCACCATGGCTGCCAGGTTATAGCGCAGCGGGTCAGCGCTGGCATCATCCAGAACGATGTCCGGCAGCACCACAACAAACGGGTTATCACCGACGATCGGGCGCGCGCAGAGAATGGAGTGTCCCAGTCCCAGCGGCTGCGCCTGGCGTACGTTCATGATGGTCACGCCCGGCGGGCAGATTGCCTGTACCTCAGCCAGCAACTGACGTTTGACACGCTGCTCAAGCAGCGCTTCCAGTTCATAGGAGGTATCGAAATGGTTTTCCACGGCATTCTTAGACGAGTGGGTAACCAGTACAATCTCCTTGATGCCTGCAGCCACAATCTCGTCGACGATATACTGAACCATTGGCTTATCAACGATTGGCAGCATCTCCTTCGGAATCGCCTTGGTGGCCGGCAACATATGCATCCCCAATCCGGCTACCGGAATAACTGCTTTCAAACTTGCCATTCTCATATCCACCCATATAGTGATAAATCTTCGATACCCACCTGATTACAGGTTCTCCTGGTATCAATCTGTGATATTACCGTTTTGCTCTCAGTCCGACTTCCAGCAAAATTCCGAAACTACATGTTTCATCAGAGAATACACGCAAAGTATTAGGTCCGACAGAGCGGTTTAAGAAAATTCTGATGACACAGATACCATATAGCGCCCTGCCTCAGGATTTTCTTCTGTTCTCGTACCACCAGCAGGACTTATCGCTGCATTCCCGGTAGAGAATACTGCAGAGGATACATCTGGATAATTCTCAAAACGTAGGGAAAAAGAGGATTTATTCTTATGATCGCCGGTCCATAATTCATAAAAATAATCTTCAGGCGCTATTTTCAATAGAAAATAGCGCAGAAAGCTCACCGCTGCGCTCATCATGCCCTCCTTCGCCTCTTGCCCGCTATCCATATCATCCATCGGCACTGACTTTTACACCTGATTAAAAGCTACTGATATCGTCTGATTAAACAAGATATTTTGCAAGCCACGACATTCAGTAGTATCAAAAACTGGATCGCTACGATTAAGTAATTGAATTGGGCGTTTACCCCCGGCGTCTGAATCCGTCTGATTTTCATACCGCTATGCGACCAGAGAGAGCAATAACCGGCATTATTGATCCAGTACACTTTTTGCAAGTTTATATTCAGTCGTCCACAGTCATGCCTTTTATTAATAAGCTTATTTGCATAAAAAATAAGCTCGCGCGTCTATAATTCATGCAGTCTAATATTGCGATCCGCAGCATTTCTCCCGCAGCTGTACCCGCCCGACGTCATAAGACGAGAATATATTGCAATTTATCTGTCGCTTATCCATGATCGTCGGATGGCACTCTCAGGTAGTATAGGTTTTAACTAATGATGGAATGGATTGCCGACCCCTCAATTTGGGCCGGTCTCATAACGTTGGTGGTTATAGAGCTGGTCCTCGGTATTGATAACCTTGTTTTTATCGCGATCCTCGCGGAAAAACTCCCTCCGACTCAGCGTGACCGCGCGCGGGTGATTGGCCTGCTGCTGGCGATGCTGATGCGTCTGCTGCTGCTCGCCTCGATATCCTGGCTGGTCACCCTGACCACACCGCTGTTCACCTACCACGACCTCAGCTTTAGCGCGCGAGATTTGATTATGTTGTCTGGTGGGTTATTCCTGCTGTTTAAAGCCACCGTTGAGCTGAATGAACGGCTGGAGGGCAAAGACAGCGATAATCCGGTTCAGCGCAAGGGCGCGAGGTTCTGGGGGGTGGTCGCTCAGATTGTGGTACTGGATGCCATTTTCTCCCTCGATTCGGTGATCACCGCCGTAGGCATGGTCGACCATCTGGCGGTGATGATGGCGGCGGTGGTTATTGCCATGAGTTTGATGCTGCTCGCCAGCAAAGCGCTGACGCGGTTTGTCAACAGCCACCCGACTATCGTTATTCTCTGTCTGAGTTTCCTGCTGATGATTGGTTTCAGCCTGATTGCCGAAGGGTTTGGGTTCCCCATCCCGAAAGGTTATCTGTATGCGGCCATCGGCTTCTCCGTCATCATTGAGTCGCTGAACCAGCTGGCGCTGTTCAACCGCCGTCGCTTCCTCTCCGCCAATCTCACGCTACGCCAGCGCACGACCGAAGCGGTGATGAATTTACTCAGTGGGCATAAAGAACATGCCGAGCTCAGTAGCGATACGGCCGCGCTGATCGACAGCCAGGCCGATAACCCGCTGTTCAACCCCCAGGAACGCCGGATGATTGGGCGGGTGCTTAATCTCAACCAGCGCACCGTCAGCAGTATTATGACCTCGCGCCATGATATCGAGCATATAGACCTTAGCGCACCGGAGGAGGAAATCCGCGCCTTGCTGGAGAAAAACCAGCACACCCGGCTGGTCGTCACCGGCGGAAATGATGATGAAGATCTGCTCGGCGTGGTTCACGTCATCGACCTGTTACAGCAATCGCTGCGCCATGAACCGCTCGACCTGCGCGTCCTGCTGCGTCAGCCGCTGGTGTTCCCTGAGACGTTGCCTCTGCTGCCGGCACTGGAGCAGTTCCGCCATGCCAGGACCCATTTCGCCTTTGTGGTGGACGAGTTTGGTTCCGTTGAGGGGGTGGTGACCCTGAGCGATGTCATGGAAACCATCGCCGGCAATTTACCCAACGAGGCTGAAGAGATTGATGCCCGCCACGATATCGCGAAAAATCCTGACGGCAGCTGGACCGCCAATGGGCATATGCCGCTGGAAGATTTAGTGCAGTACATTCCCCTGCCGCTCGATGATAAACGCGAGTATCACACGATTGCCGGTCTGTTAATGGAAAATCTGCAGCATGTCCCTGAAGCGGGTGAAGAGGTGAAAATCGGCGACTACATCGTACGCACGCTGCAGGTCGAGAGTCACCGGGTACAGAAAGTGCAGATTATCCCGCCGCCGCGGGAAGATGAGCTGAGCTACGAAGTGTAATCCCCGCAGTCGGCAGATACTCCCCGGTGGCGCTACGCTTACCGGGGCTACAGAGAGAGTCCGCTCGGGTAGCCCGGATAAGGCGTTTGCGCCGCTAACCGGGAAAACCACCGTGATAACCTTTCAACCTGCATCAGACTGCTTCCCCGGTGGCGCTACGCTTACCGGGGCTACAGGGAGAGTCCGCTCGGGTAACCCGGATAAGGCGTTTGCGCCGCTATCCGGGAAAACCACCGCGATAACCTTTCAACCTGCATCTGTCTGCTTGCCCCCGGTGGCGCTACGCTTACCGGGGCTACAGGGAGAGTGCGTTCAGGTCGCCCGGATAAGGCGTTTGCGCCGCCATCCGGGCCCGTAAAGTCGCTCCGCCGGTCAATCCTGGTTAGTGTTTCTCAAGCAGCTTCTTCACTTCTTTCCCGTCCTGGGTGTTTTTATTGCGCTCAATCCAGTCATTAAGCCGCTGTTTAGCTTCATCCTGCAGCTGTTTACGCAGCACCTGGTCGACCTGCAGGCTATAGCTCAGCGCCTGCCATTTTCCGTAGATACGTAGCGGAATCGCGGTCTGTTTGAGCTTGTCGATAAGCTTGCTTTCGCCTTTCCAGCCGCCCAGCACGCGCACGTTAAAGCGCATATCGCACTCTTCTTTCAATAAATTCAGGTCGCCCTGCCCGGTCAGCGCCATCATCTCTGATTGCCCCTGCAGGCTTTGCAACGTGACCTGTCCCTGCGCCAGCTGCAGCTCGCTGCTCATGGAGTCGAGGCGGGTCGCGTTGTCGTAATTTTCCTGCGCCTGCACATTGGTGCTGCGCTCAACGGCTTGCTGCACGAGCTGCTGGAAGTTAAGCCCTTCGGTGCGGGTATTCGCCATCTGTATCTGCGCATCTCCTTGCCAGCGACGACGGAAATCGTCGGCATCAATTTTTTCACCGGAGAAATCCCCGGTTAACGAGAGCTTACCGGTCAGATTGAGCGAATAGTTAAATGCTTTCAGGATGGTGGCAATCTCAACGTTATCCAGTTTGGGCTGGAAGGAGGCTTGCGATGTCTCTCCCCGCGCGTCAAGGGTGCCGGGCAACGATATCAGGCCGCCATCCAGTTCGCCCTGAAGCTGGTTGATGGTCAGCAGTCCGAGCTGGTTACTGATGTCGCTTTTCACCTGAGTAAAGGTCATCCCACGCCACTGAAGCTGGTCGGCCGTCAGCGCCATATGGGCGGTAAATCCGCGCAGGCTGTTGTAATCTTCCTGAATATCGCTGTCGGCAATCACCGGGCGCAGCTGCCTCGGCTGGCTTTGTCCCTGCTGGCTGGCGCCAGAATCCGTTGCCGGAGAACCGTGCGTCAGCAGAGTGTCGAGGTCAAGAGTCGTGGCATGAAGATTGAGGTTCCAGTCGGCCCGGTCACCTAAAATCACGCTGGCGCTGCCGGCAATCGTGCTGCCGTTCGCCGTCAGATTGAGGTTATCAAAGCTCAGCTTTTTCTCGTCCTCCTGCCAGTTCGCCTGCATACTGCCCTGCCCGCTCACGCCGTCAGCCGGCAGCTCGGCGCCGCGCAGCTGCCAGTCGAGCCGGGAGATGTCAGCCTTCAGAGAGTGTGGATAGTCACCGCCCTGAACCTCGGCGGTGAAAGAGAGCGCCAGATCGCGCTGGTCGCGGTTGATTCGCCCGGCAAAGTCGAGCGTCGCGTGATGATGTTCATCTTGATCCATCTGCAGGCGAATATCGCGCACGGTCACCTGTTCGCCATCTTCATGCTGGAAAAAGAGGACGCTGTCCACCACCTGCAGCTGCCGCACGTCGTAGGACCAGCCGCTGTCTTCCGCCACCAGCGGCAGCGAATTGTCGTGAGGAACCACCGGCGCATCCTGGCCGCGTACGGCTTCGGTCTTCGGCGTCAGCTGAATGACCGCTCCCTTGAGCATCACCTGTTTGACCTGCAGCTGATGAGAAATCAGCGGCATAAGGGCGACATCAAGACGCATATTGTCCGCGCGCACCACCGGTTCAGCCGCCCCCGGTGCCGTCAGCGTCATGCGGCCGGAAAGAATACTCAGCTGCGGCCAGACGTGCCAGCGCAGCGGGCCATCGAGTTCGAGCTGATAACCGCTACGTTCCGCCACCTTATGCACCATATAGGCGCGAAAATCGTTGGGATTGACCAGCAATACCAACGCGGTCAGCCCGGCGACAACCACCGCCAGCAAGATCATCAGCGTCGTCAGAATTCGTCTCATGGCACCCTCAGTACACCGCTTACGTTATCAATCCTTGTCGATTCGACTCGCCACCGCGCCCTGCTGGTCGCGATATTTGGCGTCTTCACGGCGGTTATAGGGCCGTGCCGCAGGGCCTGACAGCGGTTCAAAGCTCAGTGCGCCGATCGGCATCCCCGGACGCAGCGCCAGCGGCAGCTTGCCGGAGTTGAAGAACTCGAGCACGATGCAGCCAGACCAGCCGGGATCGATACGGTGAGCGGTGACGTGCACCATCAGTCCCAGACGCGCCAGAGAGGAGCGTCCGTCCAGCCAGCCGACCAGATCGGCCGGTAGCGTCACCGACTCATAGGTCACCGCCAGCGCCAGCTCTCCCGGATGCAGATAGAAGGCTTCGCCTTCCGGCAGCACGATCTCTTCGCTCATCACCCGATCCAGCGCCGCGGTCACTTCTGCTTTTGGCCCGCTCAGATCGATAAAGGGCGCCGTGTGGCCGCGAAACGTGCGGAATTTATTCCCCAGCCGAACGTCGACGGTCGCGCCGTTAATACGTTCAATGGGCGGGCGCGGGCTGATAGATAGCCGCCCCTCATCCAACCAGGCTTCTATATCTCGGTCGCACAGACGCATGAGCTCTCTCCTTTATGGCATCGCGCCCCTACACCTTCCGGGGCTAAGGGCAATTTGGGTTCTCTTTGCACGTTACACAATTCGTCTGTGTTATTCAAAGAACTGACTGATTTTTGCCTTCAGAATATCAATCGCGATGCGGTTTTTACCGCCGCGCGGCACAATAATGTCGGCATACTGCTTGGAAGGGTCAATAAACTGCAGGAACATCGGACGAACCGTTTTCTGATATTGCGCCATCACTGAGTCCATCGAGCGCCCGCGTTCATTCACATCGCGCTTGATGCGGCGCATCAGGCAGATATCCAGCGGCGTATCAACGAAGATAGAGAAGCTCAGCTCATTGCGCAGGCGAACATCCGTCAGCAATAAAATTCCTTCGAGGATGATCACTTTTTTCGGTTCGATGTGGATCGTTTCCGGCATACGCGTATGTTCAACGTAGCTGTAAACCGGTAATTCAATCGGCTGGCCGCTTTTCAACATCTGCAAATGTTGAAACAGTAAACTGTGATCCATCGAGCTGGGATGGTCATAGTTCGTTTTAACACGCTCTTCCATCGACAAATGACTTTGATCTTTGTAGTAGCTGTCTTCCGGAATAACGCCAATATGTTCATCACCAACCTGTTCGCGCAATTCGCGATACAGCGTGCTGGCGATAAGACTTTTTCCCGAAGCCGATGCGCCGGCGATACCTATAATGACGCACTGATGAGACGTATCAGTCATAACTTTTTTGCGACCTGATTAACCTGGATGTATATACACATAACCCTTCGAGCTGCCGCCGCGTGACTCGGCTTGCAGCCTCGCCCCTGTGGGGTTTGTTCAAAACGCTAACGAGTTTTGAGGCGCATCTCGAATAATTTCATGTATTGGAAGGGTGACGTTTGACCGTCAAACGCGGCAATTATAGGGATTTCAGCGCGTCGATACCAGTGATATGCGCCCTGCATGGCTATTCCTCCGTCGGCGCCCATCCTTCGCTATACCAGATATGCAATAACGCATAGGAACGCCACGGCTGCCAGCGGCTGGCGTAACGGGCAATACGCGCCGGGGTCATGCCGCTAAACCGCTGCTTAATCAGGTAATCATCCGGCAGAAAAATGTCCTTCGCCTGCCAGCCGCGTAGGGCAAAATAGCTGGCGGTCCAGCGGCCGATACCAGGCAGCGTTTGCAGCTGTTTCATCCCGGCCTCAATGTCGTCCGGCGCCGTCAGCGGCAGCTGACCGTCAATCACCGCCTGCGCCAGATGGATCAGGGCCTCGGCGCGCCGCAGCGACATCCCCAGAGCTTTAAGCGCTAATGGATCCGCTCGCGCCAGGGTTTGTGGTTCAGGAAAGAGCCGGTATTCCGGCGCCTCCGCCAACGGTTCCCCGTAAGCCGCCGCCACTTTTGCCGTCAGCTTCGCCGCCATCGCCACGCTGACCAGCTGCCCCAGCACCGCGCGTACCCCTTGTTCAAAGGCATCAAGCGATCCCGGTAGCCGCAGCCCAGGACGCGCGCTGGCCAGCGTGCCCAGCGTCCGGGCCACCCGATGCGGGTCGCAGGCTAAATCAAACAAGCGCGCAACCCGATCGTGGCACGCATCGGCCACCGGCAGCAGGCCGGCAGATAAGGTCACGCGTAATCCCTGCGCCGCCATATCGGGCTCAACCGCGATCAGGCCACGATGGCCCGCCAGGGAAAAGCTGCGGGTGTAACGCCCCTCGCTGAACGTTTCAATACCCGCCACCGCACGGGCGCGTAGAAAACCGAATATCCATTGCGGGTCGTAGGGGGGGTGCCAGGGTAACAGCGTCATCATTTCTCCTTCTTTAATTGCCTCAATGATAGACGCTCCACGTCCGACATACCTTGCTTTTAAATTCCAGTTGTCGCCGTGGCGGCAATCCGCTAAAGTCGCCCCCCTTCTTCACTGGCATGGGGATTTTTCAGGTCATGTTTATTGGTTTTGACTACGGAACCGCCAACTGTTCGGTTGCCGTAATGCGCGATAATCTTCCGCAATTGTTAACGCTGGAAAACGGCAGCAAGCTGCTGCCGTCAATGCTGTCGGCGCCAACCCGCGAAGCGGTCAGCGAATGGCTCTATCGCCATCATGACGTGCCGACCAACGGCGCTGAAAACCAGGCGCTGCTGCGTCGCGCCATCAACTATAACCGCGATGAAGACATCGATGTCCTCGGCAACAGCGTCCAGTTTGGTCTGGCCTCGCTGCATCAATATGTCGACGATCCGGAAGAAGTGTACTTCGTTAAATCCCCGAAATCGTTCCTCGGCGCCAGCGGCCTGAAGCCGCAGCAGGTTGCGCTGTTTGAAGATCTGGTGTGCGCCATGATGCTGCATATTAAACAGCAGGCGCAGACGCAGCTTCCGGAAACCATTGATCAGGCGGTAATTGGCCGGCCGATCAACTTCCAGGGGCTGGGTGGCGATGACGCCAATGCCCAGGCGCAGGGGATCCTCGAGCGCGCGGCGAAGCGCGCCGGTTTCCGCGACGTCGTTTTCCAGTTTGAACCGGTTGCCGCCGGGCTGGATTTCGAAGCGACGCTCAACGCAGAAAAACGGGTGCTGGTCGTCGATATCGGCGGCGGCACCACCGACTGTTCGCTGCTGCTGATGGGGCCGCAGTGGCGGCAGAAAGCCGATCGCCAGCAAAGTTTACTCGGCCACAGCGGCTGCCGCGTCGGCGGGAACGATCTCGACATCGCTCTGGCCTTTAAATGCCTGATGCCGCTGCTGGGGATGGGTGGCGAAACTGAAAAAGGGATCGCCTTACCGGTACTGCCGTGGTGGAACGCCGTCGCGATCAACGATGTGCCGGCGCAAACCGATTTCTACAGCAGCGCCAACGGTCGCTTGCTCAATGATTTACTGCGTGATGCCCGCGACGCCGATAAAGTCGCGCTGCTGCTGAAAGTCTGGCGCCAGCGTCTGAGCTATCGCCTGGTACGCAGTGCGGAGGAGAGTAAAATCGCCCTCTCCGCGCAAGAGCAGGTGACCGCCGGACTACCGTTTATCGGCAATGAACTGGCCACGGCTATCAGCCAACAGGGGCTGGAAGCCGCGTTGAATCAGCCGCTGACGCGTATTATGGAACAGGTTCAGTTGGCGCTCGACAACAGCCGCGAAACGCCGGATGTGATCTACCTGACCGGGGGGAGCGCCCGCTCACCGCTGATTAAGAAAGCGCTGGCAGCCCACCTGCCGGGTATACCGATCGCTGGCGGAGATGATTTTGGCTCCGTTACCGCCGGTCTGGCCCGCTGGGCGCAGGTCGTTTTCGCTTAACGTTCACGGGGCAGCCCTGCCCCGTTTTCTCCTGCGGCTCCCCCTCCCGGAACGCCACTGCCCAAAATCGCGTCATGGCATAAATCAGCTTCCCTGGAATGGACTCTCGCCAGGCGAACATGCACTCCCCCGGTTTTATCATCGTCCTGGTTTCCCCGGCAGTAGCGTTTTATATCGCCGCATGGCCAAAGCGACATCATGTTACGCCGTTTTGAGCTCGTCATGCCGGATACCATCACGACGCATGCCTTGTCTGACGCGGCGTAGAGGACAGGTCTGGCCAGTATGACCTGTTACAAATAACGCTGGTACAATCTCCTCGCCCCCTGCAGAATGCTGTGCCGTCTGAAACTTCGCATTTATTTCCCGACATCCGGGGGGACCGCCTGTGCATGTCGCAGACATGATTGATTATTCCTGTCACCATTATTCATCCATGCCGCAGGGGGAGATTTGAATCATCTACGCGCCGTTCCTGGCCTCGCCGCTTCGCTCGCCTGGAGCTACAGAGTGCTCTTTTGGATCGGCTTTGGCATTGCGACCAGCCTGATGTTTTCTTCCCCCGCTGCGGCGCAAAGTCGTCAGGTTGGCATTGATATTCCCGTGCAGTGGGTTGCCGACATTGACGGTTCGATGACGCTGGAGACATTTCTCGCCCTGCCGGAGAGTGCGCTCACTACGGGGCAGCGCATCCCGTCATTTGGCTACTCAGCAAAAACGTACTGGTTTAAGAGCCACCTGCCGGCGGCCGATTTTGACGGTGAACCTCGCTGGCTGCAGCTCGGCCCCTCCTTTATCGATCACCTCAGCGTTTTCTACCGTCCTGCCGGCAGCAATCTCCCGTGGACGCATAAAGAGTTTGGCGACCATGCCTCGACCCGCGATAGCGACCTGGACTACCGCGAAAGCGTACTGATTTTAGCGCCGCCCCCTGACGACGCGGGATACGATATGGTCTTTCGCCTGCGCAGCAGCAGTACCCTGATCCTGCTGGCGACGCTCTCTTCCCCCCAGGAGTTTGTCCGCACTGCAACCCGGGATACCGCATTCTGGAGCTTTTATTTTGGCCTGGCGGCGATTGCCAGCGGAATTGCCCTGTGGCTTGCCTTATTGTTACGTCGCCGCCTGCTGTGGGGAATTTGCCTGTTTTCCCTCAACTATCCGCTGGTGGCGGCGCTACACGGCTACCCGGAGTGGTTTTTTGGCGATGCCGTTCTCCCCGTGCAGGATGCGATGATCAGCTACCTGTCATTGCTCAGCTACGCCACGGCGCTGTGGTTGCATAGCGAGGTTTTTGATCTTAAAACCAATATGCCGCGCTTGCACCGGCTGCTGCTCGTTGCTATTGGCGTCAATATTGTGCTTCTCGCCAGCGTTCCCCTCGGCTTTTACGGGCAGGCCATGCAGATCGAGGCGGCGATGTTCTTTATTGCCGCTCCGATTCTGCTGATCACCTCATGGCTGCTCTGGCGACGCAAAGCCATTGATTTGAATACGCTGCTGTTAGGACTGCTTCCGCCGGTCTACGTGGCCTCCGCCGCGCTGGTGCTGCTCTCCATTCACGGGGTGATCCCTTTTCATAACACCATCTATTCCGCCTGGCAGTACGCGCTGATTGTTCATATTGTCACCGTCCTCATCATTGCGGTCCGGCGAGTACGGGCCGAAAATCGCAGGCTGGTGCAAAAACAACAGCTGACGCGAGAACTGCAGATCGAACGCGAAGCAAGCTTTCATCAACGTCAGTTTATGGGGATGGTGGCGCACGAATTCAGAACGCCGCTCTCGGTTATTCAGGCCGCGCTGGAGAACCTGCGCTTATGCTCTCCGGATCCGGCGCAACGGCCGCGCCTGGACCGCATGCAGCGCGCCACCACACGTCTGGTCCAGTTAACCGATAACTGTCTGGCCGATGCCCGGCTCTCATCCAGCGCGCTGCATGTCGATAAACAAAATGCCGACCTGCTAGCGATCATTCGCATGGCGGCAACAGTGGTTGAACTCTCGTCAAATCATTATCTGACGATCACGCTGGCCGGGCACAGCGTCGACGCCACGACCCGCTCGCCTCCACTCTTTGCCGATAGCGCACTGCTGTGCATTGCGCTGGCCAACCTCCTGGACAATGCGGTGAAGTACACGCCGTCCGGCGAGATTGCAATTGCGATTCGCCCAAAGGCAAACTGCTGCGAGATTGGGATTCGTGACCAGGGGCCCGGTATTGCCGCTGATCATGTCGACCAGATCTTTGAGCGTTACCGGCGCGGCGCAGTCCGCACCGCGACGCCCGCCGGCACCGGTCTTGGGCTGTATGTCGCCCGGCAAATCATACAAGCTCACGGCGGTGAGCTTTGGCTGGCAATCAACGGTCCGACGGGATGCGAATTTGCGCTCACGCTGCCCCAGGATGACCTACCACAGCAGAAGGGTAAATCATGACATTACGCGTGGCCATCATTGAAGATAGCGCCGATCTCCTCGATGAACTGCTGGCCTTCCTGCGCTTTCGCGGCTTCGACGCATGGGGGGTGCACAGCGCGGAAGCCTTCTGGCGGCAGCTGCATCGCGACCCGGTGGATATTGTACTGGTTGATATTGGCTTACCTGGCGAAGACGGCTTCAGCGTTCTGGATTATCTGCATGAGATTGGCGAATACGGGCTGATTGTGATGACGGCCAGGGGGCATGAGCAGGATAAACTGCAGGCGTTCAATCTTGGCGCAGATTTCTATCTCATCAAGCCGGTCAATTTTTCCGTGCTGGCGGAGACCATCCATGCGCTGGGCGCCCGGCTGATGCAGCAAAACCCCCGCTCCCCGGCCGCGCCCCCCGTAGCCGAGAAATTAGCCTCTTCATCCTGGATTCTGCAGCCGGAAAGTCTGGTGGCGCCGTCCGGTACCGCGCTGCCGCTGACGCAGCAGGAGCACCGGCTGATGGCGCGCTTAATGCGCAATCCAAGTGAAGTCTGTCGCAAAGTTGATCTGCACGCGCATCTTTTCCCCGATGAAGTTGAGGCGGAGCTACACCGCATTGACGTCGTGATCAGCCGACTGCGCAACAAAGCGCGGCTGCACGGCATGACCTTGCCCATCCGGGCAATTTTTGGCAAAGGCCTGGCGTTTATTCCCTGAGGTTTCTCATCGCCGCCGTGCAAGCGACCTGATGCGCTCTCCACCCGTTTTATTATCCATAAGTTATTCATTTATCTGTTGTTGTTAATTTTTCTTATTTTTTGAGAGAAATGAGAGAAATGAGACTGACAGAGAATTAAGAATTTTCTTACATTGACCTCATGCCGCAAATGTCGTGACCGAAATCAGCCATGCTGCGGGAGGGGAACGCGCCCCCCTTTCGCTCTAGCCAACCTGCGGACAGACCGGGTTTCACTCTGCCAGGGTTGCGTTCAAGGCGGCGACGTTACGCGAATATTCTATGCGGCAGACGCCGCGACGGTAGCAGCTTCACGCTGAATAACAGAATAATAATATTCGCATGCGCACTGTTGCGTATTTATCACAGCATAAAACTCAGTTAAGGATTATTCATTATGGCCTTACAAACGTGGCTGGCCTTATTGCTATGCCTGTTTTTCTTCGCGGTCTCCGTTTACAGCCTTATTTCTTATATAAAAGACAGGAGAAAAGAGCGTATTCCCTTTGCAGACAGAAAAATGCGCAGAAAATAATCCTGGCAGGCGCCTGTTACTGCTATCGTAGTTATGAAAGGTCATGCTTCCGTTCATAAATACGATATTCCCGAGACACGGCAATTGCCGTAAACGCCCGTAAGGTTGCTCGCAGCCTGGCATGATGCCAGTGCCGCAGGATAGTCACGTCATGAGAAAAATAAGTATCGCGATTATCAGCCGCAACACCTTCCTTAGGGCGTCGCTAATGGCAATAATCCACGATCTCACCCGGGTCAGCGACGCCCTGACGATTGAGTTCAGCGGCCACTCAAGCGAGTTGTCCGCTCAGGACATCATCATCGCTGAGATTCTCCCGGGTGAGATTCACCTGTGTAACACCAGTATTAAAAACCGTAAGAAAAACAGTTCGGTGATCATTTTGCATCGCTATGATGAGCTGCCGGAAAAGACGCGGATCGTCAACTGCCTGAAAGATGTCACCTTCGTTCCCGTCAGAACGGTCAATGTTGACAGCCTGCGCGAGATGATTAGCCGGGCGCTATCGAAGAGTGAACAGCCGGAGTCAAAACGGGCGCTCGACTCAGCATCCATATGCGCCAACTGCCCGCACAAAATCCTGTCGCCTTCGCAGGTCGTCGTTGCCCATGGCCTGATGAATGGCTTTGATATTGGTAAAATTTCTGCACTTCATCAGCTCAGCCCGAAGACCGTGATTTATCATAAAAATCAGATCATGGAAAAATACGGACTGAATAATCATTATGACTTCTTTCAGTTCATTAGCGTGTTAAAAGAACGCGGATAAGATCAATCAGCGCGACTGAACACACCATTGAAACAGGGAAAATTAGGAATTCAACGGGTTGCTCAGGTTATCCATTCTGAAAAGAAGCGTGTCAGCGGGAAATAACTTCTCATCCACCGTAGCTAACCGATAAAATTATTCGCCACCCGGGTATAAAGATACTGCCGCGTATTTTTGTACCATGAAAATAATAGGTTAATCGGGGTGAGTTCGTTTCGTCACATTGCCCCTTGCGTGCCTGTTGGGGGCCTCTTTTTCCACAACACTTTCACAACATACGGGAAATACGCCCTCCGCGAAGAGGGCGTTGAGCGATCAGGCCTGTACCTGCTGAGGTTCCACTTCCGGCTCCTCTTCCTGCAGCAGCCCCTCGTTTTTCGACAGCATCGCCGTGGCAATCCCATTGCCCAGCACATTGATCGCCGAACGGCCCATATCAAGGAAATGGTCGATGCCCATCAACAGCAGAATCCCGGCAACGGGGATATTGAAACTCGGGATCGTGGCGGCCAGAACCACCAGCGCAGAACGCGGGACCCCGGCAATCCCTTTTGATGCCAGCATCAAGGTCAGCATCATGACGGTAATTTCGCTAAAACTCAGCTGGATGTTATAAGCCTGGGCAATAAACATCGAGGCAAACGAGCAGTAGACCATCGACCCCACCAGGTTAAAGGAGTAGCCAATCGGCAGCACGAAGGAGACGATGTTGCGCGAGCAGCCAAAACTGACCAGCCGCTCCAGGGTCTTCGGATACGCCGCCTCAGAGCTGCTGGTGGTAAACGCCACCAGCACCGGATCTTTGAGCATGTTGAGCAGGCGGAAGACCTCTTTTTTCAGCACCATATAGCCTACCGCCAGCAGCACCGCGCTGGTGAGCAGCACCGCAATGTAGTAGCCGCCGATAAAGGAGGCATAGTTAAGCAAAATGCCCATCCCCTGCGAGGCGATAACCGATGAAATCGCGGCAAAAATAGCCAACGGAGCCACGTACATCACATATCCGGTGACCTTCAGCATGATATGAGAGACGACGTTCAGCGCGGCGACCAGCGGCGCGTTGAATTTCTCCCCCAACGAGGCCCCGGCGATACCAAAGAACATCGAGAACACCACGATTTGCAGAATTTCGTTGTTCGCCATCGCCTCGGTAATACTGGTCGGGATGGTATGAGACAGGAATCCTTTTAAGCTCATTCCGCTGACCGCAAGGCCGGTATCCACCGACTCTTTTGGAATCGCCAGGTTTAAGCCTGCGCCGGGATGTTCAAGAGTCACAATCACCAGCCCGACCAGAATAGAGAGGATTGAGGAGGTGATGAACCACACCATCGCCTTGCCGCCCACTCGCCCGATAGTCGCGGTTTCTCCCAGACGCATAATGCCCACCGTCAGCGTACTGAAGACTAATGGCGCAATGACCATCTTAATCAGCCGCAAGAACATGTCGGTAAAGAGCGTAATATTTTCTGCCCATGACGTAATTGTGCCCGGAGAGGCATACGCATGAATCACCGCGCCGGAGAGGATCCCCAACAGCATGAAAATAACGATAAACAGCGTGAGTTTGTTTGCACTTGCCACAACAATGAACCCCTGATTTATTTAATGTATTGATTTTAATGCACATATGTTTTTTTATCCGTATGCATTAAACATTCACCACATAAATTGAATAAAAGACGCAAGGGTTACAACTCTTTTTTAGTTATTTATCTCTGCAGTTGATAAAACTCTTGATGCATATCAATCCTCACCCGCTCCGCGGCGGCCGCGCATTCGGGCGCCCGACGGCTGAGGTCCCCCGGCCGCACGGATTACATCGCCAGCCCGCCGCCGCCGGCATAAGGCTGCTTGCCGACTATTTTCATCACCTCGGCGCCGAAGGTGACAAATGGCGCCCGACGGCTGGCGTAAATTAACCCGCCGGCCTGCGGACGGACCGATTGAATCATATCGGTGAGAGGATCGATAATCTCGGCGACCACCTCATCGGCGCTGACCCACTCGCCGGGCTGTTTCAACGGTACGAGGATCCCGCTGGCTGGCGCGGTGACGATCTCTCCCCCGGCAAACGGCAGCATCAGCGTCTCCTGCTGCGGGACAGACGGGCATGCGCCCGCCAGCACGCCGCGGTATTGCAGATAACGGTACAGACGTTCGGCATCCTCGCGGGCCAGCGCGTGATTCACATCCTGCTGACCGCGCAGCTCCACGGTCACCGCCATACAGCCAGGCTGGCCCTGCTGCCATTGCGGAAAGCGCGCTGCCAGGCGATGCCAGGGCAGTCCGCAGGCCTCATCAAACGAGTTACCGCCGCTCTCTTGCGCCAGCAGTACCGTTCCAATACCTAAAAAGGCGGCCACCACACCGGCCTCCGCCTGCCAGACCGGATCGGCATACAGGTGCAAAATGGCCCGATCGTCGCAGTGCAGATCCAGCACCACGTCGGCATCACAGGCCAGAGTCAGCAGATGGTGACGTAGCGCCTGAACTTCGCTGCGCAGCGGTTCGGCGGTCAGCGCCTCGCGCATCGCCCCGCGGACCTGCTGCAGGTACGCTTCACGGGTCAGCGGTACATCGGCGCAGAGATACTGCTGTGCAAGGTGGGCCAGATCGGGAAAATCGCGATTGAAGTTGCGACCGCTCGTCAGGTCAAATCGCCCGATACCGCCGTTGAGCACGACCTGAGCCAGGCCCGGCGGGTTAGCCACCGGGACGAGAATAATTTCACCGCGCAACTCGGCGCGCCGTTCCGCCTGGTTGAGTAATCTTTTAAGATAATGCAGCACCAGCATGCCCGGGATTTCATCGGCGTGCAGTCCCGCCTGCAGATAAATTTTCTCTCCGCGGCCGGGTTCGCCAAAGTGAAAATGGATTAATTGCCGCTGCCCACTCAACGCATGTTCGGGTAAGGTATAGTGTTTAATTTTCATTGGACATCCTATCTGTGGAAAAGAAAGCCCGGCTTGACCGTATCGATCATAAGATCCTTGAAATCCTGCGCCGGGATGGCCGCATTTCTTATCAAAAGCTCTCGGAGCAGGTAAACCTCACCGCCCGTCCCTGCCTGGAACGCGTACGTGGCCTTGAGCGTGACGGCATTATCCGTGGCTACAGCGCGGTGATTGAACTCCCCGAGCCGGAGCATGCTTTCGTGGTGCAGGCGCAAATTGCGCTGGCCGACCACGGCCGCTCACAGCCGGTATTTGAACAGGAGATGCGCCAGACGCCGGAGGTGCTCGACTGCTGGCTGGTCAGCGGCAGCTTTGACTTTCTGGTGCGGATCGGCTGTCGCAGCATGGCGCACTACTGCCAGCTGGCCGACAGCTGGCTGACCAGCAAAAAATTTCGCGTCGATAAAATCGTCACCCTGACGGAACTGCAGTCCATCAAACGCTCCTGATCAGGGGCGCTTGATAAACGCCAGCCAGCGTCGTTCCGCCCGCGAAAAGACGAAAATCAGCAAAAAGGTGCACACTAAATAGAGCGCGGCGGCCATCAGGAACGGGATAAACGGCGAGTAGGTAATGGCGTAGAAGGCGCGCGCCACGCCGGTGATATCCAGCAACGTCACGGTACTGGCCAGCGAAGTGGCGTGGAGTAAAAATACCATCTCATTGTTCAGCGCCGGGATCCCCCGCCGCAGCGTAGCGGGCAGGACCAGTCGGCGAATAATCTGCCACTTAGTCATGCCATAGGCTTCCCCGGCCACCCACTCCTGGCGCGGAAACGTCGCCATCATCCCCGCCAGCAATTCCGCGACGTACGCCGCGGTATTCAGCACCAGCGCCAGCGTGGCGCAGAAGGTTGCGTCGCGGAACAGCAGCCAGAACGGCCGATCGTTTTGCCAGCCCAGCTGGACGATGTCGAACTGAGACAGCCCGTAATAGATCAGCATCAGCTGCAGATAAAGCGGGGTGCTGCGGAAAAACCAGGTGAAGCCGCGGACGGGCCAGGCCAGCAGACGCGGACCGTAGGCCTGGCTAATCGCCAACAGCACCGCCAGCGCCATTCCGGGCACCAGGGAGAGCAAAAACAGCTCCGCCGTCATCGCCAGCCCGCTCGTGGAACCGTTGCCGTCACTCCACAGATAGCCCGGTACTGCCTCGATAAAGGTCTGCAGATTCATTGTGTCGCCCCCGCCGTTGATGAACGCAGCGCGTAGCGCTTCGCCAGGAGGCTAAACAGCCAACTGGACAAGGCGGTGATGACCATATAAATCAGCGAGACCAGGAAGTAGAACAAAAAGGGTTTCTGCGTGGCGCGTCCGGCCTGTTCCGCCAGCCACACCATATCTTCTAAACCGAGAATGGAGACCAGCGCCGACGCTTTCATCAGCCCCAGCCAGTTATTATTGATGCCCGGAATGGCAAAGCTCAGCATCTGCGGCAGCATAATACGCCGGAAGACCAGCCACGGCCGCATACCGTAGGCTTCAGCCGCCTCGGTTTGTCCGCGATCGACGGTGAGAAACGCGCCGCGAAACGTCTCGGTGTAATAGGCGCCAAAAACGAAGCCAATCGCCAGCACGCCGGAAATAAAGGTATTAAAGCGCACCGGCCCAAGTCCCACCAGCGACAGCAGCGCGTTGACCAGCATCTCGCCGCCAAAAAACAGCAGCAGCATAATCACCAGCTCCGGGATGCCGCGCACCAGCGTGGTATAGCCGGTGGAAAACCAACGCAGCCAGCGCGGTCCGAACAGCTTAATCAGCGCATTCACCAACCCCAACAGCAGCGCCACCAGCAGTGAGACCAGCATCACGCACAACGACACCCCCGCGCCGCGTAACAGTAGCGGTAAATAATCTGCAACCATATTCTGTCTTCCACCCGTTGCGTAAAGGGGCGCCGGTCGCCGACCGCGCCCTCCCCTTTACGGCTTAATTGCCGTAGATATCGAAGCTAAAGTACTTTTTCTCAATCGCGGCGTAGGTGCCGTCGGCGCGGATTTGCTTGATGGCCCCGTTGAGGGCGTCGCGCAATGCCGGATTGTCTTTATTGACCGCAATGCCGACATCAGACGAGATGCTGCCGTCGCTGATGACCGGGCCGGCGAAGGCGAATTTTTGCCCGCGCGGCGTGTCGACAAAGCTGGTCGCCGCCTGGATATTGTCCTGTAAGGAGGCATCGATACGCCCGGAGAGCAGATCCAGATAGACGTTGTCCTGGTTGGCGTAACCCACGATCTTCACGCCGTGACTGGCCCAGTGGGTTCTGGCGTAGGCTTCATGCGTTGAGCCGGTTTGTACGCCGACGGTCTTGCCCTTAAGACTGGCGGCCTCCGGCAGCAGCGGACTCCCCTTGCGCGCCACCAGCTGCGCCGCGCTGCGATAGTAGCGGTCGGTGAAATCCACTTCCTTCTTACGTTCATCGGTAATATTCAGCGAAGCAATGATTGCATCAAATTTATGCGCATTCAGCGCGGCGATCATGCTCTCAAACGGCTGCTTCACGAAGACGCACTTCGCTTTCAGCTGCGTACAGAGCGCATTGGCAATATCGATATCAAAGCCGGTGATCTCGCCGCTGGGCGCCAACACGTCAAAGGGCGGATAGCCACCGTCAACGCCGAAGCTGATGGTGTCAAACTGCTGGGCGGCCAGCGGCGCGCTCAGCGCCATACAGGCCAGTAAAGCGGCAATACGTGTTTTCATATTCTGTTACCCCTGATGTCAACGACGTGGCTAAAAACGCAGTGAAAGGCAGGTCAGGCCGCCATCCATTTTCTTAAATTCGCTGGTGTCGAGTTGCACAACCGGCATCCCCAGCTTGCTGATTTCGCCCAGGGTATAGGGGTACCCCTGAGGCGTAATTAATGTGTCGTTGATCCAGAGCGTATTCCCGGCGTACGACTCCTCTTGCGGGATCACAATGGTATTGAACCCGCTAAACGCCGGGTGATTGACGTACCCTTCCGTCAGCAGCAGCGTATTGCGTCCGACATAGTTGACGATGGACTTCAGGTGCAGCCCGGCACTCACTTCAATGGATGTCACCTGATAGCCATGCGGTTCAACGGCGGCGGCAAACTCGCGGATCCCCTGCTCATCCGTACGCGCCGTCTGGCCAACAAAGAACTGCTTACCAACCAGCAGCACGTCGCCGCCATCCATATGACCCCGCTCGCTCATGTGCACCAGTGAACGAAAACCGGCCAGTACCGGCGCTATCGAGGCCACTTCTCCCTGGCGACTCGGCGCGCCGGGATGGGTGATGACCGCCAGTTCCGGCATGACCACGGCGGTATCTTCAACAAAATGGGCATCCGGATAGTCCGCAGCCGCAGGCAATACGGTCACTTTCAGGCCGAGTTGCAGCAAGGTTTCCACATAAGCGAGGAACTGACGTGTGGTGCCGGCAATATCCGGCGCGCCGAGCCGGGCGGTGGTTTGACCGGCGGCACAGGTTGCGGCCGGCAGGCGGGCGATAGCCTGGTTAAAATGCATAGAGAACCCTCAGGTGACTAGTGATCGTTATTGTTCCCGACATGCCGGTAAAGCAACGGGTTTTCTTGATTATCAAACAGATGTTGTCACCAGTCCGGCTGAATAGCCGGCCACAGCGGTCAATTTACGCTGTATATTGCCGGGGAAACGACGCATTCCGCTGTCGGATGACGGGCCCCTGGCAAAGGCTAGAGCGGCGCGTTTGCCGCCAGATGAGAGGGAGTGACGGGCAGGAGTAGCGCGGTGAGTTTTTCGATTGGCATCGACTTGTAAAAATACCATCCCTGAATTAAAGCATCTTCATCGAAGGATTTGACGAACTCAAAATCAATTTTACTTTCTACGCCTTCAAAAACGATTTGCTTATTCAACCTGCAGACGACATCCAGAAGCGAGGTCAGAATAGCTCGTTTATACTCATTCTTAAGTCCGTTAACGAAAAATTTATCCAGTTTTATCTCATCATAAAACACTTCGGTTAACCACTGCAGGTTTGAAGAGCCCGTGCCGAAATCATCGAGGGCGATGCGCAATCCGCGGTTCCTCGCCTGTAAGGAAAAGGCGGCGATTTTTTTATAGTATTCGCCGCTTCTTTCGGTAATCTCAATTTTAATCTGCTGAGGGCGAATCGCATTATGTTGCAAAACCCGCAGGAGGTTATCTAAAAAAAACGGGTCATTAATTTCATATTTGCCGATATTAATCGCGAGGGTAAACTGCGCGTCGGCGAGCAGAAGCGGTTTCAACTCGCGGGTGGCCTTCTCCATTACCAGCTTAGAGATATCGGGATAAAGATTCAGCTGTTCGGCCATTGAAATAAACAGCTCCGGGGAGATGTGACCATAGAGCGGATCATGCCAGCGAACCAGCGCCTCGACGCCGACCACCCGTTCGTTTTTAGCGCACACCAACGGCTGATATTCCATGTAAAGACGCTGATTCATAATCGCTTTTTTTAAGCGAAACTCCAGCGATCGCCGTTCGCTGAGATAGCTCAGAATAGAATAGAAGATAGCGGCGCCGAGAATAAAAGCCGCGCTCACAATAAGGGCGATAAGGAGCGCAGAGAGTGAGAAAAAGCCCTGTTTTCGTTCCGTCAGATGGCTGCAAATATCATATTTACCGCTGCATAAGCTCACGCTTACCGACGCCCCTGTCCCGACTGCGGATTTCACATCATTAAGAAAAACGTGCTCGCCGTTTAAGCTGGTTAAAGAAAAATTAAAGCCGTGGTGCTGCCGGGAAAATGCGCTAAAAGCAAATGAGGACGTAAAAGAAACGATATTGCCTTGCTGGCTCATATCGAGAACCACTCCGTACGGGAGATAATTTTTAACTCCTTTGTAAATACTATAGCCATTTGGCACGACATATTTTTCGGCGGGAAGCGGCAGCGGTTTATCCAGCATGCCCCAGTTGGCGGTGCAGGCCAGCTTACCGTTCTCCACGATGCCAATGTCTTCCACCCTGGCATACTTCCAGATAACCTCCCGCAAGGCCGCGATCGCCTGCTTGTTACAGCCATCAAGCTGTCGCATCTGCGCGTGATGAATAGAAGAGATGATTTGCGTGGTCACCTCTTCGGCGTGAGCGAGAAGTTCATGGCTCAGCGTATCAAGCTGAGCGCGCTGATTATTTAACATGACAACGTTGGTCAGCAAAACGGAAAAGAGCACGGCAATACCACCGCCCGTCAACAGCCATTTTGTCTTCTGGAAAAATTTCATCGTCGCTGCACAACTCCTGATGGATGCCGGCATTCGCGTTACCAATCCGGACACCCGACGTACCCGTCCCTGCAGTACAGACCTATAATCTTGATAGTAATGGCGTCAGGGCGGTTATACCAGGCTTGATAAGTCGCCCCGTCCAGCCAGAACCGGGAGCAACCGAGCGGGCCACGGCGAAGACTGGCCAGTTACCCCGCTTTTTTTTAGCCTAACCGGCTCATCGAAAAGCGTTTTATCCAGACATATCTCAACAGTCTTTTCATAATTCCTCCATTTTTGCGGGGCGTTTGGTCACTAAACTAGTATCATTTCGCGAAACGTTTCAGGATGAGATAGCAAATTAATGAAAGGCAGTCATACACTCCGTTGGGGCATCGCGCTGGCGGTCATCGTCATTGCCGGTGCCGGGTACTGGTTCTGGCAGAGTCGTGAAGCGACAAATGCGGCGCCTGCTGCAGCGAATGGCTCACAGCCGCAGGCGCCAGGCGGCGCTCGTCACGGTCGCTTCGGCGCGGCCCTGGCGCCGGTTCAGGCGGCGACGGCCACCAGCGAATCGGTGCCTCGCTATCTCAGCGGCCTCGGTACGGTGACGGCAGCCAATACGGTGACCGTGCGCAGCCGAGTGGATGGCCAGCTGTTAGCTATCCACTTCCAGGAAGGTCAACAGGTCAAAGCGGGCGATCTGCTCGCCGAAATCGACCCCAGCCAGTTTAAAGTCGCGCTGGCGCAGGCCCAGGGCCAGTTGGCGAAAGATAAAGCCACGCTCGCTAACGCCCGACGCGATCTCGCCCGCTATCAACAGCTGGTGAAGAGCAATCTTGTTTCCCGCCAGGAGCTGGATACCCAGCAGTCGCTGGTCAGCGAAACGGAAGGCACCATCAAAGCCGACGAGGCCGCCGTGGCCAGCGCCCAACTGCAGCTGAACTGGAGCCGCATCACCGCGCCGATTGACGGCCGCGTTGGCTTAAAACAGGTGGATATCGGCAATCAGATTTCAAGCAGCGATACCACTGGCATCGTGGTGTTAACCCAAACCCACCCGATCGATTTGGTCTTCACGCTGCCGGAAAATGACATCGCCACCGTTGTCCAGGCGCAGAAGGCCGGGAAAACGCTGCAGGTTGAGGCCTGGGACCGGACCAACAAACAAAAAATCAGCGAAGGGTCGCTGCTGAGTCTGGATAACCAGATTGACGCCACCACCGGGACCATCAAACTGAAAGCGCGCTTTAACAACCAGGACGATGCCCTGTTCCCGAATCAGTTCGTGAACGCCCGTATGCTGGTAGACACGCAACAGAACGCCATCGTCATCCCGACTGCCGCACTGCAAATGGGCAATGAAGGCCACTTCGTCTGGGTGCTGAACGATGAGAATAAAGTCAGCAAGCACACCGTCACGCCGGGTATTCAGGACAGCCTGAAGGTGGTGATTACCGCCGGGTTGTCGGCAGGTGACCGGGTGGTCACTGACGGTATCGATCGTCTGACCGAAGGGGCGAAAGTGGAAGTGGTGGACCCGCACAACGCGCCGGCCGCCGCAGCGGAGAAGGCCACCAGCCGTGAATACGGCCACCAGGGAGCGCGCTCCTGATGCAGGTATTACCCCCAGGCAGTACGGGCGGCCCTTCCCGACTGTTTATTCTGCGCCCGGTCGCCACCACGCTGCTGATGGTGGCGATTATGCTGGCGGGGATCATCGGCTATCGATTCCTGCCGGTTTCCGCCCTGCCGGAAGTGGACTATCCGACCATTCAGGTGGTCACCCTCTATCCCGGCGCCAGCCCGGACGTCGTCACCTCGGCGATTACCGCCCCGCTGGAACGCCAGTTTGGCCAGATGTCCGGCCTGAAGCAGATGTCGTCGCAAAGCTCCGGCGGCGCCTCGGTGGTCACGCTCCAGTTCCAGCTGACCCTGCCGCTGGACGTGGCCGAACAGGAGGTCCAGGCCGCGATCAACGCCGCCACCAACCTGCTGCCGTCCGACCTGCCGAACCCGCCGGTGTACAGTAAAGTTAACCCGGCCGATCCGCCAATCATGACCCTCGCGGTCACCTCGTCCGCCATTCCGATGACCCAGGTGGAAGATATGGTGGAGACCCGCGTGGCGCAGAAAATTTCCCAGGTCTCCGGCGTCGGGCTGGTAACCCTCGCGGGCGGTCAACGCCCGGCGGTGCGGGTGAAGCTCAATGCCGAGGCGATTGCCGCCCTCGGGCTGACCAGCGAAACCATTCGCACCGCCATCACCAGCGCCAACGTCAACTCGGCGAAAGGCAGCCTTGACGGCCCTTCTCGCGCCGTGACCCTCTCCGCTAACGACCAGATGCAGTCGGCGGAAGATTATCGCCGCCTGATCATCGCCTACCAGAACGGCGCGCCGATTCGTCTCGGCGATGTCGCCACCATTGAGCAAGGGGCGGAAAACAGCTGGCTCGGCGCATGGGCAAACAACCAGCAGGCGATCGTCATGAACGTCCAACGCCAGCCGGGAGCGAACATCATCGCCACCGCCGATAGCGTGCGTCAGATGCTGCCGCAGCTGACGGAAAGTCTGCCGAAATCGGTCAAGGTGCAGGTACTTTCCGACCGCACCACCAACATCCGCGCGTCGGTGAGCGATACCCAGTTTGAGCTGATGCTGGCAATTGCGCTGGTGGTGATGATCATCTACCTGTTCCTGCGCAACGTACCGGCGACCATTATCCCGGGCGTCGCCGTGCCGCTGTCGCTGGTGGGCACTTTCGCGGTGATGGTGTTCCTCGACTTCTCGATCAACAACCTGACGCTGATGGCGCTCACCATCGCCACCGGCTTCGTCGTCGATGACGCCATCGTGGTGATCGAAAACATCTCGCGCTATATCGAAAAGGGCGAAAAGCCGCTCGCCGCCGCGCTAAAGGGCGCCGGAGAAATCGGCTTTACCATCATCTCGTTGACCTTCTCGCTGATTGCGGTACTGATCCCGCTACTGTTTATGGGCGATATCGTCGGCCGGCTGTTCCGCGAGTTCGCCATTACCCTGGCGGTGGCGATATTGATTTCCGCCGTCGTCTCGCTGACGCTGACGCCAATGATGTGCGCGCGCATGCTCAGCCACGAGTCGCTGCGTAAGCAAAACCGCTTCTCGCGAGCCAGCGAGCGCTTCTTCGAGCGGGTCATCGCCGCCTATGGTCGGATGCTCAGCCGGGTGCTGAATCACCCGTGGCTGACCCTGAGCGTGGCCTTAGGCACGCTGGTGCTGTCCATTATGCTGTGGGTCTTCATTCCGAAAGGCTTCTTCCCGATTCAGGACAATGGCATTATTCAGGGGACATTACAGGCTCCGCAGTCCGCTTCGTTTGCGAATATGGCGCAGCGCCAGGAGCAGGTTTCCGCGGCGATCCTCAAAGACCCGGCCGTTGAGAGTCTGACCTCCTACGTCGGAGTGGACGGCACCAACCCGGCGCTGAACAGCGCCCGCCTGCAGATTAACCTCAAACCGCTGGATGAACGCGATGACCGCGTGCAGACCGTGATTAGTCGCCTGCAGAAATCGGTGGACGGGATTCCCGGCGTCGAGCTCTACCTACAGCCGACCCAGGATCTGACTATCGATACCACCGTCAGCCGGACCCAGTATCAGTTCACCTTACAGGCGAACTCGCTGGATGCCCTCAGTAACTGGGTGCCGCAGCTGCTGACGCGTCTCCAGGCGCTTCCGCAGCTCTCCGACGTCAGCAGCGACTGGCAGGATAAGGGCCTCGCCGCCTATATCAAAGTCGATCGCGACAGCGCCAGCCGTCTCGGCATCAGCATGGCCGATGTCGATAATGCGCTGTATAACGCCTTCGGCCAGCGGCTGATCTCGACCATCTACACTCAGGCCAATCAGTATCGCGTGGTGCTGGAGCATGACACCCGGGCGACGCCGGGGCTGGCGGCGCTGGACAACATTCGCCTGACCAGCAGCGGGGGCGGCATCGTGCCGCTGAAATCCATCGCCAGCGTCGAGCAGCGCTTCGCGCCGCTGTCGATTAACCATCTCGATCAGTTCCCGGTGACCACCATTTCGTTCAACGTCCCGGATAACTACTCGCTGGGCGATGCGGTCGACGCTATCCTCACCGCCGAACAGGCGCTGGATTTGCCGACCGATATCCGCACCCAGTTCCAGGGCAGCACCCTCGCCTTCCAGTCGGCGCTCGGCAACACCGTCTGGCTGGTGGTAGCGGCGGTGGTGGCGATGTATATCGTGCTCGGCGTACTGTATGAAAGCTTTATCCACCCGATTACCATTCTGTCGACCTTACCGACCGCCGGCGTCGGCGCGCTGCTGGCGCTGTGGCTGGCGGGCAGCGAGCTGGACGTTATCGCCATTATCGGGATTATCCTGCTGATTGGTATCGTCAAGAAGAACGCCATCATGATGATTGACTTTGCGCTGGCCGCTGAACGCGAACAGGGCATGCCGCCACGTGAGGCGATTTATCAGGCCTGTCTGCTGCGTTTTCGCCCGATTCTGATGACCACGCTCGCCGCTCTGCTCGGCGCGCTGCCGCTGATGCTGAGCACCGGCGTCGGCGCCGAGCTGCGCCGTCCTCTGGGTATCGGGATGGTGGGCGGTCTGATGTTAAGCCAGGTGCTGACGCTGTTCACCACCCCGGTTATCTATCTGCTCTTCGACCGCCTGTCGCTGTATATCAAGAGCCGCTTCCCACGGCATGAGGAGGAGGCGTAAATGAAGTTTTTCGCCCTCTTCATTTACCGCCCGGTGGCGACGATTCTGATTTCGCTCGCCATCACCCTGTGCGGGGTACTCGGTTTCCGTCTGCTGCCGGTCGCCCCGCTGCCGCAGGTGGATTTCCCGGTGATCATGATCAGCGCCTCGCTACCCGGCGCATCGCCGGAAACCATGGCCTCGTCGGTGGCCACGCCGCTTGAACGCTCGCTCGGCCGGATCGCCGGGGTGTCGGAAATGACCTCCACCAGTTCGCTGGGCAGCACGCGCATTATTATGGAGTTCAATTTCGACCGCGATATCAACGGCGCCGCCCGCGATGTACAGGCGGCGATCAACGCCGCGCAAAGCCTGCTGCCGAGCGGCATGCCAAGTCGCCCGACCTATCGCAAGGCCAACCCTTCCGATGCGCCGATTATGATCCTCACGCTCACCTCGGATACCTACTCCCAGGGCGAGCTGTACGATTTTGCCTCGACTCAACTGGCGCAAACCATCGCCCAAATTGACGGCGTCGGCGACGTCGACGTGGGCGGCAGCTCGCTGCCCGCGGTGCGCGTCGACCTCAACCCGCAGGCGCTGTTTAACCAGGGCGTGTCGCTGGACGCCGTGCGCACCGCTATCGATAACGCCAACGTCCGCAAGCCGCAGGGGGCGCTGGAGGATCACAGCTCGCGCTGGCAGGTACAAACTAACGATGAGCTCAAAACCGCCGCGGAATACCAGCCGCTGATCGTGCACTACAACAACGGCGCGGCGGTGCGTCTTGGCGACGTCGCACAGATCAGCGATTCGGTGCAGGATGTGCGCAACGCCGGGATGACCAACGCAAAGCCAGCCATTTTGCTGATGATCCGCAAGCTGCCGGAAGCCAATATCATCCAGACGGTCGACAGCATTCGCGCCCGCCTGCCGGAGCTGCAAAAAACCATTCCGGCGGCTATCGACCTGCAAATCGCCCAGGACCGCTCGCCGACCATCCGCGCCTCGCTGGAGGAAGTCGAGCAGACGCTGGTGATCTCGGTGGCGCTGGTGATCCTCGTGGTGTTCCTGTTTCTGCGCTCCGGGCGGGCGACGCTGATCCCGGCGGTGGCCGTTCCGGTCTCGCTGATTGGCACCTTTGCGGCGATGTATCTCTGCGATTTCAGCCTCAACAACCTGTCGCTGATGGCCCTGACCATCGCCACCGGTTTCGTGGTCGACGATGCTATCGTGGTGCTGGAGAATATCTCCCGTCATCTTGAGGCCGGAATGAAGCCGCTGCAGGCGGCGCTGCAGGGGAGCCGTGAAGTCGGTTTCACCGTGCTGTCGATGAGTCTCTCGCTGGTGGCGGTCTTTTTACCGCTGCTGCTGATGGGCGGCCTGCCGGGGCGGTTGTTACGCGAATTCGCCGTCACCCTGTCGGTAGCGATCGGCATCTCGCTGGCGGTCTCCCTTACCCTGACGCCGATGATGTGCGGCTGGCTGCTGAAGAGCGGTAAACCTTCTGAACCCACGCGCAACCGCGGTTTCGGCCGCCTGCTGGTCGCCGTGCAGGGCGGCTACGGTAAATCGCTGAAGTGGGTGCTCAAACATAGCCGCATCACCGGTCTGGTGCTGCTGGGGACCATGGCGCTCAGCGTCTGGCTCTATATCTCGATTCCAAAAACCTTCTTCCCGGAGCAGGATACCGGCGTGCTGATGGGCGGCATTCAGGCTGACCAGAGCATCTCTTTCCAGGCGATGCGCGGCAAACTGCAGGACTTTATGCAAATCATCCGCGAAGATCCGGCGGTAGATAACGTCACCGGCTTTACCGGCGGCTCACGGGTGAACAGCGGGATGATGTTTATCACCCTCAAACCTCGCGACCAGCGGCATGAAACGGCGCAGCAGATTATTGACCGGCTGCGTAAAAAACTGGCGAAAGAACCAGGCGCCAACCTGTTCTTAATGGCGGTGCAGGATATCCGCGTCGGCGGCCGCCAGGCCAACGCCAGCTATCAGTACAGCCTGCTGTCAGACGATCTTTCGGCGCTGCGCGAATGGGAACCGAAGATTCGTAAAGCGCTGGCCGCGCTGCCGGAGCTGGCGGACGTCAACTCTGACCAACAGGATAACGGCGCCGAAATGGATCTCATCTACGACCGCGATACCATGTCGCGCCTCGGGATCAGCGTTCAGGATGCCAACAATCTGCTGAATAACGCCTTCGGTCAGCGGCAGATCTCGACGATTTACCAGCCGCTGAACCAGTATAAAGTGGTGATGGAGGTCGATCCGGTGTATACCCAGGACGTCAGCGCGCTGGATAAAATGTTTGTGATCAACAGTGAAGGTAAGCCGATCCCCCTCGCCTATTTCGCCCGATGGCAGCCGGCTAACGCGCCGCTGTCGGTCAACCACCAGGGGCTGTCGGCGGCGTCGACGATCTCCTTTAACCTGCCGACCGGTAAATCGCTGTCGGAAGCCAGCGATGCCATCAACCGCGCGATGACGCAGCTTGGAGTGCCTTCCAGCGTCCGGGGCTCCTATGCCGGTACCGCGCAGGTCTTCCAGCAGACCATGAATTCGCAGGTTATTTTGATTCTGGCCGCCATTGCGACGGTCTATATCGTGCTGGGGATCCTCTACGAAAGCTATGTGCATCCGTTAACGATTCTCTCCACCCTCCCCTCGGCAGGGGTGGGGGCACTGCTGGCGCTGGAGCTCTTTGGCGCGCCGTTTAGCCTGATTGCGCTGATCGGCATCATGCTATTAATTGGGATAGTGAAGAAAAACGCCATCATGATGGTCGACTTTGCCCTCGAGGCGCAGCGCAACGGCAATCTGCCGCCGGAAGAGGCGATCTTCCAGGCCTGCCTGCTGCGTTTCCGCCCGATAATGATGACCACCTTAGCGGCGCTGTTTGGCGCGCTGCCGCTGGTGCTCTCGGGCGGCGACGGCTCGGAACTGCGTCAGCCGCTGGGGATCACCATTGTCGGCGGGCTGGTGATGAGTCAGCTGTTAACCCTCTACACGACGCCGGTGGTCTATCTGTTCTTTGACCGTCTGCGGTTGCGTTTTTCGCGAAAACTCAGCCAACCGGTAAGCGAATAATATGACAGAACTGCCCTCCAGCGTCCGCTGGCAATTATGGATAGTGGCTTTCGGCTTCTTTATGCAGTCGCTGGACACCACTATCGTTAATACCGCCCTCCCCTCGATGGCTAAAAGCCTTGGGGAGAGCCCCCTGCACATGCATATGGTTATCGTCTCCTACGTCCTGACGGTGGCGATTATGCTGCCCGCCAGCGGCTGGCTGGCGGACCGGGTGGGGGTACGCAATATCTTCTTTAGCGCCATCATTCTGTTTACGCTCGGGTCGCTGTTTTGTGCCCAGGCGGCAACCCTCGATCAGTTGGTGCTGGCCCGCGTACTGCAAGGCGTCGGCGGCGCCATGATGGTGCCTGTCGGTCGCCTGACGGTGATGAAAATCGTTCCGCGCGCCCAGTATATGGCGGCGATGACCTTTGTGACGCTCCCCGGCCAGGTCGGCCCGCTGCTTGGTCCGGCACTCGGCGGCCTGCTGGTGGAATACGCCTCCTGGCACTGGATTTTCTTAATCAATATTCCGGTGGGCATTATCGGCGCCATCGCCACCTTGTGGCTGATGCCGAACTACACGCTGCAGACCCGGCGCTTCGATATGTTTGGCTTTATCCTGCTGGCGCTGGGGATGGCGACCTTAACCCTCGCGCTCGACGGTAAAAAAGGGCTGGGGATATCCCCGCTGCTGCTGAGCGCGCTGGTGGTCATTGGCGTGGCCTCGATTCTGCTCTATTTATGGTACGCCCGGGGCAACGACAACGCCCTGTTCAGCCTGAACCTGTTTCGCAACCGCACCTTCTCTCTCGGGCTCGGCGGCAGCTTTGCCGGACGCATCGGCAGCGGTATGTTGCCCTTTATGACGCCGGTATTCCTGCAAATTGGCCTTGGCTTTACGCCGTTTCACGCCGGGATGATGATGATTCCGATGGTGCTTGGCAGTATGGGTATGAAACGTATCGTGGTGCAGGTAGTGAACCGCTTTGGCTACCGCCGCGTCTTAATGGTGGCGACCGTGGGCCTCGCGCTGGTTAGCCTGCTGTTTATGGCCGTCGCCCTGGCGGGCTGGTACTGGCTGCTGCCGGTGGTGCTGTTTGTGCAGGGGATGATCAACTCCAGCCGCTTTTCATCAATGAATACCCTGACGCTGAAAGATTTGCCGGATGATCTCGCCAGCAGCGGCAACAGCATGCTGTCGATGGTCATGCAGCTGTCGATGAGTATTGGCGTGACCCTCGCCGGGATGCTGCTCGGCCTGTTCGGTCAACAGCATATCAGCGCCGATGCCGCCGCCACCCATCAGGTCTTTCTCTATACCTACCTGAGCATGGCGGTGATTATCGCGCTGCCGGCATGCCTTTTTTCCCGCGTTCCGGATGATACTGCCAGCAATACCGCTATCGCCCGACATAACAGGAGTGAACCGTGAAGCTATGGCGTCCCGGTATTACCGGCAAGCTGTTCCTGGCTATTTTGGCCACCTGCATCGTGCTGCTCATCAGCATGCACTGGGCGGTGCGCATCAGTTTTGAACGCGGATTTATCGATTATATCAAGCGCGGAAATGAACAGCGGCTGACGATGCTGGGCGATGCGCTGAGCGAGCAGTATGCCCTGCACGGCAACTGGAAATTTCTGCGCAATAACGATCGGTTTATTTTCCAGCTGTTAAAGTCGTTCGATCGCGATAACGACGATCGCTTCCCCGGCGGGCGCAAAACAAACGCCGGCGGCATGCCTGACGGCCGTCTGGACCTCGGCCCCCCTGACACCGATGGCCCCCCGCCGGATGGTCCTCCGCCAAACGGTCCACGCGGCCCCGGCCCGGATATGCCCCCGCACGGCTGGCGCACGCTTTTCTGGGTTGTTGATCAGAAAGGACGGGTGCTGGTTGGCCCCCGCGAGCGGGTGCCTGAAGATGGCAGCCGTCGCAACATTGTGGTGAACGGCGTGTCGGTGGGGGCGGTTATCGCGTCACCGGTCGAGCGTCTGACGCGCAACACCGATATTAACTTTGACCGTCAGCAAAAGCGCACCAGCTGGCTGATTGTTGCCCTGTCGACGATCCTTGCGGCGCTGGCCACGTTCCCGCTGGCGCGCGGCCTGCTGGCGCCGGTCAAACGTCTGGTCGAAGGGACCCACCGCCTGGCGGCGGGAGATTTCACCACCCGCGTGGCGGTCAGTAGCAGCGATGAACTCGGCCGCCTGGCGCAGGATTTTAACCAGCTCGCCAGCACCCTGGAGCGCAACCAGCAAATGCGTCGCGACCTGATGGCGGATATTTCGCATGAGCTGCGGACCCCGCTGGCGGTGCTGCGCGGCGAACTGGAAGCGATTCAGGACGGGGTACGTAAATTCACCCCGGATTCCGTCACCTCGCTACAGGCGGAGGTCGCCACCCTGACCAAACTGGTCGACGATCTACACCAGCTATCAATGTCCGACGAAGGCGCATTGGCCTATCAAAAAACCTCCGTGGATATCATTACGCTGCTGGAAGTCGCGGCGGGCGCCTTCCGTGAACGCTTTGCCAGCCGGGGGCTGACCATCGCCGTTTCGCTTCCGGAAAACGCGACGGTATTTGGCGACGGCGATCGCCTGATGCAGCTTTTTAACAACCTGCTGGAAAACAGTCTCCGCTATACCGATAGCGGCGGACGTCTGCTGATCAGCGCCAGCCAGACTGGCCGTCGCATCATCCTTGATTTTGCCGACAGCGGTCCGGGCGTCAGCGACCAACAGCTGGAGCGGCTGTGCGAGCGCTTTTATCGAGCCGAAGGTTCGCGCAACCGCGCCAGCGGCGGCTCCGGACTGGGGCTGGCGATTTGTGTCAACATTGTGGCTGCCCACGGCGGCACCTTACGGGCCGACCATTCGCCTTTTGGCGGGGTTAGCATTAAAGTAGAGTTACCTCTGGAACGTGATACACCGAGAGACGTATGAGTGAATTACCTGTTGATGAAAATACCCCACGCATTCTTGTCGTGGAAGATGAACCCAAACTGGGTCAGTTGCTGCTCGACTATCTGTTCGCAGCAGGTTATGCGCCAACGCTGATTAATCACGGCGACAAGGTCCTGCCTTACGTTCGCCAGACCCCGCCGCATTTGATTTTGTTAGATCTGATGCTGCCGGGAACCGATGGCCTGACGCTGTGCCGGGAGATCCGTCGCTTTTCCGACGTTCCGGTGGTGATGGTGACGGCGAAAATTGAGGAAATCGATCGGCTGCTTGGACTGGAGATCGGCGCCGACGACTATATCTGCAAGCCCTACAGCCCGCGCGAAGTTGTCGCCAGGGTGAAAACGATCCTCCGCCGCTGCCGACCGCGGCGGGATCTGCTGGCGCTGGATGCGGAAAGCCCGCTGATTGTCGATGAGGGCCGTTTTCAGGCCTCATGGCGCGATAAGCTGCTGGATCTGACCCCTGCCGAATTTCGTCTGCTGAAAACGCTGTCTCAGGAGCCGGGCAAGGTTTTCTCCCGCGAGCAGCTGCTCAATCACCTGTATGATGACTATCGGGTGGTGACCGACAGAACGATCGACAGCCATATCAAAAACCTGCGGCGTAAGCTGGAGTCGCTGGACGCCGAGCAGTCCTTTATCCGCGCCGTCTACGGCGTTGGCTACCGCTGGGAGGCCGACGCCTGTCGTCTGGCGTAAGCCCCCTTCTCGTTTCACAAGGGCAGATTGGGGTAAGGGGAAAGGTTTACTCTCCTTACCCACAGCGCTACAATGCCCGCCCTTAATGTGTGGGCACTGTTCATAACGGTGCTTCCCCAAGTCGCCGCATCAGGTGTGGCGAATCTGACCTGTCATCAGAACGAGAACATCATGTTTAAACCGGAACTCCTTTCCCCGGCGGGAACGCTGAAAAATATGCGTTACGCCTTCGCTTATGGCGCAGACGCCGTTTATGCTGGCCAGCCGCGTTACTCTCTGCGCGTGCGCAACAACGAATTCAACCATGAAAACCTGCAGCAGGGCATTAATGAAGCTCATCAGCTGGGGAAAAAATTCTACGTGGTCGTCAACATTGCGCCGCACAACGCCAAGCTGAAAACCTTCATTCGCGATCTGAAGCCGGTGGTGGATATGGGGCCGGATGCACTGATTATGTCCGATCCGGGTTTAATCATGCTGGTACGGGAAAACTTCCCCGATATGCAGATTCATCTGTCGGTACAGGCCAACGCCGTCAACTGGGCGACCGTTAAATTCTGGCAGCAGATGGGGCTGAGCCGGGTCATTCTTTCCCGCGAACTGTCGCTGGATGAAATCGGCGAAATCCGCAGCCAGGTCCCGGAGATGGAGCTTGAGATTTTCGTCCACGGCGCCCTGTGCATGGCCTATTCCGGCCGCTGCCTGCTCTCGGGATATATCAACAAACGCGACCCGAACCAGGGCACCTGCACCAACGCCTGCCGCTGGGAATATAACGTCCAGGAAGGCAAAGAAGATGATGTCGGCAATATCGTCCACCAGCATCAGCCGATTCCGGTCAAGACCGTCGAACCGACGCTGGGGATCGGCGCGCCAACCGACCGGGTGTTTATGATTGAAGAGGCCAAACGGCCTGGCGAATACATGACCGCCTTCGAAGATGAACACGGCACCTACATCATGAATTCCAAAGACCTGCGCGCCATTGCGCACGTCGAGCGTCTGACGCAGATGGGCGTGCACTCGCTGAAAATCGAAGGCCGCACCAAATCGTTCTATTACTGCGCGCGCACCGCTCAGGTTTACCGCAAGGCTATCGATGACGCCGCGGCGGGTAAACCGTTTGACGAAAGCCTGCTGGAAACCCTGGAAGGGCTGGCCCACCGCGGCTACACCGAAGGTTTCCTGCGTCGTCATACCCATGACGATTATCAGAACTACGAGTACGGTTATTCCCTCTCCGAGCGCCAGCAGTTTGTCGGTGAATTTACCGGCGAGCGCAACGGCCAGCTGGCCGCCGTGGCGGTGAAGAATAAATTTTCCGTCGGCGACAGCCTTGAGCTGATGACCCCGCAGGGCAACGTTAACTTCACCCTTGAACAGATGGTGAATGCCAAAGGCGAAGCGATGCCGGTCGCCCCTGGCGATGGCTATACAGTATGGTTACCGGTGCCGGAAGAGATGGAACTGCAGTATGCTCTGCTGATGCGCAACTTTACTGGTCAGACGACCAGAAATCCGCATAGTAACTAGTTTATCAGGGTTATTTTTTCAGGATGCACGGATATTAGAAACGGATCACACACCGTTTCGTTTGAAGCGGGTATCATCCATCCTGCTGAAAAACATAACCCATAAATGCTAGCTGTACCAGGAACCACCTCCTTAGCCTGCGTAATCTCCCTTACGCGGGCTTATTTTTTTCACGCCGCTGGGCGTTCCCCCCTTCTCGTCGCCGTCCGCTTTTACAAAATGTCCATCCTCGCCTTCATGGGGTACACTTTCTGCATCTTGTACAAAAAGGAAGCCATAACTATGCCCGTGTTTCCAGCCAGCTTACTGATTCTCAATGGCAAAGGAGCTAACGAGCCGCAGTTGCGCGAAGCAATCGCGCTGTTGCGCGAGGAAGGTGTCGACATCCATGTCCGTGTGACCTGGGAAAAAGGCGATGCCGTCCGTTTTGTCGATGAAGCGCTGCAGCTTAAGGTAGGGACGGTGATTGCCGGCGGCGGCGATGGCACCATCAATGAAGTCGCCACGGCGCTGGTCCAACGTGAGAGCCAGGTGCCGCTCGGTATCCTGCCGCTGGGTACCGCCAATGATTTCGCCACCAGCGTCGGGATCCCGCAAGATCTCGCCAGCGCCCTGAAACTGGCGATCGTCGGCCGCGATATCGCCATCGACGTGGCGCGGGTGAATGACAAAACCGGCTTTATTAATATGGCGACCGGTGGCTTCGGCACGCGGATTACCACCGAAACGCCGGAGAAACTCAAAGCCGCGCTCGGCGGCGTCTCCTATCTGATTCATGGCCTGATGCGTATGGACACCCTGAAACCCGACCGCTGCGAAATCCGCGGCGAAAACTTTAGCTGGTGCGGAAACGCGCTGGTTATTGGTATCGGTAATGGTCGTCAGGCCGGCGGCGGTCAGCAGCTTTGCCCGCAGGCCCTGATTAACGACGGTCTGCTGCATTTGCGGGTTTTTACCGGCGAAGAGCTGCTCCCCGCGCTGTTTACTACCCTGGCGAATCCCGACAACTCCCCTAACCTGGTGGACGGCGTGTCGTCGTGGTTTGAAGTCACCGCGCCGCACGAGATGACCTTTAACCTCGATGGCGAGCCGCTGAGCGGTAAACATTTCCGCATGGAAATTCTTCCTGGCGCCCTGCGCTGCCGCCTGCCGCCGGACTGCGCTCTGCTGAAATAATAGCTGGTGGAAAGTGAGCGCAGAACGAAGAGATTAAAAGACCGTTTACATCTCCAGGGCTTCTGCGCTCACCGATAAGGTCGTTATCCGAGAGCCAGGGCAGGCTCAGCGCGCGTCTGCAGCAGTTCCGGTAACGAGCGATGGCGGGCGACGGCGGCGGCAAAACGCGGATGCTGGCAGTCAGGCGCAATCACGACCGTGGCAATGCCCGCCGCCTGCGCCGCGCAAAAGCCATGAAAACTGTCCTCGATAACCAGACACTCCCCGGCGCTCAGCCCCAGTTTGTCCAGAGTCGAGAGGTAGACCGCCGGGTGCGGTTTGCCCCACGCCTCATCATCGGCGCTGGAAATCACATCAAAACAGGACCGCAGAGAGAGCTTATCGAGTACCGCGGAAATCACCGGGTGAGATGAGGAGGTCGCCAGCGCAATCCGGTAGCCCAGACGACGAAAATGCGCCAATGTCTCGTTGACGCCGCCCATCGCCTCTCCTTTGACGGCAATCAATCCAACGATGCGTTGTAAAATGAGCGCCTCCAGCTGCTGTGGCGCAATCGCCAGCCGGCAGTGCCGACACCACACGCGGGCAATATCGTCCAGTCGTCTACCTTTCGTCAGCGTTTCACACTCCTCCTCGCTGACCGTTGCGCCCCAGCAGGCCAGCGCCTCCCGTTGCGCCTGCCGCCACAGGGCTTCTGAATCAATAATCACGCCATCCATGTCAAAAATTACCGCTTTGATGCTCATCTTTTACCTCAAACCGGGCTGACGGGACTCGCCTGTCAGCCCGGGAACTGTGTCAGGAAAACTCAACGCTTTTGCGGGCAGCCACAGGCTTCAGGGTAAAGCCCGGCTGCTCGACGCGAATAAAGGCGCAGAGGAAAAAGGCCAGCACGTACAGCGCGGTATACGCCACCACCACCCCAATCGTGCTGAAGTACGGCAGCAGCACCACCGCAATCGCCGGCGCCAGGAAGTTGGACAGCCCCGCCGACAGGTTGTAGACCGAGATCGCCGCCCCTTTATGCTGCGGCTCCAGCGCCGGGAAGACCGCCGCCATCGGCACAAACGCCGCCACAAAAATCCCCAGCGCAATCGCCGGCACCAGCGCCATGGCAAAGTTATGCCCGAAGTGCTGCGGGATGTAGTAAAACGCCAGGCTCGACAGCGCCATGCCGATGCAGCCAAACCAGCGCACTACCTTCATCCAGCCCAGTTTCTCGCCGAGGATCCCCCACAGTA
>NZ_JMPP01000025.1 GCF_000735435.1 Klebsiella planticola ATCC 33531 | reverse complement strand
AGCGGCAGACCGAACCACTGTTTGCTATTCACGGACATAATGACCTCGTTTTCAGGGTGCAGGAAGACTCTCCGGTGCAGCCACCGGAGGTTTTTTATTATTAAAATCAGTGATGTCGGCAATTCAGGTCGTTGAGATATAGCGCTTTAAATTGCGCATAGCGTTGCATCAGGGTGTGATGGCGTTCAGGCGCGGCGCGCCAGGTCTGGTAGACCTCTGGTTTTTCGCAGACGGCAGCCAGCGGTTTCCCCGCTGCCAGACAGGCCAATCGCGCCGCCCCCAGCGCGCCGCCGGTTTCGCCGCCTTTATGAGTCACGACCGGCATATCAAGAATATCCGCCAGCAGCTGCGCCCAGAACGGACTGCGAGCGCCGCCGCCGACCAGCGAACACTGTTCAATCCGCGTGCCGCTCTCTTTCAGTACCTGCAAGCCATCGTTGATACCGAAACTCACCCCCTCCAGCACCGCGTAACCCAGCTGGGCACGCAGGCTGGAATGGGTCATCCCCCAGAACATTCCGCGCGCGTCCGGATCGTTATGCGGCGTACGTTCCCCGGAAAGATAGGGCAGAAAGAACGGCGCGTTGGCCTTCTCTTCCTCGCTCAACTGGGCAATCTCTTCCAGCAGCGCCACTTCGGTGGTGCTGGTTAAACGACAGAACCACTGCAGGCAGCTGGCGGCGCTGAGCATTACGCTCATCTGATGCCACAGGTTCGGTAAGACGTGGCAGAAGGCGTGCACCGCCGACTGCGGCGCCGGCCGATAGGCATCGGTCACCACGAACAACACTCCGGAGGTGCCCAGCGAGATAAACGCATCGCCCGGCGAGACCGCGCCGACGCCGATCGCGCTGACCGCATTATCGCCACCGCCGCCGGCTACCACCACCGAGGGATTCAGGCCCCAGCGCGCGGCAACCTGAGGGTCCAGGGTGGCGGACACCTCGCAACCTTCAACCAGCGTCGGCATCTGACTGCGCGACAGGCCACACTTATCCAGCAGCGCATCGGACCAGTCGCGTTTCGCCACGTCCAGCCACAGCGTCCCGGCGGCATCCGACATATCGGAGATTTTTTGGCCGGTCATTTTGTAGCGCAGGTAATCCTTCGGCAGCATCACCGTTGCCGTGCGCTGAAAGTTTGCCGGCTCGTGACGGCGCACCCACAGCAGTTTTGGCGCAGTGAAGCCCGGCATCGCCAGGTTTCCGGCGACCTGATGCAGCTCAGGCGCCCTCTCCTCCAGCTCACGACACTCCTGGGCACAGCGCGTATCGTTCCACAAAATGGCCGGACGGATCACCTCCCCGCCGCTATCCAGCAGTACCGCCCCGTGCATCTGCCCGGAGAGGCCAATGGCCTTAATCGCGGACCAGTGAGGGCCACATTTTTCCCGCAGCGTGGCTATCAGATATTCCGTGGCTTCCCACCATGCCTGCGGCGCCTGTTCTGACCAGTGCGGATGAGGGCGCTGGATAGTCAACGGCGCGCTATGGCTGGCGACAACCGCATTATTCTCATCAATAACCAGCGCTTTCACTTCCGAGGTGCCAAGATCGATGCCTAAGTACATAGCCAGCTCCTACTGAATCAGGGAATAGACGGCGGCAATCTTCTCGCGCATCAGCGCCAGGAAATCAGCCCGTTCGGTCAGGGAACCAAACAGCGCCCGGTCTTTGGCATAAAGCGCAATCGGGTCGCTGGATTCAAACATTTCATGGACCGCCTGAGCATCGAGAATGCCATCCTGGTATTCGTAAGGCAGAGTGCCTTTGTGCCACTGCTCCATAAAGACAAAGAACAGCGCGGGCAGCATGGCCGTCGCCTCCGGGCGGACGCCGCGCTGGTAGCACTCCTGTAGCGTCGGGGCGATCATCGCCGGGATTTTTGAGAATCCGTCCGCCGCAACCCGCTGGTTGGTGTCCTGGATATAGGGGTTGGTGAAGCGCTTAAGGACCACGTCGCGATAGGTCGCCAGATCGATTCCGTTGTCGCCCAGGCACGGAATCACATCTTCGGTGACGTAGCGGTCGGCAATAGCGTAGATACACTCGGTCAACGTGCTTTCGTGGATATAGCGTTGACCCATTAACGTACCGGCCCACGCAATACAGCTGTGTGACGCGTTCAGAATGCGGATTTTGGCCTCTTCGTAAGGGATAACCGAGTCAACCATCTCCACGCCGACGGCCTCCAGGTTCGGACGTTCAGCGCGGAAATTATCTTCGACTACCCACTGAATAAAGGTCTCGCCCATCACCGGCGCTTTATCGTCAATACCGGTTTGCGCCTTGATGCGCGCCGGCAGATCGGCCGCTGGTCGCGGCGTGATGCGGTCCACCATGGTGTTCGGGCAGGTCGCATTCGCCGCCAGCCATGCTATCACCGCTCGCTTGCCGGTTAACTGGAGAAACTCCACCAGCCCGTCGTGAAAGCGCTCGCCGTTGTGGCGAACGTTATCGCAGTTGAGCAACGTCAGCGGTCCGGCGTTATCCGCCATGCGTTTTTCCAGAATGCGCGCGATGGTGCCGTAGATGGTTTTGCAACCCCCCTGCAGATCGGTGATTAAATCCGGATTGCTGGTCTCCAGCTTATGGCTGGTATTCAGGTAGTACCCCCCTTCCGTCACGGTAAAGGCGATAACTTTGGTCTGTGGGTTTGCCCCTTCGTCAATCAGCGGCTGCAGTCCGTTCTGCCACGGCAGCAGTTTTTGAATAGAGGCGATCTCTTCATATTCGCGATCCCCTTCCGGGCTGACGGTTTCCAGAACGTAGCGCCCGTTCTGGGCGATAAGCGCCTCAACCACCTGCTCGGCATCCTGACGAATATTGCCCGCCGCGATATGCCAGCGCTTATCGCCGGATGCGATCAGACGATGCAGATACCACGCCTGGTGCGCACGATGAAATGAACCCAGACCGATGTGAAGCCATGTGAATTGCTGATTCATATTCTGATCTCCTTGAGTGATGGGACTCACTGTAATTGATCATTTGCTCCAAATAAGAGCCGTAGATCACAAAAGAGCAATTACCCAATAAAATTACAAATGACCAAATGAGAGCAAAAGCTTGCCTGATTTAAAAACCGCGGCGAGAATGCGGCTATCACCTGAATCATTCGCCATGCCGGCTCCTGACGCCAGAGATCGCGGGAACCCTTTATCGGATCGAATGAGGCCGGGCCTGTTTATGACCATACGCTTAAGGCAGGGAATCATGGGTAAAGAAGAAGATATCAGGCTGGATCAGAAGGTCCGCGCCGCATGGATGTACTATATTGCCGGTCTGAATCAAAGCGAGATCGCCAGCCAGCTGGGGACGTCAAGGCCGGTGGTGCAGCGAATGATCGCCGCCGCTAAAGAAGAGGGAATCGTCTCGATCGGCCTTCACCATCCGGTGGCCAACTGCCTCGACTACGGGCAGCTGTTGCAGGAGAAATACCAGCTGGTCGACTGCAATATCGTTCCCGCGTGGAGCGAAGAGAGCACCCTGGACAGCGTCTCTTTCGGCTGTTACCAGCTGATGGCCCGCTATCTGCAGGATGATAAAGCGAAAATTATCGGTATCGGCTCCGGGCTGACGCTGAAAAAGACCATGCAGCGGATCGACTTCGACAGTCTGAATACGCGCTGCGTGGCGCTGATTAGCGCCATGGACGCCAACGGTCAGTGCAACTATTACGACGATGTTCCTCTGCTGCTGGCGCGAAAAATCCAGGCCAAATATTATCAATGGCCCGCGCCGCGCTACGCGCAAACCGTCGATGAGCATGAAATGTGGTGCACCAGCCGCCTGTTCCGCAACGTCTCAGGCGTGGCGCAGCAGGCGGACGTGATTTTCGTCGGTATCGGTCCGCTTGGTACCAACAGCCCCATCTTTAAAGACGGCTTTATCAACCAGGCGCAGCTGGATGAGCTGACGGCCCAGGGCGGGATTGGCGAAATTCTCGGCCGCTTCATTGATGCCGACGGCGGCGTGGTGGAGAGCAATATCAACCGGATGATCACCAGCTACGATATTCGCCACAATCAATGCCCGCGCATTGCGGTGGCCTGCGGAGAATATAAACGCCCGGCGATTCTGGCGGCGCTGAAAGGGGGCTGGATCAACGGCCTGGTCACGGATGAGCACACCGCCCGCTGGCTGCTGACGCGCTAGCGGCAGGCCTTGCTGCCGCCGCGCTCAACGACTCAGAGGTGTTCGCGGCTACCGATCAGCAGCGGTGGGATCTCGACCAGCTGTTGGCGGGCCTCACCGGCATCAATAATGCTGAACACCGCCTCCAGCATCGCCGGGACATTCTGCTGCACCATATCGATGTCATGGCCGAGAAGATAGACAAACGGGTCCCAGTCGAAGCAGCCCATCGGCGGCTGCTCGGTGCCGGTTAATCCCAGCTGCGCCAGCCATCTGACCACCCCTTCCAGCGAAATCGTCGAGTTGACGAAGAGCCCCTGCAGATGCTCCTCCGGGGTGCTGAACCGGGCCTGCATACAGGCCTCGACTTTGCCCTTTGAATAACCGGGAGCCAGCACGTTCTCATCGGGAACGCTCAGGCCCCGCGCCTGGTGCGCGTCGCGAAAGCCGCGCAGACGTTCGAGGGTATTGTGGTCGCTGCTGCGCCCGCCGACGAAGGTCAGCGGTGCCAGCCTGCCGTGACGCCTGGCGCTATTGTCGAGAATCTTATCCGTCAGCGCTCGGGCGCCGGCGTAGTTGTCCGAAATGACCGACGGCGCAAGCGTCCCCGGCAGATCGAGATTCACGGTAGGCACCCCCGCCTGCTGACAGAGCTCGGTAATTTTATCCGGGTTCGTCGCCCCAGTCGCCACCACCCAATCCACCTGCCATGAGAGCATCGCCTTCACCGCTTCGATCTCCAGCTCAGGGCGACGACGGGTACAGGTGATAATCGGCAGCAGACCGCGCTCGCGCGCCATCTCTTCAAAGCTTTCCGCGACGGAGCCGAAGTAACGGTTGTCGTATTTGGGAACAATCATGCCGATCACATGCGATTTTTTACTGCGCAGCATGCTGGCCTGGCGGTTTATCGCGTAGCCCTGCTCTTCCGCAATCCGCGTCACCTTTTCCGCAAGTTTGGCGCTGATACGCCGTTTTTTCCAGTTGCCATTGAGGATTGCACTGACCGCGCTGGCCGAAACGCCGGACAATTCCGCCAGATCGTAGATAGTGATTTTTTTCATTTTCCCAACTTGCGTCACAAATTCATTTCGCTGTTAATTTCCCCACTTGCTCAATCGATGAAGCTGGCGCAACATTAGCTTCATCGATTGAGCAACCATTATGCTCCATGGCGAATGACGTTATTCATCGCTCAATTTTCAGCGCATATTTATAAATAACGCTTTGATTCAACACCTTAACAATTTTTCATGCATAACATCAACGCTGGCCCATGCTTATCGAGGACCAGATCGACTGACCAAACAGACTCAATGAAGGATTATAAAATGAACCACTCTGTATCCTCTATGAATACTTCTCTCAATGGTAAAGTCGCCGCCGTCACCGGTGCGGCATCCGGTATCGGCCTCGAATGCGCCAGAACCCTGCTCGCGGCGGGCGCCAAAGTGGTGCTGATCGACCGGGAAGGCGAAAAACTCACTAAGATTGTGGCTGAACTTGGCGAAAACGCCTTCGCGCTGCAGGTGGATTTAATGCAGGCCGATCAGGTCGATAATATTCTGGCCGGCATTCTCAATCTCACCGGGCGACTGGATATTTTCCACGCGAATGCCGGCGCCTATATCGGCGGACCGGTGGCCGAAGGCGACCCGGACGTCTGGGATCGCGTCCTGCACCTCAATACCAACGCCGCCTTCCGCTGCGTGCGCAGCGTACTCCCGCACATGATTGCGCAAAAATCTGGTGACATCATCTTTACCAGCTCCATCGCCGGCGTCGTGCCGGTCATCTGGGAACCGATTTACACCGCCTCAAAATTCGCCGTGCAGGCGTTTGTACACACCACCCGCCGCCAGGTTTCGCAGCACGGCGTGCGCGTCGGCGCCGTCTTACCGGGCCCGGTAGTGACCGCCCTGCTTGACGACTGGCCGAAAGAAAAAATGGAAGAGGCGCTGGCCAACGGTAGCCTGATGCAGCCGATTGAAGTTGCGGAGTCGGTCCTGTTTATGGTGACGCGCTCGAAAAACGTGACCGTACGCGATCTCGTTATCCTGCCTAACAGCGTGGATCTGTGATTGTTTAACCCGGGAGGCTTAAGGACGGCTTTATGAATAACGATACCCAAACCATTATTGGCGTCGATGTCGGCTCCGGCAGCGTGCGCGCCGGCATCTTCAACCTTCAGGGCAAGCTGCTTGCCCATGCCACGCGGGAAATCACCCTGTTTCGCAGCGCGGGAAACCAGGTAGAACAATCCAGCCGCCAGATTTGGCTGGCGGTCTGCGAGTGTATAAAAACCGCCGTGGCGCACTCCGGCATGCCGCCGGAGTCGGTCGCCGGAATCGGTTTTGACGCCACCTGTTCGTTAGTTGTGGTTGGCGAAAACGGGGAACCGCTGGCGGTCGGGCCTTCCGACGATCCGGACCGCAACATCATCGTCTGGATGGATCACCGCGCCATCGGCCAGGCGGAGCAGATTAACGCCACCGGACATGCCGTATTGCAGTACGTCGGCGGCAGGATTTCGCCGGAAATGGAAACGCCGAAAATCCTCTGGCTCAAGGAGAACCGCCCACATATCTATGAGCAGGCGCGCCACTTTTTCGACCTTGCCGATTACCTGACCTGGCGCGCCACCGGCGATCTGGCCCGTTCGGTGTGTACCGTCACCTGCAAATGGACCTACCTGGCCCATGAGCAGCGCTGGGATGCCGGCTACTTCCGGCAGATTGGTCTGGGCGATCTGGCCGAGGATGATTTTGCGCGCATAGGTCAGCGCATTGTCGACCCGGGAACGCCGTGCGGTCAGGGCCTTTGCGCAGAAGCGGCGCACGAGATGGGCCTGCCGGTCGGTACCCCCGTCGCGGTGGGCATGATTGATGCCCACGCCGGCGGTATCGGCACCGTGGGGGTTCTCAACGGCGCGGTCAGCAATATGGCCTATGTTTTCGGTACCTCCTCCTGCACCATGACCACCACCCCAGACGCCGTCTTCGTGCCGGGCGTCTGGGGGCCTTACTACTCTGCCATGGTACCGGGCCTGTGGCTGAGCGAAGGCGGGCAAAGCGCGGCAGGCGCCGCCATCGACCAGCTGTTAAGTTTCCATCCTGCGGCGGCGCAGGCACGCGAGCTGGCGCAGGAAGCGGGCGTACCGCTGCCGGTCTATCTCGCCGATCGGGTGCTGGCCCAGGTGGCGACCCCTTCCGAAGCCGCCGGACTCGCCGCCGGGCTGCACGTGGTGCCGGAGTTCTTAGGTAACCGTGCGCCGCTGGCGGACCCGGATGCCAAAGCGGTCATTGCCGGATTAGGCATGGAGCGCGATCTGGATAATCTGCTGGCGCTCTACGTCGCGGGATTATGCGGTATCGGCTACGGCCTGCGGCAGATTGTTGACGCGCAAAAAGCCTGCGGGATTAACAGCGAGAATATCGTCATCAGCGGCGGCGCAGGGCAGCATCCGCTGGTGCGTCAGCTGCTGGCCGATGCCTGCGGTCTGACGATTGTCAGCACCGAATGCAGCGAACCGGTGCTGTTAGGTTCGGCCATTCTGGGCGCCGTGGCCGGCCGGGTTTCCGCCTCGCTGCCGGAGGCCATGAAGCAATTCACCCGGGTAGATAAAACCTACCGCTGTACGACGCAATATCAGCCGCTTCATCAGCGTCGCTACGAGGCTTATCTGGCGTTGCAACAGGCCGCCCGGCTGATTCGGGAGTAGCGTCCCGGGGCTCAGCCTCACTCTTTCAATAATAAAAAACCTCCGGTGACAACACCGGAGTGTCTTCCTGTACCCTGAAAACGAGGTCATTATGTCCGTGAATAGCAAACAGTGGTTCGGTCTGCCGCT
>NZ_JMPP01000024.1 GCF_000735435.1 Klebsiella planticola ATCC 33531 | reverse complement strand
TTTTCTGGGGGATCGTGGCGGAGAAGATGGGCTGGATGAAGGTGATTCGCTGGTTTGGCTGCATCGGCATGGCGCTGTCGAGCCTGGCGTTTTATTACATCCCGCAGCACTTCGGGCATAACTTTGCCATGGCGCTGGTGCCGGCGATTGCGCTGGGGATTTTTGTGGCGGCGTTTGTGCCGATGGCGGCGGTCTTCCCGGCGCTGGAGCCGCAGCATAAAGGGGCGGCGATCTCGGTCTACAACCTGTCGGCGGGGCTGTCCAACTTCCTGGCGCCGGCGATTGCGGTGGTGCTGCTGCCGTACTTCAGTACGATTGGGGTGGTGGTGGCGTATACCGCGCTGTACGTGCTGGCCTTTTTCCTCTGCGCCTATATTCGCGTCGAGCAGCCGGGCTTGACCCGCTCCTCCGTTGCCGTAGCGCTGAAAACGAGCGTCTCCTGAGCATAAAAAAACCCCTCCCGACAGAGAGGGGTTTTGTCACCGCATTCAGGATCAGGCAATAGTCACTTTGCCATCGAGATAAACATCCTGCACGGCGTTGATCAGCTTCACGCCGTCGCTCATTGATTTTTTAAACGCTTTACGACCGAGAATCAGCCCCATCCCGCCCGCACGCTTATTGATAACCGCGGTACGTACGGCATCCGACAGGTCAGTTTCACCGCCCGCCGCGCCACCGGAGTTAATCAATCCGGCGCGTCCCATATAGCAGTTCGCCAGCTGATAACGGACCAGATCGATAGGATTCTCCGTGGTCAGCTTGCTATAGACGCGATCGTCAGTGTAACCAAAGTTCACCGCCTTATAGCCGCCGTTATTTTCCGCCATTTTCTGCTTCACGATATCGGCGCCAATGGTGGCCGCCAGATGGTTAGCCTGCCCGGTCAAATCGGCCGACACGTGATAATCGACGCCATCTTTCTTAAACGCCGGGTTGCGCAGATAGGCCCACAACACGGTCACCAGCCCCAGTTCATGCGCGCGTTCGAACGCCGCGGAGATCTCTTCAATCTGCCGACGCGACTCTTCTGAACCGAAATAGATAGTCGCCCCTACCGCCACCGCGCCCATATTAAAGGCCTGCTCTACGCTGGCGTACAGCGTCTGGTCGAAGGTGTTCGGGTAACTCAGGGTTTCGTTATGATTTAACTTCACCAGGAAGGGAATGCGGTGCGCATAACGACGCGATACCGAGGCCAGCACGCCATAGGTCGACGCTACGCAGTTACAACCGGCTTCGATAGCCAGTTCGACGATATTTTTCGGATCAAAGTAGAGCGGGTTGGCGGCAAAAGAGGCGCCCGCCGAGTGTTCCACGCCCTGGTCTACCGGCAGGATGGAGAGGTATCCGGTTCCGGCCAGGCGCCCCGTATTGTATAGGGTCTGCATATTACGCAGCACCGCCGGCGGACGATTGTTATCCACCATGACCCGGTCAACGTAATCCGCCCCCGGCAGATAAAGCTGGTCGGCTGGAATGGTCATACAACGGTGCTGTAAAAGGCTGTCGGCATCTTTGCCAAGCAACTGCGTAATATCAGTCATAGCTATGCTCCCGTAAGTGCCGGCCGCAGCCGGCATGTATTATCCTGACCCACTTATTTGGGCAGGTTAAGCCTGGTACCGTCTTAGCATATTTTCCAGCCGGAATCGCATTTTTCAGCCATTTCAGCTGGCACGATTCAGGGACAAAAAGTGTTAGCCTGCTCAAACAATCCGCACAAAGGTATTTTAAAGGTATTATCAAATGGTATCTTAAAGGCGTACCCTACCTGTCATGAAGGATCTAAAGATGAAAACTACAGCAAAGCTGTCGTTCATGATGTTCGTTGAATGGTTTATCTGGGGAGCCTGGTTTGTCCCTCTCTGGCTGTGGCTGAGTAAGAGCGGCTTCAGCGCCGGTGAAATCGGCTGGTCCTACGCCTGTACCGCCATCGCAGCGATTCTTTCGCCGATCCTCGTGGGATCGCTGACCGATCGCTTCTTTTCCGCGCAGAGAGTGCTGGCGGTGCTGATGTTCGCCGGGGCGATATTGATGTACTTCGCCGCGCAGCAGACGACCTTCGCCGGCTTCTTCCCGCTCCTGCTCGCCTACTCGTTAACCTACATGCCGACCATCGCGCTGACCAACAGCATCGCCTTTTCTAACGTGGCGGACGTTGAGCGCGATTTCCCGCGGATTCGGGTGATGGGGACGATCGGCTGGATCGGCTCCGGTCTGGTATGCGGATTTTTACCGCAGATGCTGGGCCTGAGCGACATTTCGCCCACCAATGTCCCGCTGCTGATTGCCGCCGGCAGCTCTGCGCTGCTCGGCGTCTTTGCCCTGTTCCTGCCAGATACGCCGCCGAAAAGCCGTGGAAAACTGGACCTGAAAGTGATGCTGGGGCTGGATGCGTTAATCCTGCTACGCGACAAAAACTTCCTCGTCTTTTTCTTCTGCTCCTTTCTGTTTGCCATGCCCCTGGCCTTCTATTACATCTTCGCCAACGGCTACCTCACCGAAGCCGGCATGAAGCACGCCACCGGATGGATGACCCTCGGCCAGTTCTCTGAAATCTTCTTTATGCTGGCTCTGCCGTTCTTTACTAAACGGTTTGGTATTAAAAAGGTTCTATTGCTTGGTCTGATTACCGCCGCCATTCGCTATGGCTTTTTTGTCTTCGGCGGCGCGGAGAACTATTTCACCTATACGCTGATGTTCCTCGGCATTCTGCTGCATGGCGTCAGCTACGATTTTTACTACGTCACCGCCTATATCTACGTTGATAAGAAGGCGCCGGTATCGATGCGTAATGCGGCCCAGGGGTTAATTACGCTCTGCTGCCAGGGCTTTGGCAGCCTGCTCGGCTACCGCCTCGGCGGCGTGATGATGGAAAAAATGTTCGCCTACCCGCAACCCGTTAACGGATTCACCTTCAACTGGGCGGGCATGTGGACGTTCGGCGCCATCATGATTGCGATTATCGCCGTGCTGTTCATGGTGTTTTTCCGCGAATCGGACAAAGAAATTACGACCATCGACGTCGAACCACAAAATGCTGAGCTTAAACAAGGGGAAGTGAAATGAAAGCAGAACGTATTCTCGGTGCTCTTTACGGGCAGGCGTTAGGGGATGCGATGGGCATGCCGTCAGAGCTATGGCCACGATCGCGGGTGAAGGCCCATTTTGGCTGGATCGACCGCTTCCTGCCGGGCCCGGCGGAGAATAACGCCGCCTGCTACTTTGCCGAGGCGGAATTTACCGATGACACCTCGATGGCCCTGTGTCTCGCTGACGCCATTATCGAATGCGACGGGCAGATCGTCCCGGATGTCATTGGCCAACATATTCTGCGGTGGGCAGAAGGTTTTGATGCATTTAATAAAAACGTCTTAGGACCAACATCGAAAATTGCTCTCAACGCGATTCGCCACGGCAAACCGGTAAGCGAACTGGACAATAACGGCGTGACCAACGGCGCGGCGATGCGCGCCTCGCCGCTGGGCTGTCTGCTGCCGGGCGGCAATCTTGATGCGTTTATCAGCGACGTAGCCGCAGCCTCCAGCCCGACGCATAAATCGGATTTGGCCATCGCCGGCGCGACGGTTATCGCCTGGGCTATCTCCCGCGCCGTTGACGGCGCCGGCTGGCCAGCGATTGTTGACGCCCTGCCGGCCGTGGCGCGCCACGCGCAGGAGCAGAAGACCACCACCTTTAGCGCCTCGCTGGCGCTGCGTATTGAGCTGGCGTTACGCACCGTACGCCGGGCCGACGGTCTGGAGTCCGCCAGCGAGCAGCTTTATCAGCTGATTGGCGCCGGAACCAGCACCATAGAATCCGTCCCGTGCGCGATAGCGATGGTGGAACTGGCCGCTACCGACCCTAACCGCTGCGCCATTCTCTGCGCCAACCTGGGTGGCGATACCGATACCATCGGCGCCATGGCGACGGCGATTTGCGGCGCTTTACACGGGGTTTCCGCCATCGATGGCGCTTTCAAGGCGCGCCTGGACGAGGTCAACAAGCTGGACTTCACCCGCTACGCCGATGCCCTGATGCACTATCGCCAGCAGCGGGAGGCCGAATGAATGCCCAACAGTTAACGGATAAACTGGCCACGCTGAAGGCGCAACGCCCGGTCACCGTCCTCGGCGCCGCGGTGATTGACGTGATCGCCGACGCCTATGCTCTGCCCTGGCGCGGGTGTGATATCGAACTGCAGCAGCAGAGCGTCAATGTCGGCGGCTGCGCGTTAAACATCGCCGTGACCTTAAAAAGGCTGGGGATCGACGCACAAAATGCGCTGCCGATTGGCCAGGGCGTGTGGGCGGAAATTATCCGCCAGCGCCTCGCCAAAGAGGGGTTAACCAGCGTCATCAGTCAGGCGGATGGCGACAATGGCTGGTGCCTGGCGCTGGTAGAGCCGGACGGCGAGCGGACCTTTATGTCCTTCAGCGGCGTGGAAAATCAGTGGTGCGATGCGTGGCTCGAACGCCTGCATGCCCCCACCGGCAGCCTGGTCTATCTTTCCGGCTATCAGTTGGCATCCGCCAGCGGCGAACGGCTGGCCTCCTGGCTGGAACGGCAGCCGCAGGTGAGCGCCTTTATCGACTTTGGCCCGCGGATTGCCGATATTCCCGAAACGCTGATGGCGCGCCTGATGGCCCTGAAACCACTGGTTTCCGTCAACCGCCAGGAAGCCGCCATCGCGGCTGAAGCGCACGGATTTTCGCCCGAGGTCAGCGCATTTGGCGCCGCCTGGCTGAAGAAATATGCCGCACCGCTGATTGTGCGTCTGGATAAAGAAGGCGCCTGGTATTTCAGCCCGCAGGAGAGCGGTCTCGCCGCCCCTTTCCCGACCGCGGTCGTCGATACGATCGGCGCCGGGGACAGTCACGCCGGTGGTACGCTTGCCGGGCTGGCCGCCGGCTGGAGCCTGGGGGAAGCGGTTACGCTGGGGAATGCCGTTGCGGCCTGGGTCGTGGGCCATCGGGGCGGCGATTGCGCCCCGCACCGCGAAGCGCTACTCCTCGCACACAAAAACGTATAGATCGCTGCGGCAGTAGCTGATGCTGTATTCAATGGGGTGCTGGTACTGATCGAGGGCAACCTGTTTGATCACCAGCACCGGGATGGCGCTGTCCATCTTAATATGCGACTGAAATTCGGCGTCCGGCATCCGGGCGCTGACGCGCGAACGGGTCCGCTGCGGCAGAATCTGCTGGCTGCGAAAGTAGTCATACAGCGAGACGCTGATCGCATCGACGTCATGGATCAGATGTGCAGGCACCCAGGACTCTTCGAGCGAGACCGCGTCCTCGTCAACATAGCGAATGCGTTTGAGCATAAACACATCGCTGCCCACCGCGATTGCCAGCTGCCGGGCAACCTCCTCCGGACATTTGACAACGCGTTTGTTCACCCACAGCGTATCCGGCTTCTTGCCGCGTAAAACCACCTGCTGCGTAAAGCCGCGCGCTTCTTTCAGCGAATATTCAAAGATATTGTTGATCTGCGTCCCGTAACCCCGCGAGCGGGTCACCACGCCTTCGTCTTCCAGCAGCTGGAGCGCTTTGCGGACGGTGATGCGCGACACGCCGGTCAGCTGACTGAGATCGCGTTCACCGGGAAGAATATTGCCATTTTCCAGCCAGCCGCTGCGCACGGCATCCTTGATCGTGTCGGCAAACTTCAGATAGAGCGGCGCGTTATCCGACGCCGCAATCCGTTCAACAAGCTGGGTAATTAACCGGGTATGCGCCTGTTCCATTTATCTTTTCCTGGCAGAATTCTCAGGCCAGTATATCAGGCTTACCACCACGCGTGGAAATGGTGAACCGGCCCGATACCGTGGCCCACCTCCAGCGAATCCGCCTGCGCCAGCGCCGCAGAGAGCCAGCCTTTCGCCTCGGCAACCGTCTCTCCCCAGTCGCGATAGCGTGGGCGCAGCGCCGCCAGCGCCGCAGAGAGCGTACAGCCGGTTCCGTGAGTATTTTTAGTCTGGACCCGCGGCGCGGTGAAGCGCTGCTCGCCATCGCGGGTAAACAGCCAGTCCGGGCTTTCCGCGTTGTCGAGATGACCGCCTTTCATCAGCACCGCGCCGCAGCCCATCGCCAGCAGCGCCCGCCCCTGCTCCAGCATCTCTTTTTCGCTCTGCGCGTGCGGCGCATCCAGCAGCGCCGCCGCTTCCGGCAGATTCGGCGTGATCAGCGAAACCTGCGGCAGCAGGCGGGTGCGTAGCGTCGCCACCGCCGAAGCCGAGAGCAGCGGATCGCCGCTTTTCGCCAGCATGACCGTATCCAGGACCACGTTGCCAATCTGATAGCGCGCCAGACGCTCCGCCACGGCTTCCACGATATCCGTTTCCGCCAGCATGCCAATTTTGGTGGTATCGATACGGACGTCGCTGAATACCGAATCCAGCTGCGCGGCAACAAAATCCGGGTCGATGCGATAGACCGACTGCACGCCGCGGGTGTTTTGCGCCACCAGCGCGGTGATCACCGAACAACCATAGGCCCCGAGGGCAGAGAAGGTTTTCAGGTCGGCCTGGATCCCCGCGCCGCCGCTGGGGTCAGTACCGGCGATAGTCAGCGCATTAATTCGTTTCATCCGTTGTTCTCCCCGTACAGCGCATCAAGAAATGCCGGGGTAAAACTGCCCGGCCCTCTGCCGTGCGCCGCCGCGCCGCCCGCCTGTTTCATCAGGCCGCAGGCGGCAGCGACGTTTTCGAGGCGATCGCCAGGCATGGCGGTACTGGCCGCCACCACCGCCGAAAGCGCACAGCCGGTCCCCACAACCCGGGTCATCAGGCGATCGCCGCCGGTGACCGCACGCGTACGCTGGCCGTCGGTGACGTAATCCACTTCACCGGTCACCGCGACAATGGTATTGATCTGCCGCGCCAGAGCCTGCGCGGCGGGCAGCGCCGCCGCCGCGGTATCGGTGGTATCGACCCCGCGTCCGCCGGCGCTCATTCCGGCCAGCGCCATAATCTCCGACGCGTTGCCGCGAATGGCGGCCGGTTGCAGGCTCAACAATTCATGGCAAAACGCGCTGCGCAGGGTTAACGCCCCGACCGCTACCGGATCCAGCGCCCACGGTTTGCCTGCGTTTTGCGCACTGAGCACCGCGGCGCGCATCGCCTGCGCACGATCGACGGTTAAGGTTCCGACGTTAATCAACAGCGCATCCGCGAGCGCCGCAAACTGGCTCGCTTCCTGCGGATCAATCACCATCGCGGGCGAGGCGCCGACCGCCAGCAGGACGTTGGCAGTAAAGGTCTGTACCACATCATTAGTCATGCAGTGAACAAGGGGGGAATGACGGCGAAAAAGATGTTGCAGATGCGCAATATGCGCGGGATTGAGAGGCTCAGCTTGCATCGTTTGCTCCAGCCAGGCGATGAAGAAGCAACGACCCTTTGGTCTCTGACTTCCCTACGCTGGCATTATCCAGATCAGGTGGTACGGGTCTTTCTCAGCCTTCACCAGGAAGGGCACCCCGAGTCATCGAGAAGATATAAACGTTCTCTGCAGGCAGGTTACGGGAAGCCGACGCCTGACGCAAGCGCTCCGCCACGAAGGCCCCACGGTCTTCGGCAGTGGGGCCTTCGTGGCATTAACCTTCATATCTCTTTACCGAACCGTCGCCCGCTCTCCCGCGCCATTTGCATTCCCCCTGCGGCGGGCACAAAATGAACGTCAGGGAGCGACGTTCCCGGTCCCTCCACTCGTCGAGGTAGGCTATGCCCGTTTATCACCATGCCCTGGTGCTGATTAACAGCAGCCAGGACGGCGTTCCGCTGCTCCAGCATGCGGCCAGAATGGCGGAAGAGAACGCTATGCGCATCACCCTCGCCCATATCAGCACCGACTATCGGGCGCTGAATTACGTTTCCGACAGCCTGCTGAATGATGATGTATCTGAGGAGGTGCTCCAGGCGAAAGTACTGCTCAATGAGCTGGCGGCCAGCGTCTCGCTACCGGTGCAAACCCTGTCGCTGGTCACCACCCGCCGTTTTGCAGATGTTGAAGCCTGCGTAAACCAGCGGGGGATTGATCTGATTATCGCCGGGCATCACAACCGCCTGCTGGGAGTCATGGCATCTCATTCGCTGGAGTATATTAATCATCTGACGATAGACGTGCTGATCAGGCATCTGCCCTGAGCCGCGCGGACGACTCGCGTAGCGAATTGAGCAGCAGCGTAAAGCACTGCTCAATCAGCGGCGGCAGCGGCTGCGGTCCGCGCATTAACGCCACCGTCCGCGCCAGCGCCGGCTGCTGGAGCTGCGCGATTTTCAGTACCGGATCCTGCAGATGGGTGGTATACAGCTCAGGCAGAATGGCAATCGCCAGACGCGAGCGCACCAGGCCATACAGCGTTTCAATATAGTCCACCTGAAACCGCGTGTTCAGCGTCAGGCGATGGCTTTCCGCCAGCGCGCCCACCAGGCGCTGAATGTTCCCTTTCGAGAACACCGCAATATCGCGTCCGGCGAGAAGTTTCCACGGCAGGTGCGGCTGGTCTGCCAGCGGATCGTCACCGTGCAGCACCGCCACAAACGGATCTTCACGCAGCGGGTAGATCTGTAACGCGGCGGGTAGCGAGCTGTCGATGGCACCGATACCGAAATCAATCTGCCCGCTTTGCAGCTCACGCACCAGCGCATCATTGGTCTGATCGTGAAACTCGACCCGCAGCCGGGGAAAGGTTTGCGCCAGCACCTGCGGCAGAAGCGGAAAGAGCAGCGAGCTCACCGAGGGCACCAGACCGATACGCACGGTACCATCGCCGCCGGCCGCGACAATCTGCTCCATGTCATGAAACGCCAGCTGGGCCACGCTCAGCACGCGCCGGGCGTGCGGCAGAATGGCGGCGCCCAGTTCGGTCAGCGTGACCGACGAGGCGGTGCGATTGACCAGCTTGCCGCCCAGCACCGTTTCGATTTGCCGCAGGGCACTGCTCAACGCCGGTTGGCTGATAGCCAGACGGTTGGCGGTATCGGTAAAATGACGCAGCTCCGCCAGGGTAACAAAGTACTGTAGCTGTTTAAGAGAAAGCGCAGGCAGGCGCTGCCACGGTTCGGTCATCTTATTCTTCGCTAAGGGTAATCGGGCAGAATAACCCGAGCTTATCGGGCGATAAATTTATTCATCTGGGCAAACGTTTGCTGTGCCCCTAGAGTACCCCCATTATCCTTGTGCCGGAGTTGTTATGTCCAGCAATGCTGAAAACCGCCGCCGCGCCGTCATGGCCGCCCGGGGCGAAATACCTTTTGACCTGTTGTTAACCGGGGCGCAGATAGTCGACATGGTCACTGGCGAAATCCGCGAAGCCGATGTCGGCATCACCGGCGAGATGATCGCCAGCGTGCACCCGCGCGGCAGCCGCGCCGATGCCCACCAACGCCATGCGCTGGATGGCGCCTACCTGTCGCCGGGGCTGATGGATACCCATGTCCATCTCGAGAGTTCCCACCTCCCTCCCGAACGCTACGCGGAAATTGTCCTCGCCCAGGGAACCACCGCGGTCTTCTGGGACCCGCATGAGCTGGCTAACGTCCTCGGGGTCGAAGGCGTGCGCTATGCCGTCGCCGCCAGCCGCAACCTGCCGCTGCAGGTGATGGTCGCCGCCCCCTCCAGCGTCCCTTCGACCCCGGGGCTGGAAATGTCCGGCGCCGATTTTGCCGGAGCGGAGATGGCGACCATGCTGGCATGGCCGGAAGTGCGCGGCGTGGCGGAAGTGATGGACATGCATGGCGTGCTGAACGGCAGCACCCGGATGCAGGAGATTGTTCAGGCCGGTCTCGACAGCGGCAAGCTGATTGAAGGCCACGCCCGCGGGCTGAGCGGCGCCGATCTCCAGGCCTACCTCGCGGCGGGCGTCACCTCCGATCATGAGCTGACCTCCGCAGAAGACGCGCTGGAAAAGCTGCGCGCCGGTTTGACCCTCGAAATTCGCGGCTCGCACCCCTATCTGCTGCCGGATATCGTCAAGGCCCTGAAAACCCTGCCGCATCTCTCCTCGCAGATCACGGTGTGCACCGACGATGTCCCCCCGGATATGCTGCTGGAAAAGGGCGGCATTATCGCCCTGCTCAACCTGCTGATTGAACACGGTCTCGCCGCCACCGACGTCCTGCGCTTCGCCACCCTCAACGCCGCCATTCGCCTGCAGCGTCACGATTCAGGGCTGATTGCCGCTGGCCGCCGCGCCGACCTGGTGGTGTTTGATTCACTGGAGAAGCTCGCGGCCCGCAAAGTGTATGTCGCCGGGAAACTGGTCGCCCGCGACGGCGCGCTGATCCAGCCCATTCCAGCCGCAGAGGGGGTGACCCCGCCGCGCAACACGCTGCGTCTGGCGCCGCTGAATGCGGACGATTTTGTGCTGCGGATCCCCGGTATTGTTCACGGCGTTGCCCGCCTGCGGCATATTCGCGGCGCGCGCTTTACGCAGTGGGGAGAAGTCGAGGTGCAGGTGCGCCACGGCGAAGTTCAGCTGCCCGCCGGATTTAGCCTGATTTGGGTGAAGCATCGCCACGGCCGCCATCAGGCGACGCCGCAAATCGCCCTGCTCGAAGGCTGGGGCGAGCTGCGCGGCGCCATCGCCACCAGCTACTCGCACGATTCACACAACCTGGTGGTGCTGGGACGCAGCGCTGAGGATATGGCGCTGGCCGCCAACCGGCTGATTGCCTCCGGCGGCGGGATGGCGCTCTCCCGTCAGGGGGATATTCTCGCCCACGTGGCGATGCCGATTGCCGGCATGCTCTCCGATCTGCCGGCGGCAGAACTCGCGCGGCAGTTCGGCGAATTACGCGACCTGAGCGCAGAAATCGCCGACTGGGAGCCGCCCTACCGGGTATTTAAGGCTATCGAAGGCACCTGCCTCGCCTGCAATGCCGGACCACATTTGACCGATTTAGGTTTGACCGACGGCACCACCCGCCAGATTGTCGAACCGCTGATAGACTGCCGGGAAACCCCGGCCACCGACCCTCACAACAATAATCTCCGGGGAGCCTGAGCATGGCCGACAACACACTGCATACCTCCACACAAGGAAGCTGGCTGGAGCGCCGTTTTGCCCTGCGCTCCCGCGGCAGCACGCTGCGTACCGAGTGCCTTTCCGGGATCACCGGCTTTCTTGCGGCCGCCTATCTGCTGGTGGTCATCCCCGGCCTGCTGGCGGTGGGCGGCATGGACAAAGGCGCCGCCACCACCGGAACGATTCTGGTCTTCGTCGCCGCGACGCTGCTGATGGCGTTTTACGCTAACCTGCCGTTTATCGTCGGCCCAGGCATCGGCGGCTCGGTGCTGGTGGGCGTCACGCTGGCCGGTAGCGAAGGGATCGGCTGGCAAATTGGCCTCGGCATCGCCTGCTGGTCGGGTATTCTGTTCTTTCTGTTAACCCAATTCGGCCTGCGTGAAGTGGTCACCCGTTCAGTTCCCCAGTCCATCAAGCTGGGGCTGACGGCCTCAATCGGTCTGTTCGTGGCGGTACTCGGTTTTCGCAATGCCGGCCTGGTGCTGGCGAATGCCAAAACCAATGCCCTGATGCTGGGTGATTTCTTGTCTCCCGGTGCGCTGGTGGCGCTGTGCGGCCTGTTTCTGGCGATTGCGCTGCAGGCGCGGCGCATCCCGGGCGCCATTTTATGGGCGATTCTGTTTGCCACCCTGGTGGGGATTCCGGCGGGGGTCACTCGTCTGCCGGACAGTTTTATCGCGATGCCGCACTCGCTGGCGCCGGTCTTCGGCCACGTCGATATGCTGGGCGCGCTGAACATTGCTTTCCTGCCGTTCCTGTTTGTCTTTTTCGCCTCAGAGTTTTTCTCCACCATGGGGACCACGCTGGCGGTGGGCGGCGAAGCGGGACTGCTGGATGAAGAGGGCAATATGCCGCACATCAACCGGCCGTTTATGGTCGACTCGATTGCGGCAGCTATCGGCCCGTGGCTGGGGATCCCGGCGGCGACCGCGCTGATCGAATCTTCCGCCGCCGCCGAAGCGGGCGGTAAAACCGGACTCACGGCGCTGGCCGCGGCGGTGATGTTCCTGCTGATGCTGCTGTTTACCCCGGTCGCCCTGATGATCCCAAAAGAGGCCACCGCTCCGGCGCTGATCCTGATTGGCCTCAACATGTTCAGCGGCCTGCGCAAAGTCGATCTCTCCAGCTTCACCGACGGGCTGCCGGTATTAATGATGGTGATGATCACCCTGATCGCCAACAGCTTCGGCACCGGTATCGCCGGCGGACTGCTGTTCTACATCATGATTAAAACGGTTGCCGGCAAGTGGCGAGAAATCCCGCTGGGTTTGTGGATCCTCGCCGTTCCGCTGGTCTACTATTTCGCCACCCTGGTGAGGCACTAAACGTCCACAGGCCCGCGTAGCGCGTCGGCCTGCACCGTTTCACAGTGCGCCCTGACCTCTTCATAGAGTAACCGCACCGCTGCAGAAAGCTGCTTGCGGTGCGGACAAATCATATTGAGCGGGACTCTGTCGCCCTGATAGTGCGGCAGCAGCACCCGCAGGCGCCCGGCCCGAATATCATCGCTGACATCCAGCGCTGACTTATAGGCAAAGCCCTCCCCCGCAATGGCCAGGCGGCGAATCACCTCGGCGTCATCGCTGATGATGGCGCCGGAAACCTGCATATGCTCAACCACCCCGTTGAGACTTAAGGTCCAGCGATCGAACTGCCTGCCGCGCAGCACGTACAGTAGCGCAGGATGTTGCGCCAGCGCCTCCGGCGTCTGCGGAGAGCCGTGCCGGGCAATCCACTGCGGAGAAGCCACCAGCACCCGCCGGTTTTCCGGCGCGACGGGGAGCGAAATAAACGAGGCATCGTCGTTGTCACCGTAGCGAAAGGCAACATCGACCGGATCTTTAAACACATCGGTCCGATGGTCGGAAAAGAGAATGCGCAGCTTCAGCGCCGGGTGCCGCTGGCGAAAGGCGCGAAAGACGTTCAGCAGCAGATTGCGCCCCAGATCGGAGGGTACCGCAATTTGCAACGTCCCGCGGACCTCGTCATCCGGCACCTGAATTTTTTGCAGCCCGGCATGCAGCGTATCAAGCATCTGGGTGGCATAAGGCAGCCAGGTTTCCCCTTCGGGCGTCAGACGTAGGCTGCGGGTGGAGCGTGCAAAAAGACGAATATTGAGCGTGGTCTCCAGGCGCTTAATCGCCGCACTCACCTGCGCCGGCTGCTGCCCGACCTCCCGCGCCGCATCGCTGAAACTACCCAGCGCCGCCGCACGAACAAATAACGTCAGATCTTCCAGTCTGAACATATTGACTCCCGAATCCTGCTACCAGGATTGTTCTCAAAACCGCCGCTCTGCGCCAAATCCGGCAACCGGCCCATCGTTTTCTTACATTTTTAACGCAACCAACGCTTGCCTTCCCGGCCATGCTTCAGGAATGATACGAGGCTGCGATTTTGTGTCCAGGGTAATCCAGGATAATAATGAGGAAATTATGCGTAAAACAAAAATGATGCTTCTGGGCGTACTGTTGGCCAGCACCAGTACCGTCTGGGCAGCCTCCACCAGCGGCGTACAAAAATATGAACTTGATGGTTTCACCGCAGACTTCACGCAGTTTCGCGTAGGCGACACCGTACCGCCGCTTTATCTGACGCCAGAATACACCATTAAACAGTGGCAGCAGCGTAACCTGCCCGCGCCGGACGCCGGTACTCACTACACCTATATGGGCGGCAGCTACGTGCTGATCACCGATACCGAAGGTAAAATTGTCAAAATTTACGACGGCGAAATCTTCTATCAGCACTAATGGCTGACGGTCCGTCGCCGGACGGACCAACAAAAACGCCCTGTCCTTTTGCTGTCCGCCGCGGATCAGAAAAGTACAGGGCGTTGTGCTATCCGCCGACGCTACACCGCGCGGAAGGCAATCTCACCGGGAATCACTTCTCCCTGCCAGTAGAGCCGGGCCGCCACGCGTCCCGCCAGCTGACGATAAATTTCGGTGAACTCGCTCTCCGGGCGGGCAACAACGGTCGGCTTACCGTTATCCAGATCTTCACGCAAATTGATGTGCAGCGGCAGCTGGGCCAGCAGCTGAGTGTGGTATTGCTCCGCCAGCTTTTCAGCGCCGCCGGTGCCGAAAATCGGCTCATGATGACCACAGTTGCTGCAAATATGGATACTCATGTTTTCGACGATGCCGAGGACCGGCACTTCCACCTTCTCAAACATCACGATGCCTTTTTTCGCATCGATCAGCGCGATATCCTGCGGCGTGGTCACCACCACCGCGCCGGTGACCGGAATATTCTGCGCAAGGGTCAGCTGAATGTCGCCGGTGCCTGGCGGCATATCCAGCACCAGATAATCCAGATCCGGCCACAACGTCTCCTGCAGCATCTGCAGCAGCGCCTTGCTGGCCATCGGTCCGCGCCATACCATGGCGTTATCGTCGGTCACCAGATAGCCGATGGAGTTGGTGGCGAGGCCAAATTTCATGATCGGCGCCATATGGGTGCCGTCTGGCGAGGTGGGACGCTGATCTTCCGCACCGAGCATGGTGGGAATCGACGGACCATAAATATCGGCATCGAGGATCCCGACTTTCGCCCCTTCCGCGGCCAGCGCCAGCGCCAGGTTCACCGCCGTGGAGGATTTACCCACCCCACCTTTGCCGGAGCTGACGGCAATAATATTTTTGACCCCGTTGACGCCCGGCTGATTTTTTACCCGCTTCAGCGTGGCAATGTTATGCGACAGCTTCCAGTCAATCGCCTGCGCGCCGGTAATGCGCAGCAGATCGGCGCTACATTGCTCTTTTAAATCTTCAAAAGCACTGTGCCAGACGAACGGCATCTGGATCTCGATATGCACGGTATCGTCGAGCCAGGCGACGTGGTGCAGTGCCTTCAGCGCAGTGAGATTATGCTGCAAAGTGGGGTGCTGGAAATTAGCCAACGTTCCGGCGACCATCGCACGTAGACGTTCGGGGGATTTGGCCTGGGATTGCGAATTCATCCCGACTCCTTTGTTGTTATGAGAGGCTTTCAGTAATCATTGAGTTTATCACAGCTGAGGATTATCCATATATGGTCAGCCATTTATGGCGCACCCAGTGCCCTTTTGGTAATATCAAAAGCCCTTTTTACAACAGAAGATGTAATGCTCACTATGACTCAAGTCGCGAAGAAAATTCTGGTAACGTGCGCGCTGCCGTACGCTAACGGCTCAATCCACCTCGGCCACATGCTGGAGCACATCCAGGCTGATGTCTGGGTCCGTTACCAGCGAATGCGCGGCAACGAGGTCAATTTCATCTGTGCAGACGACGCCCACGGTACGCCTATCATGCTGAAAGCTCAGCAGCTTGGCGTCTCTCCTGAGCAGATGATTGGCGAAATGAGTCAGGAGCATCAGACCGATTTTGCGGGCTTTGATATTAGCTACGACAACTACCACTCGACGCACAGCGACGAGAACCGCGAGCTGTCTGAGCTGATCTACGGCCGTCTGAAAGAGAACGGTTTTATCAAAAACCGCACCATCTCTCAGCTTTACGATCCGGAAAAAGGGATGTTCCTGCCGGACCGTTTCGTGAAAGGCACCTGTCCGAAGTGTAAATCACCGGATCAGTATGGCGATAACTGCGAAGTGTGCGGCGCGACCTACAGCCCGACTGAGCTGATCGACCCGAAATCCGTGGTTTCCGGCGCGACCCCGGTGATGCGTGAATCTGAGCACTTCTTCTTCGACCTGCCGTCCTTTAGCGAAATGCTGCAGGCGTGGACCCGCAGCGGCGCACTGCAGGAGCAGGTGGCGAACAAAATGCAGGAGTGGTTCGAGTCCGGTCTGCAGCAGTGGGATATTTCCCGCGACGCGCCGTACTTTGGCTTCGAAATCCCCAACGCGCCGGGCAAATATTTCTACGTCTGGCTGGATGCGCCGATCGGCTACATGGGCTCGTTCAAGAACCTGTGTGACAAACGCGGCGATAGCGAAAGCTTTGACGCCTACTGGAAGAAAGACTCCGACGCCGAGCTGTATCACTTTATCGGCAAAGATATTGTCTACTTCCACAGCCTGTTCTGGCCGGCGATGCTGGAAGGCAGCGGTTTCCGCAAGCCGACCAACCTGTTCGTTCACGGTTACGTCACCGTCAACGGCGCTAAGATGTCCAAATCACGCGGCACCTTTATCAAGGCCAGCACCTGGCTGAACCATTTTGACGCCGACAGCCTGCGTTATTACTACACCGCCAAGCTCTCTTCCCGCATCGATGATATCGATCTGAACCTGGAAGATTTCGTGCAGCGCGTAAACGCCGACATCGTCAACAAAGTGGTTAACCTCGCCTCGCGCAACGCCGGTTTTATCAATAAGCGTTTCGACGGCATGCTGTCCGCTGAGCTGGCCGATCCGGCGCTGTACAAAACCTTCACCGATGCGGCAGCAAGCATTGGCGAAGCGTGGGACAGCCGTGAGTTCGGTAAAGCCATCCGTGAAATCATGGCGCTGGCCGACGTGGCTAACCGCTACGTTGACGAGCAGGCCCCGTGGGTGGTTGCTAAGCAGGAAGGCCGCGACGCCGATCTGCAGGCCATCTGCACCATGGGCCTGAATATGTTCCGCGTGCTGATGACCTGGCTCAAGCCGGTCCTGCCGCAGCTGACCGCGCGTGCCGAAGCCTTCCTCAACAGCGAACTGAACTGGGATGCTATCCAGCAGCCGCTGCTGTCGCATAAGGTCAATGCCTTCAAGGCGCTGTACAACCGCATCGAGATGAAGCAGGTTGAAGCCCTGGTCGAAGCGTCGAAAGAAGAGGTGAAAGCCACCGCCGCGCCGGTAACCGGCCCGCTGGCGGACGATCCGATTCAGGACACCATCACCTTTGACGATTTCGCCAAAGTGGACATGCGCATCGCGCTGATTGAAAACGCCGAATTTGTCGACGGTTCTGACAAGCTGCTGCGCCTGAGCCTCGATCTGGGCGGCGAGAAACGTAACGTCTTCTCCGGCATTCGTAGCGCCTACCCGGATCCGCAGGTGCTGATCGGTCGCCTGACGGTGATGGTGGCCAACCTGGCGCCGCGTAAAATGCGCTTCGGCATCTCGGAAGGGATGGTGATGGCTGCGGGCCCTGGCGGGAAGGATATCTTCCTGTTAAGCCCTGACAGCGGCGCCCAGCCGGGTCAGCAGGTAAAATAATCCCGCATCAAGCGCTGCTCCGGCAGCGCTTTTTTTGTCCCTTCCGCGCCTCCACCACCTGACGATTCTGCCCTCTCCTGCCTTTTTCTGTGCGTTGCGCGCTACCGCAATCCTGACAATAATCAACCTGTCTGCCGATTGAAAAACCGGTACGCCATTCACTATCAACCAAGGGACCGTGATGAATATTTACCGCAGGATGGTGACCGCTCTGGCGGCTTCGCTGGTGATTGTCGGCCTCGCAGGCTGCGATAATCCCGACGAAAAGAGCAAAACCTTCACCCGGATGGAAAACGGCGTCGGGCTGGTGTTTACCTACCATTATGTCGGCGACAAAGTCCTGCGCCAGGAAGCCAATAACACCATTCCCTATCAGACCATCGGCGCGGCGAATCAGGAGCAGGCGCGGGCATTAATTGAGCCGATGAGAAGCGTTTATCTCGACGTTAAAGGCGTGGAACAGAACATCGATTACAAAGATACCGAGGCGCTGGAACATCTCAGCGTGGATTTTACCCGGGCCAACATCAGCGAACTGTGTAAGCTGCCCGGCTCAATGGTGACCCACTGCGCGCTCAAGGATGTTTCGATGGCGGAATCAGAGAAATTGCTCAAAGAGCAGGGGTTTCAGGAAGTGAAATAGACCGGCGAGCATTCCCGGGTGGCGGCGTAAAAGCCTTACCCGGGCAACACGGACACAGAAAATTGCGCCTGTCATCGCCCGGCCCGGTCGTGGTGGCCCGGCTAAGCATGGCGCAAGCCGGGAGCGTTCAGCGGGCAGGTAATTCAGGGCTTAGCGTGTACGCGCTCGGTCAGACCGCGCAGGAAATAGCGCAGGAACTGGTCACCGCATTCGCGGAAATTCTTATGATCCGGCGCACGCATCATGGCGGTAATTTCCGGCATCGACACGCGAAACTTCTGCTGGGTCAGAATGGCGAGGATATCATCGCTCTTCAGCGAAAAGGCAATGCGCAGCTTTTTCAGCACGATATTGTTATTCACCCGGCGCTCAACCGCCAGCGGCGGAGCCGCCTCATCTTTGCCGCGCTTGTCGTAGATCAGGCCGTTAAGGAAGATCGACAGCATAATGTCCGGGCAGCGCTGGAAGCCCTCTTCGTCCTCCTTTTTCAGCCACGGTACCAGCTGCTCTGCGCTGACGACGGAATCGCCCAGCGCAAAAATGCGCACCAGGTCGTTATTATTGGTTTTCAGGGTGTAGCGCAGGCTACGTAAGATATCGTTACTGATCATAATGCCTTCATGATGAAAAATGCTGGCGCTAAGTCTACCATGATTCCGTCGTTTTACAGACCAATCGCCTCTTTCAGACTTTTTAAGTAGCGACGGCTCACCGGCACCGTTTGCCCGGCCCGCATCAGCAGCTCCGCCTGGCCGTTTTCCTCAAGGCGAATCTCTTTCAGGTGAGCCATATTCACCAGATATTGCCGATGACAGCGCAGCAGCGGCGTCCGACTCTCAAGGGTGCGTAAGGTCAGCTCGGTAAACCCCTCCTTCCCCTCGCGGTCGGTGACGTAAATTCCGCTCATCCGGCTGCTGACAAAGGCGACATCCTCCATCTGCAGCAGCCAGATGCGGCTGTGGCCGGTACAGGGAATATATTTCAGCGCCTGCTGGGTATCGTCGAGCAGCGAGATATCCTGCAGGCTGCGCTCCTGACGCAGGCGCACCAGGGTTTTCTCCAGCCGCTGGGCTTCGATGGGTTTCAGCAGATAATCAAAGGCATGCTCTTCGAAGGCCTTCACCGCATACTCGTCAAAAGCGGTCAGAAACACGATGTAAGGCCGGTGTTCAGGATCGAGCATCCCGACCATTTCCAGGCCGCTGATGCGCGGCATCTGAATATCGAGAAACAGCACGTCCGGGCGCAGCTTGTGCACCGCGCCAATCGCTTCCACCGCGTTGCCGCACTCCCCGACTATCTCAATGTCGCTGGCGGACTCCAGTAAAACACGCAGATTTTCTCGTGCCAGCGGTTCATCATCAACTATCAACACTTTTAACACGCATTCTCCTCCAGAGGCAGTCGCAGCGTGACGCGGGTGAAACGTTCCGCTTCACAGGTCACGGTAATGCCGCAGTCGGCGCCGAAGCGCGCCCGTAAACGGCGGTCCACCAGACTCATTCCCAGCCCGCTGGCGTTGGGATTGTGCTGGTACAGGCCGGCGTTATCCTCAATATCTAACTGCAGCCAGCGCTGGTGCTGGCTGGCGCGAATGGTAATTTCCCCTACCCCGAGATGCTGCGACGTGCCGTGTTTAATGGCGTTTTCAACAATGGGCTGCAGCGTAAACGCCGGCAGCTGATGGTGAGCCAGCGCGTCGGGCACCAGCATCTGAATCTGTAAATTGGCCTGGAAACGCGCTTTCTCAATTTGCAGATAAGCATTCACGTGCTCAATCTCATCCGCCAGAGTCACAAACTCCGACGGCCGCTTCAGATTCTTGCGGAAAAAGGTCGACAGGTACTGCACCAGTTGCCCGGCCTGATCGCTGTCGCGGCGAATCACCGCCTTCAGGGTATTCAAGGCATTAAACAGAAAATGGGGATTCACCTGCGCGTGGAGCAGCTTGATCTCCGATTGCGTCAGCAGCGCCTTCTGTCGTTCATACTGCCCGGCGAGGATTTGTGCCGACAGCAGCTGGGCGATCCCCTCCCCGAGCGTGCGGTTGATGGAGCTGAACAGGCGGTTTTTCGCTTCATACAGCTTAATGGTGCCTATCACCCGCTGATTTTCACCGCGCAGCGGGATAACCAGCGTCGACCCCAGCTTACAGTTGGGGTGAATAGAACAGCGGTAAGGGACTTCATTGCCGTCGGCATACACCACTTCGCCGCTATCAATCGCTTTTTGCGTATAGGATGAAGAGATAGGTTTGCCCGGCAGGTGGTGGTCGTCGCCAATACCGGTAAACGCCAGCAGCTTGTCACGATCGGTAATGGCCACCGCGCCGATATCGAGCTCCTGAATCAGCACCTGCGCCACCTTCATGCTGTTCTCTTCGTTGAACCCCTGGCGCAGGATCCCCTCGGTCGAGGCCGCCACCTTGAGGGCGGTAGCGGAAAAAGCCGAGGTGTACTTCTCAAACATCGCCCGCTTATCCAGCAGGATACGCATAAACAGCGCGGCGCCCACGGTGTTGGTGACCATCATCGGCGCGGCGATGCTTTGCACCAGATGCAGCGCGTCCTGAAACGGCCGGGCGATCAGCAAAATGATCATCATCTGCACCAGCTCGGCAAAGAAGGTGATCGCGCCGGCGGTGAGCGGGCTGAAGACCTTATCCGGCCGCCCGCGCTTGACCAGCACGCTGTGGACCAGGCCGCCCAGCAGCCCTTCGACAATCGTCGAAACCATGCAGCTTAATGCCGTCATGCCGCCGAGCGAGTAGCGATGCAGCCCGCCGGTCAGCCCCACCAGGCCGCCGACGACCGGGCCACCGAGCAGGCCGCCCATCACGGCGCCGATGGCGCGGGTATTGGCGATCGAGTCTTCGATATGCAGACCAAAATAGGTCCCCATAATGCAGAAAATGGAGAAGGTCACGTAGCACAGCAGCTTATGCGGTAGACGAACGGTCACCTGCATCAGCGGGATGAACAGCCGTGTCTTGCTCATCAGCCACGCAATGACCAAAAACACGCACATCTGCTGAAGCAGCAACAACACCAGATCAAACTCGTACATACCCACAGACCACGCTTCACTCGAAAGCGCGTAACATACACTGCCGGGTCATCACTTTCTTTGAAGCACTACAAGAAAATCGCAAATCATGGTCAGGATCACACTTCTTGCCCGCCTCCCGTCGATTAAGCGAACAAAAAATGAACGAATATTTCCTCTTCCGCAAACAGCTTCTACAGTTATAGGGGAGACTTTGCGGGAGGGAATATATGGCGCTTTATACAATTGGTGAAGTGGCTCAACTCTGTGACATCAACCCCGTAACGCTTCGCGCCTGGCAACGGCGCTATGGATTGCTGAAACCGCAGCGTACCGACGGAGGGCACCGCCTGTTTAACGAACAGGAAATTGACCGTATCCGCGAGATTAAGCGCTGGATTGATTCCGGCGTTCAGGTGGGTAAGGTCAAAACCTTGCTTAACGACAGCGCGAGTGGAGAAGAAGACGGCTGGCGGGAGCAGCAGGAGATTCTGCTGGGGTATCTCCACGACGGCAGCTACCACCGTTTGCGGCTGTGGATCAAAGAGCGCAGCCATAGCTATACGGCGCTGACCCTGGTCAACCATCTGTTTATCCCCTTACGCCACCGCCTGCTCAGCCCGCAGCCGACGCTTACCGCGTTACGCAGCGTCCTCGACGGGATTCTCATTAATCATGTCGCACACAGCCTCGCCAACACCTGGAAACGTCCGGGCAGCCATGCGCTGGTGCTCGGCTGGAATGTCAACGACACCACGCGGCTGTGGCTGGAGGGTTGGATCGCCTGCGAACAAGGCTGGCGGGTCGATGTCCTCCCCCACTCTCTGACGCAGATCCGCCCCGATCTGTTTCCTGACAGCACCTTGCTGGTATGGTGCGGCGAAACCCCGACCCTGGCGCAGCAGGAGCAGCTCGAGGCCTGGCAGCAGCAGGGGCACGTTATCTGGCTAAATAGCAATTAATGTTTCATTAACACCTGTGCTTCACCGTATAATCCCTCCGTTAACATCAGGAGCCTATTATGAAGCCAGCGAAAATTGCGGTTATCACCCTCTTCTTATTCATGGCCATCAGCGGCATCGGCGGCGTCATGCTGGCCGGTTACTCGTTTATTGTACGCGGTGGTGTCGGCTGATTCGCCGGTTCAAGCGTTCAAAACCGCGATCGACGATAATCGCCGCCAGCGCCACCAGCAGCGCTCCCTGAATGACATAAGCCGTATTGAATCCGCTCAGGCCGATAACAATCGGCGTGCCGAGCGTATTCGCCCCGACCGTTGACGCAATGGTCGCCGTACCGATATTGACAATGGTCGATGTCCGGATACCGGCCAGCATCACTGGCGCGGCCAGCGGCAGCTCCACGCCGATCAGTCTCTGCCAGCCCGTCATGCCCATTCCTTTGGCGATACTCACTACCCCCGGCGGCACGGCGCTCAGCCCGGCCAGGGTCCCCTGCAGGACCGGCAATATGCCATACAGCGCCAGCGCAATCAGCGCAGGCTGCCAGCCAAACCCCAGTACCGGAACGGCAATCGCCAGCACCGCCACCGGCGGAAACGTTTGTCCCATCGCGGCAATGGTCTCCACCAATGGACGAAACTCGCGGCCTGCGGGACGCGTCACCGCCACCCCGGCCCCGACGCCCACCACCGTCGCAGCCAGGCTGGAAAACGCCACCAGCCAGCAATGGGCGAAAGTCAGGGCGACAAAACTCTCCTGCTGATACACCGGGCGCGGCAGCTCAGGAAATAGCGCGCTGAACAGCGGCGTGCTGTAAGGCAGCAGCAGCAAAATGGCGATAAACAGCGCCAGCAGCCACAGCAGCGGATCACGAAGTACGCGCATGCCGCACCTCCTCGCCGAGCAGATCGGCAAAATGCAGCGTTCCGCATGCCTCCCCCTGTTCATCCACTACCGGCAGGACTTCGCGGCGATGGGCAATAAACTGCGACAGCGCTTCGCGCAGCGTCATCGCGACGTTTAGCGTATCGCCGGCAAGCCGCTCATTGCGGCGCAGATAGTCGCCCACGCCGCGCAGCGACAGCAGCCGGACGCCCAGTTCGCTGCGGCCAAAAAAAGTCTCGACGAAGCTATTTTCAGGTTCGAGCAGCATCTGCAGCGGCGCCCCCTGCTGTATCACTTCGCCACCGTCCATCAGCACCAGGTGATCCGCCAGCCGCAGCGCCTCATCAATATCGTGAGTCACCAGAACAATCGTCCGCCCGAGCAGCCGATGGATGCGGATCATCTCCTGCTGGAGCGCTTCCCGGGTCACCGGATCCAGCGCGCCAAACGGTTCGTCCATCAGCAGGACTTCAGGATTGGCCGCCAGCGCCCGCGCCACGCCAACGCGCTGCTGCTGACCGCCGGAGAGCTGATGCGGATAGCGCGTCCGCAGCGTCGGATCCAGCCCCAGCAGCGCCATTAACTCGTCAATGCGCGCGGCAATTTTGCGCTGCGGCCATTTTTGCAGTTGCGGGACGGTGGCGATGTTCTGCGCGACCGTCCAGTGCGGAAACAGGCCGATAGACTGAATGGCATAGCCCATCCGTCGACGCAGCGCCAGCACCGGCTGCTGGCGAATATCCTGCCCGGCAAAACGGATGGTGCCGCTGTCATGTTCGACCAGCCGGTTAATCATTTTCAGGGTGGTCGATTTCCCCGAGCCGGAGGTGCCGATCAGGACCGAGAATGCGCCTTCGCGCAGGTGCAGGTTCAGGTTTTTCACCGCCGGCAGCCCGGCGAAGGATTTGTTGACCTCGTTAAATTCAATCACCCGCCTCTCCTTTCAATAATGCTCCCCACAGCGCAAACAGCGCGTCGACGACCACCGCCAGCGCAATCGTCGGCATCACCCCCAGCAGTACCAGATCCAGGGCGCTGCTCAACAGCCCCTGGAAGACCAGCGCGCCAAACCCACCGGCGCCGATAAGGGCCGCGACCACCGCCATACCGACGGTTTGTACACTCACCACCCGCAGGCTGCGCAGCAGAACCGGCAGCGCCAGCGGCAGTTGCACGTGCCAGAAGCGCTGCGCGCCGCTCATCCCCATCGCCGCGGCGCTCTCCAGCGCATCGCGCGGTACCTGCTGTAAACCGGCCACCACCCCGCGAACCAGCGGCAGCAAGGCATACAGCACCAGCGCAATCAGCGCAGGCGTCATCCCGGTGCCGGAAATGCCTCGCTCAGCCAGCCCGGGAAAATGGCGGGCGAGACCGGCCAGCGGGGCGATCAGCAGGCCAAAGAGCGCCACCGAGGGAATGGTTTGAATAACATTGAGAAAGGTAAACACCGGGGCCTGCCACCGCGGCCGGCGCCAGAGGCCGATGCCCACCGGCAGCCCGATCAGCAGCCCCGGCAACAGCGTGCCAAACAGCAGGGTCAAATGTTGACGCAGCGCGTCATCAAACACCTCCTGACGGCTGGCATACTCTTTCAGTAGCGAGAGCTGATTCAGCGCTCCGCTGCCGAGCAGCACGCAGGGAATCAACCAGATTTGCACATTGAGCAGCCAGCGCCAGTGCGCCCGGCTGGTCAGACGCCGGATGGTCTCGCTGGCCAGCAGTAAGCACAGCGCCAGCGCCAGCCACAGGCCGCTTCCCGGCGAGGTGCGGGCCAGCGCGGAGCCGCTGTGCGCCAGCTGTACCGCCGCCTGTCCCGCCCCCCAGAACAGCAGCGCCAGCAACGCATCCAGCATGAGCAAACTGAGCAGCAGCGGCCTGCGTCCCGGTAGCCCGCAGAGAAGAACCAGCAGCAGCGCGCCGCAGACCTGCACCGCCGTCAACCACGGCGCGAGTTGCCAAAGCCAGCGCCCTTCCCCGGACAGCAGACGGTTAGGCGCATAGTTGACGAACGGCAGAGCAACCACCAGCAGCAGGAGACAGGCCAACAGCAGCGATACGCGGTTATAACAGCGAATAGCCACGGATAATCTACTTCAGCAGCCCTTTTTGCTGCAGATAATCTGCGGCAACTTTTTTCGCGTCCAGCCCTTCCACGGCAATGCTGGCATTGAGCTGCTGCAGCGTTTTCTCGTCAAGGCTGGCAAAGACCGGCTGCAGCCATTGCGCAATCTGCGGATAGGCTTTCAGCACCGCTTCGCGCACTACGGGGGTCGGGGCATAGATCGGCTGTACGCCCTGCGGATCGCTGAGCGTTTGCAGCCCCAGCGCCGCCACCGGCCCGTCGGTTCCGTAGGCCATTGCCGCATTCACCCCGGAAGTCTGCTGGGCCGCCGCTTTGATGGTCACCGCCGTATCGCCCCCCGCCAGCGACAGCAGCTGACTTTGCTTGAGCTTGAAGCCGTAGGCTTTTTCAAAGGCCGGGAGCGCATCCGGGCGTTCGATAAATTCGGCGGAGGCCGCGAGCTTAAAGTCGCCCCCTTTTTGCAGCCAGGCGCTGAGGTCGGCCAGCGAGGTCAGATGATTTTTTTCCGCCAGATCCTGACGCACGGCAATGGTCCAGGTGTTATTCGCCGGCGCAGGGGTCAGCCAGATAAGCTTATTCTGCTGCGCGTCGAGGGTTTTGACCTTCTCATATCCCTGCTGCGCGTTCTTCCACGCCGGATCGTTTTCGTCTTTAAAAAAGAAGGCGCCGTTGCCGGTGTATTCCGGATAAATATCTAATTCACCCGCCGTAATTGCCCCGCGCACCACCGGGGTGGTTCCCAGCTGGACCTTATTAACGGTTTTCACGCCATGACTTTCCAGAACCTGCAAAATAATATTGCCCAGCAGCGCCCCTTCGGTGTCAATTTTTGAGCCCACTTTGACCGGCTCCGCCGCCTGAAGCGGCAGGCTGACCAGCGCGACCAGCGCCAGCGCGCCTGACCAGATATTTGCCTTTATCATCCCCGCGTCCCTCTTTAATTTGCGCTCCATTAACAGGAGCTTAAGAGAAAAGCGTAGTTCATTTAGTGCATCCGGAAAAAGAAAAGGCCGAATATTCGGCCTTTGAGACTGATGACGACGCTGTTTTAAACATTGTGTCCGCGTTTCTGCCGGGCGGCGGCTGGCGCTTTACCCGGCCTGTGAAACGCGCGGCTTTCGCTGTTACAACAGCTCGAATTCACTCTGCTTCACGCGGGCGGAGTCGACGCCAATAAAGACGTTGAATTTGCCCGGCTCGGCGTCGTATTTCATTTTCTGATTCCAGAACTTCAGGGCGTCAATTTCAATCGGGAAGGCGACGGTTTGCGTCTCTCCCGGCTTGAGGGTCACGCGCTTAAAGCCGCGCAGCATTTTCACCGGACGGCTCATCGAGGCGGTCACATCCTGCAGATAGAGCTGAATCACCGTTGCCCCTTCGCGTTTGCCGGTATTGGTGACCTGCACGCTGGCGGTGACGCTACCGTCGCGCTGCATGGTCGGCGCCGACATTTTCACGTCGGAGACGCTAAAGGTGGTGTAGCTCAGGCCGTAGCCGAACGGGTACAGCGGGCCATTCGCTTCATCAAAGTAGCGGGAGGTGTATTTGTTCGGTTTGTCGGCATTGTACGGACGGCCGGTATTCAGGTGGCTGTAGTACACCGGAATCTGCCCCACCGAGCGCGGGAACGACATCGGCAGTTTACCGGACGGGTTGGCATCGCCGAACAGCACATCGGCAATGGCGTTACCGCCTTCGGTCCCGGCAAACCAGGTTTCGAGAATCGCGTCAGCCTGCTGATCTTCTTTCACCAGCGCCAGCGGACGACCGTTCATCAGCACCAGTACCAACGGCTTGCCGGTGGCTTTCAGGGCGCTAATCAAATCGCGCTGGCTCTGTGGCAGGGTGATGTCGGTACGGCTGGAGGCTTCATGGGCCATGCCCTGCGCCTCGCCGACCACGGCCACCACCACGTCGGACTGCTTCGCCGCCGCCACCGCTTCATCGATCATCGCCTGCGGCGAGCGCGGATCGACCTGCACCGCTTTCTCATACAGGTTGAGGAAATCGACAATACCTTTATCGTTGGTGACGTTAGCGCCGCGGGCATAGATAACCTTGCCTTTGTCGCCCAGCGCGTCTTTGATGCCGGTCAGTACCGTCACCGACTGATCCGCCACCCCTGCCGCCGACCAGCTGCCCATCATGTCACGTTTGCTGTCGGCCAGCGGCCCGATAACCGCAACGGTCCCCGATTTTTTCAGCGGCAGCGTCTCCAGACGGTTCTTCAGCAGCACCAGACTTTGCTGCGCGACTTCGCGCGCTTCTTTGCGATGCAGGCGGCTTTCGGCATTGGTATCCTGCGGGTCGGATCCCTGCGGACCGAGGTGGCTGTACGGATCGTTAAACAGCCCCATATCATATTTAACGTTGAGCACGTGGCGGGCGGCGTCATCCAGCTCAGCCATCGTCACTTTGCCGGATTTGACCAGCCCCGGCAGGTATTTGCTGTAGTACTCATCGCTCATACTCATGTTGATGCCCGACTTCAGCGCCACCCGCACCGCATCTTGCGGATCGGCAGCGACGCCGTGTTTGATCAGTTCTTTGATCGCGCCGTGATCGGAGACGGTGATGCCTTTAAAGCCCCAGTCATCGCGCAGCACCTCTTTCAACAGCCAGCCATCGGAGGTCGCCGGCGTGCCGTTCAACGAATTAAGCGCCACCATCACCGCACCGCTCCCGGCATCCAGCCCTGCTTTATACGGCGGCATATAGTCGTTGAACAGGCGCTGCGGGCTCATATCGACGGTGTTGTACTCTTTGCCCCCCTCCACCGCGCCATAGGCGGCAAAGTGCTTCACGCTGGTCATCACCGAGTAGCGATCCGCCGGACTCTTGCCCTGCATCGACTCGACCATCGCCCGTCCCATTTCGGTGGTCAGATAGGTATCTTCGCCGAAGCCTTCCGAGGCGCGACCCCAGCGCGGATCGCGGGAGACGTCGACCATCGGCGCCCAGGTCATGTTGAGACCGTCGTCGGCGGCTTCATACGCCGAAATACGCCCCACCGTGTTAACCGCATCCAGGTTAAAGGAAGAGGCCAGACCCAGGCTTATCGGGAACACGGTACGCTGGCCGTGAATCACGTCATAGGCGAAAAACAGCGGGATTTTTAACCGGCTGAGCTGCATGACCTGGTCCTGCATCGCGCGGATATCCGGACGGGTCACGGTATTGAAAATTGCCCCGACCTGGCCGTCTTTGATCATCTCGCGGATCGCCTCTTTCGGGTTATCCGGCCCGACGCTGATCAGCCTTAACTGGCCAATTTTTTCATCGACGGTCATTTTCTTGAGCAGTTCACTCACGAACGCATCGCGGGCCTGCGGCGTTAGAGGGTGATTGCCGAACAGTTCATCCGCCAACGCGGGTTGCAGCGCCAGACTGACGGCGACGCCTATCGTGCAGAGCCATTTCATTGTTATCTCTCTTCTCTCAGGCCGGGGTTACGGCAAAACATAATAAAAACCGCAGTTTGCCATATATATAAACAAGACGCCTGCACAATGCTAAGGTTCTTCTCTGATTTTTCGACACATTCATGCACAAAATTGTCATACAAAGCGCTATGCTTAATCCCGATATTTTCGCTACCACCACAAGGAGTGGATCATGTCATCGGCACCAACATCGAATAATTCTGATTTTCTGGCGGAACTGGCAAGACTGGTTGGCTCCTCCCATCTGTTAACCGATCCGGCAAAAACCCAACGCTACCGTAAAGGTTTCCGCTCCGGACAGGGCGACGCGCTGGCGGTGGTGTTCCCTGGAACCCTGCTGGAACTGTGGCGCGTGCTGAGCGCCTGTGTCGACGCCGATAAAATCATTTTGATGCAGGCAGCGAACACCGGGCTGACCGAAGGTTCAACCCCAAGCGGCAACGACTATGACCGCGAGATAGTCATCATCAGCACCCTGCGCCTCGATAAGCTGCACCTGCTGGATAAAGGCGAACAGGTGCTGGCGTTTCCGGGCACCACGCTCTACTCGCTGGAAAAAGCGCTGAAGCCGCTGGGTCGCGAGCCGCATTCGGTGATCGGCTCTTCCTGCATCGGCGCCTCGGTGATCGGCGGGATCTGCAACAACTCCGGCGGTTCGCTGGTACAACGCGGCCCGGCCTACACCGAGATGTCGTTATTTGCGCAGATTGACGAAAACGGCAAGCTGCGGCTGGTGAACCACCTCGGGATTGATCTCGGCACCACGCCGGAACAGATCCTCAGCCGCCTCGACGACGACCGCATCAAGGACGATGATATTCAGCACGATGGCCGCCACGCCCATGACCACGATTACGTCACTCGCGTGCGCGACGTCAACGCCGACACCCCGGCGCGCTACAATGCCGACCCGGATCGCCTGTTTGAATCCTCCGGCTGCGCCGGCAAGCTGGCGGTCTTCGCCGCGCGCCTCGATACCTTCCCGGCGGAAAAACGCCAGCAGGTCTTTTACATCGGCAGCAATAGCCCGGCGGTGCTGACGGAGATCCGTCGTCATATTCTGGCAGAGTTTCAGCATCTGCCGGTGGCGGGTGAATACATGCATCGCGATATCTACGATATCGCCGAGCGCTACGGCAAAGACACCTTCCTGATGATCGATAAGCTCGGCACCGACAAAATGCCGTTCTTCTTCACCATGAAAGGCCGCACCGACGCCATGCTGGAGAAAGTGTCGCTGTTTAAGCCCCACTTTACCGACCGCTTCATGCAAAAGCTCGGACACGTCTTCCCGGCGCATCTACCGGAGCGGATGAAAAACTGGCGCGATAAATATGAACATCACCTGCTGCTGAAAATGGCCGGCGATGGCATCGAAGAAGCCCAGACCTGGCTGACGGAATACTTCCGCGATGCCGAGGGCGATTTCTTTGCCTGCACCCCGGAGGAGGGGAGCAAAGCGTTTCTTCACCGCTTTGCCGCCGCAGGGGCCGCTATCCGTTACCAGGCGATACACGCCGACGAGGTGGAAGATATCCTGGCGCTGGATATCGCCCTGCGCCGTAATGATACCGAGTGGTTTGAGCATCTGCCGCCGGAGATAGACAATCAGCTGGTGCACAAGCTCTATTACGGTCACTTTATGTGCCACGTCTTCCATCAGGATTACATCGTCAAAAAAGGCGTCGATGCCCACGAACTGAAAGAGAAGATGCTGGAACTGCTGAAAGCGCGCGGCGCGCAGTACCCCGCCGAACATAACGTCGGCCATCTCTATGAAGCGCCGGAGAGCTTAAAGCAGTTCTACCGCCAGAATGACCCGACCAACAGCATGAACCCGGGGCTCGGAAAAACCAGTAAGCACAAGTACTGGGGTGAGCGCCAGGCGAACGGGAGTCACGGCGCTGAAGAGCACTAATCAGGGGTGACGAGTTACGGGATTCTGTATTACGCTGCACGCCGGAGAAACGCCTCTCCGGCAAACCTGGTTAAGGAGTCCCATCATGTCCGAAGCGGATATGTTACACGGCGCTGAATTAGAGATCCGCGAAGCCCTGCCCGATGACGCGCACGCCATCGCGGCGCTGTACGTCTGGCACGTGCTGAACGGACGCGCCTCCTTTGAAGATATTCCCCCGACCGTCGATGAAATGCGCAAGCGGATCAAAACCGTGCGTGACAACGGGCTGCCCTGGCTGGTAGCGCTGTGGCGTGGCACGATCGTCGGCTACTGCTACGCGACGTTTTACCGTCCTCGCCCCGCCTATCGCTATACGCTTGAAGAGTCGATTTATGTCGAGTCCGGCATGGGCGGACGCGGCATCGGCAGCGCCCTGCTCACGCAGCTGATTGCAAAGTGCGAACAGGGCCCGTGGCGGCAGATGCTGGCGATTATCGGCGACGGGCATAACAATGCCGGCTCGCTCGCCATTCACAAAAAATTTGGTTTTACCGTGGCGGGTCAGCTGCGGAGCGTCGGGTACAAGATGGGCGACTGGCGGGATACGTTAATTATGCAGCGCCAGCTCGGCGAGGGCGACTTAACCATACCGGAATAAAAAATCCCCCGCCCGCACGCGCGAGTCGGGGGAGAGGCATTAATCGTTTTGCGCGGTCTGCGTGCCGCCTTTCAGCATCGCATCCGCCATCTGCGCCTCACGCTGCTTTTTATAGCTCAGCGCGGAGGCCGGAACCGGCATCACCTTCCCGGTTTCAACCCAGGTACGCAGACGACTGGCGTCGGCGAAGTGAGTATATTTGCCGAACGCATCCATCACCACCAGCGCCACCGGGCGCTGATTAATCACCGTTCTCATGACCAGGCAGTGGCCCGCGGCGTTAGTAAAGCCGGTTTTGGTCAGCTGGATATTCCAGTTATCCCGATAGACCAGGTGGTTGGTGTTGCGAAACGGCAGCGTATAGGCTGGATGGGCGAAGGTGGCGGTGTCTTCTTTGGTGGTGCTCAGCTGACCGATCAGCGGATACTGCTCGGTGGCCATCAGCAGCTTCGTCAGGTCGCGCGCGGTCGATACGTTGTGAATCGACAGGCCCGTCGGCTCAACGTAGCGAGTATGGGTCATGCCCAGCGCCTGGGCCTTGGCGTTCATGGCGCGAATAAAGGCGTCATAGCCGCCGGGATAATGGTGGGCCAGGCTTGCGGCAGCGCGGTTTTCGGAGGACATCAGCGCCAGCAGCAGCATATTACGGCGGCTGATTTGGCTGTTCAGACGCACGCGTGAATAGATGCCTTTCATCTCCGGCGTGTGGCTGATATCCACGGTGAGCATCTCGTCTAACGGCAGATGCGCATCCAGCACCACCATCGCGGTCATCACTTTGGTGATCGACGCAATGGGCCGAACCAGATCCGGCTGGCTCTGGTAAATAATCTTTTTGCTGGCGAGATCAACGATCATCGCACTGCCGGAAGCAATTTCCGGCTGCAGGGCCGTCGCGGCCACGGGGGTTTTTGCTATCGCCTGGGGCGCAAAAGGCACAGCCAGAAGCAAGGTCAGGCTGAGCAAAGAAACTCGAAATTTCGGCATCGTGAGCATTCTGAAAAGTATTCTTGCACGTTATTAACGTACGCTGCGTCGCCGGGAAACAGGCAACGCTGGCAAACCCTATCATACCCCGGCAGAACGCGACCTGACTAATAAGAATCGTGAGCAAATGCTGCATTGCCGGCATAAATATCCATTTATGCCGGCAATAGATTCACTCATCAAACGGTTCAGGCGACGGTCGCCTGAACCCTCAGCAACAGAATTAAAACAGTCGGTAGCCGTATCCCCAGAGAATAACGGTTATCGCCAGCAGGACTTCAAGCACCAGCACCCCAATGGCCAGGGTAGAACTGGCAAAGCTGAGCCCCTCCTCTTTATTAATGCTCAGGAAGGTCGGGATGCCGAGATACAGCAGGTAGCCGGTGTAACACAGCGCGATCGTCCCCACCAGCGCACACAGCCAGACCAGCGGATAAAGCGCTACCAGCCCGCTGAGAAACAGCGGCGTGGCGACATACCCGGCAAACACCATGCAGCGTTTAAGCGATGGCCGCTGCGGATAGTTTCTGGCCATCCACCAGATAATCCTCCCCATCACCGCGACCCCGCCCAGCATCACGGCATAGAACACCACCGCCAGCGCCAGACCGGTCATCAGCGAAAGTTTTACCACGGTGCCATCGCCAAAGTTCCAGCCAAGCTGCGTGGTGCCGATAAAGGCGCAGATAACCGGAACCGCTGCCATGACCAGCACATGGTGCGTATAGTGGTGCGAAATCGTCTCGTTTTCGCTCTTGATAACGCTCATCTCTTGATTCGGATGAGAGAATAATCCCCAGACATGGTTCATAGCATCCCCCTTGTCACGGCCTCGTACAGCACTGATCCAAGTATAATTCACCCTGAGCGATTAGTTTATGTACAGCAATAAAAATGCGCTATTCGCGCAGGCAGTTTGCAGGCGACAGTGCGGAGAAAGCGCAGCGTAGGCGTAGTACGTGGAGATTTGATGCGGCTGGCTCCCCTTTCGGGCCGCCATCGCTCGTTGTGAGCCCTGCCCTGCTGCAAAATGACGAGCAAAACCGACCTGATGAGAGAGACGCTTAACCTCGTTTTAAGCCCCAGGGTGTATGATTAACCCATTGATGATTGATCCCGTTGATTCTTCACGCTGCACAACCGGCACGATTGGTCGCCAGACATGCGCGGAAGCATAAGGGGTAAGGGAGTTTATTTTTGTATGGATATCAATAACCTGATTTCCCATTATGGCTACGCTGCGCTGGTCATTGGCAGCATGGCGGAAGGTGAAACCATCACCCTGCTGGGCGGCGTGGCCGCGCATCAGGGTTTATTAAAATTTCCCCTGGTCGTTATCTCCGTTGCCCTGGGCGGGATGATTGGCGATCAGCTGCTGTATCTGCTGGGCCGACGTTTTGGCGGCAAGCTGCTAAAGCGCTTTTCCCACCATCAGGCGCGGATACGCAAAGCGCAGCGCATGATTCAGCGCCGCCCCTATCTGTTTGTGATTGGGACCCGTTTTATGTACGGTTTCCGGGTCATCGGGCCGTTATTGATCGGCGCCAGCCGCCTGCCGCCCAAAGTGTTCCTGCCGCTGAATGTTCTCGGCGCGCTGGTGTGGGCGCTGATATTCACCACGCTGGGCTATCTGGGTGGGGAGGCCATTGGACCGTGGCTGCATCATCTTGATGCACATCTGAAACACTGGATTTGGCTGATTCTGGTGGTCGCGCTGGTGGTGGCCGCGCACTGGTGGTTCAGACGCCGCGAGGCGAAAAAGAAAGAGTAGCGGCAGCGGACAAAGCGCACCGGGGTATCCCCGATGCGCGGGTGAAGCCGGTCTGCGCCGGCAGTTTATTTTGTGGTCTGGTGGTAGCCGCCGCCCAACGCTGAGGTCAGCTGAATGCTGGCATCCAGCCACTGGCCGCGCAGGCGCAGCGCGGTAATACGCTCCTGCAGCGCAGGCAGTCTGGCCATACTGACACGTGACCCGGGAAGAATCCCGGCGCTCATGCGGGCCTCCGCCAGATTCACCGTCCGCTGCGCATCTTTTTCAACCTGCTGCTGCTGCTGGTTCTTCTCCATCAGAGTCTCAACCTGGCTGGCGGTCTTCGCCACCTGGTTCACCGCGTCAACAACCGCTTTGTTATATTTTGCCACCGACAGATTATTCTGCGCGCTGGCAATATCGAGGTTGGCATTCAGTCTGCCGCTATCAAAGACAGGCAGCGTCAAGCCAGCGGACAGCCCCATCTGCTGGGCGGAATGGCGGAACAGATCGCTGAGGTGCAGCGCATCCTGCTGCAGGAAGGCCATCAGGTTGATGTCCGGATAGAACGCCGCTTTCGCCGCATCAACCTCACTCAGCGAGGCCTCGATATACCAGTGGGCCACCTGCAGATCCGGGCGGCGCGCCAGCAGCTCATACCCCAACTCCGTCGGCATCTGCGCGCTCACCTGCGGCAGATTAACCGGATGCAGATTCAGCGCCTGACTCTGGCTGTTGGTCAGCGCCATCAGACGCGCTTCGATCTCTTTCATGTTGCCCGCAACGTCCGCCAGCTGCTGGTCGGTTTTACTGACATTGATATCGTTTTCAGCCCCTTCGGCCGAGTTGGTGATCCCGCGCTGATACAGCGCCTGGTCTACGCTGACAATATTATTCTGTTCGCTTTTCACCTGCTGGAGCACGGTTTTCACCGCGGCTTCGGTCTGCCACTGCCAGTAGAGTCGCGCCACGCTGCTGGCCAGCAGCTCGCGGGTTTGCGCCTCTTCCGCCACCTGCGCTTTGAGTTCACCGATGCGGGCTTTCACCAGCGCCCGGTTTTTCCCCCACAGATCGAGATCCCAGCCCGCCGTCAGGCCAAAGGTGCCGTTGGTGTACCAGGGCCCGGTATTGCCGTCGGTATCCGTTGCAAACGGCCCCATCAGCCCCTCCGCCGACATTTTCTGCCGTTCAACATTGGCAGAGAAATCCATCTCCGGCCCAAGACTGGCTTGCGACATACGTGCCTGGGCTTCCGCCAGCTTGATACGCTGATTGGCAATCTGCATATCCGGGGCATTCGCCAGGGCGCGCTGGATCAGATTATTCAGCTGCGGGTCGTGGTAATCCTGCCACCAGTTGCTTTGCGGCCAGCCGTTTTTAACCGCTGCGGGCAGATCCATTGACACATGAGAGGCAGGTGTCTGCTGCTGCGGCGGAGCGCCAATATCATGGGACGGCGCGCAGCCAGCCAGAGCGATGACCAGGGGGAACCCAGCCAATACGCTTTTTCTCAGAGTAAGATTCATTAGACAGGTCAGGTAACTAAACAAGGTTGGTTATACTAAGTTAAATGAAATTAAGCCGTTTAGTAAAGTGTGTGACTAAACACCTGGATAATTAAAAATAATCAAATAATTCATGGAGTGATAATGAGCCAGAATATCTACGATGATCCTGATTTTTTTGCAGGATATGCCACTCTCGACCGGTCGGTAAAAGGGCTTGACGGCGCGCCGGAGTGGCCGGCCATTCAACGTATGCTGCCACCTTTACGCGGCCTGCGCGTCGTCGATCTCGGCTGCGGCTACGGCTGGTTTTGCCGCTGGGCGCGTGAACAAGGTGCCGCGCAGGTGACCGGCGTTGATCTTTCCAGCCGGATGCTCGACCGCGCGCGCGAAATGGGCCGGGGAGACCATATTGACTACCGCTGTGAAGATTTGCAGAGGCTGACCCTGCCGGCCGACTCATGCGAGCTGGTCTACAGTTCGCTGGCTCTGCACTATCTCCCCGATGTCGCCCCGCTGTTCGCCGTGATTTACCAGGCGCTGACCCCCGGCGGCACGCTGCTCTTTTCCGCTGAACACCCTGTCTACACCGCCCCGCTACGCCAGGGCTGGCAGAAAGATGACGCCGGGCAGAAAATCTGGCCGGTGAGTCACTATCAGCAAGAGGGAGAGCGAATCAGCAACTGGTTTGCCGACGGGGTGAAAAAACAGCACCGGAAGCTGGCCAGCTGGATAAACCTGCTGATTGCCGCCGGTTTTGTGATTGAGCATCTCGATGAATGGGGGCCAACGGCGGAGCAAATCGCCGCCCAGCCGGGGCTGGATGAGGAAAAAGAGCGGCCGATGATCTTTCTGCTGCGCGCCCGCAAGCCGGCATAATAAGCACAAGGCCCGGAGAATATCCGCGCCTTGTGCGGGGTGAGGAGGCGATTTTAGCGACGGTGCTCGCCTCTCTGTCGGAGGGCGCTAACGCCTTGCCTGGCCACCAAAGCCGTCAGGCAATCACTCTTTTAAGCTGCCGCCATGGCTGGCAATCACCTCTTTGTACCAGTAGAAGCTTTTCTTCTTGCTGCGCGCCAGGGTTCCGTTGCCGTTATCATCGCGATCGACGTAGATAAAGCCGTAACGTTTGGACATCTCCGCTTTCGAAGCGCTGACAAGGTCGATGGGCCCCCAGCTGGTAAAGCCCAGCAGCTCCACGCCGTCTTCAATGGCTTCTCGCGCCTGCACCAGATGGTCGTTCAGGTAGCTGATACGGTAGTCATCGTTAATGCTGCCGTCAGTTTCAACGGTATCTTTCGCCCCCAGCCCGTTTTCAACGATAAACAGCGGCTTCTGATAGCGATCCCACAGCACGTTAAGCAGCGTCCGCAGACCCAGCGGATCGATCTGCCAGCCCCACTCGGAGCTTGCCAGATGCGGGTTCGGCACCATGCTGAGAATATTGCCACGCGCCTTTTTGTTCAGCTCCTCGTCGGCGGTGACACAGCCGGTCATGTAATAGCTGAAGGAGATAAAATCGACGGTCTCTTTCAGCGCCGCGCGGTCGGCATCGGTGATGGTAATATTCATTCCCTGGTCGCGGAAGTAGCGCAGCATGTAGCCTGGATACTCGCCCCGGCACTGCACGTCGCCAAAGAACTGCCAGCTGCGATTCTGTTGCAGGGTTTCAAAGATGTCTTCCGGTTTACAGCTGAGCGGGTACATTAAACCACCCAGCAGCATATTGCCGATTTTGCCCTCGGGCACTATCTCATGACAGGCTTTTACCGCCAGGGCGCTCGCCACCAGCTGATGGTGAATGGCCTGATAGACCGCCTCTTTACTGCTCCCTTCCGGCAGGCCGACGCCGGTCATCGGGGCATGCAAGGACATATTGATTTCGTTAAAAGTCAGCCACAGCTTGACCTTGTCTTTATAGCGGGCAAACACCGTTCTGGCGTAGCGTTCGAAGAAACCAATCACCTCGCGGCTACCCCAGCCGCCGTAGTTTTTCACCAGCGCCCACGGCATTTCATAGTGCGATAGCGTCACCAGCGGCGTGATATTGTGCTGAGCCATTTCAGCAAACAGCCGGTCGTAAAAGGCCAGCCCGGCCTCATTTGGCTCGGCATTGTCGCCGTCGGGGAAAATCCGCGTCCAGGCAATCGACACCCGCAGGCAGTTGAAGCCCATCTCCGCAAACAGACGGATATCTTGCGGGTAGCGATGGTAAAAATCGATCGCGATATCTTTGATACCGCTATCGCCCGGCACGCGTTCAACGACGTCGCCAAAGACGCCATGCGGCTGTACATCTGAGGTTGATAATCCTTTGCCATCTTCCAGATACGCGCCTTCCACCTGGTTTGCCGCGGTTGCGCCGCCCCATAAAAACGTCTGCGGGAATCTCTTCATCTTTCTCTCCTCTGATTAATGGCTGACGGACAACAGCGGCTGGCCGGCATCAACCACGCTGGTGGATTCGATGTCTACGGAACGATAATCGTCGCTGTTGCTGATAATAATCGGGGTCGCCAGGTCATAACCGGCGTCCAGAATGGCCTGGCGATCAAATTCGAGCAGCAAATCACCGGCTTTGACCTTATCGCCTTCTTTAACATGGGCGGTAAACGGCGCGCCATCGAGTTTCACGGTGTCAATACCGACATGGATTAACAGCTCAATGCCGCTATCGCTGAGCAGGCCAATCGCGTGCCTGGTCTGAAATAATGACGCCACCTCTCCGGAGAACGGCGCAATCACTTTGCCGACGGCGGGAATGATCGCCACGCCTTTTCCCAGCAGACCGCTGGCGAAGGTGCTATCGGGGACCTGATCCAGCGCCAGTACGGTACCGGACATCGGGGCAAGAATATCGTTTTCCGATACCGGGGCAAGCGGAACGTCCGCTGCTTCCGTCCGGCTCACCGGCAGTCCGGCGATAAAGGTCAGCGCGCAGGAGATAACCAGTGCAGCCACGATACCAATCGCTCCGCCCCATACGGTGTCGTCGATCCCGTGCGGCGGAATCATCTGCGCGAGGGTGAAAATATTGGCAAAGCCAAAGGAGTAGACGTGGCTGTCGCTCAGCCCAACGATGGCTCCACCGATGGCACCGGCCACACAGCCAAAGATAAACGGGCGACGCAGCGGCAGAGTCAGGCCATAAATCGCCGGTTCGGTGATGCCAAAGATCCCGGCGGATACCGCAGAGCCGGCCAGCACTTTTTGCCGCGCATCGCGGGTGCGCAGGAATATTCCCAGCGCCGCCCCGACCTGCCCCATCACCGCCGGCAGCAGCATCGGCAGCATCGAGTCCTGTCCCAGCACCGTCAGATTATTAATCATCAAGGGGATCAACCCCCAGTGCAGGCCAAAAATAACGCATACCTGCCACAGCGCCCCCATCGCCGCGCCCGCCAGCCACGGCGCGACCGTGTAGATAATCTGGTAGCCGTGGGCCAGCAGTTGACTTAGCCAGGTGGCCACCGGACCGATAGCGAGGAAGGTCAGCGGAACCACTACGGCGATGCAAAACAGCGGCGTAAAGAAGTTTTTCATTGCTGAAGGGAGCAGCGCATTGCTTTTGCGCTCCAGCCAGCAGCTCACCCACGATGCGAGGATAATCGGGATCACCGAGGAGCTGTAGTTGATAAAGGTCACCGGAATGCCGAGAAAGTACGCCGCCTCCGAGCCGGGCTGCTGGGCCGCATCAAAAGCCTGAATCATCATCGGATGGGTCAACGCCCCGCCGATCACCATGGTAATAAACGGATTACCGCCGAATTTTTTCCCGGCGGTATAGCCCAGAAACAGCGGGAAGAAAAAGAACAGCGCGTCGCTGGCGGCAAACCAGATTTTATAGGTCCCCTGCTGCGGAGCCAGCCAGCCGCAAACCACCGCCAGCGCCAGCAGCCCTTTCAGGATCCCCGAGGCCGCCAGTACGCCGATAAACGGCGTGAAAATGCCGGAAACCACATCAATCACCTGGCCAAGCACCGAGGTTTTGTCCCCGGAACTGGCCACCGGTTCGCTGTCGTCCGTCAGACCCGCTTCATTGCGTACCGCCTGCCAGACATCGTGGACGTGGTTACCGATCACCACCTGAAACTGGCCGCCGCTTTCCACCACCATGATGACGCCAGGGTTTGTCTTCAGTCCTTCCGCGTCCGCCTTCTTGTTCTCTTTGAGCTTAAAGCGCAGCCGTGTGGCGCAGTGAACCAGACTCACGATATTCTCTTTGCCACCAACCCGGCTAAGAATATCCTGCGCGAGTGCTTTATATTCCATGCTGTTTTCCTTACTTCCGCTGCCCGCAGGCAACCGTGACTGAGTATAAAAATAAAAAAAACCCGAGAACCACGCCGGATATGGCGTCGCGCTCAGGTTTTGCCTGCGTTATGCAGTAACAATCCAGTTTTCAGATAAAGGGAGTTAACGCCCTTCTTTTCTCACCCGCTCGATATGGATGGCGAGAAACATAATTTCTTCCGTCGTCAGCGACCGCTGATAGCTTTTCTGTAGATGAATCGCGACGGTTTCTGCACATTTCCACGCTTTGGCGTAGTTATCTTTCACCGCACTGTGCAAGGTGACATCATCATCTGCGACCACCGTGCGCGTCAGCATCCGCTGGGCGAAAAACTTCAGGTGAGTGACAAAGCGCTGGTAGCTCAGCGACTCTTCGTCATAGTTCAACTGCAGTTGATACTTCACCAGCTGCAGGATTTCCTGCATTACCCGGGTGACATGCATCACTTCCGGCATTTCGCTGTTGAGCTGCGCGGTGACCAGGTGCAGCGCAATAAACCCGGCCTCATCTTCGGCGAGCTCAACGCCGAGCCGCCTGGCGATAATCGCCCGCGCCTCCTGCCCGAGCTCAAATTCCTTCGGATAAAGCCGCTTAATTTCCCACAGCAGTACGTTGCGGATCGTCACCCCATTCTTTTGCCGTTCAATGGCAAAATGGCAGTGATCGGTCAGGGTGATATACAGGCTCTCCTGCAACTTACCTAACCGCCCGCGCGCCAGTTCAATAATCCGATCGCAGGTGGTCATCACTTCTAACGGTATCTGACTGAGTAATTCACCTAAACGGCCAACCAGTTCATCGCTCTGTAGCGCGAAGATCTTTTCAATTTTACTTTCGTCCAGTGAGTCGCCGACGCGTTTCTGAAAGGCTAGCCCTCGCCCCATCACCACCTGTTCGCGTCGCTGCTCATCTAAAACAACCACCACATTATTATTAAGAACTTTGGCGATTTGCATATGAACCCCAGAAACAAAAAAACCTGACCCCCGACAAATGCCGGGAAATCAGGTTTTGCCTGCCGAAGCAGTAGCAATCCAACACCCGCACTGTAGCAATTTCTTCCGCCGTCTCAACCCGCGAAGCAGAAAAACGTGATACGGATCGCGACTAATCCACTTATCTACTCCGGTTGTGGTAACGAGCGCTGCTCAAAGGCGCGGTATTCCAGCGAATAAAACGACGCCTGTCGCCGATGGTAGGCGGAATCCACGCAGCCAATACCGACAAACGCGCCGGTAAATTCGCCATAGCGGCTGTATTCATCAGAAAACAAGGCGGTGCTGTAGGTCTGGCCTATGGCGTGGAAGGTCTGATTGTCTGGCGACCAGAAAAACCGCGTCGACTTTCCGTCAATCGCCAGCCGCAGATAAACCGGGCCATCCACGCCGGACACCGTTGCCAGATGATCTTCCCGCTTCAGACCGTTATCGACATGAATAATATAAAAACGTGAGCAGCGCTGCCGATCGTCAAAGGTTTTCTGCAGGAACAGATAGTTCATGTTGTCGTAGTACAGCACCAGTCCGGCGCTGTGCTGGAACACCTCGGGTTGAAAATCCATGCATGCCGTCAGCGTGGCGTACACCGAGGTCAGTTTCCGCGCCAGCAGACTGACGCGGTTCTCAGAACACAGCGACTCCTGACCGCGTAGCGACAGATACCCTTCTTCGGGCGCATAGCGCGTGAAGTCCGCAGCCGGAATGCGCGGCGCGTACCACTCCAGCGACAATCCCTGCGCAGAAAAATCAACCCGCTCAACCCGTTCAGCCTGCTCATCAACCGCGGTCGATGGCCCTATTTCGACATATTCCTGCGCCAGGTTGCCGCCCGCACTCAGGCGCAGCCACCCCTCCGGAGTCCAGCGCATTTTTTGAAGTGCGGTCTCTCGTCCCAGCGTACAAGCCAGTTCCGGAAGCAGCGGTCGGGCGCACAGGTGGGCTACGATGACATTCCCATGATCATCTTCGACATAGCTGGCGTGACCGGATTTTTGCAGCGCCGATGCCGGATTAAAACACTCCCGCCGCAGATAGTCTTTATCAAACGCCGATGCGGAGGTTTTCTCGATATGCACCGGCTTTTGCAAATCCTCCGCTCGCGCCGAGGTTAGCAGCGGGCTTTGCGGATCTTTTTCATAAGGGCCCAGAATATGCCGCGCCCGTCCGAGGGTTACGCAGTGGCCGTAGCCAGTGCCGCCCTCGGCGCACATGATGTAATAATAGCCATTGCGCCGGGTGATATGCGCCCCTTCCGCCATGCCATACACCCCTTGCCAGATCCGCTGCGGATAGCCAACCGGCGCTTTCGCCAGCGGATCGTACTCCACGATCGAGATCGCCCCGCTATAGTCATCCCGGGTCTCCCAATCGACGGCGACGATCCATTTTCTACCGTCATCGTCGTGGAAAACAGAGGCGTCATAGCCCACGGAGTGGATATAGACCGGCTCGCTCCATGGACCGCTAATCTCCGCGGCGGTGACCAGATAGTTATCGACATCAAAATAGCGGCCATTCATGGCGTTCATGATGCCGTAAACCACGTAAAAGAGCTGGTCGGCTTCACACCAGGTGAGACACGGCGCCCAGATACCTTTGGCGGAGCGCAGCTTGCGCAGATCCAACGTTTGCGGATCGTTGAGCACATGGGTACGTAACGTCCAGTTCTCTAAATCGGTGGAATGATAGACCGGAATACCAGGAAACCATTCGAATGACGAAACGGCAATATAATAGTCAGCGCCCCGCCGACAGATTGCCGGATCAGGATTAAAACCACCTAATACTGGATTTTTAATCATTAACCACGTCCTTTTTAAATTATAACGTACTGGTTTTTTCCACCATCGCCAGCGAGCGATCGGATAAAGAATAACGGCGCATAATGAGCACCAACGCCAGCACCAGAACCGCCGGTAATATGGTAAAAATTAATTTAATTGTCAGAATTGCCGCCTGCGGTTGCTGCGCCGCGCCACCGATATAACCACTCCATGACAATAGCCAGCCCATCAGCGCACCGCCGATTGCAATACCTAATTTGATGGCAAAAAGATTGGTTGAAAAAACGATACCACTCATTTTCTTACCGGTATCTCTTTCAATCGCATCAACGACATCCGAAAGCATCGCCCACTGCAATGGCGTGGCCGCCAGTTGAATAAAATTAATCGCAAAAATAAAAGCAAAAATAATAATTAGCGACGACTGGGAAAAGAAATAGAGCAGCGCCAGTAATATCGCCTCGAACAACATCGCCAGCTTAAATCCCCGAACCTTATCCATACCACGAAAAATATAGACCGATAAAATGGTCCCGGCCAACCCGGAAACAATTGATATGGTGATCATCATGCTGCTCAGGTCGCTGCGTCGCAAAACGTAATTACAGAAGTAAATAATGATCCCCATTTTAAAGATAACCGCGACCAGATTGACGACGTTAAGCGTAAAGAGGATGCGCCAGTCCCGGTTTTTCAATAATATACGCAGATCCTGCAACAGACTCCCGCGATTGGCATCGATTGTCGCGATCGAGGTCTCTTTGGTCAGGAAGAAACAGAGGTAAAACAAAATAATACCCAGGCTGCTAATCAGCACCATGGCATAAAAATAGCCATTCTGGATATTTCCTTTCCCCAGCCATGCCACCGCGGGAAGCGCGGCCACTGAGACTAATAGCCCACCTGCGGAGCTCATGGCGAAGCGCCAGGATTGCAACGATACCCGTTCGACGGAGCTCTGGCTGATATTGTTAATCATCGCGCAATAGGGAACATTAATGGCGCTATATAACAGCGATAGCAGGGTATAAGAACAATAGGCGTAAATCAGCTTGCCGGTATAGGAAAAATCAGGCGTGTAAAAGGTCAGCATGCACATTACGCCAAACGGAATCGCAAACCACAGCAAATAAGGACGAAACTGGCCATATTTAGTGCGCGTGCGGTCAGTCACCGCGCCGATCCCCACATCAAAAAAAGCATCAATTACCCGAACGGCTAAAAACATCGTCCCCATATGCGCCGGTGACAAACCAAATATATCCGTATAAAAATAGGCCATAAATAACATGATGGATGACCATACCAAATTACAGGCGGTGTCTCCAAGTCCATAGCCCATTTTCTGATACCAGTTTAATGGCATTATTCTGTTCATTGATGATAGCCCCATACAAAGAAAGGTTGTTGCTGCTGACAAGGCCATTGTAGTCCCGTCTCCTCCCTCAATATGTATAAATAGAGGATAGCTATATAATAAAAGTGAACCTGCCCTGTGATGGCTATCGCATTTACATTAAGAACGCTTTTTGTTTTATTTGCCGATCGGCATATAGTATAAAAAAGGAGGCGTTTTATGCATGATGACCCGGTAACATATGAAAATATCATTACGCTGACCCAAGAACTCTACTACCTGCAGCAATATCAGCTCCCCGAGTATTCTGGCGATGATGTAAAGACACATTTTCACTTTATGTATGAATTAATGTGGTTCGATCGTTCCTGTGGTTATTTTGGCATCAACGATCGGCAGATCCCGATAAAAAACGGCACGCTGATTTTCGTACCGGCGCTGATCCCCCATGCGATGTACCTGACTCCCGAGTACAATCACAACCGCTATCTGTTCCAGTTTGAATTTGATTTTCTCAATCCGCTGGCGGTGAGCCATTTTTCCCGACAAAAGGATCGCATCCGGGTTCTGTATCCGGATCCCGCGACCGGCGGGCAGTTGACGGCACTGTTTGACTGGGCCGTGAGTCTGGGAAAGAAAGCGGATAACCAGGCGGTATTTTTGAAAAGCATCGCTCTGCTGATGGAGTTCGTGTTCTCCCTGGACCACGATGATGAGACGTTCCCCCATGCTCCCGGCAGTGACTTTGTGAGCAGAGTGCGGCAATTAGTGTATGAGATTGAAGAGCATAAAGCCTGGGAGACCACCACGCTGGAGGCGGCGCAGCGGTGCCAGGTATCGAAGTCCTACTTTTCGCGCATGTTTAAGCAGCTGTTTAACATGACGTTCAAAGAGTATATTTTTCTGCGTAAGCTCAAGGTGGCGGTACAACTGCTGACCTCCAGCCAGCTAAAAATCGTTGATGTAGCCCAAACCGCGGGCTTTACCGATAGCGCCTATTTCTGTTTACGCTTCCGCCAGCACCTCGGCTGCACGCCGCTGGAATTTCGCGACCGTCTGGATAACCGACGCGTCGGATAACACCCGCCCGCACGGCGGGCAGATGTCCGTCGGCCTGTCGATTCAGAAAGTCACCACGGTTTTCCACTCGATTACCCAGGCATCCTGAGTCTGAGCGACGCCGCCCGGGCGATGCCAGTACTGCAGGCCTGGCTGCAGCTCAAGCCACGAAACCGGACGCAGGCGGTAGTACAGTTCAGCATTCACCGAATGCCCGGCCACCGGCTGATAGTTCGCCGCGTAGTAGTCCGTAGCTCCGCTGACCTCATTCATATACTGCTGGTTGCGCGCATAATGGTTGCTCATATCCATCCAGGTCAGGCCAAAGCCCAGCCAGTCTTGCGGGCGGGCGTCAAAGAGGCCGCGATAGCGCATTGATGCGGCCACGGAGGTATGGATGTAGTTGCTGCGCTGATCGCTATAGCTGCCGCTCAGCGAGACGCTCATCCCGCGGTCAGGGTCGTCGACATGGCGGGTTATCTGCTGGTTCATCCCGGCATACAGAAACCAGGTGCTATCGTGTTGCGCATATCCTTGTGGGTCAGTGGCTCCGGGGCCGCCGGATTTTCCGGTATACAGATCGCTCTGCGGCGCGTTGGTGTAGAGCACACCGAGGTTATACGCGCCGGAGAGGCCGTTGATTACCGGCCGCGCTTCAATCTCTACCGGCAGCAGAATGCCTTTACTGCCTTTTGTCGACCAGCTCCACGCGTGGCTGCGAGAGGAGGCCTCCGGGTTTTGCTCCATGACACCGCCCTTCAGCGTCAGCGTCGGGGTCAGCTTATATTCCACGGTCGTTCCCCAGGTATGGACATTCCAGTTGTTCCAGGTCATCGAGTTGGCGGACTTACCGCCGCACTGTGAAAGCAGCTGGAAATCGCAGGGGATAATCTGATCGAAGGTCTGCACCTTATTCATCATGCCGATACGCCACGTCAGACGGCGGTCATCAAAGCTACGGGCAAAGGTCAGCCAGCCAAGACGAGTAATCGACTGACCTCCCCAGCTCTCCTGCGCCAGATCGTTAAAATTAACCCGCGGATCCTGTAACCGCTGGGTGGTCAGGTTGTCATCGTGGTTACGGTTAACGATATTTCCCTCGATGCGTGCATCCGGGATCCCGGTCCAGCGCTCCAGGTCCTGCGTAAAGGTCAGAGCGACCTGATCGATATAAGCCAGCTGTTTGTCATGATTATATCCGCCACCGGCGTTGTAACCCATTTCATTGAGGTAACCGAGATTATAATTAAATCCGTTATCTTCAAGGATTGGACGAATCCCTGACATCTCTCCGAGCAGACCTTTTTGCGGGTTCTCAAAACCTAATACCGTACCGTTCCATTTTTCCGTTTCCGCGGCAAAAGCGCCGGGAGTTAACAGAGAAAATGTCACTATCAACAGGAGGTGATTTATTTTTTTGTTGTGCATAATGATATCCGTTGTGACTGAATAAGGGTAATAGCTGGCCCCAGGCAATAAACCCGCCCGTTTTTGGTCTTTATATTTATTTTTTCAATACCTGGCCTGCCAGCCATTCAACTGCTTTGTTGAAGCAACCGACCAGGTAATAACTTATTGTTTTAAATAACCATTTTATTCCTCAAAAATAAAAGGCAAAAAAAAACCTAAGCACTCCAGCCACGAATGGCGGAAGTGCTTAGGTTTTGCCTGTATCAGTAGCAACCCTGAATATATGACTAGCACAATATCACTCAGCGACGGAAATTCCCATCAGCAGATGGTCCCGAAGTAATAAAGTGTGAGCGATTTAACAATCTTTCCTAATAACGGGCAATGGCTACCGCAATGTCCGCCGAGGTTTTCAGCGTGCGTATTTCATTAAACACGACCAGCGCCTCATCATATTCTTTGCGCAAATAACTGAGCCACTGTTTAATTCGCGCAACATGATACAGCCCGGTATCGCCCTGTTTTTCCAGACGCGTATATTTTTTCAGTAGCTCCACGACCTGCGGCCACGGCATGCGCGGTTCATTATATTTGATGACCCGGCTTAAATTTGGCACGTTCAGCGCGCCGCGACCAATCATCAGCGAGTCGCAGCCGGTGACCGCCAGACACTCCTGTGCGCTTTGCCAGTCCCAGATTTCGCCGTTAGCGACAACCGGAATTGACAGCCGCTGGCGGATTTCGCCAATCGCCGCCCAGTTGATCCGCTCCGCTTTATAAGCGTCTTCTTTCGTGCGTCCGTGAACCACGAGCTCCGTCGCGCCGGCCTGCTCTACCGCATCGGCAATTTCGAACTGGCGTGCGCCGCTGTCCCAGCCCAGGCGAATTTTGACCGTCACCGGCAGATGATCCGGTACCGCTTCGCGCATCGCTTTTGCGCCACGATAGATAAGCTCCGGATCTTTAAGCAGCGTCGCCCCGCCGCCGCTGCCGTTCACCAGCTTTGACGGACAGCCGCAGTTCAAGTCGACGCCCCAGGAGCCCAGCTCCACCGCCCGCGCGGCATTTTCCGCCAGCCATTGCGGATATTGCCCCAGCAGCTGCACCCGGACGCGGGTGCCGGAAGGCGTGCGGCTTTGATGATGGAGTTCCGGGCACAGTTTATAGAACGATTTTACCGGCAGCAGCTGATCCACCACCCGCAGAAACTCGGTGATGCAGAGATCGTAATCGTTAACCTCGGTCAGCAGCTCGCGCACCAGCGAATCGAGCACGCCTTCCATCGGCGCCAGTAATACACGCATATTGTTACCCGGAAAAAAAAGAGGCGCTATGGTAGCGCCTCTGTGCGTCGGTTGAAAGATCTCAATGTGGCTCGGCTGCGCTTACCGGTCGAAACGTGTGATAAGGCAGGGATAGCGCCATGCGTATCAGGCTTAATTTGCCGCGCAGCGAACAGCAGGGTTGTGCCGGAGCGGCGGGGCTAAAGCGCGGTCCCCCCGCTCTCCCTGAGCCGTTTTCACTATTATTTATCGCAGGATTTATCAACATGCATTCCGCATGCCCGAAGGTTCCATTACTCTATTCAATCTATGCCTGGAATTCATGATGTGATCGGTAGCACATTTCAAGGTTTAATTGTATGATGAATACGGTTCATCAAGGGTTATTACCATGAGTAAATCGCTGAATATTATCTGGCAGTACCTGCGGGCTTTTGTCCTGATCTATGCTTGTTTATACGCCGGGATTTTTATTGCTTCCCTGCTGCCCATTACCATTCCCGGCAGCATCATCGGCATGCTGATTTTGTTCGTTCTTCTGGCGCTACAGATTATGCCGCCGAAATGGGTCAACCCCGGCTGCAACATCTTGATTCGCTATATGGCGCTGCTGTTTGTGCCCATCGGCGTTGGCGTCATGCAATACTGGGATCTGCTGCGTGCGCAGCTTGGCCCGGTGGCAATCTCCTGCACGATCAGTACATTAGTGGTCTTCCTGGTGGTGAGCTGGAGCTCACATCTGGTTCACGGCGAGCGTAAAGTGGTCGGTCAAACAGAGGACGTCAAAGATGATGCATGAAATCTGGTGGTCCTTGCCGCTGACGCTGATCGTTTTTTTCCTCGCCCGCAAGCTGGCCGCGCGGTTTAAATTTCCGCTGCTAAATCCTCTGCTGGTGGCGATGGTCGTGATCATCCCCTTTTTGTTACTCAGCGGTATCTCCTACGATCGCTATTTTCAGGGCAGTAAAATTCTCAACGATTTACTTCAGCCTGCGGTTGTGGCGCTGGCCTTCCCGTTGTATGAGCAGCTGCACCAGATCCGCGCCCGCTGGAAATCGATCATTACGATCTGTTTTATCGGTAGCGTCGTCGCGATGGTGACCGGCACCACCGTTGCGCTGCTGCTCGGGGCGACACCGCAAATCGCCGCGTCTATTATGCCGAAATCGGTCACCACGCCGATTGCTATGGCGGTCAGCGGGAGCATTGGCGGTATTCCGGCCATCAGCGCGGTGTGCGTTATTTTCGTGGGGATTCTCGGCGCGGTTTTTGGCCACAGCCTGCTTAACCTGATGCGCATTCGCACCAAAGCCTCGCGCGGCCTGTCAATGGGGACCGCATCGCATGCCCTGGGAACCGCCCGCTGCGCGGAGCTGGATTATCAGGAAGGGGCGTTCAGCTCCCTGGCACTGGTGCTGTGCGGGATTATCACGTCGCTGGTGGCCCCCTTTTTGTTCCCGCTGATTCTGGCTATCGTGGGATAAATGTGATTTACATCACATTTATTGGTGCAACATAAACATGTTGCATAAACAATGAGATATTAATCACATATACGGGCTACCCCCGCCCGTACACTAGATTCCCATTACATTGTTATGAGGCAACGCCATGCACCCACGTTTTCAAGCTGCTCTTCCCCTTCTGGCGGCAGACCTGCAAGCGGCCATCGCACCGATGCTGATCGACCCGCACTTCCCGGCTTTGCTGGATGCCGGCCAGGTCGCGACGCTGCGGAACGCAACGGGCCTTGATGAAGACGCGCTGGCCTTTGCGCTGCTGCCGCTCGCGGCGGCCTGTGCGCGCGCCGACCTCTCCCATTTTAACGTTGGCGCCATCGCTCGCGGCATTAGCGGTAGCTGGTATTTTGGCGGCAACATGGAGTTCCTCGGCGCCACGATGCAGCAAACCGTGCACGCCGAGCAAAGCGCCATTAGCCACGCGTGGCTGCGCGGCGAACAGTCGCTGAATGCCATTACCGTCAACTACACCCCCTGCGGTCACTGTCGTCAGTTTATGAATGAGCTGAACAGCAGCCAGGTCCTGCGTATTCATCTGCCGGGTCGCGAAGCGCATTCGCTGCAGCACTATCTGCCGGATGCCTTCGGTCCGAAGGACCTCGAGATTAAAACGCTGCTGATGGATGAACAGGATCATGGTTTCCCGCTGACCGGCGACACTCTGGCGCAGGCGGCTATTCAGGCAGCCAACCGCTGCCATATGCCCTACAGCCACTCACCTTCCGGCGTGGCGCTGGAGTTGAAAGACGGCACCATTTTCGCCGGTAGCTATGCGGAAAACGCGGCGTTTAACCCGACGCTGCCGCCGCTGCAGGGAGCGCTCAACCTGCTGAGCCTCAACGGATATGACTATCCGGATATTCAGCGCGCCATTCTGGCTGAGAAAGCCGATGCGGCGCTGATTCAGTGGGATGCAACCGTCGCAACGCTGAAAGCGTTGGGTTGTCACAATATTGATCGCGTCCTGCTCGGCTAAATGACCCGCCATGCGGGCCCCATCGGCCCGCATTGTTGAAAATCCCCGCAATTAAACGATGGTTTCTTGCTCTTGCCCGGCGGGTAAAGTAGCCTGATAGCTCCATTGTCCACATGAGTCAGGTGAATGTTAAAGCGTGTGTTATACAGCCTGTTAGTCCTGTTCGGCCTGCTGCTGTTGACCGTGCTGGGTCTTGACCGTTGGATGAGCTGGAAAACCGCTCCCTATATCTATGATGAACTCCAGGATCTGCCCTACCGCCAGGTGGGGGTGGTGCTCGGTACCGCCAAGTACTATCGCACCGGAGTGATTAATCAGTATTATCGCTATCGTATTCAGGGGGCGCTGAACGCTTACAATAGCGGCAAGGTGAACTACCTGCTGCTCAGCGGCGATAATGCGCTGCAAAGCTACAACGAACCGATGACCATGCGCCGCGATTTAATCAAAGGCGGCGTCGACCCCGCCGATATCGTGCTCGATTACGCCGGGTTCCGTACCCTCGACTCTATCGTGCGCACCCGCAAGGTTTTCGATACTAACGACTTTATTATCATTACCCAGCGCTTCCACTGCGAACGAGCGCTGTTTATCGCCCTGCATATGGGGATCCAGGCGCAGTGTTACGCCGTACCTTCACCGAAAGATATGTGGAACGTGCGTTTACGCGAGTTTGGCGCCCGGTTTGGCGCGCTGGCAGATTTGTACGTGTTCAAACGCGAACCCCGCTTTTTAGGGCCGCTGATACCGATACCAACTTTGCAGGAAGTGCCTGAGGGAGCGCAGTCCTATCCTGCCGTCACGCCAGAACAGCTGCTGGAACTGCAAAAGAGTAAGTGACGGTCGTTGATGACGGCATGCTTTCCCCCGGCCCGTTCGCCATCCCCTTCTGCAGAATGCCGCCTTGCGCGGTAAGCCGTTTATCGTAGCCTGGTTCAGGTAAACGGTAGTTTGGGCTAAGCGCACTCTACGACATGTCCCCCAACAACCGGACTGAGGCCGCGGCAACAATCTCCCACTTTCGCCCAGGCCGTGATCAAAAGACGAAAAAAAGCCCGCGCCAATGGCGCGGGCAGGATAACAACGGACGATTATTTTTTGCGCGCGTATTTCAACGAATCCAGCGCCACGGCGAAGATAATGATCGCCCCTTTGATGATGTACTGCCAGTAGGGGTTTACGCCGATATAGGTCAGGCCGTAGTTAATAACGGTGAAGATGATCACCCCGGTCACCACACCAAGCACCGTACCCACACCGCCGCTGAACGACACGCCGCCAACGACGCAGGCCGCAATCGCATCCAGCTCATACATAAAGCCGAGGTTGTTGGTGGCCGAACCGATACGCCCGGCCTCCAGCAGACCGCCAAAAGCATAGAACACACCGGACAGGGCATAAATCATCAGCAGGTTCAGCGCCACGTTCACGCCAGAAACCTTCGCTGCTTCCGGGTTACCGCCGATGGCAAAAATATTTTTACCAAAACGGGTTTTATTCCACAGGATCCACACGAAGAACACCGCAATCGCCGCGTAGAACGTAATGTACGACAGGCGGAACGATCCCAGCGCGATAAACCCTTGCGCAAAGTGCGAGAAGTGGCTGTCAAAGCCGGAAATAGGCGATGCGCCGACAAAATCGTAGTACAGGGAGTTGATGCCGTAGACAATGATCATCGTACCGAGGGTGGTGATAAACGGCGTCACGTTCAGATACGCGATAATGATCCCGTTAATCAGCCCGATAACCGCACCGATCGCGCAGACCAGCAGGATCACCAGCGGAATCGGCATGGTCGCCATCTCCGGGAACACCTTGTTGGCATTATCGACCGCCTGGAGCATGGTTGCGGCGATAACCGCCGCCAGCCCGACCTGGCGACCGGCAGAGAGGTCGGTACCCTGGGTCACAATCAGCCCGGCAACGCCGAGCGCGATAATAATACGCACCGAAGACTGAGTCAGGATGTTACTCAAGTTCAGCAAACTTAAGAACGTCGGGTCCTGGAAAATAATAATCGCCAGCAAAACCAAAAGAACAACGTAAATCCCACCGTCTTTCAGGTACGTGAGAAAACTTTTTTTATTTAACGCACTCATGAGAAGCCCCTGCTCTTAAAGATGCAACGACGCAAGACGTAAAATTTCGTTCTGCGTAGTAGTTTTTGTCTCAACAATTCCGGCAACAAGACCGTTGCTCATAACCAGAATACGGTCGGTAATACCCAGCAGCTCCGGCATCTCGGAGGAAATAATGATGATCCCTTTATTTTTCTTCGCCAGCTCAGCAATCAGCTGATAAATTTCGAACTTCGCGCCAACATCAATCCCGCGCGTAGGTTCATCAAGCATCAGAATTTCCGGCTGGGTTAAAAGCCAGCGACCAATAATAACCTTTTGCTGGTTACCACCGGACAACGAACCAATTTGCGTATGCTGGCCGGGGGTTTTCACGCGCATCGAATCAATCACCCACTGGGTATCGCTTTTCATGCGGGAATTGTCCAGCAGACCCACCTTGTTTTTATATTTCTTAATATTGGAGATCAGCGAGTTAAAGCCGATATCCAGATAAGCATATATACCGGTGGAACGGCGTTCTTCGGTGACTAACGCAAAACCATGATTAATTGCTTCATTCGCGCTATGGTTATTGATCTTCTTGCCGTGCAGCGTAATCGTGCCGCCTGATTTTTCGCGGATCCCGAAAAGTGTTTCGACAATATCGGTACGCTTCGCTCCCACCAGCCCGGCGATACCGAGGATCTCTCCTTTTCGCAGATCGAAGGAGACATCGCGAATCGATGGCTGACGCAGCGAGGTCAGGTTGCGCACTTCCAGAATGGTTTCACCCGGCGTATTGTGCTTCTCCGGGAAGCGCTGGGTTAACGAGCGCCCCACCATCATGGCGATGATCTTATCCATATCCAGGCCTTCCAGCGGCTGGGTGGCAATCCACTGACCATCACGCAAAATCGTTATTTCATCGCACAGCTGAAAGATCTCTTCCATCTTGTGAGAAATATAGACAATACCGCAGCCGCGTTCTTTCAGCTTACGGATAATCTTAAACAGGTGATTAACTTCTTTCTCCGTCAGTGATGACGTAGGCTCATCCATAATGACAATTTTCGCGTCATAAGAAAATGCCTTGGCGATTTCAATCATCTGCATCTGCGATACTGATAACGTGCCGACGCGGGCGCGCGGATCGATATCAATATCCAGTTCATCAAATATCCCCTTGGTATCACGATACATTTTTTCCTGATCGACAAACACGCCTTTAGTGGGATAACGCCCCAGCCACATGTTGTCCATCACCGAACGTTGCAATACCAGGTTTAACTCCTGGTGAACCATAGAAATACCGTTTTCCAACGCTTCTTTCGCTGAATGGAAATCGATCTCTTTTCCCTGAAAAAGAATACTACCGGAATCTTTTTGATAGATTCCAAAAAGGCATTTTAATAATGTCGACTTACCCGCACCGTTCTCTCCCATTAATGCATGAATAGAATGAGGACGGACTTTCAGATTGACATTATCGAGTGCCTTGACGCCAGGAAACGATTTGTTGATATTGCTCATTTCCAACAAGAATTCGCCTGACCGTTCGCTATTATTGCTGACCATAGTTATACCTGGCTGCGTTCATGCACACCCCTACCGACGCATACGCGTCGCCATCGGGGTCGGGTTCTGTATCAGGAATAATCGGGCGCGAATATCCGGAGTATTTCAGGTTGCCGCCGCCTTCGCTTTTCGGCAACCCGACCTGTTCCGGGAGAGCTCACGCCCGTAACTCAATAATTATTTACCGATAAACTGGCTCAGATTGTCTTTATCTACGCCAACATAAGGTACGCGGACGATCTTATTCTCAATCTTCCAGTTAGTACCCGCTGCCGCTTCTTTACCATCGGCCAGGTTTTTCGCCAGATCGAAGGTAGCCTTCGCCTGGTTGTTAGCATCGTTCAGCACCGTACCGGCCATCGCGCCAGATTTTACCAGCGCCAGCGCTTCAGGCAGGGCATCGACGCCGAATACCGGAATGCTGCTCTTATTGTGGGCCTTCAGCGCTTCAACCGCGCCCATTGCCATCGCATCGTTGTTGGCGATAACCACTTCAATTTTGTTAGCGTTCGGACCAGACAGCCAGGCATCCATCTTATCTTTCGCCTGAGCGGTATCCCACATCGCGGTGTCCATCTGCAGCTGCTGAGTCTTCAGACCTTTGTCATTCAGCTCTTTCACCACGTAGGTGGTACGCGCTTCAGCATCCGGGTGGCCCGGCTCGCCTTTCAGCAGGACATACTGAATCTGACCGTCTTTGTTCAGATCCCAGTTCGGATTAGCTTTCCAGTGCTTGGCAATCAGGTCGCCCTGAATAATCCCGGACTCTTTGGAGTCAGTACCGACGTAGAAGGCTTTGTCATAGCTGTCCAGCGCTTTGCGGGACGGCTCTTTGTTAAAGAACACCACCGGTACGTTCTGGCCGCGCGCTTTTTCGATAACGGTGCCAGCCGCTGCCGGGTCCACCAGGTTAATCGCCAGCGCCTTCACCCCTTTTGCCAGCAGGACGTCAATCTGATCGTTCTGTTTGGACTGGTCATTCTGCGAGTCATTCATCAGCAGCTGAACGTCCGGCGCTGATTTGCCGTCTTTCTCAATCGCCTTGCGCACGACCGACATAAAGTTGTCGTCATATTTATAAATGGTTACGCCGATGCGGGTATCCGCTGCGTGTGCCGCGGCGCCAAATAACATGCTAGCCATAACAGCAGACAGGGTTAACACCTTCTTATTCATGGAATCTCCGGTTTTATTATGCAGGGTCGTTGGTGTGAAAATAGCTGGCGGGGACTTGTTACATTAGTGTTACCGCACAACAACATTCACGACTGTAAATTCTGTCTTCCGTGTAGGGTAACGCTCCAGAAATACGACTTAATTAAGCGTTTAGCGCCTTATTCCTACGGTAAAAGTGATTAATCACCGTGACATAGTGGTTCAGACTGGTAAACGAGGCCATCATAATCAGTTGAATGTTAATATACTGTGAATTTACTCACAGATTGAAAGCGGTTACATAAGGCACATCATCAGTTAGTGATCGGCCCCGCAATTTGCCGCGGCATCACCGAATGACGGCGCACCAGCGTTGGCATAAAGCAATGACGCGCTTCATGATCCAGTTTGCCTGCCGCCCCCAGCAGCGCCAGCTCCGTTGCCAGCTTCGCCATTGACATAACAGGATAGCGCACGGTCGTCAGCTGTGGGTCGGTGTAACGAGAAATTGGGATGTCGTCAAAACCGATCAGCGACAAATGCTGCGGTACCGCAATGCCGTTATCTTTGAGCGTCGTCAGCGCCCCGGCCGCCATGCTGTCATTGTAGGCAAAGACCGCGGTCAGGCCTAAATTGCGCCCCAGCAGCTCAACCATAGCCGCTTCTCCGCCCTGCATATCCGGCGTGCCCGAGCCGATCCAGCTGTCTGGCGCGATAATGTTTTGTTCCTGTAACGCCTTAATCCACCCTTCCCGGCGCATATCGTCATCTTCAATGCCATGGTTTGAGGAGAGGTAGCCGATTCGCTGGTGGCCGTGGTTCAGCAGCATCCGTGTGGCCATCAGCGCCCCGCTGACGTTATCCAGCCCCACGCAGCGGTGCGCGTAGCCGGGCACAATGCGGTTAATCAGCACCATCCCCGGGATATGCTCCATGAAGTCGCCAAGCTCTTCATCGCTGAGGGCTTTGGAATGTACGATAAGCGCGGAACAGCGCTGGCGAATCAGTACCTCGATGGCATGACGCTCTTTTTCCGCCTCATGGTAGCTATTGCCGATCAACACATATTTCTGGTGCTGCTGAGCGACCGTATCCACCGCTTTGACCAGCGCGCCGAAAAAGGCATCCGACACATCCATCACCACCACGCCAATGGTGTCGCTGACCTGTGTCGCCAGCGCCTGCGCGTTGGCGTTCGGCCGGTAGCCCAGCTGCGTTACCGCTTTCATTACATTTTCCCGCGTATCCGGGCTCACCAGCGCGCTGTTGTTCAGCACGCGCGAGACGGTCGCCACGGAAACGCCCGCCTGACGGGCGACATCACGAATGGTGATCATGCTTACCGCCCTTAAGAGAATTGCAATACGTCACACCCACCTCCTGTGTTCAGCAAGGTGGCTATTCTGGCAGCGACGTGCTGCACGCTACGTGAGTGATGTCACAAGCCTGGAAACGGTTACATCCGTTTTGTTAATGATTGTGATCGAGATCGTTATCTGGATGTGTTTTTTAGTGATGTCCCCGACGCACGCAGGGTCAACTGACGCCACAGCCATTCCACCGGCCCCTGACGGAAATGGCGTAGCCAAAAGAGAGAGAAGGTCATATTTACCGCCCAGACCGGGACAACGAAAGCCAGCAGCTGCAGGCGGTCAAACTTCATAAACAGGCCAAAACGGTAAAAAATAGTGGTACAGATCAGCGTTTGCAGCAGATAGTTGGTAAGCGCCATCCGCCCGACGCAGGCGATAGCCCCCACCAGCCGCAGCCTGCACAGCTGCGGCCAGAAGCCCCATGCCAGCGAGGCATAGCCTATTGTCTGCAGCGGCGCCCCCAGCTCGCGAGGAGCCTGTAACAGGAACGCACACCAGCGAGGATTCCACCCCAGATGCCACTGGGCAAAAATAGCCGGCAGATTGACGACCATGCCGGCGACAATCAGCAGTGCGCCGGTGCGGCGATAGTGGCTGAGGCTAAACTGCCCTTTTAACCAGCCGCTGCGCATCAGCGCCGCGCCCATCAGCATCATCCCCGCCAGCTGCCAGCCGTACTGCGCCCCCAGCGCCAGCAGGTTATCAGAGAGCATATCGGCACGGTTGCTGACCGCCTCCAGCCCACCGTTCAGCTTCCAGTATTGCTCATACTGTAAATTCGCCGCATCGGGCACCCATGAACGGTTTGGCGCATCGCCAGAAATCACACCGAGCAGCACGAGTACCGCAACACCGATGACGTAGAGCACGACGCCGGTGTTAAACAGCGATTTGATGTGATGCGCATCGCGCACCATGCGCCACGCCACCAGCCCCACTAGCGCATAGGCCAGCAGGATATCGCCATCCCAGAAAAACAGACCGTGGATAAAACCCAGCAGCGCCAGGAGCGTGAGGCGCGACTGGATCCAGCGCTTGCCGCGAGGCAGCAGCATCTGTAATCCGGCGCCAAACAGCAAGGCAAACAGCGTCAGGAATTTGACCTGCGCAAACAGATCGAGAATCGCCCAGGTCCAGGCGTCACTGAGGGAAAGGCTCCCGGACCACGCCGGGTTAAGGTAGGCGGCCTTCGGCAAGCCGAAGGCGCTGATATTGAGAAGCAGGATCCCGAGGATGGCGACGCCGCGCACAAAGTCCAGCGTGACATTTCGCTCCATCTGCCCTGCTCCGTATTTTTAGTTGTGGTGACGTACGGCGCGCAGGAACTCCTGGCGAGTATTCTGACTGGATTTAAACAGGCCGCCCAGTGAGGTCGTCGTCGTGGCGCTGGTGGCATCACGGATACCGCGCGCTTTGACGCAGTAATGCACCGCATCAATGGATACCGCAACGTTGCTGGTGCCCAGCAGCGTCTGCAGCGCCGTTAAAATCTGCTGAGTCAGTCGCTCCTGCACCTGCGGGCGCTGAGAGAAGAACTGCACGATACGGTTGATTTTCGACAGGCCGATGACCGAATCTTTCGGGATATAGGCTACCGTCGCTTTCCCATCAATAGTGACAAAGTGGTGTTCACAGGTGCTGGTCAAGGTAATATCGCGCACGGTTACCATTTCATCGACCTGCATCTTGTTTTCGATAACGGTGATTTTTGGGAACCTGGCATAATCCAGCCCGGAAAAAATCTCATCGACGTACATTTTCGCGATGCGTCGTGGCGTTTCCATCAGGCTGTCATCAGTTAGATCAAGATTCAGCAGTTGCATAATCTCGGTCATGTGTCCGGCAATCAAGCTCTTGCGAGTTTCATTATCAATTTCTTGTACTGGCGGACGCAGCGGCGTCTCCAGCCCACGAGCGACCAGCGCTTCATGAACGAGTATGGCTTCTTTACTCAGTGCTGACATTTAGGTTCTCCTGCAGGTGTGGCGCTCTTTGCTCTTCTGCGGGCAAAGTTTGCATTCATTGTGCGTGAGGTGGCGCACATAATCTAGTAGCCGAAACGATAATTATTGAAATTTGCGTGAGCTATTGATCCCTCGCGACGGGCCCCGCCTGCCGCTGATTAAACTCGCCCTGTCCGCCTTTCACTCAGCCGCTTACCGCTACGCGGTATTGCGCCATTTCCGGCGGGCGGGCATGTTGGCTAAAAGTTGCATTAATGATGCAATATGTTCCTCAAGGGAGGAAGTGAAAGTTGCTCACAGGTAGATGAAATATCTGTATTATGACCTGACACCCGCATTTACCTTCCTGAGGAGCCCTGCATGGAATTGCTTGAAGAGCATCGCTGTTATGAAGGTCGGCAGCAACGCTGGCGGCACGACTCCAGTACCCTGAACTGTGCAATGACGTTCAGTATTTTTTTACCTCCCCTGCGCGATGAGACGCCGCCGCCGGTGCTCTACTGGCTGTCAGGCCTGACCTGCAATGATGAAAACTTCACCACCAAAGCGGGCGCCCAGCGTGTCGCCGCCGAACTCGGCCTTGTGCTGGTGATGCCGGATACCAGCCCTCGCGGCGATGATGTCGCCGACGATACCGGCTGGGATCTGGGCAAAGGCGCAGGTTTTTACCTGAATGCCAGCGAAGCACCGTGGTCTGCGCATTTCCATATGTACGACTACCTGCGTGACGAACTGCCGCAGCTCATCCGTTCGCAGTTTAACGTCAGCGAGCGCTGCGCAATCAGCGGTCACTCGATGGGCGGACACGGCGCGCTGATCATGGTGCTGAAAAACCCGGGCCGTTTTACCAGCGTTTCCGCTTTCGCGCCTATCGTTAACCCTGCGCAGGTTCCCTGGGGGCAAAAAGCCTTCACCGCCTATCTGGGTGCCGATGAGTCGACCTGGCAGGCATGGGACAGCTGCGCATTAATGCAGGCCAGCCAGCCCGATGACGCCATTCCGACGCTGATAGACCAGGGCGATAGCGACACATTCCTCGCGCTGCAGCTGCAGCCGGCGGTGCTGGCGGAGTGCGCGCGGCAGAAAGCGTGGCCGTTAACCCTGCGAATTCAGCCCGGCTACGATCACAGCTACTATTTCATTGCTTCATTTATCGAAGATCATCTGCGTTTTCATGCCCGCTATCTGCAGGCCTGATTTCCTGCCGGTATGCCGCCGCCTCGGTCGCGGCACACCGTTTCCCGCTCGCCCGGCCGCCGTTGCAAGACATGAGTTATTCAACAATCACCGTTTCTTTATTTTTCGACAGCAGTATTTTTATCAGCTCAATATAGGGAACCGGTTTAAAAAAATAATAGCCCTGTAACAGGGTGATATTTTTCCGGTTGAGATAATTCAGCTGTTCTACCGTTTCAACGCCTTCAGCCACAATACGTAATGAGAGCTTGCGCGCCATTTCAAGCACGCAGTCCAGCAACTTCGTCGATTCATCGAGGCCGTTCACCCGACCGACAAAGCTTTTATCGATCTTTATGTAGTCAATTTTCAAATCATGAAGATAAGACAGCCCTGAATACCCGGTACCAAAATCATCCAGCGCAATCGTAAACCCGCGGGCGTGCAGGGTGTTCAAATTAGCGATCAGCTGCTCATCAACGTGTAGCGGTTCACGTTCGGTGACTTCCAGCACCAGCGTTAAATTTGGCTTGTGGAAACCGTCGCGGTATTTCAGACAGTCATCCATAAACTGAGGCGAGCTGATATGTGAAGCGCTGAAGTTGATACCAATATGAAAACCATCGGGCAGTTTGCTGGCGATGTTGTTCATCTGCGCCACCACCTGCGCCATAAGGCTTTGGGTTAAGGGAATAATCAGTCCCGTTCGTTCCGCGAGGGGGATAAATGTTACCGGTGAAATAAGGCCAAGTTGCGGGTGCTTCCATCTGGCCAACACCTCGACGCCATAGATGGCCCCACTGCGACCATTTACCACCGGCTGGTAAAAAGGCACGATCTCCCCGTTCGCAATGGCTTTACGTAAGTTATCCTCGGGGGTCGTGTATTTGTTCGCATACTTCAGCAGGATCCAGGCCAGGATGCATGCCACGAACAGAATAAAGATCAACAAACCAGCCCCTTGATTAATCATTCGTTTAACACTAAAAACCGCCGGCAGATTGTATTCAATATCAAACATAAATTCGGCCGATCGGAAACGGGCGCTGGAACTGCTGGTTAAGTCGGTGTTTCTGACATCACCTGAAGTTCCGATAGCCCGCTCACCCACCACTAAGGCAAATTGCGTATTCTGTATGTTACTGCTTAACGCATCACGAATATGCACATCGCTAATGCTGATGACGGTTTTTCCGAGCGGAAAACGCGTTTGCCAGGCAAGGATCGGCCGATTGTTCACGGTGTTTCTTGCCGGAACCAGCATTAACCGGGAGTCCGACATATCGTTGAAATTCAACAGCAGGACCCGATTTCCCGGCAGTGAAGAACACCAGATTTTATTGTCTTTAATAATCAAAATTGTTCTGAGGTGCGGTTTGAGCGCCGCCTCCGTCCCAAGCTGAAACTGACCTTCCGGCGTGCAGCCCTTGCTCGCCACATCCAGCGCGGTCGTTGTCGCCTGGCGCGCCTCCTCAAGAATGGCGTCGATTCTTTTCGCGGCATGACGTGCGGCATTGGCACTATTGATTCTTGCGGAGTACCACAGCTGCATATTCAAAATAGACACGCCGACGAGGATAAAAAACAGAGCAACGAAAACAGGGAGGATGACATTGCGCATTATTGTTCTCTGCCAATGGAGATGCGATTAATGAATAACCTCGACGTGCTCCCCATCGAGCGCCATGACGCCAGTCATGTTCTCAATCTTTACCCTGCCCTCTGAATGTGTCCCGGACACCCGCGGAAATAAGCGGTGAATTTTACCACTCACCGTCGAATTTCAGTTCTGAACAAACCTGAGGAAGTCATCCATCCTGATAGAGAATGGGAGCGTCTCTCCCTATAGTGTATACGCCATTTCGCGCCGCGCCTGTTTGGGCGATAGCGGCGCCAGTGTATTGAAAAACATCCGCAAAAACAGATAACCGTCGGCATTCAGGTAACACCGACGGCGGCATAAGGTCTGGCCATCATGATGCAAAGTCGGCCAGACGTTTATCCAGGGGCAGACAGACGTTGCCATCTGCCCTCTTTCTGCGTCGATCAGAAGCGGTAGTCCACGGCCATAAAGTAGCGACGGCCTTCTTCGGTATAGCTATAGTCGTCGCGGCTCAGATCTTTATCCCCCACGTTCAGCACGCCTGAACGCAGCTTCACGCTCTTCGTCACCTGCCAGGCCGCACCGATATCAAACATGGTGTAGCCGCCCGGGGTTTTCGAGGTTGCGCTGACAGCGCGCTGCTCGCCGGTATAATTCGCGGTGACGTAGAAGGACCAGTCATCCAGCGGCTTCCAGTCCAGCGTCCCGTTGGCGGTGTGGAACGGCAGCGATTGCAGCGGTTTATCGCCACCGTTGCTGAGATCGCGGCCATCGTTATAGGTGTAGTTCACCGTCAGCTTCCACTCATCGCCGAACGGCACTTTGACTTCGGTTTCCACCCCTTTGATGCGCGCTTTATTGACGTTGAAGTAGCGGAAGACCGGTACGCGTTTACCGTTTACCGTTTTCCAGCCAACAAAGTTCGGGTAGCCCGGCGCTTCGCTGGCGCTGGAGGTTCGCAGGATATCGATCATATCGTCGACGTTATTCTGGAAGGTGGTCACGCTACCTTCTACGCCATCCAGCAGCCCCTCTTCACCGCGGTAGTAGAGGCCAAGTTCGAAGCTTTCGCTGGTTTCCGGCTTCAGGTCCGGGTTACCAATGATGCTGCACGAGCCACGGCAGGAGTTGGTGGTCCAGTCTGGGTTCAGCTGCAACAACGACGGCGCTTTAAAGGCCGTCGCCCAGCCGCCTTTTACGGTGACCGTATCGGTTGCGTTATAGACGAGGTAAGCACGCGGACTCCAGTGATCGCCGTAGGTTTGATGGTCGTCCATACGAATACCGGTGGTCAGGGCCAGCGGTTCGAAAATCCGCCACTCATCCTCAACAAACAGCGCGTACTGGCTGGCAGAGGTGGATTTCCCGCCGCTACTCAGATTGACCGGATCTTTCAGTTTATCGTGGCGCCATTCCCCACCGAAGGTCAGCAGCTGATTAATCATCCCCAGCGGCAGCACGTACTTGCCGTCAACGGCATTGCTTTCAGAGGTGATCGTGCCGTCCTGGCCCGGGTTTTTGTTATCGACTTTTTCGCCATAAAACTTCAGTTCGCTATTACCCACGTCCCAACGGCCGTTATGACTCAGGGAGTAGTTCTGGCGTTCCAGACGGTTGCGGTCGAGGGAGTCGGAATCGCGATCCTGACGATCGAAGCCATAGCCGGCGGTGATGTCCTGGTTATCGGTCGGCGTCCAGGCAAACTCAACGTTGCCATCGCGGCTGGTAAAGCCTTCAATTCGCGGCGTTTCGCCGGCGGCATTGCTGGAGGACTGCGGGTCGTCTTTCGCGCGTTTTGCGAGGTTGCCGTAGGCTTTCATCCCCAGCACGCCGTCAATCAGCGGGCCGCTGGTAAAGAACTGACCGTTGTAAGTATCACCGCGATCGCGATGTTCCTGAACCGTGGTATCGGCGCTCAGGGTCCCGGTCCACTTCTGGCCGACTTTTTTGGTGATGATGTTCACCACGCCGCCGAGGGCATCGGAACCATAGAGGGAGGACATCGGGCCGCGGACTACTTCAATGCGTTCAATGGCATCGACCGGGATCCAGTTTAAATCGAAATCGTTATGGCGGAAGACCGCGTTGCGCGAGTTGACGCGTTTGCCGTCGACCAGAATCAGCGTATAGCTGCTGTCGAGGCCGCGAATGCTGACGCCCTTGCGGTTATCGCCTTCGTTGGTGAGCTGCACGCCAGGCACGTCGCGCAGGACGTCTTTCAGGTTCTGAACCGGGCGGCGCTGCAGATCTTGCTGAGTAATCACGCTGATACTGGCAGGAGCGTCTTTTACGCTCTGTTCAGTCGCCGCGGCGGTGACAACCAGCGTTTCTTCATTCACTTCGGCTACGGCCGGAAACGCCAGCGATACGACGGATGCGCACAATCCCGCCCGGACAAAAGGGTTTAACCTGAACATTCCATATCTCCATGAGGTCTATAACGAATCAAACAAAAGGTGCAATTAACACGTACTGTCGGCGCACCGCTCATTGGCGGTACGCGCGGTCTTTTTTACAGTTGACGTGGCTGGTCGCCCCTTGCTGGTTGTTCACGACCGGCAAGACAGGGAGATTGGCTTCATCCTGATTTTGATGAGGATGATAAAGATAATGATTTTGATTATCAATAAAATTATGAAGAACTGTATCAATTTGTAAGAGATACAGATATAAAAAAACCCTCTTTAAAAGAGGGTTTTACGGGAACGATTAAAACAAGCGTCAGCCTTTAAATCGCTGCGGGAACTTCATTTCGCTATAGCGGACGAAACGGGTACCTTTTGCCAGCTTATAACCAAACCAGATCACCAGGAACAGCGGGATACCGATATAGGTTGCGGCCACGCCCCCCCAGTCGATGGTGTCTTTCAGGAACGCTTCATAGTTCTGGCCGAGCGTGATAATCAGGCACAGTACGAAGGCAAAAATTGGCCCCAGCGGGAAGAACCCTGAACGGTACGGCAGATTGTTCAGATCGTTGCCCTGCAGCACGTAGCCGCGACGGAAACGATAGTGGCTGATGGCGATCCCCAGCCAGGCGATGAAACCGGTCATCCCGGAGGTGTTCAGTAACCACAGGTAAACGGTCTGGTTACCAAACATTGAGCTCAGGAAGCACAGCGCGGCAATCACCGTCGTGGCATACAGCGCATTACGCGGCACGCCGCCACGGGACAGCTTCGAGAAGATGCGCGGGGCTTTGCCATCGCAGGCCAGGGTATAGAGCATACGCGTTGACGCATACATTCCCGAGTTACCCGCCGACAGCACCGCCGTCAGGATAACCGCGTTCATGATTGCCGCCGCAGACAGCAGACCCGCATGCTGGAACACCAGGGTGAACGGGCTGACGGAAATGTCTTTGACGTCATTACGCAGCAGGCTGGGGTCGGTATACGGAATGATCAGACTGATAATCAAAATCGCGAACACATAGAACAGCAGGATACGCCAGAACACCTGCCGTACCGCGCGCGGAATATTCTTTTCCGGATTTTCGGATTCGCCCGCGGCAATCCCAATAAGCTCGGTGCCCTGGAATGAGAAACCAACGATCATTGCGACGCCTATCATCGCGGAGAAACCACCGGCAAACGGCGCGTCATCGATGGCCCAGTTGCTCCAGCCCGCAGGCTGCGCGCCTTTAAAGATACCGACGATCATCATCACGCCGACAACAATAAAGATGATAACGGTGGCCACTTTGATCAGCGAGAACCAGTATTCCGCTTCGCCAAAGCCTTTAACCGAGATCCAGTTCAGCAGGAACATAATACCGAGGAACAGGGCGCTCCAGATCCAACCCGGCGTATCCGGGAACCAGTAACTCATTACCAGCTGAGACGCCACGAGGTCAACGGCGATGGTCACCGCCCAGTTATACCAGTAGTTCCAGCCCAGCGCGAAGCCAAAGCCCTCTTCGACATAATTCTGACCATAGGTCGCAAAGGAACCAGATACCGGCATATACGCCGCCAGTTCGCCCAGGCTGGTCATCAGGAAATAGACCATCAGACCGATCAGAATATAGGAAAGCAGTGCGCCGCCGGGGCCTGCCTGAGAAATAGTTGCACCAGATGCAACGAAAAGACCTGTACCGATGGAACCGCCAATAGCGATCATGGTCAAGTGGCGCGCCTTCAGTTCACGGCGTAGGCCGGGCGCTTCTGTGGTTTTAGTATCCGAAACCATGTGAAAATGCTATCCATCCAAAAAACGAGGCGCGATTGTAGCAGACGATCCGGGTTCTATCCGGTACAAATGCGAAGTTATAAGAGAGCTTCATGATCGACAATGGATTATTAGTAAAGCACTAATCCCCGGAAATGCCAGTCATAATATGCTGATCTCTCACGATAATACCCTTGCTAACCGCCGATAATTTACACCTGACAGTAGTGCAGAAAACGTTGTAATGCCTTGGAAATATGCTTTTGCCGATGGTGAATCCGCCACAGGGTGCGGGTCAGATTAGGCAGCGGGACCGGCAGTTCAACCAGCGATCCCACCTCCAGCTGTTCGGCGATAACCCGCCGGGAGAGACAGCTGATGCCCAGACCGTGACGCACGGCGTGTTTGATGGCTTCCGAATTGCCGAGCTCCATGCCCAGATGAAACGCCGGCAGGTGCGACAGCAGCAGGTAGTCAACGATTTCGCGGGTGCCGGAGCCATGTTCACGCAGGATCCATGGCGCTTCCGCCAGCCGTTGCAGCGTCACCTCCCCTTCGAGCAGCGGCGAATCCGGCGCGGCGAACACCACGAGTTCATCTTCCAGCCATGGCTCGGCGATAATGTCTGCCGCATGACACGGCCCTTCGATAAGCCCGATATCCACCCGCAGATCGGCTACCGCATTAATCACGTCCTGGCTATTACCCACGCTCAGCTCCAGCGGCAGGTCGGGAAAATCACGGCGATAGTGGGCGATAATTTCCGGCAGGATATAGTTGCCGATAGTGCTGCTGGCATACACCCGGATCGCGCCATTATCGCCGCGAAACAGCTGTTCAATCTCCAGCGCGCGCTCCAGTAATGCCAGCGCCCGCGGGTAGAGAAGCCGGCCATGTTCGTTCACTACCAGCCGCTTGCCGACGCGGTCAAACAGCTGCACGCCCAGCTGCCCTTCCAGATCGGTCAGCGCCGCGCTGACCGCTGATTGTGAAAGCGCCAGCATCTGCGACGCCTGGGTCGTTGACCCGCTCTTAAGCACCTCAGCAAACACTTCCAGCTGCCGTAGCGTGATATGCATAACTCATCCTGCCTTCATTTGTATGCAGCGTGATTCTCCGACAACCCGCCGATCGTGGGAATGCCACCCAAAACGCGAAAATCTTCGCATATCCCCTGAATAATTCGAGTTGCAGGACAAAACGGTTAACCGTTTTGTCCTGCGCTGGCGCTGGCCCCAAAGCAGCGTCATACGGCCAGAGAGCGAGTCCCAGGCGCTTACTGGGGCAAGTGCGCGCAGCCAAGGCTGCATGCAGCTTGAAGTATGCCGGGTATACCACTTATTTCGATTGATTATAAATATATAATCAATTTTATATTTAAACCAGCACGTCGTAATCTTTACACAGACAAAGGAGAAGGTTATGACAGCACTCACTTTACCGACTAAACATCGCACCCTATGGCATTTTATCCCGGGACTTGCGCTGACCGCCGTTCTGACCGGCGCTGCGCTTTGGGCTGGTAGCTTTTCCGCTATCGCCGGCGCCGGCTTCAGCGCACTGACGCTGGCCATCTTATTCGGTATGGTCATCGGTAACACGCTTTACCCTAAGCTCTGGCAATCCTGCGATGGCGGCGTGATCTTTGCCAAACAGCATCTGTTACGACTCGGCATTATTTTATACGGGTTTCGCCTGACGTTCGCCCAAATCGCCGATGTCGGCGTCAGCGGTATCGCTATTGACGTGCTGACGCTGACCAGCACCTTTTTTATCGCCTGTTACCTCGGGCAGAAGGTCTTCGGCCTCGACAAACATACCAGCTGGCTGATTGGCGCCGGTAGCAGCATCTGCGGCGCCGCCGCGATTCTGGCTACCGAACCGGTCGTCAAGGCGGAAGCCAGTAAAGTGACCGTCGCGGTGGCTACGGTGGTGATTTTTGGTACCCTGGCTATCTTCCTCTATCCGGCGATGTACCCGATGCTGGCGCACTGGTTCACCCCGGAAGCCTATGGCATCTATATGGGCTCCACGATGCATGAGGTGGCGCAGGTGGTGGCCGCAGGACATGCTATCAGCCCGGATGCAGAAAACGCCGCGGTGATTGCGAAAATGCTGCGCGTGATGATGCTGGCTCCGTTCCTGCTGTTTATGGCCGCTCGCGTCAAACAGCTGGCGCCAGAAGGCCAGGGAGAAAAAAGCAAAATCACCATTCCGTGGTTTGCCATCCTGTTCATTCTGGTGGCGGTGTTTAACTCTTTCCACCTGCTGCCAAAACCGGTCGTCGACATGCTGGTGACGCTCGATACCGTCCTGCTGGCGATGGCGATGGCCGCGCTGGGGCTGACCACTCACGTCAGCGCGCTGAAAAAAGCCGGTGCTAAACCGCTGCTGATGGCCCTGGTCCTGTTCGTCTGGCTGATCGTCGGCGGCGGCGCCATCAACCTGGTGATTCACAGCCTGATGGCCTAACCCGCTCGTGTGAACGCCCGCATTCGTTGATGTAACTCTGCAGTTAAGCCGCTATCATTACTCTCCACCCAGCGGCTTAACTGGAGCTTTTTTATGAAATACATTGGAGCGCACGTCAGCGCCTCCGGCGGACTGGCCAATGCAGCCATTCGCGCCGCGGAAATCGACGCCACCGCCTTCGCGCTGTTTACCAAGAACCAGCGGCAATGGCGAGCTGCCCCACTCAGCGACGAAACGATTGCTGAATTCAAAGCCGCCTGCGAAAAATACCGCTTTGGTCCTGGACAAATCCTGCCGCACGACAGCTACCTGATTAACCTCGGCCACCCGGTTGAGGAGGCGCTGGAAAAATCGCGCGATGCCTTTATTGATGAACTGAGCCGCTGCCAGCAGCTCGGACTGACGCTGCTCAATTTCCATCCCGGCAGCCACCTGCAGCAAATACCGGAAGACGAGTGCCTGGCGCGTATTGCCGAGTCCATTAATATTGCGCTGGCTAAAACCGAAGGCGTGACCGCAGTCATTGAAAATACCGCCGGCCAGGGCAGCAACCTCGGCTTTCAGTTTGAACACCTGGCCGCCATTATTGACGGCGTGGAGGACAAATCCCGCGTCGGCGTTTGTATTGATACCTGCCACGCCTTTGCCGCCGGTTATGACCTGCGTAGCGCAGAAGCGTGTGAGAAAACCTTCGCCGACTTCGAACGCATTGTCGGTTTCCGCTATCTGCGCGGCATGCACCTCAACGATGCCAAAAGCGCCTTCGGCAGCCGCGTTGACCGCCACCACAGCCTGGGCGAAGGCAATATCGGCCACGACGCTTTCCGCTGGATCATGCAGGACAGCCGCTTCGATGGTATCCCGCTGATTCTGGAAACCATTAACCCGGATATCTGGGCCGAAGAGATTGCCTGGCTGCGGGCGCAGCAAACGGAAGAGGCCTCGGCCTGACGCCGGCCGGCCGGGTGAAACGTACTGAGATGTAGATACGTAGAATAGAAAAGGGCCGAATATTCGGCCCTTTTGTTGCGTTAAGACGCTCTATTGCGGAGGATAATTCAGGCCGCTTTTTCTGCGATCTGTCCTTCCGGACGTTTCAGCACCGCGTAGGAGAGACCGGCCACCAGGGTACCGGCAACAATCGCCAGCAGATAACCTACCACCGGTGTAATCGCGCCAGGAATCAGCAGCACGAACAGACCGCCGTGCGGCGCCATCAGTTTCGCTCCGATAGCCATAGAGATAGCACCGGTCACCGCGCCGCCTACGATACAGCATGGCAGGACGCGCATCGGGTCACGGGCAGCAAACGGAATCGCCCCTTCGGAGATAAAGCACAGACCCAGAACCAGCGCCGCTTTCCCCCCTTCCCGTTGGCCTTTATCAAACTTATGGCGGGCAACCAGCGTGGCGATACCCATTGCCAGCGGTGGCACCATACCGGCCGCCATAATCGCCGCCATCGGTGCGTAGGTTTGGGTACTCAGCAGACCGACGCCGAAGGCATAAGCTGCTTTGTTCACCGGGCCCCCCATGTCGGTACACATCATCGCGCCGAGAATTGCGCCCAACAGTACGGCGTTCGCCGTTCCCATCGTTTGCAGCCAGTGGGTCAGCCCTGCCAGAATACCGGCAACAGGTTTACCAATCAGATAGATCATGGCCAGGCCGACGATCAGGCTGGAGACCAGCGGAATGATCAGAATCGGTTTCAGCGCTTCCATGCTCGGCGGCAGCTTCAATTTGGTGCTGATCAGTTTAGCAACGTAACCGGCAAGGAAACCGGCGATAATCCCGCCGATAAAGCCGGAACCGCCGCTGACGGCCAGCATCCCGCCGATAAGACCCGGCGTCAGGCCCGGACGGTCGGCAATGGAGAAGGCGATAAAGCCTGCCAGTACCGGAACCATCAACGCAAAGGCTGAACCACCGCCAATCTGCATCAGCGCGGCGGCCAGGGTATCTTTCACTTCAAAGGCTTTGATACCAAAGGCAAAGGAGAGCGCGATACACAGACCGCCGGCAACGACCATCGGCAGCATATAAGAGACGCCGGTCAACAGGTGACGATAGGCACCGCCGCCCTCTTTCTTCGCCGCATCAGCCTGCTGGCCGCTCTGACCGGATGGCTGGTACGGTTTCGCTTCAACCACGGCTTTATCCAGCTCCTGGGCGGTTTTCTTCAGCGCCAGACCGGTGGTAGTGCGATACATCGGTTTACCGGCAAATTTTGCCAGGTCGACTTCAATATCGGCAGCCACAATCACCAAATCCGCCTGCGCGACCTCTTCCGGCGTGATGGCGTTACCTGCGCCGACCGAGCCGCGAGTTTCCACCTTCACCCACCAGCCGCGTTTTTTGGCTTCGGTTTCAATGGCTTCTGCCGCCATAAAGGTATGAGCAACGCCGGTAGGGCAAGCGGTGATCGCCACGATGCGTTTTGCACCACCGGTCGAGGCCGGCAGTGCCGCAGCGGCCGGAGCAGCGTACGGCGTGGCATGGCTTTTCGCTTCGCTCAGGAACAGCTCCGGATGCGCCACGGCGCGATTAATATCGCCGAGGAACACCTGTTTACCGCTCAGCGCGCTATCCGCCGGCAGAGCGGCGCCAAGAACGATCGCCAGTTCAGCGTCGTTCGGATTATCTGTCAGTTCAAGATGCGCTTTATGCGCTGCGGTACCCAGCAGGGTTTTCGCCATATAGGCGCGCGCCTGTCCAAGTCCGGCATCAATAATCAGCAGCGTTTTCATTATGCCTCTCCTGCTGTCAATTAAAGGGTTTTAAGTCGACACGCGCCATCATGGCGGCCAACTGGGTACGATCGGTAATACCTACATTGCTCTGGCTAACCGCCAGCGCGGCGACGGCAGTGGCCAGACGCAGCGTATGCTCGCTGGATTCACGCATCAGCAGGCCGTAGATCAGGCCGCCAACCATCGAATCCCCGGCACCGACGGTGCTGACCACTTCTACTGAAGGCGGTTTCGCAATCCATTCGCCCGAGGCGTTAACCCACAGCGCACCTTCTTCGCCCAGCGAGATAACCACGTGGGCAATTCCCTGCTCGCGCAGCGCATGCGCCGCATCAATCACGTCTTTCATTTCCGGCAGTTTACGGCCCGCCCAAATCTCCAGCTCGCGCCGGTTTGGCTTCACCAGCCACGGAGCGGCTTTCAGACCGGCGACCAGCGCTTCACGGCTGCTATCAAAGATAATGCACGGACACTGGCTACGCAGGCGAACCATCCAGTCAGTGAAGGCTTCCGGGCTAACGCCGGACGGCAGGCTGCCGCTGACGCACACCATGTCGAACTGGCCCAGCCAGCTCAGGGAGTCATTCACAAAGCGTTCCCAGTCGGCCGGGGTCACTTCAAAACCGGAGAAGTTAAAATCGGTCACTTCACCATCTTTTTCCGTCAGCTTGACGTTGATACGCGTCCGCCCCTGCACCACCTGGAAGCGGTTGGCAATCCCCAGCTCGCTGAACAGCTGCTGAAAACCATCCTGGTTATCTTTCCCCAGGAAACCGCCAACGGTGACGTCAATGCCGAGATCTTTCAGCACCTTCGCCACGTTGATACCTTTCCCGGCGGCATGCAGACCGGTGGTCCGCACAAGGTTGACCTCCCCGCGTTCAATTTCCGGTGTGAAACCCACCAGGTCATACGCCGGGTTTAATGTAATCGTTGCTACACGTCTGCTCATTTATGCGCCCTCCCCAAGGCCTGCGGCGATCGCTTCGCCAATCGCATCCAGCGCTTGTTGCGCATCTTCACCCTGCGCGGTAAAGCGCAGACGGTGACCTTTCTTCACGCCCAGCGCCACGACTTTCATCAGGCTGCGGCCATTTGCCGGCTTGCCGGATCCGTCCAGGTTGGTGACGGTAATGTCGCTGGAAAATTGTTTAATGGTGTTCACCAGCATCGTGCCCGGACGGGCATGCAGCCCGTGCTCATTGCGCACCACATACTCGGCGCTCAGCACGTCGTCGGCGATAGCCTCGTCGCTGGTCAGCAGCGCCAGCAACGTCGCGCCATCAGACTTCAGCAGACGGTCAGCTTTTTTATCAATGAGCAGATTGCTCAGGCGATTCAGTACCGCGGTAGGCTGTTCATCTGCCATCGCGACGGTAATCAGCAGCGAGACCGGCTGCTCATCGGCGGTAAATGTACTGGCGGCACGGCTGACCGCAATCGCGCTGCGCAGGTTGCCTTCCGCGCTGTCGTTCAGCCAGATGCCCTGCCCAAGGTTCAGCGGCTTATCATTGATGGTGCGGCTGACGAAGGAGGCGTCAACGGCGCCAGCCTCTTTCAGACGTGCAGCGTTCAGCGCCTGTAAGGTCATCAGGTCGCTGGCAGCGATATCCAGGCTCAGCGTGTCATTATCCAGTTTCAGCGCTTCGCTCTGCTTTTCACCCATCAACAGGGCCCGCAGCTCTTCCGCCGTGGTTGCTGATTTAAGTTGTTCAGCGACTGAATCATCGCTCAGGACGTGGGTCAGCTGACGCAGAAGCCCCAGATGTTCATCCGAGCTGGCGGCGATGCCGATGGCCACGTACGCGGTCTGCCCTTCTCCCCAGGTCACGCCCTGCGGAAACTGATAGACCTGAACGCCGGTTTTCAGCACCTGGTCACGCGTGTCGGTAGTCCCGTGCGGGATGGCAATGCCGTTGCCAAGGAATGTGGAGGTTTGCTGCTCGCGAGCCAGCATCCCGTTAACGTAGCCTTCCGCCACGTTGCCCGCGCTAACCAGCGCGGCGGCAACCTGACGAATCGCCTCTTCTTTATTACCGGCCTGCTGGCCGGGATGAATATCCTGCACAGATAACTGGAACATGGTTCTCCTCTCCTGCTGTATTGAATCGTTTCAGCTATTTTGCGAAAAAAGGCGTCATCTTCCTGATGGAGAAACTCCCGATGACGCTGAAACGTTTCAATGAGTCTGTACCTTTCTTATCCACTGCGCAAGATCTGTTATCAACCTGATAACGGAAATTAGAGGTGCAGCACATTTTTGCTGAAGTCCGACGTTCGCATTCAGCCCGGCTTCAGCTTTTTGCTGAAACCACTAATTTGAAACTGCTTTTTAATTTTCCATACCATACTACTGTTCATTTTCTGAGTGACGGCGTAAACTCCGCTGCTCAGACAATTACAGATAGCCACCCATGCAAAACAGTAGCGCCGCCCTCCCCCGACGCGGGTTCGATTTAACCTCTTCTGCTTTCCTGATCGTTGCCTTCCTGACGGGCATTGCCGGCGCGTTGCAAACGCCGACCCTGAGCCTGTTTTTAACCAATGAAGTGCATGTGCGCCCGGCGATGGTCGGCTTCTTTTTTACCGGTAGCGCGGTGATCGGTATTCTGGTCAGTCAGTTTCTCGCCGGGCGCTCGGACCGCCAGGGCGATCGCAAGCAGCTGATTGTCTTTTGCTGCCTGCTTGGGGTTCTGGCCTGCCTGCTGTTCGCCTGGAACCGCAACTACTTTATTCTGCTCTTCGTCGGGGTCTTCCTCAGCAGCTTCGGCTCCACCGCCAACCCGCAGATGTTCGCCCTGGCGCGCGAGCATGCCGATAAAACCGGCCGCGAAGCGGTGATGTTCAGTTCCATTCTGCGTGCCCAGGTCTCGCTGGCGTGGGTGATCGGCCCGCCGCTGGCCTACGCGCTGGCAATGGGGTTCGGCTTTACCGTGATGTATCTCTGCGCCGCGGTCGCCTTTGTGGTCTGCGGGGCGATGGTGTGGTTCTTTCTGCCCAGTATGCGCAAAGAGAAGCTGGCGGCGGCAGGTCATCTGGAAGCGCCGCGCACTAACCGCCGCGATGCGCTGCTGCTGTTCAGCGTCTGTACATTAATGTGGGGCATCAACAGTCTGTACATCATTAACATGCCGCTCTATATCATTAATGAGCTGCATTTATCAGAGAAGCTGGCCGGGCTGATGATGGGGACCGCCGCCGGGCTGGAAATCCCGACGATGCTGATTGCCGGCTATTATGCCCGACGCTTTGGTAAGCGCTTTTTGATGCGCCTCGCTGCGGCGGCAGGAATACTGTTTTACGTGGGGATGCTGCTGGTGCATACGCCCGCTTTACTGCTGGCTCTGCAGGCGCTGAACGCGATATTCATCGGTATTCTGGCAGGTATTGGCATGCTCTATTTCCAGGATCTGATGCCCGGCCAGGCCGGCGCTGCCACCACGCTGTATACCAATACCACCCGCGTCGGCTGGATTATCGCCGGCTCGCTGGCGGGCGTGGTGGCAGAAATCTGGAGCTATCACGCTGTTTTCTGGATTGCCCTCGGCATGGGCGCGGTGTCATTGCTTTGCCTGTGGCGCATTAAAGACGTTTAAGGCGCGGTGCTCGCTTCCAGCTGGATAAGATAGGTCATGGCCGCTTCGCGATTTGTCGAACACATCTCCAGGACGGGCTGCAGGCTGGCGCAGACTTTTGGTCTGAGCGGCGACGTGAAGATGTTGCACAGATTCTGTTCCGAAAGCTGGACGCAGCGCGTGTTAGCAGGCTTGCCGTCAGGCATTCCGGGGATTGGGCTTGAGATAGAAGGAGCGATACAGCAGGCACCGCAATCGATACGACATTCCATAAATGACTCTCTTGATGTTGCGGTTCACGGCCCAGCCTAAACGTTTTGTCCGGAGATAGCAAAACTCGCGAATTCCGCTTGCCTGAAAGCCCCGGCACGAGTAGTTTTACGCGATATTTTTTGAACCGTTAAGTGACAGGATTACTGCAATGCCAAGAGCGAATGAAATTAAAAAAGGTATGGTGCTGAATTACAACGGCAAGCTGCTGATTGTAAAAAATATTGATATTCAGTCGCCGAGCGCCCGTGGCGCAGCAACGCTGTACAAAATGCGTTTCTCTGATGTACGTACCGGCCTGAAAGTGGAAGAGCGCTTTAAAGGCGACGATATCGTTGATACCGTTACCCTGACCCGCCGTTTCGTTGACTTCTCCTATGTTGACGGCAACGAGTATGTGTTTATGGATAAAGAAGATTACACGCCATACACCTTCACCAAAGAGCAGATTGAAGAAGAGCTGCTGTTCATTCCGGAAGGCGGCATGCCTGACATGCAGGTTCTGACCTGGGATGGCCAGCTGCTGGCGCTGGAGCTGCCGCAGACCGTGGATCTGGAAATCGTGGAAACCGCACCGGGCATTAAAGGCGCCTCGGCAAGCTCGCGCACCAAACCGGCGACCCTGAGCACCGGCCTGGTGATTCAGGTTCCGGAATACCTGACCACCGGCGAGAAAATTCGTATCCATATCGAAGAAAGCCGCTATATGGGTCGCGCGGACTAAGATCGCGTCATGTCGGATAAGGGTGGAAACGCCCTGTCCAGCCCCCCCGTCGCATCGGCCGGGCAGTAAGACCAAAAAGGACAGCCAGAGGCTGTCCTTTGTATTTTTCCGCGGCCAGAATTACAGCAGTTCCGGATACTTCGTCATCTTCAGCGCCAGCTCAACGCCGCGTACTTCCGCCATCCCCTTCAGGCGACCAATCGCCGAATAGCCCGGGTTGGTTTTCTTACGCAGATCGTCCAGCATCTGATGGCCATGGTCCGGACGGAACGGAATCGGACGCAGATCGCCCGCATGCTTGCGGCGCAGCTCTTCGCTCAGAATCGCATCCACCACCGCCACCATATTAACGTCACCGGTTAAATGCGCCGCTTCGTGGAACGTTTTTGGGTTCTCTTCACGGCAGGTCGAACGCAGATGGGTAAAGTGGATCCTGTCGCCGAAGGTTTCGACCATTTTCACCAGATCGTTATCGGCACGCACGCCGTAAGAACCGGTGCACATCGTAAAGCCGTTGTTGATGCTGTCCACGGTCTCTTTCAGCCACTGCATATCTTCGATGGTCGAAACGATACGCGGCAGGCCAAGGATCGGGCGCGGCGGATCGTCCGGGTGAACGGCCAGCCGCACGCCCACCTCTTCACAAACCGGCACGATAGCGCGCAGGAAGACGGCCATATTTTCACGCAGCTGCGCTTTATCAATATGATCGTATTCCGCCAGGCGTGCGCGGAACTGTTCGAGGGTATAGCCTTCTTCCGCTCCCGGCAGGCCGGCAATAATATTGCGGGTCAGCTTTTCAATATCCGCTGCGCTCATCGCCGCAAAACGAGCCTGCGCCTGGCGCTGCTCCTCTTCACTGTAATCTGCCTCGGCGCCAGGGCGCTTCAGGATATGTAACTCAAAAGCGGCAAACGCGATTTGGTCAAAACGCAATGCTTTCGAACCGTCCGGCAGTTGGTACTCAAGGTCAGTGCGCGTCCAGTCGAGAATTGGCATGAAGTTATAGCACACGGTATCAATCCCGCAGGCCGCCAGGTTGCGAATGCTCTGCTGGTAGTTGGCTATCCAGGTCGCACACTGCCCGCTTTGGGTTTTGATCTCTTCGTGTACCGGGATACTTTCCACGACCGACCACGTCAGCCCTTTTTCCGCCAGCAGCGCCTGACGCTGTTTAATTTCGTCAACCGGCCAGACTTGACCATTAGGAATATGGTGCAGCGCAGTGACCACACCCGTCGCGCCAGCCTGCCGTACATCATCAAGCGACACCGGATCGTTCGGTCCATACCAACGCCAGGTTTGTTCCATCGCTATGCCCTCTCAAAGTTGTTATACCAATAACGCAAACATCAATGATGACTACCATACAGGCTTCTCGACAGGGATCAATTTATCCCGCTAAATTGATTGATCCAGCTCACACTAAGCGTATAAATACGGCTCACCAATTTAATTTGTTGTCATATAACTTTACACTGGCATTGTTAATCATTGGTTAATCAGGTGTGTAAAGAATGACAACTATTGCTACCGCTACGCTGCCAGAAGGCGTGCAGCTTCCTCAGTACGATCGCAGCCAGCTGCGCTCGCGCATTGTGCACTTCGGCTTCGGGGCGTTTCATCGCGCTCATCAGGCCCTGCTTACCGATCGGGTGCTGAACGCCAGCGGCGGAGACTGGGGGATCTGCGAAATTAGCCTGTTCAGCGGCGACCGACTGATGAGCCAGCTCCGTCAGCAGGACCACCTGTTCACCGTGCTGGAAAAAGGCGCGCACGGCAACCAGCCGATTGTCGTGGGCGCCGTTCATGAATGTCTGAATGCAAAGCTGGACTCTCTGCCCGCGATCATTGAAAAATTCTGCGAACCGCAGGTGGCCATTGTCTCACTCACCATTACGGAGAAAGGCTACTGCATCGATCCCGCCAGCGGCACGCTGGACCTGACGCAGCCGCGCATTATTCACGATCTGGAACATCCCGCGCTGCCGCAGTCGGTGCCGGGAATACTGGTTGAAGCCCTGTCTCGCCGCCGCGAACGCGGCCTGCCGCCGTTTACGGTACTCTCCTGCGATAATATTCCTGATAACGGTCACGTGGTGAAAAATGCGGTTCTGGGCATGGCGGAAAAGCGCGCCCCCGAACTGGCGCAGTGGATTGCTGAACACGTCAGTTTTCCCGGCACCATGGTTGACCGTATCGTGCCTGCCGCTACCGATGAATCGCTGGCTGAAATCAGCGCCACGCTCGGCGTAGAAGACCCTTGCGCCATCAGCTGTGAGCCATTTATTCAATGGGTCATTGAGGATAACTTCGTGGCGGGCCGCCCGGCGTGGGAAATCGCCGGCGCCCAGATGACCGATAATGTGCTGCCGTGGGAACAGATGAAGCTGCGGATGCTCAACGGCAGCCACTCCTTCCTTGCCTGGCTCGGCTACCTTGCCGGCAATGCGCATATCAGTGACTGCATGCAGGACGAGGTGCTGCGCAGCGCCGCTCGCCGGCTGATGCTTGACGAACAGGCCCCGACTCTTGCTATCGAAGGCGTCAATCTGACGCACTATGCCGACAGCCTGATCGCACGCTTTAGTAATCCAGCGCTTAAACATCGCACCTGGCAGATAGCGATGGACGGTAGTCAGAAGCTTCCGCAACGTATGCTTGACGGTATTCGCGTTCACCTCCAGCGCGGTAGCCGCTGGCCGTTGCTGGCGCTCGGGGTGGCAGGCTGGATGCGCTACGTCAGCGGTATAGATGATGCTGGTCAGGCTATTGATGTTCGCGACCCGCTGAGCGAGAAGATTCAGGCTCTGGTTGCCGGCAGCCGCGACGAGGAACGCGTCAGCGCCCTGCTCTCACTGGAAGAAATCTTTGGTCGCGATCTGCCGCGCAATACGCTGTTTGTGGATCACATCACCGCCGCCTGGCGTCAGCTTTCTGCCGTCGGTGCCCGCCAGGCCATCGCCAACGTGCCCGGGATTTAACAATTGCTGCTCTTTAGCGGACAGAATTCTTTTCTGTCCGCCGTAGCCCTTCTCTTTTCCCCTTTTTTTCGTCAGGATAGTCCCAACTGTTACAACATTACATTTGTATCCTGGAGAAAATGTGACCAAAACCAACTTGATCACGGGGTTTCTCGGCAGCGGTAAAACGACCTCGATTCTTCATCTGCTGGCCCACAAGCCTGCAGATGAAAAATGGGCCGTGCTGGTTAATGAGTTTGGCGAAGTGGGTATCGATGGCGCTTTGCTCGCCGATAGCGGCGCGCTACTCAAAGAAATTCCCGGCGGCTGTATGTGCTGCGTCAACGGCCTGCCGATGCAGGTTGGGTTGAATACCCTGCTGCGCCAGGGGAAACCGGATCGTCTGCTGATTGAGCCTACCGGGCTCGGCCATCCCAAACAAATTCTCGATATTCTGACCGCCGCCGTCTACGAGCCGTGGATCGATCTTCGCGCCACCCTGTGCGTGCTCGATCCCCGCCAGCTGCTGGACAGTAAAGTGATGGCGAACGCCAACTTCCGCGATCAGCTGGCGGCGGCCGATGTCATTATCAGCAATAAAACGGACCGGATGACGGCAGAAAGCGAACGGGCCTTTGACGCCTGGTGGCAGGAGCACGCGGGCGAGCGTCTGCATATTGGCGCCACCCACGGCAATATCGACCCGCAGCTGCTGGATTTACCGCGCCTGAATCTCACACCGCTGCCGGAAAGTGCCGAACATACGCACAGCCACGGGCAGAAAAAAGGTCTGGCCGCGCTCAGCCTGCCGGCCCACCAGCGCTGGCGCCGGAGCCTCAACAGCGGTCAGGGTTACCAGGCCTGCGGCTGGATTTTTGATGCCGATACAATCTTTGATACGATTGGCCTGCTTGAGTGGGCTCGTCTGGCGCCGGTTGCCCGCGTCAAGGGCGTGATGCGTATTGCGGAAGGTCTGGTACGCATCAACCGTCAGGGACTTGATCTGCATATCGAAACCCAAAACGTTGCGCCGCCGGACAGCCGTATTGAACTGATTACCGAATCCGAGGCCGACTGGAATGCGTTACAAGCCTCTTTGTTGAAACTTCGTTTAAGTTAAGGCGGGTATGTTTCCCGCCGTCTTACACAACTCGCAACTGTTATGATTAAAAACCGAATTCCCCTGATCCTGCTGCTTAACGCCGCGGGCTTTGCCCTCTTTTTTTCGTGGTATTTGCCCGTTAATCATGGTTTCTGGTTACCGCTGGATTCCGCCATTTTCCACTTCTTTAACCAGGGTGTGGGAAAGAGTCAGGCTTATGCCTGGCTGCTGGCTATCATCAATAACCGGGCTTTTGACGCCTGCTCTTTGCTGGCGATGGGCGGCCTGATGCTGAGCTTCTGGTTGAAGGAGCAAAGCGCCGGTCGCCGACGGATCGTCATTATCGGTCTGGTCATGCTGCTGTTCGCGGTAGTCATTAACCAGCTGGCGCAGCATCTGATGCCGGTTAAACGCGCCAGCCCCTCGCTCACGTTCAGCGAGATTGTAAAAGTAAGCGATGTGGTCGCCTTCCCGACCAAAGATGCGTCGAAAGACAGTTTTCCCGGCGATCACGGCATGATGCTGCTGATTTTCGCCACCTTCATGTGGCGCTATTTTGGCCGTCGGGCATTGGCTATTGCTTTGACTATTTTTGTCGTTTTCGCTTTTCCGCGGGTCATGATCGGCGCCCACTGGTTTACCGATATTGCCGTTGGTTCATTGACCGCCGTCCTCATTGGCATCCCCTGGGTGCTGATGACACCATTAAGCGACACATTGATCGCCTGGTTTAACCGTTCGCTTCCGGGCGGAGTGGGTAAAAATTAATCTCTTCCTTACATATTATTAACTATATCCATAAGGGATCGTTCTCGGTCCCTTTTTTATTTGTCCATCTTTTTATCGCCCGCGTCATCTTCCTGTCACATTAATCATCTTACAAATGAAGTAATTGCATATTTTTTACCCACAGCTGCCGCTATTTTGTGCTTTCCCGATGATTCACTTTTAGATGCACAAATTCTTATAAGAAATCGCGCGAAACCGCTCGCCATCCCACGTTTGATAGGGTAATCTCAATCTCGTTTTGCCTTTCCAGTAACGTCAATCCGGCTCAAAAATAAATTTGTGCGGTATCCCACAAATTTAGGTTTAAGGAATTGTCTCATTGCTGGCAGGTATTTAGGCTCTAACACGTTTGGCATTTTTTATAACGACATTGTCGTTAAGGACAACAAGGGAAAACAAACAGCATGGTCAAATCTCAGCCGATTTTGAGATATATGTTGCGGGTAGTGCCCGCGATAGCAGTGGCAGTTTTGCTCTCTGCCTGTAGTTCGACAAGTAGTACCGCAAAGAATATGCATTCTGAGACGCATGCTGTGGGTAGTGGCGATTTATCATCACTGCAAGCCTCTCAGGATGAATTTGAAAAGATGGTCAGCAATCTGGACGTTAAGTCCCGTTTGATGGACCAGTATGCCAGCTGGAAAGGCGTGCGTTACCGCCTCGGCGGCAGCACCCGGAAAGGCATTGATTGCTCTGCCTTCGTGCAGCGTACTTTCCGTGAACAATTTGGTCTGGAACTGCCCCGCTCCACTTCTGAGCAGCAGGATTCCGGCAAGTCCATTTCACGCTCTCAACTGCGTACCGGCGATTTAGTTCTGTTCCGGGCGGGCTCCACCGGTCGCCACGTCGGTATCTATATCGGCAACGATCAGTTCGTCCATGCTTCCACCAGCAGTGGTGTGACCATCTCCAGCATGAACGAGCCGTACTGGAAGAAGCGCTATAATGAAGCGCGACGAGTTCTGAGCCGCTCGTAATCCTTTCTGTCGTGAGTTATCCCTTGGCTGACCTCAGAACAAAAAACACTGCTGCGGCGGTGTTTTTTTTTGCCTGTTTACCTGTGAATGCCGCAATATAAGCTATCCCTTTAAGTGGCGATAGAGAAAACGTTTTCTACCCATTGGCGCAACTCATTAACATGGACCGACTATAGAGCCTATGCTTACCCGTTACCTGTCACCCCGGCGTAATATCTGGCTGACCAGCATACTCATCGGAGTGATCGTCGCCCTGCTGGCCGGTAGCATTCAGGTTATGGTGATTTACCATAGCCGGTCTGAACGTTTTGACAGTATCATCGACAACGTCAACGTCTACCTGACTGAATACTTTAGCCAGCTCGAGAAGACGATGGTCGGCCTGCAGCCGCTGGTCAATCAAAAATGTGAAAATATTGTGTCAGACCTGACCGCACGGGCAGCCTTTAGCCCAAACGTACGCGCGTTTTTGCTGGTAAAAGAGGGCGTCGCCTTTTGCTCCTCCGCCACTGGCCCCATGAATACTCCGCTGGTGCAGCTCATCCCCCATCTCGATACCCGTAAAGCGGTCGACATGCGGCTCCTGCCGGGAACACCGATGATGCCTGATAATGCCGCCCTGGCGATGTGGGTACGCAATCCACACGACGATAACGATGGCATTTTCGTCTCAATCAATACCAACCTGACACCCTATATTCTTTATTCCGCCCGCCAGAACGATTTCAGCAGCATCGCGCTGGTTGTCAACGATACCGCCCTCTCCACCCTGACCAACCGCCTTATTGACCCGCAGAATCTGCGCGCAGAGCCGATTCGTCAGGTACAAATCAAAGGGCTGCCGCTGAAAGTCTATCTCTATGCCAACAGCTGGCTATCGGAAAATACGCTATTCTCGCTGCTGCTCGGCGTCGTGTGCGGTCTGCTGGCTGGCCTGGTGAGTTACTACGTGCTGACGCTGAAATCCGATCCGCGTAAAGCCATTCTGCTGGGGATAAAAAATAATCAGTTCTATGTTGTCTATCAGCCGGTAGTCAAAGCCGATACCCTGCGCATCAGCGGTATTGAAGTACTGATGCGCTGGCGCCATCCGGTAGCCGGGGAAATCCCGCCCGACGTGTTTATTAACCTGGCGGAAACGCAGCAAGTGATTGTGCCGCTCACTCATCATTTATTAGCACTGATCGCCCGCGACGCCCCGACCCTGCAAAAAATTCTGCCCGCCGGTAGCAAGCTGGGGCTGAATATCTCACCGGCCCATCTGCACGCCGACGAATTTCAGGATGACCTGCAGCAGTTCGCTGCATCCATGCCAGCCAACCACTTCAATGTGGTTCTCGAAATTACTGAACGCGCGATGATCGATAAAAACAGGTCGTTGGCCATCTTTGACTGGCTGCATGAGCAGGGGTTTGAGATTGCGATTGACGATTTTGGTACCGGACATAGTGCGCTTATCTACCTTGAGCGTTATAAATTTGACTATCTGAAAATCGATCGCGGCTTCGTGCAGGCCATCGGAACCGAGACCGTCACCTCCCCGGTGCTGGATGCGGTACTGACGCTAAGCCGCCGCCTGCAGCTCATGACCGTTGCAGAAGGGGTCGAAACACCGGAGCAAGCGGAGTGGTTACGCAAACATGGCGTAAACTTCCTGCAGGGCTATTGGCTGAGCCGCCCGCTGCCGCTGGAAGCGCTGATCGCGGCACATGATGAACCGGCTAACTATTTTTCCGCCGGTAATGGCTCTTTATGATGTCTGCCCACAGAGGATATTAATCTGGCTATGTTTGCGCGTGTCTGCCTGATATTACTGACCCTGTTCAGCCTGAATAGTCAGGCGCAAACCATAACCATAAAAGAGGGCAGCACTTTTGCCATCATTGGCGAACCGAAATACGCCGTCGGCTTTGACCATTTTGATTATGCCAATCCCAGTGCCCCGAAAGGGGGAACAATAGTCAACGCCAGCATTGGCACCTTCGATAACTTCAACCGCTATGCGCTGCGCGGCAACCCGGGAGTACGTACCGACGCTCTGTACGACACGCTGTTCACCACCTCCGATGATGAACCGGGCAGCTATTATCCGCTCATTGCCGCACACACGCGCTACGCCGATGATTTCTCGTGGATGGAGATAACCCTCAATCCGCACGCCCGTTTTCATGATGGCAGCCCGATTACCGCCGGCGATGTCGCCTTCACGTTCCACAAATTTATGACCGAAGGGGTACCGCAGTTCCGCTTGTTCTACAAGGGGACCCGCGTCGAGGCCATTGCGCCGCGCACCGTGCGCATTACGCTGGCGCAGCCTGGCAAGGAGAACATGCTGAGTCTGCTCTCCCTGCCGGTGATGCCTGAGGCATTCTGGCGCAACCATAAGCTCAGCGACCCGCTTTCCACCCCGCCGCTGGCCAGCGGCCCCTATCGAATTACCGACTGGCGGATGGGTCAGTACATCATCTACTCGCGGGTGAAGGACTACTGGGCGGCCGACCTGCCGGTGAACCGCGGGCGCTGGAATTTCGACACGCTGCGCTACGACTACTACCTTGACGATAATGTCGCCTTTGAAGCCTTTAAGGCCGGCGCCGTCGACCGACGCGCAGAGACGATGGCCAAAAACTGGTCGACCCGCTATGTCGGACGCAATTTTACCCACGGCTATATTGTCAAAGATGAGTACCCGAACACCTCGGCGCAGGATACCCAATGGCTGGCGTTTAATATCCAGCGCCCGGTGTTTAACGACCGCCAGGTCCGGGAAGCCATCACCCTCGCCTTTGATTTCGAGTGGATGAACAAGGCGCTGTTTTATGGCGCCTACAGCCGGGCCAGCAGCTACTTTCAGAATACCGAATATGCGGCGCGTCACGCGCCCGATGCCGAAGAGCTCGCCCTGCTGACGCCAATGAAGGCCGATCTGCCGCCGGAGGTTTTCACCTCCGTCTATCAGCCGCCGCGATCCCGCGGCGATGGGTTCGATCGCACAAATTTGCTGCAGGCGGATGCGTTGCTTAAGCAGGCGGGCTGGGTGCTGAAAAACCAACGTCGAATCAACACCGTCACCAGCAAGCCGCTGCGCTTTGAACTGCTGCTGCCTTCCGGGGGCAACGATCGCTGGGTGCTGCCGTTCCAGCATAATCTCCAGCGCCTCGGTATTACGATGGATATTCGCCAGGTCGATAATTCACAGTACAGTAACCGCCGACGCAGTCGTGACTACGATATGATGCCCATCGTCTGGCGCGCGACGCCCTGGCCCGGAACCGACCTGCAAATCTCCTGGGATTCGTCATATATTCACTCCAGCTACAATGCGCCCGGGGTTCAGAGTCCGGTGGTGGACAAACTGATTGCGCAGATCATCCGCTGGCAGGGGAATAAGCAAAAGCTCCTGCCTCTGGGGCGCGCGCTGGACCGGGTGCTGACCTGGAACTATTACATGCTGCCGATGTGGTATATGGCGCAGGACAGGACGGCGTACTGGGATAAATTCTCCTTCCCGCAGACCCGTCCCGTCTACTCATCCGGGTTCGATACCTGGTGGTATGACGTGAACAAAGCGGCAAAACTACCCGCGGACAAACGGTAAGGAATAACGATGGGCGCATACCTGATCCGCCGGCTGTTGCTGATAATCCCCACGCTGTGGGCGATCATTACGATCAACTTTTTCATTGTCCAGATAGCCCCGGGCGGCCCGGTCGATCAGGCCATCGCCGCCATTGAGTTCGGCAACCGTGGCGGCTTACCGGGCGCCGGAGAAAGCGGTATGGCTGCCAGCCATGCCCGGACCGGCGTCGGCAACATCAGCGAAGGCCATTATCGCGGCGGGCGCGGTCTCGATCCGGAAGTGATTGCCGAAATCACCCACCGCTACGGCTTTGATAAACCGCTCCACGAACGCTACCTGAAAATGCTCGGCGACTATCTGCGCTTCGATTTTGGCGACAGCCTGTTTCGCAGCGCGTCAGTCTTGCAGCTGATCAAAAACAGCATGCCGGTCTCCATCACCCTGGGGCTGTGGAGCACGCTGATTATCTATCTGGTCTCGATTCCGCTCGGCATCCGCAAAGCCGTCCATAACGGCAGCCAGTTTGATATCTGGAGCAGTACGCTGATCATTATTGGCTACGCCATCCCGGCCTTTCTGTTCGCCATTATTCTGATCGTGCTCTTCGCGGGGGGCAGCTATCTGGACCTGTTTCCGCTGCGCGGGCTGGTGTCAGCTAATTTCGATAGCCTGACGTGGTATCAGAAGGTTCTCGACTATCTCTGGCACATTACGCTGCCGGTGCTGGCGACGGTCATCGGCGGCTTTGCGGCGCTCACCATGCTGACCAAGAACAGCTTTCTTGACGAGATCCGCAAGCAGTATGTCGTGACCGCACGCGCCAAAGGGGTGGGCGAAAAGCATATTTTATGGGGCCATGTTTTTCGCAATGCCATGCTGCTGGTGATCGCCGGTTTCCCGGCGATGTTTATCAGTATGTTTTTCACCGGTTCCTTGCTGATTGAAGTGATGTTTTCCCTCAACGGCCTGGGACTGCTGGGCTATGAGGCGACCGTTTCCCGTGATTACCCGGTGATGTTCGGCACGCTGTATATTTTTACCCTGATCGGCCTGCTGCTGAATATTGTCAGCGATATCTGCTACACGCTGGTCGATCCGCGTATTGATTTTGAGGGCCGCTGATGTCTTTTCTGAGTCCCGTTAATCAGGCCCGCTGGGCGCGTTTTCGTCACAACCGCCGCGGCTATCTGTCGCTGTGGCTGTTTATGATTCTTTTCGTGTTCAGCCTGTGCGCCGAACTGATTGCCAACGACCGCCCGCTGCTGGTGCAGTATCGCGGCAGCCTGTACGTTCCGGCATTGAAAAATTATAGCGAGACGACCTTTGGCGGCCCGTTTGCTACCGCCGCCGACTACCAGGATCCGTGGCTGCAAAAGCAGCTGGATGATAACGGCTGGATACTGTGGGCGCCGATCCGATTTGGCGCCACCACCATCGACTTCGCCACCCAAACGCCCTTCCCTTCTCCCCCCTCGACGAGAAACTGGCTGGGTACCGATGCCAACGGCGGCGACGTGCTGGCCCGTATTTTATACGGCACGCGAATATCGATTCTGTTCGGCCTGCTGCTGACCTTTTTCTCCAGCGTACTGGGGGTACTGGCGGGTGCCATTCAGGGGTACTACGGCGGCAAGATTGACCTGTGGGGTCAGCGATTTATTGAGGTGTGGTCAGGCATGCCAACCCTGTTCCTGATTATTTTACTCTCCAGTGTCGTCCAGCCGGGCTTCTGGTGGCTGCTGGCCATTACGGTACTGTTCGGCTGGATGGCGCTGGTCGGCGTCGTGCGGGCGGAATTCCTGCGCACCCGTAACTATGACTATATTCGCGCGGCGCAGGCGCTGGGGGTCAGCGATCGGCATATTATCCTGCGCCATATGCTGCCCAACGCCATGGTCGCCACTCTGACCTTCCTGCCGTTTATTCTGTGCAGCTCCATCACTACCCTGACTTCCCTCGATTTTCTCGGCTTCGGCCTGCCGCTCGGTTCGCCATCGCTTGGCGAACTGCTGCTGCAGGGGAAAAACAATCTGCAGGCGCCGTGGCTGGGCATCGCCGCCTTTCTGTCGGTCGCGGTGCTGTTATCGTTGTTAATTTTCATTGGTGAAGCCGTCCGCGACGCCTTCGACCCCGGTAAGGCGGTATAACATGACGCAGCCTTTGTTAGAGATAGACAACCTCTCCATCGCCTTCCGCCAGCAGGGGAAAACGCATACCGTCGTCAGCGAGCTCTCCCTGAATATTGGCGCCGGGGAAACCCTGGCGCTGGTGGGGGAATCCGGCTCCGGTAAAAGCGTCTCCGCGCTCTCGGTGCTGCGGCTGCTCCCCTCTCCGCCGGTCTGCTACCCCGGCGGAGACATTCGCTTTCACGGCCAGTCGCTGCTTCACGCCGATGAGCGCACGCTGAGTCAGGTGCGCGGTAATCGGATCGCGATGATTTTTCAGGAACCGATGGTGTCGCTCAATCCCCTGCATACGCTGGAAAAGCAGCTGTATGAAGTGCTGTCTTTGCATCGCGGTATGCGCAAAGAGGCCGCGCGAGGTGAGATCCTTAACTGCCTGGAGCGGGTCGGTATCCGTCATGCCGTACGCCGGCTGGCGGACTACCCGCATCAGTTTTCCGGCGGCGAACGCCAGCGGATCATGATTGCCATGGCGCTGCTCACCCGTCCAGAGCTGCTGATTGCCGACGAACCCACTACCGCCCTGGACGTGACCGTACAGGCGCAAATCCTGCAGCTGTTACGCGAGCTGAAAAATGAACTGAATATGGGGCTGCTGTTTATTACCCATAACTTAAGTATTGTCCGCCAGCTCGCTGACCGCGTGGCGGTGATGCAAAACGGTCGCTGCGTCGAACAAAACGCCTGTCGGGCGCTTTTTGCCGCCCCCGAACACCCTTATACCCGTCGTCTGCTGGACAGCGAACCCGCCGGCAGGCCGGTGCCGCTGGCCACCGATGCGCCGCTGCTGCTGAAGGCCGTCGATCTGAGCGTCGCCTTCCCGGTGCGTAAAGGGCTCCTCCGCCGGGTAGTGGATCATAACCGGGTGGTCAACGCGCTCAATTTCCAGCTGCGCGCGGGGGAAACCCTGGGCCTGGTGGGCGAGTCGGGATCGGGCAAAAGCACCACCGGGCTGGCCCTGCTGCGCCTGATTGCCTCGCAAGGGACGATCGCCTTTGAGGGGCAGGCGCTGCAGGGACGTAGCCGTCGGCAAATGCTGCCGCTGCGCCGCCAGATGCAGATAGTCTTCCAGGATCCCAACTCGTCGCTGAATCCCCGGTTGAACGTGCTACAGATTATTGAAGAGGGTCTGCGCGTCCACCAGCCAACGCTAACGTCGGCCGCGCGTGAACAAGCGGTGATACAGGCGATGCAGGAGGTGGGGCTCGATCCGCAAACGCGGCATCGCTATCCGGCTGAGTTTTCCGGTGGCCAGCGTCAGCGTATTGCGATTGCCCGGGCGCTGATCGTGAAACCTCAGCTCATCGTGCTGGATGAGCCCACGTCGTCGCTGGACAAGACTGTCCAGGCGCAAATACTGGCTTTGCTGAAAGCGTTACAGCAAAAATATCGGCTGGCCTATATTTTTATCAGCCATGATTTACGCGTAGTGCGGACGTTGTGTCATCAGGTGATGGTGTTACGGCAGGGAGAAGTCGTCGAGCAGGGGGAGTGCGAACGCGTTTTTACCGCTCCACAGCAGGAATATACCCGCCAGCTTCTGGCGCTGGGCTGACGGTCAGAATGGGTTGTGGCCAGAGAACGGTTCGGCAATCGCCACGCCGAAATTTTTCAGTCGACAGGTTGCCGCAAACTCGTCCTGTAAATTCACAAACAGGCACGGCTCCCCTTCACACTCAACGATGGAGCAATCGACTTCGATGTCGCTGAGGGCCTGGCTGAGCTTATGCATCACCGGCCACGCTTTCTCTCCGTCCGGGCTGAGTAGCTTCAGCGCAACGAGGCTGTTTTCACTCTCGGCGCCGTTTTGCGGAATCGGTTCAACTCTTGAACCCGCAAAACCGGCCAGCCAGCGATAGCTCTGCGGCAGACGGTGTACGATAGAGAGTTGCTGTGTATTCACTTAGTTTCCCCGGAAGCAAAATGCTTCACAATAAATTTACATCAATATTAACACATCGTTGACAAATAGTCCTGCATCAGCATAGAAAACGTTTACACCCGCGTCACGCCAGGGTTAACGACTTATAATCCAGAACCTTATAGTTTCGCTGCGGAAACAGATCGGGGCTATATGTACCCGTTTCTGTGATCCAAAACAACTTTTTTATCGCAACAATGCGACTTTTTACACTAATTGATTTTACATAAAAGAAACAAATTACAGAACCGGGAAGCCCATCGCGGTTGATGTGCATCAAAAAAGGGGCGGAAATCGCCCCTTGTGGCAGGTATTTTAGTGCGCGGTTTTACGTCGCCGACTGGCGTAGAGGTAAAAAAGGATGGAACTGCTGGCGCAAAATGCGATCGAAATCAGCATCGGCCAGGCGGTAGTAAAGGTGGCCATGGACAGCAGCGCGCCAATAATCGCCCCGATGCCAAAGCGGAAGGTCCCCGCCAGCGATGAGGCGGTGCCCGCCATATGCGGAAACTCGTCCAGAATGACCGCCATCGCGTTGGAGGAGACCATCGAAACGCAGCCGACAAACGCGGCAACGCCGACCACCAGCGCCCAGAATCCGACATCCAGCAGCGCGCAGACCACCATCCATACCGCCATCACAAACTGAATCCACAGCCCGGCGCGGAACATATTCAGCGCCCCGACCCGTCGGACAAAGCGGCTGTTAATGATGGTCATGATGAACAAGAAGACAATGTTCAGCGCAAAATAGTAACCAAAGTGCTGCGGCGAAACGTGGTTGATATTGATGTAGACAAACGGCCCGGCGCTCAGGAAGGAGAACATCCCGGCAAAGCTGAAGCCACTCGCCAGCATATAGCTCAGCACCCGCTTATGCCGGAACAAGGTCGCAAAGTTACCCAGCGTGGTGCGCAGACTAAATTTTTGTCGCCGTTCAACCGGCAGCGTTTCGCTGATGAAAAAAGCAATCATCGCCGAGGCCAGCAGCGCCGCCAGCGCGAGAATCCAGAAGATCGCATGCCAGCTGAACCACACCAGAACGGCGCCCCCTACCATCGGCGCAACCAGCGGCGCGATAGTGGTGACCAGCATGACGAACGACATCATCCGCGAAAACTCTTCTTTCGGATAGATATCGCGCATCAGGGCGTTGATGACCACGCTTGCCGCCGCAGCCGCCAGACCGTGGAAGAAACGCATGGTAATCAGCATGTCGATAGTCTGCGACAGCGCGCAGGCCACCGCAGCCGCGGCGAAAATCAGCGTTCCTCCGAGGATCACCGGCTTACGGCCGATGCTGTCGGCCATCGGGCCATACAGCAGCTGACCGAAAGCAAAGCCCAGAATATAAGTACTGAGCGTCATCTGCGCACTGCCGTCCGGCACATTAAACTGCGCCGAAATCACCGGCAGCGCCGGGAGGTACATATCAATCGACAGTGGCATCAACATGGCCAGCAGGCCAAGAATAAACACAATCCCCAGTGAAGAATTCTGCTTTGCCGTCACGTTTTACTCCGTGCATGCTGGAGGCCAACGCTGGCTATCTCGTCTTCCGTCAGCGGGCGGTATTCGCCAGGCTCCAGAGATTCATCCAGCATGATGTCGCCAATACGTTCACGATGCAGGCCGACGACGTGATTACCCACCGCCGCGAACATGCGTTTCACCTGATGGTAGCGCCCTTCGCTTATCGTTAAGCGCACTTCCGTTGGCGTCAGCACTTCCAGACGCGCAGGTTTCGTCAGATCCTTTTCATTGTGCAGCTGAACGCCTTTCGCAAACTGTTCAGCCGTTTGCTCATCCACCGGGTTTTCCAGCGTCACCAGATAGGTTTTCTCACAGTGATGGCGCGGAGAAGTGATGCGGTGCGACCACTGCCCGTCATCGGTCATCAGCACCAGTCCGGTGGTGTCGATATCCAGTCGACCTGCGGCATGCAGCTTATGCGCGACCGGGACATCCAGGAAATAGAGAATCGTTGGATGATCCGGATCGTCCGTGGAGCAGACGTACCCCTGCGGCTTGTTGAGCATAAAGTAGCGCGGGCCGTTCTGCTGAGTCAGCGTATTGCCGTCATACTCCACGTCGTGCTCTGGCTGGAGCTTAAACGACGCATCTTTGACGATTTCGCCGTCTACGAGAACGCGGCTGCTGCGGATTTCACGCCCGGCAATAGCCCGACTGACGCCAAGTTGCTGAGCGATAAACTTATCAAGTCGCATGAGATTTTTTTAGCCTGTAATAATGCTGGAGCGGGCAAACGCCCGAAAAAGAAGAAGTTCGCTGGCTAGTATAACGGGCTCTTAACGCCACTCAAGGGAAAAGATTCGTGGCATACTATTTGCGAGTTAATTAACGCCAGTATAGCCATGACTTTTACATTACGTCCCTACCAAAAAGAGGCCGTCGACGCCACGCTCGCCTGGTTTCGTCGCCATCATGAACCGGCCGCCATCGTCCTGCCAACCGGCGCAGGTAAAAGCCTGGTCATCGCCGAACTGGCGCGTCTGGCGCGCGGCCGCGTTCTGGTGCTGGCGCACGTCAAGGAGCTGGTCGCGCAAAACCACGCCAAGTATTGTGCGCTTGGGCTGGAGGCGGATATTTTTGCTGCCGGCCTGAAACGCAAAGAGAGCCACGGCAAGGTGGTTTTCGGCAGCGTGCAATCGGTAGCCCGTAACCTTGAACAGTTTCAGGCCGAGTTTTCACTGCTGATCGTCGATGAATGCCACCGCATCAGCGACGATGATGACAGCCAGTACCAGCAAATTATCAGCCATTTGCAGCAGGTCAATCCGCAGCTGCGTCTGCTCGGGTTGACCGCCACGCCGTTCCGCCTCGGCAAGGGCTGGATCTACCAGTTTCATTATCATGGTATGGTTCGCGGTGATGAGAAGGCGTTGTTCCGCGACTGTATTTACGAGCTGCCGCTGCGCTATATGATCAAGCACGGGTATCTGACGCCTCCGGAGCGGCTGGATATGCCGGTCGTACAGTACGATTTCAGCCGCCTTCAGCCGCAGAGCAACGGGTTGTTTAGCGAAGCGGACCTGAACCTTGAGCTAAAAAAGCAGCAGCGCATTACGCCGCATATCGTCAGCCAGATCGTCGAATTTGCCCAGACGCGCAAGGGAGTGATGATTTTCGCCTCCACGGTAGAACACGCGCGGGAAATTACCGGCCTGCTGCCCGCCGGCGAGGCGGAGCTGATTACCGGTGACACGCCCGGTCCGCAGCGCGATCGCATCATCGAAGCATTTAAGGCGCAGCAGTATCGTTATCTGGTGAACGTGGCGGTGCTCACCACCGGGTTTGATGCCCCGCATGTCGATCTGATCGCCATCCTGCGCCCCACGGAGTCGGTCAGCCTGTATCAGCAAATTGTCGGCCGCGGCCTGCGTCTGGCGCCGGGGAAAACCGACTGCCTGATTCTCGACTATGCCGGAAATCCTCACGATCTCTATGCGCCAGAGGTGGGCTCGCCGAAGGGCAAGAGCGATAACGTCCCCGTACAGGTATTCTGTCCGGCCTGTGGCTTTGCCAATACCTTCTGGGGAAAGACCACCGCCGACGGTACGCTGATTGAACACTTTGGCCGCCGCTGCCAGGGCTGGTTTGAAGATGACGACGGTCATCGTGAACAGTGCGATTTTCGTTTTCGTTTTAAAAACTGTCCGCAGTGCAATGCGGAAAATGATATTGCCGCCCGCCGCTGCCGCGAGTGCGACACGATTCTGGTCGACCCCGACGATATGCTGAAGGCCGCGCTGAAGCTCAAAGACGCGCTGGTGCTGCGCTGCAGCGGTATGGACCTGCAGCACGGTGGCGACGATAAAGGCCCGTGGCTGAAAATCACCTATTACGATGAGGACGGCGCCGATGTCAGCGAGCGCTTCCGCCTGCAGACGCCGGCCCAGCGGACCGCGTTTGAGCAGCTGTTTATCCGCCCGCATACCCGCACGCCGGGCGTGCCGCTGCGCTGGATAACCCCTGCCGACATTGTTGCCCAGCAGCCTCTGTTGCGTCATCCGGACTTTGTCGTCGCGCGCATGAAAGGCCAGTACTGGCAGGTCAGGGAAAAAGTCTTCGACTATCAAGGCCGCTTCCGTCGGGCAAACGAACTGCGTTAATCAGCGCCGCGCCTGAGGTTTTCATTGCCGTCAACGCCATAGGTGGATATAATGCCGCCCGCTTTTGCATTCGCAAAGCAGATCATCTGCCTGCTGCTGGGTCGCCTGTAGCAGGATTTAAATATAGAGAGACATCAATGTTTACTATCAACGCAGAAGTACGTAAAGAGCAGGGTAAGGGTGCGAGCCGCCGCCTGCGTGCAGCTAACAAATTCCCGGCCATCATTTATGGCGGTGAAGCTACTCCGGTAGCAATCGAGCTGGACCAGGACAAACTGTGGAACATTCAGAGCAAAGCTGAGTTCTACGGTGAAGTTCTGACCATCGTTATCGATGGCAAAGAAGAAAAAGTAAAAGTTCAGGCTGTTCAGCGTCACGCGTTCAAGCCAAAACTGACTCACATCGACTTCGTTCGCGCTTAATCGCGATAGCAAGTTGAGTGGCAAACGCCCCGGCCCGCAAGGTCCGGGGCGTTTTGTTATGCGTCTTGTTTCCATAGCAAAGGCGCAAAATCAACCACCTCTCCCAGCGTCGGATGCTTGTTCATTCCCGGCTGCCACAGCATTACCATCGTGACATTCAGCCCCTGGGTACCGACTTCGGTGTCGATCTCCTCCACCCCTTGCCAGTCGACCGCCTGAAAATGGTCAGGTAAGAATCCCCACCCCTGCCCCTGCTGCAGCGCATGGCGCAATAACGCTTTCTCATTCATGTACAGCGTGTGTCCCGAGATTTGCACCCGGCGGGCAATTTGCTCGTCTGCACGGCGATGCATCACCAGCTGTGGCACCAGCGACAGATTGAGCAGAGTCAGCGGACGCGCGCAGTCAGCAAACAGGCGCTCCGTCGCATAAAAGCGCAGATCGACGGTTCCCAACGCTCGCCATTCCATTTCGCTACCGAGAGTCCGGTTATTGGCCTGGCAAATAGCCAGATCGGCCTGCCCGTCGGCCAGCGCCTGCTCCGCCTCGCGACGCGATGCGCTCCAGCAGCTCATTCGCAGCTGACGTCGGGCAAGGTGGTCTGCCAGCGCGCAGAGAAAGGGTCGCGGGACAAACGGATCGTACACCACCCGCAGCTCCTGCCCCGCCGTGCGCGGCAGCGTCTGCGCAAACGACTCAAAGGCCTGCGCCTGGCGCAGGAGTAGATGCGCCTGGCGAAACAGTTGTTCCCCTTCGGCGGTTAACGCCAGGCTCCGCCCTTCGCGCAGGAACAGCGCATATCCCAGCGCATCTTCCAGATAATCCAGCAGATCGCGCAGCGTGGTACGGTCCTTTCCGAGCCGAATCGCCGCCCGTGAGAGACTCCCGGTTTCCGCGATGGTGGCAAAGGCTTCAATCTGGGCAAATGAGTAATGCAGCGTTTTCATCCCGAGGTTTCCTTTGGGGGAAAATCCCCCATCGGCTGATTTTAGCCTGCCGAAGGCGATTTATATACTGCAGGCCTGGTTGTTATGGCTAATAAGGAATCTCTGATGACAAAGATAAAAAAAACCACACCGCTTGCCCTGGCGCTGATGTTCGCGCTTTGCCCTACCGTCAGCATGGCGCAAACCCCGTCACCGCAGTCCTGCGGCGGAGTGATGCTGGATGTCTGCCCGACGCCTTTTGATCCCGTGCTGCCCGCCACAAAAGATATGCTCAACTGGGATCAATCTGCCCGGGTTATCGGCTTTCGCAACGACTACCGTAACTATGCCGGCGATGTCTTCCGTCACGGTAGCGCCACGCCGCTGTCGCCATCAGATAAGCCGCTGACCGACGTCAGCTACACGGTAAACGGCCAGACATGGAACCTGCAGGATTACCTGAAGCGCCAGAACGTTACCGGTTTTCTGGTACTCAAAGAGGGTAAAATTGCCTACAAATATCTCGGCGCAGGCAACACCGACACCACGCTGTGGACCTCCCGCTCGGTAGGTAAAGCGGTGGTCTCCACCTTAGTCGGTATGGCGATTCAGCAAGGTAAAATCCATTCGCTTAATGACCGGGTCACCGATTACGAGCCCGACCTGAAAGGCACCGCCTGGGATGATGTCACCCTTAAGCAGCTGATTCAGCACACCTCCGGCGTCGAGTGGAATGAAGATTACACCAATCCACAATCCCATTTCGCCCGCCTGACCCAGTGTGAGGCCCATCCGGGCGCCTACGCATGCGTGCGCAAGATCGTGGCTTCCCTGAAGCGTACGCATCCCGCCGGCGAGCAGTGGTCCTACTCATCAGGGGGCGCATGGCTATTGGGGGATGTGGTGGAGCGGGCCACCGGAATGCCGCTTGCCGCATGGCTGGAGCAGGCCCTGTGGCAACCCGCCGGAATGGCGCATGACGGCGTCTGGCACGCTTATCAGCAGGGTAAACATGACGTCGGGGCGCATGGCTTTAACGCCACGCTGGAAGACTGGGGTCGTTTCGGCGAGTTTGTCGCCCGGGATGGACGCCTGGCCAACGGCCAACGACGGGTGCCTGAAGGCTGGTTTGACCAATCCTCCGCCTGGACTCAGGCGCAGAAATCAGTCTCCCCGGCACACCCGGAAGGCATTTACGGCTATCAATGGTGGAATAACGCGATTCCGGCCAACGCGCAGCACGTCGACCCTACCGCTCGCCAGGGGCTGAAAGGTTCGCTGTGGGCGCTGGGTATCTATGGCCAGGTGATTATGGTCAACCGCGCGGAACATCTGGTGATCGTGCAGTGGTCAACCTGGCCGCAGGCCGAACCTTCGTTTAACGCCCAACCGCTGGAAGCCGCGCTGATGTACAGCGCTATCGCTCGCAAGCTGCGTTAAGGGTTATCGCGCCTTGTTTCACCCGGAGCAAGGCGTGATGAAACCGTGAGGGCCAGGTGTTGCAGGAGCATAATGGTTTTGGCATCCACAATTTCCCCCTCGCGTATCGCTTGTAACGCCCGGGCCAGTGGCCACTCCAGCACTTCAATATCCTCCCCTTCCGCCGCCAGCCCGCCGCCTTCGCTGCGGCGATCGTCCGCCGAATATTCGGCAATGAAAAAGTAGAGCTTTTCGGTAACCGACCCCGGACTCATGTAGGCAGTAAAAACCGGTTCAATACCGGTGACGCGAAAGCCGGTCTCCTCTTCCGCCTCGGCGATAATGCGCTCTTCCGGCGACGCATTATCCAGCAGTCCGGCAGCCGCCTCGATCAAAAAACCATCATGACCGTTAATCCACACCGGAAAACGAAACTGGCGAATAAGCACGACGGTTTGCTTTACCCGGTTATAGAGCAGAATCACCGCGCCGTTGCCGCGATCGTAGGCCTCACGGCTCTGCTCCTGCCAACGGCCGTCCCGTCGCAGCAATTCAAAAGTGTATTTTTTTAACGTATACCAGTTGTCGGACAGCAGCGTTTCACGCACGTGGCGAACGCGGGATGTATCGCAGGACATATTTTTCTCCTGATAAGATGACAGCGGCCACGATAACATGCAAAATAACGCACAAACAAGATCAAACGTGAAGGAAAAAATATGTTTGCCAGCCAACGAAAACAGCAAATACTGCAGATTCTGGCCGTCGAAAAACAGGTAATGTCCGGAGAGCTTAGCCAGCGGTTTAACGTCTCTGAAGACTCTATCCGCCGGGATTTACGCGAGCTGGCGGGGGAAGGAAAGCTACAGCGGGTCCACGGCGGGGCGCTACCGGTTTCGGCAGCCATCGCGCCGATCGAAACAAGAAAAAACGTGCAAATCGCCTCAAAGCAGGCCATTGCCCGCCGGGCGGCGGCCCTGATCCAGCCGGGTCAGGTGGTGATTATCGATGGCGGGACCACCACAGAAGAAATGGTCCGCTGTCTGCCGGCTGATTTAGCCTGCACCATCGTGACCCATAGCCCCGGTATTGCCGTCGCGCTGGTGGAGCGGCCGTTGATTGAGGTCATTCTTATCGGCGGGCGGCTGTTTAAACATTCGGTGGTCACCGTCGGCGCCAGCGCGCTGGAAGGTATTGCGCGGATCAATGCCGATCTGTTTTTTATGGGCGTGACCGGGGTGCATGACCGCGCTGGTTTCACTACCGGCGATTATGAAGAGGCGGCTATCAAGCGGGCGCTCGCCGCGCGGGCAGCGGAAACCATTGTGATGGCGTCGCAAGAAAAACTGAACTCGGCATCGGCGTTTGCCATCGGCGAGTTAAGCCTTGCCAGTACCCTGATTATCGATGGTTTGCTGGATGAGGCCCTGCAGGCGAAGCTGACCCAGCACGGGATCGAGACGATCCGCGCCGATGCAGAGTAAGAACGCCGCGGGCCGACGATGGCCCGGGCAGCAGCCCCGGCCTTCACCGGGGCTGGCGGAGAATCAGCTACCGCCGGAAGTCCGACGCTGCAGCTGATCGCGCAGGTTAGGCGGCGTACCTTTGATGGTCAGCGTATCCGTTGCCGGATCCCAGAACACCCGCTCGCCCAGCAGCATGGCATCAAAGTTGATCGTTAACCCGCCGCCGCTGCCGGCAAACTTGGTCAACTGACGCAGCGTGCTGCGATCCGCCGGGAAGCTCTCTTCCAGCTCATACCCCTGTTCCGCGGTAAATTGCTGGAAGCTCTTCTCGCTGACGCCGGCCAGCTCTTTGGATAAAGATTCCAGCTCAATCTCTTCTCCCGCCTGCAGCTGCTCGTTGCAATAAGCATAGACCTGCTGACGAACGTTCTGCCGTTCGGACTTATCGAGCTGAGCATCGGAGGCGAAATCATCGACCGCCTGGAGCAGGCCACGGTTCTGCGCTTTCGCGTTCAGCCCTTCGCTGGCGCCGAGAAAGTCCATAAAGAAATCAGCCACTTTACGCCCGACCCGGCCTTTGAGGAAGGTCAGGTAGCGGGTCGACTCCGGATTGGTTTCCCATTCAGTTAAGTCAATGCGCGCCACAATATCGGCATGATTGATATCCAGATAGTGGGTCGAGCTGATATCCAGATCTTCATTAACGCGCATACTGCTCAGGTTGTTCAGCACCGCCACCAGCAGGTACTCTACCGCCAGATACCGATACTGACAGAACAGCACGATACCGCCTTCTGCGAAAGGATACTTCGCCAGTTCGTCACGCAGACGGCCGGTTGCCGCCCGGCTGAACGGGAGAAAGTCTTCCTCGCCCTGACGCTGCAGGCGAAGGGCCTGCGCCAGCTCGCTCTCCTGGTTAAACAGACCGTAGGCCTTGTTTTTAGCGCTGTAGACACGATGCAGCTCGGCCATCATTTCCACGACCGTCGCATTCGGCTCCAGTAAGGAATCGCGCAGCACCAGTTCGAGGTTTTGTTCATCACGTTTAATTAACTGATGCAGGGCAATCTGGTCGATATCCAGACTCATGTTAAACTCTCCTTTTAGACCGGCCGGTATTCAACCACCGCCGGGACGGCGACGCAACCGCCGCGTGACTCTTCGACGACCTGAGACTCGCGATCCTGCGCGCTTTTGCGCCGTGGCGAAAAAATGCGGAAAAAAAGCTGCTGCTACGGTAATATGTTGCCCTTTCACGAACAAACAGATTTTGAGTTTATGCCGCAATTATCCCGCTATAGTGATGAACACGTCGAACAGCTGCTTAGCGAGCTGAGCAACGTGCTGGAAACACACAAAGCCCCCGTTGACCTTTCACTGATGGTGCTAGGCAATATGGTGACTAACCTGATCAATAGTAGCGTCGCGCCGGCGCAGCGTCAGGCGATCGCCCGTTCTTTTGCCCAGGCTCTGCAGTCTTCAATCAACGACGACCCGGCGCACTAAGGATAACCAACAACTGTATATGGTGACTCTTCGTCAGCCCTACCGAGAAAAAATCTCCCAGATGGTCAGCTGGGGGCACTGGTTCGCCCTGTTCAACATGTTGTTGGCCATGGTGCTCGGCAGCCGCTATCTTTTTGTCGCCGACTGGCCCACGACTCTGGGCGGACGTATTTTCTCGTATGTCAGCCTCGTGGGTCACTTCAGTTTTCTGGTATTTACCAGCTATGTCCTGATTCTCTTTCCGCTGACCTTTATCGTCATATCGCAGCGATTGATGCGCTTCCTGTCGGTCATTCTGGCGACCGCGGGCATGACGCTTCTGCTGATCGATAGCGAAGTCTTTACCCGTTTCCACCTGCATCTTAACCCGATTGTCTGGGAACTGGTCATCAACCCTGACCAGAATGAGATGGCGCGCGACTGGCAGCTGATGTTTATCAGCGTGCCGATTATCTTCCTGCTGGAAATGCTGTTTGCGACCTGGAGCTGGCAGAAGCTGCGCAGCCTGACGCGTCGCCGCCACTACGCCCGGCCTGTCGCCTGGTTTTTCTTTCTCTCTTTTATCAGCAGCCACCTGATTTATATCTGGGCGGATGCGAATTTCTATCGCCCAATCACCATGCAACGGGCGAATCTGCCGCTCTCCTATCCGATGACGGCCCGCCGTTTCCTTGAGAAACATGGCCTGCTCGATGCCCAGGATTACCAGCGTCGGCTGGTAGAACAGGGGGCGCCGGAAGCCGTCTCCGTTGAGTATCCGCTGAGCAACCTGCGCTATCGCGATCTGGGGGCTGGCTACAACGTTCTGCTCATTACCGTCGATAACCTGAACTATTCACGGTTTGAGAAAAATATGCCGGAACTGGCCCGTTTCGCACAAGAGAATGTCAACTTTACCCAGCATATGAGCTCCGGCAACACTACCGATAGCGGTATGTTTGGCCTGTTCTACGGGATTTCGCCGGGCTATATGGATGGCGTGCTGTCGGCCCGCATTCCGGCCGCGTTGATTACGGCCTTTAACCAGCAGGGATATCAGCTGGGGCTGTTCTCCTCCGATGGCTTCAGCAGCCCGCTCTATCGCCAGGCGCTGCTGTCCGATTTCTCGCTGCCAAATGAGAAAACGCAAAGCGATGAGCAAACGGCGGACCAGTGGATTGGCTGGCTCAATCGCTATGCGCAGGATGAAAACCGCTGGTTCTCATGGATTTCGTTGAACGGCACCACGCTGGACAACAGTCAGCAGCAAAACTTCGCGCGTCGCTACAGTCGTGCGGCGGGAGATGTTGATAGCCAAATCAGCCGGGTACTGAGCGCCCTGAGCGATGCCGGAAAACTGGATAACACCGTGGTGATTATCACCGCCGCTCACGGTATGCCGTTGAATCCGCAGCGCGGTAAGTTTGACTGGTCCCGGGAGCAGCTGCAGGTGCCGCTGGTTATTCACTGGCCAGGAATTCCGGCGCAGAACATCGCGACGCTGACCAGCAACAAAGATGTGATGACCACGCTGATGCAGCGCCTGCTGCACGTCTCCACGCCTGCTAACGAATATTCACAGGGTGAAGACCTGTTCAGCCCCGCGCGTCGCCGGGCCTGGGTGACGGCAGCCAACGGCGATACGCTGGCGGTCACGTCGCCAGAGGTGACCGTGGTGCTGAACCACAACGGTACCTACAGCACCTGGAACAGCGATGGCAAAAAGATTGATAACCGCAAACCTCAGCTCAGCCTGCTGCTGCAGATCCTGACTGACGAAAAACGCTTTATCGCTAACTGATTGATTAATTATGAATCAATCAGCCGTTCCCCGGCTTGCATTCGGTCGGGGAACGGGTAATATTGTCCTCCATACGTCGGCACGTAGCGCAGCCTGGTAGCGCACCGTCATGGGGTGTCGGGGGTCGGAGGTTCAAATCCTCTCGTGCCGACCAAATCATTCACCGGTAGGTTATCTTAACCACCGGTAACCCCTTAAGAACCCGCATCCTCTCTGAGCCTGCGGGTTTTTTAATGCCCGAATCCGCCCCACCGACACGGTCGCGGTCCGCGCTCGAATCCATCCCCGTTTCCGTGCTGCCGATGAACAAACTCCGACCTTACTGATTGTAAAACGAAGAATAGCTTCTATTATTCGTCGTACTTGCCTGACACCGGAACAATTAATATGAGAGTTAATGGACTTACGAAGGGATTTTTTATCCTGATTTTGCTGATGGTCAGCCTCGCCTTTTTTAATGTTCTTTCGCCTTATTATTCAGCCATACTGTGGGCCGCGATTCTGTCGGTCATCTTCAACCCGGTAAAGAACAAATTGCGGGCTCGCCTCGGTGAGCGCAATGACCTGGCATCGTTGTTGACCGTGGTGATTATCTGCCTGATTGTTTTCACGCCGCTGGCGATCATCATTTCATCGCTGGCGTTCGAGCTAAACCTGGTTTACACCCGGCTTCAGCATAATGACACCCAGTTTCCGGTGGTGGTGGCAAACCTGTTTGCCCATCTGCCCGAGTGGGCCAGAAGCTTTCTCTCCGAACATAACCTTGACAGCGCAGAGCAGATTCAGAAACAGCTCTCTGACGCCGCCCTGAAAGGCGGGCAATATCTGGCCGGTAGCGCGTTCCTGATTGGTAAAGGGACATTCGGCTTTACCGTGAGCTTCGGCATCATGCTGTATCTGCTGTTTTTCCTGCTCAAAGATGGCCCCTATCTGGTCATGCTCATCCTTGAGTCCCTGCCGCTGTCTAACTACGTTAAGCAGCATCTGTTTGCCAAATTTGCCGCCGTATCACGGGCAACCGTAAAAGGTACCGTCGCCGTCGCCCTCGCCCAGGGGATACTTGGCGGTATCGCATTTTCTATCGCCGGCCTCGACGGCAGCATTTTGTGGGGCGCCATCATGGCGTTTCTGTCGCTGATTCCGGCGATCGGTTCCGCCATAGTCTGGGTACCGGCGGCTATCTTCCTGTTTGCCACCGATCAGCTATGGCAAGGGGCGTTTATCGTGGGCTTCTTCGTGATTGTGATAGGCCTGGTGGATAATATTCTGCGCCCGCTGCTGGTGGGCAAAGACACCAAAATGCCAGACTATCTGATTTTGATTGCCACCCTCGGCGGCATGGAGATTTACGGTATTAATGGCTTTGTCATCGGGCCGCTGATCGCCGCCCTGTTTATCGCCTGCTGGAATCTGTTATCGGGGCGCGAACACGCGGGCAACACCGACGAAATAGATGAAGAGTTCATCGAGGAAGGGAAAGTCAGTCGCGATGAGTAAGCATCGGGGGGAGCATTTCGCTTCCCCCTTCTGTTTCCATTCATGTCCCTGATAACGCCTCCTCATTCGTGGATATGGGCCGGTCAGAGTGGAATCATTGCACCTGAAAGCGTCTTCGCTTGCTGATGATTATTAACGCCGGATTATCGGCCGCAGTTGGCGGCAATATCCCGTCAAGGATACCGCAAGAACCTTTCGCTCAGAGCGTGGAAATGGGTAGTGAATACTTGCACACCACCAAGAAAAGCCAGTCAATAAGACCAGAATATATGAAAATAATGGTAAATTATTCTTACCATTACGCAAAAGAGTGCTAGTCTTTTGCCGTTAAAGATCGATAACAAAGGATGATGAATCGTGAATAAAATCTCTACGCTTGCTGTTTCTCTGCTGGCCGTTGCCTGTGTTTCCACCAGCGCGCTGGCCGCTGAACAGCCTCTGGAAAAGGTCGCCCCCTATCCGAAGGCGGAAAAAGGCATGAAGCGTCAGGTGATTCAGCTGCCGCAGCAGCAGGACGAATCCGCATTTAAAGTCGAACTGATGATCGGCCAGACCCTTGAGGTTGACTGCAACCGCCATCGCCTCGGCGGCCAACTGGAAAGCAAAACGCTGGAAGGCTGGGGCTACGATTACTACGTTTTTGATAAAGTAACCGGACCGGTTTCAACCATGATGGCCTGCCCGGACGGCAAAAAAGAGCGTAAATTTGTGCTGGCAGGGTTAGGTGATGATGCGATGCTGCGCTACAACAGCAAGCTGCCAATCGTGGTCTACACGCCAGATAACGTCGAAGTGAAATACCGAATCTGGAAAGCAGACGAAACCATCGGTAATGCCGTTGTACGCTAACGCGAAGCGATAAACAGTCACTCTCCGGCGGTATCAGCCGCCGGATGTCGTTCTATAGCGCAATATCCGCCATAGGTTTGTCACCGGACAGCGGCTTCAGCTCCGCAAGCGGGACCTGATCAACCACCGCGACTGGCTCGTAATGCAGCTGCAGCACTTCACTGGTCCACGCCAGCGCCTGTTCAATCGCCGCCGGATTACCGTCCAGACGCAGACCGTAGGACGGAACGATCTCTTTCAGTTTCGCCTGCCAGGCGGCCGACTGCACCTTCTCTTTAAAGACCTTCTCCATCAGCTGTAGCATGATAGGCGCCGCCGTCGATGCTCCCGGAGAGGCTCCCAGCAGCGCTGCAACGGTACCTTCGTCATCGCTGACCACTTCCGTGCCCAGACGGAGTACACCCTTCTTGCCGTTGCGTTTGATAATCTGTACGCGCTGGCCAGCCTGCCACAAGCGCCAGTCCTCTTTATTCGCTTCCGGATAGTATTCGCGCAGCGCCTCGTGACGATCGTTATCTTTCTGCATCACCTGGCTAATCAGGTATTTCACCAGATCGAAGTTATCCAGACCAACATTGAGCATCGGCAGAATATTCGAGGTGTTGGTTGATGCCAGCAGATCCCACAGCGAGCCGTTTTTCAGGAAGCGGGTCGAGAAAGTCGCGAACGGTCCGAACAGCACCACGCGCTTACCATCGATAATCCGCGTATCGATATGCGGGACCGACATCGGCGGCGCGCCCACTTCGGCCTGGCCATACACTTTCGCCAGATGATGGTTCACCACCTCCGGGTTTTCGCACACCAGGAACTGACCGCCCACCGGGAAGCCCGCGTACTCTTTCGCCTGAGGAATGCCGGTTTCCTGAAGCAGCGTCAGCGCGGCGCCGCCGGCGCCAATAAAGATAAATTTGGCTTTAATAACGCGCTTCTGGCGACGATTATCGGCATCGGCCAGGGTCACCGTCCAGTTCTTGTCCGCGTTGCGCTTAAAGCGACGCACAACGGTGCCAAGCTGCAAAGAGAAGTTATCATGGGTCTGCAGTCCGGCAATCAGCTGGCGGGTGATTTCCCCGTAGTTGACGTCGGTTCCGACTTCGGTGCGGGTCGCGGCCACTTTTTGCTGCGGATCGCGCCCTTCCATCACCAGCGGCGCCCACTCTTTGATCTGCTGATGATCTTCAGAATAGCGAATCCCGCGGAACAACTCACTCTGCTGCAGCGCCGCGTAACGTGCGCGCAGGAAATTCACATTGTCTTCGCCCCACACAAAGCTCATGTGCGGCACGCTGTTAATAAATGATTTCGGCTTACTGAGTATGCCGCGTGTCACCTGGTGAGCCCAAAATTGCCGGGAGATATGGAAGGATTCATTGATATCGACCGCTTTGTCGATATTAATCCCGCTGGCGGTTTGTGGCGTGTAGTTCAGCTCCATCAAAGCCGCATGGCCGGTACCCGCATTGTTCCAGCCGTTCGAGCTCTCTTCAGCCACGCTGGACATCTGCTCGACCATGGTAATAGACCAGTCCGGCTCAAGTTCCTGAAGCCAGGTTCCCAACGTGGCGCTCATGATGCCGCCGCCAATCAACAATACATCCGTCTCTTGCTCATGGCGGGTGTTGGTCCGAGGTGTATTTGAACCAACAGCCGGTGAGCTGGGTACGGCCATCTTTTTCTTCATCGGATTTGAGCCTTACTTTACTCGCTTTTGGATTTAGCGCAGGTGAAACGATTATCGGGAATCAAGGTAACACCGAAGATCAAAAAATTAAATATTGTTTAAAATTTAAGTTGAGTTTTGAGATCTGTTATAAAAATGTTTAATAAATGTGTACGCTAAATCATATTTTGTACTGGTATATGTCACGTCCACGCGCTATCATCCCCTGTTTTGTGACAGACCGCACACAAGCTCAGGCTCGTGGCTCCGGTTTATCTACCAGCGAAACGCTTATGCATCAGGCCACCAACCACGTACCACCCTCTTCGAACGGCGCTCTTCGCCATGTATTACGCTCGCCCTCGCTGCTGACCCGCGAAGCGCTGGCTGGCGTACTCACCGCGCTGGCCCTGATTCCAGAGGTTATCTCCTTCTCCGTGATTGCCGGGGTTGACCCGAAAGTCAGCCTGATTGCGTCCGTTGTGCTCTGCCTGGCGATGTCGGTTCTTGGCGGCAGACCGGCTATGGTCACCGCTGCGGCGGGGTCGGTGGCGCTGGTGATTGGCCCTATGGTGCATCAGCACGGCGTCGGCTATATCCTGCCTGCTGTCATTTTGGCTGGTATTATTCAAATTTTGTTTGGGTTGTGCGGCATGGCCCGGCTGATGCGGTTTATTCCGCAATCGGTGATGACCGGTTTTGTGAATGCGCTGGGAATACTGATCTTCTTTGCCCAGCTGCCGCATTTCTGGAGCACACGGCCACTGATCATCGGCCTGTTCGTGCTGACGCTGCTGATTGTGCTGTGGGCGCCGCGCTATATCAAAGCCATCCCTTCGCCGCTAATCGCTATCATCCTGCTGACCTTGTTTACCGTCACCACCGGCCAGCTGCTGCCCACCGTCGGTGATGAAGGCAGCATGAGCGGCGGACTGCCCGGATTTACCGCTCTGCGGGTACCGCTCGATCTGCACACGCTGAACATTATCTGGCCCTGCGCATTGAGTATCGCCTTCGTTGGGCTGCTGGAGTCGCTGCTGACGGCTAAACTCGTGGATGATCTGACCCACACGCCATCCAGCAAAGCGCGCGAGAGTACCGGGCTGGGCATCGCCAATATTCTCGCCGGACTCTACGGCGGTATCGCCGGCTGCGCCATGATCGGGCAGACCATCGTTAACGTCGAAATGGGCAAGGGCCGAAGCCGCGTCTCAACCGTTGCGGCAGGCCTTGTACTGCTGCTGCTGGTGACCGCGCTGAGTGAAGTGATGGCTAAAATTCCGATGGTGGTGTTGGCCGGAGTGATGGTGATTGTGGCGGCAAAAACCTTCAGCTGGCATAGCATTCGTCCGGCGGAAGTGGCGCGTCATCCGTGGCCGGAGACGCTGGTCATGCTGGCGACCGTCGGCGCGACGGTCGGAACCAGCAATCTGGCCATTGGCGTTCTGGCCGGACTGGCAGTGATGGCGCTGATTCCCCGTCGCCTGCGCAGCAGGCCGGCGCTTACATCAGAAATATCGTCGCCAGACCGAGAAAAATAAAGAAGCCGCCGGTGTCGGTAATCGCGGTGATCATCACGCTGGAGCCGACCGCCGGATCGCGCCCCAGCTTGACCATCACCATCGGGATAATCACCCCCATCATCGCGGCCATCAGCAGATTCAGCATCATCGCCAGCGTCATCACGCCGCCCAGCTGCGGGTCCTGATACAGCCACCAAGTGATCGCTCCCATGATCCCGCCCCACACCAGGCCGTTAATCAGCGCGACGCCCATCTCGCGCATGATCAGAAACGAAAAGCTGCCGGGCTGGATGTGCTGTAACGCCATAGCGCGCACGATCATGGTGATCGTCTGATTACCGGTATTGCCGCCGATCCCGGCGACGATCGGCATCAGCGAGGCAAGCGCCACCAGCTGTGAAATAGTGTGTTCAAACCCGTCAATCACCCGCGAGGCGATAAAGGCGGTGCACAGATTAACCGCCAGCCACGCCCAGCGGGTCTTCACCGCTTTACTGACCGGCGCAAAGACATCCTCTTCGCTGCTCAGGCCGCCCATGCCGCGCAGATCGCTGTCCGTCTCTTCATAGACGACGTCAACGATCTCATCGATGGTCAGACGCCCCATCAGCTTCCCTTCCGCATCAATCACCGCGGCGCTGATCAAGTCGTCACGTTCAAAAGTACGCGCCACCTTTTCAGCCTCTTCATGCGGCTGGAAGGTAACCGGGTCCCCTTCCATGACGTCGCCGACCCGTTTTTGCGCATCATTGAGCAGAATCGTTTGCAGCTGAAGCTCACCCAGCAGAAGCTTATTGCGGGTGGTCACAAACAGCTTATCGGTGTTCTCCGGCATTTTGCCCAGCCGCCGCAGGTAGCGCTGTACCGCCGCCAGCGTCATTTCCGGACGCACGACAATCACTTCGAACTCCATGATTGCCCCGACGGTATTGTCGGCGTAGCGCATAATCTGGCGGACACGCGCGCGCTTTTCCGGCGGCATCGTCGCCAGTAAGCGGCCGGTCAGGTTACGCGGCAGGTGCTGAACCAGATAGACCTGTTCGTCGATATCCAGGGTTTGCAGCGCGTCGAGCAGCTCGTGGTCGCTCATCTTATCGATGAGATCGCCCCAGACGTTTTCCGATGCCTCGAGCAGCACCTCGCCGCGTTTGTCGTTGCTGACCAGCTGCCAGAGCGCATTACGCCCGTCGTACGGCAGCGCTTCGAGGGCATCGGCAAGGTCCGGCGGCGGCAGGTGAGAAACCAGCACCTCGACCTCCGCCAGATCGTCTGCCAGCGTACCGTCGTCATAGCGTTCAGCGAGAGTGAGTTTTCCCAGCAGCGCCGAGGTCACGGCTTTATCGGTGGTCAGCAGCCAGATAAGACGGGCACGCTCTTCATCACGTAATCTGGCACTTTTTTTATGCGAAACGGACATCGGTCAGGCAATCCTTTTGAGAACATGTGGCAGGCCAGGAGCCATAAGCATAGCGCGGGGAGGGAGAAAAAATAACCGTCGCCCCGTTCAGGCGGCGGAAAAATCAACAACCGCGCCGCCGGCGAGCCGGGCGACGCGGTCAGTCAGGCGGTGCGAGCCACCGCATCCCGGGTAGCCAGCTCGCGCTCTTCTCCCGTCAGCTCTGTCAGCTGGCCGCCTCGCATCTCCAGCAGGCGGTCGGCATGCTGGAAGTAGTGATCGTCGTGGCTAATGGCGAAAACGGTTTTCCCCATCTGCTGCATCAACGGCAGCAGCAGCTGGTAAAACTCGCGACGGAAATGCGGGTCCTGATCCGCCGCCCACTCATCAAGCAGGATGATATCCCGCTCCTCCGCCAGCGCCAGCAACAGCGCCACGCGTTTTTTCTGCCCTTTCGACAGCTTCAAATCGACAATCCTGCCGTTATCCAGCTGCAGTTTGTGCGTCATTTTCAGGTACTCCATCCACTGGCCGACCAGCGCAGGGTTCGCCGCTTTCCCGCCAGGCCCCAGCAGCCGATCGAACAGCCAGACATCGGTAAAGACCGCCGAAAAAAGCTTGCGGTAATCTTCGGGCTTGTCCGCCGCAAGGGGCTGGCCATCCAGCAGAATCTGCCCGGAAGCCGGTTGATACAACCCGGTCAGCAGCATCGCCAGCGTGGATTTCCCGCTACCGTTGCCGCCAATTAAAAACACCAGCTCGCCACGCTGCAGGGTCAGGTTAATCGGCCCGACGGCAAAGCTGTTATCCGGATAGTGGAAGCAGACGTCGCGCAGCTCCAGAGTCTGCCAGTGCGGGTGCGGTTCCGGCTGCGGGAAGTCGGCGCGATACGGTGTCAGCGAGAAGGTATTCAGCTTGTTGAACGCGACCTGGGCGCTGAGCAACGTCGGCAGCGCTCCGACCGCCGAGAGCAGCGGCGTGCGCAGGAACAGCAGCGTCAGCGAGTAGGTCGCCGCCACCGCGGTATTCGCCCAGCCGAGGCTGTTTGCCATCCAGAACACCAGTCCGATGGCCCCCAGCATCATAATATTCGACCAGTTCACCGCGCTGAGATGGAACGTATCGGCGCGGATAATATGGTGACGATATTCGCGGGCATCCGGCAGATACAGTTGATTAAACACGTATTCCGCGCGTTCCCGGTTGAGGGTTAGCTCTTTGCGCCCTTCCAGCACCGTCTGGTAGTCGTGGTACAGCTTGTCTTCGGTTTCCCGCAGCGTCGCCATATGCCGGTAGACGCGAGCCACCAGCACAAACCCGCCCCAGATGGTCAGCGCCATCCACAGCGCGGTGACCATCATCATTTTGCCCGACAGCCACGCCAGGTAGGCGGCGGAACCAACGGTCAGGATAATCCCCTGCACCAGCTCCGGCAGGCGAACAAAAGCGATGGTGATATTACGAATGTCGCTGGTTAAACCGGCGAGCAGCGAAGCGCTACCGATCTTCTCGACCTTTTCGATTTGGCTATCAAGGATGCGCTTGATAAATTCGCCGCGCAGGCGGAAGACAAAATGGTGTCCCAGGGTGGTCAGAGCCAGCTGGGAACCCAGCGTCACGACCATCAGCAACAGCAATAAACCGAGAAATTCCGGCAGCACCGCCAGCGAGGTATCGACCACGGTCATCAGGCGCAGATTAATAAAGGCAATAAGCCCGAGTCCCAGCGCCGCGCTGAGCAGACTCAGGGCAATGACGGAGATAAACGGCCAGCGATACTGGCGCCAGACAAGCAGCAGAAGTTCCATAACTCACAATCCGGGCAAGCAAAACAGCCAGCAGTTTAAACTGCTCGCCAATGACATCAAGAATAATTCTTATTTTTGTTCTTTCGCGCCGGCCAGACGGAAGGTGAGATTATAACGGCAGACGCCGGTCTGCGGATGGTTGCCCTCTTTCAGCGGCTGGATACCGTGGTAAAACAGGCGCGATTCTCCGCCCCAGACCACCACATCGCCATGCTCCAGCAGCACGCGCTGCAGCGGATCGCTGCGCCGCAGACCGCCAAACTGAAACACGGCGGGCAACCCCAGTGACACCGACACAATAGGCGCCCGCAGATCGCGTTCATCTTTATCCTGATGCAGAGACAGCTTTGCCCCGGGCTGATAGCGGTTAATCAGACAGGCATCAGGAGCAAAACGGAGATAGCCGCAGGCAAGCGCCGCCTCCGCAGCCAGTTCGCGAAAGATCGTCGGCATCGACGGCCAGCGCTGACCGGTTAACGGATCGTCGGGGGCATAGAGGTAGCCGTGCATATCGGTGGTCCAGCCAACTCTGCCACAGTTGGTCATCGCCACCGACATGGTATAGCCTCCCGGCGTCACCATTTGACGAAACGGCGACCGGCTGGCGACCTGCATTATCGCCTGGAGCAACGCCGCCGCACGCGGGTGGGCGAAGCGCCGCAGAATGGCGGCCCCCGGCGCCAGCGGCTCCTGCCAGGGAGGCGTATCGGCGAATAAATCGAGCATCACTTCTCCTCGGTTTGTGCTTCCCGGGCCAACAATTGCGCTTTGCGGGCCGTTCCCCAGCGGTAGCCTGAGAGCGCCCCGCCCTCACGGACCACCCGATGACACGGGATAACAATGGCCAGTTTATTGGCCGCGCAGGCGCCTGCTACGGCTCTCACCGCACGGGGTTGGCCAATGCTCTGCGCGACCTGACGATAGCTGCGGGTCTCTCCTGCCGGGATCTGGCGCAGCGCCTGCCAGACGCGCTGCTGAAACGCGGTGCCGCGCAGATCCAGCGGTAGATTAACCGCCTGGTGAGGATCGTCCAGATGGGCGAAAACCTGGGCTACCCGCTGGCAAAAATGCGCATCTCCCGGCAGAAGCCGGGCGTGAGGAAAGAGGCAGGATAACGCATCAAGCAGCGCCGCGTCCTCTTCCCCCGGTAAAACGGCGCACACGCCCCGGTCACTTTCTGCGACCAGGCAGCGACCGACCGCACAGTCGCCGACAGTATAGACAATGTCGGTATCCTCACCGCCGCGGCGAAACTGACGGGCGGTCATACCTAGCGCGGCATCCGCCTGACGATAATAGCTGCTGCCTCCGGGAAAGCCTGCCGCTAACACGGCGGGCGTCACTTTTTCACCCTGCCCCAGCGCTTCGCGCAAACGTCGTGCACGCCATGCCTGCTGCCAGGCTTTCGGCGTCATTCCGGTGACGGATTTGAATAAACGATGAAAATGAAAGGGGCTGACCGCCAGCTCCTGTGCCAGTGTCTCAAGGGTCACCGGCGCTTCCTGTTCCAGCAGGCGACAGGCCCGGGTAACTTTGTCCACCTTCTGTTGCTGCGGATCGCTTCTATCCGGCTGGCAGCGCTTACAGGGACGAAAGCCATCGGCGATAGCCGCCTCAACACCGGGGTAAAAGCGCACATTCTCCCGCAGCGCTCGCCGCGAACGGCAGGACGGGCGGCAACAGATACCGGTGGTCAGTACGGCAAAGACAAACTGACCATCGGCTCGCACATCACGATCGCACACCGCCTGCCAGCGGCGATCGTCGGTATCAGCAATTATCGGTTTCATAACGGACTCCTGCTTTAAGTGTATCGTCAGTCTGAATCAGCGCCCGATGAAAAAAACCCGAAATCTTGCTGTTTAATTCTTTTCGCCAACCAGGAAAGTGCGGAACTGCGGCGACATCCAGGTTTTAAACCCGTCGCCCTCTTTGATGATCATGTAGACCGCCAGCCCCTGCTGGCGCACCACTTCCTGCGCCCTTTCCGGCCCCAGCACCATCAGGCCGGTATCCCAGCCGTCCGCTTCCAGCGCCGTCGGAGCGATAACCGTGACCGAGACCAGTTTATGATCGATCGGCCGGCCGGTTTGCGGATCGATAACGTGGGAAATACGTTTACCGTCCAGCTCATAGTAGTTGCGGTAGCTGCCGGAGGTGCTGATCCCATGTCCGTTGATATCAACAATCGCCTGTACGGCATTCTCGCGATCGGTGGGTTTCTGGATGGCCACCCGCCACGGCTGCCCGTCGCCGTTCATCCCCCGGCTGACCAACGCCCCGCCGACCGAAACCAGGTACCGGGAAATGCCCTCCTGCTCCATCAGGCGAGCCAGATGATCGGCGGCATAGCCTTCGCCAACGGTGGAGAGATCGACAAACAGATCCGGGATGTCTTTTTGCAGATATTGCCGATCCGCGTGGTTAATGACCGTCAGATGCTGGAGCCCCGTGCGCGCTTTCGCGGCGGCGATCTGCTGAGGATCCGGCGTTTTAACCGGTTGCTTGTCGGGGCCAAACCCCCAGAGGTTCACCAGCGGCCCCACCGTAATATCCATGGCGCCCGCGGTTTTTGCGCCGATGCGCAGCGAGAGGGTAACAATATCAGCCATCGCTTCGCTGACCGGCCACGGATCGGTCGTGGTGGCATGGTTAAAGCGCATCAGCGCAGAATCGTTTTTCCAGGTGGAGAGCAGGCGATCGTCGGCATCGAGCTGCGCCTGGACCTTCTGTCGCAGCGCCTCGGCTTTGGCTTCATCAACGCCAATGACGCTGACCCGCCAGAATGTGCCCATCGTCTTACCATCCAGCACGGTCGCGGCACTTTTTGGCGCAGTGGGGGTGGTGGCTGAATCGCAGCCGGAAAGCAGTACGCAGACGCTGAACAGTGCGCTACGGAAAAAAGTGATATCCATAAAATCAGGTTCCTCTTGCTAAGGCAGCAAGATTACACCAGCGAGGTTAAACCGGGCATAAAAAAAGGCGCCAGAGGCGCCTTTTTTCGTCACTTCAACGTGCTTAGAACTGGTAAACCAGGCCCAGAGCAACCACGTCGTCGGTAGAGATACCGGCGTTACGGGTGAAGCTGTTGTCGTCCAGCAAGTTGATTTTGTAGTCAACGTAGGTGGACATGTTTTTGTTGAAGTAGTAGGTCGCGCCTACGTCAACATATTTCAGGATATCCTGGTCGCCGTAGCCTTCCAGATCCTTACCTTTAGACTGCAGGTAAGCAACGGACGGACGCAGACCGAAGTCGAACTGGTACTGAGCAACCACTTCGAAGTTCTGTGCTTTGTTAGCAAAGCCCAGGGAACCAGCGCGAGTTGCGTTGTAGGTCTGGGTGTACTGAGTTGCCAGGTAGATGTTGTTCGCGTCGTATTTCAGGCCGCCGGTGTAGGTTTCAGCGTGGTCGCCTTCACCCAGAACCAGTGCGTTCTGATCGTCGGTACGCTTGGAGTTAGCGTAAGCGAAACCAGCGCTGATGCCGTCCCAGATGTCATAAGTTACGGAAGTACCGAAACCGTCGCCGTTCTGTTTCAGAGCGCCACGACCGTTGTTGGTTGCGCCTTCGCCGCTAACGCTGCCGTTTTTACCCTGGTACTGCAGAGCAAAGTTCAGGCCGTCAACCAGACCGAAGAAGTCAGAGTTACGGTAGGTTGCAACGCCGTTAGCACGGGACTGCAGGAAGTTGTCAGAACCGTAGGTGTCGCCGCCGAATTCCGGCAGAACGTCGGTCCAGGAAGTTACGTCGTAAACAACGCCGTAGTTACGACCGTAGTCGAAAGAGCCCGCGTCGCCAAATTTCAGACCAGCAAACGCCAGACGAGTCCATGCCTGATCGCTGGAGCTTTCAGTGTTGTTCGCCTGAACGTTGTATTCCCACTGGCCGTAACCGGTCAGCTGGTCATTGATCTGAGTTTCGCCTTTAACGCCTACACGCATGTAGGTCTGGTCGCCGTCAACGCTCTTGTCGTCAGAGAAATAGTGCAGACCGTCGATTTTACCGTACAGGTCTAATTTGTTGCCGTCTTTGTTATAAATTTCAGCCGCATTCGCTGCGCCTGCTACCAGCAGAGCCGGTACCAGGAGGGACAGTACTTTAACTTTCATGTTATTAACCCTCTGTTTGTTATATGCCTTTTATTATTGCCACTGCTTACTGATTACCCTTCTAATCAGTCGGCTATATTCATTGTGCTGTAAAATGCAGAATAATCCAACAAGAATATGATACGAAAACTTCTAAGGTGTTTCAAAATGCGCACAAGATGTTTCAAATTGTAAACGCAGGGGAACTTTTCTTCATCGCTAAAAAGCACTAAAATAAGCACCAATAATCAAGAAAATAAATTTTCTCAATGAAGTTCATGCAGTTACACGTTGTTTCATGTATAGCACTGAATGACAAAACAAAATCCACCCCGGCGACTAGAATAACTCTCGCTATCATCATTAACTTTATTTATTACCGTCATTCAGTTCTGAATGTCTGTTTACCCCTATTTCAACCGGATGCCTCGCATTCGGTTTTTTTTTACCCTTCTTTACATAACTTTAATTACCCTGCGATATCCATGGAAAAAAATAACGGTTATTAATCAATCACCTCGCAAGTGAGTAAAGTCTTATCGAGATAATTTCTTGTTATTTAGTGCTATTTATTGCGTAAAACAGGTAAATAATTGTACAAGGTTCGCCTTGTTGTACATCTCATTGCGCCCGCTCTTTTTAAGATAATTCTCAGGATTAAAAAAAATTGCAGAACCGCAATCTGTAGTATGGATTTGATAAATTAGCCTTTATACTGCTTAGCGTATTCACTCTGCTAGCAGCTACCTGGGGCGATGCCCTGCTTACAAACCTTGATGAGTCGCTCCGTCACACGATGACCCAGAAAAAATTTTCCCTGATGCCAGGCAGCATCACCCGCTTCTTCGTTTTAATGGTCATCGTCCTGCTGGCGACGATGGGTGTTATGATCCAAAGCGCGGTCAATACCTGGCTGAAAGATAAAAGTTATCAGGTCATTGATGTCAGCCACGCGCTGCATAAACGCATCGATACCTGGCGCTACGCAACCTGGCAGATTTACGACAATATCGCCGCCACTCCGTCCAGCACCGTCAGCGATGGCCTGCAAGAAACGCGGTTGAAGCAGGATGTTTACTACCTGGAAAAACCGCGGCGCAAAACCGAAGCGCTGATCTTCGGATCCCACGACAGCTCCACCCTGGAGATGACGCAGAAAATGTCCAGCTACCTCGACATCCTGTGGGGAGCGGAAACCATCCCCTGGTCGATGTACTATCTGAATGGTCTGGATAACAGTCTGATCCTCGTATCGACGCTGCCGCTGAAAGACCTGTCATCCAGCTTTAAAGAGTCAACGATTACCAGCGTGGTTGAATCCCGTCGCGCAGAAATGTTGCTGCAGGCGAACACCCTGGACGAGAGGGAGACCTTTTCCTCCCTGCGCCGCCTCTCCTGGCAAAATGGCCACTATTTCACCCTGCGCACCACCTTTAACCAGCCGGGCCACCTGGCGACGGTTGTCGCCTTTGACCTGCCGATTAACGACCTGATTCCGCCCGGCATGTCGCTGGATAATTTCCGTATTGAACCCGACCCGGCGCAAAGCGCGGTCAGCAACCCGGAAAAAGAGACCGCCGATAGCGTCAATATCGACTTTAACGGTGCGCGGATTGAGATCATCACCAGCATTAGCACCACCGGTATGCGCCTGATCTGGGTGGTTCCCTTCGGTTCACTGCTGCTGGAGTCCCTGCAGAATATTCTCCTGCCGCTGCTGCTGATTATCGGCCTGCTGGCGTTAACGCTGTTCGGTTTCACGACGTTTCGTCATTTCAACGGCCGCGGCCGTCAGACCGGTACCGCCGTCTCTTCCGCGGCCAATAGCGAATTGCGCACCCTGCGCGCCATTAACGAAGAGATCGTCTCGCTGCTGCCGCTGGGGCTGCTGGTCCACGATCAGGAAGCCAACCGCACAATTATCAGTAACCCGATAGCCGATCATCTCCTGCCGCACCTCAATCTGCAAAACATCACCAACATGGCCGATCAGCATCAGGGGGTTATTCAGGCGACGATCAATAACGAGCTGTATGAAATACGCCAGTATCGCAGCCAGGTTGCGCCGCGGACGCAGATCTTCATTATTCGCGATCAGGACCGGGAGGTTCTGGTCAATAAGAAACTGAAACAGGCCCAGCGTCTGTATGAGAAAAATCAGCAGGGGCGCGTTGCATTTATGCAGCATATCGGCAGCGCCTTAAAACAGCCGGCGCAAAGCCTGGCCGAAGAAGCGGCAGCCATTGGCATTGCCCAAAGCCTGCAGCTTGCGCAGCATGCGGATCAGCTGGTACAGCTGGTTGATGAAATTCAGCTGGCAAATCTTCTGGAGAGCGACAGCTGGAAAAGTAATCCTGGACTGTTCTCCATTCAGGAGCTGATCGATGAAGTGGTGCCTGAGGTGCTGCCGGCCATTAAACGTAAAGGTCTGCAGCTGTTGATTAACAATGCGCTGCCGGCCAACGAACAACGCTATGGCGATCGCGATGCGCTACGCCGCACGCTGCTGTTGCTCATTCAATACTCGGTGACCACGACGCAAATTGGCAAAATCACGCTCGAAGTGAGTAAAGATGAATCCGCAGACGACCGGCTGACCTTCCGTATTCTGGATACCGGCAACGGCGTTTCCGGCAACGAAATCGACAATATGCACTTCCCGTTCCTGAACGAGACCCAGTCCGACCTGTATGGTAAAGCCAACGCCCTCACCTTCTGGCTCTGCGATCGTCTGACGCGCAGGCTTGGCGGTCAGATGAATATCAAGGCGCGTGAGTCGCTGGGAACGCGTTATTCTCTCCATCTCAAAATGGCGGCCAGCGAAGAAGAGAGCGACTCCGGCGAGCATCTGCTGGATGATGTCGTGGTGATGCTGGATATTACCGCCAATGAGGTTCGCCGGATTGTGGTGCGCCAGCTCGAAAGCTGGGGAGCCACCTGCATCACGCCGGATGAAAGGCTGACAAGTCAAGAATACGATCTCTTTTTAACGGATAATCCGTCTAATCTTACTGCTTCGGGCTTGCTTTTAAGCGATGATGAGGTCGGGATACGCAAAATTGGCCCAGGCCAGCTGCGTGTCAATTTTAATATCAGCACGGCAATGCAGGAAGCGATTCTGCAACTGATTGAACAGCAGCTGGCGCAGGAAGAGGGACAATCCACCTCTGCGGGAAGCGAGAGTAACGCCGAACTCCATGCCAGCGGCTATTACGCACTGTTTGCCGACACAGTTCCGGATGATGTTAAGAGGCTGTATACTGAACTGGCAACGAGCGACTTAGCTGCGCTGGCGCAGACAGCGCACCGCCTCAAAGGGGCGTTTGCTATGCTTAATCTGATACCCGGCAAACAGTTATGTGAAACGCTTGAGCATCTGATTCGCGAGAAAGATGCGCAAGGCATAGAAAAATATATCAGCGACATTGACGTTTACGTCAAGAGCTTGCTGTAGCAAGGTAGCCTAATACATGAACACTATGAACGTAATTATTGCCGATGACCACCCGATCGTACTGTTCGGTATTCGTAAATCCCTTGAGCAAATCGAATGGGTCAACGTAGTCGGCGAATTTGAAGATTCAACGGCACTTATCAATAATCTTCCTAAGTTAGACGCACACGTTTTGATTACCGACCTGTCGATGCCTGGCGATAAATACGGCGACGGGATCACGTTGATCAAATACATCAAACGCCATTTCCCGGATCTGTCTATCATCGTTCTGACGATGAATAACAACCCGGCGATCCTTAGCGCTGTGCTGGATCTGGATATCGAAGGGATCGTGCTGAAACAAGGCGCCCCGACCGATCTGCCTAAAGCGCTGGCGGCGCTGCAGAAAGGCAAAAAATTCACTCCGGAAAGCGTTTCGCGCCTGCTGGAAAAAATCAGCGCCAGCGGTTACGGCGACAAGCGCCTGTCGCCGAAAGAGAGCGAAGTGCTGCGCCTGTTCGCCGAAGGGTTTCTCGTGACCGAGATTGCCAAAAAGCTGAACCGCAGCATTAAAACCATCAGCAGCCAGAAGAAATCGGCGATGATGAAGCTGGGCGTGGAAAACGATATCGCGCTGCTGAACTATCTGTCTTCCGTTTCTCTGAGCGCCACCGACAAAGAGTAACGCTGCCTGCCCGGATAACGGCGTCGCGCTTTATCCGGGCAAGTACACAATCGGTTCCCTGCCCTACTCCCTTTCCTGACGTTCTTTACGCACCCGCGCGGCGTAGACCGCCAGCGTCTGCTTGATAATATCGAGCGTCACCGGTTTAGACAGACAGTTATCCATACCAGACTCCAGACAGCGCTGTTTCTCCTCAGCCAGTGCGTTGGCGGTCACCCCGATTACCGGCAGGGTCATTCCCAGCTCGCGGATACGTTGCGTCAGGCGATAGCCATCCATATTCGGCATGTTGACATCGCTCAGCACGATATCGATATGCTGTTTGCTCAGCACGCCCAGCGCATCGACCCCATCGTTTGCCGTCACGCACTGATATCCCAGCGAGCCAAGCTGGTCGGCCAACAGCCGACGGTTAATCGGATGATCGTCCACCACCAGGATCATCATATCGTCATTGCTGGCGACCTGCGTTTCCGGAGCAGCGAGCGCCGGACCGTGTTCGGTGGTCGTCACCGCAATCCGGAAGATACGTCCCAGTAGCGGCAGCAGCTCGTGCGGTGTCGTCACGCTGTGTATCCACTCGCCGGGCGCGCGTTCCAGCGGAATACCGATATGGCGGCGACAGAAAATCACCGCCGCACTCCCCTGCCAGCGAGCATCCGGCTCATCATCCGTCAGCAAAATATCATCTGCACCGGGCTGCTGCCCGTCATAGATTTGGGCGTGAAGACCGTGATGGGTAAGCAGCGACTCGACAAACAGCGCCAGGGAGGTATTGCGGATAGCCAGCCAGCAGCATTTACCCACCAGACCATCAATCACCAGCGGCGAGCGGTTTTGCACGCCGTACAGCGGAATACGAATGGTAAAGCGGCTGCCCATTCCCGGTTCGGTTTCGACGGCAATATCGCCGTCCATCATGCTGATGAGCTTTTCACATATCGCCAGCCCCAGACCGGTCCCCTGGAAGTTGCGCTGCACGCCGGTCCCCACCTGGAAGAACGGGTCAAACAGGCGCACCACCTCTTTTGCCGGGATCCCTTCGCCCGTATCGCGCACGCTAATTTGCAGGTAATCCCCGGCACACTGCACGTGCAGGACGATGCAGCCGGTGTCGGTAAACTTAATGGCGTTGCTCAGCAGGTTAGAAATGACCTGCTGCAAACGCATCGGATCGCCGGACATCAGCTGCGGAACGTCAGGCTCGATAAAGCAGTAGAGCCCCAGCTGTTTACGTACCACCAGCGGTAAATAGTTGGCCGAGATATGGTTCATCACCTCACGCGGCGAAAATTCGCCGGGTTCGATTTTCAGCTGCTCGGATTCAATTTTCGAGAAGTCGAGGATATCGCTGATGATTTTCAGCAGCAGGCTCGAGGAGTTATTCATCGCCGTGACCAGCCTGTCGACGCCCTTCGGCAGCTCTTTGGTTTGCAACAGGTCAAGGTTACCGATAATTCCATATAGCGGCGTACGCAGCTCATGGCTGACGGTGGCGAGGAACATCGATTTCGACTGGCTGGCCTGCTCCGCGGCCTGCGCCATCTCCTGCAACGACTCTTCCATCTTGACGCGGGCGCTGACGTCCACCAGCACGCAAATCGCGACGTTTTCATTGCGATAGCGCGAATGCACGAAGCTAATCTGCAGGTTGGTGTTGTTACTGGTCAACACATCCACGAAGTTGACCTGCTGGCCGCAAATAATCTGCGTTAACCGCTGCCGATCCTCATGGGTTAACATATTGAGGTAGTTGTGCGCCAGTTCGTTGCTCAGAATATTGGTGCCATCGAGGGTGCGCAGGATACAAATTCCCACCGGCGCCGACGCGACAATTTTACGGTTGAACTGCTCATGCTCTTCCAGCCGCTGGGCATCATTCTCCGCCGGGATAAAGATCCGCCGCTCATACATCCGCGCCAGGGCAAACAGAATCACCCCGGTCAGAATATTCAGGACAATCGCGTTGATAATCAGCATCCGGATACGTTCAAGCACCTGATCGACCGACACGGAATAGACAATGCTTAACGACGATGGCGGCAGGCTCTTCTTCAGCGCCAGTTCGCGGAAACCCGCGGTGTAGCCAAACCAGATCCGCTCCTGCATCCAGCGGGCTTCGCTCTTGATTTTGTTATCCTGCCCGGCAAGAGAAATAAGCGGCTGCCCGTTGTCGTCGAGAATCGTGACGCTCATTGGCAGACTGCCCGGCGTAAAGAAGCTCTCCATACGAATGGTCTGCTCAATACCCAGCAACGCCTGCAGGCGGTTTGCCATATAAACCGGCGTCAGGGCGTAAAAATAGCCCACGCCCGGACGCACGCCCTGGCTTATCCAGAACAGGTTGTTGCCGCGCTCGTTTTGCGGCGCATCGCGGTACTGCTCAATACGCTGGTGCAGCACTTTCAGCGCCTGATCGCGCTCCAGCGGCATTTCCCGCAGGCCAAAGTTGGCCATACACAAATTATCGCTGCCAATGAGAAAGATGCGGTTGAGGTCATAGGCCGCGGAAAAGTTATCGCGCCAGTAGCGCATAAACCACGCCAGCGACTGCAGAGAGTTGCGCCAGGTGGCGCCCATGGTCCCGCAATCAGAATCAGGGTACAGCGGCTCGAAATCAGGGATGGCGATGTTGCCGCCCGGAGCGGGAGTCGCCCCCCCCTCGCCGCCGCTGGTCGGACGGTTTCCCGCCACGTATTTCAGCTCTTTAATCACATCCGCGGTTCGCTGGATATAGCGCTGTGCCTGATCGGCATTGAGGTTAAATTCCTGGCGGATTTCCGACTCTCTGTCATGCAGGGCATTGACGATATAGAACACGGAAACGAAAGCGATCAGCATCCAGAGCAGTACCGCCAGCGCTCTGAACAGGTAGCGTGAAACCTTTAGCGTGGTATGAAAAGAGGCAAGATATTTCAATGGGGCGATACTCGGCCGTCAGGGACTCAACAGAATGGGGTTAAGGTAGCGGTAAACACGTTTCGTCGCAACGTTATACTCTCTGGATTTCGCGTCGGATAAAGGGCGGCGTACAAATAAAAAGGGCCGGAGTCTCTCCCGGCCCTTTTCGCACCACTAGCGCAGATTATTCTTCATCTTCGACAGTGTCATCATCGGCGTCAGCGTCAGTTTCCGGCGCGATCTCGTCGTCACCTTCCGCCACGCTGCCGTCGATGGCATCCAGCTCTTCGTCATCAACCGGCTCGGCTACGCGCTGCAGACCCACAACGTTTTCATCTTCCGCGGTACGGATCAGAATAACGCCCTGCGTGTTACGACCGACGATGCTGACTTCCGACACGCGCGTACGCACCAGCGTGCCCGCATCGGTGATCATCATGATCTGATCGCAATCATCGACCTGCACGGCACCGACCACGGAACCGTTACGCTCGGTGACCTTAATGGAGATCACGCCCTGCGTTGCACGGGACTTAGTCGGATACTCTGCCGCCGCCGTACGTTTACCGTAACCATTCTGCGTGACGGTCAGGATAGCGCCTTCGCCGCGTGGAATGATCAGCGAGACCACTTTATCGTCACCCGCCAGCTTGATGCCGCGAACGCCGGTTGCGGTACGGCCCATGGCACGGACCGCGCTCTCTTTAAAGCGCACCACTTTACCGGCGGCTGAGAACAGCATCGCTTCATCGTTACCGTTCGTCAGGTCAACGCCAATCAGCTCGTCGCCTTCGTTCAGGTTCACCGCGATGATCCCGGCAGAACGCGGACGGCTGAACTCGGTCAGCGCGGTTTTCTTCACGGTACCGCTGGCGGTCGCCATAAAGACGTTCACGCCTTCTTCGTATTCGCGTACCGGCAGAATAGCGGTAATGCGTTCGTTAGCTTCCAGCGGCAGCAGGTTGACGATTGGACGCCCGCGCGCACCACGGCTGGCTTCCGGCAGCTGATAAACCTTCATCCAGTACAGGCGACCACGGCTGGAGAAGCAGAGGATCGTGTCATGGGTATTGGCCACCAGCAGGCGGTCGATAAAGTCTTCTTCTTTAATACGTGCGGCCGATTTACCTTTGCCACCGCGACGCTGCGCCTCATAGTCGGTCAGCGGCTGATACTTCACATAGCCCTGGTGAGACAGGGTGACCACCACATCTTCCTGGTTGATCAGATCTTCGATGTTGATATCCGCGGTGTTGGCGGTGATTTCGGTACGACGCGCGTCGCCGAACTGTTCGCGCATGGCTTCCAGCTCTTCCCGAATCACTTCCATCAGACGATCGGCGCTGCCGAGGATATGCAGCAGTTCAGCGATCTGTTCCAGCAGCTCTTTATATTCATCGAGCAGTTTTTCATGCTCAAGGCCGGTCAGTTTCTGCAGACGCAGATCCAGGATCGCCTGGGCCTGCTGTTCGGTCAGATAGTATTGACCGTCGCGCACGCCGAACTCTGGCTCGAGCCACTCCGGACGCGCGGCATCATCACCGGCACGTTCCAGCATCGCCGCCACGTTGCCCAGATCCCATGGACGCGCGATCAGGCCAGCTTTAGCTTCCGCAGGCGTTGGCGCACGGCGGATAAGCTCGATGATCGGGTCGATGTTAGCCAGCGCAATCGCCAGCGCTTCGAGGATATGCGCACGATCGCGGGCTTTACGCAGTTCGAAAATGGTACGACGCGTCACCACTTCACGGCGGTGGCGCACGAACGCAGAAAGAATATCTTTCAGGTTCATGATCTTCGGCTGGCCATGGTGCAGCGCAACCATGTTAATACCGAAGGAGACCTGCAGCTGCGTCTGGGAGTAGAGGTTGTTGAGAACCACTTCGCCCACCGCATCGCGTTTCACTTCAATCACGATGCGCATCCCGTCTTTATCAGACTCGTCACGCAGCGCGCTGATGCCTTCAACGCGTTTGTCTTTCACCAGCTCGGCAATTTTCTCGATCAGGCGCGCTTTGTTCACCTGATACGGAATTTCGTGCACGATGATGGTTTCACGACCCGTCTTCGCATCGGTTTCCACCTCAGCGCGGGCGCGAATATAAATTTTGCCACGACCGGTGCGGTAAGCTTCCTCAATCCCACGACGACCATTAATAATGGCGGCAGTCGGGAAGTCCGGACCCGGGATGTGCTCCATCAGCCCTTCGACGGAGATATTTTCATCGTCGATATAGGCCAGGCAGCCGTTGATCACTTCCGTCAGGTTGTGCGGCGGAATGTTGGTTGCCATCCCGACGGCGATACCGGACGAACCGTTCACCAGCAGGTTAGGGATTTTCGTCGGCATGACGTCAGGAATACGTTCCGTACCGTCATAGTTATCAACGAAATCAACCGTCTCTTTTTCCAGGTCGGCCATCAGCTCGTGGGCGATTTTCGACATACGGATTTCCGTATAACGCATCGCTGCGGCGGAGTCGCCATCGACAGAACCGAAGTTACCCTGGCCATCGACCAGCATATAACGCAAGGAGAATGGCTGTGCCATACGTACAATGGTGTCATAAACGGCGGTATCACCATGAGGGTGGTATTTACCGATTACGTCACCAACGACACGGGCGGATTTTTTATAGGCTTTGTTCCAGTCATTGCCCAATACGTTCATGGCGTAAAGTACGCGACGGTGTACCGGTTTCAGGCCATCTCGGACATCCGGCAGCGCACGGCCAACAATGACCGACATCGCATAATCCAGATACGAGCTCTTAAGCTCTTCCTCAATGTTGACCGGTGTAATTTCTCTCGCAAGGTCGCTCATCTAACCGCTATCCCTCTACTGTATCCCGGATTCAAAGGTCGCAAATTATAACACAGCCACGGTGATACGGGTAAACCTATACCCAATGAATTTCGCGCCGCATCGTGGCGGCAAATGCAGGCGCTCCGATTCGCGCTATCGGGTCCCGGCAAAAGGCGATGGGGATAGACGGTTTATTCATGTCGGTCACCTGATATACTCGCCGGTCTGAACAGAAAAGGAGTCGAAGCGCCCATGAATGCCGAAAAACAGCCGGTGGCCCACAACGTTGATCATCATGAAATTGCTAAATTTGAAGCCGTCGCCTCGCGCTGGTGGGACTTAGAGGGCGAGTTCAAGCCCTTACATCGTATCAACCCGCTGCGTCTTGGCTATATTGCGGAGCGTTCTGGCGGCCTGTTTGGCAAAAAGGTACTCGATGTTGGCTGCGGCGGCGGCATCCTTGCCGAGAGCATGGCGCGTGAAGGCGCAACGGTAACCGGGCTCGACATGGGCTTTGAACCGCTGCAGGTAGCGAAGCTGCACGCGCTGGAAAGCGGCGTTCAGGTCGAGTATGTCCAGGAGACGGTAGAAGAGCACGCGGCGAAGCACGCCGGTCAGTACGATGTGGTGACCTGCATGGAAATGCTGGAGCACGTTCCGGACCCACAATCGGTGGTGCACGCCTGCGCACGGCTGGTGAAGCCCGGCGGTCAGGTCTTCTTCTCGACCATTAACCGCAATGGTAAAGCGTGGCTGATGGCGGTAGTCGGCGCTGAGTACGTGATGAAAATGGTGCCCAAAGGGACGCATGACGTGAAGAAATTCATTAAGCCGGCGGAGCTGATTGGCTGGGTTGATCAGACTACTCTGAAAGAGCAGCATATCATCGGCCTGCATTACAATCCGCTGACCAATACCTTCAAGCTGGCGCCGGGCGTAGATGTTAACTATATGTTGCATACAACCGCGAAAAGCGCATAACGTCAGCAGTTTTTCATATGATGATTATTTGATGATTGCGCGGCATCAAGCCGCGTAATTTTTACATCCGTCGAAGAAATCAGCATTCGATCAAATTTTCATATTTATTTTCCAGTTTATTGACATCTCCGCCAGGCCTTATGCGGCGTGGACTTAGCGATCATTACGCTTCCGCAACCTCAAATTAACGTCAAAATCAACCCTTGTACTCAAAAGAATCCTTACTAAAATACTCACCATATAGCGTTTCTTTTATCTACAACCCCCTACATATAGTATTTATCCACAGAGTTAGTCACAACGGCGTTCTGTGGATAAGCGGGGGATATTTTCTCTCACGGACAGGTATAATCCACATGAATCAGAGTCTGCTGGTGACAAAGCGTGACGGTAGCACCGAGCGCATTAATCTCGATAAAATCCACCGTGTACTGGATTGGGCGGCAGAAGGACTGAATAACGTTTCGATTTCTCAGGTAGAACTGCGCTCTCACATTCAGTTTTACGACGGCATCAAAACCGCCGATATCCACGAAACCATCATTAAGGCAGCCGCGGACCTGATCTCCCGCGAAGCGCCGGATTACCAGTATCTCGCCGCGCGCCTGGCCATCTTCCATCTGCGTAAAAAAGCCTACGGCCAGTTTGAACCGCCTGCGCTGTACGACCACGTCACCAGGATGGTGAAAAAAGGTAAATACGATACTCATCTGCTGGAAGACTACACGGAAGAAGAGTTCAAGCAGATGGATTCGTTCATTGTTCACGATCGCGATATGAGTTTCTCCTACGCTGCCGTTAAGCAGCTGGAAGGCAAATATCTGGTCCAGAACCGCGTCACCGGCGAAATTTACGAGAGCGCCCAGTTCCTCTATATTCTGGTTGCCGCCTGCCTGTTCTCCAACTACCCGCGCGAGACGCGTCTGGACTACATCAAGCGTTTCTATGATGCCGTCTCCACCTTTAAAATCTCGCTGCCGACGCCGATTATGTCCGGCGTGCGTACCCCAACGCGTCAGTTCAGCTCCTGCGTGCTGATCGAGTGCGGCGATAGCCTCGATTCCATCAACGCCACCTCCAGCGCCATCGTGAAATATGTTTCTCAGCGCGCCGGTATCGGCATTAACGCCGGCCGCATCCGTGCGCTCGGCAGCCCGATCCGCGGCGGCGAAGCGTTCCACACCGGCTGTATTCCGTTCTATAAGCACTTCCAGACCGCGGTGAAGTCCTGCTCGCAGGGCGGCGTACGCGGCGGTGCGGCGACGCTGTTCTACCCGATGTGGCATCTGGAAGTCGAAAGTCTGCTGGTGCTGAAAAACAACCGTGGTACCGACGCCAACCGCGTTCGCCACATGGACTACGGCGTACAGATCAACAAACTGATGTACACCCGCCTGCTGAAAGGTGAAGACATTACCCTGTTCAGCCCGTCCGACGTCCCGGGTCTGTATGACGCCTTCTTCGCCGATCAGGACGAATTCGAACGTCTGTACACCCTGTACGAAAAAGACGACAGCATTCGTAAGCAGCGCATCAAAGCGGTTGAGCTGTTCTCCCTGATGATGCAGGAACGCGCCTCCACCGGCCGTATCTACATTCAGAACGTTGACCACTGCAACACCCACAGCCCGTTTGACCCGGTGGTGGCGCCGGTTCGCCAGTCCAACCTGTGCCTGGAAATCGCGCTGCCGACCAAACCGCTGGATGACGTCAACGACGAAAACGGTGAAATCGCGCTGTGTACGCTGTCTGCCTTTAACCTTGGCGCCATTGAAAGCCTCGACGAGCTGGAAGAGCTGGCGGTACTGGCGGTGCGTGCGCTGGATGCCCTGCTGGATTACCAGGACTACCCGATTCTGGCGGCTAAACGCGGCGCGATGGGCCGTCGTACGCTGGGCATTGGCGTAATCAACTTCGCCTACTACCTGGCGAAGCACGGTAAACGCTACTCTGACGGCAGCGCCAACAACCTGACGCATAAAACCTTTGAAGCGATTCAGTACTACCTGCTGAAAGCGTCAAACGAGCTGGCCATTGAACAGGGCGCGTGCCCGTGGTTCAACGAGACCACCTATGCTCAGGGCGTGCTGCCGATCGATACCTATAAAAAAGATCTCGATGCCATCGTCAACGAGCCGCTGCACTACAACTGGGAAGCGCTGCGCGAGTCCATTAAAGAGCACGGCCTGCGTAACTCCACGCTCTCCGCGCTGATGCCGTCAGAGACCTCTTCGCAGATTTCCAACGCTACCAACGGTATTGAGCCGCCGCGCGGACATGTCAGCATTAAAGCCTCGAAAGACGGCATTCTGCGTCAGGTGGTACCGGACTACGAAAAACTGCAGGGCAACTACGAGCTGCTGTGGGAAATGCCGAACAATGACGGCTACCTGCAGCTGGTGGGTATCATGCAGAAGTTTATCGACCAGTCGATTTCGGCCAACACCAACTATGACCCGACGCGTTTCCAGTCGGGTAAAGTGCCAATGCAGCAGTTGCTGAAAGACTTGCTCAATGCCTATAAATTCGGCGTAAAAACTCTGTACTATCACAACACCCGTGATGGCGCGGAAGATGCCCAGGACGATCTGGCGCCGTCCATCCAGGACGACGGCTGCGAAAGCGGCGCATGTAAGATTTGATAATATTGCCCGGCGGCGCGTTGCTTGCCGGGCCTACGGTCTATTGTAGGCCGGGTTAGCGAAGCGCCACCCGGCGTATAATTCCAGGACAGGATCCCCACTCATGGCATACACCACTTTTTCACAGACGAAAAACGATCAGCTGCTTGAGCCGATGTTTTTTGGCCAACCGGTTAACGTCGCCCGTTACGATCAGCAAAAATATGACATCTTCGAAAAGCTGATCGAAAAACAGCTCTCCTTCTTCTGGCGTCCGGAAGAAGTTGACGTCTCCCGCGACCGTATCGACTATCAGGCGCTGCCGGAACACGAAAAACATATCTTCATCAGCAATCTGAAGTATCAGACGCTGCTGGACTCTATCCAGGGCCGTAGCCCGAACGTCGCCCTGCTGCCGCTGATTTCGATTCCGGAACTGGAAACCTGGGTAGAAACCTGGGCATTCTCAGAGACGATTCACTCGCGCTCCTACACCCATATCATCCGTAATATCGTCAACGACCCGGCGATGGTCTTCGACGATATCGTCACCAACGAGCAAATCCAGAAACGCGCGGAAGGTATCTCCCACTACTACGATACGCTGATCGAGCTGACCAGCTACTGGCATCTGCTGGGTGAAGGCACGCACACCGTCAACGGGAAAACCATCACCGTTAACCTGCGCGAGCTGAAAAAGAAACTCTACCTGTGCCTGATGAGCGTCAACGCGCTGGAAGCGATTCGCTTCTACGTCAGCTTCGCCTGCTCCTTTGCATTCGCCGAGCGTAAGCTGATGGAAGGCAACGCCAAAATCATCCGGCTGATCGCCCGTGACGAAGCGCTGCACCTGACCGGCACCCAGCACATGCTGAATCTGCTGCGCTCCGGCGTCGACGACCCGGAAATGGCGGAAATTGCCGAAGAGTGTAAGCAGGAGTGCTACGATCTGTTCGTGCTGGCGGCACAGCAGGAGAAAGAGTGGGCGGATTATCTGTTCCGTGACGGTTCAATGATCGGTCTGAACAAAGATATTCTCTGCCAGTACGTGGAATACATCACCAATATCCGCATGCAGGCGGTGGGTCTCGATCTGCCCTTCCAGACCCGCTCCAACCCGATCCCGTGGATCAACACCTGGCTGGTGTCCGATAACGTGCAGGTTGCGCCGCAGGAAGTGGAAGTCAGCTCCTACCTGGTTGGCCAGATCGATTCCGAAGTCGATGCCGACGATTTGAGCAACTTCCAGCTCTGATGAAACGCATTTTTCTGAAAATCTCTGACACTCGCCTTGAGTGTCAGGATGAACACCCTTCCCTGTTGGCCGCCCTGGAATCACATAATATCGACGTGGAGTATCAGTGTCGCGCCGGCTATTGCGGATCCTGTCGCACGCGGCTGGTTTCCGGTCAGGTTGACTGGCTGACCGAGCCGCTGGCGTTTATCCAACCGGGAGAGATTTTGCCCTGCTGCTGCCGGGCGAAGGGTGATATAGAAATCGAGATGTGATTGTGTCGGGCGGCGCTTCGCTAACCCGACCTGTAAAACCGCAGTTCACAGGCCGGGTAAGGCGCAGCCGCCACCCGGCAATTTCAGCGTTTATCCTTCAAAAAGCTCACCGCCTTATCCGGGAAATCCGTAAACAGCCCGTCCACGCCCGCCTGGTTATACAGCAGGTCATAAAGCTGATTCACGTCCGTGGTATATTCCGGCAGTTGGTCTGCCCGGACGGTGTACGGATGCACCTGCATTTTGCTCTCATGCGCCTCTTTCACCATCTCGTTTAGCACAACCTGACCCGGTCTGGAATTCGCCGCCACCAGCATATGGTAGTCCGGGCCAATTCCGTCGGCATATTGCGCAATCTGCTGCATCGCGCCGGGCTTAAACATCCAGTCATAGCTGTAGTTAACCCATTTGCCGTCCGCCTGGCGTTGCCGGGTTTCGTTCCAGTCGGTGTAAGCGATCAGCTGCACCAGCTTCAGGTCCATCCCCATCTTCGGCTCCAGCTCATGCTTAATACGCTTGAGCTCGTTAGCATCAAAGCACTGCAGATAGATCTTATCCTGCTTGCGAGTATACCCGTATGTCTTCAGCACCTGCAGGACGCTGGCGGCGATATCCTTGCCTTCCTGATGGTGGAACCACGGCGCCTTAATTTCCGGGTAGATACCGATATTTTTCCCCGTTGAATGGTTCAGCCCCTGAACAAACTCGATCTCCTCTTCAAAAGTATGAATGCGGAAGTCCGATTTCCCCATCGGGAAGCGGCCAGGGAAGGTCTGTACATGCTTGCCGTCCTTCGGCTCAAACCCTTCGCTGAACCGCAGCGATTTTATCTCCGCCAGGGTAAAGTCGATGGCGTAGAAGCGGCCATCCTGCCGCGCGCGCTGCGGGAAACGCTCCGCGACGTCGGTCACCCGATCGAGATAGTGGTCATGGAGCACCACCAGCCGATCGTCTTTGGTCATCACCAGGTCCTGCTCAAGATAATCGGCGCCCTGAGCGTAGGCCATCGCTTTTGCCGGCAGCGTATGCTCCGGCAGATAGCCGCTGGCGCCCCGGTGGGCGATGACAAGCTTATCCGCCGCAGCGGCGGAAAAGCTCAGAGTCGAACCGGCCAGTAAAATCCCCGTCATTAACGTTGTGGCTAGCGTTTTCATGCGCATTCCTTAAGCCTGTTTCAGTTGTTGGTGATGGCGTTTTTCGCCAATCATCACCACCACCAGCAGCAGAACCGCCAGTACGCTGCCGCCAATCATCACCATGAAACCGCCGTCCCAGCCGAAGAAGTCAACGGTATAGCCGACGATCGCGCTGGCGGCAACGGAACCGCCCAGGTAGCCAAATAAACCGGTAAAACCTGCGGCAGTGCCAGCCGCTTTTTTCGGCGCCAGCTCAAGGGCATGCAGGCCAATCAGCATCACCGGGCCATAGATCAGGAAGCCAATCACAATCATACAGGTCATATCGATACCCGGGTTACCCGGCGGGTTGAGCCAGTAGACGACGGTCGCAATCGTCACCAGCGTCATAAAGAAGACGCCGGTGGCTCCGCGATTGCCCTTAAACACCTTGTCGGACATCCAGCCGCAAATCAGCGTGCCTGGAATCCCCGCATACTCATATAAGAAGTAGGCCCAGGAGGATTTATCCAGCGCAAAGTGCTTCACTTCTTTCAGGTAGGTCGGCGACCAGTCGAGGATGCCGTAGCGCAGCAGATAGACAAAGACGTTCGCCACGGCGATATACCACAGCAGCTTGTTCGGCAGGATATACTGCTTAAAGATCTGGCTGGCGGTCAGCTCCTGTTCATGCTTTTCGCTGTAATCATCAGGATAGTCATTTTTATACTCTTCAATCGGCGGCAGGCCGCAGGACTGCGGCGTATCGCGCATCATCGCGAAGGCAAACACCGCCAGCAGAATCGCGCCGAATGCCGGCATATACAGCGCCGCGTGCCAGTCGTTAAACCAGGCCATCCCCAGCAGGAACAACAGCGGTGGGATCCCGCCCCCCACGTTATGCGCGCAGTTCCACACCGAGACAATGCCGCCGCGTTCTTTCTGCGACCACCAGTGCACCATCGTCCGCCCGCACGGCGGCCAGCCCATCCCCTGGAACCAGCCGCAGAGGAACAGCAGCACGAACATCACCATAATGCTGGAGGTCGCCCAGGGTACAAACCCCATCACCAGCATCACCAGCGCGGCCAGGATCAGCCCCGCGGGCAGAAAAATGCGCGGATTCGAGCGATCCGATACCGACCCCATGATGAATTTCGAAAATCCATAGGCGATCGAAATACCGGAGAGGGCGAAACCGAGATCGCCGCGGGAAAAACCTTGCTCCACCAGATAGGGCATAGCCAGAGCAAAGTTCTTACGCACCAGATAGTAAGCAGCGTATCCAAAGAAAATACCGATGAAAATTTGCCAGCGCAGTCGGCGGTACAGCGGATCGATTTCCGCCGCGGGCAAACGCGCTTTGTGCGGCGCAGGTTTAAAAATAGTTAACATAGCAGCCTCCGTGGCCATCTCTTCTCTACTGACAGCGATAAGAAAAATCTAATCTAATCACCCACTTCTGATGAGCCGGGATGGTAGGCAAAGCTGGCCCTGGATACTGTGAAACATCGCACGCTTTGTTACAAAAATATGACAAAACATTCCATTATGAGCATGAAATCACATAACCCGCTCGAATAACGCGCGAATATGCTCGAAATCAAACAATACCCACTATTTGTATGGCTAAATGGCGTAAAACGAACATAGAGGGACTTGAAGATGGCCGATAGCGGTGAATGTGATGTCATCATCATTGGCGGCGGCGCCACCGGCGCAGGGATCGCGCGCGACTGTGCGCTTCGTGGGCTGCGCGTGACGTTAGTGGAACGCCACGATATCGCCACCGGGGCGACCGGGCGCAATCATGGGCTGTTGCACAGCGGCGCGCGCTATGCCGTAACCGATGGCGAATCGGCCCGGGAATGCATCAGTGAAAACCGCATCCTGCGCCGCATCGCCCGCCACTGTATTGAGCCCACTAACGGACTGTTTATCACCCTTCCCGAGGACGACCTGGCCTGGCAGCAGACCTTTATCAGCGCCTGTCAGCAGGCCGGTATCGAGACCCGCCAGCTGTCGCCAGCGGAAGCGCTGCGTATTGAGCCGACCGTGAATCCGACTCTGCTCGGCGCCGTTCAGGTCCCCGATGGCACCATCGACCCGTTTCGCCTTACGGCAGCCAACATGCTCGACGCCCGGGAACATGGCGCGACCATTCTGACCGGTTGTGAAATTACCGGGCTCATCCGCCGTGGAGAACGCGTTTGCGGGGTCGAGTTTTATGATCATCAACAGCGTGAGAGACGCACGCTGTACGCCGGTGTCGTGGTCAATGCCGCCGGGATCTGGGGACAGCGGATCGCGGAATATGCCGATCTGCGCATCGCCATGTTCCCGGCCAAAGGATCGCTGCTGATCCTCGACCACCGTATCAACCGGCAGGTCATCAACCGCTGCCGCAAACCCGCCGATGCCGATATTCTGGTGCCCGGAGATACCATTTCGCTGATTGGCACGACGTCGGAACATATCCCTTACGACGAAATTGATGACAACCGGGTCACGACGGCCGAAGTCGACACCCTGCTGCGGGAAGGGGAAAAACTGGCTCCGGTACTTGGGCGTACTCGCGTGCTGCGCGCCTATTCCGGCGTGCGTCCACTGGTGGCCAGCGATGATGACCCCAGCGGACGCAGCGTCAGCCGCGGTATCGTTCTGCTCGACCACGCCGGACGCGACGGCATGGAGGGCTTTATCACTATTACCGGCGGCAAGCTGATGACCTACCGTCTGATGGCGGAGTGGGCCACGGATGCCGTGTGTCGTAAGCTGGGCAACAGCGTCCCCTGCTCTACCGCCGACACTCCGCTTCCGGGCTCAACGGAGCCCCCCGAAGTCACGGTAAAAAAAATCATCTCGCTACCCGCGCCGCTGCGCGGTTCCGCCCTCTACCGCCACGGCGACCGCACGCCTGCCTGGCTGGGCGATACCCGCCAGCATCGCAGCTTAATCTGTGAATGCGAGATGGTGACCGCCGGAGAAGTACAGTACGCGGTGGAAAACTTAGCGGTTAACAGCCTGCTCGATCTACGTCGCCGTACGCGCATCGGCATGGGCACCTGCCAGGGAGAGCTGTGCGCCTGCCGGGCGGCCGGGCTTCTGCAACGGTTTAACATCACCACTCCCGCCCAGTCGCTGACCCAGCTTTCCGATTTTTTAAACGAGCGCTGGAAAGGTGTGCAGCCCATTGCCTGGGGCGATGCGCTCAGGGAAAGTGAATTCACCCGCTGGGTCTATCTCGGACTGTGCGGGCTGCCAAAGGAGTCTCAGGATGAAATTTGATAGCGTGATTATCGGCGGTGGCCTCGCGGGCCTGCTCTGCGGGCTCACGCTTAATCAGTTCGGCCTGCGCTGCGTCATCGTCAGTCGGGGTCAAAGCGCGCTGCACTTTTCCTCCGCTTCGCTGGATCTGCTCTGCGCCCTTCCCGATGGGGAACGCGTCAGCGAGGTGGCTCACGGGATCGCCCGCCTGGCAGAACAGCTTCCCGAACATCCCTATGCCATGCTGGGCGCCGATCGGGTGATGGCATACGCCGCGCAAACCGAGGCGCTGCTGGCCGCCAGCGGGATCGCGATGCGCGGCGAGGCCAGCCAACCGCATGAGCGCGTGACGCCGCTGGGCACCCTGCGCCCGACGTGGCTTTCGCCGCAGGAAGTTCCCGTGGCGCCACTCTCCGCAGGAAGCGTTGGCGTCGTGGGTATCGGCGGATTCGCCGACTTCCAGCCGCATCTGGCCGCCGCCTCGCTCACCCGGCAGGGGGTAAAAGCGACGGCGACCGAGATAGACTTACCGATACTGGATGTTCTGCGGGATAACCCGAGCGAATTTCGCGCGGTGAATATCGCCAGAATGCTCGATGAACCGTGTCATTGGCCCGCGCTCCTCGCCGCGTTACGTCCGCTGGCGCAGGCGCACGACCTGCTGATCATGCCCGCCTGTTTCGGTCTGAACGACGCCGGGCTGTATAGCTGGCTACAGGAACAGCTGCCCTGCCCGCTGCGCCTGCTGCCGACGCTGCCGCCTTCGGTTCCCGGCATGCGCCTGCATAACCAGCTTCAGCGGCGTTTTATTCGGACCGGAGGCACCTGGCTGGCTGGCGATGAAGTCACGCGGATCGGCCATCAGGAGGGGAACGTCAGCGAAGTCTGGACCCGGCAGCACGGCGATGTTCCGCTGCGTCCCCGTTTTGCAGTTCTGGCCAGCGGCAGTTTCTTCAGCAATGGCTTGATCGCCGATAAAGAGCGCGTTCGGGAGCCGATTCTCGGCCTCGACCTTCAGCAGACTACCCCGCGCGAGAACTGGTATCAGCGCGATTTCTTTGCTTCGCAACCCTGGCAACGCTTCGGCCTGAAAACGGATACGATGCTGCGCCCGCTGCTCGACGGCCAGCCGCTGGGCAACCTGTTCGCCATCGGTTCGCTACTGGGCGGTTTTGACGCCATCCAGCTGGGATGCGGCGGCGGCGTTTGCGCGGTCACCGCGCTCCACGTCGCGAAACAGATTCATGACCTTGCCGGAGGCACGCGATGAACGATACCCGCTTTGAGAGCTGCATTAAATGTACCGTTTGTACGACCAGCTGTCCGGTCAGCCGGGTTAATCCCCGCTATCCGGGCCCGAAACAGGCGGGTCCGGACGGTGAGCGCCTGCGGCTGAAGGACGGGGCACTGTACGACGAAGCCTTAAAATATTGTATTAACTGCAAGCGCTGTGAAGTCGCCTGTCCCTCTGATGTAAAAATTGGCGATATTATCCAGCGGGCACGGGCGCAGTACAGCCAGCAAAAACCGACGCTGCGCGATGCTATCCTCAGCCATACCGACCTGATGGGCACTCTCTCCACGCCGTTTGCCCCGCTGGTCAACGTCGCAACGGGCCTCAAGCCGGTGCGCCGGCTGCTCGATGCGACGTTAAAGATTGACCACCGGCGAACGCTGCCGAAATACGGTTTCGGCACTTTTCGCCGGGCTTACCGCCAGCAGGCGGACCGCCAGGCGCAGTTCAGTGAGCAAGTGGCGTTTTTTCACGGCTGTTACGTCAACTACAACCATCCGCAGCTTGGCCACGATCTCATCCGCGTGCTGAACGCGATGGGCACCGGCGTACAGCTGTTAAGCAAAGAAAAATGCTGCGGCGTGCCGCTTATCGCCAACGGCTTTTTTGCCAAAGCCCGCCGCCAGGCGCAGAGCAACGTCGCCGCCATGCGAGAGACTGCGCTGCCGGTCATTGCCACCTCATCAACCTGCGCTTTTACCCTGCGCGACGAATACCCGCATCTGCTGGATGTCGATAATCAGGACCTTCGCGACCGGGTTGAACTGGCCACCCGCTGGATCTGGCGCCAGCTTGATGCCGGGCGAACCCTGCCGCTTCGGCCGCTGCCGCTGAAGGTGGTTTATCACACGCCGTGTCATATGGAGAAGATGGGCTGGTCGCTGTATACCCTCGAACTGCTGCGGCTGATCCCGGGTTTACAGCTGGAAGTGCTGGATTCGCAGTGCTGCGGTATCGCCGGCACCTACGGGTTTAAATCGGAAAACTACCCCTCTTCTCAGGCCATCGGCGCACCGCTGTTCCGGCAAATTGAGGAGAGCGGTGCCGACCTGGTGATCACCGATTGCGAAACCTGCAAATGGCAAATCGAGATGTCCACCAGCAAACGCTGTGAACATCCCATCACTTTGCTGGCGCAGGCGCTGACCTGATATCGGCGCCAGAACCGAGTGAAATCAATGGGCGATGACAAATCCGCTGTGAATACTGTCGCCGTGTTTTTGCCGGGTGGCGGCTAACGCCTGACCCGGCCTACGGGTGCTTGCGAATTGGGTATTAGCATCGCCCTGACTGACGACCTGCCTGGCGCCATATGCGGATCTCGTAGGCCCGGTAAGGTGCAGCCGCCGGGACTTTACTTGATTCCAGCATCCTGGACTCCAATCCTGAGTACTGGAATCAGTGTTGCGGTTGTCCGGGGGGTAAATTGTCAGCGACCTCAAATGGCGACGCTATTCCAGCAGAGTGGACGTTCGGCGGGAGGAAAAGGCGAGATGGCGCACGGAATATTTAAAAGCAAGTACAACCGGCTGGACCGATCGCGCGTCGGGAGGAGTTCCCGACGCAGAGGTTTGTTTAAACCGAGAGAGATTCGACGACGTTAATCCAACCGTGTTCGCCGGCGACCGGCTGACCGTTCAACCAACGGCGCAGCATATTCAGCGCCATCATGGCACAGACTTCCTGACGAACCGCCAGGCTGTAGCGCGTGGCGCTGAATTTGACCCGTAGCGCATGGGTGCCTTCCGGCGTCGAGAGGACGAAATTCAGGTGATCGGCTTCCTGGCCGCTCACCGCCAGTGCCAGACCGGCGAAATGATTGACCCGCCGTTCTGCGGCCCAGCGAGCAGACTGCGCCAGCGACTCCTCCTGGCAAGGGACGACTTCGCTTGCCAGCAGCGGCGCATTTGCCCGCGAAAGCTGAAGCGCCAGCAAACCGCCGGTAAACTGTTCACTCAGCGTCAGACTCAGCTGGCGCTCCTGTAAACAACGCGCGATCTGCGCGGGCAGCCCTTCGGTGCCCTCGAAAATCATGCTCTCTCCCGCCACTTTTTTCACTTCCGGCCATATCGCCAGCATCGCTTCGCGCTGCTCCGCCGGCCCGGTGAGCTTCAGCTCAATAATCGGCATTGAAGAACGGTAGCCCATGACGACGCCCGGCGGCAGCTCCAGCGGATCGAGGCTTTGCGCCAGATCGCTTTCCGAACGGCCAAAAGTCGTCAGACGCAGACACAGCGGCGGTGCAGAGAGCGGGAAACGCTCACGCAGGCGGGGTAAAATTTCCTGCTCGACCATGACTTTGAATTCCGACGGGACGCCGGGGGTGAAAAACATCAGACAGCGGTTAAGCTGAACGGCAAAACCGCAGGCCGTCCCCACCGGATTATTGATCATCTCCGCGCTGGCGGGGATCTCCGCCTGCTTGCGGTTGCTTGCGGCCATCGGGCGACCGCGCTCGGCAAAGAAACGGGTCATCGTTTCCAGCCACGCTTCGTGCAGAATCAGTCCTTCGCCCTTGGCGGTCGCTGCGGCCAGCGCGCTCAGATCGTCACTGGTTGGCCCCAGGCCGCCGTTGACGATCAGCACATCCGCCTGTTCACTGCGTTCACGTAACACCGTGACCAGGGAATCAAGGTCATCGCCCACGGTGTTGCGGCGCGTTAACGGTAATCCCTGATTGAAAAAGAAATCGGCCAGCCACGCGGCATTGGTATCGACGATTTGCCCGTGCAACACTTCATCGCCGGTGGACAGCATTTCCACATTTATCATTATTCACTTCACTCCTTGCCTGCCAGGTGGCAATACTATAGCGCAAGGCGCAGGCGGAGTAGACAGGAATACGGCGCGGGAAAGGTTCGCGCCGTTGCGGGATTAGAAGCTGGCGCTGACGCCGAGGTACGGGCCGTCTGCAATCGTGCTGTCTTTGTTGCCGTCTTTCCCTTCGAGGTTCAGATAACGATAACCGGCTTCGATGCTCAGAGGACGCATAATCGTCCAGCTCGCACCGGCGTTGGCTTCCTGATAGCTCTGAATACCGCTGGAGAGTGAATCCGGGGAATAATAGTATTCGCCGAACAGACGGAAGCTGTCGCCAATTTTCCACTGCAGGCCGCCGCCGACGGCCGCCGCATACCCTTCATCGCCGCTCTTCGGGTTGGTGTAAACGCCCTTGCCGCCAACCGTCGCGAGGAATGGCCCCAGCGGAATATTCAGACCAAGACCTAAACCCGCCGCGTCGCCGTCATTGTCGCTGTGCATCCAGTTGCCGGTCACTGCCAGACCAGATGACTCAGTCCCGAAACCGACGCCAAGGTTGGTGTAGTGCTCACCAGCCTGCCCGGTTACGCTGATGGCATTTGCCGCCGTAGAGACGAACATCATGCCGGCAAGACCTAATAAAATGCTCTTTTTCATTTTTACTCTATCCAGAAAACAAGAATCAAAAAAGTCCCAAAAACCGCAGAATTGTACTGCCGAACGCTGAGGAATCAATGCACTAAAATGACCTTTACTCTCGTGATTGTAACCAGTTGCTACGGATAGCGGCGGCTAAATACGGACAATGCAGCTTGCGGTTTAGCGAGACGGCTCGCAAACTGGTGCTCCAACACCTTTTTCCTACCGTTTAGTCAAGGAGATCACCATGCGCCAAAGGACCATCGTCTGCCCGCTGATTCAGAATGAGGGCCACTATCTGCTCTGCAAAATGGCTGACGATCGCGGCGTTTTTCCCGGGCAGTGGGCACTTTCCGGCGGCGGCGTTGAACCGGGCGAACGTATTGAAGAGGCGCTACGTCGGGAAGTTAGTGAGGAGCTTGGCGAGGCGTTGCAGCTGACGCAGATTACGCCGTGGACCTTCAGCGATGATATTCGGGTCAAAACCTATGCCGACGGCCGTCAGGAAGAGATATATATGATTTACCTGATTTTTGACTGCCTCAGCGCCAATCGCGAAATCACCCTCAACGACGAGTTTCAGGCGTATGCCTGGGTGAAACCGCAAGATTTGCACCGCTACGATCTGAACGTCGCGACCCGCAAAACATTAACCCTGAAAGGCCTGCTCTGAGCGACCCGGCGCCGCGGCCAGAAAACGCAGTCTGACTTTCAGGCCGCCCAGCGTTTCGCTACGCAGCAGCTGCGGGTGACTGCGATGCAGTCGGGCAATATCCGTCACCAGCGCCAGCCCGAGACCCGCACCGGGGTTATCCCCGACATTTTCCAGGCGCTGAAATGGCAGCAGCGCCTGCTGAATCTGGTCATCCTCAATACCCGGGCCACTGTCTTCGACCTCCATGACGACGCCTTCTCCATCGCGACGCAGGCTCAGCGTCACCGTTCCGTTTGCCGGCGTGTAGCGAATTGCGTTATCCAACAGATTGGCGCACAGCTCAGCCAGCAGGACGCCGTCGCCGGCGATCATGACCGCGGACCGTTCGCCCTCATAACCGAGGTCGATATTTTTACTGCGCGCCTGGGTAATCCGCGAAAAGCAGCTGTTTTGCACGATGTCCTGAAGATCGACGGCCAGGAAGGCCCGATCCCCCTGCTCTTTACCTTTAACGCTCGCCAGCTGCAGCAGACGTTCGGTCAACATAATCGTCCCATCGAGCGTGGTACGCATGGCCTGCAGACTTTCACGCCACAGCTGCGGGTCATCGCTGGCCAGCGCGACGGAGGCCTGGGTCTTTAAAACCGCCAGCGGCGTCTTGAGCTGATGGGAGGCGTCGGCGCTAAAGCGCTCCTGCCGTGAAATCATCACTCGCAGCCGGTCAATATAGCGGTTAAATGCCACTATCAGCAGCCGGGTTTCTGACCACGGCAGCAGTTCCGGCAGCGGCGTCAGCAGGCCGGGTTCGCGCCGGACCATCAGCGCCGAGAGCTGGCGCATCGGGCGCAGCACGCGCCGCAGCAGCCAGCCGGTCAGCACCAGCGTCAGCAGCACCAGCAGCCCCTGTGATACCCAGGAAGAGAACAGCAGCTGCCCGGCAAGCCAGCGCCGCGACTGCAGGGTCTCAGCGATATAGATTTCCGCCATCCCGAGAATGCCCCCTTCGTTGATCGGCTGCAGCAGCCGCGCCACGCGAATGGCCTGGCCACGATATTCGGTGTGGTAAAACCATGCCAGCGCCGGATAGAGCGTCGTGCGCGAGGTTGCCGGCGGCATGGCGGGCAAATCATCAAAACCTGAAATCACCTTCCCGTCCGGGTCCACCACCTTGTAATACAGGCGGTCGTTCATGTTGAGCTCAAAACTATCCAGCACGACCCAGGGCACGTTGACCTCCAGCCGCCCCTCGCGCACCACCAGCCGTTCCGCCACGGTGCGGGCCGAGGAGAGCAGCGTCCGGTCATAGGCCTGCGTCGCCGCCTGGAGCGCGCTCACATAGCTGTTGAATGCCGACAGTCCCCACAGCAGCACCAGCGGCAGCCCGAGAAACAGCATCAGTTGGGCAAACAGCGACTGCGGCTTACCCCACTTCATGACCGCTCTCCAGCACATAGCCGAGCCCACGCAGCGTGGTAATCCGCACGTCGCTGTCCTGTAGCTTTTTCCGCAGCCGATGGACATAGAGTTCGATACTCTCCGGACTCACTTCGTCATTCAGACTGAAGACCTGCTCAAACAGCTGCTGGCGTGAGACGGGTCGGGAACGACGAAACATCAGCACCGTCAATAGCGCCTGCTCGCGCGGGGTTAGCGACAACCGCTGTCCTCGCAACAAAAAATAGCCCTCATCGCGATACTCCAGCTCGCCCAGCTGCTGTACTTCATGCACCTGACCTTCGCTGCGCCGTAGCAATGCCCGCAGCCGCGCGTCCAGTTCCTCAAGCTCAAAGGGCTTTGGCAGATAATCATCGGCGCCGACGTTCAACCCTTTAACCCGATCCGCCACCGCGCTGCGTGCCGTCAGCAGCAGTACCGGTAGCGTCTGCCCGCGTTTGCGCAGCCGCTGAACCACTTCCAGTCCGTCGAAACCGGGCATCCCTATATCCAGCACCGCCAGCGCGTATTTTTCACTTTGCAGCAGATGGTCAGCCGCCCGACCATCGAAGACGCAGTCGACGGCAAACCCGCCCTGTACCAGCGCTTTTTCCAGCCAGTGGGCCAGTTCACGATTATCTTCAGCTAATAAAAGGCGCATTGTGGTGATATCTCCATGTTTATCGGCACGGCAATCGGCAGGACTGACTTTGGTTCCGTGGTCACCCATTGGCGCAAGCATCCATCACAGCGCGACGAGCAACAAAAAGATGAGAATGACAAAATGAAACAAATATGCAACATCGACGCAGCTGATTTGTAAGCGGTTTAACACTCTGAACAAAGAGGGCGATCGCTCTCCCCACCGTCTGCCGCTATTCAGCCCGCAGATAGCCGTCAACGCGCTTGCTGGAAACCCAATTCGCCATCTGTTTATTCTCATGCATATTCTGACGAAATTAACTTTAAATCATCATTAAATACGCTGACTTTATTATTCATTCAGCGCAAAATAACATTATAAGAACGCCCAATATTATAGAGATCATAAGAATGTACTAATTACGTTCATTACTGTATGAATGGGAATAACATTTGATGAAGATCATACTTTCACCGGATAAATATCCCGATACTGAAAATGAAAAAAACACCACACTATCAATGGACTAATAGCATGGTTAATATTTTATTTTTAATTCTCGCCGTCGTACTGCTGGCCGTATCCGTATTTTCCCTGTACTCATATCTGAAAGATATCCGCAGAACAAAACGTGTATTTATAAAAAATCGCAGATAAGTGCTCAGCCTCATTCATAATACATTCGGCTGAATCTGGTACTTTCCTGCGCCTGCTCAGCTGATCCCACCGGCGATTTATGCGGCTCAATCCCTGGGCCAGTTCTGGCCCGTTTTATCGTGCTTCGCATTTCCCATCGCCGGAAATAACCCCGCCGCTGATACCTCCCTGTCGCTGAGGGAAATAAGAGAGATCTATCACATCCTGTAAAGTTATCCCGCGACTGAAAGGGAAATGAAAGGTTGTTGATTTAACAATTGCGCAACCAAACAGTCCGACATTGTTCCACATAACCAGAATAAACCACCCCTGTACCCGACTGAGGAAGCCCATGAACACACCATTCCTTCGCCATCTTAGCGCACTCGCGCTATGCCTCTGCAGCGTCTCAGCGTATGCCGCCGAAGCCCCTTCCCGTACCGAATGTATTGCGCCGGCTAAGCCCGGCGGCGGCTTCGATCTGACCTGCAAACTGATTCAGGTCAGCCTGATGGAAACAGGGGCGATCGCTAAACCGATGCGGGTCACCTACATGCCCGGCGGTGTCGGCGCGGTCGCCTACAACGCCATCGTCGCACAGCGTCCGGGCGAGCCGGGCACCGTTGTCGCCTTCTCCGGCGGTTCGTTACTCAATTTATCGCAAGGTAAATTTGGCCGCTACGGCGTCGATGATGTCCGCTGGCTCGCCAGCGTAGGTACCGATTACGGGATGATTGCCGTGCGCGCCGACTCTCCGTGGCAGGACCTCCCTTCGTTTATGGCCGCAATGGAAAAAGATCCCGCCAACATCGTCATCGGCGCCGGCGCCTCCATCGGCAGCCAGGACTGGATGAAGGCCGCGCTGATGGCGCAAAAAGCCCATGTTGACCCGCATAAAATGCGCTACGTCGCTTTTGAGGGCGGCGGCGAACCGGTGACCGCGCTATTGGGAAACCATGTTCAGGCGGTCTCTGGCGATCTGAGCGAAATGGTGCCCTATCTGCAAGGCAACAAAATTCGCGTGCTGGCGGTCTTCTCCAGTGAACGGCTACCCGGCGCGCTGGCCAATGTCCCGACCGCTAAAGAGCAGGGTTACGATCTGGTCTGGCCGATTATTCGCGGCTTTTACGTCGGTCCGAAGGTCAGCGATGCTGACTACCAGTGGTGGGTCGAGGAGTTCAACAAGCTTCAGCAGACCGAGGAGTTCAAAAAACAGCGCGAGCTGCGCGGCCTGTTTGAGTTCAACCTGAGCGGCGAAGCGCTCGATGCCTACGTGAAGAAACAGGTCAACGACTATCGCGAACAGGCCAAAGCCTTTGGTCTGGCGAAATAATCTGCGGAGGTTGCCATGAGCGATCGTATTTTTGCCAGTATCTGGCTGCTGCTCTGCGCGGGGGGGATGTTCGTTGCCTGGCAGATTCACAGCGAGTACGCCTATGAACCCGTTGGTCCCCGCCCGTTCCCGCTGGGGATTATCGGCCTGATGCTGCTGTGCTCGGTCCTGCTGCTATTACGCCGCCCCGACGCGGTGACGTGGCCCGGGAAGCGAGTTTTACAACGCTTGTTAACCATGGTGGTGGTTCTGGTGGTCTATGCATGGGGATTTGAATGGCTTGGTTTCCCGCTGGCCACCGCCTTGCTGACCGCCGTCATTGGCCTGCTGTTTGGCGCCACGCTGCCTGCCACCGCCGCGGCCGGGGTGGTGATGGGCGCGGCCCTGTGGTACGCCTTTGACACCCTGCTCGATGTCACGTTGCCGCTCGGCATCTGGTTAAGTTAACGGAGAAGTCTATGGATACCTGGATTTATCTTTCGCAGGGCTTCGCCGTGGCGATGACGCCGACGAACCTGATGATTGCGCTGATTGGCTGCTTCGTCGGCACCATCGTCGGCCTGTTGCCCGGCCTCGGGCCAATTAACGGCGTGGCGATTCTGCTGCCGCTGGCGTTCGCACTGCATCTGCCTGCTGAATCTGCCCTGATTCTGCTGGCGACGGTCTATATCGGCTGCGAGTACGGCGGGCGCATCTCGTCCATTTTACTGAATGTGCCCGGCGATGCCGCCGCCATTATGACCGCTCTCGACGGTTATCCGATGGCCCAGCAGGGACGCGGCGGGGTGGCCTTATCGATTTCGGCGGTCAGCTCTTTTGTCGGATCGCTTATCGCGATTGGCGGCATTATTTTGTTCGCACCGGTGCTGGCACAGTGGTCGCTGGCATTCGGTCCCGCAGAGTATTTCGCCCTGATGGTGTTTGCCATTGCCTGCCTGGGCAGCATGATGGCGCAGAACCCGCTGAAGTCGTTTCTCTCCGCCTTAATTGGTTTAGGTCTGGCGACGGTGGGTGTCGATGCCAATACCGGAGTCTACCGCTTTACCTTCGACAGCATCCACCTCTCGGATGGCGTGCAGTTTATCGTCGTCGTCATAGGGCTGTTTAGCGTCTCTGAAATTCTGCTGATGCTGGAAAGCACCAGCAGCGGGCAAACGCTGGTGCGGAAAACCGGGCGTATGTTGTTTAACGCCAAAGAGGCCGGTCAGTGCGTGGGCGCCACGCTGCGCTCGTCGGTGGTAGGTTTCTTCGTCGGTATTCTGCCCGGCGCCGGGGCTACCATTGCCAGCGCCATCACCTATATGACCGAGAAAAAAGCTCAGCGGCAGCAGCGACAGCTTCGGCAAAGGGGATATCCGCGGCGTCGCCGCCCCGGAAGCGGCCAATAACGCCTCCGCCTGCGGCTCGTTCATCCCGATGCTGACCCTCGGGGTGCCCGGTTCCGGCACCACGGCGGTGATGATGGGAGCCCTGACGCTGTACAACATCACGCCAGGCCCCGCCATGTTTACCGAACAACCGGACATCGTCTGGGGATTGATCGCCGCCCTGCTGATCGCCAACGTGATGCTCCTGATTATGAACATCCCGCTGATCGGCCTGTTTACCCGGATGCTGACGATCCCACTGTGGTTCCTGGTGCCGGCGATTGCCGCCGTTTCTGCCGTCGGCGTCTACGCGGTCCACAGTACGACCTTCGATTTGCTGCTAATGGTCGGACTCGGAGTGCTCGGGTACATTCTGCGTAAAATGCACTTCCCGATGTCGCCGCTGATCTTAGGTTTCGTGCTCGGGGAGATGCTGGAGCAAAACCTGCGCCGGGCGCTGTCTATCAGCAACGGCAATCTGTCGATTTTGTGGGGAAGCGGCGTGACCAAAACATTATTGTTCCTCGCCATCGCCGCGATCGTTATTCCCCCGCTGCTACGCTATCTGCGTAAGCAACGCCGGCGCCGTGCCGAGGCCAACCCCGGTTAACGGGTCTGGCTGCCTGGCAACGCATTAACCCAGTCACGTAATGCCCGGCGGGAAATTTTTATCCCGCCGGTTTTCAACGAATCAGGTAACATCAACCAGCGTACCGGCTGCTGAAAACGTGCCAGCTTATCCTGTGCCCAGACCGCCAGCGCGGCGACATCGCACTGCGCAGCGCACTCCACCACCGCCACCGGACGCTGACCAAACTCCGCATCGTCTAACGGCACGATAAACGCCTGCTGAATCTGCGGATGAGCCAGAAGTACTCTCTCCACCTCTTCAGGCTGAATACCTTCCCCTCCGCTGAAAAAGAGGTTATCCATCCGCCCAAGCAGAGTCAGTTTGCCCTCCCTGATCTCGCCGCGATCGCGAGTGGCAAACCAGCCCTGTTCGTTGACCAGCGGCTGCACCCCGCCATCGCGCCAGTAGCCAGCCGCCATGCTGTCGGCACGCAGCCAGACTTCGCCTTCAACGATTTTCAGCGCGCGCCCCGGCAGCGGCTGGCCAACGTCCGGTGCGCCATCCGCCTCTTTGCCGCATACCGTCGAGGCGAACTCCGTCAGACCATAGCCACACCAGCAGCGAATCCCCCGGCCGCGCGCCTGTTCGGTCAACGCGACGGGAATCGCCGCCCCGCCCAACAGCACCGCCTTCAACGACACATCAGCCTCACTATTGAGCAACCGCCAGAGCTGAGTGGGCACCAGCGAGGCATGCGTACAGCCTCGCAACGCCTGTTCCAGCGGTTGTCTTTCTCTTACCGTCAGGCGGGCGCCCGCCAGCAGCCAGCGCCAGAGAATACCCTGGCCGGAAACATGAAACAGCGGCAACGACAGCAGCCAGTCATCATCCGACGCCAGCGGAATCATCGCCAGCACGCCTTCAGCGCTGGCAAGATGCGCCCGACAGCTGTGCACGGCAGCCTTCGGCAGCCCCGTAGAGCCGGAGGTGAGCGTCATTGACGCCAGGCGTTCTTCGCACCAGGGTAGCGTCAAGCCACCCGCCTCGCGTTGCAGCGCCAGCGGCGCAAAGTCGAGGGCGAGCGGATCGCCGTTCAGCGCCAGCGCATAACGCAAATCGAGGGAGGGTAACACTGCCGCCAGCAGCGAAGGCGGGAGCTGAGGATTCAGAGGAAGCACCCGGGCGCCGCACTGAAGCAGCGCCAGCCATGCCAGCAATGCCGACGGCTGGTTATAGGCCCGCAGCAGCACGCCCTCCCCTTCATTGACCCCTTGAGCGCGGAAGCCCGCGGCCAGCGCGTCAACTTCAGCGCACAGCTGCCGCCAGTTCAGGACAACGTCGTTCAGACGCACCGCCGGCGCATCGCCGCGCAGCCGGCGCCAGTGCCGCCATGGCCAGTCGCTAAAGGTCACAGCAGCGGCTCCAGCTCATCACTGTTCAGGCAGGGTAACGGGCTGTCAGGCCAGGGGCGAATCAGCTGCGCGCGCATCAATGCCAGGGTATCCAGACCGGGAAGGGTCTGCGGCGTCAGCCAGGCGGCAATCCGCGCCAGCTGCGTCAGTCCAAGGCTTGATTCGATCGATGAGCTGATCACCGCCGTCAGCCCCAGCGCGTGTGCCGCGGCGACCTGTTCCCGTACTTTGTCCAGGCTACCGGTGAGCGTCGGCTTGATCACCAGCGCACGCAAACCCGGCTCCGCCTGAAAACGAAAATCCGCCTCACGCAGACTTTCATCCCAGGCAATCGCAATGCCGGTTTCCCGGGCAAAAGCCCGGGAGTCGTCGCGGGTTTTACACGGTTCCTCAAGGAAGGCGATACGGTCGCGGTACTGCGGATGGACATATTTCGCAAACTGCTGCGCTTTGAGCGGGGTCCAGGCGCGGTTGGCGTCCAGACGCAGCTGCAGATCGGGAATCGCTTCCAGCAGCAGGTTAACCACCATGCCGTCACGCACCGCTTCATACAGCCCGATCTTGACCTTCGCTACCTTTTCACCGGGCAGCGCCGCCAGCCTGGCAAACAGTTCGTCCGGGTCGCCGGTGCACAGCGGCACCGCGCGATACTCCGCCTCCAGCGGCAGTTCATCGTACAGCTCCGCCAGCGCGCAGCTGACGCCGAAGGCCACGGAAGGGTGAGACGGCCCGGACAGGTTCTCGCCCTGCCGCCAGGCTTTCGCCCATGCCACCAGCGCGCACTGCGCCTCCTCCAGCGTTTCCGCGCTAAAGCCCGGCAGAGGCGCAATTTCGCCCCATCCCTGACGTTCACCGTCCTGCAGGTGGATGAACAGCCCATCGCGAGTTTTTAACCGCCGTTCGCGCAGTACCACGCCCGCGTCCATCGGTACCTGCCAGCGGTAAACCTGCGCCTGACGCATTATGGATTCCGTTTAAATTTGCTGAAGTCCGGCTGACGTTTCTGGTTGAAAGCGTTACGCCCTTCCTGCCCCTCTTCGGTCATGTAGAACAGCATGGTGGCATTCCCCGCCAGCTCCTGCAGCCCCGCCTGGCCATCGCAATCGGCATTCAGCGCCGCCTTCAGGCAGCGCAGCGCCATCGGGCTGTTTTGCAGCATTTCTCGACACCAGCGCACGGTCTCTTTTTCCAGATCTGCCAGCGGGACGACGGTGTTGACCAGCCCCATATCCAGCGCCTGCTGCGCATCGTACTGACGGCACAGGAACCAGATTTCGCGCGCTTTTTTCTGTCCGACGATCCGCGCCATGTAGGATGCGCCCCAGCCACCGTCAAATGAGCCGACTTTCGGGCCGGTCTGGCCGAAGATGGCATTTTCTGCGGCAATCGTCAGATCGCACATCATATGCAGAACGTGACCGCCGCCGATGGAATACCCCGCCACCATCGCCACGATCGGTTTCGGGCAGGTGCGGATTTGGCGCTGAAAATCGAGCACGTTCAGGTGGTGAACGCCGGAATCATCCTGGTAGCCGCCGTAATCGCCGCGTACCTTCTGGTCGCCGCCGGCGCAGAATGCTTTATCGCCTTCGCCGGTGAGGATAATGACGCCGATATTGTCGTCATATCGGGCATCGGACAGCGCCTGAATCATCTCTTTCACGGTCAGCGGGCGGAACGCATTGCGCACCTGCGGCCGGTTAATGGTGATTTTAGCAATCCCGTCCGTCGACTTCTGGTAACGAATGTCGGTATAGCCTTCGGAGCAATCGTGCCATTCCACGGGGGCGTAGAGCATTGCTTCATCAAGAGAGATCATAGAATGTCCTTTGGTTAACTCGCTAAAAACTGGGCCAGACATGACACCACCGCCGCGGGATTTTCCCGATGCGCGTTATGCCCGGCATGATGAATAATATGTGTCGTTGCGGCGACGTCGCGCGCAAGGGCGCGAAACTTCGCATCGCGCTCACCGCAAAGATAGTGAAAAGGGTAGCGCCGGGCGCGGAGTTGCGCACGCAGGTCGGGCTGTACGGCGAGGGAAGTCGCCTCCAGCATCGCGGCCAGACTGGCACCGCTGTTGTGGCTGCGCAGCGCAACAAGCGCTTCCCGCTGCTGCGTACTTAAACCGGCGAAAACCGGCTGCAGGTACCAGTCGGCAAAAACCTGAACCAGCGGCTCGCGGCGAAAGCGCTCCGCCCAGGCAGCATCGCTACAAGCGCGATGCTGGCGTTGGTGCGCATCCTGGAGACCGGGATGGCCGCCCTCTACGACCAGCCCGCACAGCCCGCACCGCGGCTGGCTGGCAAAAAACATCGCAATACGCCCGCCCAGCGAATAGCCGATCAGCCAGTAGTCCCGAATATGATAGTGCGCCAGCGTTTTCTCCAGCCGCAGGCTAACCTCGGCAAAACCGCTGACCCTGACATCGCGCGAACCACCGTGGCCCGGCAGATCAATATACAGCTGCGGATAAGCGCTGAACGCGGCGCCCACCGTTTGCCACTCCCGGCTGTCGCCGGAAAAACCGTGTAAAAAGACCAGCCAGGGATAGCCCGACTGCCCCTTTTCGCACCGGGCGTGCAGACTCATAGCCGGCTGACCTGCGCCAGCAGCTGTTGCAGAGTATGAGTGCCTTCCGTCTCGTTCACCACCAGCTCAATCAGCGTGGCGCCAGGAAGACGCCAGGCGCCGGCCAGCGCCGCTTCCAGTGCCTCCCAGTTGCCCGGGCGATGATAATGAAGGCCAAACATCGCCGCCGCATGGCCGAAATTGACATCCTGCGGCATCAGATAAAACTGGCGCCGTTGATCCTGCGGCGTCGGCAGCAAAGAGAAGATCTGCCCGCCGTTGTTGTTTACCACGATCAGCACCAGCGGCGCAGAGGCCTGGCGCAGCAACGCCAGCGAGTTCAGATCGTATAGCGCGGAAAGATCGCCGACGATCGCCAGCGTCGGGCGGGCACTGGCTCGCTGAACCCCTGCCGCCGTCGCCAGCAGGCCATCAATACCGCTGGCGCCACGGTTGCTATAAACCGGATATCCTGCCGGAAGCTGCGCCAGGGCATCAATTAACCGAACCACCAGGCTGTTACCGACAAACAGCTGCCCCTGTTCCGGAAGGTAGCGGTGAATCCGGTGAGCCAGCTGGGCTTCGCCAAATGCCTCACTGCGGTCGGCCGCCGCCTGCCAGGCCTGCCGCGACAGCTCCGGGATCGTCGTCGCCCACGGCTGGCGGCTTTCCGCCGGATGCAGATCCAGCCACTGTTCCACCGGGCAGACCAGCCGACGACCGCGGTGATGAGCCGGGTCGAGGCGACCGGGGAGATTATCCACGACCCAGTATTCTTCCGGTTCACAGGTGGCCTGCCACTGCAGCACGCGTTTACCGGTGAGGCTGCTGCCCAGCTGTACCACGATTTGCGCCTGCTGCAGTTCGCTCACCGCTTTGCCGTTCGCCAGCCACAGGTCGGCGCACGGCAGCGGCTGCCCGGTCTGGGAAAGGACGTCGCCAATCAGCGGCCAGCCGAGCGTTTTTGCCCACCCGGCGACTTTTTTACCTTCAGCGGCGCTCATGCGACCCGCGACGACAACGCCCCGCTTCTGTCGCCAGAAAAACCAGTCGCGCTGCTTTTCGCTTTCCAGATGCAGGGACTGCCGCAGCCAGGGTTTATCGCTTTGCCACCACGCGCCGAGCTGCTGCTGCCACTCCACGCCGGTGTCATCCATCTCGCCGTACAGCGGCTCGGCGAACGGACAGTTGATATGGATACCGCCGGAATGCAGAGCGCCCAGCGCCTGGTCAATCGTCGATACCAGCCAGCGCGCGGGCACATCCTGAGACGGACGCGGCAACGACAGCGTCTGCGAGGGATGAGAAGCAAACATGCCCGGCTGGCGGATAGCCTGGTTCGCACCGCAGTCAATCAGCTCCGGGGGACGATCGGCGGTGAGAAGTATCAGCTTTTCACCGGTCAGTCCCGCCTCAATTAAGGCCGGATAGAGGTTAGCCGTCGCCGTTCCGGACGTGACAATCACCGCCACCGGCTGCCGGCTGGCTTTTGCCAGCCCCAGCGCCAGATGGCCGAGACCGCGCTCATCGAAATGGGTATGAGGAATAAACGCGCGGTTTTCCGCCGCTGCCAGGGTAAGAGGTGTCGAGCGCGAGCCCGGCGCAATGCAAATATGCTGCACGCCGTGGCGAGTTAATGCTTCGAGGATCACCGCCGCCCAGCGTCGGTTAAATGCGCTTACTGACATGAAATTGTCCGGTATCAAATATTGAGGCTAAGTATAGGTAATACAAAGCAATGGAGTATTGATATGCGTCGTTTATCTACGTTTTTGTCAATAACAAGGAACGCAGTCCCGCCGCCTTATTTTCTATCTCCTGCCACTCCTGCTCAGGATCGGAACCGCTGACAATCCCGGCACCGGCATACAGCCTCAGCGTGGCGTTTTCGACTTGCGCCGAACGCAGGGCCACGCAGAATTCGCTTTGCGCCAGCGACAGGTAGCCAGCGGAACCGGCGTACCATTCCCGGGTAAAAGGTTCATGGCGGGTAATAAATGCCAGCGCCGCCCGGCGCGGTAATCCTGCGACCGCGGCGGTCGGCTGCAGCTGATGCAGGCAGCGGGTATCGTCAGGCTGAGAGAGTTCAGCCCAGATGCAGCGGCGCAGATGCTGAACTTTACGCAACCGCACCACCTGCGGCGGCAGGACGTCCAGCGAACGGACCTCATCCTGCATACGCTGGCAGATATCCTCCACCACCAGCATATTCTCGCGCTGATTTTTATCATCTTTCATCAGCCAGTCGGCCAACAATTGCGCCTGGCGATCGTCAGGATGGCTGGCAACGGTCCCGGCCAGCGCTTCGGTGCGCAGCAGCGTCCCGCGCCGGCGCCAAAGCCGCTCCGGCGTTGAACCAAAGAATGTCCGCTGTGCGTTAAAGGCCATCATAAAATGAAAACAGCGGTGGTTACTGCGCCGGCTGGCAGCCACGATCGCCAGCGGATCCGGCGGCGCGGCAAACTGGACATCGGTGGCCCGCGCCAGCACCACTTTATCCATCTCCCCAGCGGCAATCGCCTGAGTTGCCTGTTCAATCAACGCATGCCATTGCGGATAGTCCGGGGAATGGTGTTCGCTGAGCACCGGCGGCAGAGCGGCGGGCTGCGCCTGGTCAGGCGTTAGCGTCTGGAGAAATTCCCGGGCCGCGATGGCATCTTCGCGCAGTGAGGTCTTGCTACTCAACAACAGGCGCAGGGTGGCTCTCCCCCCGACCCGACGCCACTCCAGCCGCGGCAGAAAGAGCCTCCCTTCCTGCGGATTAAATGCATTCAGGCCGCAAATACGTAAATCCGCCAGCCCCTGGCGCTGCAGGAAGCCGTGAGCCCCGGCCAAAGACGGGAAGGTTTTGACCGCGCCGAGCGCGGCAAGCTCTTCATCGCCATTGCGCTGCTGCCAGTAAAACTGCGGCCACTGCGCTTGATGACCGCACCACAGAAGCGGGTCAAAAGCGTCATGAAGAGGGAAAGGAATATCGAAAATTCGCGTACCGGACGACGGCGGAAAATCGTCAGACAGGCAGTCACGTAAGCGTTCCAACGCAGTGGAAACAGACAGCACGCAAACCTCCAGAGAATAAAAACCACAGATTATACGGGGTACTGGGGTGAAATTGCAGTACCCATAATGAGGGAGAGGACTTTCCGCATGCGGCGGCGGCCAGCCAGAGCAGACTGAAGGAAAAAAAGTATAGATTCTTTGCGTAGTTACGCTAACGGCGCTTAACCGGTGACCGCCTCGCGGGCCATACCAATATGCGCAATACCGTCCTCATCGTAAACGTCGGTCACCGGTTGAAAACCGAAGCTGGCGTAAAAACGTTGCAGATGCGCCTGGGCGCCGAGATAGATAGCCTTGTGCGGCCAGTGACGACGACAGCTGGCCAGCGCCTGCTCCATCAGCTGATAACCCAGCTTTTCACCGCGCACCGCCGGGCTGACAATGACGCGTCCAATCACCACCGGCTCAATATCATCGTCGCTTTTCAAAATGCGCGCATAGGCCACCAGTTCATCCCCTCGCCAGCCGAGCAGATGGCGGTTTTCACCGATCAGGTCATCACCGTCAACATCCTGATAGGGGCAGGTTTGTTCGACGACAAATACCGCGCAGCGCAGCTGTAGCAAAGCGTACAGCTGCGGGACGGTCAGCTCTGCGTGGTGAAGATCCTGCCATGTAATCATTGACTGCTCCTGTATACTTGAGTTTTTTCACCCACGCCCTGAGGACACTGGACGATGGAATTGACATTTTTGGGGACATCCGCAGGCGTGCCGACCCGTACACGTAATATGACGTCTATCGTGCTGAATTTGCAACAGCCGACGGCAGCGGAGATGTGGTTGTTCGACTGCGGAGAAGGTACCCAGCATCAGTTTTTACATACCCCGTACCACCCAGGAAAACTGAATAAGATTTTTATTACCCACCTCCACGGCGATCATCTGTTCGGCCTCCCCGGCCTGCTGTGCAGCCGCTCCATGCAGGGCAACTCGCTGCCGCTGACGCTGTACGGCCCGACGGGGCTCAGGGAGTTTGTGGAAACCGCGCTGCGCTTAAGCGGTTCATGGACCGATTATCCGCTCACCATTGTCGAAGTGGGCCCCGGTCTGGTCTTTGATGAAGGAGGCTATCGGGTCAGCGCGTATCCGCTGAATCATCCGGTTGAATGCTACGGCTATCGTATCGAAGAGCACGCCCGCCCTGGCGCCCTTGATGCCGCGCGACTGATTGCCGACGGCGTCCGCCCGGGCCCGCTGTTTCAGCGCCTGAAACAGGGAGAGACGGTGGAGCTGGAAGATGGCCGGACGATCGATGGGAAGCGCTATCTTGGCCCGGCGACGCCCGGCAAAACGCTGGCAATTTTTGGCGATACGGCCCCCTGCGAGGCGGCGCTTGAGCTGGCGCGCGGCGTTGACCTGATGGTTCATGAAACGACGCTGGAGCAGGCCATGGCGGAAAAAGCCAATAGCCGCGGTCATTCGTCGAGCCAGCAGGCAGCGGCGCTGGCCCGCGATGCCGGCGTCAGTATGTTTATCGCTACCCATTTTAGTTCGCGCTATGACGCGGAAGGCTGTCTGCGCCTGCTGGCGGAGTGTCGGGACGTGTTTCCCCGGACGCTGCTGGCCGAAGACTTTATGGCGTACAGCCTGAGTTAGCCGGGCTGGAGGGGATAAAACAGCGGAACGAGGCAAAAAAAATGCCAGCCCGTCTCACAACGGGCTGGCAGGGTTACAGGGCCAGCGGTATCCACCCCGGCCCCGGCGATTACATCAGCGGTGTTGCCAGCTGCACAATGCTAATCAGCGGCTGCGGCCACACGCCAAGCACGAGGACCAGCAGCGCGGAGATCAGCACCACGATACCGCCCGCGCTGTACTGCCAGTTCGACGGCGCATCGCGATTCAGTTTATCCGGCGCGCTCAGGTACAGACTCACCGCCACGCGCAGGTAGTAGTACAGACCAATCGCCGAACCGATCACCACGGCGGCAACCAGCCACCACAGGTGTGCATGTACACCGACGGCCAGCACGTAGAATTTACCGATAAAGCCCAGCGTCATCGGGATACCTGCCAGCGACAGCATCATCACCGTCATGACCGCCGACAGAATCGGACGGTGCCAGAACAGGCCACGATAGGAGTACAGCGAGTCGGCATCCGGACCACGGTATGGGCTGGACATCAGGCTCACTACGCCGAACGCGCCGAGGCTGCTGAACAGATAGCCGGCCAGATAGACACCCACGGCTTCCATCGACATTTCACCGCTCTGCAGGGCAATCAGCGCCACCAGCAGATAGCCAAGATGCGAGATGGAGGAGTAGCCGAGCAGACGTTTGATATTGGTCTGGCTCAGCGCCATCAGGTTACCGAAGATGATCGAGGCAAAGGCAATCAGGCCCAGCACCACGCGTACCGCTTCGCTGTTGCCCACCGGCATGTACAGGAACAGACGCATCACCACGCCGAAGATAGCAATCTTGCTGGCGGTTGCCAGGAAGGTAGATACCGGCGCCGGCGCGCCCTGGTAAACGTCTGGCGTCCACAGGTGAAACGGCACCAGCGACAGCTTAAAGCCGAGGCCGACGATCATCAGGCCCAGACCCGCCAGCAGCAGCGGTTCGTGCAGAGCGTTGTCTGCCAGGCTTTTACCCAGCGCCAGGAAGGACAGGTTGCCCGAGTTGGCATACACCAGCGCCATACCGAACAGCAGGAATGAAGAGGCTGCGGCGGACAGAATGGTGTATTTGATACTCGCTTCCAGCGAACGCTTCTGGCGGAAGGCATAACCGATAAGGCCGAACAGCGGCAGCGAAATCAATTCAATACCGAGGAACAGCGCGGCCAGATGGTTGGCGCCCGCCAGCAGAATGCCACCCAGCGCGGCGATAAGCACCAGCAGGTAGAACTCTTCTTTGTTGTCCTTGTATCCCTCAAGCCACGGGTACGCGAAGGTACAGGTGGCCAGGCTTGCCAGCAGCACCAGCCCGGTATAGAGCATAGCGTAGCCGTCAACGCGAATCAGCGGCGTGACGTCCATCGCACCGTTCTGACCCACGAACCAAAGTGAGATCAGCGCAGCGTTCAGACCAAGAACCGACAGCGTGGCATTAAGGAAATGATTGCGTCGCCACGCAATGGAGAGCATCACAACCACCACCGTCAAGCCGACGATCAGCAGCGGTAGCAGTGCGATCAGTTGTTGTGGAGTTATTGTCATGGCGAATTACGGCCTTGTAGTAGAAACGGAATTAACAAACCACTGCTGAATGTTGCTCATCGCAGCATGTGAGGTGTCCAGAATCGGCTGCGGGAAGAAGCCCAGCAGCACCAGCAGAACCACCAACAGCAGAACAATCGACAGTTCACGCAGCGACATTCCCCGCATCTCCTGCGCCGCGATGTCGCTCTTCGCTTTACCGAAGTACGCGCGATGCAGCATTGAGAGCGAGTAGACGGAAGCGAAGACCAGTCCAAAGGTGGAGATCACGGTAATCACCGGCACCACTTTGTAGCTGCCGAACAGAATCATGAATTCGCCGACGAAGTTACCGGTACCCGGCATCCCCAGCGTTGCCACGGCGAAGAACATCGACAGCGCCGGCAGCCATTTAATTTTGCTCCACAGACCGCCCATCTGACGCATATCGCGGGTATGCAGGCGTTCATACAGCTGGCCGCAGAGAATGAACAGGCCGGCCGCGGACAGACCGTGGGCAATCATCTGAATGACCGCCCCCTGGTACGCCAGCTGGCTGCCGGTGTAGATAGCAATCAGCACGAAGCCCATGTGGGAAACGGAGGTGTAAGCAATCAGGCGTTTGATGTCGTACTGGCAGAAGGCCATCCACGCGCCGTAGAAGATACCGATAACGCCCAGCCACATGGCGATGGGAGCAAACTCGGCGGAGGCATTCGGGAACAGCGGCAGAGCAAAACGCAGCAGACCGTAGGCCGCCGTTTTCAGCAAAATACCGGCGAGGTCAACGGAACCGGCGGTCGGTGCCTGAGAGTGGGCATCCGGCAGCCAGCCGTGCAGCGGAACCACCGGCATTTTCACCGCGAAGGCGATGAAGAAGCCGAGCATCAGCATGTATTCGACGCCATGGGACATCGGGGTTTTCAGCAGATCTTCATAGTTGAAGGTCCAGACGCCGGTCGCGTTAAAGTGCACGAAGGCCAGCGCCAGGATGGCAATCAACATCACCAGGCCGCTCGCCTGGGTATAGATGAAGAACTTGGTTGCCGCCGTGATACGCGTTTTACCGTCGGAAGCCTTATGGCCCCACAGCGCGATCAGGAAGTACATCGGCACCAGCATCATTTCCCAGAAGAAGAAGAACAGGAACAGGTCGATGGCAAGGAACACGCCGATAACGCCGCCCAGGATCCACATCAGGTTGAGGTGGAAGAAGCCCTGGTATTTTTCGATTTCGCGCCACGAACAGAGCACGGCCAGCACGCCGAGCAGACCGGTCAGCACCACCATCAGCAGCGACAGACCGTCGATAGCCAGATGAATGCTAATACCGAAGCGAGGGATCCACGGCATCACGAATTCTGACTGCCACTGCGGAATACCCGCGGATTGAGTCAGCGAATAACCGCCCTGTAGCCACAGCTGCAGGGAGAGCACCAGCGTCAGTCCCATGGTAATCAGCGCAATCCAGCGCGGCATCTTCACGCCAAAGCGTTCAGTCTGCCAGCACAGAAACCCGCCGATAAAGGGGATTAGTATTAACCAGGGTAATAGCATAGCTAAGTATGTCCCTTATATTCTCACTCCCGAACAGGCTATCGCACTCGCCGATGACGCCTGGACTTCAGAAGCAGTTACCTAAAATTCATTCTTGGTTCACAAACCCGGCAGCGGACCGCCGCCGGGGATATTCACTCAACCCACAAACTCAGCGCAGTACCATCAGCAACGCCAGTACGACAACCGCCCCGACGCTCATTGACGCCACATACCAGCGTAGATAACCATTCTCGCTAAGCAGCAGGCCTTTACCTGCAAAGCGGGAGAGGATGGCCGGAATGTTCATCATGGCATTCAGCGGATCGCTCTTCAGCAGCCACGCGATGCCGAGGAATGGTTTCACGAACACTTTGTCGTACAACCAGTCGAAGCCCCATGCGTTGTACCACCAGGTACCCAGCAGACGGCCCGGCGCGCTGTTGGCGATGGAGGTCACCAGCGTACGTTTACCCAGCCACAGCCAGGCGGCAATCAGGATGCCGGCAATCGCGATGATCCCCGAGGCGATTTCCAGCGTCATCACGCGACCATGCTCAAGTTCGGTGGTCTGCGGCAGTACGCCCTGCAGCGGCGGAACGATCAGTGCGCCAACGAAGGTCGACAGAATCAGCAGCACAATCAGCGGCAGATGGTGGGTAATCCCCTTCCCGGCGTGCGCGTGGATCTGTTCTTTACCGTGGAAGACGATGAAGATCATCCGGAAGGTATACAGCGAGGTCATAAACGCCCCGACCAGGCCGGCTACCATCAGGTTGATATGACCGTTAGCCATCGCGCCAGCGAGGATTTCGTCCTTACTGAAGAAGCCTGCGGTAATCAGCGGCAGTGCGGACAGCGCCGCGCCCCCCACCAGGAAGCAGACGTACACCAGCGGAATCGACTTACGCAGGCCGCCCATTTTGAAGATGTTCTGCTCGTGGTGGCAGGCCAGAATGACCGAGCCGGACGAGAGGAACAGCAGCGCTTTAAAGAACGCGTGGGTCATCAGGTGGAAAATCGCCGCATCCCATGCCTGTACGCCCAGCGCCAGGAACATGTAGCCAATCTGGCTCATAGTGGAGTAAGCGAGTACGCGTTTGATGTCGGTCTGAACCAGCGCGGCAAAGCCTGCCAGCACCAGCGTCACCGCCCCGACGATACCGACCAGATGGAGAATTTCCGGGGTCATCAGGAACAGGCCATGGGTACGGGCAATCAGGTAGACGCCCGCGGTCACCATGGTGGCGGCGTGGATCAACGCGGAGACCGGCGTCGGACCGGCCATCGCGTCCGCAAGCCAGGTCTGCAGCGGCAGCTGCGCCGATTTACCGACCGCACCGCCCAACAGCATCAAGGTGGCCCACCACAGCATATTGTTGCCGGCTTCAAAGTGCGCAGGCGCCAGTTCGACCATTTCGCGGAAGTTCAGGGTGCCCAGCTCGTTGTAGAGAATGAACAGCGCAAACGCGAGGAACACGTCACCGACACGGGTCACCACGAAGGCTTTCATTGCGGCGGCGCCATTCTTCGGATCGGTATAGTAGAAACCGATCAGCAGATAGGAGCACAGGCCCACGCCTTCCCAACCGAGATACATCAGCAGCAGGTTATCGGCCAGCACCAGCACCACCATGCTCGCGATAAACAGGTTGGTGTAGGCGAAGAAGCGGGAGTAGCCCTCTTCACCGCGCATATACCAGGAGGCGAACATGTGGATCAGGAAGCCAACGCCGGTGACCACGGAGAGCATGGTCAGCGAAAGGCCATCCAGCACCAGGTTAAAACCGATGTTGAAATCACCCACCGACATCCAGGTCCACAGCGGTACGCTGACCGCCTGTTTGCCGTTCGCAAAGAAGTCGACGCCGACAAACGCGGTCACCAGCGCCGCCAGGCCGACTGACCCCATTCCCACGGTGGCGGAGAGGTTTTCCGACCAGCGGCCACGGGAGAATGACAGCAGAACAAAGCCAATCAATGGCAGAAGAATGGTTAAGGCAAGCATGTTCATCCACGCAACTCACTTACTGAATCGATGTTCAGGTTCTGGCGGCGACGATGGAGCTGCAGCAACAGCGCCAGGCCGATACTCGCTTCCGCAGCCGCGAGGCTGATGGCGAGGATATACATTATCTGACCGTCGGTCTGACCCCAGTAGCTGCCTGCCACCACGAAAGCCAGCGCCGCGGCGTTGATCATGATTTCCAGGCTAATCAGCATAAACAGCAGATTGCGGCGGATAACCAGACCCGTCAGGCCGAGCACAAACAGGATCGCGGCGAGGATCAGCCCATGTGTTAAGGGAATCATGCGTGTTCCTCCGTTTTTCTTTTGTCGCTATCGCCCTGACGGTTGCTCAGCACTTCACCGGCGCGCTCTTCGCGGCCAATGTGGAAGGCAACAACCAGACCGGCCAGCAGCAGCATGGAGGCCAGCTCCACCGCCAGTACGTACGGCCCAAACAGTGTAATACCGACTTCTTTCGCGCTTATCGCCGCGCCATCAATCCCCTGATCGTTAAGACCGAGGATGGCATACACGATAACCACCAGCAGCACCGCGGACAGGATAGCCGGGCCAATCCAGATCCCCGGCTGCAGCCATTTGCGTTCCTGTTCGATTTCGCTACCGCCCAGGTTGAGCATCATCACCACGAAGACGAACAGCACCATGATGGCCCCGGCGTAAACGATGATTTCCAGCGCCCCGGCGAAGTACGCGCCCAGAGAAAAGAACACGCCGGCAATCGCCAACAGCGAAATAATCAGGTACAGCAGCGCATGCACCGGATTGGTGTGGGTGATCACCCGCAGGGTTGCGAGGATGGCGATGAGGCCACAGATATAAAAAGCGAATTCCATTGCCCTCTCCTTACGGTAACAGGCTCTTGACGTCGATAGGCTTAGCTTCGTTCTCTGCTTCGCCTTTATCTTTGCCGTCGATTGCCATACCCGCCATCCGGTAGAAGTTATATTCCGGGTATTTGCCCGGACCGGAAATCAGCAGATCCTCTTTTTCGTACACCAGATCCTGACGCTTGTATTCACCCAGTTCGAAGTCCGGGGTCAACTGAATCGCCGTGGTCGGGCACGCTTCTTCACACAGACCGCAGAAAATGCAGCGTGAGAAGTTGATACGGAAAAACTCCGGGTACCAGCGGCCATCTTTGGTCTCTGCTTTTTGCAAAGAGATACAGCCTACCGGACACGCTACCGCACACAGGTTACAGGCCACGCAGCGCTCTTCACCGTCCGGGTCGCGCGTCAGCACGATACGGCCACGGTAGCGCGGCGGCAGATATACCGGTTCTTCCGGGTACATCTGGGTCTCACGTTTGGCGAAGGCATGCATCCCGATCATCCAGATACTGCGGACCTGGGTGCCAAACCCCACCAATAATTCTTTTAAGGTCATGGTCAATTCACCCCTTATTGCGCCTGCCAGAGAATGACAGCCGCCGTTACCAACAAGTTGATCAGCGTTAACGGCAGGCATACCTTCCAGCCAAAGGACATTACCTGGTCATAGCGCGGACGCGGTAATGATGCGCGGATCAAAATGAACATCATCATGAAGAACGCGGTTTTCAGCGCGAACCAGATGAACGGAGGTAACCATGGGCCATTCCAGCCGCCGAAGAACAGCGTCACGATCAGCGCTGATACGGTGACAATCCCGATGTACTCACCGACGAAGAACAGACCGAACTTCATGCCGGAATATTCGATGTGGTAACCATCGGCCAGTTCCTGCTCGGCTTCCGGCTGGTCAAACGGGTGACGGTGACAGACCGCCACGCCGGCGATAGCAAAGGTGACAAAGCCGAAGAACTGCGGAATCACGTTCCACAGATGCGCCTGGTTGTTGACGATATCGCTCATGTTGAACGACCCCGCCTGTGCCACCACGCCCATCAGCGACAGACCGAGGAACACTTCGTAGCTCAGGGTCTGCGCGGATGCACGCATCGCCCCCAGCAGCGAGTATTTGTTGTTACTCGACCAGCCGGCGAACAGCACGGCGTAAACCGCCAGACCGGCCATCATCAGGAAGAACAGGATGCCGATGTTCAGGTCGGCGACCACCCACGTCGGGCTGACCGGCACGATAGCAAAGGCCAGCAGCAGCGACGTAAAGGCGATAACCGGCGCCAGAGTAAAGATTACGCGGTCCGTAAAGCGCGGAACCCAGTCCTCTTTAAAGAACATCTTGATCATGTCGGCGACGAGCTGCAGCGAGCCGCCCCAGCCGACACGGTTAGGTCCGTAGCGGTTCTGGAACAGACCCAGCAGACGACGTTCGCCAAAGCTCATGAACGCGCCGCAGGTCACCACCACCAGCAGAATCACCACTGCCTTGAGGATGCTTAACAGAATGTCGATGAGATCCGGTGTTAACCAACTCATGCTTTCGCCTCCTGCAGAGTGTCAATACGTGCTCCGGTCAGTACCGGCGCAATACCCGGCATGCCCATCGGTAAACCCACCTGCCCTGCCGTCAGTCCCGCAGAAATCACCAGCGGGAGGCTAAGCGTCTGGCCTTCAACGCGGAACGAAATCATCGCGCCCTCATTGACGCCAAGCTTCGCGGCATCGGCCGGGTTCAGCTTGATGTACGGCTGCGGCATGCGGCTCTGGAAGACCGGAGAACGCTGCGACAGTTCATCACTGCCGAACAGATGGTAGTACGGCGCGATACGCCATTGACCTTCTTCAGCCTGGAAGCCTGCCGGCACCGCGGTAAAGTACTCCAGACCGCTGGCGGAAGCTTCGATCAGACGCACGCCCGGATCGCCATGGCGCAGTTTACCGCCCACTTCATCCTGGAATTTGTTCCACGCCTGCGGGGAGTTCCAGCCCGGCGCCCAGGCAAACGGAATTTGCGAACGCGGCGCAGACGGCTGGTTGTTCCCTTCCATCGAGAAGGCAAACATGGTGTCTTTATCCTGCGGCTGACGCGGTTCATGCACGCTGATATTGGCGCGCATCGCCGTACGACCGCTATAACGATGCGGTTCACGAGCCAGTTTCTGCCCGCGAATGCGGAAGGTCGCGTCCGGCGCGGCATCTTTAATCCCCGCCAGCTGCGGCAGCTTAGCAATGGCGGCATCAATCACATGATCCAGCTGCGTCCAGTCAACCTGACGGTTGTCGACGGTGCTGTGTAGTGAGTGCAGCCAGCGCCAGCTTTCCAGCATCACGGTATTCGCATCGTAGTAGGACGGGTCGTAGACCTGGAAGAAACGCTGTGCGCGCCCTTCGTTATTGACCACGGTTCCGTCGCTTTCGGCGAAGCTCGCCGCAGAAAGCACCAGGTGCGCTTTGTCCATAATTGCGGTGCGTTGATGGTCAACGACCATCACCAGCGGCGCTTTGGCCAGCGCGGCGTCAACGCGCGCGGCAGAAGCGTGACGATGCAGATCGTTTTCCAGCACCACCACCGCATCGGCAGCGCCGGTTTCCATCTCGCTCAGCGCCTCTTCCAGAGAACCGCCGCCAATCATGCCAAGGCCAACGCTGTTCACTGCCCGGGCCACCATGGTGACGCCGACGTCAATACCGCGGCCTTTCAGCGCTTTGGCTACGTTGGCCGCCGCCTGAATGATTTCAATGCTGCCGGCGTTAGTCCCGGAGACAATCAGCGGCTTCTTCGCTCCGGCCAGCGCCTGAACGATCACGTCAATTTTGCCTTTCAGATCGCTGCTCAGACCGTCCACCGCCGGTGCGGTTTCATCCAGCGCATGAGCAATCGCAAAGCCCAGACGCGCTTGATCTTCAACCGGTGCGCGGTAGGTCCACGCGGCGACATCGTCAAGACGGGTGTCGTCAATGTTGGTAACAAACAGCGGATGCTTCGCGCGTTGACCGATGTTGAGGATTGCGGCTATCTGCCAGTCGGCGACTTTCTGCGCCGCCGCCATTTCACGCGCTTTCCCTTTCACCGCCTGGCGCACGGCCAGGGCAACGCGGGCGCCGGTCTGGGTAATATCTTCCCCGAGTACCAGAACCGCATCGTAGGATTCAATGTCGCGCAGCGTCGGGGTATGAATACCGCCGTCACGCAGCACGGTCAGCATCATCTGCAGACGTTCCTGCTCAGCCTTCGCAATGCCGGTATAGAAGTTCTCTGCCCCGACCAGCTCGCGCAACGCAAAGTTGCTTTCAATGCTGGCGCGCGGCGAGCCGATACCAATCACCTTTTTCGACTGACGCAGAATATCCGCCGCACCCTGCATTGCCTGCTCGGCGTTAAGGGTAATCAGATCGTCGCCACGGCGCTGAACCGGCTGACGCGGACGGTCTTTCAGGTTCACATAGCCATAGCCAAAACGGCCGCGGTCGCAGAGGAAGTAGCGGTTAACGGTACCGTTGTAACGGTTTTCGATACGGCGCAGTTCGCCATAGCGCTCGCCCGGGCTGATGTTGCAGCCGATGGAACACTGCTGGCAGATGCTCGGCGCAAACTGCATATCCCATTTACGGTTATAGCGCTCGGAGTGCGTCTTATCGGTGAATACGCCGGTCGGGCAGACCTCAACCAGGTTGCCGGAAAATTCGCTTTCCAGCACGCCATCTTCCGGACGACCGAAGTAGACGTTGTCATGCGCACCGTAAACGCCCAGGTCGGTACCGTCAGCGTAATCTTTGTAGTAACGCACGCAGCGATAGCAGGCGATGCAGCGGTTCATTTCATGAGAGATGAACGGCCCCAGGTCCTGGTTGCGGTGGGTACGCTTGGTGAAACGGTAGCGGCGGAAGCTGTGACCGGTCATGACGGTCATATCCTGCAGGTGGCAGTTGCCCCCTTCTTCACAGACCGGGCAGTCGTGCGGGTGGTTGGTCATCAGCCACTCAACCACGCTCTCGCGGAACTGCTTCGCTTCACCGTCGTCGATAGAGATAAAGGTGCCGTCGGATGCCGGTGTCATACAGGACATCACCAGGCGACCACGCGTGTCTTCCGCGTTTTGATATTGCTTCACCGCACACTGGCGGCAAGCACCGACGCTGCCAAGCGCCGGGTGCCAGCAAAAGTATGGAATATCAAGACCAAGAGAGAGACAAGCCTCTAACAGGTTGTCCGCTCCGTTGACCTCGTATTCTTTGCCGTCTACATGAATCGTAGCCATTAGCATGCTTCCAAATTAAAAAATCGTTACCACTTCCTCTTCCCGGTTGCCGCCTTCGCGTCGCCTGGAAGAGCCTGTGGAGACATTACCAGCGCGTCTTAAGCAGGTTCGGCTGAATCCCGTTGATAGCATGGGTATTACTGAACTGCTGCTTAATGCCTGCTTCGAATTCGTCGCGGAAATATTTAATGGCGCTCTGCAGCGGTTCTACCGCACCTGGCGCATGCGCACAGAAGGTTTTGCCCGGGCCAAGGAACCGACACAGTTGCTCAAGTGTCTCGATATCTCCCGGCTGACCTTCACCGCGTTCCAGAGCGCGCAGAATTTTCACGCTCCACGGCAGACCGTCACGGCACGGCGTACACCAGCCGCAGGATTCGCGGGCAAAGAACTCTTCCAGATTACGCACCAGCGACACCATGCCAATCTCATGGTCAACGGCCATCGCCAGCGCGGTACCCAGACGGCTCCCCGCTTTGCCAATACTTTCGAATTCCATCGGCAGATCAAGATGCGCTTCGGTCAGGAAGTCAGTCCCCGCGCCGCCCGGCTGCCAGGCCTTGAACTTCAGGCCGTCGCGCATGCCGCCGGCATAATCCTCGAGGATTTCGCGCGCGGTGGTACCAAACGGCAGTTCCCAGACGCCCGGGTTTTTCACCCGGCCAGAGAAGCCCATCAGCTTGGTACCGGCATCTTTGCTGGTTGAAATGTTCTGATACCACTCGACGCCGTTGGCCAGAATCGCCGGGACGTTACACAGGGTTTCAACGTTGTTCACGCAGGTCGGTTTACCCCACACGCCGGAGCTCGCCGGGAACGGCGGCTTGGAACGCGGGTTGGCACGACGGCCTTCAAGGGAGTTAATCAGCGCGGTTTCTTCACCGCAGATGTAACGCCCTGCTCCGGTGTGCACGAACAGTTCGAAATCGAAACCGGTGCCGAGAATGTTTTTGCCCAGCAGACCGGCTTCGGTCGCCTCGGCAATGGCGCGGCGTAAATGCACCGCCGCTTCAATATATTCGCCGCGCAGGAAGATGTAGCCGCGGTACGCTTTCAGCGCAAACGCGGAGATCAGCATGCCTTCCACCAGCAGGTGCGGCAGCTGCTCCATCAACAGACGGTCTTTATAGGTGCCCGGCTCCATCTCATCGGCGTTACACAGCAGGTAACGGATGTTCATGGATTCGTCTTTCGGCATCAGGCTCCACTTCAGACCGGTGGAAAAGCCCGCGCCGCCGCGCCCTTTCAGACCGGCGTCTTTCACCTGATTGACGATCTCATCCGGCGCCAGGCCCAGCAGCGCCTTACGCGCACCGGCATAGCCGTTTTTGCTCTGATACTCTTCCAGCCATACCGGCTGTTTATCATCGCGCAGTCGCCAGGTCAGCGGATGCGTTTCGGGAGTGCGGATCACTGTCTTCATTTATACTGCTCCAACAGGTCAGGAATCACCTCCGGCGTCAGATAACTATGAGTATCCTCATCAATCATCATCGTCGGTCCCTTGTCGCAGTTGCCCAGGCAGCAGGTCGGCAGCAGAGTAAAGCGGCCATCAAAGGTGGTTTGACCCGGTTTGATGTCGAGCTTTTTCTCGATAGCTGACTGAATGCCCTGGAAGCCAGTGATGTGGCAAACCACGCTATCGCAATAGCGGATCACGTGACGGCCAACCGGCTGGCGGAAGATCTGGCTGTAGAAAGTGGCTACCCCTTCCACGTCACTTGCCGGGATCCCCAGTACGTCGGCGATCGCATAGATCGCGCCATCCGGCACCCAGCCGCGCTGTTTCTGAACGATCTTCAGCGCTTCGATGGACGCCGCACGCGGGTCTTCGTAGTGGTGCTTCTCGTGCTCAATGGCCTCACGCTCTGCCGCACTCAGCTCAAAAGCCTCGGTTTGTGGTTGTTGATTCTCGTGCATAATTAGCGGTCCACGTCTGACATAACAAAATCGATACTACCCAGATAAACGATCAGGTCGGATACCAGGCTGCCGCGAATCGCCGACGGGATCTGCTGCAGGTGCGCATAGCTCGGCGTGCGGATACGGGTACGATAGCTCATGGTGCTGCCGTCGCTGGTCAGGTAGTAACTGTTAATACCCTTCGTCGCTTCTATCATCTGGAAGGATTCGTTGGCCGGCATGACCGGGCCCCAGGAAACCTGCAGGAAGTGCGTAATCAGGGTTTCGATATGCTGCAGCGTGCGCTCTTTCGGCGGCGGCGTCGTCAGCGGGTGATCCGCCTTGAACGGGCCTTCCGGCATATTATCGAGACACTGCTGGAGAATGCGCAGGCTCTGGCGCAGCTCTTCGACTTTCAGCATCACGCGGGTATAGCAGTCGGATACACCGCCGCCAACCGGCACTTCGAAGTCAAAGTTCTCATAGCCAGAGTATGGACGCGCTTTACGCACGTCGAAGTCGATCCCGGTGGCGCGCAGACCGGCGCCGGTGGTGCCCCACGCCAGCGCTTCTTTCGCGCCATAAGCGGCGACGCCTTTTGAACGGCCGATCAGAATGCTGTTGCGCAGCGCGGCTTTCTCGTAAGAATCCAGACGCTTGGGCATCCACTCAAGGAACTCACGCAGCAGACGATCCCAGCCGCGCGGCAGATCGTGCGCCACGCCGCCGATGCGGAACCACGCCGGGTGCATACGGAAACCGGTAATCGCTTCCACCAGATCGTAGATCTTCTGACGGTCGGTAAAGGCAAAGAACACCGGCGTCATTGCGCCGACGTCCTGAATAAAGGTCGAGATATACAGCAGGTGACTGTTAATGCGGAACAGCTCAGAGAGCATAACGCGAATCACATTGACGCGATCCGGTACGGTGATCCCCGCCAGCTTTTCGACCGCCAGAACGTACGGCATCTCATTGACGCAGCCGCCGAGGTATTCGATACGGTCGGTATACGGAATGTAGCTGTGCCAGGACTGACGTTCGCCCATCTTCTCAGCGCCACGGTGGTGGTAGCCGATATCCGGTACGCAGTCGACGATCTCTTCGCCATCAAGCTGCAGAACGATACGGAAAGCGCCGTGGGCAGACGGGTGGTTCGGGCCGAGGTTGAGGAACATAAAGTCCTCGTTTTCGGTTCCGCGCTTCATGCCCCACGCTTCCGGTTTGAAAGTCAGCGCTTCCATCTCCAGATCCTGCTTGGCTTTCGTCAGCTCAAACGGATCGAATTCGGTGGCACGCGCCGGGTAGTCTTTACGCAGCGGATGGCCTTCCCAGGTCGGCGGCATCATGATGCGCGTCAGGTGCGGGTGGCCTTCGATATCAATCCCGAACATTTCCCACGTTTCACGCTCATACCAGTTGGCATTCGGGAACAGTTTGGTCAGTGTCGGCACGCGCAGATCGTTTTCAGACAATGCTACCTTGAGCATGACGTCACGATTGCGTTCAATAGAAATCAGGTGATAGAAAACGGAAAAATCCGCGGCGGGCAGCCCGTCACGGTGGGTACGCAGACGTTCGTCCATGCCGTGCAGATCGAACAGCATGACGTAAGGTTTTGGCAATTTCTTCAGGAAATCAACCACCTCCAGCAGCTGCTCGCGCTTGACCCAGACCACCGGAACGCCGGTGCGGGTAGGCTGAACGGTAAAGGCATCCGGCCCAAAACGATTGCGCAGTTCGCCGATCACCGGGTCATCGAGGTGATCGCGGGTTTGCCAGGCTGGTGCGGCGTCATGCGCATGTAAATCGGTCATATTGTTCACCATTGCAAAAGGTCCGTGGTGACTGCCGGGCGAGGCTTCGCGCTGTTGTAGATTGATTTGCGAAGTGTTATTCCGCCGCCCGCAGGCGCAAGTTAAATCTCGTCCGGTGTCCGCAGATTGGTCACTGCAATGCGTTCACCACGTTTACGCTCGCGTTCCGACTGCATGTTGGCGCGGTACACGCCCTGATCGCCAACCACCCATGAGAGCGGGCGACGTTCTTTACCAATGGACTCCTGCAGCAGCATCAGCGCCTGCATATAAGCTTCCGGACGCGGCGGACAGCCCGGGATGTAAACATCAACCGGAATAAACTTGTCCACGCCCTGGACGACAGAATAGATATCGTACATCCCGCCGGAGTTGGCGCAGGCGCCCATGGAGATAACCCACTTAGGCTCCAGCATCTGGTCATACAGACGCTGAATGACCGGCGCCATTTTGGTGAAGCAGGTGCCGGCAACCACCATCAGGTCCGCCTGACGAGGAGAAGCACGCAGTACCTCGGCGCCAAAACGCGCAACGTCATGCACCGCAGTGAATGACGTCACCATTTCAACGTAGCAGCATGACAGGCCGAAGTTGTAGGGCCAGATTGAGTTCTTGCGGCCCCAGTTCACCATGTCATGCAGCGCATGTTCGAGTTTCCCCATATACACGCTTTTATTGACTTCTTGCTCCAGGGGGTCGGTTACGATCTCCTGTTTCTGCAGGGGGTAACGGTCGTTCTCACCGTTAGGATCTATGCGGGTGAGCGTATAATCCATCTTATTGCCTCGCTTTTACTGCATATGACGGTTAGTGGGACTGTCTGTTTCTGAATTAACCAGCGTGCGACGGGAACGCGCAGGCGTCCAGTCCAGTGCGCCGATACGAACGAGGTAAACCAGACCTGCCAGTAGCACTAAAATGAAAATTGCGGCTTCCACAAAGCCGACCCAGCCGCTTTCGCGAATAGAAGTCGACCATGCGTAGAGATACAGAGCTTCCACGTCGAAGATAACGAAGAACATGGCAACCAGATAAAACTTCGCAGAAAGACGTAAGCGAGCCGAACCAACGGAGTCGATCCCCGATTCAAACGGCGTGTTCTTGCTACGCGCGCGCGCGCGACCGCCGAGGTACCAGCCCCCGACAAGCATCAGGCAGCACAGGCCGATGGCAATGATGAGAAATATAGCGAATGCCCAATGATGAGCGATGACTTCAGTGGATGTTGACATACGCATTGCTTAACCAAAAAAGTGTAGCGCTAAACCCTCTGCTCTTGCTGGCAGATGAACGCCACAGCGTTTCACGGGGAGGAATAAAAAAATAACCTTGCAAAAAAGCGTCCCTACTTAGCGTAGAAGGCTGTATGCGGTGGCTTTTTACCCCTTTCTTTAACCTTTTGTCAACTTCAACAAAAGTTTTAACAACATTAATTTACATTAGATTTTTTTCATTAACATTAAATGCCCTTTTATGCGGAATAACCTTGCATACAAACCGGATTTAGTGTTGTTGAATCGTGTCCGTTTCTGGTGTAAATCAAAATTACCCGTCTATTTTGACAGGATTTAGCCTCGATTCCTCCCCCTAAGGAGGGGTATTTTTTTGATCTGTGACACGGTTTTGTTAATTAAACCTATAAAACAGCAACAATCCAGCCGGTTTTTTAACATTAGCATGAAGTATTGAAAGTGCAGGGAAAAGTCGGGGAGTGAGCGCCACATTGAATGTAACCAACTGATAAACATACAAATAAAACAATAAAATATTAAAAATCCCTGTAAAATAAGAAAAAAAAGAACCGCAAGGCATAATTCAGACCTTAGCGGCTCATTTTTACACTTACAATTTGTTACCAGCTTTTTGTGATCTGTGTTACTAATTCCACTCAGGAAATGAGGGAATTATCTCCCCCTTCCGGGGTAAGCGCAGGCTCAGATGACCAGGGGGTATAATCCTGGGTCAGCGACTGGAAAATAGCCTGCGCCGACTCGCTTATCCTGTGCGCGTTACAGCTCAGCACATATTGCGTATCCGGCAGAACAGGAAGCCCCTCATTCTTGCCGACAACCCGTAGCTCGGGGCTCATCATTTCTACCGGACGGGCGGTCACACCCAGCCCTGCTTTTACCGCCGCTTTGACGCCCGCAAGGGTCGAGGCGGAATGGGCCAGATGCCACGGCGCACTGGCGGCATTCAGCGCGGCAATGATGTCCTCACGGAACGGGCCTGGCTCTTCCAGCAGGATCAGCGGGATCGACTCCTCACGCGGCAACACATAATCAGCAGCGCAGTACCATAGCGTTGGCGAAGTGCGTAGGATCAGCGTATCGAAATCCGTGGTCTGGTGAGTCGTCAGCGCGAGATCAATCGCCCCGCTCGCCAGCCTGTCCACCGCTTCAGCATGATTAAGAACCTTAATTTCCAGCGTCAGTTTCGGGTAGAAACTGCCGATCCGGTTCAACAAAAACGGCAAAATAGTCTCGGCCGTTTCATCAGATGCGCCAATGGTTAAGATCCCTTGCAGGCCGCTGAACATCAGCGACATACAGGCTTCATCATTAAAACGCAGGATTTTGCGTGCGTAGCCCAGCAGTTGAATACCCTGCTCAGTCAGCAATTTATTGCGCCCATGGCGGGCAAAGAGCTCTTTTCCGACCAGCTGTTCCAGACGTTGCATCTGTTGACTTACCGCAGACTGAGTTCGGCATACCGCTGCTGCGGCAGCGGCAAACGTATTCAGATCGGCGACGGCAACGAATGTTCTCAGCAGATCGAGGTCGAGATTCAGTATCGGACGATTTGCATTTATCATATTTCTTCACTTACAGGTGGCGAATGCGGACCTGCCTTATTGACGCTGTGCTCCAGGTTTCCGGCTAATCCTTGAGCCTTGTGCCATTCACAAACGGAATGTGCAGCTGGATGAACGTTATTGCATGTGAAAGTACTCGCCCGCGACAAGTGCGCGAAACGTCTGAGTCATATATTGTTCGTAGTTCTACGCTTTCTATTACACCGTTTTGATTTCTGTGACGGCCTTCAAAAAAAGGCGTCTACGGCAAGTGATGTTGCCATCAGCATCCCGGCACATCCATTGTAAAAAGCGAAAAAATCAAACAAAAAAAAGCCTGCAATAACAATATATTAATAACTTAACCTGCCAAAAAACAGGTTCTTAATCGATATTAACGCCGGTATCCTAACCGAAAACGGAATTCTTTATAAGGTCTAATCATTATTATTAAAGCCAATTTTAAATTTTTTTCATGACTTTAATTTAATTAACAAAAAGAAAATTCCAGATTGCGAAAAAATAAAAGCTTTTTAATTAATTAAATATTCTTATTAAGCATATTTAACATTACCGTTACAGCCACCACGTTCTACCCGCTATACGCCTTTTCATACCCACCTGCGTGCCATGCGCAAAAAATAACCTCCGGCACCACGCTCAGGACATCAAACCATATAAATGTTCACAAAACAGCGAATACAACACAATTATTGACCATTAAAATACCACTTAAAGGCATATTCTATAAAAGACACAGGTAATCAACAGACAAATCAATTAAACCAAAAAAATCACATAAGCAAAATCTTCTCCTGCTAACCCTTCAAAACCTCGGGGATGAAGAGTACATTGTTCCGTGCTGACTTCCACGGCAGGGAGTGGCGATAACAGCTAAAAGGTCAAAGATTCATGTCCCCTATCGAAAAATCCAGCAAGTTAGATAACGTCTGTTACGACATCCGTGGCCCGGTTCTGAAAGAGGCAAAACGCCTTGAAGAAGAAGGCAATAAAGTCCTGAAACTGAACATCGGCAACCCGGCGCCGTTTGGCTTTGACGCCCCCGACGAGATCCTTGTTGATGTTATTCGCAATCTGCCTACCGCCCAGGGTTATTGTGACTCTAAAGGCCTTTACTCGGCGCGTAAGGCTATCATGCAACACTATCAGGCGCGCGGTATGCGCGATGTGACGGTCGAAGATATTTATATCGGTAACGGCGTCTCAGAACTGATTGTTCAGGCCATGCAGGCGCTGCTGAACAGCGGCGATGAAATGCTGGTTCCGGCACCGGATTATCCGCTGTGGACAGCCGCCGTCTCGCTCTCCAGCGGCAAAGCGGTGCACTATCTGTGCGATGAATCTGCCGACTGGTTCCCGGACCTCGACGACATCCGCGCTAAAATCACCCCGCGCACCCGCGGCATCGTGATTATTAACCCGAACAACCCGACCGGGGCGGTGTACTCGAAAGAGCTGCTGATGGAGATCGTTGAGATTGCCCGCCAGCACAACCTGATCATCTTCGCCGATGAGATCTACGACAAGATCCTCTACGACGAAGCCCAACACCATTCGATCGCCGCACTGGCTCCCGACCTGCTGACGGTGACCTTTAACGGCCTGTCCAAAACCTACCGCGTTGCCGGTTTTCGCCAGGGCTGGATGGTACTGAACGGACCGAAGAAACACGCAAAAGGTTATATCGAAGGTCTGGAGATGCTGGCCTCTATGCGACTGTGCGCTAACGTACCGGCGCAGCACGCGATTCAAACCGCATTAGGCGGCTATCAAAGCATCAGCGAGTTTATCGTTCCCGGCGGCAGACTGTACGAACAGCGCAACCGCGCCTGGGAGTTGATCAACGAGATCCCCGGCGTTTCCTGCGTGAAGCCGAAAGGCGCGCTGTACATGTTCCCGAAGATCGACGCGAAACGCTTTAATATTCACGATGACCAGAAAATGGTGCTCGACTTCCTGCTGCAGGAGAAAGTCCTGCTGGTTCAGGGAAGCGCCTTTAACTGGCCGTGGCCGGATCATGTGCGAATTGTCACCCTCCCGCGTGAGGACGATCTGGAAATGGCGATTTCTCGCTTTGGTCGCTTCCTCTCCGGCTATCACCAGCTCGGATAAACATTGCCCGGCCGCCGGTATTTGCATCCGGCGGCAATCCCTGCGCACAATAGGACCCGATGTTGTCACTGATTAAGGGTTGCTATGAGTCAGAGTCATTTCTTTGCCCACCTCTCTCGCCTGAAGTTAATTAACCGCTGGCCGCTGATGCGTAATGTACGCACCGAAAACGTCTCCGAACACAGTCTGCAGGTGGCGATGGTTGCCCACGCGCTGGCGGCGATCAAAAACCGGATGTTTGGTGGCAAGGTTAACGCCGAACGAATCGCCCTGTTGGCGATGTACCACGATGCATCGGAAGTGTTAACCGGCGATCTGCCGACTCCAGTCAAATATTTCAACTCGCAGATTGCGCAAGAATATAAAGCCATCGAGAAGATTGCCCAGCAGAAGCTTATCGACATGGTTCCTGACGAACTGCGCGATATCTTTGAACCACTGATCGACGAGCATCGCTATAGCGAAGATGAGCAATCGATCGTCAAGCAGGCCGACGCGCTCTGCGCCTACCTGAAATGCCTGGAAGAGCTGTCTGCCGGCAACAACGAGTTTCTGCTGGCCAAGGGCCGGCTTGAGAAAACGCTGGAATCCCGGCGCAGCGAGGAGATGGACTACTTTATGCAGGTCTTCGTCCCGAGCTTCCAGCTGTCGCTGGATGAAATCAGCCAGGATTCCCCGCTGTAAATGTACTGTGCCCCGGCCTGCGCGATGCGTATCAGACCGGGGCTGCGCCGTGGCGGTTAAAACGGAAACAGTATCGGCACGAGCAGCACGCAGACCACCATCACCAACACGGTGAACGGCACGCCAATCTTCACAAAATCGCTGAAGGTATATTTTCCCGGTCCCAGCACCAGCGTATTTACCGGTGAAGAGACCGGCGTCATAAAGGCCGCCGAAGCCGCCATCGCCACCACCATGGCAAAAGGATAAGGCGAGACGTCCATTGATTTCGCCGCCGCCAGGGCTATCGGCGCCATCAGTACCGCCGTGGCGGTGTTGGAAATAAACAGACCGATAGTGGCGCACATCACGAACAAACAGCCCAGCATCACGTAAGGGCCTTTGCTGCCGGCGACATCCATCAATCCTTCCACCACCAAATCGACGCCGCCGGTTTTTTGCAACGCCAGTGCAAAGGGCATCATCCCGACGATTAATATAATGCTTGGCCAGTGAATCGCTTTATAAGCACTCTCAGCATTAATACAGCGGAACTTACCCATCAGCAGGCAGGCGATAATCGCCGCTATCGGGTTGGGGATCTCGTCGGTGAGCATCAGGGCGACCATCAGTACCAGGCAAAAGATGGCGTGCGGCGCCTGGCTGTGCGCGGGAGAAGCGTCATTTACTTCAACCGGCATGTTGAGGACCACAAAATCGCGACCGCGTTTCGCCAGTTGGCCGATGTGCCGCCAGTCCCCCACCACCAGCATAATATCGCCCAGTTGAAGCGACTCATCGACCACTGACCCATCAAGGGCTTTACCATCGCGCTTCAGGCCAACGATATTGAGGCCAAAGCGGGTACGAAAACCGATTTCGCGCACCGTTTTGCCGATCAGCTCTGAGTCGGGAATCAAAGATACCTCCGCCATGCCGACATCCAGCGCCTGGTCAGCGAAATATTCGCCGCGCAGCACCATTGGTTCGAGCATTTGCTCGCCGCAGAACTGGCGTAAATCAACGTCTGACGCCGACATGTCGATCAGCAGCACGTCGCGGGCGCGAAACTCGGACACACCGTTCACGTTGACGATAACCCGGCGAAAACGGCGCCAGCGCTCTACGCCGATCACGTTGGCGCAGTAACGTTCACGCAGCTTGAGGTCATCAAGCCGCTGGCCGATCATGGGAGAACCCGGACGAATGGCCAGACGGCGGGCCCGGCCGGTCAAGTGGTACTCTTTGATTAAATCGCGAAAGGTGCTCCTTTTGCGCCCGTCCCGCGCATGGTCGCTCTCCCCGCCTCTGAGCATAAAGCGCACCGCCAGCATATAGACGACGCCCAGCAGCAGCACCACCAGGCCAATCGGCGTGACGCTAAAGAAGCTGAATCCATGTAGCCCTTCACGTAACAGTTCACTGTTCACCACCAGGTTCGGCGGCGTAGCGACCAGCGTCATCATCCCACTGATGAGCCCGGCAAAGCTAAGCGGCATCATCAGGCGCGATGGCGACGTATTCATCCGCATGGAGACGCTGAGCACAACCGGAATAAAGATAGCGACCACGCCGGTCGAGCTCATAAAGGCGCCCAGTCCGGCGACGGTCAGCATCAGAAAGACCAGCATTTTTGTTTCGCTGTTGCCGGCCACGCTCACCAGCCAGCTGCCGACATTGGTAGCCACCCCGGTACGGACCAGACCATCGCCGATAATAAACAGCGCCGCAATCAGGATCACGTTCGGATCGCTAAAACCCGAGAACGCTTCGCTGAGCGTCAGCGTATCGCTGAGGACAAAGGCGACTATCACCAGCAGCGCAATCGCGTCCATGCGCACTTTCCCGCTGGCAAAGAGCACGACCGCGACGGCAAGAAGAGACAACACCCAAATCAGTTCACCGTTCACAACTTATCCTTGTCTGAAGATGGAGCCGGAATTTTTGCATAAAAAAGCCCCGGCCATGCGGGGCTACATCATGAGATCACGCTTTAAGAGCGACATTCACCCTACCGTCCGCCAGCTTCTCAACCGCCAGGCTTTCAAGGCTGGTCAGCACAAAATCAGCTTCATTGAGACGGGGCGCATCCGCCGGCATATTCACGGCGATGGTATGACACCCGGCGGCCAGACCGGAAAGTAGCCCGGCAGGCGCATCCTCCACCACGACGCACTCCTGCGGCGCCAGTCCCAGCAGTTCCGCTCCCAGCAGGTAGGCATCCGGCGCCGGTTTGCCATGCTTCACGCGCTCCGCGGTGACGAAGACTTTGGCCTCAGGCAGCCCCGCGGCGCGATAGCGGGCGTGAGCAACGGGCACCGAACCAGAGGTGACGATGGCCCACGGGATCCCCGCCTCATCCAGAGTGGTCAGCAGCGCCACCGCCCCCGGCAGCGCCGTGATGCCATCGGTATCCGCCGCTTCCACCGCTTCAAGACAGGTGAACTCCGCCTGAATTTCCTCTTCACTGCGCCCCGCTAAAAAATGGCGTAAAGAGGTTATCGCCTGCTTGCCATGAATGAAGTTCAGCACCTCATCGTGCGGGATGTCGAAACGATCCGCCCATTTGCACCACGAGCGCTCCACTACGGGTAATGAATCGACTAACGTCCCGTCAAGATCAAACAGGAAACCTTTACACTGCACGGAAACCTCCATCAGGCATTAATAATTTGATTAATTTCGTTGCTGCTTAAATGGTACTGACGCGGGCAAGCGTGCCAGGCGTTGAGCATCCGCTGGTATTTATCCCACATCGGCGTCTGTGAGTTAAAGCCATGGGTGCCGGCGTCAAAGTGGCTGTAGCGCCCCTCAACGTTGACGATAAAGCGAACGTAGCCGAGGAAGCGCGCTTCGGTTGCGACATCAAATCCGAGGAAAGTGACCCGGCGTTCGTCGATTTCACTTGCGTCCTTCAGATTCGTCCAGGAGACATGCAGCGCATGATACATTTCCATAATATCAATGATGGTACGGCAGGTTTCTTCCGTTAGCTGGCCAAACTCGCGATCCAGTTCGCGCATTTGCAATCCGTATCCACGCTCAATGATGGTCTGTAGACGGCGGTAACGTTCAGCGTTGTCCGGGTCGAGCATCGTCATCATCTTGTACTGATTAGATAAAATCAGACGCTGCGCATTGGTCATTTCCATTTTTTGACTCCTGTAGCACTTTACGGCGTGAAAAAAGAAGGCGCATTAATCATGCGCCTTCTTTTATATGCGTTTTTCTTAGTGAATTACAAATCATCAAGGAAAGTTTTATCCAGTTGTTTGAAGGCGCGCTTAAGCGTGTCAGCTAATGCCTGATAATCCGGCTTACCGTCGACAGGCGCCAGCGCCTGTCCTGCCTCCTGCAATTTGCCACGCACTTCATAAAACCAGTTCAGTACCGACGGCGGCAGCGGCGTCACCGAACGTTTACCCAGCCACCATAATCCCTGCATCGGCAAACTTAAGGCAAATAGCGCAGTCGCCACCGCCGGACCAAGCTGCCCACCCAGCGCGATTTGCCAGCACAGCGTAAAGACCGCGATCGGCGGCATGATGCGGATAGCGTAACGGGTGGCGCGAATAATGCGGTTTTCAATAAATACCGGGGCGAGGCGTTTGTCCAAAGGCCAGGTCTTTGCGTAGTGCTGCCCGCGGCGGAACAAGCTAAAGAAGCTGACGGGACGATTATCGGGGGTCGACATGGCTTTACCTCAACTTTACATATAAAACTTAAAAAATTCGTGCAAAACACCAACTGTGCATGACAACGTTCAAAACATTTTGGCAATGGCTGCGGCAATCAGGTATCCTGTGCCCGCCTGAAAGGGCGATAGACCCTTTGACCAGGTTAGTCAAATTATCGCACATTCTGCCATTGGCTGAAAATTATCCAAAATGGCATAAAATCAAATGTACTTCTCCCATCGTGCCCGAAAACAGAACAAGGCATGATGTTAATCATAAATGTCGTTGTCATCCTGCGCTACGCTTTGTGACACACTGACGTTTTTTTAGCCACGTATCATAAAAGGTACTTCCATGTCGAGTAAGTTAGTACTGGTTCTGAACTGCGGTAGCTCCTCACTGAAATTTGCTATCCTTGATGCCGTAAACGGTGACGAATATCTGTCTGGTTTGGCCGAATGTTTCCATCTTCCTGAAGCACGTATTAAGTGGAAAATGGACGGCAGCAAACACGAAGCAGATTTAGGCGCTGGCGCCGCTCACAGTGAAGCGCTTAACTTTATCGTTAACACTATTCTGGCACAAAAACCAGAACTGTCTGCTCAGCTGACCGCAATCGGCCACCGTATTGTTCACGGTGGTGAAAAATACACCAGTTCCGTGGTCATTGATGATTCTGTTATCCAGGGCATCAAAGATTCCGCCTCTTTCGCTCCGCTGCACAACCCGGCTCACCTGATCGGTATTGCTGAAGCGCTGAAATCATTCCCGCATCTGAAAGAGAAGAACGTTGCCGTGTTCGACACCGCGTTCCATCAGACAATGCCGGAAGAATCCTATCTGTATGCCCTGCCGTACAGCCTGTACAAAGAGCATGGCGTACGTCGCTATGGCGCACACGGCACCAGCCACTTCTACGTAACTCAGGAAGCGGCTAAGGTCCTGAACAAGCCGGTTGAAGAGCTGAACATCATCACCTGCCATCTGGGCAACGGTGGTTCTGTTTCCGCTATCCGCAACGGTAAATGCGTTGACACCTCTATGGGTCTGACCCCGCTGGAAGGTCTGGTCATGGGTACCCGCTCTGGCGACATCGACCCGGCTATCATCTTCCACCTGCACGACTCCCTGGGCATGAGCGTTGATGCTATCAACAAAATGCTGACCAAAGAGTCTGGCCTGCTGGGTTTGACCGAAGTCACCAGCGACTGCCGTTATGTTGAAGACAACTACACCGATAAAGCCGATGCTAAACGTGCAATGGACGTTTACTGCCATCGTCTGGCCAAGTACATCGGTTCCTACACTGCGCTGATGGACGGTCGTCTGGATGCCGTTATCTTCACCGGTGGTATCGGTGAAAACGCAGCGATGGTTCGTGAACTGTCTCTGGGCAAACTGGGCGTTCTGGGCTTCGAAGTTGATCACGAGCGTAACCTGGCTGCCCGTTTCGGCAAGTCTGGCTTCATCAACAAAGAAGGCACCCGCCCGGCTCTGGTTATCCCGACCAACGAAGAGCTGGTTATCGCGCAAGACGCCAATCGTCTGACTGCCTGATTCCACACCGCCAGCGATAGCCCTGAACCACTCGAGTTGCAGGAAGGCGGCGATGCCGAAAATCCCCAGGAGCGTACAAGTAGTACGTGACTGGGGTAAACCGGGAAAGCCAACGCACATGCTGCTTGAAATATAACGGGAAGCTGGTGGTGCAGTTTTGTATCCCGCCTGATACCGGCGGTAACGAAAGAGGATATATCGTGTCCCGTATAATCATGCTGATCCCGACCGGAACCAGCGTTGGCCTGACCAGCGTCAGCCTCGGTGTTATCCGCGCAATGGAACGCAAAGGCGTTCGTCTGAGCGTCTTTAAACCTATCGCCCAACCGCGTGCTGGCGGCGATGCACCAGATCAGACGACCACCATCGTTCGCGCTAATTCAAGCCTTCCGGCCGCTGAGCCGCTGAAGATGAGCCACGTCGAGTCGCTGCTGTCCGGCAACCAGAAAGACGTGCTGATGGAAGAGATCATCGCCAACTATCACGCCGCGACTCAGGATGCAGAAGTGGTGCTGGTAGAAGGTCTGGTCCCGACCCGTAAACACCAGTTTGCTCAGTCTCTGAACTTCGAAATCGCCAAAACGCTGAATGCGGAAATCGTCTTCGTGATGTCTCAGGGTACCGACACTCAGGAACAGCTGAACGAACGTATCGAGCTGACCCGCAATAGCTTCGGCGGCGCGAAAAACACCAACATTACCGGTGTTATCGTCAACAAGCTGAACGCACCGGTTGACGAACAGGGTCGTACCCGTCCCGATCTGTCGGAAATCTTCGATGACTCTTCCAAAGCGAAAGTCGTGAAGATCGATCCGGCTCAGCTGCAGACTGGCAGCGCTCTGCCGGTTCTGGGCGCGGTGCCGTGGAGCTTCGATCTGATCGCAACGCGGGCGATCGATATGGCCCGCCACCTGAATGCCACCATCGTCAACGAAGGCGACATCAACACCCGCCGCGTGAAGTCTGTCACCTTCTGCGCACGCAGCATCCCGCACATGCTGGAACATTTCCGCGCGGGTTCTCTGCTGGTGACTTCCGCAGACCGTCCTGACGTACTGGTCGCCGCCTGCCTCGCCGCCATGAACGGCGTTGAAATCGGCGCGCTGCTGCTGACCGGTGCTTACGAAATGGACGCGCGCGTCAGCAAGCTGTGCGAACGTGCATTCGCGACCGGCCTGCCGGTCTTTATGGTGAACACCAACACCTGGCAAACCTCCCTAAGCCTGCAGAGCTTCAACCTCGAAGTTCCGGTTGACGATCACGAGCGTATCGAGAAAGTTCAGGAATACGTGGCCAGCTATATCAACGCCGACTGGATCGAGTCTCTGACCGCTACCTCCGAGCGTAGCCGTCGCCTGTCTCCTCCGGCCTTCCGTTACCAGCTGACCGAGCTGGCGCGCAAAGCGGGCAAACGTGTGGTTCTGCCGGAAGGCGATGAGCCGCGTACCGTTAAAGCCGCCGCTATCTGTGCAGAGCGCGGTATCGCGACCTGCGTGCTGCTGGGTAACCCGGATGAGATCAACCGCGTAGCCGCCGCTCAGGGCGTAGAACTGGGCGCAGGCATCGAAATCGTCGATCCGGAAGTGGTTCGCGAAAGCTACGTGGCTCGCCTGGTCGAACTGCGTAAGAGCAAAGGCATGACCGAAGCGGTCGCCCGCGAGCAGCTGGAAGACAACGTGGTTCTCGGCACCCTGATGCTGGAACAAGACGAAGTCGACGGCCTGGTGTCCGGCGCGGTACACACCACCGCCAACACCATCCGTCCGCCGCTGCAGCTGATCAAAACGGCGCCGGGCAGCTCCCTGGTCTCTTCCGTGTTCTTCATGCTGCTGCCTGAACAGGTTTACGTTTACGGCGACTGCGCGATCAACCCGGATCCGACCGCAGAACAGCTGGCCGAAATCGCGATTCAGTCCGCGGACTCCGCGATTGCGTTCGGCATTGAGCCGCGCGTGGCGATGCTCTCCTACTCCACCGGGACTTCCGGTGCCGGTAGCGATGTGGAAAAAGTGCGTGAAGCGACCCGTCTGGCCCAGGAAAAACGTCCTGACCTGATGATCGACGGCCCGCTGCAGTACGATGCTGCGGTGATGGCTGACGTGGCGAAGTCCAAAGCACCGAACTCGCCGGTTGCCGGCCGTGCGACCGTGTTCATCTTCCCGGATCTGAACACCGGTAACACCACTTACAAAGCCGTACAGCGTTCTGCCGACCTGATCTCCATCGGGCCAATGCTGCAGGGTATGCGTAAGCCGGTCAACGACCTGTCTCGTGGCGCGCTGGTAGACGATATCGTCTACACCATCGCTCTGACCGCGATTCAGTCTTCCCAGCAGCAGTAATCTGCTGGATTATCCGCCTGGCGTTTAACGCCGACGGAAAGTAAAAAGGCGACCATCTGGTCGCCTTTTTTATTACAGCAGCTCGCGGGCCGCAGACACAATGTCGTGCGCCGTCAGGCCGTACTCCTTCTGCAGGTAGTCCTGAGTCCCCACCTGGCCATAGCGCTCCTTCACGCCAACCCGGCGCATCGGTACCGGGCAGGTCTCTACCAGCACTTCCGCCACCGCCGATCCCAGTCCGTTGTGGATACTGTGGTTTTCACAGGTCACGATGCGTCCGGTTTTCTCGGCGTAATTTTTTACCAGCATGCGGTCAATGGGCTTCAGGGTAAACATATCGATAACCGCCGCGCTGACCCCCTCCTGCTCAAGCTGACGTGCCGCCTCCAGCGCCTCGGACACCATGATACCGTTCGCAATCAGCGTAATATCATCGCCTTCGCGCAGCACATTTCCCTTGCCGATGGTGAAGGTCGAACCCGGCGCATAGACGCTCGGCGCCTGCTTACGGATGGTTCGTACCCAGTAGAACCCCTCGAGATCGATCAGCTGACGCAGAATATCCTCAAACATCGTCGCATCGGTGACTTCCAGCACCACCGAATGCGCTAATCCGCGGACAATGCCCATATCTTCAAACGACATATGGGTACCGCCGTTATGGCAAGCGGTCACCCCGGCATCCGAGGCGATGACCTTGACGTTATTGCGCTGATAATCCAGGGACATAAACAGCTGATCGAAACAACGACGGCTGGCGAAGGCGGTAAAGGTATGCACAAACGGCTTGCGTCCGGTCAGCGACAGGCCCGCGGCAGTGCCAATCACATTGGCCTCCATGATGCCGCAGTTGATGACATGCTGCGGGTATTTCCGCGCAACGCTGTCCATCGCCATAGAACTCATCAGGTCCGCTTCAAGGGCAATAATCGACGTCCCCTTTTCCACCTGCTGTGAGACGAAACCGGCGTAGATTTTACGCATTTCTACGGCATCTTTTTGTCCTGCGGGTGCAACCTTAATCATGCTCGGCCTCCAGTTGGCGAATCGTCTCGTTGAGCGCTTCTGTCATTTCATCGGTCAGGCGCAGGTGATGGGAGTTGCTGAGCTGCTCCAGATACGGCACGCCCTGCCCTTTAATACTGTCGAGGATCACCACTCGCGGACGGGCATCTGCCGCCGGTCGCGGAGAGACCGTTTCAAGCAGCCGCGGTATGTCGTCCCCTTTTACCGTGACCACATCAAAACCAAAGGCGCGGAACTTACCCTCCAGATCAAAGGCACAGATAATCTCGTCCAGTTCGCCGTCAAGCTGCTGTTTATTCCAGTCGACAAATATCGTCAGGTTAGTTAAACGGTGATGGGCAATAAACTGGAACGCCTCCCAGCACTGGCCTTCATTGAGTTCGCCATCGCCGACGATGCAGAACACCCGGTTAGCGCGCCCCGCCAGCTTATGCGATAACGCCATTCCGCCGGCAATGGAAATCCCCTGTCCCAGCGAACCGGTGGTGGCATCCACGCCGCGGGTCTTCAGCCGATCGGGATGGCTGGGCAAGCGGGTGCCGTTATGATTCAAGGTGCTGAGCTCCTCGATCGGAAAGTAGCCCTTGATAGCTAAGGTGCTGTACAGCGCCGGGCCGGCGTGGCCTTTCGACAGCACAAAGTAATCACGTTCCGGCCAGTCGGGATCCGCCGGGTCAATGTTCATCACCGCGCCATACAGTACGGCGAGCGTCTCCACCACAGACATGCTGCCGCCGTAGTGGCCAAAGCCGAGCTGCGTCAACGTTTTAAGCGTGGCAACGCGGATATCGCGCGCCAGCTGAGTCACTTCATTCACATTCATGGTTTCGCTCCGGTGTTTTCCTGCGTGTTACCACGCGCAGATTTGTTTTTAGCCAGTACGTTGTACGCCACCAGCAGCGCGAACAGCGCCACGACGAGCCCGGTAATGGCAAATGGCGATAAATAGCGCGCGAGATTGCCCAGCACGATGCCGATAGCGCCAAAGTCAGCATCGGAGAAGGTGGTGTTGGCAAAACCGATAGCGCCTAATACCGGCAACAGCAGCACCGGCAGGAAAGTAATCAGCAGGCCATTGGCGAACGCGCCAATCATCGCCCCGCGGCGCCCGCCGGTAGCATTGCCAAACACCCCAGAGGTCGCGCCGGTAAAGAAGTGCGGCACCACGCCGGGGAGGATCAACACCAGCTTCATTTGTCCGAGCAGGAACAACCCCACCAGTCCCCCGAGGAAGCTGAACAGGAAGCCAATCAGTACCGCGTTAGGCGCATAGGGATAGACGACCGGGCAATCCAGCGCCGGACGGGCATTCGGCACCAGTTTTTCCGAGAAGCCGGTAAACGCCGGAACGATCTCCGCCAGAATAAGACGCACGCCCTGCAGAATGATGAACACGCCGGCTGCAAAGGTGATGGCCATAATAATGGCGTACACCAGGTAGTTCTGACCGCCGCTGAAGGTGCTTTCGACATACTCTCGCCCGGCGCTCACCGCCATTATCAGATAGATAATCATCATGGTCAGGGAGATAGAGATTGAGCTGTCGCGCAGGAAGCTTAAATTCTTCGGCAGGTTCATCTCTTCGGTAGAACGCGAGCCTTTGCCGCACAGGCTGCCAATCCAGCCGGCGAGGACATATCCCAGGGTGCCGAAGTGGCCAAACGCAATATCGTCGGTACCGGTAATCCGCTTCATATAGCGCTGCGCCAGTGCCGGGAAGAAGGCCATCACCAGGCCTAAAATCAGCGAGCCGGTGAACACCAGCCCGATGCCATCAAAGCCGGCCACGGTGAGGATCACGCCGATCATGCAGGCCATATAGAAGGTGTGATGCCCGGTCAGGAAGATATATTTCAGGCGCGTAAAACGGGCGACAATAATATTGGCTACCATGCCAAAAGCCATGATTAGCGCCGTCGATGCGCCATATTTCTCCAGCGCAATGGAGACGATGGCTTCATTATTTGGAATAATCCCCTGGATATTAAATGCATGTTCAAACATGCCGCCCAACGGATTTAACGACCCCACCAGCACCGTTGCCCCGCCGCCTAACACAATAAACCCGAGAATGGTTTTAACCGTCCCTTTCACGACGTCGGAAAAAGATTTTTTCTGCGCCACGAGACCAATCAGGGCAATTAATCCCACCAGTACCGATGGGACTTTGAGAATATCAACAACAAAATTCAGCGTCTCAAGGATAAACATATCCGCCTCGCTTAAAATAAGGTTATTGTTTATCGAACCATGCGCGCAGCTGCGCTTCGAGTTCATTAATATCGATGATGTTTTTAATCACCACCAGCTGGCTTTCCGGTACGCTGGCGCTGGCGGCGATATCTTTCGCCATCACGAACAGATCCGCAGCACCGGGGGTCGCCGATGACAGATCGGAATGTTCAACTTCGGCCTCGATAGCGAGTTTTTTCAACACTTTCTTAATATTCATTTCGACCATAAAACTGCTGCCGAGGCCGGAGCCACAAATTGCCATGATTTTCATCATTATCACCTTTTTTAAGTAGAGGGCGTCCGCATTACGCTCGCGCGTAATGTGCGGTGAAATCAGGTTATAAAATTAAATCAGAAACGTGCGATTATTTTTTTAATATCCTCCAGGGTTGTCGCCTGATGTAATTTCCCCATTTCCTCCTCGCTGGAAAATAATTCTGCGAGGGCGGAAATCATCTCAATATGACTATGCTTATCGGGAGCGGCGAGCATCACGATAACATCCACCGGGTCAAACTCTTCAGCGCCAAATGCGACGCCCTCTTCCAGCTTGAGCAGAGACAGCCCTAACCCTTTGGCCCCCTCCTCCGGACGGGCATGCGGCATCGCCAGACCGGGCGCCAGAACATAATACGGCCCCAGCTTTTGATGCTGGTCGACAATGGCGGTGATATATTCAGGGCCGATAACCCCCGCAGCCAGCAGCGGTCTGGCGCAAAGTTCCAGGGCCTGCCGCCAGTCCGCTACGCTTTTCTGCTGCGTAATAGTTGCATCAGAGATCCATTTTTCCAGCATGTTGTCCCCCATCAGTAAGCCCGCGATGAGCAAACTCTATTCAAGCTGACAGCAGTTAACTGCGATTACGGTCACAAAGATAGCGCTACCATCAGCTAACATTCAAAATTGTGATAGCGCTATCAATTCGCGTTTTACCGAGGAAAACACAGCAAAAAAAAGGATTTAAGGCGTATACTCCGTGAAAGGTGAAATAAAGGATGATGGTAAAAGCATCTGCTCTGCAGGAATTCGTATGTCTCTAACCCGAAAACGGCGTAGTACCGGTAAAGTGACTCTCGCCGACGTTGCCCAGCTTGCCGGCGTGGGAACCATGACCGTTTCACGCGCATTGCGCACCCCTGAACAGGTTTCCGATAAACTGCGCGAAAAAATCGAAGCCGCGGTGCAGGAACTGGGATATATGCCCAATCTTGCCGCCAGCGCACTCGCGTCCGCTTCATCGTGGACCATCGCGATGGTGGTACCTAATCTTGCCGAGGCGGGATGTTCGGCCATGTTTGCCGGTCTGCAGCAGGTATTACAGCCCGCGGGATACCAGATCATGCTTGCAGAATCACAGCACCGCCTGGAACAGGAAGAAAAGCTGCTGGAAACCCTGTTAGCTTCCAATATTGCCGCGGCGATTCTGCTGAGCGTCGAGCACAGCGATACCGTGCGCCACTGGTTAAAAAACGCCTCTATTCCGGTCATGGAAATGGGGGCGATGCGCGCCGACCCGATTGATATGAATATCGGTATCGATAATGTGGCCGCCATGTATGAACTGACGGAAATGGTCATTAAGCGCGGCTATCAGAATATCGGCCTGCTGTGCGCTAACCAGGAGCAGTGGATTTTTCAGCAGCACCTGCAGGGGTGGTATAAGGCGCTGCTGCGCCATCATCTGTCGCCCAACAGGGTGATTAACGCCGCCCTGCCACCGAATTTCTCCACCGGTGCCTCCCAGCTGCCGGAATTTTTACTGGCGTGGCCGGAACTGGATGCCCTGGTCTGCGTTTCAGATGAGCTAGCCTGCGGGGTGCTGTATGAATGCCAGCGGCGACGCATCAAAGTGCCTGACGATCTGGCCGTTGTCGGGTTTGGCAACAGCGATGTGAGCCGGGTGTGCCAGCCGCCGTTAACAACCATGACGGTACCGCACCATAAGATTGGCATTGAGGCCGGGCGGGCGCTGCTGGAACGGCTTAACGATGGGGACTGGAGCGACCGGAAGGCGATCGTCTCCAGTTTATGTCTGCGGGATAGCTGCTAAAGGCTATTCGGCTGCTTCTGGTTTTTCTGGTTTTTCCGGTTTTTCCGCTTTTACCTGGTCATTATTGGCGTTGCGGGTCATCCACAGCGCCAGCGCTTTCAACGAATCCGGGGTGAATTCATCGCAGCGAGCGGTGATCTCTTCCGGCGTCAGCCAGCACACTTCGCTTACTTCCTCTTCCTGCAAGGCAAAGGGGCCGTGCGACACGCAGCTAAACAGGCTCCCCCAGACGCGACAATGCTTATCTTCGTAATAGAACTGGCCATGATCGGCGAACGGCACGCCGGCAATCCCCAGCTCTTCTTCCGCTTCCCGGCGAGCCGAATCCAGCAGCTGCTCATCGGCCTGCACCACGCCACCGGCGGTAGCGTCCAGCATGCCCGGCTGGAAATCTTTAGTCTCGGTACGACGTTGCACCAGGATTTTGCCCATCCCATCGTGAACAACAATATAGGTTGCCCGATGACGCAGGCACTGCGCGCGCATTTGCTCGCGGCTGGACTGCGCTATCACCTCATTGTTTTCATTAACAATGTCTACCCATTCTGTGCTTGCCAAATCGTTCTGTTCCGCCATCAGGAAACCTTACTTTTGAAAGCGCTCTCGCGGCGCGTCTTTACGGTTGGGGGGTAAATTACGGGTTAATTGCAACCTCTGCAATAACCTGATGATCATCAAGTGCTAAAACCTGTAGTCGGTCCCCTTCCATGAGGCCATAGCTGGCGGAAAATCCCCCTTTGGGAATACTGACCGAGCCGGGATTGAAGAGAAAAATAGTGCCGCTCTTCTCGGCTACCGGAATATGAGTATGACCATAAACCAGGACATCGCCAGCGGCGAGAGGAGGCATATTTTCGGGGCTGTACAGATGCCCGTGGGTCAGAAACAGGCGAGTGCGTTCGCTCAGCACCTGCTGCCAGGGCGCAGTGACAGGGAAATCCAGCAGCATTTGATCGACTTCGCTGTCGCAGTTGCCGCGAACGGCGATCACGCGTTGCGCGACGCCGTTGAGCTTCACAGCGACGTCCGCCGGCGCATAGCCTTCGGGTAACGCATTACGCGGCCCATGATTGAGCACATCACCGAGAATAATCAGCCACTGCGCCCCACTTTGCGCGAACCGTTCCAGAACGCGTTCAGTAGCGGGCAGGGAACCATGAATATCCGATGCAAACATCAGCTTCATTTCTTCCGTCTCCACGCATTTCGATGCGCCTATGATAGCGGAACCGCTGCCGCGAATCAGCCCGCGCGTTTAGCTGACAGTGCGACAAAACGTTGAACCGACGCCCGCTGCCACTGGAATGTCGCATAGTCCGCCAGCGGCTCCGGGACCGCATCGCCGTTAAGCACCAGCCGGTTGATCATCAGGGCGAGATCGGTATCGGCAATCGACCACTCACCGAACAGATTATTGCCGCCGTGGGCCAGCAGTTCAGCAGCGGTTTCGAATAATTTTTCCGCGCTTTTGCGGCCCGCAGCGCTAAGCTCCGGTTTCTTTTGCCCACCGAACACCACGTCGGTAGAGCGCTCCTCGCGGATGGGCAGCAGATCGCTGCGTAGCCAGGCTTGCACCTGCCGCGCCCGGGCCCGCTTTTGCAGATCGTGGGGATAGAGCCGCTCCCACTCCGGCGGGGCGAAACGTTCATCCAGATACTCGCTAATCGCGGACGATTCGCTAAGCGCGAACGCCTCCACCTCTAACAACGGCACGCGGCGGGTCACGGTGTAACCTTTCCAGCCAGGCTGCTGATTTTCACCGCTATCGAGATCGATGGTTTTGAGAGTAAATGGCAGGCTTTTTTCCTGCAGGGCAACGTAGACAGACATTACGTACGGCGAGAAAAAGCTCGAATCGGACCACAGGGTAATGGCGGGCTGGCTCATGGCATCCTCAATAAATTATGGGGCGATAAGTCAACATATCCTGTCTTTTAAGGGATGTCACTTACCGCACCATGAGGATTTTGCATCCCCTGACGGCTAGCCGATGATCATCGTTTTCGGCTCCAGATAAGCCTGCATCCCCCATTTGCCCATTTCACGCCCCAGACCGGATTGCTTGAAGCCACCGAACGGCGCCTGCGGTTCATGTTCAAGGGTATTGACCAGTACGCGCCCGGACTCTATCGCCAGCGCAACCTCCTGACCACGCTGCCGATCGCCGCTTAATACCAGGGCGCTCAGGCCATAGGTCGTATCATTGGCAATTGCGATGGCTTGCGCCTGATCCTGATAGGGAATCAGTACCAGCACCGGGCCAAAGATCTCTTCTCGCGCAATGCGCATCTGGTTGTGGACATCGCTGAATACGGTCGGTTTCACACACCAGCCTTTTTCCATGCCCTGCGGTCGCCCTTCACCGCCGATGAGCAATCTTGCCCCCTCCTGCTGCCCCAGGCGAATATAATCCTGCACCCGTTGCCACTGCTTCCGACTGACCATCGGACCAATCGTCGTTCGCGCGTCGCGCGGGTCGCCGGAGATATACTCCGCCATTCCCTGCACGATGGCCTGTTCAAACTCCGCCAGACGCCCGGCGGGCACCAGAATTCGCGTCCCGGCGATGCAGGCCTGCCCGCTATTCATAAACCCGGCCGCCAGCGCCAGGGGCACCGCCTGCTGCACATCGGCATCATCAAGAATCAGAGTTGGCGATTTGCCACCGAGCTCCAGCGTGACGCGTTTCAGGGTTTGCGCCCCGCTTTCGATAATATGTTTCCCTACGGCGGTAGAACCGGTGAAAGAAATTTTAGCAATATCGGGGTGATGGTTAATAATATCCCCCACCACTTCGCCCCGTCCGGTCACGATGTTAACGACCCCGGCGGGGATCTGCGCCGCGTGCAGCGCTTCGGTGACGATCTGCGTCTGCCAGGCGCTCATCTCGCTGGGTTTAATCACCGCCGTACAGCCTGCCGCCATCGCCGTCGCCAGCTTGCTACAGATAAAACCGGCATCGCTGTTCCACGGCGTAATCAACCCCGCCACGCCGACCGGCGTCATCACCACCTGCGCACGCCCCGCCGGTTCAACAAATTCGAAGCTCGCCAGCGTCTCCATCGCCTGCTTAATGGTTTGCGCCGGCCATGTCGCCATCCATTGCGAGCGCGAAGCCGGGGCGCCATATTCGGTGACAATCGCCTCGAGTAAATCCGCCTCTCTCGCCCGGACGGCCTGGTACATCCGCTCAAGGACATCCAGACGCTGCTGTTTCGTCGTCCGTGACCAGCAAGGAAAGGCCGCTTTTGCGGCGGCAATCGCTCGCCGGGCATCCTCTTCGTCCGCCAGCCGCGCCTGGCCAATCATCTCTTCCGTCGCCGGGTTGAACAGCGCAAAGGTTTCGCTGCCGTGCGGGGTGACAAATTCACCGTTGATATAAATTTTATCGATGTGCAGCATCTTCGTCTTCCTCATTGGTTTGATGAAGGGAAGTATAGAGTCGACGTATTGCCCCGATAAGAGGGTATAATCAACACAGCCTGTCACGAAAATCGGGATAATCATGCACCGTAGCGGTCTTACTGAACTGGAAGTCCTCCTTGCCGTTGCCCACCGCCAGAGCTTCCGAGCGGCTGCCCGGGAGCTGGGCATGTCGGCCACCGCCATCAGCAACGCCGTCGCCGGACTGGAGGCGCGGCTCAACGTACGTCTGTTTAACCGCACCACCCGCAGCGTCGCGCTGACGGAGGCCGGGCGACGCTACGTCGAGCGCGTGGCGCCTGCGCTGGCAGAAATTCAGCGCGCATCGGAAGAGATTGCCACTCAACCGGAAATGCCGACCGGCACGCTACGCATCAATGCGCCACGCGAGAGCGTTGCCCTGCTGTTCGGACTGTTCGATACCTTCCTCAAGCGCTACCCGGACATGCGTCTCGACATCACCACCGAATCGCGGCTGATCGATATTGTCGCCGAAGGTTACGACGCCGGCATCCGCCTGGTGGAGTCGCTGCCGCAGGATATGATTGCCGTCACGCTGACGCCCGATGTGCGGATGCGTATCGTCGGTGCGCCAGAATATTTTGCCCGCCGCGGCATTCCGCACAGCCCGGAAGATCTGCTGCATCATCAGAGCATCGGGATGCGTATGTCACACGGCGGACTCTATCACTGGGAGCTGGAGCGCCAGCAACACAAGCTGACGGTGAACGTCCCGCCGCGTATTACCCTCAGCGAAATGGGCGCCATCCATTGTGCGGTACTCGCTGGCCTTGGACTGGCCTATATCTCGGACTGGTTTATCAAGGAAGATCTGGCCTGCGGCAAGCTCGTCAGCGTGATGGATGAGTGGTGCCCGTCGTTTGCCGGTCTACGCCTCTATTATCCCGGCCGCCGCCACGTTCCGCCCGGGCTGAAGGCTTTTATCAGCCTGGTGCACGAGTTGCGCGACCATCCCGACCCTGCGGGCAAAATTTAGCCCCCCGCCTCCCGGATGACGGCAGGTCGCCTATACTCGAACACGTGCGACCTACCACGGCGGGAGTCACCATGATCGACCTTTACTACGCACCCACCCCTAACGGCCAGAAAATTATTCTCTTTCTCGAAGAGGCGCAGCTGGCCTACCGCCTGATTCGGGTCGATATCAATAAAGGGGAACAGTTTCGCCCGCAGTTTCTCGCTCTCTCGCCGAATAATAAAATTCCCGCCATCGTCGACCACCTCCCCGTTGACGGTGGAGCGCCGCTCGGCCTGTTTGAGTCCGGGGAAATCCTGCTCTATCTGGCAGAAAAATCAGGAAAACTGCTCAGCGGTGAGCTGCGTGAGCGCCATACCACGCTCCAGTGGCTGTTCTGGCAGGTTAGCGGATTAGGCCCTATGCTGGGGCAGAACCACCATTTCAACCACAGCGCGCCGCAGGCGGTGCCCTATGCCATAGAGCGTTATCAGGTCGAGACCCAGCGGTTGTACAACGTACTGAACCGTCGTCTGGAGGTCAGCCCATGGCTCGGCGGCGAACATTACAGTATTGCCGATATTGCCTGCTGGCCGTGGATTCGCGCCCACCCTCGCCAGCGTATTGATCTCGCGCATTTTCCGGCGATTCATAACTGGTTTGAACGCATTCGTCAGCGTCCGGCCACCGGGCAGGCGCTGATAAAAATACAACACCAATAACCCCCCTGCTCGCATGGCTTGCTTTCATGTATGATTGCGGAAATGACAACACGGAGGAAGCCTGCAATGTCTCAGCCAGACGCCATTATTCGTATAAAGAACCTACGCTTACGTACTTTTATTGGAATCAAAGAAGAAGAAATCGCTAACCGCCAGGATGTGGTGATCAATGTGGCGATTCACTACCCGGCGGAGCGGTCCCGCAACAGTGAAGATATCAACGATGCGCTGAATTACCGCACGATTACCAAGCGTATCATCAGCCATATTGAGAATAACCGCTTCTCGCTGCTGGAAAAATTAACTCAGGATGTGCTCGACATCGCATGCGAACATCACTGGGTCACTTATGCTGAAGTTGAGATCGATAAACTTTATGCACTGCGCTACGCTGACTCCGTCTCAATGACCATGAGCTGGCGACGCTAAGCTTCTTAGGGAGGCGCTATGAGGATTCTGCTTACTGGCGGTACCGGCCTGATTGGCCGGCATCTGATCCCCCGGCTGCTGGAGCTTGGGCATCACGTAACGGTATCAACGCGCAGCCCGGAAAAAGCGCAAACCCGGCTGGATGCCCGCGTCACCTTGTGGCGCGGTTTCGAAGGCCATCATCACCTCAATGATATTGATGCCGTCATCAATCTGGCGGGCGAACCTATCGCCGACAAACGCTGGACGACAGAGCAAAAGCAGCGCCTGTGTCACAGCCGCTGGGATATCACTCAAAAGCTGGTGAATCTGTTCAACGCCAGCGATACGCCACCCTCAGTGCTGATCAGCGGTTCTGCCGTAGGCTTTTACGGCGATCTCGGGGAAGTGGTGGTGACCGAAGATGAGCCGCCGCACAATGAGTTCACCCATAAACTCTGCGTCCGCTGGGAGCAGCTGGCCTGCGAGGCGCAAAGCGACCGCACCCGCGTCTGCCTGCTGCGCACCGGCGTGGTGCTGGCGTCGACCGGCGGGATTCTGGCCAAAATGATGCCGCTTTTCAGGCTTGGTCTCGGCGGCCCTATTGGTAACGGCAGGCAGTATCTGGCCTGGATTCATATCGATGATATGGTCAACGGTATTCTGTGGCTGCTGGATAACGATCTCAGCGGGCCTTTCAATATGGTTTCCCCTTATCCGGTCCGCAATGAACAGTTTGCTCATTCTCTCGGGCATGTGCTGAATCGTCCGGCAATTTTCCGCGTACCGGCAACGGCGATTCGCCTGCTGATGGGAGAGTCGTCGGTACTGGTACTCGGCGGGCAGCGGGCGTTGCCCCGGCGCCTGGAGGATGCCGGTTTTGGCTTCCGCTGGTACGATCTGGAAGAAGCGCTAAGAAATATTGTCGGGTAAACGCAGCCCATTTTCCTCCCGGGAGAGTTACCGCTCTGCCGGGAGGGTCCCCGATGGTCCATCGCCAGTGGTACCCGCCTTCATTATCGCGGTGAAGATTATGCCTACGTCTGCCTGAACCGGCGATTCTATTAGCGATCGATAACCTGAATCTGGCTCTGCAGCTGCGCGCCTCACCGCCTGGCGAAACCGTACTGGGCTAGTTTTACGGGCTCGACGCGCCTTGCCCGACTTCACCTGCTGTCAGGCAATCCACCGCCACGAGCGGTATAAGATCATATTATCCGGTACTTTCTGGTGTTAAGGTGAGCTAACGATCCACCGAACAACCTGCAAATGATGACCTTAACAACCCCCCGACTGCTGCTTTCTCCGTTTACGGAAGCCGACTGGCCGTTTTTCCTCCGCCTGCGTCGCGATCGCGAAGTGATGCGCTTTATGGGCGAAATGCTCGATGAACCCGCGCTGCGCCCCCTGTTTGCTGCGCGCTGCACGGATCCCGGCGTGTTTGTGCTGCGCGATAGAAAGGGTGAGGCCATCGGTGATATCGGCCTGCGCATCAGCAGTAAAAACCCGCATGAAGCCGATGTCGGATATGCCCTCATCCCGGAAGCTCAGGGTCAGGGATATGCCAGTGAAGCGCTGCGGGCGATATGCGATTACGGCTTTAGCCAACTCGGCGTCAATGCCATTAACGCCTGGGTACTGGGTGACAATATCGGGTCGGCGCGTCTGCTGGAAAAGCACGGTTTTGTGCGGATTCAGGTGCTGGAAAAAGCCTATCACCTGAACGGCGTCGATTACGATGACTGGGTATATCGGCTGGAGCGGTAATCTGCTCCCGGCGAGCTGTTTCGCCGGGAGAGACCGCAGGCTTACTTCAAGGAGCCTTTCAGGAACTGCTGCAGGCGGGGGCTTTTCGGATTGCCGAACAGCTCATCCGGATGGCCTTCTTCTTCAATCTTACCCTGGTGCAGGAAAATGACGTGCGACGAGACATGGCGCGCAAAGCCCATTTCATGGGTCACTACCACCATGGTTTTCCCCTCCTCCGCCAGCTTCTGCATGATACGCAGCACTTCCCCTACCAGTTCAGGGTCAAGCGCGGAAGTCGGTTCGTCAAACAGCAGCACATCGGGCTCCATCGCCAGCGCACGCGCAATGGAGACGCGCTGCTGCTGACCGCCGGAGAGATGCACCGGGTATTTGATCTGCTGGCGCTCATCAATGCCCACTTTCGCCAGATATTTCACCGCCCGCTCGCGCGCTTGCTGCTTACTCAGCCCGAGAACCTGAATCGGCGCTTCCATGACGTTTTCCAGCACCGTCATATGGCTCCACAGGTTGAAATGCTGGAACACCATCGTCAGGCGCGTACGCAGCAGACGCAGCTGGTTTTTATCTGCGACCTTCAGCTGACCGTCTTTGTCGCGGACCAGACCAATATTCTGCCCGTTAACCACTATCGTGCCTTCGCTGGGCTTTTCCAGGAAGTTAATGCAGCGCAAAAAGGTACTTTTACCGGAACCCGATGAACCGATAATGCTGATAACGTCCCCGGCTTGCGCCCGTAACGAGACGCCTTTCAGCACCTCATGCTCGCCGTAACGTTTATGGAGATCGATAACATTTAATTTATTGTCGGACATGGCGGTCTCAATGCGTCGAAGAAGGTTTTATATGCTGCAACCAACGCTTTTCCGCCTTGCGGAACAGGCTAATCAGCACATACGAAATAATTAAATAGAGCACCGCGGCAATCCCGAAGGCGGTAAACGGCTGATAGGTCGCCGAGTTAATATCCCTGGCGATTTTCAGCAGATCCGGCACGGTGGCAGTAAAAGCCAGCGCGGTGGAGTGCAGCATCAGAATCACTTCGTTGCTGTACGCTGGCAGCGCGATACGCAGCGCAGACGGCAAAATAATGCAGCGATACATTTTGACCGATGAAAAACCATAGGCCCGCGCCGCTTCAATTTCCCCGGGAGGAACAGAACGGATCGCCCCGGCAAAAATCTCCGTGGTATAGGCGCAGGTATTGAGCGTTAAGGCCAGCACCGTACAGTTGAGGCCGCTGCGGAAAAAGGCGTTCAGCAACTCGGTGCCTTTGACGATTTCCAGCGTATACATCCCGGAGTAAAACACCAGCAGCTGCACATACAGCGGCGTACCGCGGAACACATAGGTAAACAGCCAGATCGGAAACTGAATGTATTTGTTGCTTGAGACGCGCCCGATAGCAAGAAACACCGCCAGAATGCCGCCCATCACCACCGAGGAAATTAACAACCACAGCGTGATGGCCACCCCGGTAAAACGGTAGCCGTCGGTCCACAGCAGCGATTTCCAGTACTCCTGAATAATCTCAATCACAGGTCAGCCCTCTTCACGCCCACGGAGTAACGGCGTTCAAGCAGCAGCAGTACACCATTGGAAACGGTTGTAAACACGAGATAAACCAGGCCGCAGACAATCGCAAAGTAGAACGGCTGCCAGGTGCTTTTCCCTGCCAGCTGGGTGGCTTTGACCACATCCTCCAGCCCCAGCAGAGAGACCAGCGCCGTTGCCTTGAGGATAACCTGCCAGTTGTTGCCAATTCCCGGTAATGCATAGCGCATCATTGCCGGAAAGAGGATCCGCCGGAAGGTCTGGCCGTTGCTGAAGCCAAAGGCCGTCGCCGCTTCGATGTGACCTTTCGGAACCGCCATAAAAGCGCCGCGGAAGGTTTCAGTAAAATAGGCGCCGTAGATAAAGCCCAGCGTAATAATCCCCGCGATCATCGGGTCAATATCAAACTGCGATAGTCCCAGTGCGTCGGTGAGCGTATTCAGCGCAATCTGCAGACCGTAGAAAATCAGTAGCATCAGCACCAGATCGGGCACGCCGCGAATTAACGTGGTGTAGCCTTCAAATACCAGCGCCAGCGGTCGATTGCTCGATAGCTTAGCTCCGGCACCCGCCAGACCAATGAGGACCGCCAGCACAACCGAACTAAGAGCCAGCTCCAGCGTGACCAGAGCGCCCTGTAAAATAACCTGTGAAAACCCGTACAGCATGCTGTCTGCCCTGTCTGTCATCGACCATCGCGCGCCAACATGCGCGCGATGGGGTACGTATGATGCTTAGTCACCGTACACGTTAAAATCGAAATATTTTTTTGCCAGCTTGTCGTAGGTGCCATCTTTGCGCATATCCGCGAAGGCTTTATTTAACGCCTCACGCAGCTCGTTGTCCTCTTTACGCAGGCCCATGCCGGTACCGACGCCAAACAGTTTTTCATCCTTAATCGACGGACCGCCAAACTGGTAATCTTTGCCAACAGGCTGTTTGAGGAAGCCTTCGCTCGCGGCGACTTCATCCTGGAACGCCGCGTCGATACGCCCGGCGGTCAGGTCGGAATAGATATTGTCCTGGCCCTGGTAGGAGACAATTTCAATGCCTTTCGGTGCCCAGTGCTCATTACCGTAGGTCTCCTGGGTGGTCCCCTGAAGCACACCGATCCGCTTGCCTTTCAGTCTGGCGAGATCCGGCGTGATATCACTGCCTTTTTTCACGACCAGACGGGAATCCGCAGCGTAAAGTTTGTCGGTGAAAGCAATTTCCTGCTGACGTTTTTCGGTAATGGACAACGAAGACATAATCGCATCGATTTTCTTCGCTTTTAAAGAAGGGATCAGCGCATCCAGCGGGTTTTCAACGAAGGTACATTGCGTATTGATACGCTTACACAGCTCTTTTGCCAAATCGATGTCAAAACCAATCAACTGACCCTGCGCATTTTTCGATTCGAACGGGGCATAAGTTGGATCGGTACCGATACGTAGTTTTTGCGGAATGGCTGCGAATACCGTGCTAACGCTGGAAAGGGCCAGCGCTAAAGAAAGAGACAACGCCAGTTTTTTCATAACTATCCTCAACAGACTGTCATTCTAACGAGTTTATTAGAAGTACTTACGCCAGTTATCGTGCCATTATTCGCCCCGGTAAGGCAAAGCATTCTGCGCCCGGAAGCCAATTATTTCGCACCATAAACGCTTAACTATGCACTAAGCGCCCGACAAAACCACCTTTTATGCACCAAATCGGAACACCGCAGGTAAATTTGCACCAATTTAGTGCAATCGTGGACATGCGAAATCCCTCAGGCCCGGTTTCCCGGGCCCGCGGCGTGTTTAGTCACCGTAGACGTTGAAGTTGAAGTATTTCTTCGCCATTTTGTCGTAGGTCCCGTCTTTACGCATTTCAGCCAACGCACTGTCGAAAGCGGCTTTCAGCTCGCCATCGGTTTTACGCAGGCCAATACCGGTACCATCACCGAAGAATTTTTTATCTTTGACAGAGGGACCGGCAAAGGCGAAATCTTTACCGGCGGGTTGTTTGAGGAAGCCTTCGCTGGCGGCGACTTCATCCTGCAGCGCAGCGTCAAGTCGGCCGGCAGCAAGGTCGGAATAGATCAGATCCTGGTTCTGGTAGGCAACGACATCCACGCCCTGGCTACGCCAGCGCTCATTGCCGTACGCTTCCTGAGTGGAACCCTGTAGTACCCCGACGTGTTTGCCCTTCAGGGATTCCAGCGTCGGCTGGATTGATGAGCCTTTTGGCGCAATCAGACGGGAGTCAGCGGCATACAGTTTGTCAGAGAAGGCAATCTCCTGCTGCCGTTTTTCAGTAATCGATAAGGAAGAGATAATGGCGTCAATTTTCTTCGCCTTCAGCGAGGGAATCAATGAATCAAAGTCGCTCCCCACCCAGGTACATTTTACTTTGATACGCGAACACAGCTCATTGCCCAAATCGATATCAAAACCCACGAAATCCCCTTTCGCATCTTTCGAGGAGAAAGGCGCGTAGGTGGCATCGGTACCGATACGAATGCTTTGCGGAAGCGCGGCAAAAACGCTGGAAGCGCTGCTGATTCCCATGATTAAAGAGAGGGCCAGGATCGTCTTCTTCATACAATACCCTTAAGTGTCGTGATGTTGTTATATGGTGCGTTGTTTCGTTATGTGTAGCCGACTCATCCTGCAGGTTTTATGCCATCTTCTCAGTGCGTGCTGGAAACAGCGTTAAATTTGTTAATATAAAGTTGCAGGATTGTCTTAAGAGGGAAGATAACAGCATTGACGGACAAACCGCAGTGGCCGAACGCAAAAAAACAAATTAAATGTTGAGGATTTGATCGAGGCGACAAAATTGCACTGCGGAGGCGCAAAAGTTCACGGCACGCACTACTTTAGTGCGTCCGAAGGTCCCTGCCAACGGGTAAACAGATCCTGCGGGAGGGTAATATCGAACTGATCGATAACCCGGTTGACGGTCTGATTAATCACATCATCGAGGGTTTGCGGGCGATGGTAGAAGGCCGGAACCGGCGGCATAATCACCGCTCCCATCTCTGCCGCCTGCACCAGCAGGCGCAGATGCCCGAGATGGAACGGCGTTTCCCGCACGCACAGTACCAGCGGACGACGCTCTTTGAGGACCACGTCCGCCGCGCGGGTCAGCAGACCATCGGTATAGCTGTGAACAATGCCAGAAAGCGTTTTCACCGAGCAAGGCAGGATCACCATTCCGGCCGTCTTGAACGACCCCGACGAGATACTGGCGGCGATATCGCGCGCATCATGGACCACATCCGCCAGCGCCTGCACTTCCCGCAGAGAGTACTCGGTCTCCAGCGCCAGCGTCTGCCGCGCTGCCTGGCTCATGATCAGATGCGTTTCGACATCAGGCACATCGCGTAAAATCTGAAGCAGTCGCACACCGTAAATGGCGCCGCTGGCGCCAGAGATACCAATAATAAGTCGTTTCACGATGATGCCCTCTTCCACATAATGGGGCAGACTTTGCCGGATTATAGCAGCGGACGCAAGCCTTGCGGCCACGCGGTAAGAACACAAAAGCCCGCGGTCGTATGACGGCGGGCTTTTCACAACGCCAGGGTCAATTAGCCTTCGTTATGCATCTCTAAATTTTCCACTTCGTTCAGACGCTGCACCGCTTTCGCATCGTCATTACGTAAGGAATCGAGATAATCGAGGTACTGCTGGTCCACATCCTTAGTGACGTATACGCCGTTAAATACCGAACATTCAAACTGTTGAATATCCGGATTTTCCACACGTACGGCATCAATCAGATCGTTCAGATCCTGGAAGATAAGACCATCAGCGCCAATGATCTGGCGGATTTCGTCCACTTCGCGACCGTGGGCGATAAGCTCGGTAGCCGTAGGCATATCAATGCCGTAAACGTTCGGGAAACGAATCTCTGGCGCCGCGGAAGCCAGATAGACTTTTTTCGCGCCGGCTTCGCGCGCCATCTCGATAATCTGCTCCGAGGTGGTGCCACGCACGATGGAGTCATCCACCAGCAGGACGTTTTTATCCCGGAATTCTGCGCGGTTAGCATTGAGCTTACGGCGTACGGATTTCCGGCGCAGCTGCTGACCTGGCATGATAAAGGTGCGGCCAACGTAGCGGTTTTTCACGAAGCCCTGGCGATAGGGTTTATCGAGGATTCGGGCGATTTCCAGCGCAATATCGCAGGAGGTTTCCGGAATCGGAATGACCACGTCGATGTCCAGATCTTCCCACTCGCGCGCAATCTTCTCACCCAGTTTGGTGCCCATATTGACGCGCGCGCTGTAGACGGAAATTTTGTCGATAAACGAGTCCGGGCGAGCAAAATAGACGTACTCAAAGAGGCACGGGTTGCTGACCGGATTCTCGGCGCACTGACGGGTAAACAGCTGGCCCTTCTCGGTAATATAGACTGCTTCACCCGGCGCCACATCGCGCAGGAATTCGAAGCCCAGGGTATCCAGCGCCACGCTTTCGGAGGCCACCATATACTCGGTACGACCATCGCCAACATCACGTTTCCCCAACACCAGAGGGCGGATGCCGTTCGGATCGCGGAACGCGACCATACCGTGACCGATAATCATCGCCACGCAGGCGTAGGCGCCGCGGATCTGACGGTTGGTGGCGGCAATCGCGGCAAAAATGTTATCCGCTTCCAGTGGGTAATGACGGAAATTATCCAGCTCGCTGGCGAAGATGTTGAGCAGGATTTCAGAATCGGAGGTGGTGTTGATATGGCGGCGTTTTTCTTCAAACAGCTTCTTGCGCAGCTCGTGCGCGTTGGTCAGATTGCCGTTATGCGCCAACGTAATACCATACGGTGAGTTGACATAGAAAGGCTGTGCTTCGGAGGCACTTGAGCTGCCCGCCGTAGGATAGCGAACATGGCCAATCCCCATATTGCCCTGCATACGCTGCATGTGGCGAGCTTCAAAAACGTCGCTCACCAGTCCGTTCGCCTTACGCAAACGGAAACAGTTATTTGCATCAATAGTGATGATGCCTGCGGCATCCTGGCCACGATGCTGAAGCACCGTTAACGCGTCATAAATCGACTGGTTTACCGGCATAACACCGGCGATACCGACAATACCGCACATACGTCTTTTCCTCGTTCAGCCACATCCCAACGCTTATGCTTTGGGCAAGAAACTTGACGAGCTTTGCAGATAGTCAAAAAACCATCTGATAACGAAACTGAACTGCGGGATAAGCTCTGACTTTTGCCAGTCTTCGCTTTTCGCCATACCGGTAAAGCTATCGAGAAAGAACAGAATCGCAGAGACAATCAGCACGCCACGCAGGGCGCCAAAACAGATCCCTAACACCCTGTCGGTACCCGACAGGCCCGTTTTCTCAACCAGTGCGCCAATCACATAGTTAACGATGGCGCCAACGATAAGCGTTGCGATAAACAGTATCGCGATAGCAATCCCATTGCGGACCATTTCGTCTTCAAAGCCCGTGAACCAGACAGCCAGGTAAGTGTAGTAATGACTGGCGACAAAGAAAGCACATCCCCAGGTTACCAGCGATAACGCTTCACGAACAAAGCCGCGGATCAGGCTTACCAGACAGGAAAAACCAATCACCGCTATAATGACGTAATCAATCCAGACCATAAACATCCCACGATTTACGCCCTGTCGTCCGGTTCGGGGCGCATTCTAACAGAAAAAGAAAACGTTTGCGTAGGGATTTCCGTGCCCTACAGAAATAAAAATGGCGCTGAAAAAACATTCAACGCCATGCTGCCTTGCGCCTCCTGAAAGCGCGTCAGACAGGAGCTTCGCCCCTCATCAGCGCGGCAAGGGGCAAGATTAGTTGGGGCTATATCCCATGACCACACCGCTCAGGCCGGAGATCTGTTTCAGGTCGCCAAGCTGCCCTTTCAGTTTATCTTTTGAGGTATCGGGACCGACCAGAATACGGGTAATTTTACCCTGAACCGGCGTCGAAGGCGACGTGTAGACCTTAAACCCGGAGGAACGCAGCTTACCGACGATTTCGTTGACCTTATCCGCATTCTTCAACGCACCGAGCTGTACCACATAGGCTTTGCCGGTCGGAGCAGGTATCTCTGCCGGTTTCGCCGGCGGCGTCTGGGCAACGGTTTGTTGCTGCGGCTGCGGCTTCTCAACCGGCTTCGGCGGCTGAGGCTGCGGTTTAGGCTGAGGCTGCGGTTTGGGCTGCGGCTTCGGCGCGACCACCGGCTCCTGCACATCATCGAAACTGTTGCTGTTAACCGGAATACGCGACGGATCCAATGACGGCGCAGCGGCGTCTCCCGCTCTGACCTCTTCCGCCGCCCCTTCCGGCGGTTGGGCCGGAAGGGCCTGAGTCGCCGCCGGAAGCATATCCGGCTCATCGCGATCGCCCGGTTTTGGCACCAGTGGAATGGCCGCGAACTCGTCCTGATAATGCTTTTTCTGACCGTCAAGCAGTCCCGGGAGGATAATCACCCCCAGCGCTACCAGTACAATCGTCCCGACTAAACGGTTCTGAAACTTACTCGCCACCGATTCTCCCCGCCTCTATTTCTTCCATTACATGCGCCACCGTATGGAATGAACCACACACCAGCACCGTATCTTCCGGTCTGGCATCGGCCATCGCCGCATGCCAGGCCTGAGCCACGTTGGCGTAAGCTTTTCCTGCGTGCAAATGCTCCTGCAGCTGTTGCGCCGTTGCACCGCGCGGCCCCTCCAGAGGCGCACAGTACCAGCTATCCACTTCCGCCGTCAGGTTTGCCAGCGTGCCGGCAATATCCTTATCATGCAGCATACCAACAACCGCCAGCACGCGCCCCGTTTTCGACAGGCTTTTGAGACGTCCGGCGAGCCAGGCTGCCGCATGGGGGTTATGCGCCACATCGAGAATAACGCGCGGCGTTTCGCTGATTATCTGAAAACGCCCCGGCAGCATGGCCTGTTTAATACCGTCGCGAATCGCCCGATCGCTCACCTGAAGTCGGCTGGCTCGCAGCGCCGCCAGCGCCGTTGCGGCATTCGGCAGCGGAATCTGAGGCAACGGTAAATCTGCCAGCGTCCCCTCCCCGTCACTGAATGACCACGTCTGCGCACCGGCGGCATAGCGCCAGTCGACATCGCGACGCAGAAGCGTTGCGCCTTTCCCGGCGGCTACCTCTGCGATGGTATGGGGCATCTCCGGTTCGCCAACGACGGCCGGTTTACCGGCACGGAAAATACCGGCCTTCTCGCGGCCAATGCTTTCCCGATCCGGCCCCAGCCAGTCAGTATGATCCAGGGCGATGCTGGTTACCACCGCCACATCCGCATCAACGATATTGGTGGCATCAAGACGCCCGCCGAGACCAACCTCAAGGATCACCACGTCGAGCTGCGCCTGCTTAAACAACCACAGTGCAGAGAGCGTACCAAACTCGAAATAGCTCAGGGAAATCTCACCGCGCGCGGCTTCAATTTCAGCAAAAGAGGCGGTATGCGCCGCTTCCGGCAGCTCCGCGCCCTGTACTCGCACGCGCTCGGTATAGCGCACCAGATGCGGTGAACTGTAAACCCCAACCTTGTAGCCCGCCGCCATCAGCACAGACTCCAGCGTGCGGCAGGTGGTTCCTTTACCGTTGGTTCCCGCCACCGTAAAGACGAACGGCGCCGGCTTTAACACCGCCATTCGTCCGGCGACTTCGCTCACGCGGGTCAGCCCCAGATCGATGGTTTTACTGTGCAGATGTTCCAGATAGGAAAGCCACGTAGCCAGGGGCGACGTGGCCTGAGGAATAGGTTCTTTTTCCATGATGTCCGCGAGTGTTAACGGTAAATACGCTTCATCCTTCAAACTGCCTCTTGCCGGCAGCGCTCGTCACCCACGCTGTCCATTGGACCGGGCCCTGACGGGGCTTTAGCCTTTCCGCCGCGCCGCAGTTTGAATGATGGCGCATAGAATTAAAAAAGGGCAGCGCCGTCAGGCCTGCCCTCCGAATTATCAGGCCTCTGGTTCCTGATCCGGTGCCGGTGGCACCACCTCACCTTCGTGAGAGACGTCCTGGCTGGGCGCCGGAAGATTCATCAGCTTCGCCAGAATGCTGGCCAGCTTCAGACGCATTTCCGGGCGACGAACGATCATATCGATCGCCCCTTTTTCAATCAGGAACTCACTGCGCTGGAAGCCCGGCGGCAGTTTCTCACGTACGGTCTGCTCGATAACGCGAGGACCCGCGAAGCCGATCAGCGCTTTCGGTTCCGCAATGTTAAGATCGCCCAGCATGGCGAAGCTCGCCGATACGCCGCCCATGGTCGGGTCGGTCAGTACGGAGATATACGGTAAACCACGCTCCTGCATTTTCGCCAGCGCGGCTGACGTTTTCGCCATCTGCATCAGCGACATCAGCGCTTCCTGCATACGCGCGCCGCCGGAAGCGGAGAAGCAAATCAGCGGGCAATTATCTTCCAGCGCCTGTTCTACCGCGCGCACGAAGCGAGCGCCAACAACCGAACCCATCGAGCCGCCCATAAAGGAGAATTCGAATGCTGCTGCGACAACCGGCATCTCGTGCAGAGTGCCCTTCATGACCACCAGCGCATCTTTTTCACCGGTCTCTTTTTGCGCGGACGCCAGACGGTCTTTGTATTTTTTCGAATCGCGGAACTTCAGCACATCTTTCGGCTCGAGCTCGCTTCCCAGCTCCACCAGGGAACCTTCGTCCAACAGGCTATGCAGGCGATTACGCGCCGACATACGCATGTGGTGATCGCACTTAGGGCAAACCTCCAGGTTGCGCTCCAGCTCCGCGCGGTACAGAACCTGCCCGCAGCTGTCACACTTGGTCCATACACCCTCAGGAATGCTTGCCTTGCGGGTGGGAGTGATATTGCTTTTAATTCGTTCAATCCAGCTCATTGATAACCTTTCTGCCTGAACCTGGTCGATGCCAGTTTTGTCGTAAGGGGCGCATAATGCCATTTTTGCCCCTTACAGACCATGAATGTTGCACATTAAATCATAACATCCCGTAACATGGGATAAAAAAGTGGTCGTACCGCTCACACTTCCCTCTTCGGGCAGCACGCTGCTGCCCGAAGCAGATAAAAGCAGGAGGGTTATTTGGTCTGCTTCGCCGCCGCGCGCTTGTGGCGAATAATTTCAATGACCCCAGGCAGCACCGACAGCACAATAATGGCGACAATCAGCAGCTTCAGGTTTTCCTGAACGATCGGCAAATCGCCAAACAGGTAGCCTGCGTAGGTAAACAGCAGAACCCACAGCAGCGCACCAACCACGTTATACGCTGCAAAATGACGATAGGACATATGGCCCATTCCCGCCACAAACGGCGCGAAGGTTCTGACGATCGGCACAAAACGCGCAAGAATAATCGTTTTACCGCCGTGACGCTCATAGAACGAATGGGTTTTATCCAGGTAGCTACGACGGAAAATCTTCGAATCAGGGTTACTGAAGAGCTTTTCGCCAAACAGCCGTCCGATAGTGTAGTTCAGCGCATCGCCGACAATGGCCGCAATGACCATCAATGCCACCATCAGATGCACGTTCAGATCGTTCGTCGGCAGCGCCGACAGCGCGCCGGCCACGAACAGCAGCGAATCGCCGGGCAGGAATGGCGTCACCACCAGACCCGTTTCGCAGAACAGAATCAAAAACAGAATGGCGTATACCCAGACGCCATAGTTGGCCACCAGCTCAGCCAGATGAACATCAATATGCAGGATGAAATCAATTAAAAAGCGAATCAGGTCCATATTGTATGAGTCCTTAATGACACGACACAAAATCGGCCAGGATACCGTGCGACAACAAACCGGTCGTTTCCGGTCGCAGAAAGAATTCCCCGACCGGAACGCTCAGATGCAGCCAGCAAGCAGGCAGCCTGAAGGATAAAGCGTTAATGTTAGTCCGCCAGAAACAGCGGGCCCATCGGCATCACCGGCAGATCGTAGCGGGCCGGATAATCCACCGACACCAGATACAACCCTTCTGCTTTTGCCGTCGCGGCGGCCAGCTTCCTGTCTTTCGCCGCCAGAAGTTCTGCTATCCAGCTCTCTGGCTGGTTCCCGGCCCCCACTTCCATCAGGCTGCCGACAATGTTCCTTACCATATGATGTACAAAGGCATTCGCTTTGATATCTACCACCACATACGCGCCATACCGCGTGACGCTAATATGGTTAATATTCCGCCACGGCGTGCGCGACTGGCACTGCACCGCGCGAAATGAGGTGAAATCATTTTCACCCAGCAAACACTGGGCGGCGCGCTGCATCCGCTCCGCATCCAGAGGCTGATGATAATGGGTGACGCCCTGGCTTAACACCGCCGGACGCAGGCGGTGATTATAGATGACGTAACGGTAGCGACGCGCGGTAGCGCTGAAGCGAGCGTGGAAATCATCCGGTACATGCTTCACCCAACGGACGGCGATGTCTCCAGGCAAATTCGCATTAACCCCCAGCGTCCAGGCCGCGTCTTTGCGCAGCGCATGGGTCTCAAAATGCACAACCTGGCCGGTGCCATGAACACCGGCGTCGGTGCGACCAGCGCAGAACACGGTAATCGGTTCATTCGCCACCTGCGAGAGCGCCTTTTCCAGCTTCTCCTGCACGCTGCGAACTTCGTTTTGCCGCTGCCAGCCGTAATATTTGCTGCCGTCGTACTCGATGCCCAGCGCGATTTTATAGACCGGCTGCTGCTCCATCTCAGACATCAGTACAGATACTCCTGCACCAGTTTCTCGGCGATTTTCACCGCCATCAGCGCGCCGCCGAAGCGCACGTTATCGGCAACGGACCAGAACTGAATCTGTTCCGGCATCCCGTAATCATTGCGTACGCAGCCGACGGAGAGTTGCGCGGTACCTGAAGCATCGCCGACCTGAGTCGGAAATTCGCGCTCGGCGGAGAGCTCAATATCTTCGCCGCGAGCGAAGGCATCACGCGCCTCTTCTGCCGCCAGCGGACGCATTGCTTCGAAGTTCACCATCTGCGCATGACCGTAGAACACCGGCGACTGCACGACGCTGGCGGAAACCATCAATCCTTCATCCTGGAGGATCTTGCGAACTTCATCGACAATACGGCGCTCTTCGCGCACGCTGCCCTCACGATCCGGCAGCAGCGGCAGCATGTTAAACGCCAGCTGACGGCCAAAGAAATCTTCATCATCGATGGGCATACCGTTGAGCAGCTTCGCGCTCTGACCTGCCAGCGCATCAACGGCTTTTTTACCGTATGCGGAAGCGGAGATCAGGCTGGTCACGCTGATACGCGACAGGCCGCCTTCATCGATCAGCGGTTTCAGCGCCGTCAGCAGCTGGCTGGTCAGGCTGTTGGCGACGGCGATGACGTTGCGATTGCGGTAATCGGCCAGTACAAACGGGTTCACTTCCGGCACAACCAGCGGTACGTCCGGCTCCAGCGCAAACAGACCGCTGAGATCGATAACCAGACAACCGGCATTGGTCGCCTCATCAACATAGGCCGCACTCGCTTCAACGCCGGCGGCAAAAAAGGCCAGCTGTACCTGGGTCCAGTCAAATACGGCAGCATCCTGCACGATCACCGACTTACCGCTAAAACGCAGATGCTCTCCCGCGCTCTCATTGCGCGCCAGCGCATAGATATCACCCACCGGGAACTGACGTTCAGCAAGGGTGTCGAGCAGGGCTTCGCCGACGGCGCCCGTTGCGCCCAGTACGGCAATATTCCAGCCTTCAGACATGGTGGTTTACTCCAGAGAAAAGCGACCCTGCCGGAGTATCCAACAGGGTCATTAAGAAGACATTAACGAATGGGGTGATGTACGGCATTAAAACCGAGCTGACGCAGCAGCGTCGCCGCCTGCACATCGCTGCACTGCACGTACAGTGATGACCATTCACGGCGTTCCTGATAATTCTTGCGCAGCTTATCAAATTCACCCGGCACGCCGGCCACTTTTCGCAGCGGCGCATCATCGCGGCGCACATCATACACCAAATGCACCAATCGTTTCAGCGTTGGCTGATCGAGCGCGCCGTGCAGGGTAATGCGACCAAACTCCGGGGCTGGCAGCAACGTGTCCAGCGCTACCTGTTGCGGATGGCCGATAAAGGCGCTGTAGGCTTCAAAAACCTGCGTCGTCCCGCGCGCTTTCCCTTCGAGGGTGTAGCCTGCAATGTGCGCAGTGCCAATATCGACGCGATCCAGCAGCGCAAGGTTCAAATCCGGCTCAGGTTCCCAGACATCAAGCACGACGCTCAACGCCTGCCCGCTTTGCAGGCAGGCCAGCAGCGCAGCGTTATCCACCACCGGTCCGCGGCAGGCATTGATCAGCACGCTTCCCGGTTTCAGACGGCGAATCAGCGCCTCATCGGCCAGATGCAGGGTTGTGTAACGACCTTCTTTATATAAAGGGGTGTGGAACGTCAGAACGTCCGCTTCCTCTACCAGCTCATCCAGGGTGCGGAAGTCGCCTTCATCTCCCCGATCGGCACGCGGCGGATCGCACAACAGCGTTTTGATCCCCAGCGCTTCCAGACGCTTTTGCAGGCGCCCGCCGACGTTGCCGACGCCGACGATCCCGACGGTACGATCGGTCAGCGCGAAACCGTCGCGCTCAGCCAGCATCAGCAGCGCCGAGAAAACATATTCTACGACCGCGATCGCGTTGCAACCCGGCGCGGCAGAAAAGCCAATTCCGGCCTGCTGCAGCCACGTCCGATCGACATGATCGGTACCGGCTGTCGCGGTGCCCACGAATTTAATTGCTTTGCCGGCGAGCAGCGCTTCATTGACTTTGGTGACCGAGCGAACCATCAACGCATCGGCGCCGGTCAACGCATCGACGGGGACCGGACGGCCGGGGACCGCCTCGACTTCGCCCAGGCGACTAAAAAGCTCGCGGGCATAGGGCATATTTTCATCAACGAGGATTTTCACGGTTCAGTACCTGTCTGAGAACGAGAGTAAACCGGGGAAGTGTGCCATAATCTCGCCGCCAGGAACATCATCACCGGGCCTCTGTACAGCAATACGGAAAGGATTAATATGACACAACCCGTTTCAGGTATGTCCGATCGTCCCCCGGGGACCGGCGCTTCCGTCGCCGGAGAGCCCGCGCTAACCATGCAACAACGTACCGTTCTCGAGCGACTGATTACGCGCCTGATGGCGTTAACCTCGCAGCAGAACGCGGAAGTGTGGGCGGGAATCAAGCACGATCTGGGGCTCAAAGGCGATGCGCCGCTGCTGGCTTGCCACTTTAGCGCTGCCGAAAACAACCTGAATCAACGCTTAACCGTGGCGCAGCAAAACCACCATCAGCGCCAGATGCTGGCGCAGTTGAGCGAGTTGCTGAGTCAGGGGAACAACCGTCAGGCAGTGAGCGACTATATCCGCCAGCATTATGGGCAAACAACGCTGCACGCGCTGACGCAGGAGCAGCTGCAAAATGTGCTGCAGCTCCTGCAAAACGGCCAGCTGTCGATCCCTCAGCCGCAGCAGCGCCAGCCGACTCTGCGTCCGCTATTGCCCGCGGAGCACAATACGCTGAATCAGCAGGTGAGCAGGCTTGCCGCGGCGACCGGCGAACCCGGCAAACTTATCTGGCAGTCAATGCTGGAGCTGTGCGGTGTGAAAACCGGTGAACTGATTCCGGCCACCCATTTCACCCCCCTCTCCTACTGGCTGCATGCGCGGCAGACGCTGAGCGCGCAGGCCGCTCCGACGCTCACCTCGTTACAGGCGGCACTGAAGCAGCCGCTGGAAGCTCAGGAGTGGCAAAAGATCGTCGATTTTGCCCAGCACAGCTGGCACGTCACGCCGCAAACGGCGTTGAGCGCAACGCAGATTCTGACGCTACTGAATAAGGTCTTTGTGCTTCGTGTCGCCCGGGCGCAAGAAACGCTGGCTATTCCCGCGCTGCCACCGGAACCCGCTTCACTCGCCGGGAGGCTCAAAAAGCCGGGAGTGATTGTTGTGGTGTTGATACTGCTTATCGCTCTGCTCTGGCTGGTGATGTAATTCCGCGTAGCTCGCGGTCAGACAGGGTATCGTTGGCGATTATCTTTTTACTCAAACGCCCGCATGATGCGGGCGTTGATGTCTTGATGAGGCAATTACCACCACACCTCGGCCTGCACGCCCAGCATCAATTCATCCTTACTGTCGTCGTTGAACCGATACTGTGACAGGTCGTTATCCAGAATATTGATATAGGTTCCGTAGAAACGAATTTCCGGTCGCGAACCTAACAGACTCGGCCCGACTTTCAGCGCATGATAGAGCGTCGTTTTATATGCCGATTCTTTCAAATCTCTGCCTTGCTCCGTTTTGTTTTTCTGCGCAAACCAGCCTAACTCCACCCCGGTCTGATTCCAGGTATCCCAAATCCATGCCGGACGAATCACCGCGCGGAAGCTGTCAAAATCACTATGCGCGCCGCTTTCGTAACTGTAGATATCGTTCCCGTGCGACCAGACCAGCGCATTAGCCATAATCACGCGATCGGCCAGGTACATTTCGCCCTGTGAAATCAAACGTAAAGCGACACCGTTAGTATGATCGCCATAGTAGTAGCGCCCGTGGGCCATGGAGTTACTGGCACCGGAGAAGTTCGAGAAGCTGCTGGCATAAGAGTTATTCGCCACCTGGAGCGTAAATTCATTAAAGCCCTTACGCTCCAGCTCCTGACGGATGATCCCGGTGGCCATCCAGCTATCCTTGAGCCTAAAGTAGCTATTGTTATCCTCGTTTTTCTCCTGTTCATCATTCTTGTTTGCAAAAGCATATTTGCCCATCAACGACAGCGAGCCGTTGTTCCACAGCGGAATATTGCGGTAGCGCAGATCCAGCGAATTGGTGTTCATTTGTGTGGTCTGCGTGAAATCACGCGAATAAACATCCACATCATTGCGACTGAGAGAAGCGTCAAGCTGCCCGACGCCCAGCGCCCAGTTCTGGATCCCGACACCGGCTGCAACATCGGTGGTCAACGATTTCCAGTCAAGCATCTGGATCTCATATTCCGGCAGTTTGTGTTTACCTACCCAGAAATCAGCCTCCGGCGCAAACGGCAGGAATCCTTTGGTGGTGAGATAGATATCGCTGAACTGAAGAATATTCTCGTTATTGGTGTCGCCAAACCAGGCATCGTTATACTGCTCACCAACATTACCATCGTAGGTCACGACGGCATTGGCGGTTTTCCCATCCTGGTTATAAACCCGCTGATTTAAGGTCAGATCAAACCAGCCGCTCATTTCATTACCAAAGCGGCCCAGCGAACCCGCTGCATAGGTCTGCGACGACCCGTGATTTGAGGTGCCCCAGCCGGAACGTAGATATCCCTGATAGCTGAAACCAATATCCTCTTTGACGAATTTGCTGAGATCTTTCATGGTCACGCTCTCAACTTTCGCCTTCTTACCGTCGGTATTAATGACCGCCACCTGCTGTGTCGCTTTGACTTCTGCCGGCGCCGCCCGTTGGCTGATTTCATTATTTTCATTGGCGATATTTTCTGCCGCCGGAGAGGTCGCCGTCGGGTAACCCGCGGTGACATTTCTTTTCTCATTTTCTTTTATACTTTTTTGTAACACGGCCACTTTATCTTTATACGTCGATAATTGTGATTGCGTTTTTTGCAATTCTTTTTTATTGGCTGATAATTCTGCTTCCAGCAATTCAAGACGTTGTTCAATAGTTAATTTCGCCGCTAAAACAGAGGGTGACGAAATAGCCAGAAGTACCGATAAAGACAATAAGCTAACCTTCAATTGACTTGAATACATAGAGTACCTTTCATATTTTTATAATACGCCTTCAGCCGGATGGCTGAAGGCAGAGAAAGTCAGGCAGTGAGTTCTTGTCGCAACGCAATAATTTCTTTAGCTAAATCCTGGCACAGCATCGCGGTCATTAAATGGTCCTGCGCGTGAACCAGAATAAGATTGACGGTAATTTTCCCGCAGCCTTCATCCAGACCAATCAGCGCCGTTTGTATCTTGTGCGCCTCCCGGCAGGCCATTTCTGAACTGGCCATTAGCTTCTCAGCGGTCCCCCATTCCCGGCGGCGTGAGGCGACGATGGCCTCCATGGCATCCGAGCGGGCCTGTCCGGCATGGATAAGCAGTTCCATCACCGTGCTTTCATCAGCAAACATATTTATTTCCCCACGTCTTTTTCATTACTCAGCGGTCGCTGCGGTATTCACCTTATTCGCCGCAATAACAAACGGTAAATAGATCAGCGTTGAAACAGCAAGGCACAGAATGCCGACAAAGAGCGCTAACCAGTTACCGCCGGTACCAAAGAAGGCAATCAGCGGACCTGGCGTGGTCCACGGAACCGCGTAGGCAATCGGCGGGATAAATTCCATGCTAATAAAGAAGTAACCGATCAACGAGTTAATAAAAGGAACCAGAATAAACGGAATCACCAGAATCGGGTTCAGGACTATCGGTAAACCAAACATCACCGGTTCGTTGATATTGAACAACCCCGGTACGAAGGCCATTTTCGCCAGATCGCGATAATCTTTACGCCGCGAAGCGATGAAGATTGCCAGCAGCAGACCCAGCGTCATCCCCGAGCCGCCGCAGTTGGCAAACGCATCGTTGATGCCGGTCCAGGTTATCGGATAAGGCGCCCCCCATGTGGTGCCGTGTGAGGCCGCATAGGAGAGGTTTTCCAGATTCGCTTCCGAGAAGATAGTTTCACGAATCGCCGCAACGGTATTGGGACCGTGGATCCCCAGCACCCACAGGAAGTTTGCCACCAGTCCCAGAATCAGAACGGTGATAATGTTGGTGCCCATATCCTTTAGCGGGGCCTGAATCAGCGTATAGATCAGATCGTTAAGGCCGTTCGGCGAGATGCGGGTCAGCAGGTAGTTAATGATGGAAAAGGAAATCATCACAAAGAAGATCGGCAACAGCACCTTGAACGAGCGCGCCACCGCCGGCGGTACCGCTGCCGGCATCGTAATCGTCACTTTCGGGTTACGCGCTAGCCGGCAAAAGACCTCGCTGGAAATCAGCGCAACGATAATGGCCACAAACAGCCCCTGCGGCCCGAGATATTTTGTCGTCAGATAAGCCTGACCATCGATGATGGTATAAGGTGTATAGACCACAAAAAAGGCGCCAATGGCCGTTAGTCCGCACAGCAGATCGTCCTGCTGGAAGCTAATCGCGATATTGCGTGCAACGAGAAAGGTAATCAATATTGCCATAATATTGACTGAGCCATTCATCACCGGAGTAAAAATTTGCTGCGCGTCAGCAAGATTCGGGAATATTGTTCCCAAATGTAAAATGCTTGCAATAAAACCATCAGGAGACAATATTGCAAAGTTAATTAAAATAATCAGCGAACTGGCCATCACGATTGGGAAGGATAAGATAAATGCATCCCGAATCGCCGATACGTGAATCTGAGAATTTAGTTTTATAGCCACAGGGACAAGGATTTTCTCCATGCCGCGTTCAAAGGCATTCATAAAACTCATGATGAATCCTTATTTTTATCGATAATCTGCGATAGCGCCCCAGCAGTGGAGCAGAGGTATCCGGCGGCACGACGCTGATATTCAGGCGTTAACCGGGGTAATAGATAAAAAATTATTTATTGGCCAGTAAGGTGAGCGCGCTGTCTAACACGGCCGGACCATCCATTTGCCCGTAATATTTCATATCAATAACCGCAACCGGCATTTTACCGTGAGCGACCTCTTCTATTTCACTTTTCTGGAAACGAACCTGCGGCCCTAATAAAACCACATCCACTTCGTTTTTTTTGATTTTTTCTTTGGCTTCAGAAATGGCCAGCGCATTGATATTTACCGCTATCCCCACCGCCGCAGCATGCTCCTGCATGCGTTTCACTAACATACTGGTGGACATCCCGGCAGCACAAACTAACAATATATTTTTCACTTTCCTTCCTTTTCCTGTTCATCAGTCTCAATTGACGAGCACTGTAATAATTGTTAATTTTCTTATCCGCAGTTGCGATCACAGTTAGCAAGAGAAAAGTTGTTCAAAAACCAGGAAAAAAATGAACGTGTTAGCGTAAATTTAACGACACACAACGACAACCCAATGTTTTAAAAGGGATTATTGAGGTTCAAAAGTGGTTTATAAAAATGTAGTTAATTTACTGAAAAACAAAATTAATAGCCCGCTCTATAGCATTGGCGATCTTCTGCCATCAGAAAAAGAATTAGCAGAACTTTATGATGTTTCGCGAAATACACTGCGTAAGGCGCTAAAGACTCTGGAGGAGGAGGGTTTAATCGAACGGAGACACGGTTCGGGAACCTGGATTAGAAATAAACATTTCCAGGCGTCGGTAACGCATTTAGACAGTTTTACCGAAATTGCCCGCAATGAAGGTAAAACGCCCTCTAGCCAAATTCTCAAATTTGAATTGCAAACCGCATCAGAAGAAATCGCAAAAGCGTTGCAGTTACAGCACGGTGAACCTGTATATTATGCTAAAAGATTGCGTTTTATCGATAGCATTGCGATGCAATTAGAAGAAACCTGGCTCTCGGCAACGCGCTTTCCTGACCTGACCATCGCCCATATGAAAAAGTCGAAGTTCTCGTATATCGAAAACGAATGCGGGATACGCATTGACGGTTGCTACGAATCCATAGTGCCGATACTTCCCTCTCCGGAACTGGCCACGCTGCTGCATATCAGCCCCAAAGATCCGATCATCAAAATGCAAACCCAGGCGATTGATGAGCAGCATCAGCCGATAGACTATTCCATTCTCTATACCAACATGTTTGAGTTTCAGGTGAAGTATTACCTTCCACGCAAAGCCCCCGGTCTCCCTCGCTGAAGACCGGGAATCGCGTTATCGACGTAGGGAGAACAGCGTCATGAGCATGCCCAGCACCGCGCATATTGCGCCCGCCAGAAAGACAGAAGAGTAGCCCAGCGACGTGGCAAGCAGCCCGGCAAGCGGGCCGGTGACACCGTATGAAATATCCTGAAAGGCCGCAAAGCCGCCGAGCGCGGTACCGCGAACCTGAGCCGGTACGCGTTTGACAACTTCAACGCCGAGGGACGGGAAGATGAGCGAGCAGCCGCAACCGGTCAGCGCCGCCCCGGCCAGGGCAACCCAGGCGCTCGGCGCCAGCCACAGCAGCGTCAGGCCAATGGCCTCGATCAGCAGTGACACCATCGCTACCTTTACGCCGCCAAAACGGTCCGGCATCCAGCCAAACAGAATACGCATCAGCACAAAGGCGCCGCCGAACGCGGTCAGCGTGAAGCCTGCCATTGCCCAGCCGCGGCTGGCGAAATAGAGTGAGACAAAGGTGCCAATCACGGCAAATCCCACCCCTTGCAGCCCCAGGCCGATACCCGGGCGCCAGATCATACCGACGACGCTCCATAACGATGGCCGTTCGCCCCCGTGCGCCGGAACTTTACTGACCGTACCATTGATGGCCAGCGCCAGCAGCGGTAGTCCCATCGTGACGCAGGCGAGAACCACAACGCCAAAGTGTGAGTAGATCATCAGTCCCAGCGGCGCGCCCACGGCCAATGAGCCGTACATCGCCATCCCGTTCCAGGACATGACCTTGCCTGAACGCGCAGGGCCAACCAACCCCAGTCCCCAGCTCAGGTTTCCGGTCAACAGCTGGCTTTCACCAAATCCGAGGATCAAACGCCCCAGCACCAGCAGCGCAAATTTTACCAGCACGGAAACCGGCAGTAACGCGGCCAGCAGCCACGCCGCCCCGGCTAATGCGCAGGCTAACATGCCCTGCAGCACCGAGCGCTTGGCACCATACTGATCGGCCAGACGACCGGCATAGCCGCGGGTCAGCACCGTCGCCAGAAACTGAATGCCCACCGCTACGCCCACCATCGTGTTGCCGAAGCCCAGCTCATGGTGGACAAAGAGCGGGATCACGGGTAGCGGCAGGCCAACGGTCATATAGGTCAGAAAAACGGCAAAGGTAATACGAAATAATGGAATATTCGCTGAAGAGGTATTTGTTGTTTCAGTTGCTGCGGACATGCTTTACTCCAGTTCGCAGAGTAAGGCGAGGTAGTAGCCACGCCCCCTCCACCTGATTATCAGGGTTAAGGCGCGTTGGTTGACGTTAAACGCTTACGCATTACCGGGGTGATAATGTTTCGCAGCAGTTTGCCTGTAGAGGTCCGGCTCTGTCAAGACGACAAAAAAGGGAGCCCGCAGGCTCCCTTTTTACATATCGGTTGAATAACCAGCCGATTATGCCTTGTGTTTACGCATGACCAGCGTGGCGTTGGTGCCGCCGAAACCGAAGCTGTTGGACATCACGGTCGTCAGCGCTTGTTCGGTCGGTTTGGTGACGATGTTCAGACCCGCCGCCTGCTCATCCATCTCTTCGATGTTAATGCTTGGCGCAATAAAGCCATGTTCCAGCATCAGCAGAGAGTAGATCGCTTCCTGCACGCCCGCGGCGCCCAGGGAGTGGCCGGTCATCGCTTTGGTCGCGGAGATAGCCGGGCTGTGGTCGCCGAAGACTTCGCGAATGGCGCCCAGTTCTTTCACGTCGCCGACCGGAGTCGAGGTGCCGTGGGAGTTCAGGTAGTCAATCGGCGTGTCTACACCGGCCATCGCCTGTTTCATACAACGCACTGCGCCTTCACCAGACGGAGCAACCATGTCCGCGCCATCAGAAGTTGCGCCGTAGCCGACCACTTCCGCATAAATGTGCGCGCCGCGCGCCAGAGCATGCTCCAGCTCCTCAACCACAACCATACCGCCGCCGCCGGCGATAACAAAACCGTCGCGGTGCGTATCATAAGTGCGGGACGCTTTATCCGGCGTTTCGTTGTATTTGGTGGACAGTGCACCCATGGCGTCGAATTCACAGGCCATTTCCCAGCACAGCTCTTCGCCGCCGCCAGCAAAAACGATATCCTGTTTGCCAAGCTGAATTTGTTCAACCGCGCTGCCGATACAGTGAGCTGATGTCGCGCAAGCGGAGCTGATAGAATAGTTCACACCGTGGATTTTGAACGGCGTGGCGAGGCAAGCGGATACCGCAGAAGCCATCGCTTTGGTCACAACATAAGGACCCACTGCTTTCAGGCCGCGCGGGCTACGCATCGCATCTGCGCCAAACACCTGAGATTTAGAAGAACCGCCGGAACCGGCAATCAGACCCACGCGAGGGTTGTTTTGATAAACTTCTTCTTTCAGTCCAGCATCGGCTACAGCCTGCTGCATAGAGAGATAAGCATAGATAGAGGCATCGTTCATGAAACGGACCACTTTGCGGTCGATAAGACCTGTGGTGTCCAGTTTAACGTTACCCCACACGTGGCTGCGCATACCAGAATCTTTGAATTCTTGAGAGAAAGTGATCCCCGAGCGCCCTTCACGCAGAGATTCCAGGACTTCCTGCTGGTTGTTACCGATGCTGGAAACGATGCCCAGGCCAGTAATCACTGCACGTTTCATTCAATACCTCTGTAAGTCACACTATTTTAAGTTTCGAGTCGCACAATAGCGTACACTTGTACGCCGAACAAGTCCGATCAGCCATTTTGTGTATAAATTTGCGCCCCCCGGCACACATCGTTAAGATCGTTCTACGCCTTGAGATTCGAGTAACTTACGTGAAACAAAACGCCATACAACCTGCCAACCTGGAATTCAACGCTGAGGGTACACCTGTTTCCCGAGATTTCGATGACGTGTACTTTTCCAATGACAATGGTCTGGAAGAGACGCGCTACGTTTTCCTCGGCGGCAACCGCCTCGATGCACGCTTCCCGGTCCATCCACACCCGCTGTTTGTGGTCGCCGAGAGCGGATTCGGCACCGGTCTCAACTTCCTGACGCTTTGGCAGGCGTTTGATGTTTTTCGCCGTGATAATCCTGAAGCTACCCTGCAAAGATTACATTTCATCAGTTTCGAAAAATTTCCGCTGACCTCCGCCGATTTACGGCGGGCTCATCAGCACTGGCCGGAACTGGCGCCGTGGGCGGAACAATTGCAGGCGCAGTGGCCGCAGGCGATCGCTGGCTGCCATCGCCTGCTGCTGGATGACGGGCGCATCACGCTGGATTTGTGGTTCGGGGATATCAATACGCTGACCCACGAGCTCGATGATTCGCTGAATCAGCAGGTCGACGCCTGGTTTCTTGATGGTTTCGCCCCGGCGAAAAATCCGGATATGTGGACACCGGAGCTGTTCGGGGCAATGGCCCGCCTGGCCAGACCGGGCGGCACGCTGGCCACCTTTACCTCCGCCGGTTTTGTCCGTCGCGGCCTGCAGGAAGCGGGCTTTACCATGCAGAAACGCAAAGGGTTCGGCCGCAAACGTGAAATGCTGATCGGTGAAATGGCCCGGACGCTGAATATCCCCGCCCGCACGCCCTGGTTTGCGCGAACCGGCAGCCAGCAACGCGATGCGGCGATTATCGGCGGCGGTATCGCCAGCGCCCTGCTTGCGCTCGCGCTGCTCCGCCGCGGCTGGCAAGTCACCTTATACTGCGCTGATAACGCACCGGCTGAAGGCGCATCCGGTAACCGTCAGGGCGCGCTCTATCCTCTGCTTAGCCAGCACGATCCGGCGCTGGCCCGCTTCTTTCCGGCGGCATTTACCTTCGCCCGCCGCCTGTATGACGCCCTTCCGATCATGTTCGACCATCAGTGGTGCGGCGTCACCCAGCTTGCCTGGGACGAGAAGAGCGAACAGAAAATCGCGCAGATGCTGGCACTCGATCTGCCGGCAGAAATTGCTGCGGCCGTCAGCGCGCAAACTGTCGCGCAGATCGCCGGCGTGGAAACCTGCTGCGGTGGCATCACCTATCCCTCCGGGGGCTGGCTCTATCCGCAGCAGCTGACGGCAGAACTTTTTGCGCTGGCGGCAACACGGGGCCTGCGCACCCGATATAACGTTAAGGTCACAACGCTTGCTGCTGACCATGACGGCTGGCAGCTCAATGCGCAGCTGCGTCATGAGGTGGTCGTACTGGCAAACGGCCATCATCTGACCGACTTCCCTCAGACTGCGCGATTACCGGCATATCCGGTGGGAGGACAGGTGAGCCATATTCCGACCACGCCTGCGCTGTCAGCTTTGCGCCAGGTATTGTGCTACGACGGCTACCTGACGCCACAAAATCCACGTTATCAGCAGCACTGCATCGGCGCCAGCTACCACCGCGGACAGACGGAGGCGACCTTTAGCGCCGATGATCAACAGCAAAACCGTCAACGACTGATCGACTGCTTCCCGCAGGCAGCATGGGCGCAGGACGTGGATACCCGCGGAAATGACGCCCGCTGCGGCGTGCGTTGCGCCACCCGGGATCACTTACCGATGGTGGGAAATGTACCGGATTATGACGCCACGTTAGCGCAGTACGCGACGCTGGCCGAACACAAAGCGCAGGCACCGACGGCACCGGTTTACCGCAATCTGTTCGTGCTGGGGGCGCTGGGTTCGCGCGGACTATGTTCCGCCCCATTGACGGCGGAAATACTGGCGGCGCAGATGAGTCACGAACCGCTGCCGCTGGACCGAGAGACGCTGGCGGCGCTGAATCCGAATCGATTATGGGTGCGGAAGCTGCTGAAGGGAAAAGCGGTGAAATAAGCCGGGCGGCGGCGACCGCCGTCGGTTGGAGGCAAAAAGCAGCGCGACATCAGGATGATACCCGGTGTCGCGCCGCCTGGCCGCTTTTTCAGGCCAGGCGGTCAGGGGATTATTGCTTTGCCCGCTGATATAAGTTATTCCACATTCCCTGCACCAGAATCTGGTCCGGCGGCGACAGTTCGCCTGCGCCGATCGCTTTCTCCAGGCTGCGCACCACCCGATCGTTGATTGCTTTCGCAGAGTGATCGTCCCCTCCTTCCAGCTCGGCTACCGCCAGCGTCAGGTGGCCGCGCAGATAGCCGCTGGCAAACAGTTCATCATCACTGGCGTGGTCTACCATTTCATCAATCAACGCCAGAATGCGTGATTCAAACTCCGCGAGCATTGTCTTTCCTCTTCTAGTGTCAAACGTGGCTTTATTGCAGGTCTTCCGGCCACGGGAATTGTTCTGCCGTCAGTGGCGGCGTCTGATAATATTCTTGTAACGCGCGGATAAACCGCGCCGGACGTTCAGGGATCCCTTGCTCCAGCAAGGTCATAACCTGGGCATGAACTCGCCGCTGAAAGGCAATGCGGTCAGGTTCGAAGTCGCCTTCCAGATTGTCACAGCTCACGTTAAACGGAAAACCTGCCGCCACGCAAAACAGCCAGTCCAGCGCCTGCGGTTTCACCTCAACATCTTCAAACTGACACTGGGTCATGGCATCACGGCCATCCGGGCAGTACCAGTAGCCGAAATCAACCTGCTCGCGACGCGCTTTGCCCGCGATGCACCAGTGAGAAATCTCATGCAGGCCGCTGGCGTAAAAACCATGGGCAAACACAATGCGGTTATACGGCACGTCGCTATCTGCCGGAAGATAGATCGGTTCGTCATCGCCTTTAATCAGACGGGTATTAAAATCATCGGTAAAGCAGCTGTCAAAGATAGCGATCAGCTGCTGATAATGGTGTTGCTGTTGCATTAATGAATTCCCAACCACTGAAGAATTTCAGCACCGTGGCTGTCATAAAGAAGTTTCGCGCTCATCACGGCGGAGACAACCACAATCATCGGACGAATCAACGATTGTCCTTTACTCAGAACCAGACGTGAACCGGCGCGAGCGCCAATAAACTGCCCCGCCATCATCACAAAACCGGTCGCCCAAATCACTTTGCCGCCAATGATAAACAGCAATAGCCCACCGACGTTAGAGGTCGCGTTCAGCACTTTGGCGTGAGCGGTTGATTTGGCGAGGTTAAACCCGGCAAGAGTGACGAAAGCCAGCGCGTAGAAAGAACCCGCGCCAGGGCCGAAGAAACCATCATAAAAACCCACGCAGCCGCCGGCGATCAGGGCAAACGGCAGGCCGTACAGCCGACGCTGACGGTCTGCTTCGCCTAATTTTGGCATCAGCAGGAAGTACAGGCCAATGCCGATTACCAGCACCGGCAGGATCTGGCGCAGAATATCGGACTGGACGTGCTGCACCAGCAGCGCACCGGCGGTTGAGCCGATAAACGTCATCAGGATATTGAGCTTCTGATCCGCCAGGTTCACCACCTTGCGGCGGATAAAATAGAGCGAAGCAGAAAGCGATCCCCCGCAGGCCTGCAGCTTGTTTGTCGCCAGCGCCTGCGCCGGAGGCAGCCCTGCCGCCATCAGCGCCGGAACCGTCAGTAACCCGCCGCCGCCCGCCAGGGAGTCAATAAATCCCGCCAGAATAGCCACGAAAAAAAGCGCCACCAGTACCGTCGGCGACACCATAAACAGCTCAATAAAGCTTTCCATTACAGCACATGCTCATCCAGTAGCGCCTGGCAGGAAGGCGGCAGCGGAGGCGGCGTCTTCTTCACAGGAGAGGTTGTTCCGGGTTTTGGGGGTTCAAACCAGCTTTGTAGCTCGGCTCCGCAGCCATCGCCTGGCGGCGGTGGCGCCTGTTCTTCGCACTCCAGGCTGCCCGCCGGGCAGCGCAGACGAACATGCATATGTGCGCGATGCTGGAACCATGGCCGGACTTTGCGTAGCCACCCGCGATCGTTGCCAGCATCGAGGCAGAGCTGCTGTTTGATTGCCGGGTTAACAAAGATACGCGTGACGTCGTTATCTTCTGCCGCCAGTTTAATCAGATGACTGATTTGCGGGCTCCACAGCGACGGCACCACGCGCTTGCCGTCGCGAGCCACCAGATCCAGCGCCTGCGGTTTCAGGAGCTGCGCTGAACTCCAGCGCGTCTGCGGGAGCTGAAGGAAAATATCAACATCCAGCCCGCTCTGGTGACTGGCATGACCGCCGTTAAAGCGTCCGCCCGCTGGCATCCCCATATCGCCAATCAGCAACGTCCCCATGCCCTGACTCTGCACCTGATTGCCCAGGCGCTGAATAAACTGGATCAGGTCCGGATGGCCGAAGTAGCGGCGCTGGTCGGTGCGCATGACCTGGTAACTGGTCGCGCTCAGCGGCAGCGCCTGCGCGCCGACAATACAGCCGTTGGCAAATGCGCCAATTGACTGCGCGCTGCCGCTAATCGGCTGGGTGATTTTTTGCCACGGCGTCGCCGCAAGGCAGGCAGAGCTGGCGACCAGCGCCAGCAGAGCGATAACGGTTTTTTTCATCGATTACCAGCGTGGAATTGATGTCGTCACGTCGCCATTTTGCGCGCGCTGACGCATAAAGTGATCCATTAGCACGATCGCCAGCATGGCTTCCGCGATCGGCACCGCACGGATGCCCACGCAAGGATCGTGGCGCCCTTTGGTGATCATCTCGACTTCTTCACCGTGACGGTTAATCGTATGACCCGGTACGGTGATGCTGGAGGTCGGCTTCAGCGCGATATTCGCGACGATCTGCTGACCGCTGCTGATACCGCCAAGAATGCCGCCCGCATGGTTGCTCTGGAAACCGTTTTTGGTGATTTCATCGCGATTTTGGCTGCCGCGCAGTTTCACTACCTCAAAACCATCGCCAATTTCCACGCCCTTCACCGCATTGATGCTCATCAGCGCATGGGCAATGTCGGCATCCAGACGGTCGAATACCGGCTCACCGAGCCCCGGAGGCACGCCGTCCGCGACCACGGTCACTTTAGCTCCGATGGAGTCGCCCTCTTTTTTCAGGCCGCGCATCAGTTCATCAAGCGCTTCAATTTTATCCGGATCCGGACAGAAGAACGGGTTTTGTTCAACCTGTTCCCAGTCTTTGATCGCCAGAGGAATATCGCCCATCTGGGTCAAACAGCCGCGGATAACAATGCCGAATTTTTCCGCGAGGTATTTCTTGGCAATCGCGCCAGCCGCCACCCGCATCGCGGTTTCACGCGCTGAGGAACGTCCGCCGCCGCGATAATCGCGCAGGCCGTATTTCTGCTCGTAGGTATAGTCAGCGTGCCCAGGACGGAAAACGTCTTTAATCGCGCCGTAATCCTGAGAACGCTGATCGGTATTCTCAATCAGCAGACCAATGCTGGTCCCGGTCGTCACGCCTTCGAAGACGCCGGAAAGGATCTTCACCTGATCCGGTTCACGGCGCTGCGTGGTGTAGCGCGAGGTACCCGGACGACGACGATCCAGATCGTGCTGCAGATCGGCTTCCGTCAGCGGAATGCCCGGCGGCACTCCGTCAACAATGCAGCCCAGCGCCAGACCGTGCGACTCGCCGAAGGTAGTGACGCGAAAGAGTTGTCCAATTGTGTTTCCTGCCATCACGGCTCCGTCATGTTTGCGTGTTGTTTTTAGTCTTTATAAATGCCGAAATGCGCGCGGGCGGCGATCAGCTGTGGTTTGGTCAGCATGAACACGCCATCCCCGCCATTTTCAAACTCAAGCCAGGTAAACGGCACGTCCGGATACTGCTCAATCAGATGTACCATGCTGTTACCGACTTCACAAATCAGAATACCGTCGTCGCTGAGATAATCCGGCGCATTACCGAGGATACGGCGCGTCAGCTTCAGCCCATCGCTGCCGGAAGCCAGACCCAGTACCGGCTCATGACGATATTCGCCCGGCAGATCGGACATATCTTCTTCGTCAACGTACGGCGGGTTGGTGACGATAAGGTCGTACTGCACTTTCGGCAGATCGCGGAACAGATCGGAACGAATCGGCGTGACCTGATGGATCAGGCCGTGCGCTTCAACGTTCTGCTCGGCAACGGCCAGCGCGTCAACGGAGATATCCACCGCGTCCACTTCCGCTTCCGGGAAAGAGTAAGCGCAGGCGATCGCAATACAGCCGCTGCCGGTGCACATATCCAGAATGTGCTGCGGTTGATGGTCAATCAGGCCGGCGAAGTGATTATTGATAAGCTCACCGATCGGAGAACGCGGCACCAGCACACGTTCGTCCACGAAAAATTCATGGCCGCAGAACCAGGCTTTATTGGTCAAATAGGCAACCGGAATACGTTCGTTGATCCGGCGAATCACGCGCTCAACGATGCGGTGTTTTTCGCTGGAAGTCAGACGCGCGGAGTGCATATCCTCCGGAATATCCAGCGGCAGGTAGAGCGATGGCAATACCAACTGCAGCGCCTCATCCCACGGGTTGTCCGTGCCATGGCCGTACCAGATATTCGCCGCGCTGAAACGACTGACCGCCCAACGCAGCATGTCCTGAATGGTATGCAGCTCATTGACCGCTTCATCAACAAAAATTTTATCCACGCCATCCTCCAGGACACGCTCTACTGTAAATTCGGCGGCTAGTTTGCCACGAAGACGGCGATAAATCAGCATTCTTACGTCAGGCGGACGGGGAAAAATACGTTTTGCTTGCCTGAATACAGGCCGAGTCGGGTAAACTAGCGAAAAGAAATGATGAGAGTGGGCAATGAAAAAGAAAACATCGCTAAGCGACGAGGATCAGGCGTTGTTCCGCCAGTTAATGACCGGCACGCGTCAGATTAAGCAAGACACCATCGTGCACCGCCCGCTGCGCAAGAAAATCACCGAGGTACCGCCAAAACGCTTACTTCAGGAGCAGGCCGATAACAGCCACTATTTTTCCGATGAATTTCAGCCGCTGCTGAATACCGAAGGGGCGGTCAAATATGTCCGTCCGGACGTGAGCCATTTTGAACTGAAAAAACTGCGCCGCGGGGATTATTCGCCGGAGCTGTTTCTCGATCTGCACGGGTTGACCCAGCAGCAGGCTAAGCAGGAGCTGGGGGCGCTGATCGCCGCCTGTCGTCGCGAACATGTCTTTTGCGCCTGCGTGATGCACGGGCACGGCAAACACATCCTCAAGCAGCAAACGCCGCTCTGGCTTGCGCAACATCCGCACATCATGGCTTTTCATCAGGCGCCAAAAGAGTACGGCGGAGACGCCGCACTGCTGGTGCTGATTGAAGTTGAAGAGTGGCAGCCGCCGGAGCTTCCGTAATACGGATGCTCCAGGGGGAGTCAGATAGCCTTCGCCATCTTCAGATTGCAGGGGCTCATCTGCCAGTTGAACTCGCCCTTGCCATCGGCATCAAGGGTGACACAGGCAATAGCCGAAGTGGTGAACATCGGGGGAGTTTCTCCCGGGCACAGCTCTGAGACGAGGTACCCCACCAGCGGCAGGTGCGAAACCACCAGCACCGTTGAAACACCTTCATTGGCCAGCGTCTGAAGCCAGGCGCTGACCATGCCAACATCGCCACACGGCGTGAGCTCCGGCATCACGTCGACATTTTCAGGCAGGTCCATGCACTCTCTTACCACATCCAACGTCTGTTCAGCACGCAGGTAAGGACTGACAAGAACCCGTTCAATATCCACTTTTTGACCTTTCAGCCAGGTTGCCATCTGACGGGACTCGTCACAACCACAAACGGTTAAGGGACGAACCGAGTCACTGGCTGCATCGAGGGCAGCGTCGCCGTGACGCATGATAAAAACTTGCATATTGCACCGCTTTTGTTAACCAGAAGCACCGCAGTCTTACCTGCGTAGATAGCACGCAGTCGACCCGGTGGCCGGGCATTGTGCCTGATTCATCCAACGAATGAAACGCTGTTTTTTACCTCAATGGCGTAAGTATAGTCAATGATCGTTTACAAAACAGCCAACCAACAGCGTCATTCATCGCCGGATTTATCTTCTTTGACCAGAACTTAGGTCGTCCGTTCAGCAGCGGGCCAAAAGGTTGCCCCCTGCCCGGCCATGCGCAATAAATTTTCGCATGGGGTAAACCGTGGGCCGTACTGAGCGGCCAGACGTTGCAAGATGGCAACAACTTCACTCGCCCCGAGTTGATCCATATAACGGAACGGGCCGCCAAGAAACGGCGGGAAGCCAATACCGAACACCGCGCCAATGTCGCCATCGCGGGCGCCGCGGATGACCTGCTCATCGAAGCAGCGCGCGGCTTCGTTAAGCATCATCATGACGCAACGCTCAGCTATCTGCCGGGCGGATAAGCGCGCCTGCGGAGCAGAAACGCCCAGCAGCGAATAGACCGCAGCATCGGGTCGTTTTTTGCTTGTACGCCCTTTTGGCTCATAAAGATAGAAACCGCGGTTATTTTTTCTCCCTTTGCGATCGTCATTCAAGATCGCATCAATGATGTTTGCAGGCGGGCTAAAACGTTCTCCCCACGCGGCTTCCAGAACCGGCAGAATTTTGGTCCCGGTATCAATTCCGACCTCATCCAGCAGCTGAATCGGCCCCACCGGAAAGCCGAATTTCACCAATGACTTATCGATATGATCAATGGGCTCACCTTCCATGAGTAAGCGCATCGCTTCGTTGATGTAGGGCGCCAGAATACGGTTGACGTAGAAACCCGCTTTATCAGCCACAACGATCGGCGTTTTGCCCTGCATTTTGGCCAGCTTGACTACCGTCGCAATCGTCTGCGGATCGGTATGCTGATGGGGGATCACTTCAACCAGCGGCATTTTCTCGACCGGGCTGAAGAAATGCAGGCCAATCACCTGCCCCGGTCGGCTGGCCTGCGCCGCAATGTCGCCGATGGGCAGCGAAGAGGTATTGGAGGCAAAGATCGTCTGCGGGCTGCAGTGTGCTTCGATCTCAGCCACCATCCGCTGTTTAAGAGCTAAATCCTCGAAGACAGCCTCGACAACCACATCGCGATGGGCGAAGCCCTGATAATCCGTGGTGCCGGAAATCAGCGCCAGCTGACGATCCCGTTCGCTGGCGCGCAGATAGCGGCGACGCACCTGCTTGTCCAGCAGTTCCCAGCTGTATTTCAGCGCATGGTTAATTCCCCGTGCCTGAATATCTTTGATACGCACCGCAAGCCCGCCTTTGCAAGCGGTAACATACGCAATCCCGCCGCCCATCAGACCGCCACCGAGAATGCCGATGCGATTCAGTGGCCCGGCCTGCGCATCGGCGCCGCGATCTTTCTTCAAATCCGTGCTGGCAAAGAATATCGATCGCAATGCCTGAGACTGCGGAGTCATCGCCAGCTCACCGAAGGCACGCGCTTCCTCGGCATAGCCGCTGCTACAGCCGTGAGCTAATCCATTTTCAATCACCTGCAGAATGCGCTCGGCGGCAGGATAGTTGCCCTGGGTTTTCTGTCGGGTCTTTTTCCCCACCAGCCGAAACAGCAGATTACGGCCCAGCGGTCCGGCAAGCACCCGTTCGCGGATCGGCATACTGCGGCTCGCCGGCCGTCCTTTCAGCGCCAGCTCCACCGCCGTCTGCAGCAGAATCGATTGCGGAACCACCTCATCCACCAGGCCCGCTTTTAACGCCTGACGCGCGCGAAGCTGCTTGCCGGTCAGAATCATCTCCAGGGCGCTGCTGACACCGATCAGTCGGGGTAATCTCTGAGTGCCGCCGGAGCCAGGCAGCAGCCCCAGCTGGACCTCAGGCAGACCCAGACGCGTTTTCTCGTCATCGCTGCATACCCGTCCATGACAGGCCAGCGCCAGCTCAAGGCCGCCGCCCAGGCAGGCGCCGTGGATGGCGGCAATCACCGGAATCGCCAGCCCATGGATCTCCGCCATAATTTGTTGCCCCTGGCGGGCGAGCGCTTCCGCTTCCTGAGCGCTGGCGCAGCGGGCAATCATATTGATATCCGCGCCGGCGATAAAATTGTCCGGTTTTGCGGAAATCAGCACGACGCCGCGCAGAGATTTATTATCACGAATCTGGCGAACGATCGCCCGCACCTGCTGGCCAAATTCGGCCTTCAGGGTATTCATCTTTTCACCGGGCGAATCGATAGTGATGACGCCGACGTTATCCGGGCGAATATCGAGGGTAAATGCCGATGCCATGTCCATTATTCCACCTCCAGAATCATCGCCGCGCCGAGTCCACCCGCCGCACAGGCGGTAACCAGGCCAAATCCGCCCCCCCTGCGCCGCAGCTCATGCAGCGTCTGGGTAATCATCCTCGCGCCGGTGGCAGCAAAAGGATGCCCGTAAGCAATTGAACCACCGAGGACATTGAATTTACTTTCGTCGACTTCCCCGGTCGCCTGCGAGCGTCCAAGCACCTCGCGGGCAAAGCGGTCGCTGGCCAGGCACTGAAGATTCGCCAGCGTCTGCGCGGCAAAAGCCTCATGCATATCGATAAGCGTTAAATCAGCCAGGCTCAGTCCCGCCCTTTCCAGCGCCAGCGGCGTTGACCACGCCGGCCCCAGCAGCATATCCTGGCGGACATCGATGGCGGTAAAGGCATAGCTGCGCAGGTAGCCAAGCGGGGTTAAGCCCAGCGCTTTGGCCTGAGACTCGGTCATCATGATCACCGCCGCGGCACCGTCGGTTAGCGGCGTACTGTTTGCCGCAGTGACCGTGCCATGCTTGCGGTCAAAAGCCGGACGTAACTTTTGGTAATCAGCCAGGGTTGAATTTTTACGAATATTGTTGTCGTTTTCCAGCGGTTCACGGAACGGCGGCACATACGCGGTCATCACCTCAGAGGCCAGTTTCCCCTCTTCCCAGGCTTTCGCCGCCAGCTGGTGCGAACGGTGCGCCAGCGCGTCCTGCTGTTCGCGGGTGATACCCCATGTTTTTGCCATTTGCTCTGCGGTATCCCCCATCCGCAGCCCGGTCGAATACTCGGCCACCGCAGGCGGTACCGGTAAAAGATCGCGAAGGCGTAAACGGGAGAAGAGCTTCAGACGCTGCCCGAGAGTGCGCGCTTTATTGGCATCCACCAGCGTTCGGGCCAGCTTTTTACTGACGCCGATCGGCAGAACGGATGAAGAGTCGGCGCCGCCGGCAATACCTGCGCGGATCGTTCCCGCCATCAGGCTCTCCGCGACGTTGGCAACCGCCTGAAAACTGGTGGCGCAGGCGCGACTTACGCTGTAGGCATCGGTGTGTACGCTCATGCCGGTGCCAAGCACAATTTCGCGCGCAATATTTGGCGCTTCGGGCATCTGCACCACCTGGCCAAATACCAGCTGCTCAATCATTTCCGGGGGAATATCGCTACGAGCCAGCATTTCGCTGATAACCATTTTTCCCAAATCAACGGCGGGAACACCGTGAAATACCGTGGCCTGGCGGGCAAACGGCGTACGTAAACCGCTGACAATGGCAATGCGATCGCCTTGACGGGTGACAAGCGGTAATGGCTGACTCATGACTTTCCCCTGTTAACCGATAAAACCAAGTGGTCTGACCTGATAACAGTTTTAACTAATTTTTTACATTAAGCCAATCAGCGAAGAGAAAAAGTGGGAGCCAAAACACATACAAAGCAGGAGATAACGCCCCTGACGGGAGGGGCGTTGAGGAGAAATTAACGCAGACCAAGCTGGAAAATCAGCGTTTCGGCTTCACAGCAGAAGACAAAATCGATATCCATCTGCACTCCGCCTTCAACGTCGGTAAAAGTCGGGGTAATTTTGCACGGTTCAGATTCCACACCCCGTGCTTTCTCAGTCAATGCGGCGAGAGTTTGTTCCGCTTCGGCGCGATTGGCAAAAACCCGGCTGTAAGAGGCGGTGCAATCGGTGTTGTCCATAATGGTGCCAACATCCATACAGCAGCAAACCGGGGTTTCATCAGCACTACATTTACTCATCGTAGATTTCCTCTGTATATGCACTCAAGGTGCCAGACAAATAATGAGGTTATTTTACGCGCGGCGCCTCCCGGCCTCCAGTCGTTAATGGCGACAAAAGTCCTAAGTGACCGAAATCACACTTAAAAATGATCCAAAACAAAAAATGCCCTGTTTAGATAATGCGAACGAGGCCAATTTTGCTAACTGGATCGCTTTTTTCGTATCACAACTGAAAAATCTCATAAACAAACTTGCAACATCTCATCTGGTCAGACCTATACTCAGCGCACTGGTCTGATTTCTCTGTCGTAAAGCAGACCCTACACTTCGCGCTTCTGTTACGGCATGTAACATAGTTTAAATAAAAATAACTCAATGAGGTTATGGGCATGAGCCAGAAAACCCGCTTTACCCAATCTGCCCTCGCAGTGGCTGTAGCACTTGTTTCAACACAGGCCTGGTCAGCAGGCTTTCAGTTAAATGAATTCTCTTCATCAGGTCTGGGCCGCGCCTATTCCGGTGAAGGTGCAATTGCTGACGACGCGGGCAATGCCAGCCGTAACCCAGCATTGATTATGATGTTCGATCGCCCGACGATGTCTGCGGGCGCGGTGTTTGTCGACCCTAACGTCAATATTTCCGGCCAGTCTCCAACAGGCAAAAGCCTGAACGCCGATAATATTGCGCCAACCGCATGGGTGCCTAACTTCCACTTTGTATCGCCGATTAACGATCAATTTGGTTGGGGGGCCTCTATCACCTCTAACTATGGTCTGGCGACCGAGTACGCCGATGATTATGCCGCCGGCAGCATGGGCGGAAAAACGGACCTGACCACCGCCAACTTCAACCTGAGCGGCGCCTATCGCCTGGACAGCCACTGGAGCTTTGGCTTAGGGTTTGATGCGGTGTATGCGAAAGCGAAGATTGAGCGCTATGCAGGCGATTTGGGGCAAATCGTTGCGGGCTCTGGCGCGCTGCCGCCGCAGCTGGCCGGCCCGGTATCGAAAATTCCTGCCGATACGCAAATTGCTCACCTCAACGGTAACGCGTGGGGCTTTGGCTGGAACGCCGGTATTCTTTATGAACTGGATAAGAATAACCGCTATGGCTTCACCTATCGTTCTGAAGTGAAAATCGACTTTGACGGTAATTACAAAAGCAGCTTACCTTCCGCATACAACCAGATCCTCGGTAACTTCGGGCTTCCGGCAGGCACCAACGGTCAAACTACCGATGGTTCTCTGACGCTGAACCTGCCTGAAATGTGGGAGCTGTCCGGCTATAACCGCGTTGCACCGCAGTGGGCGGTCCACTATAGCCTGACCTACACCAGCTGGAGTCAGTTCCAGGAGCTGAAAGCAACGGGTAGCAACGGTGAGACGCTGTTCTATAAAGATGAAAGCTTTAAAGACGCCTACCGTATTGCGCTGGGTACCACCTATTACTATGACGATAACTGGACCTTCCGTACCGGTATCGCCTTTGATGATAGCCCGGTCCCTGCAAGCACCCGTTCTATCTCCATCCCGGATCAGGATCGTCTGTGGCTGAGCGCGGGTACCACCTATGCCTTCAACAAAGATGCTTCGGTTGACGTGGGTGTTTCATACATGCACGGTCAGCACGTAGAAATTAAAGAAGGTCCTTATACCTTCCGCTCTGAAGGTACCGCCTGGCTGTACGGCGCGAACTTCAACTACCGCTTCTGATCGGTCTGGCAGCATAAAAAAAGGGTGAACGCGAGTTCACCCTTTTTTATTGTCATATTTACTCGCGTTTACTGCGAGTCGATATCTTTCAGATCGCCCTGAATCGCCTGAGCGTTAGGGTTCTCGACCGGCGTAAGTTTACCGCCGTTGGCAATAAAGTCATGACGCTGGAAGTAGGCTTCGCGAACCATGATATACGGGTCGGAAGACTGGCGCAGCAGGCCGTCGGAATCCAGCAACTGAGCACGGGTCTCAACCCCTTCAACCGCCCACTTACCGATAGACATCGGCCAGGTCAGCCAGGAAAGGACCGGATAAAGACCATCAGCCATATCACCGCCTTCATCACGCAGCGTAAAGCTGCCATAGAACGGCAGTTGTACGTAAGGGCCGTAACCCACGCCATAATGACCCAGGGTGCTACCAAAGCGATGCGGTTCAACACGCTGCAGTTTCGGGTTCGCCATCCCGGCGACATCAATCAGGCCGCCCATCCCGAGAAGGGTATTAAGGAAGAAGCGGGTAAAGTGCACCATACCTTTATAGGGATCGCCCTGCAGGAAGTAGTTCGCCATCACCGCCGGTTCTTCAAGGTTGCTGGTGAAGTTACTCAGCCCATTGCGCGCCGGCTGCGGGACATAATCACGCCAGGCAACGGCAACCGGACGCAGCACGTACGGATCCACCACGTTAAAGTTGAAGTCGAACATCGTACGGTTAAACCCTTCAAGCGGGTCTGAACGCCCCTGCGGCAGATCGCCAGAGCTGGAACTGGCACATCCCACCAGCAATGTGGCGCCAAGCGCAAGCGCCGACAGGCGAAAATTCATAGGTGTCTCCCTGTTAATTTTGGCTATTGCGGTGGGCTATCCGGGGACCACTGCCTCCATGACGATACCACCCGAAGCAAATTGCAATCTGGTGCCTGCTTTCAGCATAGCCTTCTTTGGCATAATTGTTGCGCCCTGATTCTATACATATTTTGCAATATTCGTATTGCTATTCTTGCCATCAGCAAAAATTTAGGAGGTTATCCCGGGCCAGTCGGGTGAAACATCTCTACGCTTATGAGAATGAAAAAACGCAGGAGGAAATGCCATGACGACAGATCCCAAACCTCACGAGCGCCCTCATAGCGAAGAGGTGGAGGTTGAAAGCGATGAAAAACAGGATGGCGAACCGATTGAGGTCAACGAGAAACGCCTGCCCTCGCGTGCAATGGCCACCCATGAAGAGATCCGTCAGGAGGGGGAAAAAGAGCTGGAGCGCGATGCCCTTGCACTTCTGTGGTCAGCGGTAGCCGCCGGTCTGTCGATGGGGGCCTCGATGGTGGCGAAAGGGATTTTCCATGTTCACCTGGGCGAACTTCCCGGTGGTTATTTAGTGGAGAATCTGGGTTATACCTTCGGGTTTGTTATTGTCATCATGGCTCGCCAGCAGCTGTTTACCGAGAATACCGTCACCGCGGTATTACCCATCATGCATAAGCCGACGCCCGGGAATATCGGCCTCCTGCTACGGCTCTGGGGCGTGGTGCTTATTGGTAACCTGGTCGGTACGGCAATTGCGGCCTGGGCCTTTAATATGATGCCGATTTTTGACGATGCCACCCGCGGCGCGTTTCAGGAGATCAGTTTAAAGGTCATGGAAAATACGCCGTCTGAAATGTTCGCCAATGCGATTATTTCCGGCTGGCTGGTGGCGACCATGGTGTGGATGTTTCCCGCCGCCGGCGCGGCAAAAATCGTGGTGATCATCATGATGACCTGGCTGATTGCGCTCGCCGATACCACCCATATCGTTGTCGGCAGCGTTGAGATTTTTTACCTGGTCTTCAACGGCTCGCTGCCCTGGCAAGACTTCATCTGGCCTTTCGCGCTGCCGACCCTGGCTGGCAACATTTGCGGCGGCACTTTTATTTTTGCGCTGCTCAGCCATGCGCAGATTCGCAACGACATGAGCAACGACAAAAAGGAGCGGCTCAAGGCAAAAAAACACCCTTAAGTGGCGAGAGTTTAAGCATTCAACCCATAGATGCTTAACGAACAAGGAAAAAAACGCTATACTCCCGCCGCTTCGTCCCCTTAGTTAAATGGATATAACGAGCCCCTCCTAAGGGCTAGTTGCAGGTTCGATTCCTGCAGGGGACACTTCTTAGCCGTTCGCCACACTCCGACACAGTTCGCTCAACCCCTTACGTACCCACTATTCAATAAAACGCCTGTTCGACAGCAACGGACTCTATCTCATGGTCAACATAACGGCTCAACGTGTCCGCGCATGAAATATCTCTTGCTCACGCTTACAGACTTGCAAACCGTCGGGCGGTGGATGGCGGAATAGAGGGAAAGCGATTGTCAGGAAAGAGTAAAAAAGCCGACAGGCTATCTGGCACGCCAATAAAATTAACACAATGAATAATATAAGTTTTTATTCTGATGCCTTCTGTTTTATTTCAGCATAACGGGCAGCCAATTGCTTCAGATGCATCTCCAGTTGAGTCCTGTCAGCAACCGGTAAAGGGTTGCCGGCAGGCGTTTGTGATAATGCCCGCAATTGCTCTTCAGCGGGTATGGCTTGATTAAAGGACTGCATAGCGGAAAAGACCACTGATTTCAGCTCACTGACCGTCATGTATTTCCCCTTCTGCTCATCAAGCCGGTTCAGCCTGTCGCTCAGTTTTTGTAGCGTCGTCATTCCCTGATACCAGCCATTGAGATTTTCTGCCGGCAATGAGGCAGCAGTAAGCTGTTGCTGCCACTGTTGTGCCAGAGATTTAGCCTGCTCCGGCCAAAGCGTCTGAGCCTGTTCCAGAAGCTGCCTGCTCCAGGCGATATTCCAGTCAGGGGGAAGCTTGTCCAGTCGGGCAAGCTGCTGCTGCGTTTGTGTGATAACCGCAGGTGATAACGAGGATCGCTGGCGCAACACATCCAGCTGTGCAGGTGTGAGCGTTGCAGGTAACGGCGCAAGTGAGGCGGCGAGCTGAGTCTGGAGTGGATCAGACCGCAGTAAGGTATGCCAACCCCACGCCGTCGCCACGCTTACCACCAGCATGGTGCACATCCCGGCAACAAAGGATTTCGTTTTTTTTACCGGCGCGGGCATTGCCGCCTGTACTTCGATATTCGCCTGGTGTTCTGCTTGCGCGACATACACCCACTTCGCTGTACTACCCACCGCGCGACTCCCTTCCGGCGGACCATCAGCCGGAGCGCTCATTGCTCCCCCTGAACCATTCATTACCGTGGCAGGCAGCCCGATCCCCGTCTCAATGCTCGCCCCAGCACAACCGGAGGTGTCATCACCGTTTTCCAGCCGGGCGGCATTGTTGTGCATCAGTGTACGCAAGGCAGCAAACTGACTGAGGTGTTTAAGTTCCAGGCGCTGTAACACGACGCAGAGAGCGGTAAGCAACTGCTCTGCCCGATATAGCTGGCAGAGGTCGCTGTAATTCGGCAGGAGCGTGCGCATCCGTTGCTGCAGACGCTGACTCAGACCACTGAGGATTTCGATGCGGGCATGTACAGGTTGAGGCCAGAGCGCGCCCCACTGATGGCTTATCAGGGCCTCCAGGATTGCCAGCCCTTCATTTAAACCAGACAATCCGGCCAGATGCGTCCGCGCAAGCGTATACCAGGCAGCCGTCTGCAGTTCAACACCGTTTTGTTCAAATAATGAAAGGCAGAGCTTTTCGGCATATTGCCAGTTCACATCCGGGCGCGCCGGATGGGTCAGCTTACTCAATTCATCACGTAGGGCTGCATAATCCGGCAGGGTACGCGGATCGCCGCCGGTTTTAATTTTATGTGGGGTAATGTCATTCATGACCAGATATCCATCTGACGTGTCTGAAACTATGGAGGATTTTTGAGGCCCGGAGATATGACTGATATGGCGCTATCCGGCCTTACATGCGGGTTGTCGTGTCGAGATACTGCCGTTGCTTCAGGTGTCGCAGCAGGACCCGCCCTTCGGGCATAAACTCGGTGCCGTAGCGCACCAGGCCAACACCGTTGAGTTCAGCGTCAATGGCATAGTGCAGTTCACCTGGAATTTCCTGTTTCTCCAGGACAACGGTTATTTTTTTCAGGCGCGGCTCATATTTCAGCAGAACCGCAGACAATGTCGCCATCAGCTCATGGGCGCTACCCGGCATCCCTTGCAGGATTCTGGTCATATCCGGCAGCCCGTAATCCGGCAGGTGCGCCAGCGTCCCGGCACGGCAGTTGAGAACCCGCAGCATGTTGTCCAGCACAGACAGGATGACCTGATTTTCTTCACTGACCTGATTGACAGCAAGGCCACCGGTAAAATGACCGGTGAGCATTTCATACAGCGAAGGCGTGCGATGTTCCCGGGGCATTAGTCGTCCTTGAGCGGTTGCAGCGTCAGATGATTGTTACCGGCTTCCAGAATGCGCGGCTTATCCGGATCGAGGTCTTCACGCTGAATCACCCGCTTCCAGGTATTGTTAACCATATCCGGGTGACGAAACAGTCCCGCCACTGCCACAAACTGCGCACCGGCTTCCATTGGCATGTTGAGGCTCGCATCTCCGCCCGGCTTCACCACCACATCACGGCTCGCCAACAGGTCAGCTTTCAGAATGCTATCCCCATCCTGGAGCAATTGCTGGTAAACCGTTTTGTCGAAGGTTTTGCGGTCTTTCAGTTGGTAGACACGGACCACCACTGGCTCAGACAGCGAGTTACTCTCGCGGGAGTCGGTGTTCAGCGCTTCACGGGCGGTGAAATCCAGGTGCAGCACCTTAATCTTTTTGTAGAACACGGCGTTAAACGCCGATTTGGTGCCATCGGTGATGCCCTGGGTCACCCCACAGCCCGCCAGACTGAATCCCAGCAGGGGTAACAGCCAGCGCGCAGTTTTAGTTAAATTTGTACGTAACACGTCGGTTTCCTTGTTGTGGTGTCGCAGGCTCCAGCCCGGTGTAGTCACCCAGTTCTGTCGTAAAGGTCTGAGGGAGATCCTCCGGGAGGTCATCGCCTTCCATGCCCAGTACGCCGTTCATGCCGAGCCAGAAAGGACCGTCGCCGAGCGGCGGAGCGGCCAACAGACGGGTCCGGGTGGTGAAGGTGATTTTTGCCTTAAAGCGCCAGCCGAGATAAACACGCAGCATCACCAGGAAATCGTGGTACAGCAGACCATCCGGTTTCCAGCCCTGCGCCTCCTGCTCGTTATCCGTCGTGAGCGCAACCAGCAGTTGGCTGCCCGCATCCATCGCTTCGTCACCCAGGGGGGTGTTGCCGTCCAGCAGAAAATCATCATCGCCGTAAAAGCCCAGTGGCCGGCTGACTTCCACCGGCCGCAGGCAATACGGGCTGACCCTGACGGTGGTCTCCGGGGCCAGCAGGGTCACCAGCGCCTGCATCCCCTCCTGGGTTTTACCAGGCTGGCGCAGCACCCCCAGCAGCGCCAGAAATCGGGATACCGGTGTGGCAATGTGGTTCGCCGTGCCGGGAATACCCAGTCCCACCAGGCCCAGCAGTGACTGCGAAATGGTGTCGGTCCCCCCTGGCTCAAACGTGGCGGGGTAAGAGTATTTACGCCAGATGCGATAAAACTGCGTCAGGATGCGGTGGCTGAAAATATCCAGAAAGCCCTGCAGCGCCTCATGCCCTTCCCGGCGCTGGGTGATGTCATCAAGATAGGCGGTCGGCAAGGGGGAATCCACGCCATACATCCCCATAAATGTGGCGCGGATAACCGGCGGTTTGCTGTCATCGTCCTCATCATATTCAACGGCTTTCAGCTCACTGGCCGGAAACCCCATCCCCGGATGCGGGGCAAAGCGTACCGGATCATCCACAGGGTGGCTGGTCGAGCCCATCAGCGGCCTGTGCGGATTACGTTTCTCCAGCAACTGACAAAAACGATAAAAGTTAATGCGGTGAAGATCGGCCTCCAGCCGCGGGGTCAGCCGGGAATGCGGCGGTTGTGCTTCTCTTGCCATTCCAGGCGCTCTCCGGTCGGTTGTAGAATGATAATCAGGCGGTTAAACAGATAGATGTCGGTGTAAAGCGCAAAGAAGCGGCTCAACATCTCGCCGAACAGGCAGATGTCACCGCGTCCGGCAAAGCCGTGACTATCCAACGTCACCTCAATCTGCACGCCGCGCACCAGATAGCCCTGTTCGAAGCGTTGAGCTTCACCGTGCTTCACATCGATGATGGCTTCCAGACGTCGGCGGTTCATCTCACTATCAGTCCACTCATACAGCGCCAGAGTGCCACGCAGCACGTCAGCGTTATCCATCATTGAGAGAAAACCGCTGCCAAGGTGGCTCAGCACGCGCCAGTGAAAACGGTCCTGCGCCGGCGGATAACAGGGTAGCGTCGGCGCGCACAGATTGCGCACGGCGATACTGGCCGAAGTGTTTTTCATCACCGTATCGAGCACGGCGCTTTGTAGCGCCCGGCGAGGCAACTGACCATTGGTGCCGGTGAGCGTCAGCGACAGGCTTTCATCTTCCGGCACCGTGTGGTTATCAAACGCTTCGCCACCGAGGATAAGCCAGGTATTGTGTAGCCCGGACGGGCCGCGGCGCACGCGGGTATGATAGAAATACTCCGGCGCGTCGTGTCGCAGCATTCCGCCCTTGTGGCGAAAGCTCGAGAACGGCACGTAAGAGTGCTGGCTGGAAGACATCACCGAATCCACTGCGTAAATCTCAGTATGGCCATCCTGCACGCGCATCGGGCGCAGCATGTATTCGGTTTGCAGAGAGTTGAGCGTCAGCGGGTCAGATTCCAGCGGGAACAAGTTAATCACCGGCACGCAGTTCAGGCGCAGATGCTTTTCGGTAAAGCTGAAGTCATGCTCCCAGCGTTCCGCCAGCACCACGTCGATTTCAAACCAGGGGAGCTCAGCCGGGAATTCCACCCTCTCCAGCCCACGCAGGCCGGTGAACATAAATTTCTCGCGGAAGGTGAAATATTCCAGCAGCAGCTGGTAACCGCTAAAACTGCTACCCCCTCTCGGCCACAGGTCGTCGTCATCGCCAAACCCCAACGCGGTGAAATATCCGTCCAACGGTCTTCTGTCCACGTCGCCTGGCATTCTCAACCAGAGACGCGCAGTGTTCATGGTAAAGGCTTCATGCATGGCGCAGGCCAGCGGTGCATCGGCGTTAAAGTAGAACGGGATCTGGCTGAGATCGACACGACGCCAGTCAGCAAGATGGCTGCAGTTAAAGCGCAGGCTGATGACCGAGCGCCCGTCAGGGTCTGACGACAGGCGGGCGTGCTCCAGCGACAGCGGCTGAAGCGCGATCTCTTTGGTGGTCGTATAGCGGCAGCGGGTGCCCTTCTCACCGATCGGCCGCGAGTTCACCTCGAAACCTTTGACAATGCGCATCTGCTCTTTCATCTCGCGCCAGTCAGGGGTGAACTCCACCACCGACATTGACGGAATGGTGCGCAGGTAGTGTGGCCAAAGCAGGCTGACCAGCCCTTCGGTCAGTTCCGGCAGATCGTCATCGAGCTTCTCTCGCAGCCGGCCCATCAGGAAGGCAAAGCCTTCGAACAGGCGTTCCACGTACGGGTCCCGCGCCCCCGCTTTATCGAGATTGAGCATTGCCGCCTGCTCGGGATGAGCACGGGCAAACTCTTCGCCAGCTTCCAGCAGGTAGCGCATTTCGGCGTCGTAATAACGCAGGGTTAAGTCGTCCATAAAAACCTGAATATATGAATTTTAAAGGTATGCCAGGCGTTTTTACCCGCAGAGCACCGCGCTGCTTGCCGGGTCGAGCACAATGAGACCGGCCAGAAGCTGGTCCATCTCAGGCTGTAACCGTGATTTATCGGTTTCACCACGTGTGGCTTTCATGCGCAGCAGTCTGAGGCGACGCGATTTGACTTCGAATAACAGTGTCGGCGTCCACTGCGTGAGGGTGATGGACTGCGCAGCGCTATCGAGTTCCCTCAGCAGATGCAGGGCCAGTTCATTCTTACCTTTCTGTTCGGCCACGCGGGCCATCAGCAGGCGCAGTAGCCATTTATCTTTTATGGCGTCGGTGCCCGGGCGTGTTTGCAGCCAGTGAAGAGTGGCATCCAGTCCGTCACTGTCAGCTTTCTCCAGTGCTTCTGGTTCAAGTGCCAGAATGTCGTTGTCAGCCCCTCTGGCGGCACTGGCCGGTTCATCCCGCCAGCCGGATATATCGTCCAGCACGTTCTGATTTATCCAGTTCAGCGTGACCTCATCGGCAAAGGGCGTACCGTCATTAAAGGCCAGCGTTTCAAGTCCGGTGAGGCGGCGCAGCAGCCCTTTCAGGTCGGCGGTGATGATGTCGGCCAGCACTGCTTGCCCGGACTTCAGCAGGGCCTGATGGATATACCACTGCAAATCCAGCCAGAGATGATTAGCGCCGCGTGAGAAGGTGCTGTCCGCCTGCTCCAGTATTTCCAGCCAGCTCTGCTGCAGGTACAACCGCTTGAGCATGGCCCGCTGGTCAGCCCGCGGCGGTTCGATACGCGTTTTCCCTTCGGCATTCGGTGCCGGAATAGCGCTCAGCGTGTCATGGCGTAGGCTTTTCATTAGCCGATGTGCCGCAAGCCAGCCATCGGGTTGTTCACGCAAATATCCGGTCAGGATTCGGGCCTGGGCCAGTAAATCCTGACCGGACGTGATGCGACTCAGGACCGGCGCGTCAGGCTCGGTCGTAGGCGCGGAGGTCTGTAACTGCCCCTTGTTACCGGCGTTTTGCGGCACCACCGCATTCACGCCACCGGCCTTCATCAGGCGAGATTCCAGCGCGCTGTACAGGGCATTCATCTCCGGACGTGACGCTTCCGGCCCGGTTTCCAGACTGTTGCGGATGAGCAGCAGCGCACCGGCAGTGCGCAGGGCATCCTCGCGCACCACTTCCGGCCAGAGTGACAGGCTATCGAGAACACGGGAGCCTGCGAGCCACTCCAGCGCCGGTTTACGGCTCCGCTCCCGCTGAGGGTGAAGTTTCGTCCCATAGTGCTGCAACAGCCCCGCCAGCAGCTCAAGCCCTTCGGCAAAACCAGCTTCGCCGTCCTGGTGCAGGCGCGCCCAGCAGTAATAGGTGGCAACCCGGATATCTTTAGCGGTGCCAGTCAGCAGCTTTTCAGCAAGCGTGCAAATCAGCCCGGTATTGATGCCGGAAAGTTTGTTGATCTCTTCGCGGATACGCTGAAAATCCTCGTCATATCCCGGGTCTTCTCCCGTCGGACTGGCATCGCTGACCGGGGCAAGCCAGGGATGCCAGCTTTCCGTGCGTACCTGCGCCTGTTGCGACAGCAGGTTTTTATCCGCCTGACAGGCGGCAACCAGATCCTGCAGAGTGCTCATCATTCGCTCCCATCGATGTCACTGTTTCCGCTGTTGTCCATCAGCGCCTGAGCGGTGGCCGCGCTGTCGACACTGAATATCTGATCCGGCAGCGTGAAACCGCGCAGATCCAGCAGCGTCAGCGGACCTTTTCCGAGTTGTGAGCGCAGTACCCACTGCAGGATTCGACCGTCCGGGGCGGTAAAGCTCATCATCCACTGGCTACGATCAAGCTGCTGGCGCTTGCCCTGCTCCAGCCAGCGAATAAAGCCCCAGGTGCCGCTGTAATCCCCAAACAGGCGCGCACCGGCGCTGGTTGAGGTCCAGGTCAACATCGTGCCTGGCTTATACGTTTCTCCCGGCCAGCGGAAAGATTGCCAGTCGGCCATCTGGTTAAAGTAATGCAACTTTTGTCCATCAATTGTCAGTTGGGTTTCCACCACCTGCGATGCAGGACGCGCCTGCAGTTCGAAGCTGATGCCCTGACTGCCATCGGTGAACAGAATGTCTGACAGCTGGCTAAGCTGGTTAATGGCCCGCAGAAAGGCCGGGTTAAAACTCAGCCCCTGGCTGTTGACCTTATCCGGTACCCACTGGCTGCCTTCCTTGTGCAGCACACCGCTGAGCTCTGTCGTCAGGAAGCGATCAATTCGTCCGCTGTCCTTGCGCACAAATTCAGCCAGCATCGGCAACGAGGCGTCACTTTTGCTGGCGGCAAACGGAAAGCGTGCGTCGAATGCGGTGTGCCAGTTCGCCGCCACCGAGCGGCTCCACTTATCATTCAGGCTCGCTGCCGACGGCTGCAGTACGGTCTCCCAGGCCTGGGTCAGCGGCTGCACAAACATCGTGTTACCGAAGCCGCTCCACTCCTCGCCAAGGCTTGCCGAAATCAGGCTGCCATATTGTTGGGTATCGGTCAGGTCAACGCTTTTACCCTGAAATACCGTCTGCGCCAGGGTCTGCATCATCTCCTGCGGGTCAGAGGCGCTGGCTACCTGCTGCAGACGGAGACGTACGCGGGTGATGCGAGTCAGGTAAGTTTGCAGGCTCAGTGAGTTATCAGCCGACATCACATTGCTGCTGGTGTTTTTGCCCAGAAGCTGAAGCAGCGGGCCAAAGGTTTCATCCAGTGGCCCCTGTGGGCCTGACGCAGACTGGTCAATCACCGGTTTGTCTTTCCCGCCCACCAGGTCTTTAGCCGATTTGATGAGGGAGTCCGAAAGCCCTTCGCTTTGCTGGCCGGTCTGCCCCTGCCACGCCAGCGTATTCATCAGGGCAATCAGCGGTGACTGACGGACATCACTCATCAACGTCAGTTGGTCGGTGACGTCAGCGATATTGTTTGCCGGGTTAAGTCGCAGACTATTCAGGAAGCTCAGCCAGCTGCCGGCAAAGTCGGTGAAGTAACGTTGCGTCAGACGCGCTTTCAGTGCTTCCGGCGACAAGTCTGAGGAGACAGCTTTTCGACTGTCGCTCAGCACCCAGTCAATTTCATCGCGGCGCGAACTGGCCGCTTTCTCGATGGCCTGCTGAATCCCCCCTTCCCATGCCTGGCGGGTAAACATGCCCGGCACCACCTCCTCGGTGGTGAACAGGCGGCGAGCATCGGTGCCGCTGGTCATGTCTTCCAGAGACACATCGGCGAAATTACGGCGTACCGATTTGAGCATGTTTTCATACAACGTGCTTTCGGCATTGCGGTGCCCAATTTGCTGCAACAGCACCTGGCGGCTCTGGCTGACCAGTTGCGTATTCGGTGTAATTTTCCACTGCGGCTGCTTTGGTAGTTCGGAGATGTAGAACGCCCACAAATCCGGTGACAGGCTTTGCCACAACCCGGTTGAGATGCCTATGCGCGTCGGCTGCACCACTTTCATGGTCTGCGCGTAAAACGCGCCGTCGGCTTTATCTGGCCGGGCCATCATCAGCCAGGCTTTCAGCTGGTCATAGCCCGGTTTCGCCAGCTGCGCACGCTGATCACTGTTCGGCGCTGAGTTAGCCAGCGCGCTGAGCTTTTGCGTCAGGGCGACATTCGCCGGATCGCGAATCAGTCGGTTGTTCACCACGCCGTACCAGGGCAGCATCGCGTTCAGCAGCTGCGGGTTGTGGTCGAGACCAAAGCGCTGATACCAGGGCGCTCCCTCCCGGACACGGTGCAGCAGGCGACCGGCGTCATTACGCAGAGTATGCAAGGCCGTCAGTTGGTAATCCGATACGGAAGGATGCTCTACCAGGGCATGAGCCTGCTCAGCAACAGAAACTATCTGCATGCGGTTGACAGAGAACGACAGCAGCGTCCCCACTCCCCAGACACCGATAATGGCCATCAACGTCCAGGCAAGCGTCTGTTCCCACGCCATGCCGACACGGCGGCCACGTATGCGGGCGCAGTCGTCAACGATACCCTGCCAGGACACCGGCAGGGTCAGCGCATGGCGTTGTGATTCCGGGACATATTTCTCAGCATCGGCAGATGCAGGTGCTGCTGCTCTCTCAGATGTATCAGCGGTTTTATCGCCTGGCAGGCTGAACATCAGGCCACGCAGTGGAACGCGCTGCTGAGAGTCGAAGAGCCATGGCACCAGTTGCTGAGCCCAGCGGGCGATACCGCCGTCTTTCAGACGCTGGCCCAGGCGCAGCAGGAAGTCGTGACCGTTGTTCTCAGCGACCTGACTCACCCCCTGCGTTCGCAGGACCGGCAGCATCAGTTCTAGCTGGCGGGTAATATCATCAGGCTTAGCACGCAGCGGGAAACGGGCTCCGACCGCCTGCTCAGGGCGTGTAGTCTGCGACCAGGCGCTGTCGCACAGTTGCCACAGCCAGACCGGGGCGGAATAACGGAGCAGTTCGCTGATTTTCTCCAGCCCGCGTAAATCGCTGTCGCTGGTTTGTGGGGTCAGGTTTAGCGACGCGGGCATAACGCGAACAATACCGTCCAGTGGGCGCCCGCGGCGCAGTTTACGCAGCGCGGTGTATTTTTCGCGATCGGGCTCAGCAGTCAGACTGCCGCCGTAAATCAGCACGGTACGGCTGCCTTCAAGCCACTGGTTTTCCTGCAGGCCTGGTACCAGCTGTTCGATCGCAGCGTCGTCACCGGTAATAAGCAACTGGCGGACCTTGTAGCGCCAGAAGAGGCTATAGCGCGATCGGAGGAGTGTCTTCAGCAGTCGGTAAGCCGCTTCGTGCTCCGTAACCTTTGCAGGTTTACGCTTGCGGGATGACGACGGGCTAACCTTATCCTTAATCAATAACCGAAAGGCCATAAACCCCAGTACCAGCATGCTGAGCGCAATTCCCCAGACGATAAAGCCAGAAACGATAAGCGGACGCAGCGTTTCCCATTCCGTTGAACGTTCGGTCGCCCACAGCCACCATGCCACTCCACCCAGTAATACCAGTAAAGTGGTCACAGCAATACAGGCTGTTGCCGTGGCTGCCACAGAGATGGCAGCAGGTTTATTGACGTTGTCCATCAGGTTTTACGATTCCAGTTGCGAGGGTGTTCATCGGGTCGCGGGCAATCCAGCCGCACGGTTGTTGGTGGTGCGCGGCATAGATTGCCGCCAGCGATAAAACGATTAGAGCGTCCATATCGCCAATCTCCCCCCAGTTGGCGTCCTGCAGATGCTGGCTGACATCCCAGCCACTGCTCGCCAGCGCCTCGATGTCAGGTCGGGAAAACAGCGTACAGGCGTCCGGAGGGTCTTTCAGTTCGCTCTGTTCCAGTGCACGGGCAAACACGGTGAGCAATATGTCGCCTTTCTCTGGAGAAAAAGTTTCACCACGCGTCAGTTGTACCGGGCCATTAAGTCCGGCCAGCCACAGTGCGGCAGACTCCCCGGCGGGACGCGTTGTACCTGGCAGCGCCGCGATCACCTGACACCCGGCGATCAGCATCGTGTCATCGGGTTTGGCTTCAGCAAGGTCTCTCGCTATCTCTGCCAGAGTGGCTTCCCCATGCCAGGGCTCAGGCTTTGCTGGCAGCGCGATTTCCGGGAAAGCGATCGCCATTTGTGCGCAAAATGCCTGCCATATGATGTCAGCCCCCTGCCAGTAGCAACGCAGCGGTGGAGTGAGCGTTTTTTCACTGCGCTGCTTTTGCCACTCAATCACCAGCAGTTCCGCCAGTCGCTTTTCACGTGCGGGGGGATCCGTAGCCGAAATTTGTGACAGTCTCAGTGCACTGCCGCCCCCCTCTTTTTTTTCCTCCGGCGGGCGTTGTTCACGATTAAGCACACGCAGCCAGTCAACTGAACGCGTACCTGCTGGCCCCAGCAACAGACCTTCTTTTAACCAGAGCGGCTGCCGATGCGCCGCCCACCACTGCTGCTGTTCATATGCCACCAGTTGATAGTAGAAAGCGGCGTTATGCACGCTGGCGCGGTAGTACAGCAGTCGTACAAGCCAGCCTGCGCCCGCCAGCAGCAGTGCCGCCAGGATACCGACGGCCACCAGCGAGCTTTTACCCTCGGCAGAGGGCAACAGTCCGCCCGCACCGCCGCCGATCAACACCAGAAGAGCCGTGGCCGACAGCCACCTGGCGGTACCCGGTGGACGCGCCGTTTTGTACGCCGGATAATCAGGAACGGACCTCACTGGTCAATACCGCAGTCAGGAAACGAGCTGACCAGCGTACAGCCGCAGGCACAGCGGTGGCCATGCAGCGCTACCGGCTGTCCATCGACCGTGGTCAATGCGCTACCTTCAGCAATGGTGGTCATACCGTGTTTGTTACAGCGAACCAGATCCCCCTTACAGGCAAATCCCTGACCAAAACACTGGTAATGTCCCCCTAATACCTTGCCGCCATATTCCCGCAGGCGGTCTCCTTTACGGATGACTTTACTCATCAGTTCTCCTTTCTCTGTCTCAGGCCGTAGCCGTCAGGACATCCTCCAGCCAGCTGGCCGGGATTGCAGCCTGCGCCCGCGCCAGCTGTTGTTCAGCCACCAGCGCTTTTCGCTGTGCCACCACCACTCCCGGCTCCCGGGTAAATGCCCGCTGCTGTTCCCCGCCCGGCAGTTCCGGCACGGGTTCACCGGTGATCCTGTCCAGCACCTCAGCCTGCAGCGATCGTACAGCGCCTGTCGCGGCCAGCCCCGCCAGCTTTCCGGTCAGGGTCTTTTGTCTGAAACTCAGCACAACACCCGTGGTCAGGGTGGCAAACCCAATAAGATCCCCGGCGATCACCAGTGGCGACAGGGACTTATTACATTTGTCGCTGAAATAAATCATCCGGTAACGGAAGTAGCCGCCCCACATCTCGCGCGTACCCAGCGCCGCGTGCATAAACCAGGCACGCGAGTCGTGCACCTGGTCGTCGAACAACGCCCTGACCAGCCCGGCTGGCTGCTGCGCATTACTGGCCTCACCGGCTGCAGGGAAAAGGACTGCCGCCCGGGCGTCTCCGTCAGCCTTTATTCGCCGGTATTCCTGGGGTTCATCATCGGTATTGAGCACGAAAATCATCGGCTGCAGCACGGTATCCAGCACCGCCTGCGCCAGGTTCTCCGGAATGCGGTAGCCGTCGTGGTAATCCTTACCAAACTCCTTCGCCGCTTCAAACAGCTGGGTCTGCGCCATATCCGGGTCAAAATCCTTGATGCCCGGATAGAGCACCAGCTCATCCATCTTGTCGGCAGGCTGTTTTGCTATCTGGTCCTGACGCGTTTTGAGCACCTCTTGCTGCTTCTCATCCCGTGCGTCTTCTGCCGCCTTGCGCGCGGCAGGCAGTGCTTCGGTATTCGTGGCGCGCTGGTAAAATGGCGTTTTCAGCATCGAACCTCTGGCATAGCGATCGATACGCCAGGTGGTGATCCACGCAATCTGGTTTTCAACGACGGTTTCCAGACTGCCGCTGGCACGGGCGGGTTCGTATTCGCAGGCCTCTTCGGGCGTGATTTTTTCTGGAGTGGTCAGATTCAGGGTAAGTTCGCGCCAGGCGTTGAAGCGTTTGACTAGTTCTCCGTGGATTAGAAATTCTTTTAAAGAATCTAAAGGCATCAACCGCCAGTTGTCCGTCTTCTTGTCATCAGGTAATGCTTGTACGGGTATTTTTAATGGCGCACCGATGGAAAACGCTGAAGCATACATATCATGCAAGGCGATTTGAGATAGCAATAAGCTGTCATCCTCACCATTAGCCTTCCCCTGATCCCCCGGTGGGTAACCGCCCCCCAGATCGGAGTGCATCCCCGGGTAAACCACCTCGGTGGCATAGGGCGGGTATTTGCCGTCACTCCGGCGCACCGAGTCCAGCGGGAAGCAGAGGCGCTGCTCATGCCCTGACACCAGATGCACGCATTTTTTTATCAGCCCGCCATAGGTTTTATCGTCCGGCAGCTCCATCGTACCATCCGCCCAGGACATATGCCCCTCGGCAATCGGCACCACGTGCGCCACCCCGACTGAGGCCACAGTATCCAGCAGCCCGAGAAATTCCACGCTGACGGGCAACTGCATCTCGCCAGTCTGCAGGCACTGCGGGGGGTTTTCGCCTTCCGCTTTTGGCGGGGGAAGCAACTCGCTCAGCCAGCGTACAAACGTACGCGCAGCGGCAGCACCGCGGGAAAACCCATAAACGTACAGTTTGATGCCTAACACCTTAGGCTTCCCCGGTTCCGGCTGCGTGAGCAGTGGTTTCAGTTGCGGAGCTAACGCATTCAGTAAACGACTGAACTCTTCGTAACGGTTGTGGCTGCCGCCAAACCACAGCCGGTTCCAGCTGGTACCCATATTGCTGAGAGATTGTCGGCTCTCTGCGGTGGTTAACCATTTTTCAGTAGCGGAAAATTTCAGTACATCAATAATGCGCAGCAGCGCCCAGTTAATACGCTCTTCACCTTTAGTTGCGCCCACCAGTCCCATGGTTGAATAATCCGGGTCGTTCACTTCCGGGAACGGGGTGCCCACACCGGGCATGTAGAACTTAAAATATTTCCCTTCACCGTCTTCAGCACCATCTAACAGTGTTGTCTGCATTCCAGTCGGCACCCCGCCAGCCGTACCGGTTCCTATAGTGGCACGAAACAACCGCGCGATATTGGTCGGATGCTTCGGGTCAGACAGCAGCAGGTCATTGTTCAGGTTATTCCCCGTACCGTCGAAAAACAGACTGATATGCAGCGTCTTGCAGCACGGCGGCTCGACACGTCGTCCGGCCGCCAGACACAGTTCCTGACGGTAGAGCCGCTCGGCGCTGTTCTGCTGATGACAGCTCTGCCCGACCTGCAGCGCCTGCGTTGGCAGGCGTCCCTGCGCCGGGAACGGCGGCGGCACCCAGGCTAAATCGGTTTCCGTTATTTCGGACATACTTTGGGCTCCTTCATCCTGATGGGCTCTTTTATCGGGTAGTTGGCATTTCTCGGTGACCAGCAGCTGGTCGTCACCTTCACGTCATCGCAGGGCAAAAAGTGCACCGTGATGCCGCAGACATCCTGACCGTTATAGTCGGGAACCGGGACGGTTTTGCTGTGCTGACGGTTCTGGGCGCTCATCTTTTTCTCCCAGGCTTTATATTTTTCGTAATCAGTAAATCCCGGGAAACCATCTGTCGATGCTTCTCCGCTTTCCCAGTCAATACGTACCGTCATACCCGGCGCCCAGCGGGCGGGCACGCTGTAGCAGCAGCCGCCACCGCCTCCCTGGAACGGACCAATAATGTCGATGCCCGACTGGTTATCGACGCTGAAGTGGTTAATTGCCCATCGGGTGTGGTTGATGGCTTTAATCGTGCCGCCACCGCCGCCTCCGGCCTGAGCAGCGGGCTGTGAGCAGCCGGTTAACAGCAGCAGCCCAGCCAGCAGCGGGCTTAACAGTGAATGTTTCATCTGACTTTCCTTGCAGAAGAGGGAGTTAAAGAAGAAGCGGAGAGGGTCAGGCTAAATCGGTTTCCGTTATTTCGGACATACTTTAGGCTCCTTCATCCTGATGGGCTCTTTTATCGGGTAAGACGGACTGCTGTAGGTGTAGCAACTGGTCGTCACCTTCACGTCATCACAGGGCAAAAAGTGCACCGTGATGCCGCAGACATCCTGGCCGTTATAGTCAGGAACCGGGACGGTTTTGCTGTGCTGACGGTTCTGGGCGCTCATCTTTTTCTCCCAGGCTTTATATTTTTCGTAATCAGTAAATCCCGGGAAACCTTCTGTCGATGCCTCCCCACTTTCCCAGTCAATACGTACCGTCATACCCGGCGTCCAGCGGGCGGGCACGCTGTAGCAGCAGCCGCCACCGCCTCCCTGGAACGGACCAATAATGTCGATGCCCGACTGGTTATCGACACTGAAATGGTTAATTGCCCATCGGGTGTGGTTGATGGCGTCAATGGTTCCGCCGCCTCCGGCCTGAGCAGCGGGCTGTGAGCAGCCGGTTAACAGCAGCAGCCCAGCCAGCAGCGGGCTTAACTGTGAATGTTTCATCTGACTTTCCTTGCAGAGGCGGGACTAAAGGGGAAACGGCGGCGGTACCCAGGCTAAATCGGTTTCTTTTCACCATCAGGATCTTACTTATGCGGCAAGCCACTTTTTCATGACCCAGGCCTCGCGAGCTTCATCCAGAATAATGCCGTGGTTGGTTGCCTCCACCATGCCCTGGTAACAATCAGAAAAAAGCGCCTGTTGTGATGCATACCTGCCCGCTGGCGGTGCTCGGTGCGACAAGAGGGCCATGACATCACAGACACACATCAGATGCTCAAGCTGGCGATCGCTGAGGTTGATTTTGTGAGGTTTTTCATCGCGAGTCTGGGGCGTACCGCTACCTTTTATACCTCTGGCGTTACCATCCATATCCTGCCATGCCCAGAACAGTACAGGACGCAACAAAGGCTTTTGCTGTTCCTCGCTAAGAACGTGCGTAAAAAGCAGGGGGAGAATCCGCGTATCGTAAAAACGTAAAATCCCGCTCCGCCCTTCCTGCAGAATATCCATACACTGTGTGAGCCAGCCAGACAGGGCAGAAAAAGGCCAGTGTGAACACAACAGCAGCAACGGAGCCTGGACGACAACTTGCTGACTCATGTCCTTCAGCCACTGCATCTGCTGAAGATCATCAAGCGTAATGCGTGCAACCAACGGAGCATCATCGACGATGAACGCCTCCGGAAGCCCGTGATAAAGTGACTGCCACTCCACCGACAGTGCGTTCAGGGCCGGAATAACGCTGAAATTCAGCCCAGCCTGATCAACGATAATATCAAGATAATCAGTTCCGAATGTCCGGCAGGTAACAGCGACTTCTTCAATCCATTGTGCAGTCATTTATGCCTCCCTGGGGACAAAGCCCTGCGCCAGTTCCTGGGCTTTTTTAAGGCACTCTTTACATACTGATGCCGGCAGTTCTGGCAGAGGAAAATCCTCGCTGGCTGGCCCCTGCAAATCGTGCAGGCCTTTGAGACTGATTAATCCCGGCCCGTGAATGTGCACCTCTCCCTGTGGCGTAAGACGAATATAAGCCCCGCCACAGCCCAGAGTGATGCCATTTTTAGCTGTCAACTGCAGGTGCCCCTGTGTTGACTGGACGGTGACATCTTTCAGGGAAGTTAGCGACAGCACATCGCTATGTGACTCAATCTCCAGCGAACCCTGGGCGGATACCAGTCGCATCCCTTCTTGTTGGGCAAGTAACGAGACCGCCTGGCTCGCGTTCACCGAATAGCGCTGTGCTGCGGTGATATTGACTTCCCCCAGGCTCTGCAGGTACAGCCCTTTCCCGCTGTGCATCAGGGTCGTTTCGGGCGTGACGGCGGCAATACCTTTCGGTGAAGACAGCAGCAACGCAGGCTCTTTAAGCTCACTGGCACCGGAAACAAATGCTCTTAATGGCTCAACATCAGGGGTAACGTTGTGGTGAGTCTGCGTAATAGTCCCCCATCCGGTTACCTGATTCAGCGCCCCTTTTAGCAGACTAATGGCTGGCTGCATGTCCAGCATCACCCCCTGTGCCTTCGCCTGCCCGTCCGCGCTGATGAAGATGCCCTTCTGCGCACGGATGGCGCCCCAGCTGTCGGTTCTGAGTTCAAAACCCTCACCGCGCTGTTGTTTTTCGCTGTCGACCAGGTGCCCGAGATTCAGCTGGCTCTTGCCGCCGTACTCCGTGCTGACCTTGATATGCTCTTTCCCGCGTTCATCGTCGAGGCGGATTTTGTTGTTCGCCGGGGTGCGCAGGACGTTACGTTTGTAGTTGCGGATGGTAACGTGATCGCCGTGGGCCGAGTCGTGTAGCACGCCGGAAATGTACGGTCTGTCCGGGTTACCGTCCTCAAAGCCAATCGCCACTTCGGTGCCCGCCAGCAGCGGCAGGTGCAGACCGTAGGTATCTCCTGCATATTGGCGTGACTGGCGCACCCACAGGCTCTCGAACCCGGTCTCCCGGTTATCACGATCAAACAGCATGTTGACCCGGTAACGGCCGTCTTTATCGATATGGCCGTAGGTGTCGTTTTCGGTGGTACTGGTGACGCGGGCCGGTAAGGTACCGGCCATCACCGGGCGTGAGCCAGGCTCAGGACGGAAACTGAAATCAGTGCTGTCCGGGATCCCGTCAAAATCAACCGCCAGGTCCTTATCGCGGCGGGCATGCGTGCGCAGGGCTGTGATAACCACGCCATGAGCAAACACGTCGGCCACTTCGTAGCCGCCGGTGACTTTCAGTACCTGACCCGGCGAGAGGGTCGGGCAGCTGGTGATGGCACGGGTCTGCGTCTGGCCATTCAGGTAACGCTCATGACGAATGCGGGCGTAAAACGCCCCGGACTCCGGGGCCGGATTGCGGTCATGGTGACTTCCCGGTGTCAGGTAGTTATCGGCATAGTGATAGGCATCACCGTAGGTGGTGGCATCCCCGCGGGTCGCATCCACCTGGGTGTTCATGTCTTCCGTCGCCTGGCGGTAGTTGTAATCACGGGTGCTGACCTGCTTCTGCACCACGTTATGATGGCTCTCCATTCCCCACACCGCGTCCACACCCTGCGAGTGCTGGCCTGACGGTGGCACCGATGGCAGGGTCAGGCCTTTTCCATACCCCTGCTGACCGTCGTAAAACTCCACCACGTCGATGTTCAGGCGGGTATCGGTGGTAAAGCGGAACCAGATACCGACTTCGCTCAGCAGGCGGGAGATAAAGCGCAGGTCGTCCTCGCCGTACTGCATCACCTGCTCACGTCGCGGGTACTCTTTTGCAAGCGAGAACAGAAAATCCTGACCGCGCATGCCGTGGCGCTCGCGCAGGATTTTTTCCACGATTTGCGGCACTGACATATCCTGATAAATGGCATTCTGGTGCGAACGGTCAAGCAGCGCCAGGCGCGGCTGCAGCGTCAGGGCGTAATGGGTTTCATCTTTTGAGGTGCCGAAGCGTTCAAAGCCCGTCACCACTCCCTGAATCACCCGCACCGGCTGCTGCATTTTACTGCCGTAACCCTGATCAACCGGGGCCTGCAGCGTCAGGGAGGCGGGCTTCATCAGCATCATCTCTTTACTGATGGCATGGTCGCCACTGGTAAATTCAATGCGGTAGCTGAACGGTTTACTCAGGGCTTCGTTGCCTTCAAATGCCAGCACATCAAGCTCGGCTTCACACCCCTTCACCGAAAGCCAGTGGTGGTTGTGGCTGAATCTTATCGGGGGATGGTTGCTCATGCGTTCACTCCTTCAGTGCGGTTGAAATCCAGTGAGATCCCCTCATCCTCGCTCCAGCCGAGCGTCAGGAATTGCGGCTTCTGTTTTGCAGCCATATAGGTCAACAGCTGCTGGCTCAGTACAGGCAGGATTTGCTGATTGAGTAAGCTCTCCACGTTACGCGCACCGGTATCCGGAAGCAGGCAGGCGGCGGTCAATACGTCGTACAAGCGGTCATCGATACAGGTGATCAGGCCGTAGTGGCGGTGCAAGCGTTTACTGACCAGGGCGAGCTTCATTTCCACGATAGTGCGCATGGCGGTTTCAGCCAAAGGCCGGAAAATTACGGTCTGGAAGCGGGCGAGTAGCGCGGGCTGAAAATGATCGCGCAGGATCGGGCGCAGCAGTTCGTGCAGGTCGCCCTCGCTGGCTTCCGGTTGTTCGTCCAGAAGCTGCATCAGAGAGTCGCTGCCGAGGTTGGAGGTCATCAGAATAACCGTGTTGCGGAAGTCGATTTCTCGACCTTCGCCGTCGCGCATAAAGCCGCGATCGAATACCTGATAGAACAGATTCATCACATCACGGTGGGCTTTTTCCACTTCATCGAGCAGCACCACGCTGTACGGGCGCTTGCGCACGGCTTCGGTGAGGATCCCGCCCTGCCCGTAACCGACGTAACCCGGAGGTGAACCCTTCAGTTGAGAAACGGTGTGCGGCTCCTGGTATTCCGACAGATTGATGGTAATCAGCGATTTTTCCCCGCCGTACATCACGTCCGCCAGCGCCAGCGCGGTTTCGGTTTTCCCCACGCCGCTCGGGCCAACCAGCAGGAACACGCCCTGCGGGCCATTCTCGGAGGTGAGTCCGGTTTTGGCGGCACGCAGGCGTTGCGCGATGGCAGTCAGCGCCACATCCTGTCCGACCACACGTTTGTCGATTTCATTTTCCAGGGTCAGCAGCCCGGTCTGCTCGTCTTTCATCAGCGAGGACAGCGGTACGCCCGTCCAGTCAGCAATCACCGTTGCAACGGTACGCACATCCACATCAACGCAGAGCAATGGGTGGCTGCCCTGCATGCCGTTCAGCTCCTGTTGCAGCGTGTGAGTCTCACTCTGACGGGAGATATCCTGGCGGCTTTCCAGCAGTTGTTCGGTGAGTTTCAGCTCCTGACCGTACTGGGTTTCCAGCTCGTCGAGCGCAACGATGAGGTCGTTCTCTTCCTGCTCAATGGCGCTCAGGCGTTTACCGTGGCTCTGATTGCCAAGCGCGATATCCTCCAGCAGCGCCTGCTTCTCCATTTCCAGAGCGGTAATCTGTGAGCGGATGCGGGTCAGCGGTTCCGGGACGGTATCGAGGCTCATGCGCACGCGGGCGCTGGCAGTGTCGAGGAGGTCAACGGCCTTGTCCGGCAACTGACGGCCCGTCAGATAACGGCGAGAAAGCGTGACGGCAGCTCGCACGGCATCATCGGTAATGTGCACGTTGTGGTGCTCAGCATAGCGGGATTTCAGACCACGCAGCATCAGACACGCCGTGCCATCATCCGGCTCGTCCACCTTCACCATCTGGAAGCGACGCTCCAGGGCAGCATCGCGTTCGAAGTACTGCTTGTATTCGGACCAGGTGGTCGCGGCGATGGTGCGCAGTTCGCCTCGCGCCAGCGCCGGTTTCAGCAGGTTGGCGGCGTCTGCGCCCCCGGCCTGATTACCGGCACCAATGATGGTATGCGCCTCATCGATAAACAGCAGAACCGGTGTGGATGACTGTTGCACGGCATCGATGACGTTTTTCAGGCGCTGTTCAAATTCGCCCTTCACGCCGGCGCCCGCCTGCAGCAGGCCGAGGTCAAGCGTGCGTAGAACAACAGGTTTGAGCGATTCCGGTACATTGCCTTCGGCGATTCTGAGTGCGAGACCTTCCACCAGCGCGGTTTTCCCCACGCCTGGCTCACCGACCAGGATCGGGTTGTTTTTACGGCGACGCGAGAGAATGTCCACCATCTGGCGGATTTCCGTATCACGGCCAAACACCGGGTCGATTTTGCCTTCCTTCGCTTTGGCGGTGACGTCGAGGGTGAACTTATCCAGCGCGTTTTGTAATGCCGGGCTGAGCTCGCTCTCTTGCACTTCAGCTCCAACCGGGCGCCCGACAAACGCCACTCCCCCGCCATGGCTCTGCGCCAGTTCAGCTTCCTGCTGTACTTCGGGACGTTCATCAGACTGTGCATCAAGCAATGGACGCAGGCGCACCAACTGACTCTGACCCATCGTCAGCAGTGGCCACAGTCCGTCACAGTGGGCCAGTTTTGGCTTACCGACCAGCGCCATCAGCAAATGGAGGCTACGGATTTGCTCTTCTCCATTAAGGGAGGCAATCAGCCAGGCTTCCTGCATCAGCGTCTGGATGTTTTCCGAGAGCCGCGGTCGGTGGCGCACTGAGCGCGGTTGTTTATCCAGCCAGCCGAGCAAATCCTGCCAGATGCTGTCCATATCCCATTCGTAGCGACGGGCCAGCACCGTGAGATCGCCTTCCCCCTGCTCCAGCAGTTTCAACAACCAGTGCTCCGGAAGAATTTCCGCATGCGCGCGGCTCTGGCAGAGCGAGGCCGCCCCTTCCATCGCACGGGCACAGTAAGGGTTCAGACGTCGCAGCAGGATGGCTGGATTTTCCATGAGTCTCTCTCTTTGTCGGTTCCTGGACACGCTACCGCCCCTCGCTGTTTCCCGTGAAGGGGACCAAAGCGCATCCGGTCGGCTGGCAGATTGTGGGTTCTTTGCTCAACGCCCGCGTGGGCAGACGCTCAGCAAAGACAAAAAAAGCGGACAGAGAGGACTGTCCGTCTGAGTGGTTACTCTAAATAGTTCGTGCAGTAACAAGGCGGCAAGTTCGCGAATCCCCGGGAGCTTACAGCGGTAAGTGACCGGGGTGAGCGAACGCAGCCAACACCGTTACCGCGCGAAATATGACGAGTAACTTAGGCGGTGGCGCGTTCGTTCCACGAATCGGAATGAATGATGTTGCCGTCTTTGTAGGTCCAGGTGATTTTTTCGTAACGCAGCTCAATCTGCTCAAGGTGGTTGTGTTTCTCGAAAGAGGGATCCTTGATGTCGTGCATCACCGGGTTCACTTTCACCACTTTTACGTTTTCGAGTCTGGTGTTGAAGTACTCCACTTCCTGGCCTGCGTCGTTGATTTTGTACCACTTGAATTCCGCAGACTTGAGGGTCTGACCGGTGGTCACCGCCTTGTACAGATACGGGCTGGACGAATCGATTTCCTTGGTGAACAGGAACGGCGTGTGGATACGGGTACCCGTCAGTTTGCCGGTGTTGTTATCGGTCGGGATGTACAGGTTATGCTGCTGCGCCACCACTTCGATGCTGCCTTCGCGATCCTGAACGTCCACAGACCCTTTAATGTCCGCGCCGCCGTCGTCTTTCAGCCAAAGATAAACAGGAATTGCCATGGAATTACTCTCCATTGTGTAGTGATGCGCCATCATCCTGCGATGACGCCGGGGTTTTGCCAGGTATCTGACAGGCACTGGCCTGCGGTACCAGACTGATTTCGACACGGCGGTTGAGCGCACGGCCCTCCGGAGTGTCGTTGGTTGCAGCAGGACGGCTTGCGCCATAGCCCTGCACTGCAAAACAGCTTTCCGGCACGTCGCCGGTATCGCGCATCCAGTCGCGCACGGCTTCGGCACGTTTCTGAGAAAGCCTCTGGTTCAGTTGCGAAGTGCCGGTGTTATCCGTGTAGCCGGCGACCACAATCAGCCAGCCCGGCTTTGCCTTAATGCCGACCAGCGAGTTGACCAGCAGCTTGGTCGAGCCGGGTTTCAACACGGACTGCCCGGAGTCGAACAGCGACATGCTGTCGAGGCGCGCAATTTTCGTTACCGGTTTGGATTTCGGCTGCGGTTCAGGCGGCGGGGGCGGGGGCACCCAGGAGCGGATCGCATCCAGCACAGGCATTCGCAGACGCTCACCCTGATACAGACCGAAGCTCATCCGGGCCGGTACGCCATTGCGCACCCAGCCATCCAGCTGTTCCGCATCGTCACGCAGGACGGTAACGGCGTCGGCTTTTGGTCCGAAATCATGCATCGGGATACGGTCATAGCGGGCAATATCGAAGCTCACACGCTGCAGCAGCTGGTGATTGTTCCAGCCACTGCTGAGCAGCGCAGCAATGACCGCCAGCGTGAAGATCCCGAGCGAATAACGGAAGGCTCGCCCACGCGGCGTCAGGCCTCGCCCTTCAGGCAGCAGCGGCAGGATAAAATCCGGCAACGGGGAGATAACCGTACTGTCCGTTCCCACCGGCTGCCAGCCCGCAACCTGCTGCATCGCAGTGTGGCGGGAAAGCCACGCCGTCCAGGCCGATGTGGCCAGACTTCCGGCAAGAATCGGCCCCATTCCCCACAGCACCGCAACAGGTGCAATGACGGGAACATCGGGGTTTTCATCCATAAACACGGCTTTGACGTGCTGATGGAACCAGCTCATCAGGCTGTTCATCAGCACCTGTTGCTGCATCGCCATAGCACCACCGGTGGCAACCCAGGCTGCAATGGAGCCCGGCGCTGAAGATTCACGCCAGACCCTCCCCCCTTCCCCCGGGATAGCCGCCTGCCAGAGCATGTCATTCGTCATCGCGCTGCCAACCTGACCATTCAGAACCAGCGGCACAGAATGACCGGTTTCTTTACGCAGCCGGCTGATTTGCCAGCGCAGGGCCAACAGACGACTGGTAAGGCGCTCGCTGTCATCGTGTTGCTGTGGGCAGACGCTGACCATCACCGACAGCTGACGCCCCCAGTCAGGGCGTAGCCACAGTACCTGGCGGGCTGCCTGCTGCAGATCCTGATGATCTGCCACGCGGATCCAGCATCCCTGGGTGACAGTGAGCACCAGTGACTGCTGCATACATGCCAGCGGCAAATCACCACAGACCAGCACCACGGGCTGACGGTAAGTGGCTTCCGGTAGGTCATCCAGACGCAGGATGACATCATGCTGCGCACGACGACTGGCGGCGTACCAGAACGCCAGGATAAGCCCCAGCACCACCAGCAGAACGAGCGCAGAAACCAGTCGGGTGACCGGCAGGAAACCCAGGCAGACCACGGCGCTGAGCAGGGCGGCCCACAGCGCAAGCCCGCACTGTTGCGCCGGACTCATTTCACGGCTCCCGGCAACAGGGTCAGCAGCGTCTGATCCAGCCAGTGATTCAGTCCCAGCCAGAGTGCAGCCACCGCCACCACACTCAGGCCAATACGCACGGGCCATGACGCCAGCCAGCCGCCCATTCCCCATCCGGTACGGCTTTCGGCCAGGACCGAATGGGTTTGTGGGTAGCTGAACGGCGTGACATGCTCACTGAGCGCGCTGACGAGTTTCTGGCGCTCCGGGTCGTTCAGAGAGCGGAAACTGCCGAGGAACCCCAGCATCATGACTCGCTGGAAGCAGGTCACGACGGCGTGGTCTGGAGCCGGTTCGCGCAACACATCACGCATCCGATCGCACAACGTATCGCCAGCGTCCATGGTGCCGAGGAAGTGCCCCTGCAGGGGAGTGTCATACCACTGCACACAGGCGTCATCCTCCACGCCGCGATTTTTGACCGCCTCATCGAGCAGCGCACACTGTGCAGTGAGAATATGCTGACAGCTGGCTTCATCGAGTTCGCTCGCTTTCAGCTCACGCTGGACACGTTCGACATCAGCAATGCAGCGCTCCCACAGCGTGCGCCCTTCTCCATCCTGAAATTTCGGACCATGACGCAGGCTGATCGCCTGCAGCCAGGTGTCCTGCAGGAGGGCATCAATATCAATGAACGCGGCAGCGCCGCGTTTACGCTCACTCATGTTCTCAGTACCGCAAAGAGTTCAAGTTCAGGCTCGCCGAGCATTCCCGGAACGTAAAACATACAGGTGCCGCTCTGGAGCATTTCGATGGCCAGAGGATGAGAGACATCAAGGCTGAAATACTGGTTTTCCAGGCGCAGTGGAATAGCTGCCGGCACATGACGCAGCGGCGTCAGAGGAACGCCCACCCGCGATGAATTGACGATGCTCCTGACATGATCGGGACTGCCGACTTTGCACAATTGCGGGAACTGTTCCTGCAGCTGTGCCACCGGCATCGGTGAACGCACGGAGAGATAGTAATCAGCGCCTTCGCGCAGACGTGGGTCATGCAGACGAGCCTGCGAGAAGTGAAGTCGGGCATCATGCTCAAGCTCAATCGCCACCACCCGCGACGGCAGGCTGGCTTCCAGCAGGTCGCCCAGTAAATCAAACAGCGGCGGGAAGACGTTATTCAGTTGCTCATGCTGCCAGACCGGAATAGCACTCACCTGATGCTCCAGTGAGAAGGTCAGCAGGCTGCCCGCAAGCCGTGCCAGCTCCGGATACAGACGCTCAGGCGGGATTTGCGGGTGGCGCAGAAACTGTCCGAGCACGGGCTCAGCGCTGTTCAGGGCATTGAGCAGCCAGAACAGTGACACGTCGGCCACGGCAAAATCTGCCATTCGTTCGTTACTCTCCCGGCGCATATCCATCAGGCGACTCAGACGGGCACGCAGTTGCGTCATCAGCTGCTCCAGCTGGGTCACCAGCCAGCGGTTGCCCTGCAGAGCCAGCAGTGGCGGGAGATAGGTTTCATCGAGTGCCCAGTTCCCCTGCGAATCCTGCTGCAGACGGGCGACCGGACAGGCCAGATAATCGCTGTTGTTTTGATGGGCAAACCGCAGCGTCAGCTCTGGCTGCATCACCGCAATCTGGCGGGTATCATCTCCGAAAATATTGCGGACATCCCGCCAGCGCTGGCGATAGCGAACAGGACGCTCGGCCACCTCATCAGGTTTAAGGCAGTTACCGCCATTTGCCCGCAGCAGCGGAAGGGCCAGAACTACCACCACGTCCTGTGATTCACCTTCAAGCGCCAGCACCGGCGGCAGGTCGTCAGCATTATCCGTGTCGATAAGCGTCCCGTCCGGGAACCGGAGATGCAGATGACGGGCCTGCAGTCGGCCCAGCTTCAGTGTTTCCGGTTCGAAAGCGACATTTATCACGCCCCAGGGCTGTGATAAACCCATCCGGGCAATACCTTCGACGGACCAGGCCGCATACGCGGCCTGTTGCTGGAAGTGCTGGGGCGAAACCATAATCCCTCGACCCCATAACGGTTGTTCCGTTTTCATCGGCTTCCTGCCTTACGTTACGATTTGGCTTTCGGCATCTGGGAAACCAGTGACAGGTTGACATCCATCCCTTCCACCTGGAAATGCGGCACGGCGAACAGCTTCACGCGGAAAAAGCCCGGGTTGTCTGCAATGTCTTCCACCACCACTTTTGCATCGCGCAGCGGGTGAGAAGCCTGAAGTTCGTCACCGGGGTCGGTCATTTCAGTGACCAGACCGCGCACCCAGGTATTGAGTTCCAGCTCCAGCAGGCGGCGATCTTTGGTAGTACCGATATTTTCACGCTGGATAAGCTTCAGGTGGTGCGCGATGCGCGACAGCAGGAAGATGTATGGCAAACGCGAGTTAATGCGGCTGTTGGCCGTGGCATCGGCAGTGTCATACAGGGCGGGTTTCTGGGCGGAGTTCGCAGAGAAGAAGCAAGCGTAGTCGCGGTTTTTGTAATATGACAGCGGAATAAAGCCGAGGCTGGAGAACTCAAACTCGCGGGTTTCCGGGATCATCACTTCGGACGGAATTTTCACCTGGTTGCCGGTACCGAGGTCATACAGGTGGATCGGCAGATCTTTCACTGCACCACCGGCCTGCGGGCCGCGAATTTGCACGCACCAGCCATTATTGATGAAGCTTTTCACCATGTTGGCTGCAAAGGCGAAAGACGCATGAGTCCACAGGTATTTGTTGTGATCCGGACCTTTCACTTCTTCGACATAGTTGAAACTGCGTACCGGTACGGTGTCCGGACCATACGGCAGGCGAGCAAGCACGCGCGGCATCACCAGGCCGATATACCGCGAGTCGTCGGTGTCGCGGAAGGATTGCCACTTGATGTACTCGGCGCGCTCGAAATAGTTGCTGATATCTTTGATAGCCGCCACCTCTTCCATCGTCTCTTTGAGGAAGAATTTCGGCCCCGCAGAGCCAATAAATGGCATGTGCGCGGCGGCGGAGACTTTTGAAATATGACGCATCAGCGCTACGTCCTGCGCGGTGGCATCGAACTCATACGCTGAAATCACTGCCGCAATCGGCTCACCGCCAGGGGTATCGTATTCAGCGATGTAGGTCTGCTTGTACAAGCCGCTCTGGACAATTTCCGGCGAATCTTCGAAATCCTGACGCAATTCTTCTTTGGACAAATCGAGGATTTCCAGCTTCACGTTCTGGCGAAAGTCAGTCTTGTTCACCAGGGACTGAAGGCCACGCCACACGGACTCCACTTTCTGGAACGCGTCATTGTGCATGACTTCATCAAGCTGGCGGCTGATCTGGAAATCCAGTTCAGCGATATGGTGGTCGAGTAATGTCTTATCGAGCTTCTCGACCTTCTGACCGGACTTGTGCAGACACTGCATGAAAACCTGAACAGCGGCGGTAACACGTTCATCGGCCGAGGTTTCCGCCATTACGGTATTATCTTCAAATCCATTCAGGCCGCCGATTTCAGCAACCGGCGTTAAATTAATTTTGTCGAACAGTGAGGCATATACACCGTTCTGCGGCAGCATTTTTTCAACTGTGGCTGCCCTTCCCTCATTCTGGATTTCGTTATTTACTGACATCAGCATTTTTCTCGTTAATATTCCGTTAAAGTTTCCAGAAATTAATCCTGGCCCAGGGCAAGCGCATTCAATTCACTGCGTAGCTCGTCGGAAAGAGCAGGGTCTTTTAAAATGATTTCCAGTTCTTTCCGGAAAGTAACGTTGTCCAGCAGATTGGATTTCAAATCACGTAATAAATTACGCATAGCAAGCATCACACGAAGCTGTGGAATTTGCCGCGCTACCGCCTCTGGTTCAAAATCCTTCATATCCTGAAAGGCCAGTTTCACACTCTCTTCGGAACCATCGTTGGCGAGGGTATTTTTAACGGTGAGATAAACTTCGGGATTGAGATCCGCGAGAACGCTGTTGAAATTGCGCATAGTGATATTGATTTTTTCGCGCTCTGAAAGCGTCCCTTGAGCCTTGCCGTTGCTGAAGTCACCAACACTCAGGAGCTTCAACGGCAGTTCAACTTTCTTCTGAGCGCCACCCGTCACCAGATCCAGTTTTATATTTACACGCGCACGAGGTATCTCATTCTGAAATGATTCAGACATATATATTTATCTCCTGAATAAATTAGTCCTTTTGCCGGACAGAGTATCGCTATATAAAAATATGTTTTTATTTTAACCAGTAATTTGCTTTAAGGTAAAGCAGGCAAAAAAGGTGATAATTACAGCCAGCAGCTGAAATATTTAATACTGGTGTAAACACCGCATCATCACTGGATTTTCAGATTAAATCGCTCAACTATTTAAAAAATTCAAAACAACAACCTCACTCAAACAATAAATATTGCGCAGGCATTAAGAGAAAAAACTCTCCTTTAAAAACGAAGTTATATAAAACTTGCCATGTCTTTGTAAGAAGATATTCATAAAATGAATGGGTTTTATTTTTGCGCCGCAGACATAAGAGAATAATCATCCGAATTTATGGAAGGTGTCATATATATAAAAAGGAGCGTGCTATGGTCCACCATGTTCCAGGAAGTCACCAAAAGGTCAATGGTGTGAGCGTGTTGAATTTGCCAGGCGATACGGCACTTGATGCACTGAAAAACAGTGCGCGCCGGCCAAGGGAAATGGATACAATGCGGCGACTGGCTTTCGACAAAGCAGTGCAGAGCTCATCCACCGTAGCGAAACCATTCGCAATCTCAGATCTCACGTCAGGCGGCTAAATGAAATACATCACTTTCAGCGACATGCAACAGCAGAGCGACGCGGCAGCGCGTTCACCTCGTTTACGTGCACATCGTAATTTTCACCCGGAATTAACCGATCCCGTACAACGTCTGGCGATCGCGATGGAACCGGGAACCTATATTCGCCCTCACCGTCATCCGCACACCTTTGAGCTGCTGTTAGCTCTGAGCGGGCGCTTTGTGGTACTGACTTTTGATGATCTCGGTTACGTCACTCGCCGCATCGTATTAGGCGAAGAGTGTACGGCGCTAGAGATGGATGCCGGGACCTGGCATGCGGTTCTGTCGCTGGACGCCGGCGGCGTTATTTTTGAGGTCAAACACGGCGGTTATCAGCCGGTTGCTGCCGGGGATTATGTCTCGTGGGCTCCGGCGGAAGGTGAAGCGGGGACGTTTGAACTGATGGAGTGGTATCGTCAGGCTCAGGTTGGCGACGGCGGGCACATTCGCTCACTCTGACCGGGCCGGTTAAAAAAACAGTCCGCTGCCGGGAAGCGGCGGATTAGAACCTTTCTATCTCATCAAACCGGCCAGCATAAATTTAGAAAAAACAAAAACTCGCCCACTGACTGACCTGCGCTGGTATATATTCACATTAGCAATGCTTTATCTGCAAAACAGCATCTACGCGTATTAGCTCTATAATCCCTCATCATATTTGGAATCCGGATGAAACCATTTCGCTACCCTGCTGCTCTCTGCTCCCTGATGCTGTGTTGTTCGCCCGCCAGCGCCGAGGTTGACCTGGGTTCCATCGATATCTTCTCCGCATCGAATCCAAATAGTCCGGTACCAAAAGGAGTGGTGCTGGGAGCCGCAACCATCAGCGGAACGGCGCGCTACGAGAAGCAGAATAATGAAACTTACGTTATTCCCGGCGGGCTCTACTTCGGCGATCGGTTTATCTATCTCGGCGATCGCGCCCGCTACTATTTTCATATCGACGACAACGTTGCTTTTTACGGCTATGGCCGCTGGCGATTTGGCAACTTAGATCCCAGCGATAATAGCGCGTTCAAGGGCATGGAGCAGCGAAAAGGCGAGTTTGAAGCCGGTATCGGCGCCACGCTGATTACGCCGTATGCGCTGCTGAGCGCCCGTATCAGTTCCGACGTTACGGGTCGCAGCAATGGGCAAGAGTTGCTTTTGTGGGCAGACTTTCCCGTCATCAAAGATAATCTGCTGATCATGCCGGGGATGGGAATGATGATCCGCAGTAGCAATATGGCCAACTACTATTTTGGCGGCGTCTCGGCCAGCGAAGCCACCAGCCAGCGCCCACAGTGGGATACCGGCACCACCGTCTCACCAATGGCGGCGATTATTACCAGCTACCGTTTCAGCCCCCACTGGGTCGGCATGTTCGCCGCGAACTACGAGCTGTATGATAAAGATATCGCCGACAGCCCCCTTGTTCAGCACAACGGCGAGCTGTATGGCATTCTGGCCGTCGGCTATAGCTGGTAAGTGGACGCTATCACGAGGTTTCCCCACCGCTAAGTTCCCCGGCTATCTGGAATGCCATCGCACGAAACGCGCGCGTCGCGGCGCTCTGCCAGGCCTCTTTGTGCTGCAGCAGGCAGGCCGTGCGCTCCAGCAGCACCGGCGTGAGCGCCACCGCGACCAGATCGTCGCGGCCCCGTACGATGGCGGCCGGTAACAGCGTCCCAAGCTGGGTATGTTGAATTACCGTCAGCACCGCGCTGATAGAATTGGCCTCCATGCGCACCGTTGGCTGAATACCGTGCTGCCGGCAACAGGAGTCGATTTGCCCGCGCGTCGCAAACTCCTCGCTCAATAAAATCAACGATTGCTGATTGAGCGCCTCCAGCGTCATACGGCGCTGACCCGCCAGCGGATGATGCCGCCCCACCACCAGCGCCAGCGTTTCGCTGAATAAAGGTGCGGCCACGATATCCCGTGAGCCGCTATCGGCAAAAGCAATCCCGGCATCCAGCTCATCGTTAAGCAATAACGCTTCCATCCGTTCCTGGGCCATTTCACGCATCGTCAGCGTGATGTTCGGATAACGCTGATAAAAAGCCGCTACCAGCGGCCCCATAAAGTAGGTCGTAAACGTTGGCGTCATCGCCACCCGCAGCGTTCCCCGCTGCAGGTCTTCTACCTCCAGCAGGGCTCGTTTGCCCTCTTCCAGCTCCTGTAGCACCCGGCGGGCATAAGTGAGCCAGACCTCGCCGGAATCGGTCAAACGGATCTGCCGCCCGCTGCGGTCAAATAACAGCACGCCCAGCATCTCTTCAAGCTGGCGGATCTGTTGTGAAAGTGCCGGCTGCGAAACATGCAGCGCCGACGCGGCTCGGGTAAAACTGCGATGTTCCGCAACCGCCAGAAAACAGGTGAGATGGCGTAGCAGCATGGGCCCCCCTATAAGCAAAACCAATAGAGTCAATCATAAATAAGTCTTTTAACTTATAAAACAAAATGCGTACTCTGGCCCTGTGCACAACCGTAAAGTTCCTCTTCCCGCAACATCTCAGCCTTTCCTCTCCGGAGCCGCTATGTCAGTTCACGATAACTATCTTCAGCATGCCATCGCCCTCGCCACAGCCAATGTTGAAAACGGCGGGCGTCCGTTTGGCGCGCTCATCGTCCGCAGGGGTGATATTGTCGCCCGGGCCGTCAATACCCTGCATCAAAACGGCGATCCGACCGCGCATGCCGAACTCAACGCCATTCGCGACGTCTCGCAGCGTCTGGGTAGCCAGGTGCTCAGCGAGTGCATCATTTATGCCAGCGGTCAGCCCTGCCCGATGTGCCTGAGCGCTATCTATCTGACCGGCATACGCGAGGTTTATTTCGCCAACAGTAACCGGGATGGCGAGCCCTTCCGGCTCTCCACCGCCGCTATCTACCACCAGCTAAGTCAACCACTGGAAACGCAATCACTCCCGATTCACCATAGCCCTCAGCCCGAGGGCCTCGCGCTTTATCAGCGGTGGGCGGATAAGCACAAATGAACCCGACGTCGCGCAACGGCCTGATGCTTCTGGTGCTGATGCTGATCGGCATCAATATGCGCCCGCTTTTAACTTCCATCGGCCCGCTTCTTCCGCAACTACAACAGGCCAGCGGAATGGGGTTTAGCCTCGTTTCGCTACTCACCGCGATCCCGGTCATCGCGATGGGACTGCTGGCGCTGGCAAGTCCGTGGACTCAGCGCCATATCAGCGAAAGTCGCGGGATTGTCCTGAGTCTGATGATGATCGCCTCAGGCGCTGCGCTTCGTGAATTCACGCCGCACAGCGGGCTGCTGCTGAGTAGCGCCCTGCTCGGCGGGATCGGAATTGGTATTATTCAGGCGACGATTCCGGCGGTGATAAAGCGTCAGTTCCCCCACCGAACGCCGCAGGTCATGGGCCTGTGGTCAGCGGCGCTGATGGGTGGCGGCGGCCTG
>NZ_JMPP01000023.1 GCF_000735435.1 Klebsiella planticola ATCC 33531 | reverse complement strand
GGCGGCGGCCTGGGAGCCGCGTTGACGCCGTGGCTGGCGCAGCACAGCGCCCTTTGGCATTACGCGCTCGCCTGGTGGGCCCTGCCCGCCATCGCAGCGCTGCTTAGCTGGTGGTCAGTCAGCCGCATGCAGCCTACCGGGCAACATCAGGTCGCGCCCCGGGCAAACGGGTCTGTTTTCCGCCGCCGCCGCGCCTGGACGCTCGGGCTGTACTTCGGCCTGATTAACGGCGGTTACGCCAGTCTGATCGCCTGGCTGCCCCCCTATTACATGCAGTTGGGCTATAGCGCCCAGTTTAGCGGAACCCTGCTGGCCATGATGACCGTCGGCCAGACCGCAGGCGCGCTGCTGATACCAATGCTGGCACGTCACGACGATCGCCGCAGACTATTACTCTTGACGCTGATGCTGCAGCTTATTGGTTTCTGTGGGTTCATCTGGCTGCCGCTACAGTTCCCGTTGCTATGGGCCGTGTGCGGCGGCATAGGGTTAGGCGGCGCATTCCCGTTGTGCCTGGTACTGGCGCTCGATCACGCCCGCCATCCGGCGATTGCAGGCCGACTGGTGGCCTTTATGCAGGGCATCGGTTTTATGGTGGCCGGCGCCTCCCCGTGGTTATCGGGCCTGCTGCGAAGCCTGAGCGGTAATTATGTGCTGGACTGGGCGTTTCATGCCGTCTGCGTCGCCGCTCTGATGGGCGTCACCCTGCGTTTTGCACCGGCACGCTTTCCGCAAGCGTGGCGCCAACCTGAACATGCCGCCGATTAAGCCCGAATGTTGCGCTGCGGGAGCGCGTTTCCCGCAGCGCATCCTCGGCATCGCCAATAGAATAAATCCCAAAATCAAACAGCTATCGCGTAAAGGCGGCTATGGCAAAATGCCGTCGCCAGAATGGAATTTATTACCGAATGAAATTAATGTGTCGCCGAATCACGACACTCGTAAGTAACTAAAAATTAATAAAAAAATGCCTCTTGTTTCCCTCATTTTTTAGGCGTACATTAGCGCCATCTGGAGCAGTTACAGCACAGAATTTCGACCTGCCGCGGCCGCCAGAATCCTCTGGTTTTGCCGCGACGGATCAGAATCAACAATGAAGATTAAATTCATTTAGGCGTTTCGCCGAGAACGCGGAGTGATGAGTCGTGAAATACTTTATTATGGGCGTATCTTTTATGGTCATCGTTTGGGCCGGTACTTTTGCCCTGATGATTTAAGCGCAGCCAGAGTCAAAAAAAACGGGAGCCAGCGGCTCCCGTTTTTTGTTGGCACTTTTCTTTCTTTCGCGCCGTTATTCGAGGCCTTCGCCGGCTGACTTGCCCGCTGCTGGCAGCAGCCCGTCGGCACGAAACATCGATTTGATCCCGCGAATCGCCTGGCGGATACGATCGCGGTTTTCGATAAGCGCAAAGCGCACATGGGTATCCCCGTAATCACCGAAGCCGATACCCGGCGAAACGCATACTTTCGCATCCTGCAGCAGCTTTTTCGCAAACTCCAGCGAGCCCAGCGCCGCATACTGCTCGGGGATCTTCGCCCAAACGTACATGGATGCCTTCGGACACTCGACCATCCAGCCTGCTTCGTGCAGCCCTTTAACCAGCACATCGCGACGGCGCTTGTACTGCTCGGCGATATCACGAACGCACTGCTGGTCGCCTTCCAGCGCCGCAATTGCCGCGACCTGCAATGGAGTGAAGGTGCCGTAATCGTGATAGCTTTTAATACGCGCTAATGCATTGACCAGCGTTTTATTACCGACCATGAAGCCGATACGCCAGCCGGCCATGTTGTAGCTTTTGGAGAGGGTAAAGAACTCCACGGCCACATCGCGCGCGCCGGGAACTTCCATAATCGAAGGGGCCTTCCAGCCATCATAAACGATGTCGGCATAGGCCAGATCGTGTACCACCAGCACATCGTAACGCTTGGCCAGCGCGACCACTTTTTCAAAGAATTCCAGTTCGACGCACTGCGCGGTCGGGTTGGACGGGAAACCGAGGATCATCATTTTCGGTTTCGGGTAACTTTCACGAATCGCCCGCTCCAGCTCATTGAAGAAATCAACGCCCTCCACCAGCGGCACGGAACGCACCTGCGCACCGGCAATCACCGCGCCATAGATATGGATCGGGTAGCTTGGATTGGGCACCAGCACCGTGTCGCCATGATCCAGCGTCGCCAGCATCAGATGCGCCAGCCCCTCTTTTGAGCCAATTGTGACAATCGCTTCCGATTCCGGGTCGATTTCAACGTTATAGCGATCCTGATACCAGCGCGAAATGGCGCGGCGCAGGCGAGGAATACCGCGGGAGGTAGAGTAGCCGTGCGTATCGGGCCGCTGGGCAACGGTGCACAGTTTTTCAACGATATGCGGCGGCGTCGCGCCGTCCGGGTTGCCCATGCTGAAATCGATAATATCTTCACCGCGCCGACGCGCAGCCATTTTCAGTTCAGCAGTAATATTAAAAACGTAAGGGGGCAGACGATCGATACGCGTAAAACGGCGTTCAGGACTGGATGCAGTCATAGATTCCTCAGAGTAACGTTAGCGCCCGGACCGTCCGAGCGACGCTGTCGCGTTTGCGACGAGCTTAGAAAATAACCCGAAAAAAATGATGCTGTCGAGGGGGTGAGAAAAAAATAATCGCTGGCGAAAAAAACGGGCATCAGCATCATGACATGCAGCGGCGGAGGTCCTCGATTTAGCCGGTACGAAAATTAGATGCAACATATTAATATCTATTAATTTACCTGTTTATATCATTCACCCTCCGCTCATCACGTTGACACCGGCCCGGCGATCAATCCCCTTTTTTTAGTATGACTTTTCCCTATTCAACGCTTCGGCTGGCCTTCTGGCGCGAGGTTTTTTATCATGTCGCTTTCCCGCGATAGACACGGCGCACCCATGCACGAAATATTCACAATGCTGCTGGCGGTTTTTGACCGCGCGGCACTCATGTTGATTTGCCTTTTTTTCCTTATCCGTCTGCGCCTGTTTCGCGAGCTACTGCATAAATCGGCACATACACCGAAAGAGCTGCTGGCGGTTATCGCCATTTTTTCCCTGTTTGCTCTGTTCAGTACCTGGTCTGGCGTGCCGGTAGAGGGTTCTCTGGTTAACGTGCGGATTATCGCGGTGATGTCGGGGGGGATTTTATTTGGCCCCTGGGTCGGAGCTATCGTGGGGGTGATTGCCGGCGTTCATCGTTATCTCATTGATATTGATGGTGTAACTGCTATCCCCTGCTTTATCACCAGTATTGTCGCCGGGTTGTTGTCAGGGCTGATTAATCGCAAAGTGCCAAAAGCTCAGCGCTGGAAGATCGGGATTCTCGCCGGGATGCTCTGCGAAACCTTAACCATGATCCTCGTGGTCTTTTGGGCGCCGTCGTTTTCGCTGGGCGTAGATATCGTCTCCAAAATCGGGATCCCGATGATCCTTGGCAGCGTCTGTATCGGTTTTATCGTGCTACTGGTCCAGAGCGTCGAGGGTGAAAAGGAGGCCAGCGCCGCGCGCCAGGCAAAACTGGCGCTGGATATCGCCAACAAAACGCTGCCGCTCTTCCGTCATGTGAACAGCGAATCCCTGCGTCAGGTGTGCGATATCATTCGCCGCGATATCAATGCCGACGCGGTGGCCATCACCACCACCGATCGGGTTCTGGCCTACGTCGGGTTTGGCGAAAGCAACTATCGCGATAGTGATAATGACATCAGCCCCACCACCCGCCAGGCTATCGAGAGCGGAAAAATCATTATAAAAAACAATGATGAGGCCTACAGAACGCCGGAGATTCACTCCATGCTGGTCATTCCGCTACGGGAGAAAGGCGTGGTGACCGGTACGCTGAAAATTTATTACTGCCACGCCCATCGCATCACCTCATCCCTGCAGGAGATGGCCGTCGGTCTGTCGCAAATCATCTCCACTCAGTTGGAGGTCTCGCGGGCGGAACAGCTACGTGAAATGGCCAACAAGGCCGAGCTGCGCGCCCTGCAGAGCAAAATCAACCCGCACTTTCTCTTTAACGCCCTCAATGCGATTTCATCCTCGATTCGCATGAATCCGGATACCGCCCGTCAGCTCATTTTTAATTTGTCGCGCTATTTACGCTATAACATTGAATTAAAAGACGACGAACAGATTGATATCAAAAGAGAGCTGTACCAAATCAAGGATTATATTGCCATCGAACAGGCGCGCTTCGGCGATAAGCTGACCGTCATCTACGACATCGACGATGAGGTCAGCTGCGTGATACCGAGCCTGCTGATTCAGCCGCTGGTGGAAAATGCCATTGTCCACGGGATCCAGCCGTGCAAAGGCAAAGGCGTCGTCACCCTCGGCATCAACGAGTGCGGTAATCGGGTCCGGATTAGCGTTCGCGATACCGGGAATGGTATCGATCCTGCCGTGGTCGCGCGGGTGGAAGCGGATGAAATGCCGGGTAATAAAATCGGTCTGCTCAACGTCCACCATCGGGTAAAATTGCTGTATGGCGAAGGACTCCATATCCGCCGCATGAATCCGGGAACGGAGATTGCGTTCTACGTGCCTAATAAACTTGTCTCCCAGACCACTCCGGTGTCTCTGTTGCCATGAACGGAGAAAAAATGAAAGTCATCATCGTTGAAGACGAGTTCCCGGCACAGCAGGAGCTCACATGGTTAATTAACACCCACAGCCAGATGGAGATTGTCGGGACCTTCGACGACGGGCTGGACGTGCTGAAGTTTCTGCAGCACAACAAGGTTGATGCCATTTTTCTCGACATCAACATACCTTCGCTGGACGGCGTTCTGCTGGCGCAGAATATCAGCCAGTTCGCGCATAAACCGTTTATTGTGTTTATCACCGCCTGGAAAGAGCACGCTGTAGAGGCATTTGAACTGGAAGCGTTTGACTACATCCTGAAGCCATATCAGGAATCACGCATCATTAACATGCTGCAAAAGCTGACCAGCGCCTGGCAGCTACAGCAGCAGTCAGGTAGCCAGACCGGGACGTCTGCCAATCCGCAGCGGGAAAATGACACGATCAATCTCATTAAAGATGAGCGAATTATCGTGACCAGTATTCACGATATTTACTATGCGGAAGCCCACGAAAAAATGACCTTTGTCTACACCCGACGGGAATCATTCGTGATGCCAATGAACATCACGGAGTTTTGCGGCAAGCTGCCGCCAGCGCACTTCTTCCGTTGCCACCGCTCATACTGCGTTAACCTGAATAAAATTCGCGAGATTGAGCCCTGGTTCAACAACACCTATATTCTGCGCTTACGCGATCTGGAGTTTCAGGTGCCGGTCAGTCGCAGCAAGGTCAAAGAATTTCGCCAGCTCATGCATCTGTAGCAAGGGCCGATAAGTGTAGCCCGCCCGCGCACGGCGGCGCCGGAACGGGCTGGCTACGACAAGATTAGAGAATCTGTCCGAGCGTCTGGCGCAGATGCGCCCCGGAGCCCAGCAGGCCCGGATTATCGTGAACGATCAGGTAGACCGGAATATCCTGGACGAAGGCTTTAAAACGCCCCTTGTCTTCAAATCCTCCGCGGAAACCGGAAGCTTTAAAGAACTCCAGGAAGCGCGGGACAATGCCGCCAGCAATATACACGCCGCCGAAGGTGGCCAGCGTCAGCGCCAGGTTGCCGCCAAAGCGTCCCATAATCACGCAGAACAGCGACAGCGCACGACGGCAATCGATACAGGTGTCGGCCAGCGCGCGTTCGGTCACATCTTTCGGCTGGAGGTTTTCCGGCAGGCGACCGTCTGATTTCACTATCGCCCGATACAGATTAACCAGCCCCGGGCCGGATAATACACGCTCGGCCGAGACATGCCCCAGCTCCGCGCGCAGCTCTTCGAGGATAATCCCCTCTTCTTCGCTGTTCGGCGCGAAATCAACGTGCCCCCCTTCACCCGGCAGACTCACCCAGCGTTTGTCGACATGCACCAGATGCGCCACGCCCAGACCGGTGCCTGCGCCGTAGACGGCGATAGGTTTCCCCTCTACCGGCGTCGTGCCGCCAAACTGAATCAGATGCTCAGCCTTCAGCATCGGGATCGCCATCGAAACCGCCGTAAAATCGTTGATGATCTCCAGATGTGAGAACCCGAGGTTCTTTTTCATCTCGGCGATGGAAAAGGCCCACGTATGGTTGGTCATCGCCACCCAGTCACCGGTGATCGGGCAGGCAATGGCGATGCAACCGTCTTCAACCTCAACGCCCCGCTCGTCAAGATAGACGCGGACAACGGCTTCAAGACTGGGGTAATCGAGCCCGGAATAGGTTTTTGCCTGGGAAATCTCCCCGCTTGCCATATCGCATAATGCCAGTCGGGCATTGGTTCCGCCGACGTCTCCTACTAAAGCAAATTTTGTCATTCCGTTACGGCTCCACTAAAGTCAAAATGATTCTTTTGGCACACTGTAAATTCATGATGCCTTAACAACAACGACCAACGTATAAGTGCCCACAGTTTAGCGACCTATGTCACATTTAGGTTGTAATCTGTGCAAAATGATTCTCAACGCACTGCGGGATCGTCAGGCATAGCCATCAGTTTATCGTTTCAGCACCATTTGCATCGACGCCCCTCAGAGGCACGGGCAAAATCGTGCTTCACAACCTTTAAAAGGAAATGTTTCATGCTGCATCCGCGCGCCAGAACGATGCTGTTGTTATCGATACCCGCCGTGATTATCGGTATCGCTTCCAGCCTGGTATTGATTGTGACGATGAAGATTGCAGCCATATTGCAGCATGTTATCTGGTCCAGCGTGCCGTTGAGTTTAGGCATCGAAGCCAGTGGCCAGCTGTGGACTATCGCCGTACTCACGCTAACCGGTATTGCCGTGGGACTGGTGGTACGTTTTAGCCCCGGGCATGCCGGGCCGGACCCGGCCACCGAATCGTTAATTGGCGCTCCCATCAGCACCGGTGCGCTGCCGGGTCTGGTCGCCGCGCTGGTATTAGGTCTCGCGGGCGGGGTCAGCCTCGGGCCTGAGCATCCGGTCATGGTGATGAATATCGCCCTTGCCGTCGCGATCGGCTCTCGCCTGTTCCCCCGAGTCAGTTCGCTGGACTGGACCATTCTTGCCGCCTCCGGCACGATCGGCGCGCTGTTTGGCACCCCGGTAGCCGCCGCGTTGATTTTTTCGCAAACCCTCAACAGCAGTAACGATGTGCCGCTGTGGGACCGGTTGTTCGCGCCCCTGCTGGCGGCAGCGGCGGGTGCCCTGACTACGGATCTGTTCGTCCATCCTAATTTCTCGTTGCCCATCCCCGTTTATCCGCAAATGCATTTCGTGGATATCTTAAGCGGCGCTATCGTGACGCTTATCGCTATTGCCGTAGGAATGGTGGCCGTCTGGTGCTTGCCGCGGCTGCATGCGTTGATGAACCGTCTGAAAAATCCGGTGCTGACGCTGGGTCTCGGCGGCCTGCTGCTGGGGATTCTCGGCGCTGCCGGCGGACATATTACGTTGTTTAAAGGCCTGGAGGAGATGCAGCAAATCGCCTTAAGCCAGACCCTGACGGCCGGCGACTTTTTGCTGATTGCGCTGGTGAAGCTGGCGGCGCTGGTGATTGCCTCCGCCAGTGGTTTTCGCGGCGGGAGAATATTCCCCGCGGTCTTCGTCGGCGTGGCGCTCGGCTTTATGCTGCACGCCCATGTCGAGGCCGTTCCGGCCGCGATCACGGTCTCCTGCGCCATCCTGGGCATGACTCTGGTGGTAACCCGCGATGGCTGGCTCAGCCTGTTTATGGCGGCGGTCGTCGTGCCGGATACGACGCTGCTACCGCTGCTGTGTATCGTGATGCTCCCGGCCTGGCTGCTTTTGGCCGGGAAACCGATGATGATAGCCAGGCGACGAAACGACTAGATGCGGCTGTTTCTCTCTTCCAGAGCCTGGGTTACCGCGCGCAGGAAGTCAGGAATATCCATTTTGGGCAGCATGACCTCCACCAGCGTCAGCTTATCGGAGCCAATACTGTCGGCCATCGCCTCTTCAAGCTCTTCCGTGCGCGTCACGCGCCAGCATCGGGAAGGAACATTGGGGGCGAAGGCTCCCGGCAAGCGGTTCCAGTCCCACAGCGCAATATCGTTATAACGCTGCTCCGGACCGTGAATCGCACGTTCAACCGTATAACCCTCGTTATTAAGCAGCAGGATCAGCGGGTTCTGTTTATCGCGTAGCATCGACCCCAGCTCCTGGATCGTCAGCTGAGCTGCCCCGTCGCCCACTATCAGCACCACCCTTCTGCCCGGCGCTGCGGTTTGGGCGCCGTAGGCGGCCGGTAAGGTAAATCCTATCGATCCCCATAGCGGCTGGACCAGCAGGGTGGCGTCGGAGGGCAGCTTGAGCGCCGCAACGCCGAAAGCCGCGGTTCCCTGATCGGCAAGAATAATATCCCCGGGACGCAGCTGCTCTTGTACGGTACTCCAGAAACTGCTCTGCGTCAGGCTGCCGCCCGTCATGCTTTCCACCTCCGGCGCAGAGCAGTCTGGCAACCTCCACTCTGCTGACAGGCTGGCAGACAGAATCATTAACTCCTTAAGGGCTTGATCCATCGGAATACGGCTGAACCAGTGGTCGCCCACTCTGACGGCAAAAGGCTGAATTTCAATCGTGCGTTCAAGGGGTAAATGCTGGGTAAATCCGGCAGTGATGGTGTCGGTGAAGCGGGTTCCAACGCAGATGATCGTATCGGCGTTTTCGATTGCCTCACGCGTTTGCGGCGCGCTGGCGATACCGCTATAGGTGCCGACAAAGCCAGGCTGCTGCTCATCAAACAACCCTTTTCCCATCAGCATCGTGGCGCAGGCAATCGGCGTTTTCGCCACCCACATCCGTAGCGTATCCTGCAGACCATAGCGCTGGGTGAGGAAATCCGCCAGCAATGATACCTGCCGACTGCTGCGCAGCATCTGCCCGGCATGCTCACGGAATCCGGCCAGCTGATTCTCATCCGCAGGCGGCCCTTCGATCGCCAGACGACGAGCGGGCGGCGTCGCTTTTGCTTTCGCCACATCGGCAGGTAACATCAGATAACCGGGGCGATGGTGGGTGAGCATCTCGCTCAGCACGCGATCGATTTCGTGGCAGGCATTCCCCGCCGTCAACGTAGCCTGCGTGCAGGTGATCTGCTCGCTCATCCGCGCAAAGTGCGTGAAGTCGCCATCCCCCAGCGTATGGTGCAGCAGTTCTCCGCGCTGCTGGGCCCCGGTGCCAGGCGCGCCGACGATATGTAGCACCGGAATATGTTCCGCATAGCTACCGGCCACGCCGTTAAGCGCGCTCAGCTCACCGACGCCGTAGGTCGTCAACAGCGCCCCGGCGCCTTTGATGCGCGCATACCCGTCGGCGGCGTAAGCTGCATTCAGCTCATTCGCACAGCCAACCCATCCCAGCGCTTCGTGCGCGATGACGCGGTCGAGGAATTGTAAATTGTAATCTCCAGGTACGCCAAACAAGCGGTCTATGCCGCAATCTACGAGACGATCCAGCAGATAATCGCCAATGGTGTAAGTCGGTTGCATCTCCATACTCCTCTTCCCGTTGCAGGTGATCTGAGTATTGAATAAGCGATCCAACTGTCCAGATAGCGGTCAATAATCGGGGTGGAAAGCAAAATTTACGCCTTTGAAGTGTGTACTCCGCGCTGAACATTCTTTAGTGTAAACGTATACACAACCTGTTCTATCTGCGGAGGAAGTATGGTTTACCAGGCAAATGCGGCACGATATCAAACGATGGAATACCGCCGTTGTGGCCGGAGCGGATTAAAGCTCCCGGCCATTTCACTCGGCCTCTGGCACAATTTTGGCGACGAAACGCGGGTGGAAACCAGCCGTCAGCTGCTGCGACATGCCTTTGATCTTGGCATGACCCATTTTGATTTAGCCAACAATTACGGGCCGCCCCCGGGCTCGGCGGAAAGCAATTTCGGCCGCATCCTGCGCGAGGACTTTTTACCCTGGCGCGATGAACTGATTATCTCCAGTAAAGCCGGCTACACCATGTGGGACGGCCCTTATGGCGACTGGGGATCGCGTAAATACCTGGTCGCCAGTCTCGATCAAAGCCTGAAGCGGATGGGGCTGGAGTACGTTGATATCTTCTATCATCACCGCCCGGATCCCGAAACACCGTTACAGGAAACCATGCGTGCGCTGGACCATCTCGTGCGCCAGGGCAAGGCGCTGTATGTCGGGCTTTCCAACTATCCGCTTGAGCAGGCTGCCGAAGCGGTGCGCATCCTTAATGACCTCGGAACACCGTGTCTGATTCATCAACCTAAATATTCCATGCTCGAGCGCTGGGTTGAGGACGGATTGCTCGATTTTCTGCAGGCTGAAGGGGTGGGAAGCATCGCGTTTTCACCGCTGGCGGGCGGTCAACTCACCGACCGCTATTTACAGGGTATTCCGGCAGACTCCCGCGCCGCCAGCGGCAGTCGCTTCCTGCAAGCGGAGCAGTTAACCGAGGCGAAGCTCGAGAAGGTTCGTCAACTGGACGCGCTGGCCGGGGCCCGCGGGCAAAAGCTCTCACAGATGGCGCTGGCCTGGGTTTTACGGGAAGAGAAAGTGACTTCAGTCCTGATTGGCGCCAGTAAAACCACCCAGCTTGATGATGCCGTGGGTATGCTGGCGAATCGCCATTTCAGCGCCGAAGAGTGTGCGGCAATTGACGCCATCCTTGCGGCGTAAACTCAATTTTACTTTAGCAAAAAGTGCTCTTATCCGCGATTTAGGAGTTCATCCAATGCTGCGGGGCTTTACCGCCCCGTAATATCACGTTAACAGGCCCAATGAGCGCCAATATCATCCGGTGCTCAGGCCCCGATCGTGAAGGAGAAGAGTATGTTCAGGTCACTGATTCTGGCTGCGGTGCTTTTGGCCTCAGCGCCACTGGTTGCAAATGCCGGAGAGATCACCCTGCTGCCATCTGTAAAATTACAAATAGGCGATCGTGATAATTACGGTAACTACTGGGACGGTGGCGGCTGGCGCGACCGTGATTACTGGCGTCGTCACTATGAATGGCGCGATAACCGCTGGCGTCATCACGATAACGGCTGGCATCGCGGCTGGGATAAACGTAAAGCCTACGAACGTGGCTATCGCGAAGGCTGGAATGACCGCGATGACCGACGCGGCGGCTGGGGTCGCGGACCAGGCGGCGGTCGCGGCCACGGTCATGGCCATCATTAATCAAAAAGGGGAGCCAGATGGCTCCCCTTTTTGATGGCTATCGACATGATTACAGCCCGAAGATCGTGCCAACCAGCAGCCAACCATTGAGCAATACCACAACGCCAACAATCGCCCACCCCGTCCGTTTCACCCACAGGGTATTGACCAAATCCCCCATCAGCTGCGAATTACTGGTGAAAATCAGCAGCGGGACCAGCGCCAGGGCGATCCCAAAACTCAGCAGTACCTGGCTCATTACCAGAATTCTCGTCGGGTCCAGTCCCATCATAATGACAATAAACGAAGGCAGCATCGTTACCGCACGACGAAACCACAGCGGAATATGGAAGCGAATAAAGCCCTGCATGACGACCTGTCCTGCCAGCGTTCCCACCACCGTCGATGACAACCCTGCGGCTACCAGACTCAGGCCAAAGATGGTGGCTGCCGCGTGGCTTAACAGCGGTTCCAGCGTCAAATATGCCTGATCCAGGTCGGCAATCCCCGTGTGGCCATTAAAGTGAAATGCGGCGGCGGCGGTGGCCATCATCGCCAGGTTAACAAACCCGGCAATGGTCATCGCTATCGCAACGTCCCAGCGGGTGGCGTGATAACGCTCTTTTCGCGTACCGTCGTGCAGATTCTGCGTTAACGACGAGTGTAAATAGATGACGTGTGGCATGATCGTCGCGCCGAGCACGCCGGCGGCAAGGAACACGGCTTCACCGTTTGGCAAACTCGGGACGATCATCCCTTTCGCCAGCGGCGCCAACGCCGGTTGGGAGAAAATCAGCTCTACAATGTAGGCGGCTGCAACAAACAGCAGTAAACCACCGATCGCTTTTTCCAGCGGCTTTTGCCCGCGACGCTGCAGCATCAGGATTAAGAAGGTGGCAATCCCGGTTAATATTGCACCCTGCAGTAACGACACGCCAAGAATCAGCTTAAAGCCAATGGCCGCCCCAATAAATTCGGCGAGGTCGGTAGCCATGGCGATAATTTCCGCCTGCACCCAGTAAAACCACACCACCGGACGCGGATAGTGATCGCGAATCTGTTCCGCCAGGTTTTTACCCGTAGCAATACCGAGCTTTGCCGATAGCACCTGAATCAGCATCGCCATCAGATTTGCCCATACCACCACCCACAGCAGCTGGTAGCCAAAGCTGGCGCCAGCCTGAATATTGGTGGCGAAGTTGCCGGGATCGATATATCCAATGGCAGCAATGAACGCAGGCCCCATCAAGGCGAGCTTCATCTTGCGCGCTGCGCGACCGCTGCTATTCTCAACGCGACTGCTAGTCATTTTCTGCCTCTGAAATATAGCCTTTGCTATGTTTTATGTTATCAAAATGCGAATGATTATCAAGTTCATTTAGGAAGATGATCATTATTGCTTTGATAGGGGGGAACGATAGCGGCTAACAACGAAAAAAATGGCATTGATGAATTCGCATCTCGCCAGTTCACAGATTAGTACAATCTAAGCAACTTTTAAAACCTTTACGCTACATAACAAAAATGTATGTTTGATCACTAATTTGGTGATTGGTCACAGTTCATTGCAATAGTGTGGATTTGATCTCGTTTTCTTTAGTCTTGTTACATAGAATGTGCACAGAAATTTAACCTGCCTCATATTTGGAGCAAATATGGACCGCGTCTTGCATTTTATCCTCGCGATCGTAGTGGTGGCTATACTGGCCCTTCTGGTCAGCCATAACCGTAACCAAATTCGTATTCGTTATGTTATTCAATTACTTGTCATTGAAGTTTTGCTGGCATGGTTCTTCCTGAACTCTGATATCGGTCTGGGTTTTGTGAAAGGCTTCTCCGAGATGTTCGAAAAACTTCTCGGCTTTGCAAACGAAGGGACAAACTTCGTTTTCGGCAATATGAATGACAAAGGCCTGGCTTTCTTCTTCCTGAAAGTTCTCTGCCCTATCGTCTTTATCTCTGCGCTGATCGGTATTTTGCAGCATATTCGTATCCTGCCTGTGGTCATTCGCGCCATTGGTACCGTGCTGTCCAAGATTAACGGCATGGGCAAACTGGAATCATTCAACGCCGTCAGTTCCCTGATTCTGGGCCAGTCAGAAAACTTTATCGCCTATAAAGATATTCTGGGCAAAATGTCGCGCAACCGGATGTACACCATGGCTGCGACCGCGATGTCGACCGTCTCCATGTCTATCGTCGGTGCCTACATGACGATGCTGCAGCCTAAATATGTCGTGGCTGCGCTGGTGCTCAACATGTTCAGTACCTTTATTGTCCTGTCGCTGATTAACCCATATCGCGTCGAAGAAAGCGAAGAAAACCTGCAGATGTCCAACCTGCATGAAGGTCAGAGCTTCTTTGAAATGCTGGGTGAATACATTCTGGCAGGCTTTAAAGTTGCCATTATCGTTGCAGCAATGCTGATCGGTTTCATCGCCTTGATCTCCGCGCTGAACGCCCTGTTCGCTACCGTTACCGGCTGGTTTGGCTACAGCATCTCCTTCCAGGGGATCCTTGGCTACATCTTCTATCCGGTGGCCTGGGTGATGGGCGTCCCGGCAGGGGAAGCGCTGCAGGTGGGCAGTATTATGGCCACCAAACTGGTGTCTAACGAATTTGTGGCGATGATGGATCTGCAGAAAATTGCCAGCACGCTCTCTCCACGCGCTGAAGGCATTATCTCTATCTTCCTGGTCTCCTTCGCCAACTTCTCCTCTATCGGGATTATTGCCGGGGCGATTAAAGGCCTGAACGAAGAACAGGGTAACGTGGTATCCCGCTTTGGTCTGAAGCTGGTTTACGGTTCGACTCTGGTGAGCGTGCTCTCGGCGTCTATCGCCGCACTGGTTCTGTAAGCTGACAAGATGATAAAAAAGCCGGGCTTGCCCCGGCTTTTTTACGCCCGCAGCTCACTGAGCGGCCGCGGCTTGCCGATTAAATATCCCTGCAAATAGTCGACGCCTAATGCCAGCAGTTTCTCTTTTTGCTCTTCCGTCTCAACGAACTCCGCCACCACTGTCATATTTTTAACTTTCGCCACTTCAATAATGGATTTAATCATAATCACATCCAGCGGCTCGCTCTCGAGATCGCGGACAAAACAGCCGTCAATCTTTACGATATCCGCCTGCAGGCGCTTCAGACGTTCGTAGTTGGCGTAACCCGTACCGAAATCATCAATGGCAATAGCGCAGCCAAAATCCCGCAGCAGATCAATGTTATGCATACTTTCTCCCGCATCGCTGAACGCCTGCTCTTCGGTAATCTCGATGGTGATGGCCTCCGGCGACAGCTGATAGCGTTTAAACAAGGCGATAATCTGCGCGGCGCTATCATTTTGCATCAACGTGTAAGGCAGCAAATTAACCGAAAAATGTTGCCCCGGGTACTGATGCAGCGTGCTGAAAAGCATCTCCAGCACCAGCATGTCAAAACGCTGGCTCAGGTTGAACTGAACAATCAGCGGAATAAACTGGTCTGGCGTCATCATCGACTGGCCACAGCGCATCCGCGTCAGGATTTCATGATACCCCTCGCCGGCCGAATTCTGGATCGGCTGGGCATACAGCACAAGATCGCGTTCATTCAGCGCCCGCTTCACCTGGGTCAACATCCGAACCTGCTCGCTGGTTTGGTCAGAAACCTGCTCTTGCGCGGCGTCCAGTGCCAGCACCTGCCGACCGTTCCCTGCCTGCTCTGACAGCCAGCTCAGTTGGCCCAGCATGGGATGCAGCTCTTCTTCGATGCCGCGATGTCTTGCCCAGGACGCGCCAAACTCCAGATCCAGCGTTTGATTATGCCAGCTGAACTTCTTGTGATTCAGCATCGCCACCATATGACCCAGCCGCGCGGAAGGATCTGGGCCGCCTAAAACCAGTAATAACTCGCTCCCCGGCAACTGGAAGAGTTCATCCCTTTCCCCCAGCAGCGGCCGTAATTTGCTGGCAATTTGCTGTTTGCAATGCACCCCCATCATCATGCCGTAATGACGGCTGAGAAAGTCGAGGTTAGCGATCCGTAAGCTGCTGATGACGAAATCAGCATCCTGGCGCAGATAGCATTCCAGCGCGCGCAGGTTCGGGAGCCCGGTTAACGGATCTTCCTGGGCCTGATCCCGCCATCTGAGTTTAATTCGTTCGTTCTGGCCGTAAATATCTACCATATAAAACAAACAGATGGTGAATGAGATCAGCACGGAAAGCACAAATGACAGGGAGTATTCAGTCTGGACACCTTGCAGAAAATTTTGATTATAGGCAACGAGTAAAAATGCCGAAACAGACCAGGAAATACGAATTAATACATGGCCCAGGCGGCTAATGCCGATAAAATAGAGAATGAAAATAAGTGGTACTAAATAACCTGCAATATAATCAGAATTATAGGGGGCGCAAAGCACCAGCAATATGGCCCCCAGCGCCATAAACCAGTACAGGGTAAATGCCCGTCGTTCGCGGGTAAACCATGGCTGGCAATGGCGCCGCCAGAATAATTTTGCGTAACGCGGACTGATAAGCATCCGCATTGGGTAATAAAAGAAGGTGGTAAATATTAACGCCGCGCTGATCAGGCTTTGTATATCAATAATAGTATACACGGCCGGCATCCCTTTGAAATAACTAGAGATAGCCAGCGGGAATGCGAAAAACACGCCGACCAGATACATGGTCAGTTTCATTAACACCGGTGCAAAAAAAGCGCCCCAGAAAATCCGCGTCCCCATATACTTTGCCGTCAGCCCGCTGCGCCAGGTCCTGCCAATCAGCATTCTGACAATCGCGCAGGACACCAGCACTGAAAATAGCTGGCAAAATAGCAGCAGCACCGACTGCAAGGCCGTCAGGGGAAGGATGATATGATTAGTAATAGCAAACGAAATAATTAATGGTGCGATTGCGTAGCGGCCAAAAATAAAGATAACCGCATACATCATGCTTAATGGTAGCCAGGCGAGAAAAACCTGATTCCCGTCGACGATAGCCAGAGGTGAAATAAACCTGGCTAATGGGATTGAAATTAAACAAACAACCAACGCGAGAAACGTTTTTCTGATATCAATGTTAAAATTATCAATCATTATTGTTAATAAAAACTCCGGCGCTGGATAATACTATTTTATATTGAATAAAATACTAAAGGGGATAATAAATCCAGGCAAGAAAATAACCTGAGGAAGAATCTTAAATTACATAGAATTCTAATGGCTGTATGTTTTCTGACTTAACCAGAAAGTGCTTTACATTCGCGATGGCAAAAAAAAACCCCCGCCGTAGCGAGGGTTCTGAATTTGGTGGAGCTAAGCGGGATCGAACCGCTGACCTCTTGCATGCCATGCAAGCGCTCTCCCAGCTGAGCTATAGCCCCACAAGTGTTTTACGAACCAAACCTGATGGGAACAGTGTTTGGTGGAGCTAAGCGGGATCGAACCGCTGACCTCTTGCATGCCATGCAAGCGCTCTCCCAGCTGAGCTATAGCCCCGAACCGTAAAACGTGTCGTGTTGACGGGCGGCATAATATGAATTCCTTCGTCAGGTGTCAACGGCAAAATGAAGCCTCGCAATTTGATCGCTGAAAAAGCAGGCAACTCGCTGACATTGCGAGCCTTATCGCAGGTAGACGTTAAACATGTCACTCTTTCGCGTAAAAGGATGCTATAACATGAGCAACTAATTCCCACATTTTTACTCAGGAAATAGTATGCTCAAGGAACGAATGACACCTGAAGAAATTGCGCATCTTACCGGGTTCAGCCGGCAGACGATCAATAAATGGGTACGTAAAGAGGGATGGCAAACATCACCACGTCCCGGCGTGCAGGGCGGTAAGGCGCGTCTCGTACACGTTAATGAGCAGGTCAAAGAATTCATTCGCAGCGCGCAGCGCGTGGCGGAACCCTCCCCTTCTTATTCTCCGGCAGAAAACGACCTTGAACCCTTGCTGCTGACGCTCAGTAAAGAGATGACTCCCGGGGAACAGAAACAGCTGATGTCGCTACTGCTGCGCGAAGGCATTCGCGGGTTACTCCAGCGGCTGGATATTCGTGACCAGTAATATAATGATGAAACTAAAAGATAAAATGACGCCAGCAGAGCTGGCAGAATGCCTTGGGCTGGCCAGACAAACGATTAACCGCTGGGTCAGAGAACAAAAATGGCGCACCGAGACTATTCCCGGCGTAAAGGGTGGCCGCGCTCGTCTGATCATTATTGATAAGCCGGTCCTCGATTTTCTGGCCAATATTCCGGCACTCCGTCATCTGCTGACCGAGCATCAGCTGGCGGAACCGTCCAGCCACTATTTTGTTAACGATGCTGGCGTTATCTGGCGGCAGATTGCCGAGACGCTGCATCTGATGACGGCTGAAGAGCAGCAGCGCCTGCGGGACCTTCTTGCCCGTGAAGGCATCAGTGGGTTCTTGTCGCGTCTCGGTATTGCCAGTCAGAAATAGGTAAAAAAAACGGCAGGATATATCCTGCCGCTTCGTTACGCTTCGAGAAGCAAGCCTGAATCAGGATTGCTGGCTTTCACGTTCGGCAATAAAAGTCAGCGCTTTATTGATACGTTCTACGCTGCGGGATTTACCGATCGCATGTACAGTCACATCAAGAGCCGGTGACTGGCCTGCCCCGGTCACTGCAACGCGCAGCGGCATCCCGACTTTACCCATCCCGACTTCCAGCTCATCCGCCGTCGCCTGAATAGCATGGTGAACATTTTCTGCTGTCCAGTCAGTGATGGCGGCCAGTTTGTCACGCACGACTTCCAGCGGCTGACGAGCAACCGGACGCAGGTGTTTCTTCGCTGCGTCCGCATCAAACTCGTCAAACTCCTCGTAGAAATAGCGGCAGCTTGCCGCCATCTCTTTCAGCGTTTTGCAACGTTCACCCAGCAGAGTGACCAGCTCAGCCAGCTGCGGGCCGTTACGGGTATCGATATTTTCCTGCTCAATATGCCACTGCAGATAGGTCGCTACGTATTCCGGCGCCATCGAATTAATATAGTGATGGTTCAGCCACAGCAGTTTATCTGTGTTGAATGCGCTGGCCGATTTGCTTACTGCTCCGAGAGAGAACAACTTGATCATCTCTTCACGGCTGAAGATCTCCTGATCGCCGCTGGCCCAGCCCAGACGCACCAGGTAGTTCAGCAGAGCTTCCGGCAGGTAGCCATCATCACGATACTGCATGACGCTCACGGCGCCGTGACGTTTGGAGAGTTTCTTACCGTCATCACCATTAATCATGGAAACGTGGGCGTATACCGGTACCGGCGCGTTCAGCGCTTTCAGGATGTTGATCTGACGCGGGGTGTTGTTGATATGATCTTCACCCCGGATCACGTGAGTGATCTCCATATCCCAGTCATCCACAACCACACAGAAGTTGTAGGTCGGAGAACCGTCGGTACGACGGATGATCAGATCGTCAAGTTCCTGGTTGCTGAATTCAATTGGCCCACGGATCTGGTCGTCAAAAATAACGGATCCGTCCTGCGGGTTAGCAAAACGCACGACGCAAGGTTCATTATCGGCATGATGTTCATGGCCGTGGCGGCAGCGCCCGTCATAACGCGGCTTTTCACCCTTTGCCATCTGCTCTTCACGCAGCGCGTCCAGACGTTCTTTGGAGCAATAGCATTTATAAGCGGTACCCGCTGCCAGCATTTCATCAATGACGGCGTTATAACGGTCAAAACGTTTGGTCTGGAAGTACGGACCTTCATCCCATTCCAGATTCAGCCAGTTCATCCCATCCATGATGGCTTCAATTGCTTCCGGCGTTGAGCGTTCAAGATCGGTGTCTTCAATACGCAGTACAAACTCACCGTCATTATGACGAGCAAAAAGCCAGGAATAGAGAGCAGTACGCGCACCGCCAACGTGCAGATAGCCTGTCGGGCTGGGCGCGAAGCGAGTTTTGATTTTCATGAAATGGCCTTACGTTTAATAAAGATGCCGACAACCGGCAGAGTCCGTGGGTATTTATGGGTGAATATTCTAACACCGTGGGCTGATTCCTCAATGTTGTTCAGGTCTGAACGTCACGCTTTGCTATTTTTGTTTATAAATCATGCGTCGCGGATGCTTTTGCGATCGTTTTGGCTAATTTTACGACGAACAAACAAATTATTTAGAAAAGGCGTTGACTCATTTTCAACTCTCCCTATAATGCGACTCCACACAGCGGGGGTGATTAGCTCAGCTGGGAGAGCACCTCCCTTACAAGGAGGGGGTCGGCGGTTCGAACCCGTCATCACCCACCACTACTTATGTAGTCTCCGCCGTGTAGCAAGAAATTGAGAAGTGGGTGATTAGCTCAGCTGGGAGAGCACCTCCCTTACAA
>NZ_JMPP01000022.1 GCF_000735435.1 Klebsiella planticola ATCC 33531 | reverse complement strand
AACATTAAAGTTAATGTTAAACGTGAAGGATAACGTTGCGCAGCAACGGCCCACAGGGCAAGCGAAAGCGAGTGATCCTGCACAATCCGGTATTCTGAATATTGAAAGTATGAAGTCCCGCAAGGGGTCGTTAGCTCAGTTGGTAGAGCAGTTGACTTTTAATCAATTGGTCGCAGGTTCGAATCCTGCACGACCCACCAATGTAAAAAGGCGCCCTAAAGGCGCCTTTTTGCTATGCGCAGAATGTAACGATTCGAACCTGCGGCAGGTTCGAGTCGAGCAAAGCGAGACAACGGAGCCGCTCGCGGCGACGGCCCGAAGGGCGAGCAAAGCAAGTTATCCTGCATCCCACCACACATATTCTTTACACCCGTATTGTTGTTTCTGCACACCGCGCCCGCCCCCCCTGAAGCACGCTTCATCGCTGATACAGTGGATCGTCAGTTCTGCCCGCGGTCAGCGTATTTCCCTCTTCACGCACGACTTCCCATAACGCCTGCGCGGCGGTAGAGAGTGAACGATTTTTACGCTGCGCCAGCATCAGTTGACGCTCAACAACCGGAGTGAGTCGCTTGACCCGCAAATGGCTGCCTTGAGGCAACGGTAGCGCCAGCGCTGGTAGAATGCTGATGCCAATACCCGACTCCACCATCGGAAACAGCGTCGCCGGATGCCCAATCTCCTGCACAATATTGGCGTCAATGCCAAAGCGCGCCAGCGCGGCATCAATCAACGGCCGGCTGCCGGAGGCGTAATCCTGCAATACCAGCCTCTGGCGGTGAAGCTCCTGCCAGCTCACCGATGCTCTTTCAGCAAAAGGATGATCCTCCCGACATAAAAGCAAAAAAGGTTCCGCCAGCACCGTTTCACATTGCAGATCGGTCGCCGCGCCGGGATCGATAACAATGCCGAAATCCACTTCCCCCTGGCGAATGCTTTCCAGCACCCACTGCTGCGGCCGATCGTGCAGAACAAAGTCGATCTCCGGATAACGTTGATTACTGTGGGCAATACATTGGGGGATCAGGTGCGCTGAAATCGTCTGGCTGGCGGCCACCCGTACGGTTCCGGTTAACTGCTGCCCGACCCGTCCGGCATCACGCAGCGTACTGTTCAGTTCGTCCAGCAGCCGCTCAAGTCGACCGGCCAGCTGCTGTCCCGCCTCGGTCAGCACCACCTCCCGGGTCGTACGGTCGAGCAAACGAACGCCGGTCTGGTGCTCCAGCTCTTTGACGCTATGGCTGACCGCAGACTGACTAAGACCAATGATCTCCCCTGCCCGGCTGAAGCTTTTTTGCTCTGGCGACGGTGACGAAGACTTTTAACTGACGCAGCGAATAATTCATCTTTTTTATTCATGAATGGATGCAATAAATTAATTTTATTTCTCAAAATAGAAAAAGCACAATAGCGCTATCGATTTTCAGGAGCGTTTATGAAACTTTTCCGCATTCTTGATCCCTTTACTCTGACTCTTATCACCGTTGTGCTGCTGGCCTCTTTTTTTCCGGCCCGCGGCGGTTTTGTTCCCTTCTTTGAAAATTTAACCACCGCCGCCATTGCGCTGCTGTTTTTTATGCACGGGGCGAAACTCTCCCGCGAGGCCATCGTCGCCGGCGGCAGCCACTGGCGTTTACACCTGTGGGTGATGTGCAGCACGTTTGTGGTATTCCCTGTTTTAGGCGTGCTGTTTGCCTGGTGGGCGCCGATTAATGTCGACCCTGCACTGTACACCGGGTTTATCTATCTCTGCATTCTGCCTGCGACCGTTCAGTCAGCCATTGCCTTTACCTCGCTGGCAGGGGGTAACGTCGCGGCGGCCGTCTGCTCGGCATCGGCTTCGAGTCTGCTGGGGATATTTATTTCGCCGCTCCTGGTCGGTCTGCTGATGAATCTGCACGGCGCCGGCGGCAGTCTGGAACAGGTCGGTAAGATTATGCTGCAACTTCTGCTGCCGTTCGTCCTGGGCCACCTCTCACGCCCATGGATTGGCGACTGGGTTGCACGGCATAAAAAGTGGATCTCAAAAACCGACCAGACGTCGATTCTGCTGGTGGTCTATTCCGCCTTCAGCGAGGCGGTAGTGAACGGCATCTGGCATAAAGTCGGCGTCGGCTCGTTGCTCTTCATCGTGGTCGTCAGCCTGGTTCTGCTGGCTATCGTGATTGCCATTAATATCTTCGTCGCACGCAAATGCGGCTTTAATAAGGCCGATGAAATCACGATTGTTTTCTGCGGTTCGAAAAAGAGCCTGGCAAACGGTATACCGATGGCCAACATCCTCTTCCCGACGTCGATTCTGGGGATCATGGTACTGCCGCTGATGATCTTCCATCAGATTCAGCTGATGGTGTGCGCCGTTCTGGCACGACGCTACAAACGGCAGGCTGAAGCACAGCTGGCGCAGGAGAAAACCCGCGCCTCTGAGGCTTAACGCGGCTTCTTCAAGGGCTGAACCAGCTGGCTCAGCCCTTCTGTTTTAATCAACAAAGTTAATGCCATCAGCTCGCCAAGATGGCCGGCAGGAAACTGGTCTTTACGAGCAAACCACAGCAAATACTCTTCCGGTACATCAATCAGACGACGGCCTTTGTATTTGCCAAACGGCATTTCCGTATTAGCAATCTCAATGAGCTGATCCTTATCCACCTTATTCTCCCAGCAGCCGCAGCATTTCGGCTTCATCAATAACGGCAATGCCCAGCTCCTGCGCTTTAGCGAGCTTAGAGCCCGCCGCTTCGCCGGCAATCACCAGATCCGTTTTCTTCGAGACGCTGCCGGCGACTTTTGCCCCCAGCGCCATCAGCCGCGCCTTCGCATCATCGCGAGAAAGCTGGCTGAGGCTGCCGGTCAGGACAACCGTTTTACCGGCAAACGGACTATCAATCTCCTCGGCATTGACCACCACCGGCGCAGGCCAGTTGACCCCTTCGGCGCGGAGCTGCGCGATCACATCGCGGTTGTTCTCTTCAGCAAAGAAGTGAAAGACGTGCGTGGCCACGACAATCCCCACATCCGGAACTTTTTGCAGCTCCTCAATGGAAGCCTGCTCCAGCGCTTCAAGCGTGGCGAAATAGGCCGCCAGCCCGGCGGCCGTTGCTTCACCGACCTCGCGAATACCTAATGCGTAGAGGAAACGAGCAAAGGTGGTTGCTTTTGATTTTTCCAGGGCATTAACCACGTTTTGTGCTGACTTAGGCCCCATTCGATCCAGGCCAGTGAGCTTCCCGGCGGTTAAGCGGAAGAGATCCGCCGGTGTGTGAACGTACTCTTTCTCAACCAGCTGGTCGATAATTTTGTCCCCCATGCCCTCCACATCTAACGCGCGGCGGGAGACAAAATGCTTTAACGCTTCCTTACGCTGTGCGCCGCAAATTAACCCGCCGGTACAGCGCGTTACCGCCTCGCCTTCGACCCGTTCGACATCAGAATTGCACACCGGACAATGGGTCGGGAAGACTATCTCTCGCGTCTCCTCCGGACGCTCGGAGAGTACGACGTTAACGACCTGAGGAATCACGTCCCCCGCGCGGCGAATCACCACCTTATCGCCAATTCGCAGCCCCAGGCGCTCTATTTCATCGGCGTTGTGCAAAGTAGCATTACTGACCAGAACACCGGCCACATGCACCGGCTCCAGGCGAGCCACCGGGGTGATGGCTCCGGTACGCCCCACCTGAAACTCGACGTCGCGCACGAAAGTCATTTGCTCCTGCGCCGGGAACTTAAACGCCACCGCCCAGCGCGGCGCGCGGGCCACAAATCCAAGCTGTTCCTGAAGCGCCAGGGAATCGACTTTGATGACCACGCCATCAATATCAAAACCTAAATTCGGACGGCCTTCTTCAACTTTACGGTAGTAAGTAAGCACTTCCTCTGGGGTATGGCAAAGTTTCACCCGGTCGCTAACCGGCAGCCCCCACGCCTTAAACTGCTGCAGACGGCCGGAATGACTCCCCGGCAGCTCACCGCCATTCAGCGCTCCCACGCCGTAGCAAAAGAAAGTAAGTGGTCGCTTCGCCGTAATTCGCGGATCGAGTTGACGCAGAGAGCCTGCCGCCGCGTTGCGTGGGTTAGCAAACACTTTCCCTCCGGTGCGGCGGGCCTCTTCGTTAATTTTTTCGAAGCCGGCCTGCGGTAAGAAGACCTCGCCGCGAACCTCCAGCCGTGCTGGAATATTGTCGCCACGCAGTCTCAGTGGGATGGCGCGAATCGTCCTGACGTTGGCGGTGATATCTTCGCCGGTGGTGCCATCGCCACGGGTTGCCGCCTGAACCAGCACGCCGTTTTCATACAGAATGCTGACCGCCAGCCCGTCCAGCTTTAGCTCACAGCAATAGATCAGGTCATCACTGCTCTTCAGCCGATCCTGAACGCGCTTATTGAAGGCAAGGAAGCTCTCTTCATCAAAGACGTTATCCAGCGACAGCATCGGAACTTCATGGCGGACCTGGCTAAATGATGCCAGCGGCGCCGCGCCCACGCGTTGGGTTGGAGAGTCAGGGGTAATCAGTTCCGGATGCAGGGCTTCAAGCTCGCGCAGTTCGCGCATTAACCGGTCATATTCCGCATCGGGAATCTCCGGGGTATCCATAACGTGGTACAGATATTCATGATGGCGAAGCGTGGTTCGCAGTTCAGTTAGTTTTTGTTCGATCGGTTCCATATCACACCATCAATGATAAAAAACCCCCGGCAGGCGGGGGTTCTGGATTGGTAGACGAAACGCCGGGGAATAAATCAGGCGTTGGCCTCTTTAACTTCACGAATACGGTCCTGATATTCGCGCAGTTTTTGCGGGGTCATCATCCGACGCTGATCGTCCAGCACCACACCACCGACTTCATCGGCAATATACTGTGCGGATTGCAGCATCAGTTTAAAGTTTTGTAGCTCATCACCAAACGACGGCACCTGCATAAAGATCGTTACGCCAGGCGTGGTCATGTCGGCCATACCATCGGGATTGAAGGTGCCCGGTTTAACCATATTTGCCAGGCTGAACAGAACCTGGCCGCTGCCGTCCGGGCTGAGATGGCGATGAAAGATATTCATATCGCCAAATTTAAAGCCCGCCTGCTGGATGCTGTTAATCAGCACTTCGCCGTTAATCTGCGTGCCCTGGTGCGCAGAAACGTTCATAACGATAACCGTTTCTTTGCGTTCTTTTGGCTGCGGCGCTGGCTGCTGAGGCTCGGAGACCTGCGGTTCAGCTACCGGCTGAGGCTGCGCGGCGACAGGCTGCGGCGCTGGCTGCGGTACCTGAGCAGGCTGTTGCGGCGCACTCTGAACGACCGGCTGCTGAGGCGACTGCTGAGGCTGATATTGCGGCGGCACAGGCTGCTGCTGCGCGACAGGTTGCGGTGGCTGTTGCCCCTGAGGCGACGGCACATGAGGCTGCGGTGCCTGATGCTGAGCGGGCTGCTGCCGTACCGGCTCTTCCGGACGCACAGGCTGCTGCACCTGACGCTCGTAAGGAGGCTGGTATTGGTGTTGCGGCGGCGCCTGACGAGGTGCTTCTTGCTCCCCATGCACGCCATTTGGGGCGTGGTTAACCCGGTGAACGCGAACTTCACCTACGCCTTCAACATCGTCATCAAAGTCATCGTTCTCAGACTCTTCGTCATCGCGAGACTTCATACGTTTCAGTGGGCGATCGCGAAACATCGAGGAACGTTCTTTACGGCTGGTCCAGAAACCGTGTACCAGTAAAGCGAGTATGGCGATCGCGCCAACAATGATTAATATCAGACGCAAATCCTGCATCATTATATTCTCTGTTGTTCTAACACCTTGCCACCACGGCAAACATTTACTCACTAAGAGTATTTGCCGATTACGTCGAGTGCAAGTGTGTCTACCGCTTTCACTACATAAAGATGAACTAAATCGTGCTTTTTGCTGTTTTTTCGAACATTTCCTAACTGGTTATTGTCTGACAACCCGATAAAATAAGCGGGCATTCAGTTAGGATGTCAAAAGAGGAGCATCGCCTGACCATGGTTTCAACATCCGCATCTACCCCGCGTAGCGGCGTCTACTATTTTTCGCAGGGCTGGAAACTGATCGGGCTGCCGGGGATTCGTCGTTACGTCTTTCTGCCTCTGTTAGTCAACATCATTCTGATGGGCGGCGCCTTCTGGTGGCTGTTCACCCGCCTGGATAGCTGGATCCCATCCTTAATGGGCCATGTTCCGCAGTGGTTACAATGGCTGAACTATCTGCTGTGGCCCATCGTGGTCATCTCTATCCTGCTCGTGTTCGGGTACTTCTTCTCCACCATCGCCAACTGGATTGCCGCACCGTTTAGCGGCCTGCTCGCTGAGCAGCTCGAAGCTCGTCTCACCGGCGCCACGCCGCCGGACGTGGGTATTTTTGGCATCATGAAAGACGTGCCGCGCATTATGAAGCGTGAGTGGCAGAAGTTCGCCTGGTACCTGCCGCGTGCGATCGTCCTGCTGATACTCTATTTTATTCCCGGGATTGGCCAGACTCTGGCGCCGGTACTGTGGTTCCTGTTTAGCGCGTGGATGCTGGCCATTCAGTACTGCGACTACCCCTTCGACAACCACAAGGTGTCGTTTAAAACCATGCGCGAGGCGCTGCGGACCCGTAAAGTCACCAATATGCAGTTTGGCGCTCTGACCAGCTTATTTACCATGATCCCGGTACTGAACCTGGTCATTCTGCCGGTCGCCATTTGCGGCGCAACGGCCATGTGGGTCGATTGCTATCGCGATAAACACGCCATGTGGAAATAGCGCCCTCTCCTTATGCTCAGTGCTTCAGGCCAGCAAAAGCATGGCCTGAAGCACAGCGGCTATATACCGCTCCTTATTCCTTCTGGCTTACCATTATTTCCCTTCCGAATATAGATATGCTAAATCCTTACTTCCGCATATTCTTTAAGCGGGTATGCTGAAGCCGTACTCCCAAATTTCATACAGTTAAGGACGGGCCATGAGTAAGATTTTTGAAGACAACTCCCTGACTATCGGCCACACGCCGTTAGTACGACTGAACCGAATCGGTAACGGGCGCATCCTGGCAAAGGTTGAATCACGCAACCCGAGCTTTAGCGTAAAATGCCGAATTGGTGCCAATATGATTTGGGATGCCGAAAAACGCGGTGTACTGAAAGCAGGCGTTGAACTGGTTGAACCGACCAGCGGCAACACCGGTATCGCTCTCGCCTATGTTGCGGCAGCGCGCGGGTATAAGCTGACGCTGACCATGCCGGAAACCATGAGTATTGAACGTCGTAAGTTGCTGAAAGCTCTGGGCGCGAATCTGGTGCTGACCGAAGGCGCGAAGGGCATGAAAGGCGCGATTCAGAAAGCAGAAGAGATTGTCGCCAGCAACCCGGAAAAATATCTGCTGCTGCAGCAATTCAGCAACCCGGCAAACCCGGAAATTCATGAAAAGACCACCGGCCCGGAAATCTGGGAAGATACGGATGGCCAGGTGGATGTCTTTATCTCCGGCGTCGGCACCGGCGGTACGCTGACCGGCGTGAGCCGCTACATTAAAGGCACTAAAGGCAAAAAAGATCTGATCACCGTGGCGGTTGAACCGACCGACTCCCCGGTTATCGCTCAGGCGCTGGCAGGCGTTGAGCTGAAGCCAGGTCCACATAAAATTCAGGGCATCGGTGCCGGCTTTATTCCTGGCAACCTTGATCTGAAGCTGGTTGATAAAGTGGTTGCTATCACTAACGAAGAAGCCATCTCCACCGCACGTCGCCTGATGGATGAAGAAGGTATTCTGGCCGGTATCTCATCCGGCGCGGCCGTCGCTGCCGCACTTAAGCTCCAGGAAGATGAGGCCTTTACCAATAAGAATATTGTAGTTATCCTACCGTCTTCAGGTGAGCGTTATTTAAGCACCGCGCTGTTTGCCGATCTCTTCACCGAGAAAGAACTGCAACAGTGATGCCAGCTCGTTAGCATCGTGTAAAAAAGCACCTTTTCAGGTGCTTTTTTGTGGCATACGTCAAAGTTTTACCCCTCCTGGCATTGATTCACCGCGTAGGGTCTGGTATTTAACCAACACATTTATTTTGATGCGCGAAATTATTCATAATCGGATTTCCGTAAGCTGAATCGATTTTATGATTTGGTTCAAGTCTTCCTTTCGCTGCATAATGTTTAATGACGTGCCAGACGTCCACGGCCAGATGGTCTTCACAGCGAACACGCTGCTGACACCTTAGCCAGACACGTAATGCCGGCGCTAACAATACAGGCTAAAGCCTTGCCGTTAGGCTAGACTTTAGGTCCACAACACTAAACCTATAAGTTGGGGAAATATAATGTTCCAGCAAGAAGTTACCATTACCGCTCCGAACGGTCTGCACACCCGCCCTGCTGCTCAGTTTGTTAAAGAAGCAAAAGGCTTCACTTCTGAGATCACTGTAACCTCCAACGGCAAAAGCGCCAGCGCCAAAAGCCTGTTCAAACTGCAGACTCTGGGTCTGACTCAGGGTACCGTCGTGACTATCTCCGCTGAAGGCGAAGATGAGCAGAAAGCAGTTGAGCATCTGGTAAAACTGATGGCTGAACTCGAATAAGTTCACGGGTTCTTTTTAATATCAGTCACAAGTAAGGTAGGGTTATGATTTCAGGCATTTTAGCATCCCCGGGTATCGCTTTCGGTAAGGCTCTCCTGCTGAAAGAAGACGAAATTGTCATCGACCGGAAGAAAATTTCTGCCGATAAGGTTGATCAGGAAGTCGAACGTTTCCTGAGCGGCCGCGCCAAGGCCTCCGCCCAGCTGGAGGTCATCAAAACCAAAGCTGGTGAAACTTTCGGTGAAGAAAAAGAAGCCATCTTCGAAGGGCACATCATGCTGCTGGAAGATGAGGAGCTTGAGCAGGAAATCATAGCCCTGATTAAAGATAAGCAGATGACTGCCGATGCGGCAGCAAATGAGATTATCGAAGGTCAGGCCACTGCCCTGGAAGAGCTGGATGATGAATACCTGAAAGAACGTGCGGCTGACGTACGTGACATTGGTAAGCGCCTGCTGCGCAACATCCTCGGCCTGGCTATCATCGATCTGAGCGCGATTCAGGAAGAAGTGATTCTGGTTGCCGCCGATCTGACTCCGTCGGAAACCGCACAGCTGAACCTGAACAAGGTGCTGGGCTTCATTACCGACGCCGGTGGCCGTACCTCCCACACCTCTATCATGGCGCGTTCCCTTGAACTGCCAGCCATCGTGGGCACCGGTAGCGTCACCACCCAGGTGAAAAACGGCGATTATCTGGTCCTTGATGCGGTAAATAACCAGGTTCTGGTTAACCCGACCAACGAACAAATCGAAGAGCTGCGTAAACTGCAGATTCAGGTCGCTGAAGAGAAAGCAGAACTGGCTAAGCTGAAAGATCTGCCGGCGATTACGCTGGACGGACATCAGGTTGAAGTCTGCGCCAACATCGGTACCGTACGTGATGTCGATGGCGCTGAGCGCAACGGCGCAGAAGGCGTAGGTCTGTACCGTACAGAATTCCTGTTCATGGACCGCGATGCGCTGCCGACTGAAGAAGAGCAGTTTGCTGCCTATAAAGCGGTTGCCGAAGCGTGCGGTTCTCAGGCCGTTATCGTTCGTACCATGGACATTGGCGGCGATAAAGAACTGCCGTACATGAACTTCCCGAAAGAAGAGAACCCGTTCCTGGGCTGGCGTGCCGTACGTATCGCGATGGATCGTAAAGAGATCCTGCGTGACCAGGTACGTGCCATCCTGCGCGCCTCCGCGTTCGGTAAGCTTCGCATCATGTTCCCGATGATCATCTCTGTTGAAGAAGTGCGTGCGCTGAAGAAAGAGATTGAGATCTACAAGCAGGAACTGCGTGACGAAGGTAAAGCATTTGACGAAAAAATCGAAGTCGGCGTAATGGTTGAAACACCGGCCGCGGCAACGATTGCCCGTCATTTAGCGAAAGAAGTCGATTTCTTTAGTATCGGAACCAATGATTTAACGCAATATACTCTGGCAGTTGACCGTGGTAATGATATGATTTCACATCTTTACCAGCCCATGTCGCCATCTGTACTGACGCTGATTAAGCAAGTAATTGATGCTTCTCATGCCGAAGGCAAATGGACTGGCATGTGTGGTGAGCTTGCGGGCGATGAACGTGCTACACTTCTGTTGCTGGGTATGGGGCTGGACGAATTCTCTATGAGCGCCATTTCCATCCCGCGTATCAAGAAGATTATTCGTAACACGAACTTCGAAGATGCGAAAGTATTAGCAGAGCAGGCTCTTGCTCAACCGACAACGGACGAGTTAATGACGCTGGTTAACAAGTTCATTGAAGAAAAAACAATCTGCTAATCCACGAGATGCGCGGCCCAAATTACTGCTTAGGAGAAGATCATGGGTTTGTTCGATAAATTGAAATCTCTGGTTTCTGATGACAAAAAAGACTCCGGAACTATTGAGATTGTTGCTCCGCTCTCTGGCGAGATCGTCAACATCGAAGACGTGCCGGATGTGGTTTTTGCGGAAAAAATTGTGGGTGATGGCATTGCCATCAAACCTACCGGCAACAAAATGGTTGCGCCGGTAGACGGTACCATCGGTAAAATCTTTGAAACCAACCATGCATTCTCTATTGAATCGGATAGCGGCATCGAGCTGTTTGTTCACTTCGGTATTGATACCGTTGAACTGAAAGGCGAAGGCTTCAAACGCATTGCCGAAGAAGGTCAGCGTGTGAAAGTGGGTGACCCGGTCATCGAATTCGATCTGCCGCTGCTGGAAGAGAAAGCCAAGTCGACCCTGACTCCGGTTGTTATCTCCAACATGGACGAGATCAAAGAGCTGATCAAACTGTCCGGTAGCGTTACCGTGGGTGAAACCCCGGTCATTCGCATCAAGAAGTAATTCTTGCCGCAGAAAAAATGGCGCCCTATTGGCGCCATTTTTTTTACAGGATGGATTTTACCGGCCGAAAGCATTTCTCCCGGGAGAGGACCTTCATCCCCTCTGGTCCACTTTCCAGAATCCGCCGTTCGCTATCTGAAACCAACAGATCGCACTGGTATCCACCGGTGACGCCAAACAGCGACCGGGCCACGCAGACATCTTCCAGGGCATCATTACCGGCGGTATCAAAATAACCAACAATACGCCCTTGCTGACGTACAACTAAACGATAGCTCTTCATGCGCTTACCTCCGGCGGCGGCAGGATCAGCTCATCACAGCCCTGTCGATCGGTCCAGGTCATCACTGCCAGCACGCGCTGCGCCGCAGCATGCGTCGCCGCTCCCAGCGCCAGCCCCGACATCAGGCCGCTGATCAGCTCGGCGCAAAACAGGTCGCCGGTACCTTTCAGGTCCGTTTCAACCCGCGGATGGACCACCACCTCAACCGAATCAGCCGTCACCACCAGAACGTTAATCGTCGCGCTGTCCATTCCCGGAGCGCTGGTAATCACCACCCACTTCAGCGAATCGGATAACAGACTACGCGCGGCAGCGATGGCCTCCTGCTGATGGCGGCAGGGCATGCCGCTCAGCGTTTCCAGTTCGAACAGGTTTGGCGTTATCCCCTGCGCCAGCGGCAGCAGATGGGTACGATAGGCATCCGGAATCTCCGCCTTTACGTAGATCCCGCTGTCGACATCGCCAATGACCGGGTCAACAAGAATACAGAGCTGAGGGTGAGATTTGCGGATCCGGCGTAACCACTGTGCCAGACGTTCTATCTGTACCGCGCTGCCCATATAACCCGTGGTCACCGCCCGCAGTTCACGCAGCGCGTCACGCTCCTCCAGCGCCTGCAGGTAACCCACAAACCACGCTTCCGGAATCACTCCGCCATAGAACGTATCGTAGTGTGGCGTATTACTGAAAAGCACGGTCGGCACGGCCATCACCCGCAGTCCATGCTGTTTAATGGCCGGCACCGCGATACTGTTACCGACGCTACCGTACACAACTTGCGATTGCACGGCGACGATGTCGACCTGCAGCGCCCGGCTCTTATCGTTGAAGAGCACTGATTGTATTTCGTCTTGTTGCCCCATCCCTTCTCCCCCCGCTGGACAGCGGGTCATACTCTGATTATCATTCGTCCTATGCTAAAATTCATTTTGTCATAGGTCAATAATGATCGTTGGAAAAACCGCCAGTGAAATTTTTGATAACATCCGCCATCTGATACAAAGCGGTGTATTAAAACCCGGAGAGACGCTGCCTCCGGTTCGTGAGCTGGCTGCTGAGCTGACGGTTAACCGCAACACCGTCGCAGCGGTCTATAAACGGCTGGTCACCTCCGGGCTGGCCGTCAGTCAAGGGCGCAACGGTACTGCCATTAAATCCGCGAACGCTCCCCTGCCGCAGGAAGGCGGAGATCCCTCGTCGCCACTCAGGGATATCTCCGGTGGTAACCCGGATCCCCGCCGCCTGCCGGATCTCGCTCGCTATCTGAATCAGCTCTCGCTGACCCCGCACCTGTACGGCGATGCTGCCGTGGAACCTAAGCTGGCGACCTGGGCGCAGCGCTGGATGCACCAGGACCTGGGAATCCAGGCTGAGATTAACCTGACCAGTGGCGCCATCGATGCGCTGGAGCGGCTGCTTTGCGCCCTGCTTCTGCCCGGCGATGGTGTGGTGGTTGAAGACCCCTGCTTTCTCAGCAGTATCAATATGCTGCGCTACGCCGGATTTAATGCCTGTCCGGTGGCCGTTGACGGAGAGGGGATATTGCCTGACGAACTGGAACTGGCCTTACGCAGCGGCGCGCGAGCCGTCATTCTGACCCCACGCGCGCACAACCCGACCGGCTGTAGCTTCAGTGAAGCCAGAGCAGCGGCTATTCGCGAGATACTGACTCGCTACCCGCAGGTGCTGGTGATTATTGATGACCACTTCGCATTGTTATCGGCAACGCCCTGGCATTCCCCCCTGCCCGCCACCACGCAGCGCTGGGCGCTGGTACGCTCCCTGTCAAAAACGCTCGGGCCGGACCTGCGTCTGGCGTTTGTCGCCAGCGATAGCACCACCTCGGCTGCGCTACGTCTGCGGCTCAACGCCGGCAGCCAGTGGGTCAGCCATCTGCTGCAGGGCTTTGCCTTTGCCTGCCTGAATGATAGCGTCTTTACTGCCTCGCTGGCGGAGAGTCGGCGCCATTATCGTCGGCAGAATGAAAAACTGGCCGCGGCCCTGACCCACCGTGGTTTCCCCCCCTTTCCTCCGGGAGATGGCCTGAATTTCTGGCTGCCGCTAACGCAGCCGAGCCAGCCAATAGCCCTGCGCTTAGCCCGCGCCGGCTGGTTAGTCCGCGAAGGCGAAGCGTTCGGTATTCGCACGCCATCGCACGGTCTTCGGCTATCGCCGGGGACGTTAAGCGATGATGAGATTGAGCGCCTGGCTGACGATTTACACCTCGTTCTACAACTCTGACGGGAGTGACGTCTATGCACATTTATTTTATCGTCCACGAACACTTTGAAGCACCGGGAGCCTACCTCCACTGGGCCCAGGAGCGGGGCTACACCACCGGCTGGTCACGGGTATATGCCGGTGACCCGCTGCCGGCAAACGCCGATGCCTTCGATATGTTGGTGGTACTCGGCGGCCCGCAGTCGCCTCGTACGACGCTGGCGGAGTGTGCTTATTTTGATACGCATGCTGAGCAACATCTTATTGCCCAGGCCATCGCCGCCGGGCGGATGGTCATCGGCATCTGTCTTGGATCGCAACTGATTGGCGAAGCGCTGGGCGCCCCGGTCATGCAAAGCCCGGAAAAAGAGATCGGCCACTATCCTGTCACCCTCACCGTAGAGGGTTTACGCGACCCGAATATCGCTCATTTTGGCCCTGCTCTGGTCGTGGGGCACTGGCATAACGATATGCCCGGCATGACGCCGACGGCGACGGTTCTGGCCGCAAGCGAAGGTTGCCCGCGACAAATTGTGAAATATGGCGACCGGGTATATGGTTTCCAGTGCCATATGGAATTTGACGCAGAGGTCATTGAACGACTAATCACCCATTCGCAGGAGGAGCTTGAGGCGGCAAGAGGCCGGCGTTTTATCCGTTCCGTACAGGAGATGCGCAGCTGGGATTATCGCGAGATGAACCAGAAACTGTGGACATTTCTCGATAATCTGGTGACCCATTATCCGCACTAAACCCGGGGAGTATGTATGGTAAACCCGCAGCTAAAAGCCGTCATTGAAGCGTGCGACCGCGCGATATCGCAGGAAGACTACGATACGTTAATGGACTACTACGCAGAGGATGCCCTGCTGGTGGTCCAGCCGGGACGGATCGTGAAAGGCAAGGAGAACATCCGCAAAGCCTTTCTCGCCATTGCCGACTATTTTCAGCACCGGCTGGTGGTGACGCAAGGCAAAATGGAGATACTGGAAGGCGGTGACACTGCGCTGGTGATTATGGAAACCCTGCTGGATGTACCGACTCCGCAGGGGGGAACCACCCAGGTTACACGCCGCGCCACCTATGTTTTTCGCTGGCAGGAACAGCGCTGGCTATGTACCGTAGATAACTCCTACGGTACCGATCTGCTGGACTCACCTGCCAGTTAAATACCCGCCCCCTGGCTGAAGTGCTCTTCGCCAAAAACCCCGGTGGACAGGTAGCGATCGCCGCGATCGCAAACGATCGCCACCACTACCGCGCCGGGGTTTTCCCGCGCGATACGTAATGCGCCGGCCACCGCGCCGCCGGAGCTGACGCCGCAAAAAATACCTTCCCGTACCGCCAGCATACGCATGGTGTTTTCCGCATCCTGCTGGTGAATATCCAGCACCGCATCGACCAGCGAAGCATTAAAAATTCCCGGCATATACTCTGCCGGCCAGCGCCGAATCCCCGGAATGCTGCTGCCCTCTTCCGGCTGAAGCCCCACGATGCTCACCGGCTTATCCTGTTCACGCAGAAAGCGGGATACGCCGGTAATGGTGCCGGTAGTGCCCATACTGGAGACAAAATGGCTGATTCGCCCGGCGGTCTGCTGCCAGATTTCCGGCCCGGTGGTGGTGTAATGCGCATAGGGGTTATCCGGATTGTTGAACTGATCCAGCAGTTTCCCTTCGCCACGCTGCGCCATTTCTGCCGCCAGATCGCGCGCGCCTTCCATCCCCTGCTCTTTGGTTACCAGAATCAGCTCGGCACCGTAGGCCAGCATCGCAGCACGGCGCTCCTGGCTCATGTTGTCCGGCATCAGGAGCTTCATCTGATAGCCTTTCAGCGCGGCAATCATCGCCAGCGCGATCCCGGTATTCCCGCTGGTGGCTTCAATCAGGACATCACCGGGCTTTATTTCACCGCGTTTTTCAGCTTCAACGATCATTGAAAGCGCGGCGCGGTCCTTTACTGAACCCGCCGGGTTATTGCCTTCCAGTTTGACCCAGATTTCACTGCCGTTGTCCGGTCCCATGCGCTGAAGCTTGACCAGAGGGGTATTACCGATGGTGTGTTCAAGTGTATTCACGATTTTTACTCAATAAAAAAGCCGGGTGGCGCTTCGCTTACCCGGCCTACAAGACGCAGTGATAACTGTAGGCCCGGTAAGCGTAGCGTCACCGGGCGATAAACATATTCAATAAACTATCAGGCTGACTCCGCCAGAGCAATATCCTCACGCGGCTCTATCCGCTGATTGCCGTTATAGAGTCGCGCATTCTGTAAGCCGACAAACAGCCGTTCACCGCGATACGGCGCGTCATCGCCCGACAGCACGACGGTCAGCGGTTCGTCATACCACCCTAATGGCTGAACAACTAATTGGGTGTAGTGCCCTTTCGGACTGGCTTCCAGTACCTGGACCGGCAAGGGTGAATCGAGGCTGGTACGGCGACTGATATCCACTTCCCAGGGGCGGAGGAACAGATCCACCGGCCCTTGATAAGCCGGGGTATACCCCAACGGCCAACGATGAGCACCGACATGGAACTGGCCACCGCGAACAATCCCTTTCAGGCGGTTAACCTCGCCCATAAACTCCAGTACAAAGCGGGTGGACGGTTCACGCCAGACCTGTTCCGGTGCATCGGCCTGTTCGATATTACCCTGGCTCATGACCACCACGCGGTCGGCCACTTCCATCGCCTCTTCCTGATCGTGGGTCACGAACACGCTGGTAAACTTCAGCTCTTCATGCAACTGACGCAGCCAGCGGCGCAGCTCTTTGCGCACCTGAGCGTCCAGCGCACCGAAGGGCTCATCGAGCAGCAGAATTTGCGGCTCCACGGCTAACGCTCGCGCTAACGCCACGCGCTGCTTTTGCCCGCCGGACAGCTGCGCCGGGTAGCGATCGGCAAGATGAGCCAGCTGCACCATTTCCAGCAGCCGGGTAACTTTCGCTTTGATCCCGGCGGCGTTCGGACGTTCACGACGCGGCAACACCGTCAGCCCGAAGGCGATATTCTCAAATACCGTCATATGGCGGAACAGTGCATAGTGCTGGAAGACAAAGCCCACTTTACGGTCACGGGCGTGAACGCGGCTCACGTCGGTACCATGGAAACGAATATGACCGCTGGATTGATTCTCCAGACCAGCAATAATACGCAGCAGCGTGGTTTTCCCGGAGCCTGACGGCCCCAGCAGCGCGACCATCTGTCCGGAAGGGATATCCAGAGAGATATCATTCAGCACCTGAGTGCGTCCAAAAGATTTCTTAATATTGACAATCTCAATGCTCATGATTCCCCTCCAGTTGCGCGCGTTTTTCCTGATTGGCCAGACGCCATTGCAACATACTCTTTAAAAACAAAGTCAAAATAGCCATTAACGTCAGCAGAGCTGCGGCGGTAAAGGAACCGACGGTATTGTAATCCTGCTCCAGCAATTCAATCTGCAGCGGCAGCGACAGGGTTTCACCGCGAATCGAGCCCGAAACTACCGAAACGGCGCCAAACTCCCCGATAGCACGAGCGTTGGTCAGCACCACGCCGTATAACAGCGCCCAACGGATATTCGGCAGAGTCACCCGGCGGAACATCTGCCAGCCGGACGCGCCGAGCAGAATCGCCGCTTCATCTTCATTACTGCCCTGACTGATCATTACCGGAACCAGCTCACGCACCACAAATGGGCAGGTGACAAAGATGGTGGCCAACACCATGCCCGGCCAGGCAAACATGATTTGCAGGTTATGCGCGTCCAGCCAGCCACCGAGCGGACCGTTGGAACCGTAGAACAGCAGATAGACCAGCCCCGCCACTACCGGCGAAACGGCAAAAGGAATATCCAGCAGCGTCAGCAGCAGCTGGCGGCCAGGGAAGTTAAAACGCGTCACCAGCCACGCCAGCAGCGTGCCAAAGACCAGGTTTACCGGTACGGTAATCAGCGCAATCATCACCGTCAGCCAGATTGCGTGCAGCATGTCCGGATTAGCCAGGTTGTGCAGGACCGGCATCAGCCCTTTGCTGAAGGCCTGGACGAAGATATAGACCATCGGCACGATCAGAATGAAAGCGGAAACCAATATTCCGGTGCCGATCAGAAACCATTTCCCCCAGTTGATGCGGGGCGCATCGTAACGCTTCAATTGAGTAACTTCCGCCATTAGTGACCTACCACACGTCGACCAAAGCGACTTTGCAGGGTGTTGATGGAAAACAGCAGCAGCAGCGAAGCCGCCAGGATCACCGACGCAATCGCGCTCGCCGCCGGGTAATCAAACTCCTGCAGGCGCACGAAAATCATCAGGGAGGTGACTTCGGTTTTCCATGCGATGTTGCCGGCGATGAAAATCACCGCGCCAAACTCGCCAAGGCTACGCGTAAATGACAGCGCGATCCCGGCCAGCAGCGCCGGAGAGAGCTCAGGCAGCACCACTTTACGGAAGCTCTGCAGGCGCGTGGCGCCCAGCGTTTCCGCCGCTTCTTCATATTCCGGCCCCAGCTCTTCAAGTACCGGTTGAACCGTACGGACCACGAAAGGAATACTGGTAAACGCCATGGCGACCGCGATACCGAGCCAGGTATAGGTCACCTTAATATCAAACTTCGCCAGCCACTCGCCGTAAAAGCCGTTGACCGAAAACAGTGAAGCGAGGGTCAGGCCGGCGACTGCCGTCGGCAGAGCAAACGGCAGGTCCATCAGCGCATCGAGCAGCGTACGGCCAGGAAAGCGATAGCGCGTCAGAATCCAGGCCATCAGCAGGCCAAATACGCCATTAAAAATTGAGGCGACAAACGCCGACAGCAGCGTGACTTTGTAGGCCGCCACCACCTGCGGGTTGGTCACCACTTCCCAGTACTGCCCCCAGGTCATCTGCGCCAGCTGCATCACCAGCGCACTCAGGGGGAGCAGTAAAATCAAGCAGACAAACAGCAGGCTGGTGCCGAGACTCAGGGTAAAGCCCGGCAGCACGCGCTTAGATGCAGCAGCAAACATTACTTACGCCCCGCCGCCAGCAGTTTGTCCAGCTCACCGCCGCTGACAAAGTGGGTTTTCATTACCTGCGGCCAGGAGCCAAACTGGTCTTCGACGCGGAACAGTTCGGTCTGCGGGAATTTATCCTTTAACGTCTCCATCACCTGCGGGTTGTTCACGCGATAGTAATAGTCGGTGATGATCGTCTGCGCCTGCGGGCTATAGAGCCAGTTCAGATAAGCCTTCGCCGCCTTCTCGGTTCCGTTGGCCTTGACGTTTTTGTCCACCCAGGCAACCGGGAACTCCGCCAGAATATTGACCTTCGGCACCACCACTTCGAAGCCCTGGTCCTCGTACTGTTTGCGAATATTGTTCACTTCCGATTCAAAGGTAATCAGGACGTCGCCAAGTCCACGTTCAACGAAGGTGGTGGTTGCGCCGCGGCCGCCGGTATCAAACACTTCGACGTTTTTCAGGAACTGGGTCATAAACTGCTCGGTTTTCGCTTTATCGCCACCGTCAGCTTTATCTGCGGCTCCCCATGCAGCCAGATAGGTATAGCGCGCGTTGCCGGACGTTTTCGGATTCGGGAAAATCAGCTTCACGTCCGGGCGCACCAGATCGCTCCACTCATGTATATTCTTCGGGTTCCCCTTACGCACCAGGAACGCCATGGTGGAGTAGAACGGCGAGCTGTTGTTCGGCAGACGGCTTTGCCAGTCGGCGGGGATCAGATTGCCTTTGTCATGCAGGATCTGTACATCCGTCACCTGGTTATAGGTCACCACATCGGCTTTTAAGCCCTGCAATATGGCCAGCGCCTGTTTCGACGAACCGGCATGAGATTGTTTGATCGTCAGCTTATCGCCGGCATTATCTTTCGCCCACTGCTGTTCAAACGGCGGATTAAGGGCGGCAAACAGCTCGCGGGAGACATCATAAGAGCTGTTCAGCAGCTCAGTCGCCTGCGCCTGCGCAACCAGCAGCATCGAAGCGGCCAGTGCCAGATATCCTTTGTTCAGTGATTTAACCGCCATTGCGCACCCTTATCAGTTTGATGACTTTCTTATAGCCATAATATTTATAACGAGTATGAAAGGAGTAACGGTTTTATATACCGTTTGGCGATTTGGAAGTCGAAAAGAGAATAAGCCGTTTACAAACCCGTACGAAGGCGGATTTTCGGCGTGCTTCTCCCTCTATGGGGTGGGAGAGAAGATAAGGTAGAACAAGGAGTTAAGCCGAATGAGGTCGCCAGACAGGGAGAAGGTTATCTGCCCTCTTCCGAAGGGAAGAGGGGCAGGGTCAACCCGGGATTACAGCGCCTGGAGACGATCCAGGGATGGCGCAAAGTAGTAGCCGCCGGTCACGGGTTTAGTAAAGCGCAGCATGGCATCACGCTTGCCGTCGGTATCACCAAACATGCTCAGCAGCTGCTGTTCAATGTTATGGATACGCGCGCAGTACGCACAGAAATAGAGGCCGTGAGTGCCGCTGGCGGTGCCGTAAGGCAGGCTCTGACGAACAATCTTCAGCCCTTTACCATCTTCTTTTAAGTCGACGCGACTCAGATGCGAGGTTGCCGGGCGATCGTCGCCGTCAATCTCTTCATTGGCTTCTTTGGTCCGGCCAATCATCATCTCCTGGTCCGCAACGCTCATGCGATTCAACTGCTTGAGATTATGCTCCCAGCGCTGAACGAACACATAGCTGCCGCCGGCATCCACGCCATCTTTAATGATCGCCACTTCACGGCGGGTCTCAAGACCGGCCGGGTTTTCCGTACCGTCGACGAAACCGCTCAGGTCGCGCTCTTCAATCCAGCGGAAACCGTGCACCTCTTCTTTCACCTCAATCGCATCGCCGAAGGCCGCCATGGCGGCCTGAGCCACGGAGAAGTTCACCTCATGACGCGCAGAGAGGATATGAATCAGGACATCATACTGGGTAGACGGCGCCAGGCCCTTGCCGTATACCGGGAAATCTTTAAGCTCTTCGGCACCAACACCGCCGCTCAGCTGGCGCCAGACGTTATTGCCAAAAGCCACCACCGCCCCCAGCTGGGCGTCCGGAAACTGCGTTTGAAAGGTCGCTAATTTATCAATAAAGACTTTGCTGGCTTCGCGCAGGGCGTTGACGTCCCCTTTGACATTGGCTTCAATCCAAATCGCCGCACGGCAATGTTCCGGCAAAATGCCGCTCTGAACCTGAGACATCGCTCCTCCTGAAATGATACAACCACAAAACTGTGGCACTTTTATCGCGCTATTGTACCCGTTTTTTCCCTGTGCCGTGTCCCTTCAGATCAAATTAGCCGCGCCAGATAATTTTGCTGACCTTCCAGTTTTTCAGCGTGTCGTCGGAAGGCATCAGCTCTTCCGGACCATTCCAGTGGCCGGTAAAGGCGTAGCTGATATGCTGACTGCCGTCCGCCTGGCACTCCACCACGGCGCCATTATCGTTTGCCCCTTTCTGACAATGACCAAAGGCTTTGCTATACAGCTCGCTAAATGGCGTGCCGACCTGAACGCCGCGGTCCGTTTTGATCTCGCTATCCCGCACTTCAATACGGTTGATGGTGCCGCCGTCGCCGTTAATGGTCATCGCGACTTTGTCATCTTTCAGCGCCTCAAAGTAGCGCACGATATTACCGTTGGCGGCTTTCATGCCGCTGCGCAGGCGATAGCTTCCGCCAAGCGCATCGCTGATGGCCTGTTCATTCAGCGGCGTTGTGGCCGTCAGTTTACCCACGCCCTGCTCGGTCACTTCCATTGAGGAACCAAACCAGTTCCATGGGTAGGCCGCTGACCAGTTAACCGCACTCATGGTGGAGCAGCCGGTTAATGCCAGCGGTAAAGCGCAGAGAAGTAAACGTAGCGATTTCATGACTCGGTCCTTTCTTGTTTATTTGACGCCTGTTGGAGTGCAGGATCGGCAAAAAGTGCCGTTAAACCCGATCTTCCTGAAAACAGGCTTTGAGTCGACGGCTGGCTAACAGCCACCAGAAGGCATAGAGATCGGCGATCAGCAGGCCGATAGTCAGCATCGAAGGTGACTCGCCGCTCAGCCATAACAGCGGTTGCCAGAGCAGCAGCAGCGTCTGGGACAGCACCAGCAGCCAGCGCATTAGCGGCCAGAGACGGGGAAAACGCTGCCGCTGCCCGCTTACGATAAACGCCAGTACTGCCGGGATGCCCGGCAGTAACCCTAGCCAGAAATTGTCGTGATCGGGATAGAACAGGTTCAGTAACACATCGCCCTGCTGGCGGGAGGCCCCCGCCATAATGAACAGCACCCAGGTCCGCGCCTGCAGCAGCAGTACGCACCAGAACAAAAACGGTAGCCTGAGCCGGCCATGAGCATCAAAATCAGAGGGGATAAACTCAGTATTCTTCATCTTCAATCAAACGTTTACCCAGACTCAGGATATCGGCATATTCGTAACCAAGCCGTTCATACATCCCCTGCACCACCTCATTATCATCGCGAACCATAATGTTAATTTTCGGGCAGCCGCGAGCAATCAGCTTTTTTTCCAGCCGGTTCAGCAGCGCATTGGCGATACCGCGGCCGCGATATTCCGGATGCACGCCAAGGTAGTAGGCGGAACCGCGATGACCGTCATAGCCGCCCATCACCGTGCCAACCACCTCGCCATTCACTTCCGCGACCAGAAACAGGCTGACATCGTGGTTAACTTTACGCTCAATGTCCATTTCCGGGTCATTCCACGGGCGCAGAAGCTCGCAGCGCTCCCACAGCGTAATCACTTCTTCAAAATCTTGCTGGCGAAAAACGCGTATCTCCATGGTATTCCCCATTTTTCAGGCTTAAAAACAGCGATTATGGCGCGATTTCAGCGGATAGCCAATATCAGGCGAAATGAAGTGGAAAAAATGACATAATACGCACTGTCATGTATTGAAATGAAAAGTAAAACAATTCTTGTTTTGAATGGTCGTAACGGAAAACGCGATACGATATAACACCAGGTACCACTTGTTTGCAATTCAGGCCGAATGAGCACTTTTAAACCATTAAAAATACTTGCTTCGCGCCGCCAGGTGCTGAAAGCAGGACTGGCTGCCATGACCCTTTCCGGGGTTTCATCGCAGGTCATCGCAAAAGAACAGCCGCTGACGACGTCCAACGGCCACAGTAAACCCGCGGCGAAAAAGGCGGGCGCAAAGCGCATCGTTATGCTCGACCCGGGCCATGGCGGTATTGATACCGGCGCCATCGGTCACAACGGTTCTAAAGAGAAGCATGTCGTACTGGCGATTGCCAAAAACGTACGCAGCATCCTGCGCAATAACGGTATTGACGCGCGCCTGACGCGTTCTGGCGATACCTTTATCCCGCTGTACGACCGCGTGGAAATTGCCCACCAGCACGGCGCCGATCTGTTTATGTCGATTCACGCCGACGGCTTTACCAATCCCAGCGCAGCCGGCGCTTCGGTATTTGCCCTCTCCAACCGCGGCGCGAGTAGCGCGATGGCGAAATACCTCTCCGATCGCGAAAACCGCGCCGATGAGGTCGCCGGTAAAAAAGCCACGGCCAAGGACCACCTTTTACAGCAGGTGCTGTTTGACCTGGTGCAGACCGATACCATTAAAAACAGCCTGACGCTGGGTTCGCATATTCTGAAAAATATTAAGCCGGTGCATAAGCTGCATAGCCGTAACACGGAACAGGCCGCCTTCGTGGTATTGAAGTCGCCATCAATCCCGTCCGTACTGGTTGAAACCTCATTTATCACCAACCCGGGCGAAGAAAAACTGTTAGGCACCACCGCGTTCCGGCAAAAAATCGCCAGCGCGATCGCGTCCGGTATCATCAGCTACTTCCACTGGTTCGATAACCAGAAGGCCCACTCGAAGAGACGTAAATGAAGCCCGATGCGCACCAGGTAAAACGCTATCTCCTCCAGCTCCAGGAGACCATTTGCCAGAAACTGAGCGCCATTGACGGCGGTGAGTTTGTCGAAGACAGCTGGCAGCGCGAAGGCGGCGGCGGTGGTCGCAGCCGGGTTCTGCGCGATGGCGGCGTGTTTGAGCAGGCGGGCGTAAACTTCTCCCACGTTCACGGCGACGCCATGCCGGCTTCGGCAACGGCGCATCGCCCGGAACTGGCCGGTCGCAGCTTTGAGGCGATGGGGGTTTCTCTGGTGGTGCATCCGTGGAATCCCTATGTGCCGACCAGCCATGCCAACGTGCGTTTTTTCATTGCTGAAAAGCCCGGCGCAGAGCCGGTGTGGTGGTTCGGCGGCGGGTTTGACCTGACGCCCTTCTACGGCTTTGAAGAGGATGCGGTTCACTGGCATCGCACGGCTCACGATCTGTGTCAGCCCTTCGGCGAAGAGGTTTATCCGCGCTATAAAAAATGGTGCGATGACTACTTCTATCTGAAGCATCGTCATGAGCAGCGCGGAATTGGCGGCCTGTTCTTTGACGATTTGAATACCCCGGATTTTGACCACGCCTTCGCCTTTATGCAGGCGGTGGGCAACGGCTATACGGATGCCTATCTGCCGATAGTTGAGCAGCGCAAAGCCATGCCATATGGCGAGCGCGAGCGGAATTTTCAGCTCTATCGTCGCGGCCGCTACGTGGAGTTCAATCTGGTGTGGGATCGCGGGACGCTGTTTGGCCTGCAGACCGGAGGGCGCACGGAGTCGATTCTGATGTCGATGCCGCCGCTGGTGCGCTGGGAGTATGACTACCGGCCGGAAGAAGGCAGCCCTGAGGCTGCCCTGAGTGAGTTTATTCAGGTTCGCGAATGGATTTAATGCCGGGCGGCGCCTTCGCTGGCCCGGCCTACGTTATTCCGTAGGTCGGGTTAGCGTAGCGCCACCCGACAAATCCCTCACAGCGGCTGAGTCTGTGCCTCGACCACCGCCAGCGCAACCATATTGACAATGCGGCGCACGGAAGCGATCGGCGTCAGAATATGTACCGGCTTCGCCACTCCCATTAGCACCGGTCCGACGGTCACCCCTTCCGAACTGGAGACACGCAGCAGGTTATAGCTAATGCGCGCGGCTTCCATATTCGGCATCACCAGAATGTTGGCCGAGCCTTTCAACGGGCTGTCCGGCATCCGCTCATGGCGAATACTTTCCACCAGCGCCGCATCGCCGTGCATTTCACCATCGATCATCAGATCCGGCGCCAGCGCTTTCACTCGCTCCAGCGCTTCGCGCATTTTGCTCGCTGACGGACAGTCAGAGGAACCGAAGTTGGAGTGCGACAGCAGCGCCACGCGCGGCTCAATACCAAAACGACGGACGCTTTCCGCCGCCATCAGGGTGATTTCCGCCAGCTGCTCCGGCGTAGGATCGTTATTGACGTAGGTGTCGGCGATAAAGGTGTTACCGCTTGGCAGCAGCAGAGCATTCATGGCCCCCGCGGTGCTGACGCCGTCCCGGTAGCCGAACAGCGGCTGAACCACCCCATAATGCTCATGGTAGTCGCCGATGGTGCCGCAGATCATGGCATCCGCCTCGCCACGATGCACCATGATTGCGCCAATGACCGTCGTATTGGCAATCACCGCCCGCTGCGCCTGCTCCTGGGTCACGCCGCGGCGTTTCATGATCTGGTAATACTCGCCCCAGTACTCTTTAAAGCGCGGATCGGATTCGTTATTGACGATCTCAAAATCCACGCCGGCTTTGATCTGCAGCCCCAGCTTCTGGATACGCATTTCAATCACGCTCGGACGGCCGATCAGAATCGGTTTTGCCAGCCCCAGCGATACCAGCTCCTGAGTTGCGTGCAGGACGCGCGACTCTTCGCCTTCCGCCAGCACCACGCGCCTGGGCTCTTTGCGCGCCTGGGAGAAAATCGGCTTCATGAACAGGTTAGTTTTGTAGACAAACTCGCTGAGTTTCTCAATATAGGCGTCGAAGTCGGCAATCGGACGCGTGGCTACACCGGAGTCCATTGCCGCTTTGGCGACCGCCGGAGCGATCTTGACGATCAGGCGCGGATCGAACGGTTTCGGAATGATATATTCCGGACCAAAGCTCAGATCCTGATCGCCGTAGGCAGAGGCGACCACTTCGCTCTGTTCGGCATGTGCCAGTTCCGCTATCGCGTGGACTGCAGCCAGCTTCATCTCTTCGTTAATCGCCGTGGCGCCAACGTCCAGCGCCCCGCGGAAGATGAACGGAAAGCACAGCACGTTGTTGACCTGGTTCGGGTAGTCGGAGCGCCCGGTGCAGATGATGGCATCTTCGCGGACCTGCTTCGCCAGCGGCGGCAGAATCTCCGGTTCCGGGTTAGCCAGGGCGAGGATCAGCGGCGCGCGGGCCATTTTTTTCACCATCTCCGGGGTCAGCACTTTCGGGCCTGAACAGCCGAGGAAAATATCCGCTCCGTCAATCACATCGTCCAGCGTGCGTTTGCCGTCATCTTCTACCGCGTAGGCCGCCTTGGTCTCTGCCATGTGAGGCTCACGGTCTTTATAGATGACGCCTTTGGAGTCGCAGACCACGATATTGTGTTTCTGCATACCCAGCGCCACCAGCAAATTCATGCAGGCAATCGCCGCCGCGCCCGCGCCGGATACTACCATCCGAACGTCGGAAAGATTCTTCTCAACCACCCGCAGGCCGTTAATAATCGCCGCGGTGCTGATAATGGCCGTACCGTGCTGATCGTCATGGAACACAGGAATGTTCATGCGCTCGCGCAGCTTTTGCTCGATGTAGAAACACTCTGGCGCTTTGATGTCTTCGAGGTTGATGCCGCCGAAGGTGGGCTCCAGCGCCGCCACGACATCGATAAATTTATCCGGGTTCAGCTCATCGACTTCGATATCGAACACATCAATACCGGCGAATTTTTTAAACAAAACGCCCTTGCCTTCCATCACCGGCTTACCGGCTAGCGCACCAATATTCCCCAGTCCCAGCACCGCGGTGCCGTTGGAAACAACGGCCACCAGGTTGCCGCGGGCGGTATATTTGTAGGCAGCCAGCGGATCTTTCTCGATTTCCAGACAAGGTGCCGCCACGCCTGGCGAGTAGGCCAGCGCCAGATCGCGCTGTGTGGCCAGAGGCTTGGTTGGGACAACCTGAATTTTCCCGGGAACGGGAAACTCATGGAAATCGAGGGCACTTTGTTTCAACTGCTCATCCATTTTATTGTTCCTTTCACGTATCGGTCGTAGGGGGTGTGCGTAATGACTATCCTGGTGCCCACCCCAGGTGGCGCATAGTATCTCGCCTGACGGCTTTTCAAACTTTGAACGCCGCCAAACTCTCGCCATCGCAATGGTATATTTGTTATCGATTTATAACATTTATGTAACCTGATTTCGAAAGCAATGATAGTCCCGTCTGCTATGCTTTTTAGTTATCCACCCCATAAACGCCTCGACAGACAATCAACAAAAACTCATGCAACATCTTGTTTCAGGAGTCCATTATGTCCCGAAGAGAACTTGCCAACGCCATTCGCGCCCTGAGCATGGACGCTGTACAGAAAGCCAACTCCGGCCACCCCGGCGCCCCGATGGGGATGGCGGATATCGCCGAAGTCCTGTGGAATGATTTCCTTAAACACAATCCGGGGAATCCGCACTGGTATGACCGTGACCGCTTTGTGCTCTCAAACGGTCATGCGTCCATGCTGCTGTATAGCCTGTTGCATCTGACCGGCTACGATCTGCCGCTGTCCGAACTGAAAAACTTTCGCCAGCTCCATTCCAAAACCCCCGGCCACCCGGAACACGGCTATACCCCCGGCGTCGAGACCACCACCGGCCCGCTTGGCCAGGGGCTGGCCAACGCCGTCGGCATGGCGATTGCCGAGCGCACGCTGGCGGCGCAGTTTAACCGTCCCGGCCATGACATTGTCGATCACTATACCTGGGTGTTTATGGGCGATGGCTGTCTGATGGAGGGGATTTCCCACGAAGCCAGCTCGCTGGCGGGGACGCTGGGTCTTGGCAAGCTGATCGGCTTCTACGACCATAACGGCATCTCAATCGATGGTAAAACCGACGGCTGGTTTACCGACGATACCGCCGCGCGCTTTCGGGCCTATCACTGGCACGTGATTGGCGATATTGACGGTCACGACCCGCAGGCAGTGAAACAGGCAATTCTCGAGGCGCAAAGCGTCACGGATAAACCTTCGCTGATCATCTGCCGCACCGTGATTGGCTATGGCTCACCGAATAAAGCCGGTTCGGAAGAGTCCCATGGCGCTGCGCTGGGGGAAAAAGAGGTGGCGTTAGCCCGCGAGAAGCTGGGCTGGAAACATCCGCCGTTTGAGATCCCCAAAGAGATTTATCAGCAATGGGATGCCCGGCCGCGCGGCGAGCAGGCAGAACAGACGTGGAATCAGCGGTTCGCCGCGTATCAGCAGCAGTATCCACAACTGGCGGCGGAGCTAAAACGCAGAATGGACGGCGCGCTGCCGGAGAGCTGGGGCGATGCGGCGCACGACTATATCGCGCAACTGCAGGCCGAGCCGGCGAAAATTGCCAGCCGTAAAGCGTCGCAAAATGCCCTGAACGCCTATGGACCGCTTCTGCCGGAGCTGCTGGGCGGGTCGGCGGATCTGGCGCCGAGCAACCTCACCATCTGGTCCGGGTCAACATCGATCAAAGAGGACGTGGCGGGCAACTATATTCATTATGGCGTGCGCGAGTTCGGCATGACGGCGATCGGCAACGGCATAGCCCTTCACGGCGGCTTTATCCCTTATACGTCCACCTTCCTGATGTTTGTCGAATATGCGCGTAACGCGGCGCGAATGGCAGCGCTGATGAAGGCCAGACAGATTATGGTCTATACCCATGACTCGATTGGGTTAGGGGAAGATGGTCCCACTCATCAGGCGGTCGAACAGCTGGCCAGTCTGCGATTGACGCCGAACTTCAGCACCTGGCGCCCCTGCGATCAGGTCGAAACGGCGGTGGCGTGGCAGGCGGCGATTGAACGGCAAACCGGCCCCACTGCGCTGATTCTGTCGCGGCAAAACCTGGCGCAAATGGCGCGGACGCCGCAACAGGTACAGGATATTGCCCGCGGCGGCTACGTGCTGAAAGATGCGGGGGGAAAACCGGATTTAATCCTGATAGCCACCGGTTCCGAAGTAGAGATAACCGTGCTGGCGGCGGAAAAACTGCTCGCCAAAGGGGTTAACGTGCGGGTAGTCTCCCTGCCCTCAACCGATGTTTTCGATGCGCAAGATGAGGCATATCGGGAGTCGGTTCTTCCGGCTAACGTCAGCGCCAGAATTGCGGTTGAGGCCGGTATCGCCGACTACTGGTATAAATATGTCGGGCTGAAGGGCGCCATCGTGGGAATGAGAAGCTACGGTGAATCAGCGCCGGCGGAGAAGCTGTTCCCGTTCTTTGGCTTTACCGTCGAGCATATTGTCAGTCTCGCGGATGAAATATGTAACGGGTAACCCATAGCGTGGGCCAGGCATCTGGCCCCTGCCAGTTATCACACTGCGGCTGCTGCGCATAGCGAACCAGGCTAAACCGCTGGCCATCATAGCGCCAGCGGGTCTGAACCCCGCAATCGCCGGGGCCGCGCCCTTTATCCAGAGTCACCAGCTCGTGACGTCGCTCATCAATACTGGCATTAATCAGTTCAATATCACGCGCCGCATTGCCCGGCGGCTGGAAGGGCAGCGTCAAACGGACCTGGCGGGCCACATACGGCTGCTGGCGCGACACCAGCCAGGCCAGCCAGATGGTGTTGTACGCTCCGGCTTCACAGCTGACCATCAGTAACACCTTCTCATCCGTCAACGCGGTAACCCGAATCTCACGGCGGAAAGGGTCCAGCGAACAGGCGCTATTGTTCATCCGCTCGTTGCCGTAATCCATCAGATCATTGAGCTCCTCCCGACTGAGCGGTGATTGCGAGAAGTCAACTTTGCCAACTGCCCGCAGCGCAGGTGCCGGAGGCACGCTAAGCGGCGGTTCTTCCCCCTTCCCCACCCACGCGGTTTCACTGCCGACACGCTTTTGATGGCTATCGATAAACAGCAGCGCGGCTTTCAGCCCTTGCAGAGAAATGCTTTGCAGTCCGTTAACCAGGGTTATCGCCTGTCCTTCCTGCACCTGCTGGAGAAAAGCATCGATCGTCACGCTATCTCCGGTTTTGATCAGCTTATCCGCAACCAGCCAGTGTTTATCGGTCAACGCCAGCGGTTTACCGTCAAGCAAAAGACGAGGAGCGATCGGCGCCAGGGCGGCCACCGGGTTACCGATACCGCCCAGCTCAATGCGCAGGCTGGCATCCGTAACGGCGCCGGCGCTGCGGCTGAGAGTCATAACCAGTCCGTGATGCAGACCGACGTTGCGAGCGACGCAGAAATTCTGATTATTGCAGGTGACCAGCCAGTCGCCGAATAGCTGTTGTACCGGCGCCGCCCACGCCCACGACGCCGGTAGTAAACCGAAAAGCAGAAAAAAAGAACCCGATAAAGCATGCGCGGCACAACCCCAGAGAAGAACGCTCAAAACAGCAGCCATCTTCACCAGCGGCGGCACGTTACTCAATCAGATTTATCAGATAACCCCGCCATCAGTCCCGATGTTTGCAGGTATTGCAGCAGAATCACCGCCTTGCCATCGCGTATCGCGCCGTCGGCGACCATCTGCAATGCCTGGCGAAAAGGCAGCTCCAGTACCTCGATATCTTCATCTTCAACGCCGCCGCCGCGCGTTTTGCGCTGCGCATCGCTGTACTCGGCGATGAAGAAGTGGACAATTTCGGTCACCCCGCCGGGAGACATATACAGCTCGAACAGCTTATGCGCATCGCCGACTTCGTATCCGGTCTCTTCGATGGCCTCTTTGCGGATGCAGGCTTCAGGCTCGTCGTTATCCAACAGCCCGGCGCAGGTTTCGATCAGCATTCCGTCCTCGTTACCGTTGACCCAGGTGGCGACACGAAACTGACGGACCAACACGACGGTTTGCTTGCGACGGTTATACAGCAGCACCGTGGCGCCGTTGCCGCGATCGTAAACCTCGCGCTTATGACGGACCACGCTGCCGTCGCTACGCGTCAGCTCGTAGGTCATATTGCGCAAAATAAAGTAGTTTTCAGAGAGGAGTTTATCTTTGATAACGTTGATGTTGAGTGACATACGGCCCCGCAGCGTGGAATGACGCTGTCATACTACGCTGCGGAGTCGGGTTTGTCGTTAGTGAAGCAGGGCCGATTTTACGCCGAGATAATCCATGATCCCCTGCGCCGCATGGCGGCCTTCGGCCATCGCCGTCACCACCAGATCGGCGCCGCGGACGGCATCTCCGCCGGCAAAAATTTTGTCGTGCGTGGTCTGATAGCGGTAGCGGCTCTCGACACTGGCCTTAATCCGCCCCCGGTCATCGAGCTGTACGCCGACGGACTCCAGCCACGGCATCCCGTGGGGATGAAAACCAAAGGCCATAATCACCGCATCGGCCGGCATCACGAACTCGCTGCCCGGCAGCGGCGATGGGCTGCGACGCCCCTGCTTATCCGGTTCGCCCAGCTGTGTGCGCAGAAAACGTACGCCGTTAACCCGGCCGTCGCTATCCAGTTCCAGCGTCACCGGCTGAACGTTAAATTCGAACGCCGCCCCTTCTTCACGAGCGTTTTTCACCTCTTTTTTCGACCCCGGCATATTGGCCTCATCGCGACGATAGGCGCAGGTCACCTTTTTCGCCCCGTGACGCAGCGCGGTGCGCACGCAGTCCATCGCCGTGTCGCCGCCCCCCAGCACCACGACATTCAGCCCGTGGGTATTGACGTAAGGCTCTTCGGGTTGCTCACTCAACCCCATGACTTGCTTAGTATTGGCAATCAGGAACGGCAGCGCATCATAGACCCCCGGGGCATCTTCATTCGGCAGTCCCGCTTTCATGGAACGATAGGTTCCGGCGCCAATAAATAGCGCATCGTACTCTGCCAGCAAGGTGGTTAACGCCACGTCCTTGCCCACTTCACACTCCAGTTCAAAGCGGATACCCATCTCAGTAAAAATCTCTCGTCGCCGGGCCAGCAGTGACTTTTCCAGCTTGAAGGCCGGAATGCCAAAAGTCAGCAACCCGCCAATTTCCGGATGACGGTCAAAGACCACCGGCTGCACGCCGTTGCGGATCAGCCGGTCAGCACAGGCCAGTCCCGCCGGCCCGGCGCCGATAATGGCCACTTTTTTCCCGCTGTCGACAACCCTGGAGAGATCCGGTCGCCAACCCTGTGCCAGCGCCCGATCGGAGATATAGCGCTCGATGTTGCCAATCGTCACCGCGCCATGTTCATCGCGCAGCGTACAGGCCCCTTCACACAGGCGATCCTGCGGGCAAACGCGGCCGGTTATCTCCGGCAGGCAGTTGGTTTGATGGGACAGCGCCACGGCGGCGTCGATATCCCCCGCTTGCAGCCGTTCAATCCACTGGGGTATATGGTTATGTAGCGGGCAGGTCCATTCACAGATACTGTGTTCGCCGCACTGCAGGCAGCGCTCCGAGGCCTGCTGCGCCTGCCCGGCGTTAAAGGGCAGAACGATCTCGGCAAAATCCTTCTTGCGGATCGCCGCGGCCCGTTTATCGGCCTCGCTACGCAGAGGCGTTGCCGCCATCTGGCTGACTTTTGCGCCAGCGCTCGGTAATGCCATATCGCCTGGTTGCGCATGCCACGGCCGCGCATCCATCCGCGCCGTACGCAGGCGTCGCTGTTTGGCCATCGCGGAAAGAGTCGCTTCCGTCGCCAGCTGCAGCGCCTGCGCCGGGCAGTTTTGCACGCAGGAAGGTCCGCCTTCACGGCCGCTGCACAGATCGCATTTATGTGCGGTGGCTTTCACTTTCCCCGCCGCCGCCGGTAACAGCACGATCTCCATGACGCCAAACGGACAGGCCACCATGCAGGATTTACAGCCGATGCACTTCTCCTCGTCAACCTGCACGCTGTCGTTTATCTGACGAATGGCATCATTCGGGCAGCTGCGGGCGCAGGGGGCGCTTTCACAATGGCGACATGTTATTGCGTTACGTTTTTGCTCGTGCTTCATCACGGTAATGCGCGGTAAGAAGCGCTGTGGGGTCAGGACGTGCTGCTCGTCGTTGTGTGCCATCACGCAGGCCACTTCGCAGGCTTTACAGCCGATACATTTGCGACTATCGCTGATAATAAAGTGGTTCATGGTATCCTTCGGTCTTTGCTAAATAACCCCTCGATTCGCATGACTATTTATTACCCGACAAAACGGGGCTGGAACAATGTTCATTTGCCCGAAATAGTTTTTTTCTGGAGATAACCCGTTTTGGATCAAATTCTTTGACTTAAATGAAATTGCGTTTTATTTAACGTAGCAAGCAGAAAACTGTCTAACGATGGCAAACAGGCCCCGGGGTAAGCGGCGGTTTTCGCAAAGAGAGTCGGAGAGTTCTTTACGGTGTCCGCTAAAGCCACACGATAAATTACACTATCTCCTTAATTTCTCCACGTTTGCCCGTGGCGTTGCCTATAAAGTGTCACAGACGGTGCGGTAACAAAAATGTACACAATGAGGTCTCAATTCTGATGGCGAATTTTTTTATCGATCGCCCCATTTTCGCGTGGGTTCTGGCGATCCTGCTATGCCTGACCGGAACGCTCGCAATCTTGTCACTTCCCGTTGAGCAATATCCCGATCTTGCGCCGCCTAACGTGCGCATTACCGCCAATTATCCCGGCGCCTCCGCACAAACGCTGGAAAATACCGTCACCCAGGTTATCGAACAGAATATGACCGGCCTCGATAACCTGATGTATATGTCTTCCCAGAGCAGCTCTTCGGGCCAGGCGACGATTACGCTGACCTTTACCGCCGGAACGAATCCCAACGAAGCCATGCAGCAGGTACAAAACCAGCTGCAATCGGCAATGAAAAAACTGCCTCAGGATGTGCAAAATCAGGGGGTGACGGTACGTAAAACCGGTGATACCAACATTCTGACCATCGCATTCGTCTCAACTGACGGCAGCATGGATAAGCAGGATATCGCCGACTACGTGGCCAGTAACATTCAGGAACCGCTCAGCCGCGTGAATGGCGTTGGCGATATTACGGCCTACGGCTCGCAATACTCAATGCGCATCTGGCTTGATCCGGCCAAACTCACCAGCGTGCAGATGACGGCGAAAGATGTTACCGACGCCATCGAATCACAGAACGCGCAGATTGCGGTCGGCCAGCTTGGCGGAACGCCGTCGGTCGATAATCAGTCGCTCAACGCCACCATTAACGCCCAGTCGCTGCTGCAAACGCCGCAGCAGTTCCGCGATATTACGCTGCGCGTGAATCCGGACGGTTCGCTGGTGACGCTCGGCGATGTGGCGAAAGTCGAACTGGGCGCGGAAAGCTACGATTACCTCAGCCGCTACAACCGCAACCCGGCCTCCGGCCTTGGCGTGCAGCTGGCCTCGGGGGCAAACGAAATGCAGACCGCGGAGCTGGTGCTCAATCGTCTGGATGAGCTGTCGCAGTATTTCCCTCACGGCCTTGAATATAAAATTGCCTACGAAACCACCTCCTTCGTGAAGGCCTCTATCCATGACGTGGTAAAAACGTTGCTGGAAGCTATCGTGCTGGTGTTCCTGGTGATGTACCTGTTCCTGCAAAACATCCGCGCAACGCTCATCCCAACCATTGCCGTACCGGTGGTTCTGATGGGGACCTTCGCCATCCTGTTTGCCTGTGGCTACAGTATCAACACCCTGACGATGTTCGCGATGGTGCTGGCGATAGGTCTGCTGGTGGATGATGCTATCGTGGTTGTCGAGAACGTTGAGCGCATCATGAGCGAAGAGGGTCTTTCGCCGCGTGAAGCGACACGAAAATCCATGGGCCAGATTCAGGGGGCGCTGGTCGGGATCGCGATGGTACTGTCGGCGGTCTTTATCCCGATGGCCTTCTTCGGCGGCACAACCGGCGCCATTTATCGTCAGTTTTCTATTACCATCGTCTCGGCGATGGTGCTGTCGGTACTCGTGGCCATGATCCTCACCCCGGCCCTGTGTGCTACCTTGCTGAAACCCATGAAGAAAGGCGAAGAACACGGTAAAAAAGGCTTCTTTGGCTGGTTTAACCGTATGTTCAACCGTAACGCCAGCCGTTACGAAACCGCCGTAGGCAAAATTCTTCACCGTTCGCTGCGCTGGATAGCTATCTACGCGCTGCTGTTGGGGGGGATGGTCTTTATGTTCTTACGCCTCCCGACTTCGTTCCTGCCTCAGGAAGACCGCGGTATGTTCCTGACCTCGGTGCAACTGCCGAGCGGCGCAACGCAACAGCAGACCTTAAAAGTCGTGCAAAAAGTTGAGGACTATTTCTTTAGCCATGAACAGGCCAACGTTGCTTCGATTTTCGCCACCGTGGGCTCTGGCCCGGGAGGCAATGGTCAGAACGTCGCGCGCATGTTTATCCGCCTGAAAGACTGGGATGAACGGGATGCGAAAACCGGTACCTCGTTTGCGATCATTGAACGCGCGACAAAAGCCTTTAACAGCATTAACGAGGCGCGCGTCTTCGCCACTAACCCACCGGCCATCAGCGGACTGGGCAGTTCCGCCGGTTTTGATATGGAGCTCGAAGACCACGCCGGCAACGGGCACGCGGCGCTCATGGCAGCCCGCGACACGCTGCTCGATCTGGCGGCGAAAGACGACCGGTTGACCCGGGTTCGCCATAACGGCCTTGACGATAGCCCGCAGCTGCAGATTGATATCGATCAGCGGAAAGCCCAGGCGCTGGGCGTGTCTATTGACGATATCAACAACACGTTGCAAACCGCCTGGGGCTCAAGCTACGTGAACGATTTTATGGATCGCGGCCGCGTGAAGAAAGTCTACGTCCAGTCCGCCGCCCCTTACCGCATGCTGCCTGACGATATTAATCTGTGGTATGTGCGCAACAGCAGCGGCACGATGGTGCCCTTCTCGGCATTTGCCACCTCGCGCTGGCAAACCGGCTCCCCGCGCCTGGAGCGCTATAACGGCTACTCGGCGGTGGAAATCATCGGTGAAGCGGCTCCGGGCATCAGTACCGGTACCGCGATGGCTATCATGGAAGATCTGACCAGACAGCTGCCAAACGGCTTTGGGCTCGACTGGACGGCCATGTCCTATCAGGAACGACTGTCCGGCGCGCAGGCGCCGGCGCTGTACGCCATTTCGCTGCTGGTGGTGTTCTTGTGTCTGGCTGCGCTGTATGAGAGCTGGTCTATCCCGTTCTCGGTCATGCTGGTGGTGCCGCTGGGGGTTATCGGTGCGCTGATGGCCACCTGGATGCGCGGTCTTGAAAACGACGTGTACTTCCAGGTTGGCCTGCTGACGGTTATCGGCCTGTCGGCGAAAAACGCCATTCTGATCGTCGAGTTTGCTAATGAGCTCAACGAGAAAGGGGAAGATTTACTCGCCGCCACGCTGTCGGCCTGTCGCCAGCGTCTGCGTCCGATCCTGATGACTTCGCTGGCCTTTATTTTTGGGGTCCTGCCGATGGCGACCAGCACCGGCGCCGGTTCCGGTAGCCAGCATGCCGTGGGCACCGGGGTGATGGGAGGAATGATTTCCGCCACGGTCCTGGCTATCTTCTTCGTTCCGCTATTCTTCGTACTGGTACGTCGACGCTTTCCGCAAAAAGAGCGCCCGCAATAAGCCGGCAGGATCCTGAGCGTCCCGTTTCTTCCTCGGGAAATAACAAAAAGGCGACTGTCATAGTCGCCTTTTTTATCTGTTTAACACCGCCGGGCTATTATTTTAGCCTTACGATTACCCTGCTCACATTGAGGATTTTATTTACGCAGCATACCTTCAATAAAATCTTTCCAGTTCCCTAGTTCATGTTCAATCATAATAGCCTCTCTTATTATTATGGGTAATTTTATGCAAATCGGTTTGGGAAAGGAAGTGCATTAAGGTTATCACTGCGATTGCTGGTAACCCCTTCTACGCCATCATCTCTCTGATTTACTGCTACTATGGGCCCGGGAGTGGAAATTTAATGTGATGCATAGCAACATTTAGCAACATTACGCCTGTTTTCAGATAATTTACACTACCGATATCCTGCTCTTTATATCCCCTGCCTGCAGGCGATTTCCGGGTTATCGTTAGCGGACTGGTTAATATTCACCCAGTGCATATATAGAGGGTAAAAAAGGATATTTATTCACGCGATTCACGTATTATTTTATACAGCCTGCTGTATTCGGAAATTTCTGAGTTAATCGCTTAAACCAACGTAAAAGAAAAGGTTTCATTTATGCTGACTATGTACGGAATCAAAAACTGCGACACCATTAAAAAGGCCCGCCGCTGGCTGGAAGCGCATCAGATTGCATATCAGTTCCATGATTATCGTGCCGATGGCCTGGATCGCGAGTTGTTAAACACCTTTATCGCCGAACTGGGCTGGGAAGCATTACTCAACACGCGCGGTACAACCTGGCGGAAACTGGATGAAACCGTGCGTGCCGGTATCAATAACGCCGATGCCGCCGCCGCGCTGATGCTGGAAATGCCGGCAATTATCAAACGCCCATTGCTCTGCGCGCCCGGGCAGCCTATGCTGCTGGGTTTCAGTGAACTCACTTATAAGAAGCTTGTTAACGAGGTATAGTCTATGTCTTGCCCGGTCATTGAGCTGGCTCAGCAGCTTATTCGCCGCCCTTCCCTCAGCCCCGATGATGCGGGATGTCAGGCGTTAATGATTGAACGCCTGCGTGCGATTGGCTTTACCGTGGAACCGATGGATTTCGGCGATACGCAAAATTTCTGGGCCTGGCGCGGGCGCGGTGAAACGCTGGCCTTTGCCGGCCATACCGACGTGGTTCCGGCCGGCGATGCTGACCGTTGGATTAACCCGCCCTTCGAACCCACCATCCGCGACGGCATGCTGTTTGGCCGTGGCGCGGCAGATATGAAAGGCTCGCTGGCCGCGATGGTGGTTGCCGCCGAGCGCTTTGTCGCCCAGTACCCGAATCATAAAGGTCGTCTGGCCTTTTTGATCACCTCTGATGAAGAGGCCAGCGCGCATAACGGAACGGTGAAAGTGGTCGAAGCGCTGATGGCCCGCAACGAACGCCTGGACTACTGCCTGGTCGGCGAACCGTCAAGCACCGAAGTCGTCGGTGACGTGGTCAAAAACGGTCGTCGTGGCTCACTCACCTGTAACCTGACCATTCACGGCGTGCAGGGGCATGTCGCTTACCCGCATCTCGCCGATAACCCGGTGCACCGCGCGGCCCCTATGCTGACGGAGCTGGTAGGAATCGAGTGGGATAAAGGCAATGAATTCTTTCCCCCCACCAGCATGCAGATAGCCAACGTACAGGCGGGTACCGGGAGCAATAACGTGATCCCCGGCGACATGTATGTTCAGTTCAACTTCCGCTTTAGCACTGAACTGACCGACGAGATGATTAAAGCCCGCGTCGTCGAGCTGCTGGATAAATATCAGCTGCGCTATACCCTGGACTGGTGGCTGTCTGGCCAGCCGTTCCTCACCAGCCGTGGCAAACTGGTCGAAGCGGTGGTGAACGCCATTGAGCACTATAATGAGATCAAACCCCAGCTGCTGACCAACGGCGGTACCTCTGACGGTCGCTTTATCGCTCGCATGGGTGCGCAGGTGGTTGAGCTGGGACCGGTGAATGCGACAATTCACAAAATCAATGAGTGTGTTAACGCCGCCGACCTGCAGCTGCTGGCGCGGATGTATCAACGCATCATGGAACAACTGGTCGCCTGACGACCTCGACCTGAAAAGAGGAAGCGCACATGGAATGGCTAATCAACCACTGGTGGATTCTGGTGCTGGTATTTTTGGTGGGCGTCATGATTAACGTCATTAAGGATCTTAATCGCGTTGACCACAAAAAGTTTCTCGCCAATAAGCCAGAACTGCCGCCCCATCGTGATTGTAACGATAAATGGGACGATGACGACGACTGGCCGAAGCACGACCAGCCGAAGAAGTAAGATTTCGGCTCTGCCCCCGGTCAATCCCACACGGCCGGGAATCCCCCGGATAGCGGCGTGATACGCCTTATCCGGGGAGTACGTTCACGAAATCAGTTCGCTTAGAGCAATTCGATAATATCGTCGTCTTTTGGCGTACTGCCGCTCAACGCTTCGTCAAAATAGTGTTTCGGCACGGTATAGCGCAGGCGCTCAAGGGCAAACTGCATACTGCGATCGTCAATCGCGTGCCCCAGATCCTCGACAATATCCAGCGTCACGTCGCCACCCGCCTGCTGAAGCGCCTCCTGGGCCGAAACCGCCCACGCCAGATCGATAACGCGATCCTCGCCGCCGTGAATCAGATGGATGGTTGTCGCGGTGGTTGCCGACTGCGGAAGCGTCGCATACCGTCCGTTAAAGGCGATAACCCGTGATGCCAGCCCAGGCTCGGCTTTGATGCTCTCCAGAGACATAATCGCCCCCTGCGAGAAACCTATCAGTGCCGTCGCCCGCGGACCGACGCCGCTCTGTTTCTGCCAGTAGCGAACGGTCTCAATAAAGGTCGGCATAATGGCATCAATACGCGACTGGCGATTTTCCTCCGTCACCCCCTGAACCGAGAACCACTGGCGACCCGGCGGTGGACCGCAAGGTTCCGCGCCACCGATGCTGACGATCAGCGCATCCGGAAACTGCGGCGCAAACAGGCTACCGATTTGCCCCATTGCAACCGGGTTATCGCCGACGCCATGAAACAGCAACAGCAGCTGTTGGGCAGGTGTCGCAGGGCTTTGCACAATAAAATGGTCGTGTTTCATGGCTGTCTCCTTAGTTTACGTGGGCAGTTTACGCCGCACGCGGAATATGACCATGACATTTAACTGAATGAGTTAGTTAAAAAAATTGCAGTTCCCCAACCTGCTGACGCAGTCTCTCCGCCCGCGATGCGTCGAGGTTCAGCAGCGCCAGTCCCGCTTCTTCGCGCAGCCTGGCCAGCAGCGCTTTGCGTCCGGACAGACGCAGCCCGGCGCAAATCTCCGCTTCATCCTGGCGTTGCAGACGGGCGCGAAGCGCCGGAAGCGGCAGCCCGCAGTGAAACAGCAGGCGGTTCAGGCTGCCAATCACCGCCAGCAGCGGGCGATGGGCAAACGCGAACCCCGCCACATCCAGCCAGTCGTCATCCGTAAGCATAGCTGCTGGCGCCATCGGCCGCGGGAATAACGCTTCTCGCCACTCCCATAGCCAGAACTCATCGCGCGCCAGACGCTGCGACTCCCGTAGAACCAGTTCGTGCCCCGCAGGGGTTAACGGATAAAGCGCCATCGCCGTGTAGCACCCGCTGCTTGCCTCACGATGGGTACCTAAACGCACCAGCGTAAAACCGCAGCGCTGCCAGAAGCGCCCTAGCTCTGGCGTATAGCCAAAGCTGACCGATAGATAATCGAGGCCGTGGCTTTGCGCTACCGCCCGGGCTACCAGAGCCTGACCAAGCCCCTCGCGTTGTCGGGTCGGATGCACGGCGATACGGGTGATTCGCTGCCCCAATAGCGTAGCAGCCAGCGGGCTTCCGCCATGGGCCGCCAACGACTGCGCCACCAGATTACCGCGCGGGCGGCGAAAACCGGCCCATACCGCCCGACTGAGGGCGGGATCAAGCCCCCCCTCCTCCACCCGCCATACCGCCGCGGCCACGCCGTTGCTCGTGCGGGCGCAGGTAAAATGCTGACCCGGCGCATCCATCATCCGCCGCAAATCCAGCGGCGATGTGCGGTAATGTGCGCCGGAGAGCAGTTGATACATCGCCTCGGCAAGCCCGTCCTGCTGCTGCCAGCTGTCCTGACTCACCGCCTCAAACGTCACCTCGCCCGCTGGAGATTGGGTAAAGGTTTCATCGCCAAACAGGAGTAATTCACTGACCAATGCTTCCAGCGGGCAGCCAGGGGCCCAGCGGATAGGATCAAGCAGACTAAACTGGCGCAGGTGAGGAAAGCTGGCGCAAAACTTGAGCAGAAAACCGCGGCCGGTCCCTTCATAACCCTGCACGGTCGTGGTCAGTAAGGTGCGAGGAAAACGGGTGACCAGCTGGCGAAGCAGCGGCCCGGGAATGGCTGCCGCTTCATCAACGATCAGCCATGACGCTCGAATATCGCCAGCCAGCAACGCATCCGGCGCCATAAAGCGAAAACCGTCACCGGCGAACGTTGCCATCACCTCGGTCGCGCCGCGCGCTGGGGCGGTAACGATGGCATCGCCCGCCAGCTGACGTATCAACATTCCCGCCAGCGCGGATTTTCCCCGTCCGCGCTCGGCGGTAACCGCGGCAATGCCCGCAGGAAGTGTGCTCAGACTGGCCAGAATAGCGGCCTGTTCGGCCTGAGGATGGCCATCAGCTGGATACCAGTGCGGTCGTGGCTCCTCCTCCGGTAGCATCAGCGGTTCATTCTGACGCCAGACGATCGCCTCAGGATTCGCACAGACTCGCTGACAAAAACGGTGGACAAAATGGGGAGTGGGAATAGGCTCCGACGCGTCGCTCCAGCGCAGAGAATCGGCATCGGGCCGCGATGGCCAACAGGTAAAAGAGGGGGTCAGCAGGATCAGCCAGCTTCCCGCTTTCAACGTCCCGCTCAGCGCGGCAAAAGCCGCCGCGTCGAAGCCGCTGCGAGCATCAAAGAAGGCGTGGTGATACTCACGTCCGAGGAGAGATTTGAGGGCTTGCGGCGAGATACAGGGCTCTTCCATAGGCTGCGGCCCCACCCACAGACCATCGCCGGCCAGCCGTTTACGCAGCAGCAGCGCCTGTTGCAGGCACCACGCGTCGTCGCCGCTGAGCACCAGCAGACGACGAATGCCCTGCTGCGCCATCCGCGCCGTCAGGTTAAGTAATTCATCCATTTACAGCGGCGGTCAGAGCGCATGACCAAATGTATTGCACTGCGCCGGGTCTCCACTGTCAAAACCGCGCTTAAACCAGGTATAGCGCTGCTGCGAAGTCCCGTGAGTAAAGCTGTCCGGGACAATGCGCCCCTGGCTTTGCTGCTGCAGGCGATCGTCGCCGATAGCCTCTGCGGCATTCAGCGCTTCCTGCAGATCGCCGGTCTCCAGCACATCCTGATTCTGCATGCTGTGCCCCCAGACGCCGGCAAAGCAGTCCGCCTGCAGCTCCATTTTCACCGACAGGCGATTAACTTCAGCCTGCGACGCGTGTTGCTGCAACTGACGCACTTTGGATTCAATACCCAGCAGCTTCTGCACGTGATGCCCGACCTCGTGAGCAATCACGTAGGCCTGCGCAAAATCGCCATCCGCGCCGAGCTTGTTTTTCATCTCATCATAGAACGAGAGATCGATGTAGACCGTGCTATCAGCCGGGCAGTAGAACGGTCCCATAACGGACTGGCCGGTACCGCAGCCGGTCCGCGTGGCGCCGCGATAGAGCACCAGCTTCGGCTGCGGGTACTGACGGCCCATCTTTTGGAAGATAGCGCCCCAGGTATCTTCGGTATCGGCAAGAATCACCTTCGTAAACTTCGCGGCCTGCTCTTCCTGCGGGCTGACAGAACGTTGGGTGGTGGTTTGCTGCTGTGAAACGGGCTCTCCGGTCAGCATTCCGGTCAAATCCACGCCGTAATAGCCCGCAACCAGCACGATAATCAACAGGACGATACCGCCCTTCCCGCTGGGAAGACGGAAACCACCGCCGCCGCCCAGGGGCGAGCCGGAATCATTACGTCGATCTTCTACATTGTCGCTTTCGCGACGTCCTTGCCAGCGCATAGGCACCTCAATCCATCAAATTCTCGAATATGAGAGATCGTAGGCGGTTCGGCGTAGAATTACCACTGGAAACAACAAGAAGAGCGCCAGAAGGTAGAGTGACCTTCTGGCGAAGGGAGGATTAGTCGAGCTTAACGCCAAGGCGATGGGCCACTTCTTCGTAGGCCTCAATCAGGCCGCCGAGGCTCTGGCGGAAGCGGTCTTTGTCCATTTTGTCGAGGGTATTTTTATCCCACAGACGGCTGCCATCTGGCGAGAACTCATCGCCCAGCACCACTTCGCCCTTGAACAGACCAAACTCAAGCTTGAAATCGACCAGGATCAGGCCGGCATCATCAAACAGCTTTTTCAATACGTCGTTGGCTTTAAAAGTCAGTTCCTGCATGCGCGCGAGGTTCTTTTTGCTTACCCAGCCAAAAGTCTCGCAGTAAGACTCGTTGACCATCGGATCGTGCATCGCATCATTTTTCAGGAACAGATCAAACAGCGGCGGATTGAGTTCAATCCCTTCTTCAATACCCAGACGCTTAACCAGAGAACCGGCGGCGCGGTTACGGACTACGCACTCCACCGGAACCATCTCCAGTTTTTTCACCAGACATTCGGTATCGGAGAGCAGCGCTTCCATCTGAGTCGGGATACCGGCTTCTTCCAGTTTGCTCATAATGAAATGGTTAAATTTGTTGTTCACCATGCCTTTACGATCGAACTGCTCAATGCGCGCGCCATCCCCTGCTGAAGTATCGTTACGGAATTCGAGTACCAGCAGATCCGGATTCTCCGTGCTGTAAACGGTTTTCGCTTTACCACGATACAACTCAGCTTGCTTTTGCATCTTTGTCACTCCAGTGAAGATATAGACGATAAAAATTGCGCTTTTCTGCCGACGCACACGTTTGCGTCACTATACATGAAAAAGGGCTGGATTGCTCCAGCCCTGTTTATTACTTACTGAATGCGGCCTGGAATACGGCTACCAGGGCGTCATTCTGCGACTGCGTCAACGTATGGCCTTTCGGATCGATGAACTGCAGACTGCTGCGGTTATCGAGGTCACCGACCTGCAGTTTGTAGTCACCTGAAACCAGCTGCGGATCGCTGGCGCCCAGCGCCTGCCAGCTGCTGTCAGACAGCGGCTTGTAGGTCAGCGCCATGCTGCCTTGCGAGCGGGTGCTATCCGTCACCTTCATGCCCACTTTTTCCAGTGCGCCCGGCAGACGTTGCCACACCATGTTGAACGGTGCGCGAACAACCAGCATTGGCAGCCCCGTATCGTCGGCAGCGCTCTGCACATCGAAGGTGGCGCCGGCATTTTTCTGCGCCGCATTCTGCGCATTGGTGGCGTTCATATCCAGACCTTCGGAAATGACGTTCAGCATTGAGGTGCTATAGCGTTGCAGAGAAGCCGGATCGGATACCGGTTTCCCGGCCTGCTCCAGATTCACCAGCTTCACGATAACCGCCTGCTGATAACCCTGCGGTTTCACTGAGATTTGATAGCGACCACGATACTGCTGGTCTTCATCGAGGCGATTCCATTCAACCCAGTCGGTATTCAGCGTCTGGCTGGCATCGTCACGTTTGGTGATGACATAGTTCTTAGACTGTATGATGCTGGCTACCTGCGCCCACAGCGAACCGCTACGACCGTTCTCGACCATCAGCGTGGCGGTATCACCATTGAACTGAGTACGAGCGCCGCTCACCAGTGCCAGAGGCTGAGCCGGTGGGCGGATGTCCAGAGCTTTGCCCACTGCGCCTGTGCTGGTCGCAACCGGAATATTATAATCACCAACCTGAACCGGCAGAATCATACCCGCAGGTGCGTGAAGTTCACTGAGCGGCGTAGCTTGCAGATAGACCTCATCGCCTCCCACCTGACGTTTGTAGCGTGAGTCGGAACTACAGGCCGCGAGAAGCAGGACCAATGAAACACCCGCAACCTTCGTCAGGCGCGACTTCTGTACTGAGTAAGCCATCAAATCTCCCTAAACTTTACAGCAAACCGGCATGCTTCAGCGCTGCGGTAACGGCCTGAGTACCCTGTTCGGTAATCGGCGTCATCGGCAGGCGCAGCGTATCGGTTGCCACAAGACCCAACGCCTTACATGCCCATTTCACGGGGATCGGGTTGGGTTCGACAAATAATTTTGTATGCAATGGCATCAGACGTTGGTTAATTGCACGAGCTTGCGCAAACTGGCCTTCTGCAGCCAGTCGGCACATATCCGCCATTTCGCGAGCCGCAACGTTCGCCGTTACGGAAATCACGCCCTGACCGCCGAGCTGCATAAAGTCCATTCCGGTGGCATCATCGCCGCTCAACAGAATAAAGTCATCTGAAACCAGCTCTTTGATCTGATGAACACGACTTAAGTTCCCCGTCGCTTCCTTAATACCAATAATATTTTTTACTTCCGCCAGGCGACCGACGGTTTCCGGCAGCATGTCGCAACCGGTACGGGACGGCACATTATACAGAATTTGCGGCAGGTCGGTGTGTTCTGCGATGGCTTTAAAGTGTTGGAACAGCCCTTCCTGGGTCGGACGATTGTAATAAGGAGTGACCGTCAGGCAACCGACAACACCGCTATTGTTAAAACGTTTGGTCAGGCTAATCGCCTCTGCGGTTGCATTTGCACCGGTACCTGCGATGACCGGGATACGCCCGTCAGCAAGTTCAAGCGTCATCATCACGACATCGCCATGCTCTTCATGGCTGAGGGTCGCGGATTCTCCGGTAGTCCCTACCGAAACGATCGCCGAGGTTCCGCTGGCGACATGGTAATCAATCAGTTTTTTCAGGCTTGACCGGCAGACATTACCGTTTTCATCCATCGGCGTGACAAGCGCTACAATACTTCCCGTGAACATGGGCCATCCTCAGAGCTGAAGTGCGACAAGATTCTCAATGTTACGTTTGGTGCCGTAATAAAAGCAAGAGACCCGATGCCATCAGGGATGTTGTATGCCGGTTTTTTTTATGCTTTCCTAATGTTACCTCACCTTTTTAAAGGAAGAACAGGTTTGACCGCCTCATTACAACACTATCTGGTTATTACCGCTTTGGGCGCTGACCGTCCCGGCATCGTGAACACCATCACCCGCCACGTCAGCAGCTGCGGCTGTAATATCGAAGACAGCCGGCTGGCCATGCTTGGTGACGAATTCACGTTTATCATGCTGCTTTCAGGTTCATGGAACGCGATTACGCTTATCGAATCGACCCTGCCGCTGAAAGGTGCTGAGCTGGATTTGCTGATCGTGATGAAGCGGACGACCGCGCGGCCTCCTCAGGCCATGCCAAACACCGTCTGGGTCCAGGTTGAGGTACCGGACTCGCCGCATATTATCGAGCGTTTCACTGCCCTGTTTGACGCGTGGAATATGAACATCGCCGAACTGGTTTCTCGTACCCAGGTCAGCGGTGATGACGATTCAGCGCAGTTGTTTATTCAGATAACCGCACACAGCCCTGCAACACAAAATGCATCAAATATCGAACAAGCGTTCAAAGCCCTATGTACAGAACTGAACGCACAAGGCAGTATTAACATCGTTAATTATTCACAACATGATGAACAGGATGGAGTTTGAGTAATGAATCCACTGAAAGCCGGTGATCTTGCACCGAAATTTAGCTTACCGGACCAGGACGGCGAGGAAGTAAATTTGACCGACTTCCAGGGACAGCGTGTTCTGGTTTATTTTTACCCGAAAGCCATGACCCCGGGTTGTACCGTTCAGGCCTGCGGCCTGCGCGATAATATGGATGACTTAAAAAAAGCGGGCGTTGAGGTGCTGGGTATCAGCACTGATAAACCGGAAAAACTCTCCCGTTTCGCCGAAAAAGAGTTGCTGAACTTCACGCTGCTGTCTGATGAAAATCACCAGGTGTGTGAGCAGTTTGGCGTCTGGGGCGAAAAATCGTTTATGGGGAAAACCTACGACGGTATTCACCGCATTAGCTTCCTGATCGATAGCAACGGCAAAGTCGAACACGTGTTTGATAACTTTAAAACCAGCAATCACCACGATGTGGTGCTGAACTGGTTGAAAGAAAACGGCTAACGTTCTACCTGACGCAGGACGCCGGGTCGCAATTCACTGACCCGGCGTCCGTTTTCTTCCCTGCGTTTTCCAGCGCGGACTATTTCTTCTCGTCTTCCACCGCCAGGCCATCCGGCCACGCATGCACCACCGCTTTGATCAGGGTTGCCAGCGGAATCGCAAAGAAGACGCCCCAGAATCCCCACAGCCCACCGAAGATAACCACCGACAGGATAATCACCAGCGGATGCAGGTTGACGGCTTCTGAAAACAGCACGGGTACCAGCAGGTTACCGTCCAGCCCCTGAATAATCAGGTACACCGCAAACAGGCTCCAGAACTCCGGGCCTGCGCCAAACTGGAACAGCGCCACGCCGACCACCGGAATGGTCACCACGAAGGCGCCGATGTAGGGAATCAGTACCGAGAACCCGACCAGCACCGCCAGCAGCAGCGAATAGTTGAGATCAAACAGGATAAAGCCAATCCACGTTGCCACGCCGACGACAATCATCTCCAGCACCTTACCGCGGATATAGTTGGTAATCTGCTGGTTCATCTCTTTCCATACCTGCCCCGCCAGCCCGCGGTTGCGCGGCAGCACGCGGCGCACGGCATTCAGCATCTGCTCTTTATCTTTTAACAGAAAGAACACCATCAGCGGCACCAGCACCAGATAGACCGCCAGAGTCAGTAAACCGACCAGCGAAGCCAGAGAGTATTTGACCACCGAATCGCCGACGGTAAGCACGCGGTTGCGCATATTATCCGCCATGGCGTCGATAATCCCGGCGTCCATCAGCGCCGGGTAACGGCGCGGAACCGTGGCAGCAAAATCGGACAGCTTATTGAGCATGCCAGGCATATCGCGAATCAGATAGATACCCTGCTGCCAGGCAACGGGCATCACCACAAACGCCATCAGCAACAAGACGCCCACGAACAGAATCAGCACGAACGAGGTTGCCCAGGTTCGCGAAAGCCCTACGCGCTCCAGCCTGACGGTTGGCCATTCCAGCAGATAAGCCAGCACGATGGCGACCAGCAATGGCGCCAGCAGGCCGCTGAAAAAGAACATGATCCCGAACCCGGCCAGCAAAATAACCAGCAGCGCTATCGCTTCCGGATCGCTAAACCGACGACGGTACCACTGCATTAACATCTCAAGCATAAAACCCTTCCCTGAAGCGCGTAGCGGCAAAAAAACCGAGGGAATTGTATCTAAATGTCACCTGAAAGACTTCGCTTTTATTAGCAAAGCCACAAACATTCACGCTGGTGTGAATATCATATTTTCAATAGCCTCAACGCCAGCTAAACTCGCATGACGCGCGGAAATGGAACATTACGCCGCCCAATCGGTCAAACTGGCACACCCACATTACAGGACAGAGGTTATGTTCAGGCAGTTAAAGAAAACGCTGGTGGCAACCGTCATAGCGTCGCTGACGCTGGGTTCGATTTTGCCTGCTTTTGCTGACTCCGCAGATACCCTGCCCGATATGGGAACCTCTGCGGGAAGCACGCTCTCTATTGGCCAGGAAATGCAGATGGGGGACTACTATGTGCGCCAGCTACGCGGTAGCGCGCCGCTCATCAACGACCCTCTGCTGGTGCAATATATTAACGGATTAGGTATGCGTCTGGTCTCACACGCTAACTCTGTTCGCACCCCTTTCCACTTTTACCTGATTAATAACGACCAGATAAACGCCTTTGCTTTCTTCGGCGGCAATGTCGTGCTGCACTCCGCTCTGTTCCGCTATTCAGATACCGAAAGCGAACTGGCGTCGGTCATGGCGCACGAAATCTCACACGTCACCCAGCGCCACCTCGCGCGGGCAATGGAAGACCAAAAGCGCAACGCCCCGCTGACCTGGGTCGGTGCGCTGGGCTCGATTCTGCTGGCGATGGCCAGCCCGCAGGCCGGGATGGCGGCACTCACCGGTACGCTGGCGGGAACCCAGCAGGGGATGATCAGTTTTACCCGTCAAAACGAAGAAGAAGCTGACCGCATCGGGATTCAGGTGCTGCAGCGCTCCGGTTTTGATCCGCAGGCGATGCCGGCCTTTATGGGGAAACTGCTCGACCAGTCGCGTTACTCTACCCGTCCGCCGGAAATGCTGCTGACTCACCCCCTGCCGGAAAGCCGTCTGTCTGACGCCCGCAACCGCGCAAACCAGATGCGTCCTGTGGTTGTCCAGTCTTCCGCCGATTTTTACCTGGCCAAGGCCAGAACCCTGGGAATGTATAACTCCGGGGAAAATAAGCTTGGTGACGATCTGCTGAACGCGTGGGCGAAAGGCAATATCCGTGAACAGCACGCCTCCCAGTACGGGCGAGCGCTGCTGGCCATGGGAAGCAATAATTACGATCTGGCGCGCAAAACGCTGCAGCCTCTGCTGAGCGCCGATCCGCAGAACGCCTGGTATCTCGACCTGGCGACCGATATCGATCTCGGACAGAAGAAAACGGCCGATGCGATTAACCGGCTGAAAAATGCTCGCGAAATTCGTACCAACCCGGTTCTGCAGCTGAACCTTGCCAACGCATACTTACAGGGCGGACAAGCGGCGGAAGCGGCGCAAATCCTTAACCGCTATACCTTTAGCTACAAAGATGACAGCAACGGCTGGGATCTGCTGGCGCAGGCTGAAGCAAGCCTCGGCCATCGTGACCAGGAGCTGGCGGCGCGTGCAGAAGGTATGGCGCTGGTTGGCCAGCTCGATCAGGCGATTACTCTGCTGAGCAGCGCCAGCTCGCAGGTGAAACTGGGCAGTTTGCAGCAGGCGCGCTACGATGCGCGTATCGACCAGCTGCGCCAGCTGCAGGAACGATTCCGCCCCTATCAAAAAATGTAAGGAGACAACATGTCTGACGCGGTAAAAATCTATCACAATCCCCGCTGCTCCAAGAGCCGCGACACCTTAAGCCTGTTGAAGGCTAACGGTATCGATCCTGAAGTCGTGCTCTATCTGGAGACGCCGCCGGATGCAGACACGCTGCGCCAGCTGTTGAAAATGCTCGGCATGGTCAGCGCCCGCGAACTGATGCGCCAGAAAGAGGATCTGTATAAATCCCTGGAGCTCGCTGACCCGCAGCTTAGCGAGGACGCGCTGATTCAGGCCATCGTCGATAATCCGAAGCTGATGGAGCGCCCGATTGTCGTCAGCCATGGCCAGGCGCGGATCGGCCGACCGCCGGAGCAGGTTCTGGAAATCGTCAACTGATGCCGATGCGCCATCGTGGTTTTACCGTGATGGCGCAGCGAGTGAACGACGAGGGACGCGGATTTGGCAGATAGCCGAGATCCAGCCCGGCTAGAGCTTGAGGATCTCTTTCACGAAAGGAATGGTCAACTTACGTTGCGCGGTAATCGAAGCGTGATCGAGCTGATCGAGCGTCATAAACAGTGAGCGCATTTCACGATCTAACCGTTTAAGCAAGAAACGACAGACGTCTTCCGGCATCTCAAAACCCCGCAGACGCGCGCGCAGCTGTAGCGCCTGCAGCTTATCTTCATCCGACAGCGGCTGTAGCTTGTAGATTTGCCCCCAGTCGAGGCGCGACGCCAGATCCGGCAACCCGAGATTCAGCTGGCGCGGCGGACAATCGCCGGTAATCAACAAACGCGTTTTACCCGATTCGAGGATCCGGTTATAGAGGTTGAAAATGGCCATTTCCCACGGCTCGTCGCCGGCCACGCACTCGATATTGTCAATGCAGACCAGCGAAAGCTGCTCCATCCCGTCGAGCACTTCCGGTACAAACCACGTACGCTTATCCAGGGGAACATAGCCCACCGCGTCGCCGCGCTGGGAAAGCTCCGCACAGGCGGCATGTAACAAGTGACTGCGCCCCGCCCCTTCGCGTGACCAGATATAGATGTACCCGCTATGTTCCTGCCGCAACACATTCTGTAAGGCAGCAAGAAGAGAAGGATTATCACCCGGCCAAAAACTCGCGAAAGTTTCATCATCGGGAAGATACAGTGGCAGAGAGAGCTGTGCCGGTGCGTTCAGATGGACCTCATCATAGGCTTACAGAAAAACGCGAAGAGTTTATCACGAAGTATGCCTCGAGAGAACCGGGCGGGATCGCCGCCCGGTTGCAGGATTAATGTTTTACTTCTTCACTGTCGGCCGCATCCAGCACAACCTCTTCCGGACGCAGGACGCTGATCAGTTTGAAAATCAGACTCAGACCCACGCCGACAATTGTCGCCAGCGCCATGCCTTTCAGCTCCGCCGCGCCAATGTGCACTTTCGCGCCGCTGACGCCAATGATCAGAATCACGGAGGTCAGAATCAAATTCTGCGCCTTGTTGTAGTCCACTTTCGACTCGATCAACACGCGGATACCGGATGCGCCGATCACCCCGTACAGCAGCAGAGAAACGCCGCCCATTACCGGCAGCGGGATAATCTGAATCGCCGCCGCCAGTTTACCCACGCAGGAGAGCAGAATCGCGAAGACTGCCGCCCCGCCGATAACCCAGGTACTGTAGACGCGGGTGATCGCCATCACGCCGATGTTCTCGCCGTAAGTGGTGTTGGGCGTCGACCCAAAGAAGCCGGAGATCATCGTCGACAGGCCGTTCGCAAACATCGAACGATGCAGCCCGGGATCGCGGATCAGATCTTTTTTAACGATATTCGCCGTCACCACCAGGTGGCCGACGTGCTCGGCAATCACCACCAGCGCAGCAGGCAGAATGGTGAAGATAGCAAACCATTCAAAACGCGGCGTGTAGAACGTCGGCAGGGCGAACCAGTGCGCCTCGGCGATCGGCGTAGTGTCGACAACGCCCATCACGAAAGAGAGCGCGTAGCCGACCAGTACGCCGATGAGAATCGGGATAATGGCCATGAAACCGCGAAACAGCACCGAACCGAAAACCGTCACCGCCAGCGTCACCATCGAAATAATGATGGTTTTACTATCCGGCGACTGCCCGTCAGCCGGCAGCAGGCCGGCCATATTGGCAGCGACGCCCGCCAGTTCGAGGCCGATAACCGCGACAATGGCCCCCATGGCCGCCGGCGGGAACATCACGTCCAGCCAGCCGGTGCCGGCTTTTTTGACAATAAAGGAGACGATGCAGAACAGCGCGCCGCACATAATGAAGCCACCCAGCGCCACTTCATACCCCAGCGGCAACAGCAGCAGAACCGGGGAGATAAACGCGAAGCTCGATCCGAGATAGGCCGGGATTTTTCCCTTACAGATGAAAAGATACAGCAATGTCCCAATACCGTTAAACAGCAGGACGGTAGCCGGGTTGATATGAAACAGAACGGGCACCAGAACCGTTGCGCCAAACATAGCGAACAGATGCTGCAAACTCAGTGGGATAGTCTGTAAAAGCGGCGGTCTTTCACTCACCCCGATTGCGCGGCGCGTCATAGCGTTTTCCTCTAAGAGTCGTTTATTAGTTGCTGTGAGTTTGTTTTATTCAAAAAAAAGCCGACTCTTAAAGTCGGCTTCTTATTATCTATGCAATCACTTGGTACCAAAAATCTTATCGCCGGCATCGCCGAGCCCCGGAATAATGTATCCGTGCTCGTTGAGGCCCTGGTCAATGGATGCGGTATACATCTCAACATCCGGATGCGCTTTCTCCAGCGCGGCAATCCCTTCCGGCGCCGCCACCAGAACCAGCACCTTAATGCTGGAGCAGCCCGCTTTTTTCAGCAGGTCGATAGTGGCGATCATCGAACCACCGGTTGCCAGCATCGGGTCAACCACCAGCGCCATGCGTTCGTCGATATTCGACACCAGCTTCTGGAAATAAGGAACCGGCTCCAGCGTCTCTTCGTCACGATAGATCCCCACCACGCTGATACGCGCGCTCGGTACGTGCTCCAGAACCCCTTCCATCATCCCCAGACCGGCGCGCAGAATTGGCACAACGGTGATTTTCTTCCCTTTGATCTGCTCGATTTCTACCGGACCATTCCAGCCCTCGATGGTGACTTTCTCGGTCTGCAGATCGGCAGTGGCTTCATAAGTCAGCAAGCTACCTACCTCTGAGGCAAGTTCACGGAAGCGTTTGGTGCTGATGTCGTGCTCACGCATCAGGCCCAGCTTGTGTTTGACGAGCGGGTGTTTCACTTCCACAATCTTCATTCTCTTTCTCCTCTGAGGGGCAGCCACAAAAAAAATCGCGGGATTATACCGCTTTTTTCCATTTGCGCCATAGCCGATATGTTTGACCGGGATCAACCAAAATGCTTTGCGCTGCCTGAGCCAGTATAAAACAAAATAAAAAAACCCCGCGCAGGCGGGGTCGCACAAGGCTTGAGGGGAGTTTTACAGCGTTTCGCCGTTGCTGCTGATAACCTGTTGATACCAGGAGAAAGATTGCTTCCGGCTACGGTCCAGCGTCCCGTTGCCTTCGTTATCTTTATCGACGTAGATAAATCCGTAGCGTTTCTTCATTTCACCGGTACCGGCGGAAACGAGGTCGATACATCCCCATGGGGTATAGCCCATCAGGTCAACGCCGTCCTCAACCACCGCTTTTTTCATCTCGGCAATATGCGCGGAGAGATAATCGATACGGTAGCGATCGTTCACCGTGCCGTCAGCTTCGCGCACGTCGATGGCCCCAAAGCCGTTCTCAACAATAAACAGCGGCAGCTGGTAGTGATCCCAGAACCAGTTCAGGGAGTAGCGCAGACCCACCGGGTCAATCTGCCAGCCCCAGTCTGACTTCTGCACGTACGGGTTAGAGACCAGGCTTTGGGTCTCGTCATAATCCAGCAGCGGATTATCATCGGTCGCTTTAGTGGCAAACGACATATAGTAGCTAAAGCCAATATAGTCGACGCAGCCCTCGGCCAGCGCCTGACGATCTTCTGCGGTGATATCCAGCGCAAAACCGCGGCGCGCGAAGTAGTTCAGCAGATGCAGCGGGTACTTACCGCGGACGTGAACGTCGGTAAACCAGTAACGGCGATGCATGGCGTTCATTGCCATCATCATATCGTTCGGGTCGCAGGAGAACGGATAAATCGGGCACATGGCAATCATGCAACCCACCTGCAGCGATGGATTTATCTGGCGAGCGGCTTTTACCGCCAGCGCGCTGGCAACCAGCTCATAGTGCGCCGCCTGATACATCACCGGCTCGCGATCTTCATCCGGCAGATACTTCAGACCTGAGTTGGTAAACGGGGCAAAATCTTCATGGAAGTTAGCCTGGTTATTGATCTCATTAAAGGTCATCCAGTACTTCACTTTGTGCTGATAGCGATCGAACACCACTTTCGCAAAGCGGACGAAGAAATCGATCAGCTTACGGTTACGCCAGCCGCCATACTCGGTCACCAGATGGTAAGGCATCTCGAAGTGAGAGAGCGTAATCACCGGTTCAATGCCGTACTTCAGACATTCATCAAACAGGTCGTCATAGAACTGGAGCCCTGCTTCGTTAGGCTCCAGCTCATCACCCAGCGGGAAGATACGTGTCCAGGCAATCGAAGTGCGGAAGCATTTGAACCCCATTTCAGCAAACAGCTGAATGTCTTCTTTATAACGATGGTAAAAATCAATCGCCTCATGATTGGGGTAATTTTTCCCCGGCAGTACGCCATCGGTGATTTCACGCGGCACGCCGTGTGCGCCGGCGGTCATCACGTCGGCCACGCTGACGCCTTTACCCCCTTCCTGCCAGCCGCCTTCCAGCTGATGCGCCGCCACCGCGCCGCCCCACAGAAAACCTTCTTTAAATCCAGACATGTTCTCTTCCTTATGAGCGATCGCCGTTAAGCGATCGGTTTTGCTGATTAAAATGGTAAACCGCCCCCATCAAACCGGCATCGTTGCCGTGGCTGACGGTGTCGAGATAGTCCGCGATACCGAACCAGGCCAGATGTTCGCGCAGCAGCGCCAAAAAGCCCGGCCGTTCCACAATGCCGCCGCCGATGAAAATGGCCTGCGGATCAAAAATGTTCACCAGGTTATACAGACCGGTACCGAGACCGTTGAAAAAGTCAGCCACCAGCCGCTGGCAAACCGCATCGCCCGCCTCGTAGCGATCGAAGATCTCTTCACCGGTTACCGCTTCCAGCGATTTACCGACATGCCCGGCATAGCGGTCGCGCAATACGCGCATCGTGCAGTTTTCATTCATTGAAGAGCGGCGCACATCGCGGGCGCCGGGGCGTTCGGTCTGCATATAGCCGAATTCGCCCGCGCGAAAACGCGCGCCATGCACCAGCTGGTTGTGACAAAAAATCGCGCCGCCGACGCCGGTGCCGATTGTCAGGACCAGAAAGTCACTCATGTCGACCGCCTTACCCTGCCAGCGCTCGGCGAGCAGGACGCAGTTAGCATCGTTTTCGATGGCGACCGGAAGCCCGGTCTGTTGTTCCAGCCAGCGCTTAATCGCAAAATTATCGAACTGACGGATTGCGCCGCCCATTTCGATAAAGCCGGTGTGCGGGTTGACATAGCCAGGCGCGCCGATCGCCACGCCTTCACACGTCGGGTGAGCAGCAATCCACGCCAGCATCGCTTGCAGTATCTGGTCGCCGTCGCTGTCAATAATCGACTGCTTACCTTTTTCAAGCAGTTCGCCCGCAGCGGTGCTGACGCCCATTTTTAACGCCGTTCCACCGATATCAAATGCGGCAATGTTCATCCCGTCTCTTCCTCCTGAATCCCCGCAGAATCAACCTTCGGCTCTCCTGAACAAAAAAAGAAACCGGTTTCAGTGGCATGATGGCTATTCCCGATGTCAGAGGCAAGTACAAGAATGTACCCGGTTTCATTTTCGTGAACCGCTTCAAATTTGTTCATATCGCAGCCGATTAACGCCGACTGCAAAGCAGGCTCGCAAACGTTTGCTTTCCCTGTTAGAATTGCGCCGATTTTTCTTGCTACCGCAAATGTGTGGAGATTTCGCAGTGACCGATAAAACCTCTCTCAGCTATAAAGATGCCGGCGTAGATATTGATGCAGGCAACGCGCTCGTCGACCGTATCAAGGGTGTGGTGAAGAAAACCCGACGCCCGGAAGTGATGGGTGGACTGGGCGGATTCGGCGCACTGTGCGCATTGCCGCAAAAATACCGCGAGCCGGTTCTGGTTTCCGGCACTGACGGCGTCGGCACCAAGCTGCGGCTGGCGATGGACCTGAAGCGCCACGATACTATCGGTATTGACCTGGTGGCGATGTGCGTCAATGACCTGGTGGTCCAGGGGGCAGAACCCCTGTTTTTCCTCGACTACTATGCAACCGGTAAACTGGATGTCGATACGGCAGCCAGCGTCATCAGCGGCATCGCAGAAGGCTGCCTGCAGTCAGGCTGTGCGCTGGTTGGCGGCGAAACGGCGGAAATGCCGGGCATGTACCACGGCGATGACTATGACGTCGCGGGCTTTTGCGTCGGCGTAGTAGAAAAATCAGAAATTATCGATGGTAGCAAAGTTGCCGATGGCGACGTGCTGGTCGCGCTGGCCTCCAGCGGTCCACATTCCAACGGCTACTCGCTGGTGCGCAAAATTATCGAAGTCAGCGGCGTCGATCCGCAGACCACCGATCTGAATGGTTCGCCGCTGGCCGACCATCTGCTGGCGCCGACCCGCATCTACGTTAAGTCGGTGCTGGACCTGATTGCTAACGTTGAAGTCCACGCGATTGCCCACCTGACCGGCGGCGGCTTCTGGGAAAACATTCCGCGCGTTCTGCCGGATAACACCCAGGCGGTCATCGACGAGTCCTCCTGGCAATGGCCAGAAGTGTTCAACTGGTTGCAGCAGGCCGGTAACGTCAGCAGCCATGAAATGTACCGTACCTTTAACTGCGGCGTCGGCATGGTTATCGCCCTGCCGGCAGACGTCGCCGACAGCGCCATCGCGCTGCTGAACGAGAAAGGTGAAAACGCGTGGAAAATCGGCTATATCAAAGCTTCTGATTCCGAACAGCGTGTGGTCATTGAATGAAAAACATTGTGGTGCTGATTTCCGGTAACGGAAGCAATTTGCAGGCGATAATTGATGCCTGCGCCCGAAAGCAGATTAACGGCACCCTGAGAGCGGTATTCAGCAATAAGGCCGACGCGTTCGGCCTTGAACGCGCGCGTGAGGCCGGTATCCCGGCCCATGCGTTGTCGGCCAGCCAGTTTGCCAATCGCGAAGCCTTCGATCGCGAGCTGATGCATGAGATCGATGCTTATGCGCCGGATCTGGTAGTGCTGGCAGGCTACATGCGGATCCTTAGTCCGGCGTTTGTCGCCCATTATCAGGGGCGCCTGCTGAATATCCACCCGTCGTTGTTGCCAAAATACCCGGGGCTGCATACGCATCGCCAGGTACTGGAAAACGGTGATGAGGAGCACGGTACCTCGGTGCATTTCGTCACCGATGAGCTCGACGGTGGTCCGGTCATTCTGCAGGCCAAAGTGCCGGTTTTTGCCGGGGATAGCGAAGACGAGATTACCGCCCGCGTGCAGGCTCAGGAACATGCCATCTATCCGCTGGTGGTGAGCTGGTTTGTGGACGGTCGTCTGCGCATGGAGGGGAATCAGGCCTGGCTTGATAACACCCCTCTGCCACCGCAGGGCCATGCGGCCGAAGAATAATCATCAGCGTCTCCGGCACTCGCCAGAGGCGCCTTTTATTGGTTCAGCGCCAGCCGCTTTCCCCCGGTTTTGTTCAAATCAGCGATGATTTTTGCCCTGTATATCTCCAGGCACGGCCTCGCTTTGCACACAATATGGGCACTCGCTCGCCATCGTTTTTGTTCACAGCACATTGAAAGAAAACTGTCATACTTCTTTGACATAGTTGGACATTCAATGGCAAAGCTCGCCATAATGAAAAAGCAACATCAATCAACCGGAGTGTGAGTTGTAATGGGCCAGGAAAAGCTATATATCGAGAAAGAACTCAGCTGGTTGTCCTTTAACGAACGCGTACTTCAGGAAGCGGCGGATAAAAGCAATCCACTGATTGAGCGCATGCGCTTTTTGGGCATCTACTCCAACAACCTCGATGAATTTTATAAAGTGCGCTTCGCTGAACTTAAGCGCCGCATCATAATTAGCGAAGAACAAGGGAGTACCGCCCATTCTCGCCATTTGTTAGGCAAAATTCAGGCCCGCGTTCTGAAGGCCGATCAGGAATTTGACAGCCTGTATAATGAGCTGCTGCTGGAAATGGCGCGTAACCAGATCTTTTTGATCAATGAACGCCAGCTCTCGGTGAATCAGCAGTCCTGGCTACGCAACTATTTTAAACAGTACCTGCGTCAGCACATCACCCCGATCCTGATTAACCCTGAAACGGACCTGATCCAGTTCCTGAAAGATGATTACACCTATCTGGCGGTCGAAATCATCCGCGGGGAAACCATCAACTACGCCCTGCTGGAGATTCCGTCAGATAAAGTCCCGCGGTTCGTCAATCTGCCGCCGGAAGCACCGCGTCGCCGCAAGCCAATGATCTTGCTTGATAACATCCTGCGTTACTGCCTCGATGATATCTTTAAAGGCTTCTTTGACTACGATGCGCTGAACGCCTACTCGATGAAAATGACCCGTGACGCCGAGTACGATCTGGTGCACGAGATGGAGTCGAGCCTGATGGAGCTGATGTCTTCAAGTCTGAAACAGCGTCTGACGGCGGAACCGGTGCGTTTTGTTTATCAGCGCGATATGCCGGACACCATGGTTGAAATGCTGCGCGAGATGTTCTCCATTTCACGCTACGACTCAATGCTGCCCGGCGGGCGCTATCATAATTTTAAAGACTTTATCGGCTTCCCGAACGTCGGTAAGGCTAATCTGGTCAACAAGCCGCTGCCGCGCCTGCGCCACACCTGGTTCGATAAGTTCCGCAACGGGTTTGATGCCATTCGCGAACGCGACGTGCTGCTGTACTACCCGTATCATACCTTTGAGCACGTGCTGGAACTGCTGCGCCAGGCCTCATTCGATCCGAGCGTGCTGGCAATCAAAATCAATATTTATCGCGTTGCCAAAGATTCACGCATCATCGACTCGATGATCCACGCCGCCCATAACGGGAAAAAAGTCACCGTGGTGGTGGAGCTGCAGGCGCGTTTCGACGAAGAAGCCAACATTCATTGGGCGAAACGTCTGACCGAAGCGGGGGTACACGTTATCTTCTCCGCGCCGGGGCTGAAAATTCACGCCAAGCTGTTCCTGATCTCGCGCAAAGAGGGAGACGAAGTCGTCCGCTACGCGCATATCGGGACCGGTAACTTCAACGAAAAAACCGCCCGTCTGTACACCGACTATTCGCTGCTGACGGCAGATGCACGTATCACCAATGAAGTGCGCCGCGTCTTTAACTTTATCGAAAACCCATATCGACCGGTGAGCTTCGATTACCTACTGGTTTCACCGCAGAACTCGCGTCGCCTGCTGTATGAAATGATCGACAGAGAAATCGCCAACGCCCAGAACGGTCAGCCTTCTGGCATCACGCTGAAGCTGAACAACCTGGTCGATAAAGGACTGGTGGATCGACTTTATGCCGCGTCAAGCTCCGGGGTTCCCGTTAACCTGTTGATTCGTGGCATGTGCTCTTTGATTCCTGGGCTGGAAGGGATCAGCGAAAATATTCGCGTCACCAGTATCGTCGACCGCTTCCTTGAGCACGACCGCGTCTATGTTTTCGAAAATGGCGGCGACAAACAGGTTTGGCTCTCCTCTGCTGACTGGATGACGCGTAATATTGACTACCGTATTGAGGTCGCCGCGCCGCTGCTGGATCCGCGTTTGAAGCAGCGCGTACTGGATATTTTTGATCTCTTATTCAACGATACGGTCAAAGCACGCTATCTTGATAAAGAACTGAGTAATCGCTATGTGCCGCGCGGCAATCGCCGTAAAGTGCGCGCACAGCTGGCGATTTACGATTATCTCAAATCACTCGAACAACCCGACTAACCTATGCCAATAAACGAAAAAACCCCTCGTCCGCAGGAGTTCGCTGCGGTCGACCTTGGTTCAAACAGTTTTCATATGGTGATCGCTCGCGTCGTCGACGGAGCCATGCAGATCATCGGCCGCCTGAAACAGCGGGTTCACCTGGCCGATGGACTGGATGAAAATTCCGTGCTCAGCGAAGAGGCGATCGCCCGCGGGCTTAATTGCCTGTCGCTGTTTGCCGAACGCCTGCAGGGTTTTTCTCCCTCCAGCGTCTGCATCGTCGGGACACACACCTTACGCCAGGCCGCCAACGCCGCGGAATTTCTCAAGCGCGCGGAAAAGGTGATTCCCTATCCGATAGAGATAATCTCCGGTAACGAAGAGGCGCGTCTGATTTTTATGGGCGTCGAGCATACGCAGCCGGAACGGGGCCGTAAGCTGGTCATCGATATCGGCGGTGGGTCGACAGAGCTGGTGATTGGCGAGGATTTCGAACCGCGTCTGGTTGAGAGCCGTCGTATGGGCTGCGTCAGCTTCTCGCAGATCTATTTCCCCGGCGGCACCATCAACAAAGAGAATTTCCAGCGCGCGCGTCTGTCGGCCGTGCAGAAGCTGGAAACGCTGGCGTGGCAGTTCCGCATCCAGGGCTGGAATGTGGCGCTGGGCGCCTCCGGCACCATTAAAGCTGCGCAGGAAGTGCTGGTGGCGATGGGTGAGAAAGACGGTTTTATCACCCCGGAACGCCTTGAAATGCTGGTGGATGAAGTGTTGAAGTATAAAAACTTTGACGCGCTCAGCCTGCCGGGTCTGTCGGAAGAACGCAAAGCGGTGTTTGCTCCTGGGCTGGCTATCCTCTGCGGCGTTTTCGATGCGCTGGCGATCAAAGAGCTGCGCTTGTCTGATGGCGCGCTGCGTGAAGGCGTGCTGTATGAGATGGAGGGACGTTTTCGCCATCAGGATATCCGCAGCCGCACCGCGCAAAGTCTGGCAAACCAGTACAACATTGACCGCGAACAGGCGCGTCGGGTACTGGAAACCACCACCCATATATTCGAGCAGTGGCAGGAACAGAACCCCAAACTGGACAACCCGAATCTGTCGGCGTTGTTGAAATGGGCGGTGATGCTGCACGAAGTGGGGTTGAATATTAACCACAGCGGAATGCACCGCCACTCGGCTTATATTCTGCAAAACAGCGATTTGCCGGGCTTCAATCAGGAGCAGCAAATGCTGATGGCGACGCTGGTTCGCTATCACCGTAAAGCGATCAAGCTGGATGATTTGCCCCGCTTTACGCTGTTTAAGAAAAAGCAGTTCCTGCCGCTCATTCAGCTTTTACGCCTTGGTATTTTGCTGAACAACCAGCGTCAGGCGACCACCACCCCGCCCACGCTCAGGCTGAAGACCGAAGCCAATCACTGGACGCTGGTCTTCCCGCACGACTGGTTCAGCCAGAATGCGCTGGTGCTGCTCGATCTGGAAAAAGAACAGCAGTACTGGGAAGGCGTTCCTGACTGGCTGTTGAAAATCGCCGAAGAAGAGCCGGACAGCAAAAACTAGTCCCGAGGCCGGGTTGCTCTCACCCGGCCCGTTTCTTCCCCGTCAACTCGCTTCAGCCGTCACCAGAGACGCCAGTGGAACCGGTTGGCCAATCTCATACCCCTGCAGATAATCAATCCCCAATGACAGCGCCGCCTGTCGAATCTCCGGCGTTTCCACATACTCCGCAACCACCTGCATATTCTTCATCCGCGCCAGATGGCAAATCGATGCCACGACCTGATAATCAAGACTGCTGGAGTGCAAATTACGAATAAAGCTGCCGTCAATCTTCAGCAGATCAACGTTCAGAGTTTTCAGGCGCGCGTAGCTGGCATAGCCGGTACCAAAGTCATCGATTGCCACCCGACACCCCAGCGCCTGCAAATGCGCCAGCGTTTGCCGTGCCTGCTCAGGGTTGCTGAGCGAATGGTTTTCCGTTAACTCAAATAGTAACTGCCACGGTTCAACATGATACTGCGCCAGCAGTCGTTCCACCTCGCCAGGGAACTGGCTCCTGCTGACGGAGGCCGGCGAAAGATTCACCGCCAGCCGCAGCCCGGGTAAAACTTTTCGGTGCAGGTTCATAAAGGCGAGCGTATTCTCCAGCACCCACAGGTCAATACGGGATGACAGGCCAAACTCATGCGCCACCGGGAGAAAATCATCCGGGTAAATGAGCTTCCCGTCATCTCCCGCCATGCGCAGCAGAACTTCATAATAGTTGTCACCGCGAATACCGACGATCGGCTGCGCCATCAGACAAAAACGATTCTGCTCCAGCGCCTGCTGGATCTGGTTCATCATCGCCACTTTATCCCGTAAGCCATGCTGAATATGCACCGCCCCGCGACGCTGCATATTTTCTGGCTGGCCGCTGGTCAGAGACAGATCTGCAATATTATTCAGCTCGCCTAAAAGCAAATAGAGGTGCTTCACCGGTGAGCGGACGCTGCAGTAACTCATCCCTACCGCAGGCTGCAGAGGTATACCATCCCAGATAAAGCGAAACTGTCGTATACGCTCATCCAGCGCGGCAATACGCGCCTTATGATCGCCGCTGTTCAGACGGAGTACCAGCTCGTGTCCTGACAGATGGTGAACGGCCTCGTTCGGCTGGAGTAAGTCGCCCAGATGTTCAGCCAGTTTTTGTTTATATTGAATGCGCAGCATAACGCCATAATGGCGCCCCAGCAGCTCCAGCTCAGGAATGCGTAAAAAGCACAGCACCGACCACATTGAACTGTCCAGCGACCGACTCAGCGCCCGTAAATTGGGCATATGGACAACCGGATCGAGAAACGCCATCCGCCGTACCCTGGCATGAATCAGACGCTGCTGGGTCGCCAGCATGGCCATATAAGTAATAATAAATGAGAACACCAGATAGCTCGAAGAGGTAATGGCCAGCTGATTGTCATATCCCGGAGAAAAAGGCAAATAGCGATAATGAAAGTGAATAATGATGATTAAAACCGGCGTCCAAATCATTGCGATACAGCGATAGCCAAAGCGCATCGCTCCCCACAACATTACCGGCATGAGTAATGACAATGTATAGTTTGTGCTAAATATCGTACTCTGACCATTCAGCGGTATTAATAACAAACCCAATAACATTAACAATGTTATCGACCATAAAACAAATTCACCACATTTTATTTTTGGATCAACCTGTAACTTCGCTTGTGAAATAAAACTACGCAGATAAAAAGGATTGCGAAGAATACGAATCAAGAAATAGCACAGCGGAACACCGGTTAAACCGCCCACCATCAAGGCCTGAAAAGTAATCAGCGAGCGTAAACTTAACGGATCAACCCCAGCCAGTTCCGTCATCCGCGGGTGCATGCCAAGATACTCGGCAACCTGAGAAAGCACGAGAAAAATGAACGAAGGCAGCAGCATCTGCCAGAACAGACGATACGGCATCAGGCTCACGTTACCATGGTAAATATGCTGCCGGCGCGGCACAAAAATCCGATAGCCGCCCCAGCACAGAACCGCCGGGATAAGAAAATGAAAAACGACCACAATGGCTTCCCACGGACTCATTCCCCGGGCCACGGTGCACAGCAGGCCGATGATAATGCCGGGCAGCGCCGCCACATCAAAAAACAGCATAAGACTCTGGACCAGCGCCAACGGCAAATAGTAAAGCGAAACTTCACTACCGCCCAGCTCAGCATAGGTATTTGCCCCTCGTGCCAGAGGCAGTAAAAGCAGGGGTAAAATCAGCGGCAGCGCCCACCATTTATCCCGATATTGTCTGTATCGTTTAATTATTTTCATTGATGCTCGACAGATAACCCAAATTCCCGCAGGGTATATTCAGGCAGGCATCCAACCTAACCATCCTAGCCGCATAAGGAATACCTACGCGGAACAGGCAAGAGATTTTAGTTATCAGCACACGCGGACTGTTGATATAAATCAATAAACCTTTTAGCTATGATTAATAAAGCTTATTTTTATGCGTCTGTTCGAATGAAAGAAAAAGGATGTGAATGTGATAATTATCTTACATAACATTAAGTAATGTTTGAGCGGCGGATTTTTACATCCTCATCAATTGACCCTGCTGCATTCCTGTGCCTTAATACCCTTATCGCCCCAGTTGTGGGTATACCTCAAGGAACCTTTTGTGAGTCAGGCACCCAGTATGCGTAAACGACATCGATTTAACCGTCGCATGACCCGTATCGTACTGCTTATCAGCTTTATCTTCTTCTTTGGACGCTTTGTCTACTCTTCTATTGGCGCCTGGTATCATCATCAGGACAAGATCGAGTCCCAGCAATCGACGCTCCCGGTTGATACCACGCCGCGGGAATAAGCCAGCACATTACGGTGCCAGCCAGTACGGCATGACATTGCTTTAAACGGTAAACTGCACCTCTCGCAGCAGGCGCAGCATTTCGCCGATCCCTTTGCTGAGAATTTTATCCTGACGCATCACGACTCCCAACTGACGGTGGAGTACTGGCGTCAGCGATTGAACGCGTAACCCCTGCCGATCGTCATGATGCGCCACCGCCATGCGTGGAACAATGCTGTATCCCAGTCCGGCACGCACCATTCGCTTGATGGCTTCAATACTGCCCAGCTGCATCACTGGCGAAATATCGCGCCCGCTAGCACGAAACCAGCCATCAATCAGCTCCCGGGTTCCGCTTCCGGCCTCAAAGGCAATCAGCGGCAGCGCCTGCAGCACCTCCGGCGTCAGCTCCAGCGGCAGCGCATCCTGTCCGCAGGCAAAAATAAACACAAACTCCTCTTCCACCAGCGGGGCTATTGCCAGGTTGCGCCCGTGCGCCGGAAGCGTGACCAGTCCGAGATCGAGTCGGTTCTCCTCCACGGCACGCACGATATCCAGCGTATTGCCGGTCGTCACGCCTACCGTCAGCAGCGGATGCGCCTGCCGCAACTGCTGTAAGACAGGCGGTAACAGATGAATGCAGGCCGTGGCCCCCGTTCCGAGCGTTATCGCGCCGCTGATTTCGCGACTAAACTCGCTGACCGACAGCACCGCCGCGCTGACCGCTCGTTCAATATTGTCACCGTGAGCCAGCAGAGCCATACCGGCCGCCGTCGCTTTAATCCCCCGTCCGGTCCGCTCAATCAACCGGGTCTGCAGAAACTGTTCCAGCTGACGGACCTGCAGACTGACCGCGGGCTGCGATAGCCCCAGGATATCCGCAGCAGCAGAGAAGCTCCCCCGCTGTACCACCAGTCGAAAAGTAGCCAGGTTTCCCAGATTAAGCGTCGTCATCTCAAAGTTTCTCTTATAAGGGTCATAAACGAACGAGTCTGCCTGCACAATAGCGCGCAGGTTATGCTGCCGACAACTGCATAACAGACTGAGATACGAATGAAAAATACGGAAAACAGACGCGCCGCGCCCGCCATGCTGACGCTTGCCGCTGGATGCAATCAGCTGATTAACTGGGGAATTTCATTTTATATGCCGGGCACTTTTGCCCGGGCTATCGGGCAGGACACCGGCTGGCCAGAGACACAAATCTACCTCGGCCTGACGATCGCCATGTTGATAATGGCGCTAATCTCCCCGTTTGTCGCCCGCCTGCTGGCCCGCTTTGGCGGCCAACAAATTGTGGTCAGCGGCACGCTGGCGATCGCCGCAGGCTGTTTCATGATGGCCGCTATACCTACCCTATCCGGTTGGCTGGGTGCCTGGCTACTTACCGGTATCGGAATGCGTCTGGCGCTGTATGATGCGCTGTTCGCCGCGCTGGTGAATCTGTACGGACAACAGGCAAGACGAACCCTTTCCCGCGTGACGCTGGCTGGCGGCCTGGCTTCCGCTCTGTTTTGGCCACTGGGCGCATTTTTGTTGACGATGATGAGCTGGCGGGAGGCGTTGCTGGTTTATGGCCTGCTGGGCCTGTTCAGCGCACTGTTGCTCTGGCGAATGCCGAATGCCAGGCGACCGGCGGCGATACCCCCGAAAGCGCATCGGCCCACTTCTCACCAGCAGAGACGCGTTGGTCTGCTGTATGCGGCGCTGATCGCGCTGGTGACGTTTGTTTCTAACGGAACCTCCACCCATTTGCCGGAATTTATTGCCCACTACGGTCTGCCAGTGGCGGCGGGGATGCTCTGGGGCATTGGCCAGACCGGCGCCCGTTTTCTGGAGGTCGCCTCGGGTTCGGTGCTCACGCCGCTTCGACTTACGCTGCTGACCACGTTGCTGATGCCGGTCTGTTTCGCCCTCGGTCTGAGCGGGCCATATCTCATCTGGGCGGCCGGCGGATTTGTGCTGGGCTATGGCGCCATCAATGGGTTAACGACCGTGTTTAAGGCCACGCTACCGCTACAGCTTTTTGCCGCCGAGGATTACGCCAGCCGCACCGGTATCCTGTTGATCCCCGCCCAGCTGCTGGCCGCCGCCTCGCCGTTTGTCTACGCCTGGTTAAATCAGCAGTTCGGGGTGCAGGGGAGCTTAGGTGTTTCCGCTGCGCTGACGCTGGTGGTCGCCGGGCTGGCGCTGGCCATTGCCCGGAGCCAGTCCGACCAGCCTCCAGAGGCGATGCCGGCAGCCATTGATTCCTGAACTTCGTGGCGATACCTGCACGCGCCTTAGCGAGGAGGTATCTCCCCGTTCTTCCGACAGACCATCGCGATAAAACGATCGCGGACGGCATCTACCACCTGTGGATTCCAGGCAACGCCAACCTGCCATTGCGCGCCCTCCCCCGTCACGGTAACGAGCGTTATGCCCGCCGGCAGGAGATGACATGCGCCGGCGGGAAGCAGCGCAACACCATTTCCGGCGGCAACCAGCGCCAGCAGCGTATGAATATCGTCAGCATCCGCCACAATGTCAGCGGTCAGGCAATTGATTTGCAGGAAATGCGCCGTTTGCTGTGCCAACCCACGGCCGCGCCTTGGGTTAATTTGCAGCAGCGGGAACTGTCGGAGCACCGAGGCGATATCCGGGAGCGCCTGCGTTGCGCCAGCGGGCACGGCAAGCACCAGGCTCTCTTCCATCAGCGCCTGGGCCTCCAGCGCGTCCGGAACGGGCATCCGCACGAACCCGGCATGCAGCTGCCCCTCCAGCAGCATTCGATACTGCTCGTGGGAAGCGATATCGTTGAGGGAGACGTCAATATCGGGAAACTGCTGGCGAAAGGCTTTAACTTGCGCCGGGGCCAACTGGAAGGTTGAGATGCCGAATCCCAGCGCCAGCGTGCCGACGTTTCCGCGCCGGACCTGCTCCGTCCAGGCACAAAACTGGTCATGCTGCGCCACAAAATGGCAGGCCTGAGAATAGATAGCCTCCCCCGCCGCGGTTAGCTGTGCTCCCTGCCGCCCCCGCTGAAAAAGGGTCATGCCCGTCAGATGCTCCAGGGTCTGGATTTGTTTCGTCAGCGCCGGTTGGGTCAAACAAAGCCGCTCCGCCGCCGCATGGTAGCGCCGCTGCTGGGCCAGGGTGACGAACGCCCGTATTAATCTGATGTCCATTCCAGTCCCTTATCAAACGCGGAGAAAGCGTGATTATACATCCTGTGTCTCTGCTGGCGTAATGCGCTCAGTTTTTAGCAACGAGAAGAGACCTATGAACAACGAACTTCAGGTAGCTACGGTACAGTTCTGCCACCGCGCTAATGATAAGTCCTATAACCTGGGCATTATGGAACGCTTTATTCATCAGGCAGCCGGCGAAGGTACCCGCATTCTGGCCTTTCCCGAAATGTGCATTACCGGCTACTGGCACGTTATCGATCTCAGCGCCGAAGAGGTGGGGTCGCTCGCCGAGCCCATTGACGACAGTCCTTCCCTGGCGAGAATTGCCCGCCTGGCACAAAGTTACGAGATGGCCATTGGCGTGGGGCTGATTGAAAGAGCGAGTGACGATCGCCTGTATAACACCTACGTCGTTTGTATGCCGGATGGCCAGAGACATATCCACCGCAAGCTGCACGCCTTTGAACATCCGGCGATAGACCAGGGGGATAGCTTCACCGTCTTCGATACGCCGTGGGGAGTGAAAGTTGGCGTTCTGATCTGCTGGGACAATAATCTGACGGAAAATGCACGAGCTACCGCGCTGCTGGGCGCGGATATCCTGCTGGCCCCTCATCAAACCGGCGGTACGAACTCCCGCAGCCCGTTCGGGATGAAGCCCGTACCCGTAGCCCTTTGGGAGAACCGGTATCAGGATCCTGACGCGCTGAAAGCCGCGTTCTAGGGCCGTAACGGTCGGGAATGGTTGCTCCGCTGGCTGCCCTCAAGAGCGCACGATAACGGGATGTTTATCTTATTCAGCAATGGCGTCGGGCTCGACAACGGGGAGGTGCGTACCGGCAATGCGATGATTATCGATCCCTATGGCCGCATTATTGCAGAAACCGATGCGTTTGAAGACACCCTGGTCTGCGCCACGCTGGATTTAAGCCTGCTTACCATGTCCACGGGCCGACGCTGGATTCACGGCAGACGCCCCGAGCTCTATGCGATTCTGAGCCAGAATCAGGGTTATGAACGCGATGCTCGCAGCGCGCGTTTCTCAACGGAAGTGCCCCAGTTCAGCGATAAAACTCAGCATTAATCCGGCGGCAGAAAAGAAAAAGCCCCCTGTAAAAACAGAGGGCTTCGTTTAACAATGCCGGGGAGTTATTCCCACTCGATCGTTGCCGGCGGCTTGCCGCTGATGTCATAGACGACGCGGGAAATGCCGTTGACTTCGTTGATGATGCGGTTGGAGACGCGGCCAAGGAAGTCATAGGGCAGGTGCGCCCAGTGCGCGGTCATAAAGTCGATGGTTTCGACCGCACGCAGGGAAACGACCCAGTCGTACTTACGGCCATCGCCCATGACGCCTACAGAGCGGACCGGCAGGAACACGGTGAACGCCTGGCTCACTTTGTTGTAGAGGTCGGCTTTATGCAGCTCTTCGATGAAGATAGCATCCGCCCGACGCAGCAGGTCGCAGTACTCTTTCTTCACTTCGCCCAGTACGCGAACGCCGAGACCCGGCCCCGGGAACGGATGACGGTACAGCATGTCGTACGGCAGGCCCAGCTCCAGACCAATCTTACGCACTTCGTCTTTGAACAGCTCACGCAGCGGTTCAACCAGCCCCATCTTCATCTCTTTCGGCAGGCCGCCCACGTTGTGGTGAGATTTGATGACGTGCGCTTTACCGGTTGCAGACGCAGCGGATTCGATGACATCCGGGTAGATGGTACCCTGCGCCAGCCATTTAACGTCTTCCAGCTTCAACGCTTCTTCGTCGAACACTTCGACGAACACGCGACCGATGATTTTGCGTTTGGCTTCCGGATCGTTCTCGCCTTTCAGCGCGTCCAGGAAACGCTTCTCGCCTTCCACGTGAACGATGTTCAGACCGAAGTGGTCACCGAACATGTCCATAACCTGCTGGGCTTCGTTCAGACGCAGCAGACCATTGTCCACGAATACGCAGGTCAGGTTTTTCCCGATAGCGCGGTGCAGCAGCATTGCGGTCACGGAGGAGTCCACGCCGCCGGAGAGGCCGAGGATCACTTTGTCATTGCCAACCTGCTGGCGGATACGCTCAACGGCATCGTCGATGATTTTTGCCGGCGTCCACAGAGCTTCACACTGGCAGATGTCGCGCACGAAGCGCTCCAGCATACGCATACCCTGGCGGGTGTGGGTCACTTCCGGGTGGAACTGCACGCCGTAGAAGCGTTTTTCTTCGTTCGCCATAATGGCAAACGGGCAGGTTTCAGTGCTGGCAACGGTAACAAAGTCAGACGGGATCGCGGTAACTTTGTCGCCGTGGCTCATCCAGACGTCGAGCAGCGGCTTGCCTTCAGCGGTCAGGGAGTCTTCAATACCGCGCACCAGCGCGCTATCGGTAACAACTTCAACCTGCGCATAGCCGAACTCGCGCTCATTAGAACTTTCTACATGGCCGCCCAGCTGCATTGCCATGGTCTGCATACCGTAGCAAACGCCAAACACCGGTACACCGGCTTCGAACACATACTGCGGCGCGCGCGGGCTGTTATGTTCAGTGGTGCTTTCCGGGCCGCCGGAAAGAATGATGCCGCTAGGATTGAACTCACGAATCTGAGCTTCCGTTACGTCCCAGGCCCACAGCTCGCAATAAACCCCTAATTCACGTACGCGACGCGCAACCAACTGGGTGTACTGAGAACCGAAGTCCAGGATTAGAATGCGATGTTTATGAATGTTATCCGTCATTGACGTTTATTCCAGAGCAGTAGCGATTAAATAAAATCGCCCGGCGCATGACCGGGCGATGAAAATCAGGAGCCCATGCGGTAGTTCGGGGATTCCTTGGTGATCGTCACGTCGTGAACGTGACTTTCCTGGATGCCAGCACCGCTGATACGCACGAATTCCGCTTTGGTACGCAGGGTGTCGATGGTACCACAACCGGTCAGTCCCATACAGGAGCGCAGGCCCCCCATCTGCTGGTGAATGATCTCTTTCAGGCGACCTTTATAGGCAACGCGGCCTTCGATACCTTCCGGTACCAGTTTGTCCGCAGCGTTGTCGCTCTGGAAGTAACGGTCAGAGGAGCCTTTGGACATCGCACCCAGAGAACCCATACCGCGATAAGATTTGTAAGAACGCCCCTGGTAGAGCTCGATTTCACCCGGGGACTCTTCGGTACCCGCCAGCATGGAGCCGACCATCACGGCAGCAGCGCCAGCAGCGATTGCTTTCGCGATATCGCCGGAGAAACGGATACCGCCATCGGCGATAACCGGAATGCCGGTACCTTCCAGCGCTTCTACCGCGTCGGAGACGGCGGTAATCTGCGGGACACCAACGCCGGTGACGATACGGGTAGTACAGATAGAACCAGGGCCAATACCTACTTTCACCGCGCTCACGCCCGCTTCAGCCAGGGCACGTGCGCCGGCACCGGTGGCCACGTTGCCGCCGATGATTTGCAGGTCAGGATATTTAGCACGGGTTTCACGAATGCGCTGCAGAACGCCTTCAGAATGGCCGTGGGAGGAGTCGATCAGCAGAACGTCAACGCCTGCAGCAACCAGCGCATCTACGCGCTCTTCGTTGCCTGCGCCTGCGCCAACCGCTGCGCCGACGCGCAGACGACCATGCTCATCTTTACACGCATTCGGTTTACGTTCCGCTTTCTGGAAATCTTTAACGGTAATCATGCCGCGCAGATGGAAGCCATCATCAACAACCAGCGCTTTTTCAACGCGTTTTTCGTGCATTTTGGCAAACACGACTTCGCGGCTTTCGCCTTCGCGCACGGTAACCAGACGCTCTTTCGGCGTCATGTAAACGCTGACAGGCTGGTTCAGGTCGGTCACGAAGCGGACGTCGCGACCGGTGATGATACCGACCAGTTCGTTGTCTTCGGTCACCACCGGATAACCAGCAAAGCCGTTACGCTCGGTCAGCACTTTTACTTCACGCAGGGTGGTGGTAGGCAGTACGGTCTGCGGGTCGGAAACCACGCCGGACTCATGTTTCTTCACGCGGCGAACTTCTTCCGCCTGACGCTCGATGGACATGTTTTTGTGAATAAAGCCGATGCCGCCTTCCTGTGCCAGGGCAATTGCCAGGCGCGCTTCTGTTACGGTATCCATGGCTGCGGAGAGCATAGGAATATTCAGACGAATGGTCTTCGTCAGCTGGGTGCTGAGATCGGCAGTATTCGGCAGAACGGTAGAATGAGCGGGAACGAGGAGGACGTCGTCAAACGTCAGAGCTTCTTTAGCGATACGTAGCATGGGCAATATCTCGACCAGGGTGGATAAATATTGCCGTGGCATTATACAGAGCGTAACCGATTGCATCTACCCTTTTTTGAAAATAATACTTGCGATCGTCCATCATCAGGTTACTATCGACTGAATAACCTGCTGATTTAAAATTTGATCTTGCTCACATGTTGCCATCTCAATCCCCTGCAATTTTCACGGTCAGCCGCCTAAACCAGACGGTTCGCCTGCTGCTGGAACAGGAAATGGGCCAGGTCTGGATCAGCGGCGAGATCTCAAACTTCAGCCAGCCCTCTTCCGGCCACTGGTACTTCACCTTAAAAGACGATAACGCCCAGGTGCGCTGCGCGATGTTCCGCAATAGCAACCGTCGGGTTACTTTTCGCCCGCAGCACGGACAGCAGGTACTGGTACGCGCCAATATCACGCTGTATGAGCCGCGCGGCGACTATCAGATTATCGTCGAGAGCATGCAGCCTGCCGGTGAAGGGCTGTTACAGCAAAAGTATGAACAGCTAAAAGCGCTGCTGGCGGCGGAAGGTCTTTTCGATCAGCAGCATAAGCAAGCGCTCCCCTCCCCTGCGCGCTGCGTAGGCGTCATCACCTCGAAAAGCGGCGCGGCGCTACACGACATTCTGCAGGTGCTGAAAAGACGCGATCCGTCGCTGCCGGTGGTTATCTACCCAACGTCGGTTCAGGGCGACGATGCGCCAGGGCAAATCGTTCGCGCCATACAATTAGCCAACCTTCGCGAAGAGTGTGATGTGCTGATCGTTGGCCGCGGCGGCGGTTCTCTGGAAGATTTATGGAGCTTCAACGATGAACGGGTAGCGCGGGCGATTTTTGCCAGCCGCATTCCGGTCGTCAGCGCCGTCGGCCATGAAACCGACGTCACCATCGCCGATTTTGTCTCCGACCTGCGGGCGCCAACTCCTTCAGCCGCTGCAGAGATTGTCAGCCGCAATCAGCAGGAGCTGCTGCGCCAGCTGCAGTCCGGCCAGCAACGTCTGGAAATGGCGATGGACTATTTTATCGCCAACCGTCACCGTCGTTTTACCCAGCTGTTCCATCGTCTTCAGCAGCAGCATCCGCAGCTGCGATTAGTACGCCAGCAAACGGCGCTGGAAAGGCTACGCGAGCGGATGCGCCTTGCGCTTGAAACGCAGATGAAACGCGCCGATCAGCGTCAACAGCGCGTCATTCAGCGGCTGAACATGCAAAACCCGCAGCCGCGCATCCACCGTATTCAGTCACGCATTCAGCAACTCGAGTACCGCCTCGCCGAGAGCATCCGCTCGCGTTTAAGCGAGCGCCGCGAGCGCTTCGGAAACGCGGTTACCCATCTGGAGGCCGTGAGCCCGCTAGCAACGCTGGCCCGCGGCTATAGCGTAACCTCCGCCAGCGACGGTAAAGTGCTGAAGCAAACCAAACAGGTGAAGACAGGCGATCTGCTGACCACTCGTTTAAATGACGGCTGGGTCGAAAGCGAAGTCAGAACGATTACGCCGGTGAAGAAAACCCGGGCGAAGAAAAAGTAACACCGGTTATTCTACCGCCGCCCACTCCACGCGTTTTTTCGAAATCAGCCCGTGCCCGTTCTGGCAAAAATAATCCACTGCGCCACACGCTTTTAAAACCTCCAGCGGCTTGTGGCAATCCGGACAGCGGGCTTCCAGGGCAAAGTCTTTCGCACAGTGCTGACAGTGTGCATTGTGATCCTGTCGTGCCAGCGGCGCGCGACAGATGGGGCATGCGAGTTCCATGATGATTCCTTACCGAATGTTCGTCTATCCAGTTTACCACGGCGGCGGTTCAGTGTGGCCCACGCAATTGTTGCTGTAATTCAAGCAATAGCGCCACTTCGCCGATCCGTCGCTGCGTTAACCGGGACACTTCCTCGGGAGCGCGAACAAACAGGCTGTCTTTCCCCAGAATATGCTCGCCCAGGCAATGCTCATAGATAGCGCCCGGCCGCCGCCAGCGCTCAATACGATCGCCATCAATCAGCTCCACCACTTCGCAATTATCGCGCCGGTCCTGATTGATAATGCGTCCATCGCGTAACCAGATGCGCACTCCTTTTTGTCCTCCCGCCGGTCCGGCATATTTGTTTAGCCAGATATTGAGCGGGATACCGCTGAGTTCCCCCTGCAGATGGGCATTGCCTTCCGCGGTTTGCGTATCACCACGGGCAATGGCATGACCCAGCCGATCGCTGGCCTGCCGGATTTCAAGGTGCATCTCATCCGTGCCACCACAGTAGCGGATTGTTTCGCGCAACATCGCCAGCACATGCGTACCAATATCAAGAATCACGCCGTCAGGATGGCGCAACTGGCGCGTATCCGGCTCACCGGTGGCAAAATTGAGCGCCACGGGTTCGCCCTGGTCGTTAAATCCGCTGGGCTCCTGCAAAAAGCCGTCAATACGCACGATATCCTGGATTGACGACAGCAGAGGCCGGCGGGACTGCAGCTCATCTTCCCCCTGCCAGCGATCGTCCAGCTCACCCAATGCCCGCTTCAGCGCGCCGTCCCGCGCCATCCAGTGATCGAGCGCCAGTACCCGCCGCGCATGCCGCGGCTCGCTGAGCAGCTCACGCAGACGGGTCATTTGTTCAAGGGTCGCCACAACCGGTTTTTCCACCACAATGCGCGGACAGGCTGATGCCAGCGCCGCCTCCAGCACCGAAAGATGCTGCAACGACGCGGTGGTGATAAATAGCAGATCTAACGGTTTTTCGAGCAGTGCCGCTAATGACTCACAGCGGGTTATCCCCGCTAATCTCCTGGCAGGATTCACATCGAAGCCCCAGCATTCGCTCATGGGGTTCCCCAGATGCCTCAGCGCGGGAAGATAAGCGGTTTCGACTACCGCGCCCAGCCCAACAAATCCAGTCTGCATAGTGACCTGCCAGTAAATTGGTGGAAATAATAGGGGTATTATACACATCGAACGGGCGACGAACGTGATTCACCAATATCACGGGTTGTTGAGAGATAAAAAAACCCGCCAGCGGCGGGTTTCTCTTATTTGCTTTTCTTGATGTGTTTAATCAAGCGCTTACGCTTACGCATCTGGTTCGGCGTCAGGGTATTGCGTTTGTTGGCAAACGGGTTTTCCCCTTCTTTGAACTGGATACGAATCGGCGTCCCCATGACGTCCAGCGACTTGCGGAAGTAGTTCATCAGGTAACGCTTATAGGAGTCCGGCAGGTCTTTTACCTGGTTACCGTGGATGACCACAATCGGCGGGTTATAACCACCGGCATGGGCGTATTTCAGCTTCACGCGACGGCCGCGCACCAGCGGCGGCTGATGATCTTCTGCCGCCATGGTCATGATACGGGTCAGCATCGCCGTCCCGACGCGACGAGTTGCGCTGTCATACGCTTCGCGTACGGATTCGAACAGGTTACCGACGCCGCTACCGTGCAGTGCGGAGATAAAGTGAATCCGTGCAAAGTCAATGAAGCCCAGACGGAAGTCCAGCGTCTCTTTAACCTGCTCTCTCACTTCCTGGCTCAGGCCATCCCACTTATTGACCACAATCACCAGCGAGCGGCCGCTGTTGAGGATAAAACCGAGCAGAGAAAGATCCTGGTCGGAAATCCCTTCACGCGCATCGATAACCAGCATCACCACGTTGGCATCTTCAATGGCCTGCAGCGTTTTGATGACCGAGAATTTTTCGACCACGTCGGTAATTTTACCGCGCTTACGCACGCCCGCGGTGTCGATGAGCACGTATTCACGTTCGTCGCGCTGCATCGGAATGTAGATACTGTCGCGCGTCGTCCCCGGCATGTCGTAGACCACCACGCGGTCTTCGCCGAGAATACGGTTGGTCAGCGTGGATTTCCCCACGTTCGGACGGCCGACAATCGCCAGCTTAATCGGCAAATCTTGCGGGTTGAAGTCGTCTTCTGGCTCTTCCGCTTCTTCACCGTTCTGTTCCGCTTCAAACTGCGCCCAGTACGCCGCATCTTCATCGACCTCTTCCGACGGGTCGATCTCTTCGGCCCACGGCAGCAGGACGTGCTCCAGCAGGCTGGTCACGCCGCGACCGTGAGACGCAGCGATCGGATGGATATCGCCGAGGCCCAGTGACCAGAAGTCGGCAATCGCCTGATCGGCATCAATGCCGTCGGTTTTGTTCGCCACCAGGAAAGTCGGCTTTTCACGGGAGCGAAGATGTTTGGCGATCGCGGTATCAGCAGGCATCAGGCCCGCACGCGCATCGACCATAAACAGCACGACGTCCGCCTCTTCAATCGCCAACAGCGACTGTTCCGCCATACGGGTTTCAACGCCATCTTCTGTGCCATCGATACCGCCGGTATCGATACAGATAAATTCACGACCTTCAACTTCAGCACGACCGTACTTACGGTCACGAGTCAGCCCCGGGAAATCCGCGACCAACGCATCACGAGTGCGCGTCAAACGGTTGAAAAGCGTGGATTTTCCAACATTAGGGCGCCCGACAAGCGCGACCACAGGTATCATGTTAAATGCCTCTTACAAATTGCTATGCAACATCGATTTAACGACGTTTTTAAAAAAGTCAAAACGGCCCCTGTCTGCCAGGAGCCGTTTCTCAATTCGCACTATACCCGTTGTCTCTCAGTGAACTTCGCTACCGGCTGCGTTGCCGGCCGCCGCGAAGAAACTCAAGAGCCGCGGGGTAAGCCGCCACGACTAACGCGTAATAGAATACAGCGTGCCGTCTGTTGCCTGGATCAGCAGTCGACCATCGGCTACCACCGCGTCGGTACGGAAGCCGGAGCTATCCACTTTCTGCTGAGCCACAAAGTGACCATCTTCCGGGTTCACCCAGTGCATATAGCCTTCGCTATCACCGACCACCAGGTTGCCATTATACAACACCGGCGCAGTCAACAGGCGATGCAATAGATCGCTTTGCGTCCACAGCGTCACGCCACCTTCGGTGGAGAGCGCCAGGATGCGGTCATTCTGATCGACCAGGTAGATACGGTTGCCGTCAACGATAAAGTCGTTCACGGAACCCAGCTCACGCTTCCACATGATCTGGCCGCTGCGCAGATCCAGCGCGGTCAGGTTGCCATTATACGCCAGCGTGTATACCACACCGTTGACGATAACCGGGGTCGTATCGACATCATTCAGACGATCGATTTCCGTCGGTCCGGTCGCCTGGGAGATACGCTGTTGCCAGATAATCTGCCCTTGTTGCATCAGCACGGCGCTCACGCGGCCGTTATCGCCGCCAACGATGGCTGCGCCATAGGCGGTCGCCGGTGCCGATTCACCGCGCAGAGACAGCGCCGGCATATCCAGGTTAACGGTCCACTTCACCGCCCCATCCGCTTCATTCAGCGCCTGCAGCTGACCGTTGCTGGTGTGAACCAGAACCATGCCGTCGCTGACTACCGGACGAGAAATCGCTTCGCCCGCAACGCGAGCCTGCCACGCCACGGTACCATCGCTGGTATTCAGGGCGAACAGCTGCGCTTTTTCGCTGCCGATATAGACATGACCGCCGGAAACGGTGATGCCGCCAGAGAGCAGCGCAGGCGTGCGAGAGAACCAGCCGTCTTTTTCAGCCAGGTTAACCGACCACACCTCTTTACCGTCATCAGCATTCAGCGCTTTGACGGTGCCCTTACGATCGGCCGCATAGACGACGCCATCGGCGAAAGCCGGGTGCAGGTTAGAATAGAAATCGCCGATACCATCGCCAACAGAGGTGCTCCAGGACGTGGACGGCGTAAACTGATTTTCCACCGTCGGCAGCGGTGACATTTTCACCACATCTTCTTCGCTGTTAAACAACGAACAACCGCTTAATAAGGTAACGGAAAGCAGCCCTGGCAAAAGTAATTTACGCAATTGCATCGAGTCCCTCTCAGATGGACAGATTATTTATTTTCATACGCATCATTTCGCTGAGCGCAGGTGAAGCATCGCTTTTCACGCCAGCTTCCCAGGCTGCGCGAGCGCCTTGCTTATCGCCTTTGTTAAGCAGAATCTCACCACGGAGATCGGCGACAATAGCGGCCCAGCCTTCACCTTTAATACCCTCAAGGGTTTTCAGCGCTTCATCAGGTTTCTTCAGCTGCAGCTGCACACGCGCAAGACGCATATTGATAACCGACTTCAGGTTATCATCCGGCGCGGCGGCCAGGCCCTGCTGAAGCTGCTTTTCGGCATTTTGCAGATCGTTCTTATCGACAAAACGCTGGGCCAGCTCCAGAGAAGCAAACGCGCCATAGCTGTTTTTGCTATCGGCGGCAAATTTTTCCGCCGAACCGATCGCTTCCGGCTTGTCTGATTTGAGCGCGGAAATGGCGTTTTCATAGGCTAAAGAGGATTCTCTCGCCGTATCCTGCTGATGAGAACTCCAGTAGCGCCAGCCAACCAACGCGCCAATCCCTAAAATCACACCAACGGCCAGCGCTTTGCCATTTTCGGCAAAGAAACGCTTGAGCGCATCGACCTGATCGTTTTCGTTGTTATACGTTTCCACGCAGTCCTTCTCCTGACTAATGATTCCCGGGAGATTAACCCAGAAGTGCGCGCAAATGCGCAGCAACGCTATCCTGCGTTACGGTAGTTTGCTCACCTGAGCGTAAATCCTTCACTACCACGTTTCCGTCAGCAATTTCTGATTCACCGACCACCAGAGCAACGCGAGCGCCCCATTTATCCGCGCGGGCAAACTGTTTCTTAAAGTTGCCGCCGCCGTGGTTGGTCATCAGCTTAGCGCCGGGCAGCTCATCACGAACCCGCTCAGCCAGACGCATCGCTGCAGACTGGGTATCGGTTCCGGAAGCCACCAGGTATATATCGACAACAGGATCGGCTTTAAATTCCGGATTTACTGCCTGAACCAGTAAAACAAGACGTTCCAGCCCCATAGCGAAGCCTACGGCCGGCGTTGCACGCCCGCCCAGCTGCTCTACCAGACCATCATAACGACCGCCGGCACAGACCGTTCCCTGGGAACCGAGGCTGGTGGTCACCCACTCAAACACGGTACGGTTATAATAATCCAGACCGCGCACCAGACGCTGATTGACGGTATAGCGAATACCGGCATCGTCCAGCAGGGCACACAGGCCCGCGAAATGCGCTTTGGAGTCTTCATCCAGATAGTCGCCCAGCGCGGGTGCGTCGTTGAGCAGCGCCTGCACCTGCGGATTTTTGGAATCCAGGACACGCAGCGGGTTGGTATACATGCGGCGTTTGCAGTCTTCGTCGAGCTTATCTTTAAACTGCTCAAGATAGGCAACCAGCGCATCGCGATAGGTTGCACGCGCTTCCAGCGAACCGATGGAGTTCAGCTCCAGCGCAACGTGGTCAGCGATGCCCAGCTCACGCCACCAGCGAGCGGTCAGCATGATCAGCTCAGCATCGATATCCGGGCCCTGCAGGCCAAAGACTTCAACGCCCATCTGGTGGAACTGGCGATAGCGCCCTTTCTGCGGACGTTCGTGGCGGAACATCGGCCCGACGTACCACAGGCGCTGTTCTTGATTGTACAGGAGACCATGTTCGATGCCGGCACGTACGCAGCCCGCCGTCCCTTCCGGACGCAGCGTCAGGCTATCGCCATTGCGGTCCTCAAAGGTGTACATCTCTTTTTCAACCACGTCGGTTACTTCACCGATCGCGCGTTTGAATAACGGGGTCTGCTCTACAATCGGCAAACGGATTTCGCTGTAACCGTAGCTGCCGAGCACCTGTTTCAGTGAGCCTTCAATGCGCTGCCAGAGAGCGGTCTCGCCCGGCAGATAATCGTTCATGCCACGGATGGCTTGAATGTTCTTTGCCACGTTTATTCTCTTTATCTATATACAAAAATGAACCCCGACGCCGCGCGTCTGCGGGTTCAATCATACACGGGAAGTGATACACCGCCCCGGATTATTTCTCTTCGACCTGCTGAACATTGATGCGACGCGCTTCATCGAGCATCGAGGCTTTCGCACGGATCCGCGCTTCCAGCTGATCGATCATATCGTCGTTGTCCAGCCTGTCTCTACGCACGCCATCTTCATAAAGGCCGCTTTTTTTATTGCCGCCGGTCACGCCAAGCGTCGAAACCAGCGCTTCGCCCGGACCGTTCACCACGCAGCCGATAATCGAAATATCCATCGGCGTAATAATGTCTTCCAGACGTTGTTCCAGCGCGTTAACGGTGCCGATAACATCGAACTCCTGACGCGAACAGGTCGGGCAAGCGATGAAGTTGATCCCGCGAGCGCGGATGCGCAGGGATTTCAGAATGTCGAAACCGACCTTGATCTCTTCAACCGGATCCGCCGCCAGGGAAACGCGCAGGGTGTCGCCGATCCCTTCTGACAGCAGCAGCCCCAGGCCGATCGCCGACTTCACCGCGCCGCTACGCGCGCCGCCGGCTTCAGTGATCCCAAGGTGCAGCGGCTGATCGATCTGTTTCGCCAGCAGACGATACGATTCTACCGCCAGGAAAACATCGGAGGCCTTCACGCTGACTTTAAACTGATCAAAATTGAGACGATCGAGATGATCGACATGGCGCATAGCTGATTCCAGCAGCGCCTGCGGCGTTGGTTCGCCGTACTTTTCCTGCAGATCTTTTTCCAGCGAACCGGCGTTGACGCCGATACGGATAGGAATGTTTTTATCGCGGGCGCAATCAACCACCATACGGATACGTTCTTCGTTACCGATGTTGCCCGGGTTGATACGCAGACAGTCCACACCGTACTCCGCCACTTTCAGGGCGATACGGTAGTCAAAGTGGATATCGGCGACCAGCGGGACGTTGACCTGCTGCTTGATAAGCCTGAACGCTTCCGCTGCATCCATCGTCGGAACGGAGACGCGGACGATATCCGCGCCTACGCGCTCTAAGGCTTTGATTTGGTTTACCGTCGCAGCCACATCGGTGGTGCGAGTATTGGTCATCGACTGTACGGCGATGGGAGCACCATCGCCAATCGGCACATTCCCAACGTAAATACGTTTTGATTTTCTACGTTGAATCGGAGCCTGGTTATGCATGAAAAATCTCCCGCGTTACCCGTCTGTTACTGCGCCGGTGATGTTTCGGCATTAAGGGTCAGACGCGCAACCTGGTTAGTTCTGATAAAACGACTTAAATCGACGGGTTTACCCAGATACTGAATCTGTACCGCTGCCGGTGCGCCAATTTTCAGTTTATAAGGCGCCTGACCGCTCAGGTTCAGATTACCGCCCTTACGTTGCAAACCGCTGAACAGTTTCTTGCCGGTTGCATCGCTCACTTCCAGCCAGCAGTCGGCAGAGAAGTTCAGAACCAAATCCTGGGCCGCAGCGGCCGTAGCGGCTGCATTAGCCGGGGCGGTTGGCAGTGGAGAAGTCGGCGCCGCGGCAGCCGGTGCGCTATCGACATTGGCCTGAGACGGCGCCACAACGGCGTTATTATCAACCGGTGCCTGGGTAGAGGCCGTCGGTGCAGGGGGGGTATCAACCGGCGCGCTGTTGGCAGTGCTATCCGGCGCCGTATTGCTGGCGCCGGTATCCAACGGAATACTCTGGCTGCTGTCGCCCGCATTCAGTTCAGCGGTTGACTGGTCGGCCATCGAGGTAATTTCTTCCTGCTGGGCCTTATGGTCTTGCCACCACCAGGCGCCGCTGAGGCCAATGACCACAAACAGTACCAGCCAGGTGAAGCTCATCAGCCAGCCGTCACGCTTTTTACGACGTTTTCCCAGGGAGAAGCTCTGCATCGGCGCAACTTTCGCGGCACGAATCGGGGCCTGTTTTGCCATCATTGGCAGCAGTTCATCTTCCGGAATGTGCACAAGGCGCGCATAGGAGCGGATGTAGCCGCGCAGGAAGGTAGAGGCCAGGTCGGCCGGCGCCTTGTCGTCTTCAATATCACGAACCGTGGAAACTTTCAGGCATAAGCGCTCCGCCACCGCTTGCTGGCTGAGTCCGAGTTGTTCACGGGCATGACGTAGACGCGTGCCCGTCGTATTTGCTTCTTGATGGTCTTGAGTGGCTTCAGTGTTCATTCGACAACTACTGGTACGTGAATTTAAAGTTCAGCGCCGGTTTACCCCGCGCCGCGAAACATCTGCTAAACGTCACACGAAGAGTATAAGTCCGTATGACCCACTATCACAGATACTTATCAATATTGAATGCTAAGCGGTTGTAGTGCCGCTACATACTGCCTCAAAGTCGACAAAAACGCACCGTAATTATTGCCCGAATCAGCGTATTTCGCCTGGCGATTAGGCATAAATCCGCAGCGCATGCTTCATGGCGTGCGCTGCGTCATTTATCAGACCGTCTTCACATCAATGGCTTCGCCCTGCATGCGTTTACGCAGCGTACGTTTGGTCCGGTCGATAACGTCGCCGGCCAGCTGTCCACAGGCGGCGTCAATATCATCGCCGCGCGTTTTACGCACGATAGTGGTAAAGCCATATTCCATCAGCACCTTGGAGAAACGGTCGATACGGCTGTTTGAACTACGGCCGTAAGGCGCGCCCGGGAACGGGTTCCAGGGAATGAGGTTGATCTTGCACGGCGTATCTTTCAACAGCGCCGCCAGCTCATGGGCATGCTCGGTACCATCATTGACGTGATCCAGCATGACGTACTCAATGGTGACGCGCCCCTGGTTGGCATTGGACTTCGAAATATAGCCGCGGACCGAGTTCAGGAAGGTCTCAATGTTATATTTCTTGTTGATCGGCACGATCTCATCACGAATGGTATCGTTGGGCGCGTGCAGAGAAATCGCCAGCGCCACGTCAATCATATCGCCGAGTTTATCCAGCGCCGGGACCACGCCTGAAGTAGAAAGCGTCACGCGACGTTTCGACAGGCCAAAACCGAAATCGTCCAGCATGATTTCCATCGCCGGGACGACGTTAGTCAGGTTCAGCAGCGGTTCGCCCATCCCCATCATCACCACGTTGGTGATCGGACGTTGGCCGGTAATTTTGGCCGCACCGACGATTTTCGCCGCGCGCCATACCTGGCCGATAATTTCTGAAACCCGCAGATTGCGGTTAAAGCCCTGCTGCGCCGTCGAGCAGAATTTACACTCTAAAGCGCACCCAACCTGCGACGAAACGCACAGCGTCGCACGATCGTCTTCCGGAATATAAACCGTTTCCACACGCTGATCGCCGACGGCAATCGCCCATTTAATGGTACCGTCGCTGGAGCGTTGCTCCTCAACGACTTCCGGCGCGCGAATCTCCGCGACTTCCTTCAGCTTGTTGCGCAGCACCTTGTTGATATCGGTCATATCATCAAAGTTGTCGCTGCAGTAGTGATACATCCATTTCATCACCTGATCGGCGCGGAAGGGTTTTTCACCCATGTTTTTGAAAAACTCGCGCATCTGCTGACGGTTCAGGTCCAGCAGGTTGATTTTGGCATCTTTGTTCGGCACCGTCAGAGCGGCGGTATCAGGTGTGACAATATGTTCAGACATAATCTATTCCGGCCTCGTTGTTACACGTTATGGCCCCAGGAGGGTTGAAAAAAGAAACGCCCCTATGAACGAGTGCTCGTCCAGGGGCGCTGCATTGTACAAATTCTGCTGCATCAATACCACGTTTGCACGCGGCAATGATGAAAAAATCTGTTACTGCGTACTTGAGCCTCTATGGCTTTTCGATTGTCGAAAAGATGAGGCTCTGAATCTCCAAAATATTTCACGTCACGGCGAAGCGACAAGTTCGCAAATCCCCGGGAGCATAGATAGCTATGTGACCGGGGGGCGCGAATGAAGCCAACAAAGCGGTGGCGTGAAAGACGCAGGGGATTAACGAGTGCGCGGGCAAACCTCGCCTTCAGCGAAGAAGAACGCGATTTCGCGAGCGGCAGATTCAACGGAGTCGGAACCGTGGGTGCCGTTCTCGGTGAAGCTGTCGGCGTAGTCTGCGCGCAGAGTGCCTGCCAGCGCGTTGTCCGGGTTGGTTGCGCCCAGCAGGTCACGGTGACGCTGAACGGCGTTTTCGCCTTCCAGAACGGAGACCACGATCGGGCCGGAAGTCATGAACTCAACCAGACCGTCAAAGAACGGGCGACCTTCGTGCTCAGCGTAGAAACCGCGAGCCTGTTCAACGGTCAGGTGCAGCATTTTGGTACCGACGATTTTGAACCCTGCAGCTTCAAAGCGAGAAAAGATGCTGCCAATAACGTTTTTTGCCACCGCGTTTGGTTTGATGATGGAAAAAGTACGTTCAATAGCCATGATTACCTCTAATAAAGTGTTCTGTTGTTGCGCATACGATCGTATGGCCTGGCGCGCATTATAATGAGCAACACCGACGCTGCCTATGGATGAAGGTAACATTTTGTTAAAATAAGACGAGTTTTAGCAACACATAAAACAGGGGAATTGGGCATCTGCCGCTATTGCAGCGTAAAATTCGCCGTCACCACCTGGCCACTCTCGTCCATGACCACCAGTTGATAACGATCGGGTTGCGCCAGCGGAAGCGTCGCACTGGCGCCGGCGGCGGTCTGGGGTTCACCATTAATAAACCACCAACGCCGCCCTTCGCCACCGGTTGTCTGCAACGCCAGCATGACCCGCGTCGTTCCCGGTAAACGTTTAATCACCGCCCCCTCGCGCACGCCCGACAGCACCAGCGGCGCCACGTCCGTCGCCTGCGGCGGCGGGCAGTCCGGTGAAACCGCGCCTGAGCGGGCAGCCCGCCGCTCCGCAGGAGGCAGCCAGGGCTCCAGCGGCAGCGGCCAGACATCGACGAGCTTCCGCACCGCGCCAGGGCAATCCGCCGCCACCCGCCGTCCCTGTTCATCTAACCAGACAGGGAAGCGAATACCGCGCCCCTCTTCCTGGCCCGGTAACAGCAGCGTCGGCGGCTGGCTGTCATCCAGCAGCCATGTCGCCAGTCGACGTCGACAGTTGCTATCGCCTGGCGCCAGGCTCTGCCCGCCAGGCCAGCAGATCGTTGCCGCGCTGACCGTCTGCGGACGCGGGTCGGTGGGCAGGCCGCCGCGCCCCATAGCCGGTCGCGCCAGCAGCATATTATTGACCTGATTCAGCAGAGGCACCGCGCTGGCGAAACCAAACTGCCCCACCACCGGGGTGCCATCCGGCCGTCCGGTCCAGATCCCGATCAGGTAGCGGGCATTGACGCCAACGGCCCAGGCATCGCGGTAGCCGTAGCTGGTCCCGGTTTTCCACGCCAGCGGAACCACCTGCACCAACGAAGCGTCCGGCACCGGCTGGGCTTCGCCAGCCAGAATTCGCCGGATTATCCATGCCGCGCCCGGCGACAACAGCGGTCTTTCCACCAGCGGGTCGTCCGGCGTCATCCGCAATCGCGCGACCTTGCCATGGCGGGCGAAGGCGCTATATCCGGCCACGATATCTTCCAGTTTTGTTCCCGTCCCGCCGAGGATCAGCGACAGGTTGGGTTCCGCACCGGCCGGTAATGTCAGCGGCAAACCGGCATTGCGTAGGGTGGCGGCGAAGCGCTTCGGCCCGTAGGCTTCAAGCACCTGAACCGCCGGAAGGTTCAGCGAGCGCACCAGCGCTTCGCTGGCGCTGACCGGCCCATGAAAACCGCTATCAAAATTTCCGGGACGGTAATCGCTAAAGCGGCGCGGCACATCCTGTAATAAAGATGCCGGATGAATCAGCCCGTCATCCAGCGCCATACCGTACACAAACGGTTTTAAGACCGAACCCGGCGAACGCAGCGCCGAGACCATATCGATATGCCCGAAGCGGCTATCGTCGGAAATATCCGCCGAACCGACCCAGCCCCGCACTTTCATATTGGTGTGGTCGACGACCACCATCGCCAGCGAACTGCGCGGCGGCAGGCGCGCCTTCCAGTTGAGCGCCAGATCTTCCAGCTGGCGCTGGAGCCCGGCATCCAGCGTCGTCACCACTTTCTCTTTACGGCTGCTCGCCAGTAGCCGACGGGAAAACAGCGGGGCCAGCTGCGGCATCTGTCGTGGAAACAGCCATACCGGTTCTTCAATCGCCTCTTGTACCGCCTTATCGGACCAGACGCCCTGACTGCGCATCCGCGCCAGGACTTTATCGCGCGCGGCCTGAGCCCGCAGCGGCCAACGGTCCGGACGTAAACGACTCGGCGCCTGCGGCAGCACCGCCAGCAGGGCCGCTTCGCCATAGCTCAGCTGCGCAGGGGGTTTACCGAGATAGGCCCAGCTGGCAGCGCCAATCCCCTGCAGCGTCCCGCCAAAGGGGGCGCGGTTAAGATACAGCGTCAGGATCTCGCTTTTTGATAAATGCCATTCCAGCTGCAGCGCGCGCCAGAGCTGACGCAGCTTGCCGCCGAAGGTACGGGGATGGGGATCGAGCAGCCTCGCGACCTGCATGGTCAACGTGCTGCCACCGGAGACGACTCGCCCGGCGGTCAGGTCTTGCCAGGCCGCGCGAATAACCGCAAACGGGTTCACGCCCGGATGCCGCCAGAACCAGCGATCTTCATACTGGATCAGCGCCTGCAGATAGCGCGGTGACACATCATCGAGAGCGACCGGATAGCGCCAGACCCCCTGCTTATCCGCAAAGCGCCACAGCGGCGTGCCATCTTCCGCTACCACCACCCGGGCCGGCGCCACTTCATGCAGCGGTAACGGCCACAGACGATCGGCCGCCAACACCGCCAGCCATAGCATAACGACCAACGCCGCCAGCCAGCGCCAGCGGCGTTTTACCTGTCGCAGCGGCCGCATTTACGGGGTAACAGTCAGCGGGCCGCTGGCCGTGCCGGTCGCCCGCCACTGCGGAATATACATCGACTCTACCTGCGGCTGCGGAACCTGATATGTTCCCGGCGTGACCGCGCGCGCCAGATACACCAGCGTCACCGGCTGCCCTTCGTTAATCGCCACGGCGGCGACGAAGCGATCGTCGCGGAACTCGATGTGCTGAATATCCGCCTGCTGCATCTGGTTAAGCAGGTTCTGTACCGCGTCGCCGTTCTCCTGCAGGCTGGCGCTGCTGTTCGCCAGGTTCTGGTTTTCCAGCTCGAGTCCCGCCGGTAGCAGGTCCACCACCAGCGCATCCGGAACGTTGCGTTTGGCGGTGACTTCCAGCTTCACCAGCACCAGCTCGCCGCTACGCAGCGAGGTCAGGGACTTCTGCTGACCGCGGGTATCAAAGATTTGGCGTTCAATGCCCAGTACGTTTCCCGTGGCCTGCGGCGCAGTGAGCGGGTATCCGCTGCTATCGAGACGCAACCAGAGCGGGCGATCGCCGGTGTTGCTGACCTGCAGGGTCGCCAGCTGTTCAGCGCTCAGAGTGCGGGTCTGCGCTTTATCCGCCGAGAGCGGCTGCGCCTGTAGCGACGTTTGCGCCTGCCAGCTGCCGGGTAAGTCCTGTAATGTCCGGCCGGCCAGGAACAGCGCATTGGTCTCCTGGGTTGAGAGCCAGCGCTGACCGTAGGCCTCTTCCGCAAGGTTGCTCAGTAAGGTGTTCTGCGCATCCGGCAGCAGTTGATTCTCCTCCAGCAGGGCCAGCTTCAGCGCATCATCGCGCAGCGCGCTGCCATAATCACCCAGCCAGCGGTCCGTATCCTGACGCGGCGTACTCATCGCCAGCGTCAACGCCTGCTCGGCGCGCGGCGCATCGCCCATCGCTTTGAGGGCGATCCCCAGCTGCAGCAGAGGCAGGCCAGAACGCGCCTGCTCATGACGGCTCCAGATTTCGCGGAGGGCGCCAAGGGGCGCTTTTTGCTGGCGGGCCAGCACCAGGGCGGCATAGGCCTGCGCGGCGAAACGGCTGGCCGCCGCGTCATCGCTGTAACGAACGGTCATCAGTCCCGGTTCCTGCAGATAGCGCAGCAGACGCTGGTTACCGTTATTCATCGCCTGAGCCGGTACGCTATAGCCCTGCTCACCTGCTCTCACGAGGAAATCCATGGCATAGGCGGTCAGCCAGTACTCTTCCGGCCCCTCTTTGTCCCACAGGGCAAATCCGCCATCGTCACGCTGCATATGCAGCAGTCGGGAAATACCGATGTCCACCGCCGCACGGCGTTTTTCATCGCTGTCGCCGGCGATGCCCAATGCTTTGAGCTGCGCGGCGTTGGTGTAAAGCGACGGGAACAGACCGCTGGCGGTCTGTTCCAGGCAGCCATACGGATAGGCTTTCAGGTCGCGAATATAGCGGGCGAGATTCAACGGCGGCTTACCGCTGAACACCAGTTGCCCCTGCAGCGTCGCCGGTGAGAAGCCCTGCGTCTGCCCGGCTGGCGCCTGCCAGCGTTCCCCCGGTTGCAGCACCGCGCCGCTATTCACGGTTTGCGCCGGGTAGGCCGGACGCACGCCAATTTTCCACTGTTTCTGCATCGGGGTGAAGGTCTCACCCGGCAGAGCCACGCCGGTAATCGTGGCGTTCACCTGACCATCGCCAAAACCATCGCGGGCGCTCACCGGGACAAACAGCGTACTGCGCGCGCCGGGCGCCAGCTGTAGCGGAGGAATGGCCGCGCCATCGAGCTGCAGCAAACCGCTGGCGCTCAGCGCCACGTTCAGCGTTTGCGGCCTGTCGGTGAGATTACGCAGATCCAGCGCCAGCCGGGTTGCATCGCCGCTGGCGAGGAAGCGCGGCGTATTCAGCTCGGCAATCACCGGCGCGGCCACCACCACTTTCTCGTCGCTGCTGCCAAAATCATCGGCGGTCCACGCCTGCGCCATCACCCGCAGCTCGCCGTTGAAATCGCCAATCGGCAGCATCACAACCCCTTCACCACGCTCATCCAGGACCACCGGCTGCGCCTGTTGGGCAATAATCGTGACGTGGTTAACCGGCGGTTTACCGCCGCGTTTGAGTTCATCGCCGTCGCCGCCGAAACGCAGGCTGGCGAGACGCCCCTGCCCTTCAATCACCTGACCGTAGATATCATAAATATCCGCGCCGTAACGCTTCTGACCAAAGAAAGCCTTCCACGGATCCGGAGTGGCGTAATCGGTAATATTCAGCACGCCGCTGTCCACAGCGGAGAGCAGCACATTGACCTGTTTTGGCACTTCTCCCTGCGCCACGCTGGCTTTGATTTTCACCGTCAGCGGCTGATTCGGACGTATTTTTTCTGGTGCATCCAGCGCAAGCGTCAGGCGACGGTTTTCATCGCCCAGCGGCAGGTGCAGCAGACCCACCGCCCGTTTCGGCGTCGCCGAGCGAGATTTATCTCCGGGGCGAATCACCAGGGTGCTGAGGTAGAGATCGTGACGGTTCCAGGCTTTATCGACCGGAATCGATAGCGCCATGCCCTCCGCCGGGACGTCAATTTCCTGCCACCACAGCGGCCCTTCGCTGGATTCGACCATCGCATAGCCTTTCCCCGCCGCAGGCGCCGCGATGTGCAGTTTGATTGTGTCGCCCGGTTTATAGGCCGCTTTGTCCAGTTTCATGGTGACCCGATCCGGACGCGCAGCCCCTGTGCCATCGCTGTTATCCTGCCAGCTGTAGCCCGCCCAGAAACGCACGCTGCTGATGACGTCATCGGGGCCTTTCACTTCCAGGCGGTAGGATCCCCACTCCACCGGGAAACTCACTTTCGCCGTTTGCCCGGCCTGCAGATCGAGAGATTGTTCGCCTTCTTGCAGATCTTTTTGATCGAACTGCGACTGCCAGCCTTCGCTGTCAGACCAGTTCCAGTAGTAGTCGCGGCGCTCGCGAATCAGCCGCACCTGTAGCCCAGAGACCGCTTTTTTCTCGCCTTTGGCATCGGCATAGACAATCTCAAACGCCGCGCTGCTGTTTTCTTCGACCACCGGCTGTTTCACCGTACTGTCGGTACGGTAGTCGTAGACCTCTTTAAGGGCAAATTCAGGGCGGATCCCCGGCAGCGTATCGGCCGGCCAGATCGGCTGCTGTACGGTACGGGTAACCGGGCGGCCACCTGACTCCAGCAGGCTGGCCTGTAAAACCACCTGCAGCGGCGAATGGCTATCCTGCCACTGGCTGGCGGTAGTCACGTCGGCATGGCCTTTTTCATCCAGCGTCGTCTGGACTTCATCCAGGCTGCGGGAGAGGTTTTCTTCGGCAATATCACCAAACTGGAAGCCCGGCAGCGCCGCAACCGCATCGCGCAGCGGGCGCAGGAACAGTTTCCCCTGCAGCTGATTGCCGCTGGCCGGGGCGCCATACAGATAGGCGCCGGCAACGTTAAAGTGCACATCGGCATCCATGGCCAGCGGTCTATTTTGCGGCGTCAGATTCAGCGCCATACGCTCAGGCATAAAATCTTCAACGTGGAAATCCCACTCGCGCGGCTGATTGTCGCCGGTGCTGGCGCGGATATGCCACATACCGGTCGCCGCCCCACTATCAAGCGGCCAGGTAAACTGATACAGACCGTTGAGCGGTTTGCTGACCAGCGAGCGGATCACCTGACCATCCGGCTGCACCACCTCGAACTTCACCGGCTGCTCGGCCAGCGGTTTGCCGTCGCCGTCACGGAGCAGCGCGTTAAGGATCACCGTTTCTCCCGGACGATAAAGATCGCGCGGACCAAACATAAAGAGCTGCTTGCTGAATCCCGGAGCGCCGGCAATCGAGAACTCGGCCAAATCCAGTGCGGGAAGTTTGAGATCCAGCAGGGTGGTCTGCCCGTCTTTTCGCGCCAGCAGCAGCGCCGCGTCTTTATCATCGTTTTGCAGGGTAACGTGCCCCTGGGCGTCGCTTTTCGCCTCGGCGAGGGTTTGCCCTTTCGTATTCAGCAACTGCACATCGATACCCGATTGCGCCGCACCGTCTTCGAGGCTCTGGGTAAAGACATCCAGCCGGTTGTGATAACGGTGCGCCGACACGCCGATATCGCTCAGCGTAAACAGCGTTGCGGCGTTGCTATAGCTGTAGCGTCCCGCCGGATTCATCACCGCTACGTAAACACCCGGCTGCTGCAACGGCTTAATATCCGCCAGCGGCAGCAGCAGTTTCTCCCGCGTGTTGCGCGCCGGATTGAGATCGAAACGCCCGGTATAGACCAGATCGGCCATTTTCAACAGCTCGTCAGACTCCCAGTTACTCAATGAGTTACGGTATTCCCATTGGCTGACGAAAGCCGACAGCGACTCCGGCTTGATACGGAAAAAGTTTACGTCGACGTTATCGACGTTCAGCGCCATCACCGGCAGCCCGGCGACCACTTTGCCCGGCAGCAGCGAACCGCGGCTGGCGAAGCCAATACTCGGGGCAATGTCGCGGGTCGCGATGGTTTTTTCAAAATGGGTGTCAAAGGTGGCGGCGTTCAGCGCGCTCAGCGTCGGGTCAACGGAGACAATCAGTTCGCGTTTCGGCTCAAGATGGCGCAAGCGTAGCTCTTTCAGATTCGGCGCCAGTTCCCATGCGCCGTCAACCTTGCCGCTTTTTTTGTCGACAAGATGCACGCTGCGGGAGAAATCCTGATCGGGATTAAGCGGCACAGAGAAGGTGAGCACCATCGCCGCCGCGCCGTCCAGCTGGATTTCCGAGGCATCAAGCAGCGTCAGCGCCTTGCCTTTGCTTTTTTCCGCCAGCGCCGCCAGTTGGGCGCTATCGAGCTTTGCCCCGCCTTTGTCTGCAGAGGAAGAGGCGGCCGGTGCGACAGCCTGCGGTTTACCGCTGTCATCACAGGCGGTCAGCGATAGTGCAGTCAGTAGCGCCAGAGACAATGCCGCTAAACGAAATGGTTTCATCCTTTAACCCCTCGGCCGAAAGACCGGATACCAACAGTGAACACAGTATTATGCGCCAACGACGGAATTACCAATAGCCACCATAATAGAATCTGGCTAAGCCTATTTTAAGGAACGTCGCGGCGTCGCAACTCCGGTGCTCTGAGCTTGTCAGCCGTCGGGAAAACGTCGACAATTCATTGAATGATGGATAATAAAACGGAGGCCCCCCATGTCCACCTCGTTTTTTGTCGCCGCCGACTGGCTGGCGGAACATATTGATGACCCGGAAATTCAGATTATCGATGCGCGAATGGCGCCGGCAGGTCAGGAAGCCCTGCGTGATATGGATGCGGAGTATCGCGCGGGTCATATTCCCAACGCCGTATTTTTCGATATCGAAGCCCTGTCGGATCACACCAGCCCGCTGCCGCATATGATGCCGCGCGCGGAGGCTTTTGCCGTGGCGATGCGCGAACTGGGGGTCAGCAGCGATAAACATCTGGTGGTTTACGATGAAGGCAATCTCTTCTCAGCCCCGCGCGCCTGGTGGATGCTGCGCACATTTGGCGTCGAAAATGTCTCGATTCTCGCCGGCGGCCTGGCCGGCTGGCAGCGCGATGAACTGCCGCTTGAGCAGGGAGTTCCCGAGATTCCGGAAGGCGAATTTGACGGACGCTTCGATCCGGAAGTGATCAAACGGCTGACCGATGTGCTGCTGGTTAGCCATGAGGGATCGGCGCAGATCGTCGATGCGCGTCCGGCCGGGCGTTTTAATGGCCTGGTGGATGAGCCTCGTCCGGGGCTGCGTCGTGGCCATATTCCCGGCGCGCTCAACGTACCGTGGACCGATCTGGTGATTAATGGCGAACTAAAAACCGTTGATGAGCTGAATGAGATTTTCATTCGCCAGGGCGTGGATTTCGAGCGACCGATTATCGCCAGCTGCGGCTCCGGCGTCACGGCAGCGGTGGTGGTGCTGGCGCTGACGACGCTGGGCGTCAACGGCGTCTGCCTGTATGACGGCTCGTGGAGCGAATGGGGCGCACGTAGCGACCTGCCGATCGAACCGGCGCAATAAGAACAACAGCGGGGGCCTCGGCCCCCGCGGCTTTAGATAATGCGGTTCTGTTTGAAATCGCGCAGGAAACTGCCCCAGCGCTTTTCATAGAATGGCGTGATATGAGCCATCATAAAATGACTGATCCCCTTTTCACCTTCAACCACCTGACAGATATCAATCGGCTCATCACCCGGTAACGTATCGGTCGCCACGCTGCCTGCCGCCTGGATCACCTCTTCGATATCGCCTTCGGCTTCAATCCCGATCAGCAGGTTTGCCGGCGCATCAGCGCTATCTTTAATTGAGCACAGAAACGCCCGTCTGACGGTCTTCATCGTTTTAAACAGCGTCGTCAGCGAATCAATCATCTGCGCCGGTGGCTCGGCGACTTCAGACAACAACAAAGATTCGCCGCCTTCGAGCACGGTTTGGGTGCTGAGCGGACTGCCCTCTTCCCCCAGCAGATGGCGGATCTCATTGGGCATAAACTCTTTACCGGTTGCCAGCTTCGCATTGAGGAACAGCGTTTCGCCGAGCGTCATCGCAAACAGCGTCCGGGCCGGCATCACCACAAACGATTGTTCATCTTCCACCGCCTGCTGCAGCGCTTCCAGAGAAGTGAAAAACGGAATCACCGAGGCGCCATCGTCTTTCTCCCAGTGCTGCAGATCGACGGCGCTCTCTTCGACAATCTGTTCGCCTTCCGCCGCCGCCCCCGGAACCCACACGGTGGATTCCAGCAGCGTACGGAAAAATGCGGGGCGGTGGCCCGGCTCGGTCGCCGCCTTTTCCAGCAGAGTTTCTAATTCATTTTTAGTTTCGGACATAGTTTGGCTACTTCACAATTGCCCGCTTGCGCGGGCCTACGGGTTCTGTAGGCCGGGTAAGCGTAGCGCCCACCCGGCAAAAAAGATTACTCAGCCGTCAGCAGGTTCGCTATGGTACGTACGCCGAGGCCGGTGGCGCCGGCAGACCACTGCTCAACCGCCGCTTTGCGGTAGGTCGCCGAGCAGTCGATGTGCAGCCAGCCCTGATGATAATTTTCAACGAAATGCGACAGGAAACCGGCTGCGGTGCTGGCGCCAGCCGGATAGGCTGCGCTGCCGGTGTTGTTCAGCTCGGCGAAGTTAGACGGCAGTTGACCACGGTGGAACTCGGCCAGCGGCAGGCGCCAGAAGGCTTCATTTTCCGCCTGCGCGCTCGCCAGCAGACGGTTAGCCAGCGGGTCATCAAAGCTGAACAGCGCGTGGTAGTCATTACCGAGCGCGGTTTTCGCCGCCCCGGTCAGGGTCGCGGCATCGATGATCAGCTCAGGTTTCTGCGCCGAGGCGTCAATCAGACCATCCGCCAGCACCAGACGGCCTTCAGCGTCGGTGTTCATGATTTCCACGGTCTTGCCATTGCGGTAGCGAATGATGTCGCCCAGTTTAAAGGCGTTACCGCTGATCAGGTTGTCTGCACAGCACAGATACAGCTTCACGCGTTTGTTCAGGCCGCGGGTAATCGCGAACGCCAGCGCGCCGGTAACCGTTGCCGCGCCGCCCATATCGGACTTCATCGAATCCATAAACGCGCTTTGTTTGATGCTGTAGCCGCCGGAATCGAAAGTGATCCCTTTGCCGACCAGGCAGGCATACACCGGGGCTTCTTTATCACCGGTTGGGTTGTAATCCAGCGCCAGCAGTACCGGCGGACGCTCGGAGCCGCGGCCAACGGTATGCAGGCCAAGGTAGCCCTGCTCGCGCAGGTCTTCACCTTTCGTGATACGGTAAGTCACGTTGTCGCAGGCGACGCTGCACAGCAGATCGACGGCGCGCTGAGCCAGCTGTTCCGGACCGAGCTCTTCCGCCGGCGCGTTAATGGTATCCCGCACCCAGTCAATAATCGTCAGGCGATTGTCCAGCTCGCTTTTCTGCACGTCGTCCAGCGCCGGCCATTCCACCTTGCGGCTGCCTTTCGGCCCTTTGTAGCCGGCCCAGAATGCCCACGCGCGGTCGGTATCCCAGCCTTCGCCGCTCAGCGCAACGTGTTTGATCCCCATCCCGTCGACTTTACGCGCCGCACGCTGAATCAAACCGAGATCGTCTTTACCGTTCAGATGCAGGGTGATGCCGTCATTATTAATGCTGTAAGCCGCTTTTTCTCCCCAGCGCGCGTCGGCGGGTTGGGTCGTCAGCGTAATCCTCATGGCTTCGGTCATTTTATCTTTATCCTTATTTGGCAAAAGGGCCGCCAAAAGGCAGCCCATATTATTTTTCCGATGTTTCACGCTGCAGGAGAAGGCGGTCAGCCGCTCATTCGCCGGGCCCACAGATGACTGTGCGGCGGGAGTGAGCAAACATGACCCACGCATCTGCAGCGTGAAGCATGTTGCGGAAATTATTCTGCTTCATCTAACCAGACTAGCAGAATCGCCTCCAGAATTTTTTCATTGGATGCGGTCGGATTGTCATCAAAATCTTCCAGCTCGCAAATCCACTGATGCATATCGGTGAAGCGAACGGTTTTCGGGTCGAGATCCGGGAAGGCGTCATACAGCGCTTCGCCAATTTCACGACTATCGGTCCATTTCAGTCCCATATTAATGCTCGCGTGCGTGGTTGATAGTATAACGCGGGATCTCGACGACCAGATCATCGTGGGTCACGCGCGCCTGGCAGCTCAGACGGCTGTCGGGCTCCAGCCCCCAGGCCTTATCCAGCATATCATCTTCATCTTCGGTACTTTCGGCCAGCGAGTCAAAACCTTCACGCACGATGCAGTGGCAGGTGGTGCAGGCACAGGATTTTTCGCAGGCGTGTTCAATCTCAATGCCGCTACGCAGAGCAGCATCCAGAATGGTCTCACCGATCTCAGCTTCCACAACTACGCCATCCGGGCACAGGTCCTGATGGGGCAGAAAAACAATCTTTGGCATATTAAACCTCGTCCACGGATTGGCCTTTCAGCGCAGTACGGACCGACTGGTCCATGCGGCGTGCGGCAAATTCCTGGGTTTGTGTGTCTGTATTTTTAATCGCATCTTTAATCGCGTCGGCGTCATCGCCTGCGGCAACCGCACGCAGCTGCGCCGTTGCTTCATCGATAGCCTGACGTTCTGCGGCGCTTAGCAGCGCGGCATCGGCGGCCAGCGCACTTTCCAGGCTCTCAAGAACGCGCGCGGCTTCCACTTTTTGCTCGGCCAGCATACGCGCCTTGATATCCTGTTCGGCGTGACTCATCGAATCTTTAATCATGGTGGCGATTTCGCCATCGGTCAGACCGTAGGAGGGCTTGACCTGAATGGAGGCTTCGACGCCGGTCGATTTCTCCATCGCGGTCACGCTCAACAGGCCATCGGCATCCACCTGGAAGGTGACGCGAATGTGCGCTCCGCCCGCCGGTAACGCCGGAATACCACGCAGCGCAAAACGCGCCAGCGAACGGCAGTCCTGCACCAGTTCGCGCTCACCCTGCATGACGTGGATAGACATCGCCGTCTGACCATCTTTAAAGGTGGTGAACTCCTGCGCACGCGCCACCGGAATCGTGGTGTTGCGCGGAATCACTTTCTCCACCAGGCCGCCCATCGTCTCCAGCCCTAAAGAGAGCGGAATAACGTCGAGCAACAGGAGTTCGCTATCGGGTTTGTTGCCCACCAGGATATCGGCCTGAATCGCGGCACCAATGGCCACCACTTTGTCCGGATCGATAGTGGTCAGCGGCGTGCGGCCAAAGAACTCACCGACGCGCTCACGAACCAGCGGCACGCGGGTTGAACCGCCGACCATGACCACTTCCAGTACCTCTTCCGCCGCCACGCCCGCATCTTTCAGCGCGCGACGGCAGGCTAACAGCGTGCGTTTCACCAGCGGCGCAATCAGCTCGTTAAACTGGTCACGGGTAATAGCGCCTTGCCAGCCGCCGACATTAACGCTGACGGAATCGGCATCGCTGAGGGCAATTTTCGCCGCGATGGCCGCATCCAGGAGTTCACGCTGCAGGCGGTTGTCGCTACGATCGCTCAGCCCGGCCAGTTCACGGAGATAATCCGCCAGCAGATGGTCAAAGTCATCGCCGCCCAGCGCAGAATCCCCGCCGGTGGCCAGCACTTCAAATACGCCGCGGCTTAAGCGCAGCACCGAAATATCAAAGGTGCCGCCGCCGAGATCGTAAACCGCGATCCACCCCTTCCTGACCGGAGTCCAGGCCGTAGGCAATGGCCGCAGCGGTCGGTTCGTTCAACAGGCGCAATACGTGCAGACCGGCCAGACGCGCGGCGTCTTTGGTGCCCTGGCGCTGAGCATCGTCAAAATAGGCCGGGACGGTAATCACTACGCCGTCGAGTTCGCCGGACAGCGCTTCCGTTGCCCGGGCGGCCAGCGCCTTCAGGATGTCGGCGGAGACGCGAACCGGGTTGAGCAGACCGCCGGCGGTCTGAATCATCGGCAGACCATTTTCGCTGGCCTGCAGTTGGTAAGGCAGATGGGGATAACGAGTCTGGATATCGGCCAGCGAGCGCCCCATCATCCGTTTCACGGAACTGATGGTATTAACCGGGTCGAGGGCTGCATTGTGTCGGGCATCGTAACCGACGCTCAGGCCAGATTCATGGTAGTTCACCACGGAAGGCAGCAGGTAGCGCCCCTGATGGTCGGGCAGAGTTTCGGCCTGACCGCTACGCACGGTAGCGACCAGAGAATTGGTGGTGCCCAGGTCAATACCCGCCGCCAGACGACGCTGGTGCGGCGCGGCACTCAGGCCAGGCTCACTAATTTGTAATAAGGCCATAATTGCTTCCGAAAATTAAAAATCGAGCAGCTTTTCTTCGAGTTGTTCTGCAACGCTCTGAAGTTTATCGAGAAAACGCAGTTTACGCACGGTATCCGCCGCCGCGTCCCACGTCTCGCTATTTAATTGTTCGACAACCTGCTGATGACGAACGTCGTACATCCCCTTCACGCGTTTGATAAATGCCGCCAGACGTTCTTCATCCTGCGATTTTTCAATCTCATCCAGCTCTTCACGCAGCTCCAGCTGTTCCATCAGAAAGGCGGTATCGCGCACGGTGTGCTGTTCGCTGGCTAAGTCATAGCCATGGAGCGAAAGGAGATATTCGGCGCGGGTCAGCGGATGACGGAGCGTTTGCCACGCCTGATTGATCGTTGCGGATTGCTGCACGGAGGCGAGCTGTTCGGCCGCGCTCGCGCTGGCGAACTTGTCGGGATGATACTGGCGCTGCAAATCCTGGTACCGGACAGCCAGCTGTTCTTGCGAAAGGGTATAACTGACCGGTAACCCGAAGAGGGTGAAATAGTCCATAGTAACCTCAGGGTTAACGAGATAAAGCAAACCCCACTCACGATTCACCGCGGTGGGGTCCTCTACCCGTGTACATCGGGCCGCCTCTGCGTGGGCTGTCGTCGCTTACCCGCTGGGCCGACTGCTGTCAGCCTCCGGGATTCACGCGTTTACCGCCCTGATGCGGCCGGAAATACGTCGGATAGTGTCGGGATTATACGTTAAAGCTTTCGCCGCAACCGCACTCATCTTTCACATTCGGGTTGGTGAATTTAAACCCTTCGTTCAGGCCTTCTTTGACGAAGTCCAGCTGAGTGCCGTCGAGGAACTGCAGGCTTTTGCCGTCGATCACTACCTTGACGCCTTTATCTTCAAACACGGTGTCTTCTGCCGCCGGCTCGTCAACAAATTCCAGCACGTAGGCCATACCTGAGCAGCCGGAAGTGCGGACACCTAAGCGCAGACCGAAGCCTTTGCCACGGTTGGCCAGGAAGGAATTAACTCGCGACGCTGCGCTGTCGCTAAGAGTAATCGACATACAATAACCTCTTAATTATTTCGCTTCACGTTTGCTTTTATAATCCGCAATCGCGGCTTTAATCGCGTCTTCCGCCAGGATGGAGCAGTGAATTTTCACCGGCGGCAGTTCCAGCTCATCGGCGATATCGGTGTTCTTGATAGCCTGAGCTTCGTCCAGAGATTTCCCTTTCACCCATTCGGTAACCAGGGAGCTGGAGGCGATAGCAGAACCGCAACCATAGGTCTTGAAGCGCGCGTCTTCAATGATACCTTCATTGTTGACTTTAATCTGCAACTTCATCACGTCGCCGCACGCCGGTGCGCCAACCATGCCGCTGCCGACGCTATCGTCGCTGTTGTCAAAAGAGCCGACGTTGCGCGGATTCTCGTAATGATCGATAACTTTTTCGCTGTATGCCATGATGAATTCTCCTTATACCCTACCGATTAATGATGTGACCATTCGATGCTGTTCAGATCTACGCCCTGTTTGAACATATCCCACAGCGGAGAAAGGTCGCGCAGACGGCCGATGGATTTACGAACCAGATCAATGGTGTAGTCAATCTCTTCTTCGGTAGTGAAGCGACCTAAAGAGAAACGGATAGAACTGTGTGCCAGTTCGTCAGTCATGCCCAGTGCGCGAAGCACATAGGACGGCTCAAGGCTTGCGGAGGTGCAAGCAGAACCGGAGGAAACGGCCAGGTCTTTCAGCGCCATAATCAGCGACTCGCCTTCAACATAGTTGAAGCTGACGTTGAGAATGTTCGGTGCGCCCTGCTCGAGGTCACCGTTGAGGTAAACCTCTTCCATATCTTTTACGCCGTCCCACAGACGGTTACGCAGACCGCGCAGACGCGCCATCTCGCTTTCCATCTCTTCTTTCGCGATACGGTAAGCTTCACCCATACCGACGATCTGGTGGACTGGCAGAGTACCGGAACGCATGCCGCGCTCGTGACCGCCGCCGTGCATCTGCGCTTCAATGCGGATACGCGGTTTGCGACGAACGTACAGTGCGCCAATACCTTTAGGACCATAAATTTTGTGACCCGAGAAGGACATCAGGTCAACTTTCAGCTGGCTCAGATCGATAGGCAGTTTGCCCACGCTCTGGGTGGCGTCAACGTGGTAGATGATGCCACGCGCGCGGCACAGTTCGCCGATGGTGGCGATATCCTGCACAACGCCGATTTCGTTGTTCACGTGCATGATGGAGACCAGGATGGTGTCGTCACGCATCGCGGCTTCCAGTTCTTTCAGATCGATAATCCCGTTGCGCTGCGGCGCCAGGTAGGTGACCTCGAAACCTTCACGCTCCAGCTGGCGACAGGTATCCAGAACCGCTTTATGCTCGGTTTTGCTGGTGATAATGTGCTTGCCTTTTTTCTGATAAAAGTTGGCAGCACCTTTAATCGCCAGGTTGTCGGATTCCGTTGCACCGGAGGTAAAGACGATTTCACGCGGATCGGCACCGACCAGTTCAGCAATCTGATTACGGGCGATATCTACCGCCTCTTCAGCCTGCCAACCGAAACGGTGTGAACGAGAGGCCGGGTTACCAAAGGTCCCGTCCAGGGTCAGGAACTGCATCATTTTCTCGGCAACACGCGGGTCCACCGGCGTTGTTGCGGAGTAATCGAGGTAAATCGGTAATTTCATTGCTCTTTAACTCCGTACATCACTCAATGCAAGGAACCAGGCAACCGGCTTGATGTACGACCGGGGACACGGGATGTCGCAACATCCCGGCCTGATTCTGAAATCTCTTTTTTATCGTTTTTACTCTGACTATTTCAGCCTGCTGCAGCGGAGCCGCAAGCTGAAACAAGACGAGTATTATGCACGCAGCTTGACGTCAATTGCGTCCTGAGTGCGGGTATTGCGCTGGGATTCATGGCTATGCTGACGACCTGAAACATCGAGGATTTCCTGGTTATTCACCAGTTCACCCAGGGTGATATTGTTCAGGAAGCCGGTCAGACGTTCGCTCAGGTCGCGCCACAGCGCGTGGGTCAGGCATTTATCGCCGCCCTGGCAGCCGCCTTTACCCTGACAGCGGGTCGCGTCAACCGATTCGTCTACTGCGCTGATCACTTCGCCTACGGCGATGCTGCCAGCTTCTTTACCTAACAAATAACCGCCGCCTGGGCCACGAACGCTGGATACCAGACCATTTTTACGCAGGCGGGAAAACAGCTGTTCCAGATAGGACAGCGAGATTCCCTGACGTTCAGAAATATCAGCCAACGGAACCGGGCCCGATTCAGAGTTGAGCGCAACGTCCAGCATCGCGGTCACAGCATAACGCCCTTTAGATGTCAGTCTCATGTCTTACTTAACCTCAAACTCGCCCCTGCCCGGGCTTTTTATTAATATGGGTATTGCATAGCAGGGCCAAGTCTGACATTCCCGAGTAATTTGGTCAACTATTTACTTGACTGTTTTAGTCAGGTATTTAACCATCCGTGCGGTCTGTATTTGCCCGGCGGCGCTACGCTTGCGCGGGCCTGTGGCAATGCAGGCCAGGTAAGCCAGAGCCGCCCCCGTCAAGGGATGCAGGCGCTTACTTCTCTTTCTTTAACTGATCGATAGACGCCAGCATACCACGCAGGATATTCAGCTCCTGGCTTTCCGGACGCGCGCGGGTAAACAGACGGCGCAGTTTGTTCATCACCTGTCCCGGGTGGCTGGCGCGAATAAAACCGGTGGCAAGCAGGGTTTGCTCGAGGTGGCCATAGAAACGTTCTAAATCATCAACCAGCGGATACGGCGTCTCTTCGTGCTCTGCTGCCGGTTCGTCCTGTTCCTGGGTGGCCAGCCACGCCATACGTACTTCGTAGGCGATAACCTGCACCGCCATTGCCAGGTTCAGCGAGCTGTATTCCGGGTTTGCGGCAATAGCCACGTGATAGTGACATTTCTGCAGTTCATCGTTGGTCAGCCCAACGCGTTCGCGGCCAAAGACCAGTGCGACCGGCGCATGCTGCCCTTCCGCCACGCTCTTCAGACCGCACTCGCGCGGGTCAAGCATCGGCCACGGCAGAGTACGTGAACGGGCACTGGTCCCCACCACCAGGCTGCAGCCGGCCAGGGCTTCATCCAGGGTATCAACGATCTGCGCGTTACCAATCACATCACTGGCGCCAGCGGCCAGCGCGATAGCCTGAGAGTCAGGTTTAACCAGCGGGTTAACCAGCCACAGGTTGGTTAATCCCATGGTTTTCATTGCCCGGGCGACGGAGCCCATGTTTCCGGTATGTGATGTTTCTACCAGTACAATTCGAATATTTTGTAGCATTATGGTTCTTCGGCTAAAGATTATTCACGCATGCTATCATAAAACGGAGACATAGGCAGATTTCACTGTTACTATGTGCGCCGTTTTTTCCCGTTCTTTAACATCCAGTGAGAGAGACCGATGCATCCGATGCTGAACATCGCCGTGCGCGCAGCGCGCAAGGCGGGTAATTTAATTGCCAAGCACTACGAAACCCCAGACTCCGTAGAAACGAGCCAGAAAGGCAGCAATGATTTTGTGACCAACGTCGATAAAGCAGCTGAAGCGCTGATTATTGAAACCATTCGCAAATCTTACCCGCAGCACACCATTATCACCGAAGAAAGCGGTGAACACGCAGGTGAAGATCAGGATGTTCAATGGGTTATCGATCCACTGGATGGCACCACCAACTTCGTCAAACGTCTGCCGCACTTCTCTGTTTCCATCGCCGTACGCATCAAAGGCCGTACTGAAGTCGCGGTGGTTTACGATCCAATGCGTAACGAACTGTTCACGGCTACCCGTGGTCAGGGCGCACAGCTGAACGGTTACCGTCTGCGCGGTAGCAACGCTCGCGACCTGGATGGCACGATTCTGGCGACCGGCTTCCCGTTCAAAGCAAAACAGCACGCGACGGCGTACATGAATATTCTCGGTAAGCTGTTTACCGAGTGTGCTGATTTCCGCCGCACCGGTTCTGCTGCTCTGGATCTGGCTTACGTGGCCGCAGGCCGCGTTGACGGTTATTTTGAAATCGCGCTGAAACCATGGGATTTTGCGGCAGGCGAGCTGATTGCTCGTGAAGCAGGCGCGCTGGTCTGCGATTTCACCGGCGGCCACAACTACATGCATACCGGCAACATCGTTGCCGGTAATCCGCGTGTCGTTAAAGCTATGCTGGCGAATATGCGTGACGAACTGAGTGAAGCGCTGAAGCGTTAATCATTCTCCCCTCCCCAGGTTCACGGGGGAGGGGATTCTTCAAAATGGTCGCAAGCCCCCACCAACAGGCGCCGCACTGCTCCACATCACCAGCGCCGCAACCAATAAAATCACACCGCCCGCCAATGCCAGCGTCGCCCAACCAACGTGTTGCCACAGCGGTGGCGTCTTATTGCCGCTGAGCTTAACGGCCAGCTGCCGGAAACCATGAACCAGCAGCGCCAGCGCGCTAATGGTCAACGACGTGCCTGCCGCCATCGCCAGCGCCGCCGCCATTCCCCAGTTAAATACGCCAATCACTTTACTAAACAGCAGGACCATAATCGCCCCGGAACAGGGTCGCATCCCCATAGAGAGGATAATGACCAGCCGCGCGCGCCAGTCATCGCCGCCCTGTAGCTGTTCCGGTGCGGGCATATGCTGATGTCCGCATCCGCACTGCGCATGATGAACGTGGTGCGGCGTAAATGCGATAAACGTCGGTCGTCGCAGTACCGCGCGTAGCTTTTTTACCGCCCGCCAGCACAACAGCAGGCCCAGCGCCCCCACCAGCAGATAGCTGCCTTTCTCCAGCCAGAAGCTGCTGAGGTGCAGCTGTCTGGCCGGTAGCTGCAGGAGGGTTAACACCACCACGACCAGCACAATCGCCACTACGCCCTGCAGGAGCGAGGCCGCCAGGGTCAGCATGATACTGGATTTAAGTTTTGCCGGATGTGTTGCCAGCCAGGTGGTAATCACGATCTTGCCATGTCCAGGCCCCAGGGCGTGCAGCACACCGTAGATAAAACTGAACGCCAGCAGCGATAATCCCGCCGCTGAGGGGTTGTCCGCAACCGCTTTCAGCAGACGGCTGAGCTCAAGATTCAACGCCCGCTGCCAGACGGCGCTTTGCAGTAAAACCTGCGGCCAGGCCTGCCATAGCCAGATCCCCGCCGCGGTTGCCAGCAGCAAAAAAAGCGCCAGCGGCCACATCTGGCGCAGACGCGAAGTGCGTGCGGTGTGAGAGAAAATTACGGACATGTCAGCGTCACCTTCTGCGCAAAGTAGGTTCCCAGCGCCATATCTTCCGGCGGCGCGTCGGCTTTATCGAGAGACTGGGCAAAAGCCGCCATTTTTTCATTCGGTTCCGGCGTGACCACCTTAACCTTGCACGTCGTACTCAAGGCGGCGGGCAACGTGACATCGCTCGCGTTGTCATAGTGCATATCGACATAATAGGTCGGGTCAAATGTCGATAACGTCAGCGTTTGTCCGGCCAGCGGCTGAGGCTTTGCCAGCGGCAGGGTAAACGTCAGCACCGCCTGGTGCCCCTCGCGTTCGAGACCATAGCCATCAGGTCGATTATCAAACTTCACCCGCTGGCCGTTATGCCATAGCTCGCTGAAATAATGCTGGCCGAGCACATTGGCCATCACTTCCGCCGCCAGTTTTTTCCACACCTCATCCCCTGGCTTTGCTTTCCCCGCATCGTAGAGCAAGTCTGCCGAAGTGATTTCATCCATCGTCCAGCGCATTTTAAAACCGGTGAGCAGCCCGTTGTCCGCCACGACTTCCGTTTTCAGGCTAATGAAGCTATGCGGGTGCGCTAGCACACTAAATGATAAAACCATGAAAAATGCCGCACTGGTGCATTGTTTCACTCTCTTCATCCGATCCTCACGTGAAAAATTCTGTGAACTTAGCCAGCAATCCTGACGTAAAGGCGCCGAACTGCCCTGATCTCCATTCATCCATTAGCTATTCTTAGCAAAAACCCTAACTGGAACTCACCAGATGATGACCGTCATTGAACCACCATCTGCGCTTTCCAGTCCACAGCGCCGTAGCCAGGTACTGCTGATGTTTTATCTGCCCGGGCAACCGGTGACGCCAGAACGGCTTAGCCACATCAACCAGGTTGATGAGTCAACGGCCCGGCAGGATATCGCAGAGACCGCACGCGAAATTCAGCGTTACCACCGACTGACCCTTTCGTCACAGGTGGACGGCAGCTACCGGATTGAAGGTGCTGTCATCGATCAACGTCTGTGTCTGCTGCACGGTCTGCGGCGGGCATTACGTCTATGCCCGCATTTTATTGCCCACCATTTTACGCCGGCATTAAAAACGCAGCTTAAACTACAGGGCATTGCGCGGACGCTGTATGACGACACCAACCTGCAGGCGCTGGTCAACCGCTGCTCGCGGATGCTCAACCGGCAGTTTGACTGTCGCGATGTTCATTTCCTGCGTCTGTATCTGCAATATTGCCTGCTGCAGCATCATCTTGGACTCACCCCGGATTTTACCTATGAGCAGCAGCGCTGGACGCAACAAGCGGTGGAGTTCACTCTCGCCCAGGAGATCGTTCGCCACTGGCAACGCCGGGTCGCCAGCACGCCGCACGCGGGCGAACAGCTGTTCCTGACGCTGCTCTTTATGTTGTTGAAAACGCCCGATCCCATCCGCGACGGCCATCACCAGGATCGGCGGCTACACCTGGCAATCGACCGCCTGATTCATCGTTTCCAGGATCTGGCAGGCCGGCCGTTCAGTGATGACCAGGGACTTAGCGATCAGCTTTATATTCATTTGTCGCAGGCGCTCAACCGCAGCGTTTTCGCTATCGGTATTGATAACGCGCTGCCGGAAGAGATTAGCCGTCTCTACCCGCGGCTGATGCGCACGACCCAGGCCGCGCTCAGCGAGTTTGAAGCGACGTACGAGATTACGTTTAATCAGGAAGAGGTGGGACTGATCGCGGTGATTTTTGGCGCATGGCTGATGCAGAAAAGCGATCTGCATGAAAAACAGGTCGTGCTGCTCACCCATGATAATCCCGTTCTTGAACAGGCGCTTGAACTCCAGCTGCGCGAACTGACGCTGCTGCCGCTGAATATTAAATATCAAAGCGTGCAGGCTTTTGAGAAGGAAGGCGCGCCCAAAGGCGTGGCGCTGGTCGTCACCCCTTACGCCACCGCGTTACCGCTGTTTTCGCCGCCGCTGTTTCACACTGAAGAGATGTTCAGCGATCACCAGCGGCAGCATATTTGCAAAATGCTCGAGGATTAGGCAACAGCTTTTGGCCGTAGCACCAGCGCCGGGAGGGCCACCAGCGCCATCACCCAGAAGACCCCCTGGTGCAGGTGCTGATAGAGGAAGCCAGCGAAAACCGTCATGACCGCAATGCTGCCGCCCATCGCCACGGCAGAATAGACCGCCTGCAGGCGTATCACTTCGCTGCCCTGGCGCGCGGAGATATAGCGCATCGCCGCCAGGTGGCAGACCGTAAAGGTGCCGCAGTGCAAAATCTGCGTGACGATAAGCCACGGAAGAGCCGTGGTCGCGCCCATCAGCGTCCAGCGAATCAGACCGCACACTGCCGAAAGCAGCAGCAGCTCCCGGGCACTGAAGCGACTGAATACTTTTTTACTCAGTGCAAAGATAACCACTTCCGCCACCACGCCCAATGACCATAAATAGCCCACGGCAGAGGCAGAGTAACCGGCTTCCTGCCAGTAAATCGCGCTGAAGCCGTAGTAGGCGGCATGCGCCCCCTGAAGCAGACAGACGCAGGCGAGAAAACGCCAGCTTTGCCGTATCAGCGACAGCCAGGCCGCCACCCCCGCCGCTTCCTGATGACGAGACTCCCCTTGCGGCATCACCGAGGGTTTCAGCAGCATCCCCAGCAGCATAGAAGCAACGCCGAGGCTGAGCAGCAGCAGAATCGCCCGATAGTCAAACAGGCTGACCAGCTTACCGGTAAGCGCCGAACCGATAACAAACGCCACCGACCCCCACAGACGCACGCGCCCGTAGTCCATGGTTATCTGTTTTTGCCAGGTGTTGGCCAACGCATCGGTCAACGGCACCAGCGGAGAGAAAAAGAGGTTGAACCCCACGATCACCACCGCCAGCCAGGCTACGTGGTTCCCGGCCCAAAAGGCCAGGGCAAACAAGAGCACCAGTAACGCGAGGATCCGCAGGGCGGAAATCAGCCGGGAGGGATCGCTGACCCGCGGCGCGATAAGCAGGCTTCCCAGGAAACGGGCCACCAGCCCGGCGCCCAACAGCATGCCGATGGTTTCCGGCGTTAAGCCTGTTCCCGCCAGCCAGACGCTCCAGAAAGGCAAGAAAATACCGTAGCTGAAAAAATAGGTGAAGTAACTAAGCGCCAACCAGCGCGTGGAGTGCAAGACCATGATTCCCTCCCGAATGGAGTCGATAGTCTGGCGATAAAGCGCCACGGGCGCAAGACGGGGATTTATCTATCTCCCAGCAATGAGTACCTGATTTACCGCTATTTTCAGCGACCATGAAACGGTATCTCCCGGCCCTAAGACCACCAGACCGGGCTGCCCTTCCATGTTATGTGCGTCAACCGGATGGCTCTGCGGCTCCAGGCAAATAAAAGGTTTACCCGGCATCCGGAAAAGCATCAACCAAGGAGTTTGCGACGAAATCGTGACAGACATCACATCTCGTTGAATGCTTGCGACGCCGCCCCAGCCGGAATAACAAACGTTTAACCAGCTATCTTCACCGTAAGTCGCCTGTGAGAAATCACCTCCTGCTGGCAGGTCTCCGCGCCAGCTTAGCGGTAAATGCAAATCACCTTCCGGCCAGTGTCCGCTCGCCTGAAACTGTACCTGGCTGTGCCTGTCGAAGGCGAAGAATGGGTGAAAACCGCCACCGTACAGCATCGGCGCATCCCCACAGTGAACGAGCGTCATAGTGGCGACAAGAGTCTCTTGCTGCAGTTCGTAACGTATTAGCGCCAGATAATCGAATCCGCAGGAATGTTTCTGACGCAATTGCAGTACACAATGACAGGAAGATTGCGCTTTGACTTCCCACGGTTGTAACCAGCCATCGCCATGCAAGAAGAAACGTGCATCCGCATGATGGCTGGGCAACCTGACTTCTCGTCCACGAAAAAGAAAACGATTATCTGATACGCGGTTCGCCATCGGTATCATCGGGAACATGCCGCCAGCAGGATTATCATATAAAACCGGAATCTGGCATTGACGGGAAAACAAGCTTTGTACCTTGCCGCCCAGTGAGTTGACGCGCATCTGAAGATGCGCGTTTTCCAGAATAAAGCTATCCACCATTAGCGTATCCGATCCTGTTTCATCGTCTGCCTACCGGTATGGCGCTGCGCCAGTTGCTCTTCAAGCGCTTCCAGAGTCACACCTTTGGTTTCCGGAACATTGCGCAAAATGTAGAGATAACCTGCTGCACAAATCACACCATACAGAATGAAGCTACCCGATGCTCCCAGCCCGGCATTGAGTAGCGGGAAGGTATAGGTTAGCAGGAAGCAAGCAATCCATAGTGCCAGCGTCCCGAGTGACATGGCCAGGCCACGTACGCGATTAGGGAAAATTTCCGACAGCAGCACCCAGGTGACCGGGGCGAGCGTTAATGCATATATAGCAATCGCCGCCAGCACCAGAATAAGTACAGGTAATCCCAAAATTCCCAGACCGTAGGCTGCACCGATTAATGCATAAATAATAGTCAGCCCAGCCGCACCCAGCAGCATCAGTTTGCGCCGGCCAATTTTATCGACCAGCGGTAAGGCCGCGATGGTAAATACCAGGTTGATAAGTCCGGTAGCAACAATTGATTTCAACGTACTGTTAATATCAAACCCGGCAGAGGCAAAAATCTCCTGCGCGTAGTTGAAAATGACGTTAATCCCGCACCACTGCTGAAACATGGCCAGGACAATGCCAATCATGATGACAGGGCGTACCTTCGGCTCCAGCAGGGCAGACCAAGAGACCTTTTGCGAATCTTTACTGAGGGTATGTTCAATATCACGGATGGTTTCATCGGCGTAGCGCTGATTGCCGATACGCATCAGCATTTGATGGGCACGTTGGCTTTTTCCTGCACGTACCAGCCAGCGCGGAGATTCAGGAACAAAAAACATCAGTACCAGAAATACCACCGCAGGAACGATGCCAGAGCCAAACATCCATCGCCAGCCCACCTGCCCGTTCCAGCTGGCACTAATTTCTGCAAGCGTGGCACTGCTCGCTACCGGCTTAGCAATCATCAGGTTAACCAACTGAGCCGCCAGCACGCCAATAACAATCGTCAATTGGTTGACCGCCACAAAACGTCCACGCTGTGCCGCCGGGCTTATCTCAGCGATATACATCGGGCTTAGCGCAGACGCCAGACCGATGCCAAGGCCGCCGACAATACGCCAGACGACAAACATATCAAAGCTGTGGGCAAGCGCCGTTCCCCAGGCCGACAGCGTAAACAATGTTGCGGCCATAATCAGAGGCTGTTTGCGGCCAAATTTATCCGCACACCATCCGGAGGCCAGCGCACCGAATACACAACCCACTAGCGCTGAACTCATTGCCCAACCGGACTGTGCCGGGTCGGTAATAGAGAAATAAGCTTCATAAAATGGTTTCGCTCCGCCAATGACCACCCAGTCATAGCCAAACAGTAAACCACCGCAGGCGGCAACCAGACAGATAGTCCAGACGTAGCCCATTTTAAGATGTGTCTGCGCGTTATTCATATAGATTCCTCTTTAAGGGAAACGCAGGGAACAGTAGGGTTGGCGGGATGCCCCCGCCAGTTTGAGGTTCAGGAAAAGATGCCGCTTTGCAAGGCATGGCTAATCAAATGCGCCTTATCATGAGCGGGGTTGATCGCCAATAACTGCTGTAGTGCGCGCTGATAGTCGGTTATATTCCCCAACCCCAGATGCCCCAGCGCTTCAATGAAAAGACAATGCTGTTGATGTTGCTGCGCCGCCGGCACATCCAGGACCACCAGGTCAGGTAGCGAGACGGCGAAAAAGTCGGCTTGTGGGACATTGTCCTTGTGACATTGAGCCCAGGCGATAAAGTTCTGGAAATGCTGCACTGCCTGCGCTTCATTGCCGCACTGGCGCATTGCCATTCCCTGCCAGAAGAGATAATCAGCGGGTTGATCGTTATAGTAGCGTCCGGCATTCAGCGTAGTACCACCCTGGAGTGCGCGGCGGTAGTATGCCGTCGCCTGCTCAGTTTCCCCGCTTTGCGTCGCGCAATGACCGAGCAAATACCAGATGTCGTTGTCTGTCTGCCCCGGTAGTCTCCCCTCACCAAGGTTATACGGATAGCACAACGCCTCCTCCAGATACTGAATAGCCTGCGGGAACGTCCGGCGCTCAATCGCTTGTAAGGCACTGTGCAGCTGATTAAGTAAATACTGGCCGGTCACTTTACCCTCCCCGCCTTCCCAGGGATGAAACTCTCGGGTACGCAAAATATGTGCGGCATCGGCATAACGCCCACAACTGTTCCACAAACTGAGTAACTCAGCAGTCAGATCGTCGCGCTTCAGGGCAACCGCGAGGTTCTCCTCCAGATGACGTAATCGCTCGCTAACGGAGGTGCCCGTCAGCTTACTGAGATAATCCAGTTCGAAACGAAAACGAGCATTTTCAGGTTCTAGCGCGACTGCTTGCTGGAGTCGAGCCATTGCCCGCACCGAATCATGTTGTTTGTTCCAGGCGTACACGCCAAGTAAACGATGTGCTGGCCCATAATCCGGTGCTTCCTCCAGCGTCTCATGCCAGCAAGCAACCGCCTCGTCATAGCGTCTTTTGCTGTACCAGAAACAACCCAGCAGATAACAGGCAAAAGCACTGTCATCCAATTTCTGCAGCATCTGGACTTCATCGAGTGTATTAGGAAAGCGTACCCGTAACGTGTGGCAGTGCTGGGCCAATGAGATAAAGTGCTGGCGCTCGCTGGCTACGTCGCTTAATGCCGCGCGCCACAGCATTGGAATGGCCTCCTGGCAATCGAGCATGGCTAACATCGTTTTTGCGGTCTCTTTCTGCCCGATAGAAAGCAACCATCCGGCAAGCAGACTAGCATTAATACCTCGACAGCCAGTCACGCGTAGCAGGCTATCGCGCGTCTCATCGTCCTGATTGATCATCCAGCTAACACAATGCAGCGGGTAGCTTAGTGGATATTGTTCAAGACATACCGATATGTACTTCAGAGCCTCGCTGCCGCGCTGTAATTCCGCCAACGCCAGCGCTTTAAGCGCCATTGCCATATGATTACTGCCGTTAAACCGGAGGCTAATGTCTACTTTTTCTAACGCATCCGCGATGTCGCCACGCTTCATTGCCAGCCGCGCAAGAGACCAGTAGGCCGCATCACGACAATTTCCGCTCCACGAAGCCTTGTAATAGTGATCCCATGCATTGGTTTCATCGCCCTGTCTTTCCAGAGCACTAGCGAGCAACATGCTGGCTTCACCATCCCGAGGGTTTTTATTCAGACGATGGGCGCGCAGCAGCGCGGCCCGAGCACATTGTTCCGCCAACGACCAGTCAGCAGCGTTAAGTGCCAGCGTGCCGAGGGCAACATTATTGCGGTAATCCTGTGGGTCAAGTGCTAGCGCCCGACGATAGTAATCTGCGGCATAGCGGCTGGCGTGGTTGTACTGTTCCAGGTGTTGACCAATAAAATAAAGCTCATCCTCGTTATCGATCTCTTCAGGCATAGCTGGTGCCGTTGCAGGGTCAGGTAATGGCGTTTGCTGTGCCTGATGCTCCTGATACTTCAGTAGTAGTTCGCCTTCCCTGCTTTTTACCTGCAGAGTTAAGCGCGCGGCGTCCTTCTCCTGCAGTGTTTGCAACCAGCTTTCGCCGGGCTTTAACGTTAGCTGAGTTTCATAAAGAGGCAGCTCATCCGCACTCAGCTCCAGAACAATATTTTCCAGCGGAGCAATCGCATAGATCCCTAATTGCAGCTGTTCAGCTTCACGAACCAGTTTGAGAGCAAGCCGCGTATTCGCATTTTGCACATTTCCCAGCTCACTGTAAGGAAGGAAATTTTGAACAAAAATTTTCTCCTCATATGGATCAAGCCAGGTGAAATCCGGTTGATTATCGGTAAATACGCCGGTCATCAGTTCAATATAGGGGCCATTGTTGTCAGTCAGATTCCGATCCCACGCCTGACCGAAATCACCATGGCCCCAGCTCCACTGTTTTTTACCTGGTGAGACATGGTGGTCGGCGACATGCAAGAGCCCGCCGCGTTCATCATGATGATAGGCACCGACAAAGTCGTAATCCGATTTTTCCGCCATATAGGAAGTCGGTACGGGGACATTCTTATAGCGGGAAATATCCACCCCAGCCGAGTAATCAACCTTATAGTAAGTACCCGTGGCGACAGGAAATGCAGAGACATCGCGCTTGCCATGGTCGAAGACGGCAGTCACATCAGGAGGGAAGACGCTCTGATGCGCATCGCCACCTTTGACTGCCGGATTGGCCCACCACAAGAAATGCCGTGGTGTGGCATTGCCGTTAAAAACCTTACCTGTAATTTCTATCAGTGCACGGTCGGGATAAAGGGTAAATCCAGTCATAACCTGCAAACCACGCATTGGTTCCGCCTCCCCCATCCATACGGTTTGCGTACCGTCTTGACCCTGCAGGATCGTAAAATCAACGGGCATAAACGTTGTCGGTCGGTGGTGCTGGGGCCAGTTAAACTCAATACCACCAGAAATCCATGGCCCAAGTAACCCAACCAGTGCGGGCTTAACAACCTCGTTGTAGTAGACGAAATCACGTTGTTTAACCTTGTCGTAGGCACGATGGATACGCCCGCCGAGCTCAGGAAGTAGCATGATACGAATGAAATCATTCTCCATCCATACCGCATGATACTCACGCAACTCACGCTCACCCGTTAACGTATCAATCACGCCATATGGGTACACACTCCCCGAAGAACCTTGATAGACCCGTTTCTCAAGGAACATCGGGTTAGGGTCTTCCGCGCCCGTTGTCCACGTCGGTAATGTAATCGTTTCCTGCCAGACTTTAACCGAACCGTACATAGCGTTCTCCACTAAATGAAAAGAAGTAAAATATTCAATGCATCGAGTTTATATCCCTGTTCAGCTGTTAAAATGCACAATGCTCACGCAATATAGTTAAGGGAGTTAAGTGTATGCAGCGAACCGGTTTCAATAATGTTCAGGTCAGGCAAGTCAATAAATCTATCTTTCTTGCCCATCTGTGGCGGGAAAAACAGCTTAGCAAATCGCAACTCTCGCAACTCAGCGGGTTATCCATTCCGGCCGTAAGTAATATTCTCGAAGAGCTCCTCGGTGAAGGCTTGATTAGCCATTCCACCGAAAAAATGAGTCGCAGAGGTGTAAATAGTGGAAGCTTTCAGATTCCACAGCAACGGGCGTGGACGCTTTGCATGAGCATCACACCAACCAGCATTGAGTACCAACTTGCTGATGCGCGCTTGCTGGCCGTAGACAGCCTCCAGCATATACAGATTGATGCCCCCACCCCACAGGCTCTGCTTACCGTAATTATCGAATGCTGGCGGCGCATTCATCGTCAATATCCGGAACGCACAATCAATCTCGCGCTGGGTGTTCATGGTCAGGTAGATCCAGTGACTGGCGTATCTCAAACCATGCCTCAGGCGCGCTGGAAGAGTCCAATTGAACTAAAATACTTGCTTGAAGAAGAGCTCGGCGTTCAGGTAAGAGTTGATAATGACTGTGCCATGCTGGCGCTGGCGGAAAAGTGGCAAAACCACAGTACACAAGTGGATTTTTGCATCATTAACGTCGATTACGGCATTGGCTCGTCATTTGTCATCAACGACCAGATCTGGCGCGGCAGTCTTTATGGCAGTGGACAAATAGGGCACACCATTATTAATCCCGATGGTATTGCCTGCGACTGCGGGCGCTATGGTTGCCTGGAAACAGTAGCCTCCCTTACCGCACTAAAAAAACAAGCCCGGATGTGGTTAAAAACGCAGCCTGATGCAGGTCTTTCGCCAGAGAAAATAACCACAGAGTCACTGATTAATGCGTGGAAAGATGGTGATGTACACATCCGTGCCTGGGCAGAGAGAGCCGCCAATGCCATCGGATTGAGTTTATATAACTTCCTGAACATTCTAAATATTAATCAAATCTGGATCTATGGTCGGAGCTGTGCATTCGGCGAAAACTGGTTGGCCACTATTGTAAAGCAAACCGGTTTTAATCCCTTCGATCACGGTGATTCCCCTCGGGCACACGCGACACAGATTGAGTTTGGCAGGCTGACGCGTTCTGAACAGCTACTCGGCATTGGCTATCTGTACGTGGAAGAGCAACTGCAGACACTACGTTGATCGCACAAGGTATGTGGCAGATCACAAAATTGTGTATTACGTTTAAATCACGCACCTTCACAACGGATTGATTATGAACACACTACGCTATTTCGACTTTGGCTCTTCCCGTTCCGTTCTGCTGCTGATCGCCCGTATTGCCGTCGTACTGCTGTTTATTATATTTGGCTATCCCAAACTGATGGGTTTTAGCGGTACGGTACAATATATGGCCTCCTCCGGCGCGCCGCTTCCGACGCTAGCGGCTATTATCGCGATTGTGATGGAGGTTCCGGCGGCGATCCTGATTGTCCTCGGTTTCTTCACCCGTCCGCTGGCGGTGATCTTTATTTTTTATACGCTCGGTACCGCCGTCATTGGCCATCATTACTGGGATATGACCGGCGATGCAGTACTCCCCAATATGATTAACTTCTACAAAAATATCAGTATAGCTGGAGCCTTCCTGCTTCTGGCCATCACTGGCCCAGGCGCAATCTCCCTCGACCGTCGTTAATCGCTGAACGCCGGACGTAAAAAAGGCCGCACTGGCGGCCTTTTTCTTTACGCTTGCGTCGTTAAACGTTACGCATAAACCGGGAAGCGTGCACAGATATCCAGCACTTTACCCTTCACGCGCTCAATGACCGCTTCGTCATTGATGTTGTCCAGCACATCGCACATCCAGCCGGCCAGCTCTTTCACTTCCGCTTCTTTAAAGCCGCGACGGGTTACCGCCGGAGAACCGATACGGATACCGGAGGTCACAAACGGGCTCTTCGGATCGTTTGGTACGCTGTTTTTATTGACGGTGATGTTAGCACGGCCCAGCGCAGCGTCAGCTTCTTTACCAGTCAGGTTTTTATCGACCAGATCCAGCAGGAACAGGTGGTTTTCAGTACCGCCAGAAACCACTTTGTAGCCGCGATTCAGGAACACTTCAACCATCGCTTTAGCGTTTTTCGCCACCTGCTGCTGGTAGACTTTGAACTCTGGCTCCATCGCTTCTTTCAGCGCAACCGCTTTACCCGCGATAACGTGCATCAGAGGGCCGCCCTGAGCGCTAGGGAATACGGCAGAATTCAGTTTTTTGTACAGCTCTTCGCTACCGCCTTTCGCCAGGATCAGGCCGCCGCGCGGACCCGCCAGGGTTTTGTGGGTAGTGGTCGTCACAACGTGAGCATGTGGTACCGGGTTCGGGTAAACGCCCGCCGCAATCAGGCCAGCAACGTGGGCCATATCGACGAACAGGTATGCGCCGATGCTGTCAGCGATTTCACGCATTTTTGCCCAGTCAACGATACCGGAGTAAGCAGAGAAACCACCGATGATCATTTTCGGCTTATGTTCCTGAGCCTGCTTCGCCATGTCTGCATAGTCGATTTTGCCGGACTCATCGATGCCGTAAGGAATGATGTTGTACAGTTTGCCTGAGAAGTTAACCGGGGAGCCGTGAGTCAGGTGACCGCCCTGCGCCAGGTTCATACCCAGAACGGTATCGCCCGGTTGCAGAAGAGCAGTATAGACCGCGAAGTTAGCCTGGGAGCCGGAGTGCGGCTGTACGTTAGCGTAGTCAGCGCCGAACAGCTCTTTTGCACGGTCAATCGCCAGTTGTTCAACGATATCTACATATTCGCAACCGCCATAGTAGCGCTTGCCCGGATAACCTTCGGCATATTTATTGGTCAGCTGAGAACCCTGTGCCTGCATAACACGCGGACTGGTGTAGTTCTCGGAGGCGATCAGTTCGATGTGCTCTTCCTGACGTACTTTTTCCTGCTCCATAGCCTGCCACAGTTCGGCATCATAATCGGCAATGTTCATTTCACGCTTTAACATCCGCATCTCCTGCTCAGCTAACAATAGATTACAGCTCTAAAAGGGGGGCCTTTTTGGGCGACGGCCCACAGTATAACCGAATCGTTCTGTGATAACAGGTCTTGACAAAGGATTTTACGCAAACGATTGGCTCCCCATTACACAAGGCTTTGAGCAATAACGACTCAACGATTATCAACGGATTTCTTTTCAGGTTTGTGATGCGAATTCTTCATGTTGTTACCACTACGGGGAAAAGTGTTAAGGAACCATTTACAGTGCAGGGTTATTTTTATAAGATGCATATAAAATACATCATTTAAATAACACCGAAGGAAGCTGCTATGCTCGACGCCCAAACCATCGCAACGGTTAAAGCCACTATTCCCCTGCTCGTCGAAACAGGTCCTAAGCTGACCGCCCATTTTTACGATCGCATGTTTGCCCATAACCCGGAGCTCAAAGAGATCTTCAACATGAGCAACCAGCGTAACGGCGACCAGCGTGAAGCGTTGTTTAATGCCATTGCCGCTTACGCCAGCAATATCGACAACCTGCCAGCCCTGCTGCCTGCCGTTGAGAAAATCGCGCAGAAACACACCAGCTTCCAGATCAAACCAGAACAGTACAATATTGTCGGCGGCCATCTGCTGGCGACGCTCGACGAAATGTTCAGCCCGGGCGAGGAAGTGCTTGAGGCATGGGGTAAAGCCTACGGCGTGTTGGCCAATGTCTTTATTCAACGCGAATCTGAAATCTACCAGGGTAACGCCAGCAAAAACGGTGGTTGGAAAGGCACGCGCGCGTTTCGTATCGTGAAGAAAACCCCGCGTAGCGCCCTGATTACCAGCTTCGATCTGGCGCCGGTAGACGGTCAGCCGGTGGCGGATTATCAGCCGGGCCAGTATCTGGCGATTTGGCTGAAGCCGCAGGAGTTTGAATATCAGGAAATTCGTCAGTATTCGCTGACCCGCAAACCAGATGGCAAAGGCTACCGAATTGCGGTTAAACGCGAAAACGGCGGCCAGGTATCAAACTGGCTGCACAACGCATCGCAGGAAGGGGATATTGTGCATCTGGCTGCGCCGGCAGGTGACTTCTTCCTCGCCGTTGAGCCGAAAACGCCGGTTACGCTGATTTCCGGCGGCGTCGGACAGACACCGATGCTGGCCATGCTCGACACGCTGGCAAAAACGCAGCATGCGGCCCAGGTGAACTGGTTCCACGCGGCGGAAAATGGCGATGTCCATGCGTTTGCCGACGAGGTGGCAACGCTCGGCGCCAGCCTGGCGAAATTCACTTCCCATATCTGGTATCGCACGCCGACAGAAGCCGACCGCCAGGCGGCACGCTTTAACAGCGAAGGTCTGATGATGTTATCGGATCTGGCTGACACGCTGCGTGACCCACAAATGCAGTACTATTTGTGCGGTCCGGTAGCCTTTATGCAACATGCAGCGCAACAGCTGGTGGCGCTGGGCGTCAATAGCGACAACATTCACTACGAATGTTTTGGCCCGCATAAGGTGCTGTAATGAAATAACCTGGAGGAGGCAGAGATGCCGCCATTCGGGAATATCCCCGGTCGGGCAAAGCTGACCGGGGGATGCATCAGAATACGGCCCGGCTTAAATTGCCGCGTCGTCCTCTTCCCCGGTACGAATACGAATCACGCGGGCGACGTCAAAGACGAAGATCTTACCGTCACCGATTTTACCGGTCTGCGCCGTGCGGATAATGGTATCCACGCAGGTATCAACGATATCGTCAGTGACTACAATTTCGATTTTCACTTTCGGCAGAAAATCCACCATGTACTCCGCACCGCGGTACAGCTCGGTGTGGCCTTTCTGACGGCCAAAGCCCTTCACTTCCGTAACCGTCATCCCGGTGATGCCGACTTCGGCCAGCGCTTCGCGCACGTCATCCAGTTTGAAAGGTTTAATAATCGCATCAATCTTTTTCATGGTGTTCCTGTCTTTGTCGCGTAACCGGTTGCTTACCGTATCATAACTTGCGTCATGCTGCGGAGCTACTCTTTAAAGTCGTTGGCGTCGAGCTCGTGGCGCGACAGCAGCTTGTAGAATTCAGTACGGTTGCGCCCCGCCATTCTTGCCGCGTGGGTGACGTTACCTTTGGTAATTTGCAGCAGCTTGCGCAGATAGTTGAGCTCAAACTGATTGCGCGCTTCGACGAAGGTCGGCAGCGCGGTATTTTCCCCTTCCAGCGCCTGTTCCACCAGCGCATCGCCGATCACCGGCGAGGTGGTCAACGCTACGCACTGCTCAATCACGTTCACCAGCTGGCGAACATTGCCGGGCCATTTGGCGGCCATCAGCCGTTTCATCGCATCGGTTGAAAACGCCCGAACAAACGGCTTATGCCGATCGGCAGACTGACGCAGCAGATGGTTTGCCAGCAGCGGGATATCTTCCGCGCGCTCGGCCAGCGGCGGGATCTTCAGGTTCACCACGTTCAGGCGATAAAACAGATCTTCACGAAACTCGCCGCGCGCCATCGCTTTCGGCAGATCGCGGTGAGTGGCCGAGATGATACGCACATCGATATCGATATCGCGGTTGCTACCCAGCGGGCGCACTTTGCGCTCCTGCAGTACCCGCAGCAGCTTCACCTGCAGCGCCACCGGCATATCGCCGATCTCATCGAGAAACAGCGTCCCGCCCTCCGCGGCCTGGAACAGCCCTTCCCGGTTGCTCACCGCGCCGGTAAACGCGCCGCGCGCATGGCCAAACAGCTCGGATTCCAGCAGTTGTTCCGGCAGCGCACCGCAGTTAATGGCGACAAAAGGCTTGTCATGGCGCGGGCTGGCATTATGAATCGCCTGCGCGACAATCTCTTTCCCGGTCCCGCTCTGGCCGTTAATCAGCACGCTAACATCCGACTGCGCCACCATCCCGGCCTGCTCCAGCAGACGCAGCATCAGCGGACTGCGGGTTACGATTGCCTGACGCCAGCGCTCATCCGTCGCTGGCGCACTGTGTTCCAGCGCATCGTCGATGGCTTTATACAGCGCGTCTTTGTCCACCGGTTTGGTCAGGAAACCAAACACCCCTTGCTGGGTGGCCGCCACCGCATCGGGAATCGAGCCGTGAGCGGTAAGAATAATCACCGGCATCCCCGGATGAACTTTCTGGATTTCGCTGAACAACTGCAGGCCGTCCATCTCATCCATACGTAAATCGCTGACCACCAGCTCGACTTTGTCTCGTGCCAGAATGCGCAGCGCCTCCGCGCCGCTTTCGGCGGTCACGACGCTGTAACCCTCGCTGGTCAAACGCATTCCCAGCAGTTTTAACAGGCCCGGATCGTCATCCACCAGCAGCAGATGCGCAGGTTTACGGATCGTCATGTATGACCTCCGGAACTTTATCGCTGCTGTGGCTGCCGTCGGAATTAAAATTGCCTGCGGGTTTGCGGCTGGAAAGCTGGCGTTCAATATCGGTGAGGTTTTCCAGCTTGCGGGTCGTTAGCTCCAGCTGGCCGCGCAGCTGCTGTTCCTGCAGGCGCAGCGCCTCCAGCTCGCTATCGCTGGACTGCTGCAGCTTCGCGTAACGGGCGCGCTCATCCACCAGCTGCAGCTGCCTGTTCTGACCATCACGCCAGAGCTGATACAGCGGACGCACCTGCACGGCGATTTGCGGACTGAAGGTATTCAGGCGGGATACCAGTTCGCGGCGTTCATCCGGCGTAATCTTCGCATCCGCCAGTAAAATGCCGCGCTTAAAGGCGTCCTGCCAGCTGTCATCATCATGCCGTTTGGCTTCCGCCCGCGCCTGAACCGGTGCCAGGCGATCGGCACAATCTATCCCGCGCAGCCAGTACAGCGGGTTTTTATCGCTGGCTTCGCTCTTCAACGACCAGATATCGGCACAGTCGACTGAAAGAAAATCCGCAACCTGGTGCTGCGGCAGCTCGGGTTGTGCTTTGTCATTTGCCGTGTGCGGCGAAAAAGCGGCGGAACACCCCGCCAGCGCCAGGCAAGAAATGCCCGGCAACAGCCATCCTTTGAAAGCACGAACCACTACGAAAAAGTGGGACATATTCACCCATTGTTGATTCATGTGTTGGTTTTTTCCGGCTCAGCGGCGGGCAGCGTTATGCGAAAACAGATAAGCCCGGACTCACTCTCTTCCAGGCTTAGCTCACCCTGCATTTGTCGGACGCAGTCGCGGGCAATACTCAGGCCCAGACCGCTGCCTTTTACCGCCCCTTTACGCTGATGGCTTCCCTGATAAAAAGGCTCGAAAATCATATTTTTTTCCGCCTGCGGGATCGGTTCGCCGCTGTTTATCACGTCTATGCGAACCTGCTCGCCATGCCGGTAGCTATGAATACGAATGTTACCGGATTCAGCCCCATAGTGCACCGCATTGGAATAGAGATTATCCATCACGCTGATCAATAATGCCGGTTCTGCCAGGCAGGTACGTTCCGCCAGTTGAATCGCGGTATGCATCATTTTTGCGCGCGCGGGCAAACTGTGAGCGGCCACGACGTTATCAACCAGCTCAGCAAGATCAACGATTTCACGCGGGACCGGGCCATCGGCCTGTTTACGATTGTAGTCCAGCAGTTGCTCAATCAGTTTTTGCAGATTGCGGCTGCTGTTATCGAGAATTTCGACGATCTCCTGCTGTTCCGCGGTCAACGGCCCGGCCACGCGGTCGGCCAGCAGTTCCGTGCCTTCCCGCATGCTGGCGAGAGGCGTTTTCAGTTCGTGTGAAAGGTGGCGTAAAAACTGATGGCGCTGCGACTCCAGCCAGGCCAGACGTTCGCTCAGCCAGATGATACGCTCGCCGACGGAACGCAGTTCGCGCGGGCCGGTAAACAGCGCCGCATTATCCAGCGACTTCCCCTCCCCCAGGCGGTTAATCATTTTCTCGATCCCTTTAACCGGGCCGATAATCATCCGGGTAAACAGCAGCACCAGCGCCAGGCTCAGCAGAAAAAGAACCAGCGCCTGCCAGCCAAAAAACTGTCCACGTTCGGCAATCTCCTGCTGGAGCTGTTGTCCACGCGAGTAAACCACCGTTCGGGTGGCCTGAACCATTTCGCTGTTGGCGGCGGCAAAGGCTTCAAGGCTGGCTCCCGATTGCGCATCCGGGCTGCTGTTTTTACACCTGAGCTGTGCAAGGTCGTTCAGCTGCTGGCTCAGCGCCTGCCAGATTTTTTCGTCCGGGAGCACCCCGGCATGAGCGTCGAGCATCTCGCTATAGCGTTTACGCTGATTTTGATAGACCTTCGCCAGCGTCGGATCGTCGAGTACGCAGTACTGCCGGTAGCTGCGTTCCATTTCCAGCGACGCGTTCATCATCGCCTCACTGCGCCGGGCATCGACAAGCGTGGTGCGGTTAATATGCGCGGCCTGCGCGCTAAGCGCATTCAGGCTCTGCCACGCCTGCCAGGCCAGAACCAGCAGCGGCAGCAGAATCAACACAAACGAGAGCGTGACCAGCTGACGCAACGAACGGGGGAAAAGAGAGATTCGCTTCAAGGATAGGGTCTCAATCATTAGCTCATCACGATGCTAACTGAGGACGCCGCAGAGTAACAGGTGCAATCGACCTTTCTGTCGTGGAGAGTCGAAAAATAGCCCGACGCGGCTGATAAGAGAATCCGCGACGCGTCGATAACGGCAAACGGACTGGCATGGCAAGCCGCCAGTAGCGTTCGCTAAATTGTCGTCCTGCGGATATAACAAAGCCAGGCACAGGCCTGGCTTTGTTATGGAATAAGGCGGTGCCTAACTCGACGTTTCGCCCGATGGTTGATAAAGCAAAGCTGTTATCAGAAGTTGGACGGCAGGCACCTTGTTGTGCGTCATTCGAAGTTTATGTAGCGCGTCCCGAAGGGGCTGACATAAGAAGGTGAATGAGCCACTGCGTATTATTATGCATTAACTATGCCACATAGCAAAACAAATTATTAACACAATGAAATATAATGAATTTATAGCATTTTACCCGCACCGTGGTGGCGATGCTTTTTTAACCAGAGTGTCGCTGTTTAGCAACACATAGCGACCTGTTTTCCCACCTCATTAGAAATCAACAAGTTAAATGTCTCCAATTAGCGACACTCCTCAGAGGCGTTTGTCGGCAATTCCCGACACCTTCAGGCGACCGCCGTCACAAACGAAAAGCCCCCGCTCAAAGGCGGGGGCCTGATACATTACGCTTCAGCCGGGAAGGCTTTGCGAACGCGGCGGATCCTGCACAACTCGCCGGATATTAACCCAGCTGTTTACGTGCGTTGCGGAAGATACGCATCCACGGGCTATCCTCGCCCCAGTTTTCCGGGTGCCATGAGTTAGCCACCGTGCGGAATACGCGTTCAGGATGCGGCATCATGATCGTCGCACGACCGCTTTCGCTGGTCACGGCGGTGATCCCGTTCGGTGAACCGTTCGGGTTAGCCGGATAGCTCTCCGTCACCTTACCGAAGTTATCGACAAAGCGCAGCGCCACCAGACCTTTGCTCTCCAGCTGGGCCAGATGCGCGCTGTCACGCACTTCCACCTGCCCTTCACCGTGAGAAACGGCAATCGGCATCATCGAACCGGCCATGCCCTGCAGCAGCAGAGACGGGCTTTGCGTGACTTCAACCAGGCTGAAGCGCGCTTCAAAACGGTCAGAATAGTTACGCACAAAACGCGGCCACAGGTCGCTTCCCGGGATCAGCTCACGCAGGTTGGACATCATCTGACAACCATTACACACGCCCAGCGTCAGCGTCTGCGGACGGTGGAAGAAGGTGGCAAACTCATCGCGCACCCGCTCGTTAAACAGAATGGATTTCGCCCAGCCTTCGCCCGCCCCCAGCACGTCGCCATAGGAGAAGCCGCCGCAGGCAACCAGCGCCTGGAAATCAGCCAGCCCGGTACGTCCCGCCAGCAGGTCGCTCATGTGCACGTCAATCGCATCAAAGCCCGCGCGGTGGAACGCTGCCGCCATCTCAACGTGGGAGTTAACGCCTTGCTCACGCAGTACCGCCACCTTCGGACGCGCGCCGGTGGCGATGTACGGTGCGGCAATGTCTTCGTTGATATCGAAGGAGAGCTTCACGTTAAGGCCCGGATCGTCCTCACGACGTTTCGCTTCGTGCTCGCTATCGGCGCACTCCGGATTGTCGCGCAGGCGCTGCATCTGCCAGGTGGTTTCTGCCCACCAGATACGCAGCGTGGTGCGGCTTTCGCTGAACACCGGATGCCCTTCGGCGGTGATGACAAAGCGGTCACCTTCCGTCGCCTGGCCCAGATAGTGGACACAGTCCGCCAGGCCGTGAGAAGCCAGCAGCGCTTCAACCGCTTCGCGATCCGCGGCACGCACCTGGATAACCGCCCCCAGCTCTTCGTTAAACAGCGCCGCCAGACGATCGTCGCCCAGCGCGGCGATATCTGCCGTCAGGCCGCAGTGGCCGGTAAAGGCCATCTCAGTCAGGGTGACCAGCAGGCCGCCGTCAGAGCGATCGTGGTAAGCCAGCAGCTTACGATCGGCCACCAGCGCCTGCATCGCATCCCAGAAGCCTTTCAGCTGTGCGACATCGCGCACGTCGGCCGGAACATCGCCCAGTTGACGGTAAACCTGCGCCAGCGCGGTGGCACCGAGCGCGTTACGGCCTTTACCTAAATCAATCAGCAGCAGGGCGTTATCTTCCGTGGAGAGCTGTGGCGTCACGGTATGGCGCACATCTTCCACGCGAGCAAAGGCGGAAATCACCAGCGACAGCGGCGAAGTCATCTCGCGCTGCTCGCTGCCTTCCTGCCAGCGGGTTTTCATCGACATCGAGTCTTTACCCACCGGAATGGTCAGTCCCAGAGCAGGACACAGCTCTTCGCCAACCGCTTTTACCGCTTCATACAGACCGGCATCTTCACCCGGGTGACCGGCCGCGGCCATCCAGTTTGCGGAAAGTTTCACGCGATTCAACGCGCCAATTTGCGTTGCCGCGACGTTGGTCAGCGCTTCACCGACGGCCAGGCGAGCGGAGGCGGCAAAGTCCAGCAGCGCAACCGGCGCACGTTCGCCAATAGCCATCGCTTCGCCGTAGTAGCTATCGAGGCTGGCGGTGGTTACCGCGCAGTTCGCTACCGGGATCTGCCAGGGGCCGACCATCTGATCGCGCGCTACCATCCCGGTCACGGTACGGTCGCCGATGGTGACGAGGAAGGTTTTCTCCGCAACCGCCGGCAAATGCAGCACGCGATTCACCGCGTCGGCGAGAGTGATATCCTGGCGATCCAGCGCATCACCTTTCACTTTCAGGGTCTGCACATCGCGGGTCATTTTCGGCGTTTTACCCAGCAGTACATCCAGCGGCAGGTCGATCGGCTGGTCGTTGAAGTGAGCATCGCTCATGTTCAGATGCAGTTCTTCGGTGGCTTCGCCGATCACCGCGTACGGTGCGCGCTCGCGGCGGCACAGCTCGTCAAACAGCGGCAGCTGTTCCGGCGCGACCGCCAGCACATAGCGTTCCTGGGATTCGTTACACCAGATTTCCAGCGGGCTCATTCCCGGCTCATCGCTCAGAATATCGCGCAGCTGGAATTTACCGCCGCGACCGCCGTCGCTGACCAGTTCCGGCATGGCATTAGACAGGCCGCCGGCGCCGACGTCGTGGATAAACAGAATCGGGTTCGCCTCGCCCAGCTGCCAGCAGCGGTCGATCACTTCCTGGCAGCGGCGTTCCATTTCCGGGTTATCGCGCTGTACAGAGGCAAAATCGAGATCCGCATCGGACTGGCCGGATGCCATCGAAGAGGCTGCCCCGCCGCCCAGGCCGATATTCATCGCCGGGCCGCCGAGGACAATCAGTTTCGCCCCAACGGTAATTTCGCCTTTCTGCACGTGCTCACCGCGGATGTTACCAATACCGCCCGCCAGCATGATCGGCTTGTGGTACCCGCGCAGCTCTTCGCCGTTGTGGCTGGTCACTTTTTCTTCATAGGTACGGAAATAGCCATTCAGCGCCGGACGACCGAATTCGTTGTTAAACGCGGCGCCGCCCAGCGGGCCGTCGGTCATGATATCCAGCGCGGTCACAATGCGCTCCGGCTTACCGAAATCTTCTTCCCACGGCTGTTCAAAGCCGGGAATCCGCAGGTTAGAGACCGAGAAACCGACCAGACCGGCTTTCGGTTTCGCGCCGCGACCGGTTGCCCCTTCATCGCGGATTTCACCGCCGGAGCCGGTCGCCGCACCCGGCCAGGGAGAGATGGCCGTCGGGTGGTTGTGCGTTTCCACTTTCATCAGGATATGGGCGTCTTCCTGATGGTAGTCATAGCGGCCTTTTTCGCGATCGGCGAAGAAGCGCCCTACCTGAGAACCTTCCATGACCGCGGCGTTGTCTTTATAGGCGGACAGGACGTAGTCCGGGGTCTTCTCAAAGGTGTTTTTGATCATCTTAAACAGCGACTTCGGCTGCTGTTCGCCATCGATGACCCAGTCGGCGTTAAAAATCTTGTGGCGGCAGTGCTCGGAGTTCGCCTGGGCGAACATATACAGTTCGATGTCGTTCGGGTTACGACCAAGCTTGTTAAACGCATCCTGCAGATAGTCGATTTCGTCTTCCGCCAGCGCCAGCCCCAGACGGAGGTTGGCGTCAATCAGCGCCTGACGTCCCTGCCCCAACAGATCGACGCTGGTCACCGGCGTCGGTTGATGCTGAGCAAACAGCTTTTCGCCCTCTTCCAGCGCGTCAAAGACGCTTTCCATCATCCGGTCATGGAGTTCACTCGCGACAGCCGCCCATTGTTCTTCGCTCAGCGTACTGGCTTCCACATAGTACGCCACGCCGCGTTCAAGACGCACTACCTGCGACAGGCCGCAGTTATGGGCAATATCGGTAGCTTTAGAAGACCAGGGGGAGATGGTGCCAGGGCGGGGGGTGACGAGCAGTAATTTACCGGTTGGGGTATGGCTGTTTAAGTTTGGGCCATACTTGAGCAGTCGTACCAGCCTCTCACGTTCATCACCGCTTAACGGCGCGTTCAGTTCGGCAAAATGAACATACTCTGCATATATTGTGCTAACCGGCAGGTTGGCCGCCTGGAAACGTGCCAGCAGTTTATTAACACGAAATGCCGACAGTGCAGGTGAACCACGCAAAATTTCCATCATAAGTCTCTCGTCTTCGCAGCTTTCAATATGAGCCAGGGGGGAAACGGGCGCCATTATAGTGAATCCTGAGCCTCGACGAAACCGTTTGCGTGGAAATAAAATCATTCCCCTGGTTTATCAATTAATGTGACCTTCCTCGCGAATAAGTTGCCAACTGACGCATTCTTAAGCAAAATGCCGCTCATTCGAGGACTCTCTTTTAACTTTTCCGCTAATAGCCTGCTGAGGAACACAGAGCTGCAGAAGATTAACTCTCTGAAAAAATTAAAGATTAATTATCTGCTCATCGGCATTGTGACCTTATTGCTGGCGGCCGCCCTGTGGCCGTCGATCCCATGGTCAGGAAAGCCGGAGAACCGTGTCGCCGCAATTATGGCGCGCGGTGAGCTGCGCATCAGCACCATCAATTCGCCGCTCACCTTCGCGACCATCAATAACAAGACCTACGGGCTGGATTACGAGCTGGCGGAGCAGTTTGCCGATTACCTCGGCGTCAGGCTGAAGGTGACCGTCCGTCAGAATATCAGTCAGCTGTTTGATGACCTGGATAACGGTCATGCCGATATGTTAGCGGCCGGGCTGGTCTACAACTCAGAACGGGTCAAAAACTATCAGGCCGGACCGGGCTACTATTCGGTGTCGCAGCAGCTGGTCTACCGGGTGGGCAACACGCGCCCACGCAGCCTCGCTAACCTCACGGCAGAACAGCTGGTGATTGCCCCGGGCCATGTCGCCATTAACGACCTGCAGACGCTGAAAGGAAATAAATACCCGGATCTCGGCTGGCGCGTGGATGAAAAGCGCGGGACGACAGCGCTGATGCAGGCGGTTATCGATGGCGAAGTGGATTACACCATCGCAGATTCGGTGGCGATTAGCCTGTTCCAGCGCGTGCATCCGGAACTGGCGGTTGCTCTGGATATCAGCGATGAACAGCCGGTGACCTGGTTTAGCGCCAGGAGCGAGGACAACTCGCTCTCCGCGGCGATGCTGGATTTCTTCAACAACATGAATGAAGACGGCACCCTGGCGCGACTGGAAGAAAAATACCTCGGACACGGCAACGATTTCGATTATGTCGACACCCGGACGTTCCTGCGCGCCGTCGATAATATTCTGCCGGACCTCCAGCCGATGTTTGAAAAATATGCGCGCCAGATCGACTGGCGCCTGCTGGCGGCCATTTCCTGGCAGGAGTCACACTGGGATCCGCAGGCCACTTCGCCCACCGGGGTACGCGGCATGATGATGCTGACCCGCAATACCGCGCAGAGCCTGGGATTAACCGATCGTACCGATGCGGAGCAGAGCCTTAGCGGCGGTATGCGCTACTTGCAGGATATGATGAATAAAATCCCGGACTCGGTCCCCAAAGATGAACGCATCTGGTTTGCGCTGGCGGCTTACAATATGGGGTACGCCCATATTCTGGACGCCATCTCGCTGACCAAAAAACAGAAGGGCAATCCCGACAGCTGGGCGGACGTGAAGCAGCGCCTGCCGCTGCTCAGTCAGAAACCGTATTACAGCCGGCTGAAATATGGCTACGCCCGCGGTCATGAGGCATACGCCTACGTCGAGAACATCCGCAAATACCACATCAGCCTGGTGGGCTACCTGTCGGAGAAAGAGAGGAAGGATGAACAGCGGCTGGCGCTTGCCGGGGACTATCCGGCGGTGATGCCGGATGAACTGGATAAAGAACAGCGGGCGCTCCCCTTTTTCCAGTTTCGCGCGGAATCGTTAGTCGACAACACCAGACTGAAGACTCCCGGATTGGGGCACTAAGCGCCTTCGACCCGACGCGCCTTTTTTAAGGCTTTTTTCTCTTCCCGCCGCCAGCGGAAAAATTCGCTGAGCATGCCTGAGCACGACTCCGCCAGAATCCCCTCACTGATCTCCACCCGATGATTCATCCCCGGATGGTGCAGGACATCCATTAGCGAGCCGGCCGCGCCGGTTTTTGCATCCCGGGCACCAAATACCAGCCGCGAAATCCGGCTATGCACCATCGCCCCCGCGCACATCACACAGGGTTCGAGCGTGACATACAGCGTCGCGTCAATCAGGCGATAGTTTTGCAGTACCAGTCCCCCCTGACGCAGGGCCATAATTTCGGCATGCGCCGTAGGATCGTGACGCCCGATAGGTCGGTTCCACCCCTCGCCGATAACCTGATTGTTGTGCACCAGCACGGCGCCAACCGGCACTTCGCCCTCTTCCCAGGCGCGTTTAGCCAGCGTCAGGGCGTGACGCATCCAGTATTCATCGTTCAGTTCATGGTCAGACAAAACGGGCACTCCTGCGGAAAAAGCGGGCCGCATTATACATGGCCGACAGTCATTGCACACTATTCTAACTGGTGGAGGTCGCCCTGCGGGGTGACCCGCCAGCGGTGCTGGCAAAAATGAAGCAGCGGATTATCCTGCTCGCTATCGCTATAGCCGCTGTACAGCTGCAGCGGCGCACCGATCTTCTGCTCCAGTTGCACCACCTTTTCATGGCCCAGACAGCGTAGCGACAGCCCCCAGCCTCCGCAGCGACGTTCCATCCGACTGGCGATGATGTTCACCCTGGGCAGCCAGGCGGTATCCCCGTAGACCTGTTCCACCAGCGATTGCGGCGATCCGGTAATCAGCCAGACCTCAGCATCGCGCCGGGTCAGGTAGTCCGACAACCGGGCCTGCACCACCGGAAAGGCCGTCACGCGCTGGCGAAACCAGCGGACAAAATCGGCCTCAAGGCGTTTTAACCGGCGCTCACTGCGCCCGAAGGTCGATGCCCACAGCAGCAGGCTCATTGGCCAGCGCGCCGCCCGGCCGTTTACCGCCAGTCCTGCCAGGATAACCGGCAACAGCGGTACAACCAGCAGCAGATTCAGGGGCTGGTGACGCAAGACGTAGCGTAAGAAGCTGCCGAACATATCCTGTTGATGCAAGGTTCCATCGAGATCAAAAAAAACCACTCGCTGCGTGCTGCTCTTCAAACCGGACCTCTTTTTATCGAATTTTGTCTCTGATACCGCTAGCTTAACAGTCTTGTGCCATGAACAGAGAAAACATCCGCCGACGTTAAGCCTGGGTTGAGGCAGTTCCTCTGCCGTGAATAAATCTCAGCGGTAGAATTTTTAATTCGCCGCAATCCTCTTATAATCGAATACAAAATTCTTTCAGCAGAGGGCGAAGGTTGTCCTGAGGAAAACCGATGAACTGTTTAATCCGCATCCGCCAGCGCTACCCGTCGCTGGCAGCAAGCGATAAGAAGCTGGCAGACTTTATTCTGGCTCAGCCGGACCAGACCCGCCACCTCAGTTCGCAACAGCTGGCAGGCGAGGCAGGCGTCAGCCAGTCCAGCGTTGTGAAATTCGCGCAGAAGATGGGGTTTAAGGGTTTCCCGGCGCTGAAGCTGGCATTAAGTGAAGCGCTGGCCAGCGCGCCCGCTCCTCAGTCGGTGCCGGTGCATAACCAGATCCGCGGCGACGATCCGCTGCGCCTGGTCGGCGAGAAACTGATTAAGGATAACGTGGCCGCCATGCACGCCTCGCTGGATGTGAACAGCGAGGAGAAGCTGCTGGAAGCCGTGGCGCTGCTGCGTAATGCGCGCCGGGTGATTATTACCGGTATTGGCGCATCCGGCCTGGTGGCGCGTAATTTCAGCTGGAAGCTGATGAAGATCGGCATTAACGCGGTTGCCGAACAGGATATGCATGCCCTGCTCGCCACCGTACAGGCCATGTCGTCAGACGATCTGCTGTTAGCCATCTCCTACTCTGGCGAACGTCGTGAAATCAATATGGCCGCCGGAGAAGCGCTGCGCGTGGGCTGTCGGATCCTGGCGATCACTGGCTTCACCCCCAACGCCCTGCAACAGCAGGCCACGCAGTGCCTGTATACTATCGCCGAAGAACAGGCGACCCGCAGCGCGGCGATCTCCTCCACCAGCGCGCAGATGATGCTCACCGATCTGCTGTTTATGGCGCTGGTTCAACAGGATCTGGAACATGCGCCGGAGCGAATCCGCCACAGCGAAGCGCTGGTGAAAAAACTGGTGTGAGCAGAAAATGGGCGTATAATGCCCGCCCTGTTTGTGTTGTTTCTGAGAATTTCCTGATGGCGCTGTTAATCACCAAAAAATGCATCAACTGCGATATGTGCGAACCGGAATGCCCTAACGAGGCCATTTCGATGGGTGACAGCATTTATGAAATTAACAGCGACCGCTGCACGGAATGCGTGGGCCACTATGAAACGCCCACCTGCCAGAAAGTGTGCCCGATCCCGAATACGATTCTGAAAGACCCGGCACACGTCGAAAATGAAGAACAGCTGTGGGACAAATTCGTGCTAATGCATCACGCGGACAAAATCTGATGCCGCGAGCAGCGGGCGCTAACTCTCCACGATAACCGTCGCACAAGCGTAATGACGCTCATCGGCCAGCGTCACGTGAATGCTTCTGACTCCCAGACGCTCCGCCAGATTCTTCGCCTCGCCCCACAGCCGTAGCTTAGGCTTGCCCAGTTCGTCGTTGTAAACTTCAAACTGATTAAAAGCCAGACCGTTACGGATACCGGTCCCCAGGGCTTTCGCCGCCGCCTCTTTCACCGCAAAACGCTTCGCCAGAAAACGAACCGGCTGCTGGTGTTGTGCCCATATCGCCCACTCGTTGTCGCTGAGAACCCGCCGGGCGAGACGATCGCCGCTGCGGGCAATCACCGCTTCAATACGGGCAATTTCAACAATATCGGTGCCCAGCCCCAGAATAGCCATTACGCGCGCGCTTCCTGCATCAGGCGTTTCATCTCGGCAACCGCCTCTTTCAGGCCGCTCATCACCGCACGACCGATGATCGCGTGGCCAATGTTCAGCTCATGCATCTCCGGAATGCGGGCGATCGCCTGCACGTTATGGTAGGTCAGGCCGTGACCGGCATTGACCTTGAGGCCAAGGCTCGCGGCATAGGTGGCCGCCTTCGCGATCCGCTCAAGCTCTGTTGCCTGCCGGGCGTCGGTTTCGGCATCCGCATAGCAACCGGTATGGATTTCGATATACGGCGCGCCGACGTCCGCCGCAGCCTTAATTTGCTCCTCATCGGCATCGATGAACAGCGAGACCAGAATACCGGCATCGGCAAGACGGGTGCAGGCATCGCGCATTTTGTCGCGCTGACCCGCGACATCCAGACCGCCTTCCGTCGTCACTTCCTGACGTTTTTCCGGCACCAGACAGCAGAAGTGCGGTTTGGTCTCACAGGCGATGGTCAGCATCTCTTCGGTGACCGCCATCTCCAGGTTCATGCGGGTATCCAGCGTCTGGCGCAGGATACGAACATCGCGGTCGGTAATATGACGGCGGTCTTCGCGCAGGTGCACGGTAATTCCGTCGGCGCCAGCCTGCTCGGCGATAAAGGCCGCCTGCACCGGATCCGGATAGGCAGTACCGCGCGCGTTACGCAATGTCGCAATATGGTCAATATTGACCCCTAACAGTAATTCAGCCATGACAATCCTCATTGATCGTTATTCGTTTTATCTGCTGCCCGCGCCGCGCGGGCGGGCATAAACTGGCGAAACAGCTCCCGGCTCTTTAGCGGTTTACCGCCAAGATACGGTTTCAGGGCGATACGGGTAAAGCGCTTTGCGGCACGTAGCGCATCGCTATCCGGGAACTCACGGTTAGCCAGCGCCTTCAAATGGTGCCCGGTAAAGGTGTTGTTATCAATAACCACGCTGGCAATAAACCCTTTTTCTTCACGGTAGCGATAGGTCATGGTGTCATCCACGGCTTCGCCGCTGCCGGCGCAGTGGAGGAAATCAACGCCATAGCCCAGGTGTCCCAGCAGCGCCAGTTCAAAACGGCGCAACGCCGGCTCTGGCGTACCGCTTGCGCCAGCCAACGCCTGCAGGCAATGCAGGTAATCGAAAAAGAGTTCGGAGAAGCGCGTTTCATGTTCGAGCACGCGGGACAGCAGTTCATTGACATACAGCCCGCTGTAAAGCGTGATGCCGCTAAGAGGAAGAGCCAATGAAACGGCTTCGGCGCTGCGTAGCGTTTTCACTTCGCCACGACCGCCAAAGCGCAGGAGTAAGGGGGTAAAAGGCTGGAGGGCGCCTTTGAGGTTGGAGCGTCTGGAACGTGCGCCTTTTGCTACCAGGCGCACGCGACCCGACTCTTCCGTGAAGACATCCAGCATCAGGCTGGTTTCGCTCCAGGGACGACTATGCAGAACGAAAGCGCGCTGCCAGCCTTCCATCATACGCGTCGTCTTTCAGGTTGCAGGTGCGTTGGCCGCACCTTTTCAGCCGAATCACTGACTAAAGTCAGCTCCCGGGGACTCACGGTGTTGCCGCCGGCCTGCACCACGAAAGCCATGGTGTGTCAAACTCAGAGATCGTCAACGTAACCGAGGCTGCGCAACGCGCGCTCGTCGTCGGCCCAGCCGGATTTGACCTTCACCCACAGTTCAAGGTGTACCGGCGCTTCAAACATATCCTGCATGTCTTTACGCGCTTCAATACCGATAGTTTTGATTTTGGCGCCTTTGTTGCCAATCACCATCTTCTTCTGACCTTCACGTTCAACCAGAATCAGACCGTTAATATCATAACCGCCGCGTTCGTTGGTCTGGAAACGCTCGATCTCAACCGTCACCGAATACGGCAGCTCGGCGCCAAGGAAACGCATCAGCTTTTCACGGATGATTTCAGAGGCCATAAAGCGCTGTGAGCGGTCGGTAATATAATCTTCCGGGAAGTGATGAATCGCTTCCGGCAGATGTTTGCGTACGATCCCGGCGATGGTATCGACGTTCATGCCTGTTTCCGCAGAAATCGGCACGATATCGAGGAAGTTCATCTGGCTTGCCAGGAACTGCAGGTGCGGCAGCAAATCAGCCTTCTCCTGCACGTTATCCACTTTATTGACCGCCAGGATCACCGGCGCTCTGGCATCACGTAATTTGCCCAGCACCATTTCGTCATCGGCCGTCCAGCGCGTGCCTTCGACAACGAAAATCACCAGCTCAACGTCGCCAATCGAGCTGCTCGCCGCTTTGTTCATCAGGCGGTTGATCGCCCGCTTTTCTTCCATATGCAGGCCCGGGGTATCAACATAAATTGCCTGATACGGCCCTTCGGTATGGATACCGACAATGCGGTGACGCGTGGTCTGCGCTTTACGGGAAGTGATCGAAATCTTCTGCCCAAGCAGTTTGTTCAACAGCGTGGATTTACCCACGTTCGGGCGGCCAACAATGGCGACAAACCCACAATAACTTTTATCGATGCTCATTCCAGCTCCAGCTTTTTCAGCGCCTGTTCGGCGGCAGCCTGCTCCGCCTTGCGACGGCTGGAACCTGTGCCTACCACCGGTTCACTCAGGCCACTGACCTGGCAGTGGATAGTAAATTCCTGATCGTGTGCTTCACCGCGCACCTGCACTACCAGATAGGAAGGCAGCGGCAGGTGGCGACCTTGCAGGTACTCCTGCAAACGAGTCTTTGGATCTTTTTGCTTATCGCCTGGGCTGATTTCGTCCAGACGAGTTTGGTACCAGGTGAGAATCAGGCGCTCAACGTTCTGGATATCGCTGTCGAGGAATACCCCGCCAATCAACGCTTCAACGGTATCTGCCAGAATAGACTCGCGACGGAAGCCGCCGCTTTTCAACTCACCCGGGCCAAGGCGCAGACACTCACCCAGTTCAAACTCGCGGGCGATCTCCGCCAGCGTGTTGCCTCGTACCAGCGTTGCGCGCATGCGGCTCATATCGCCTTCGTCCACCCGAGGGAAACGATGATAGAGCGCATTCGCGATCACAAAACTCAAAATTGAGTCACCTAAAAATTCCAGGCGCTCATTGTGTTTGCTGCTGGCACTGCGGTGAGTTAATGCCTGTTGCAACAGCTCCTGATGATGAAAAGTGTAGCCCAGCTTCCGTTGAAGCCGATTAATTACGATGGGGTTCATGCTTTACCAATAAATGAATGCGTCAAAAATGCAGCACACGAAACCGACCTGGGCAGCCCTGTCCCCATTTAGATTGCCTGTGCGCTTGCCTGCCGCCTTTCTGCAACCCAAATTATTCAGAGTAAAATCAACCAACGCGGTTTCGTGTGCAGTGTCACTCTTACGAGAGACAACCAAAACTTCGGGGGGATATTCTATACGCAACGACAATAGATGTCGTTAGTTTGAATGGATTTAAATATTAAATAATTCACGCTGCCAATATTGCAGCGGCAGCGTGAATTAGGCAGGGAAATTACTGAATGCTACCAATACGCGATAAACGCACGCCGGTCGGCCATTCACCTTCCTGTTTTTCGAAGCTCATCCAGATGGCCGTGGCTTTACCCACCAGGTTGGCCTCTGGCACAAAGCCCCAGTAACGGCTGTCGGCGCTGTTATCGCGGTTATCGCCCATCATGAAGTAATGACCCGGCGGCACGATCCAGGTGGCCAGCGGCAGGCCGGACTGGCGGTAATACATGCCAACCTGATCCTGAGCAATCGGCACGGTCAGAATGCGGTGAGTTACCTCACCCAGCGTCTCTTTGCGCTCGGTCAGACGAATACCATCAGCCTTGCTTTCGCCTTTCGGCAACTGCCAGAAGCCGCTGGTCGCTTCCCCGCCGTTCTGACGAGAGAAGGTCTGGACGAAATCGCTGGGCTCAACGTTGGAGTAAGTTACCGGCAGTGCGTTACCGCATGCCTGGCCGGAACTGCAGCCCGGCTGGATAGTGACCTGTTTTGCTACCGGATCGTAGGTGATCTTATCGCCCGGTAAGCCAACAGCCCGCTTAATGTAATCCAGACGCGGATCTTCCGGGTATTTAAACACCACGATGTCGCCGCGTTTCGGATGGCCGGTTTCGATCAGCGTTTTCTGGTAGATCGGATCTTTGATGCCGTAGGCAAACTTCTCAACCAGAATAAAATCGCCAATCAGCAGGGTTGGCATCATCGAACCTGACGGGATTTGAAACGGCTCATAAATAAATGAGCGCACCACCAGGACGATAGCCAGCACCGGAAATACCGAGGCTCCCGTTTCCAGCCAGCCCGGTTTCGGACCGACTTTCTTCAACGTTTGCTTGTCGAGGCTATCACCGGTCGCTGCCTGAGCAGCGGCCTGACGTTCACGACGTTTTGGTGCAAAGATGAATTTATCCAGGCACCACAAAAGCCCCGTCACCAGGGTTGCAATCACCAGGATCAGGGCAAACATGTTCGCCATGCCAACTCCTTAAATTATTTTCCGTCTTTACCGACGTGCAGAATGGCGAGGAACGCTTCCTGCGGCAGCTCAACGTTACCCACTTGCTTCATACGTTTCTTACCGTCTTTCTGCTTCTGCAGCAGCTTTTTCTTACGGCTGACGTCACCGCCGTAGCATTTCGCCAGGACGTTCTTACGCAGCTGTTTGACGGTGGAACGGGCAATAATGTGGTTGCCGATAGCCGCCTGAATCGCGATATCGAACTGCTGGCGTGGGATCAACTCTTTCATCTTCTCCACCAGCTCACGACCGCGGTACGGCGCATTATCGTTGTGGGTGATCAGCGCCAGCGCATCTACACGCTCGCCGTTGATCAGCACGTCCACGCGCACCATGTTGGATGCCTGGAAGCGTTTGAAGTTGTAATCCAGCGACGCGTAGCCACGGGAGGTGGACTTCAGGCGGTCAAAGAAATCGAGCACCACTTCCGCCATCGGAATTTCATAGGTCAGCGCAACTTGTTTACCGTGATAAACCATGTTGGTCTGCACGCCACGCTTCTCAATACACAGCGTGATGACGTTGCCCAGGAACTCCTGCGGCAGCAGCATGTGACATTCCGCGATCGGCTCACGCAGTTCCTGAATGTTATTCAGCGGCGGCAGCTTGGACGGGCTATCGACATAGATGACTTCTTTCGACGTAGTTTCCACTTCGTAGACAACCGTCGGCGCGGTGGTAATCAGATCCAGGTCGTATTCGCGTTCCAGACGCTCCTGGATGATTTCCATGTGCAGCAGGCCGAGGAAGCCACAGCGGAAGCCGAAGCCCAGCGCCGTGGAACTTTCCGGCTCATAGAACAGAGACGCATCGTTCAGACTCAGTTTACCGAGCGCATCACGGAAGGCTTCATAATCATCGGAGCTCACCGGGAACAGACCGGCATACACCTGCGGTTTCACTTTCTTAAAGCCTGGCAGGGCCTTGTCCGCCGGGTTACGTGATGTCGTCAGGGTATCCCCAACCGGCGCGCCGAGGATATCTTTAATGGCGCACACCAGCCAGCCTACCTCGCCGCATTTCAGCTCAGTACGGTCAACCTGTTTTGGCGTAAAGATCCCCAGTCGATCGGCGTTATAGACCTGACCGGTGCTCATCACTTTAATTTTGTCGCCTTTGCGCATCGTGCCGTTTTTGATACGCACCAGCGAAACCACGCCAAGATAGTTATCGAACCAGGAGTCGATGATCAGCGCCTGCAGCGGGGCATCCGCATCACCTTCCGGCGGCGGGATATCACGCACCAGACGTTCCAGAACATCGGGAACGCCGACGCCGGTTTTCGCCGAGCAGCGCACCGCATCGGCCGCATCGATACCAACGATGTCTTCGATTTCATCGGCTACGCGCTCCGGATCGGCAGCTGGCAGGTCGATTTTGTTGAGCACCGGCACCACTTCCAGATCCATTTCCATGGCGGTATAGCAGTTGGCCAGCGTCTGAGCTTCTACCCCCTGACCCGCATCGACCACCAGCAGCGCACCTTCACATGCGGCGAGCGAACGTGACACCTCATACGAGAAGTCGACGTGCCCCGGGGTATCGATGAAGTTCAGCTGGTAAGTTTCGCCGTTGGTCGCCTTGTAATCCAGGGTGACGCTTTGCGCCTTAATGGTGATGCCACGCTCGCGTTCAAGATCCATGGAGTCCAGTACCTGGGCTTCCATTTCACGATCGGAAAGGCCACCGCAAATCTGGATGATACGGTCAGACAACGTCGATTTACCGTGGTCGATATGAGCGATGATTGAAAAGTTACGTATATTCTTCATATTTAGAGTTAATTATGCCTTACGCGTATCATGAGGCCGCTGTTCTGTGCCTGACGTTTTTTAATCCGAAAACGCCGCATTCTACACTACATCCGCGAAACCAGGAAATGCTCTTACCAGCAGCATAACCGTAGCAAATGATGTGTTCAGGCGGGGGTAATAAATCAAAAATAAAGGCCAGTGGAATCACTGGCCTGGTTCTGAAGAGGGTGTCTCTACACGCACCAAATCTGGCGGCAGGCCAACGCTAATAATAACGGGCTGCCACGACTGGCGAGCGGCTAATCCGGGCGAAAGCCCGCGCGCCACCAGAAATCCGCCGACGCCGCCGAGTAGCGCACCGCACAGCGAAGCGAAATCATTGGCAAACAAGACCTGAAAAACAGACGCCATAACAAACAGTCCAACCAGCGGCGCCATATAAACTAAAACCGCCGAGCCCAGCAGGCTGCTTTCAGCAATCCCCAGCTCGACTTTTTGCCCGGCGGACAGCGGCTGTTCGCTGGGAACGCTGATCGTGTGGCTGGTTTGCGGTCCCAGTTTGTTCAGCACCCGACTGCCGCAGCCAGCGCGCGAGGCGCAGCTGCTGCACGAGGCTTTCACGTCACAGTGCACTTGCGCCATACCGTTATGCCAGGAGACGACCGTGGCCCACTCTTTAATCATTGCACAGCCCTGAATTTGATGCTGTCGGAGATGCGTTTAGCCGTTTGCGGCGGCAGCTCGCCAACCACGGTTATCTCGGCGTTATCACGTACCGTCGTGCTCACGGTACGACGCCCGGTACGCAACAGCTGATCGCTGCTGTTTGCCGAGGCGCGATTCACGTTAATCGAGAAGCTAAACAGCCCATCAGAATACAGGCGGGATTCAACCGGACCATCAAAAGTCGGCAGACGGCGCTGACTGCTGGAGACTTCGGAAACGCCCTGCGGTAGCCAGGCCGGCGCCCAGTTAAAGTTGGCTTTATCGCCCCCTTCCGGCACCGACAGCTGAGGAGGCAGACTGGCTTTCGCTAATGTCTCCATGCTGCTGCTGACCTTGTCGCCAACGTTAAAGGATACGACCCGGAACTGCTCCAGCGTTTCCCCGTCGCGGTCAAGCAAATCGACGCGCATGGGCAGTTTGGTTTCCGCATCCAGCCAGACGATATAGCTATAGCGCGTACCGTCCCGCGCGACGACGCGAATCACTTCGCAAAGTCTGTCGGCAATACGGGTTCGCCCAACGGAGATAAAATCGTAGTAGGCAGCCAGTCGCTTAAAATCGGTGTAGGCCAGCGAGGGTAACGAATCGACGATATAGTCGCCGTTCAGCGTGAACGGATCGAGCCCCGGTTCAAAATAGCTGATTTCATTACCGCGCAGTACAACTTCCCGGCGTGGGCCATCGAGTTGTAAAAGCTGGGCAAGAGGTTGATTGTTCAGCCGCGCGTGACGATAACGCAGCGACTCAACGCCCTGTTTGTTGATGCTGACGAAAGACAGCTCATAATTGAGGGACTGGCTGGCCAGGTTCATTTGCTGCAACAACGCCCCGGACGATGTATCAGCCGAGGCGTTGACAGAGAAGAACAGGCTGCCTGCCATGAGCGACATGGCACACCAAAGTTGCTTCATTACTGCGATTGCGTTCCTAAAGTTTGATAGCCTGGCACCTGAACAGCGGCTTGCTGAGTCTGGGCCTGACCAAACTGCAGCTGTTCTGCGTGCAGGCGACGCTGCAATTCATAGTCCTGCAGCATAGCATTAATACGGCGGCGCTGTTCTTGCACCTGAGCCTGCTGGCCGCTTCCTGCGGAAGCATCAGCCGGAACGCCAAGACTTACCGGGCTGGCTTTACCCATCATCGGCATGGTGTTGAAGACAGGCGCTTCGGGCTGCTGAGCTGATTCGCTATGCCCATTATACTGCTGGACGCCGACGATAACCGCAAGCGAAACGCACGCCGCAACCCCCATCTGAGTCAGAGAACTGGCCCACGGGCGGACTTTCTGCCAGAAAGGCATCTGACGCCACTGATGTGGTGCTGGCTGAGATTCAGGAATAAGCGGCACCGCCTGACGAACGGGCTCGTTCTCAATGGCGGCCATGACGCGGGCTGAGATATCAAAATGGAGCATCTCAGCGGTATCGCCTCGCAGCGAATCACGGATGAGATGGTAGCTCTCCCAGGTCTTTTGCATTTCAGAAGAACGGCTCAGCTCATTGAGCAGCTCGTTATCCAGCGTTTCACCATCCATTAAGGCCGAAAGTTTTTCTTTCTGCATGCCTGATACCCTTTTCAGTATTCCGCTATCGTCAACGCCTGATAAGCGGTTGAACTTTATTATCAATAGCTTCTCGTGCCCGGAAAATGCGTGAACGTACCGTTCCTACCGGGCAATCCATGATAGCGGCTATCTCTTCATAGCTCAGGCCATCCAGCTCCCGCAACGTGATTGCCATGCGTAAATCTTCCGGGAGTGATTCAATGGTACGAAAAACTATTTGTCTCAGTTCTTCTGACAACATTAAGTTCTCAGGGTTCGAAATTTCTTTCAGCGCCCCACCACTTTCGAAGTTTTCTGCCTCATTGGCGTCAACATCGCTGGACGGTGGGCGGCGTCCCTGAGCTACCAGATAATTCTTCGCCGTATTTACGGCGATGCGATATAACCAGGTATAAAAAGCACTATCCCCCCGGAAGGACTCCAGCGCGCGCCATGCTTTTACGAACGATTCCTGAACAACGTCAGGAATATCGCCCGGTGGCACATAGCGGGAGACCAGGCTCGCGACCTTATGCTGATAGCGCACCACCAGCAAGTTAAACGCTTTCTGATCTCCTTTCTGGACCCGTTCGACGAGGACCTGATCCGTTAACTGCTCGCTCATCCGAGGTAATGTCTCCCCAAACCCAATTCCCATGCGTCTTCAAAGCACTACCCAATCACTGCAATATGAGCAAGCAGACGATTGGAGTGTCTGAAAACAATAAAGTTCCGTTACGCCTTTGATTTTTGTCTGGCAACGGCGGACGATTTGTTATCTCTCATTATATGTCCCGCAACTCAACGCCAGGTAAGATGATGAAGAAAAAGCGTAAGGTCCGCCAGAAGGGTAACGTAACATCGCTTTTATTTCACTATAAAATCTGAAGCTAACGATCTGCTTCGCAAATATTTTCTTTCGTTTACCCTGCTCCGCCCCAGCCGCTTATGTTTAGTTTCCACAACGACCAGTAAAAAAAATGTACGATTTATCACAACCTGGTGCTATTGTGGCAAAAGTGTGTTTAGTAAATTAAACAAAGGCAATGAATACGACTCCTGACTTCTCCTGTGATGTGCTGATTATCGGCAGCGGCGCTGCCGGTTTATCCCTTGCGCTACGTCTGGCGGAGCACTGCTCCGTCGCCGTACTGAGCAAAGGCCCCGTCAGCGAAGGTTCAACGCTCTACGCGCAGGGCGGTATTGCCGCCGTTTTTGATGAAACCGACAGCGTGGAATCTCACGTTGAAGATACGCTCATCGCCGGGGCCGGCCTGTGCGATCGCCATGCTGTCTCTTTCGTCGCCAGCAACGCCAGACCTTGCGTGCAATGGCTTATCGACCAGGGTGTGCTGTTTGATACTCAGACTCAGGCCAACGGCGAACAGAGCTACCACCTGACCCGTGAAGGCGGCCATAGCCATCGCCGTATCCTCCACGCTGCCGATGCCACCGGTAAAGCGGTGGAAACGACGCTGGTTGGCAAGGCGCTTGCGCACCCCAATATTCGTATTCTGGAGCGGAGTAACGCCGTCGATTTGATCATTTCCGATAAAATCGGCCTGCCGGGGACACGGCGTGTGGTTGGCGCCTGGATCTGGAACCGGAATAAAGAAAAGGTTGAGACCTGCAGCGCGAAATCCGTGGTGCTGGCCACCGGCGGGGCGGCGAAAGTCTATCAGTACACCACCAATCCGGATGTCTCCTCCGGCGATGGTATTGCTATGGCCTGGCGCGCCGGCTGTCGCGTGGCCAACCTCGAATTCAACCAGTTTCACCCCACCGCCTTGTACCATCCACAGGCGCGCAATTTCCTGTTAACCGAAGCATTACGCGGCGAAGGCGCATACCTGAAACGTCCGGACGGTACCCGGTTTATGCCCGATTTTGACGAACGTGGCGAGCTGGCCCCACGCGATATCGTCGCCCGTGCGATTGACCATGAGATGAAACGCCTCGGCGTCGATTGTATGTATCTCGACATCAGCCATAAGCCTGAAGCCTTTATCCGTCAGCATTTCCCGATGATCTACGAAAAACTGCTCGGCCTGGGTATCGATTTGACAAAAGAGCCAGTACCGATTGTCCCCGCCGCCCACTATACCTGCGGCGGCGTAATGGTTGATGACAACGGACGTACCGATGTTGACGGGCTGTATGCAATTGGCGAAGTGAGCTATACCGGGCTGCACGGGGCTAACCGCATGGCGTCAAATTCGCTGCTCGAATGCCTGGTCTACGGCTGGTCCGCCGCCGAGGATATTCTCCAGCGCATGCCGCTGGCCCAACCGGTTAACGGCCTGCCGTCCTGGGATGAAAGTCAGGTTGAGATCCCCGATGAACTGGTGGTGATTCAACATAACTGGCACGAGTTGAGACTGTTGATGTGGGACTACGTGGGGATTGTCCGCACCACCCGTCGGCTGGAGCGTGCGCTACGACGAATCACCATGTTGCAGCAGGAGCTCGACGAATATTACGCCCGCTTCCGCGTGTCGAACAATTTGCTGGAGTTGCGCAATCTGGTACAGGTGGCCGAACTGATCGTGCGCTGCGCCATGCAACGTAAAGAGAGTCGCGGGCTACACTATACCCTGGATTATCCGGAACAACTTGCGGATAGCGGCCCGTCAATTCTGTCACCTCTGGCTCACATAAAGAGGTAAAAATCCTGGGTCAGGGCAGTAAACCCTTCGGAGTATTGCTGCTCAGGCCCACGGACAATCAGCCGATCGCTGAAACACTCCCCCGCGGTCGGCGAGAAAGCCAGCAGTACGCGATGCGGCGGGCGCATTTCCGTCTCCGCGACATCGGTGCGTAAACGCAGATGCCAGCCCATGGTTTGGGCACGTTGAACAAACGTATTGCCAATATCCACCGGTAACACCACGCAGAAAAAGCCCTCTTCGGTAATCAACTCTGCGGCGCAGGTTAAGAGCGTGACGTGATCGAGCGTCGTCGTATATCGCGCCTGTTCGCGCTGCGATGTTGCGCAGGGCACACCTTCTGCAAAAAAAGGCGGGTTGCTGACAATCAGTTCATAACGTCGGGTTTGCGCAGGTTGCCACCGTTGAATATCCCCCAGATGCACCTGGATCCGCGCCCCCCACGGGGAGGTTGCCACGTTTTCGCGCGCCTGCGCCGCGGCCTCTTCATCGAGTTCTACCGCATCCAGCATGACCCGATCGTCGGTTCGCTGAGCCAGCATTAAAGCCAGCAAACCGCTACCGGTCCCGATATCCAGCACGTGTTTTACTTGCGCAATCGGCGCCCACGCGCCAAGCAGAATGCCGTCGGTGCCCACTTTCATCGCACAGCGGTCGTGGGCAACAAAGAACTGTTTAAACGTAAAACCATTGCGCGGCAGCGCAAACTTCGACTGAGACATCCTGAATAACCTTGCGAACAAAAACTCCTGAGACTGAAGCTATGCACAATACCGGAGAACAGATAGCCTTACAAACAGATGAACATTACGCCCGTAACGTCTATAATCGTCGGTCCACTCAGAGGTAGATCATGACTGTAACGACTTTTTCCGAACTTGAACTCGACGAAAACCTTCTGGAAGCCCTCCAGGAAAAAGGTTTCACACGCCCGACAGCCATTCAGGCCGCCGCTATTCCGCCTGCGCTTGATGGCCGTGATATTCTCGGTTCAGCCCCGACAGGTACCGGTAAAACAGCGGCGTATCTGCTGCCAGCGTTGCAGCACCTGCTTGATTTCCCGCGTAAGAAGTCGGGGCCGCCGCGTATTCTTATCCTGACGCCGACCCGTGAGCTGGCGATGCAGGTTGCCGACCATGCCCGTGAGCTGGCCGCACACACGCATCTGGACATTGCCACCATCACCGGCGGCGTCGCATACATGAACCATGCGGAAGTCTTCAGCGAGAACCAGGATATTGTGGTCGCCACCACCGGCCGACTGCTGCAATATATTAAAGAAGAAAACTTCGACTGCCGGGCGGTCGAAACGCTGATCCTCGATGAAGCGGACCGTATGCTGGACATGGGCTTCGCTCAGGATATCGAGCACATTGCCGGTGAAACCCGCTGGCGTAAGCAGACCATGCTGTTTTCCGCGACCCTCGAAGGCGATGCGATTAAAGACTTTGCCGAGCGCCTGCTGGAAGAGCCCGTTGAAGTTTCCGCCAGTCCCTCCACGCGCGAACGTAAGAAAATTCACCAGTGGTACTATCGCGCCGATGACATTAAGCATAAAACCGCGCTACTGGTTAACCTGCTGAAACAGCCGGATGCGACCCGCTCTATCGTCTTTGTGCGTAAGCGCGAGCGCGTTCATGAACTGGCATCCTGGCTGCGCGAAGCGGGAATCAATACCTGCTGGCTGGAAGGCGAAATGGTGCAGGCAAAACGTAACGAAGCAATCAAACGTATGACCGACGGCCGTATGAATGTGCTGATTGCCACCGACGTCGCTGCCCGCGGGATAGATATTCCGGACGTTAGCCATGTTTTCAACTTCGACATGCCGCGCACGGCTGATACCTATCTGCATCGTATCGGACGCACCGGCCGCGCGGGGAAAAAAGGCGTTGCCATTTCTCTGGTTGAAGCCCATGACCATCTGCTGTTGGGTAAAATTGGCCGCTATATCGACGAGCCGCTCAAAGCGCGCGTTATTGATGAACTGCGCCCGACAACCCGTGCACCGAGCGAGAAGCTGACCGGTAAGCCGTCCAAAAAGGTACTGGCTAAACGCGCCGAGCAGAAAAAAGAGAAAGATAAAGAGAAACCGCGAGTGAAGAAACGTCACCGCGATGCCAAAAATATTGGCAAGCGCCGTAAACCAAGCGGTAGCGCGGGTGAAAATCAGCAGTAACAAAAAAAACGCCGGGATATCCCGGCGTTTTTATATTTAAGCGTCGACTTACAGGCTTTCAGTAAAGGTACGGGCGATAACGTCGCGCTGCTGTTCTGGTGTCAGGGAGTTAAAGCGCACCGCGTAGCCGGAGACACGAATAGTCAGCTGCGGGTATTTTTCCGGATGTTCAACCGCATCCAGCAGCGTTTCGCGACGCAGCACGTTAACGTTCAGGTGCTGACCACCTTCTACGCGGACTTCCGGTTTCACATCGAGCGGAATTTCGCGGTATTCGATTTCACCCAGTTTATTGACCGCAACCACGTCATCTTCAGCAAAACCCCCTTTGGCGCACAGGCAGCGGGCTTCGCCTTTTTCGCTGTCCAGCAGCCAGAAAGAGTTCAGCAGGTCGTCGTTTGCAGCTTTAGTAATTTGGATACCAGTAATCATTTGATGCCTCCCTTAGGCAATATTTATTCGTTTTCTTGGCCCGTTCCCGGCCAATTGGTAAAACCATTGTTGTCTGAGTGTATGTATATCAGCCAAACAACCGGCATTCATTGACTTAAATCAATAAAAACCACGCAATAAAAATGGGTATAGGAGGATATTATTGTTTTACATCAAGTTACGCCAGAGCCAATGCAAAATATTTTTGTAAATTTTCAATTTTTTTTGCATACAAAACGTCAGTCAGACACCGTGGATTTTGTTATGCAGAAAGAAGCAGTTAAGCTATAGCGATGACACTTTGCAGGAGAGCAAGATGACCACCCCATTGACCTGGCACGACGTGCTGGCGGAAGAGAAGCAGCAGCCCTATTTTGTGAATACCCTCAAAACTGTCGCCGAAGAGCGCCAGTCGGGCATGACGATTTATCCGCCGCAAAAAGATGTCTTCAATGCCTTTCGTTATACCGAACTTGGCGATGTCAAAGTGGTTATTCTTGGGCAAGACCCTTATCACGGCCCCGGACAGGCCCACGGCCTGGCCTTCTCCGTGCTCCCGGGGGTTCAGACGCCGCCATCGCTGTTAAATATGTATAAAGAACTGGAAGGGACGATCCCGGGATTCAGCCGTCCGACGCACGGTTACCTGGAGAGCTGGGCGCGACAGGGGGTGCTGCTGCTCAATACGGTCCTGACGGTGCGGGCGGGTCAGGCCCATTCGCATGCCAGCCTTGGCTGGGAAACCTTTACCGATAAGGTCATTTCATTGATCAACGAACATCGGGAAGGGGTGGTGTTTTTACTGTGGGGCGCCCATGCCCAGAAAAAAGGGGCGATTATCGACAGGCAACGTCATTGCGTGCTGAAAGCACCGCATCCTTCGCCGCTTTCCGCCCATCGCGGCTTCTTTGGTAGTAATCACTTCGTCCAGACTAATCAGTGGCTGGCCGAGCGCGGCGAGTCTCCCATTGACTGGATGCCGGTATTACCGGCCGGGGATGCCTAGCCTTCGCCTTTCGCAGCAACAAAAATGCCAGCGTGGCGCTGGCATTTTTTCAGCTGAACCCGGCCATCAGGCCTTGTTCTGACGCCACCACTCGGCCAGCAATACGCCGGTCGCCACGGAGACGTTCAGGCTTTCTACATTGCCGGTACCTTCAATGGCAACGTTAAGATCGGCACTGGAGATCGCCGCATCAGACAGGCCATCACGCTCCTGACCTAATGCCAACACCATTTTCTTCGGCAGCTCAGCCTTATGCAACGGCGTACCGTTGTGGCTGGAGGTCGAAACAATGGCGTAGCCCGCTTTGCGGAACTGCTCCAGAGTGTCGATAAAGCTGTCGCCGGTGATCGGTTCGACGTGTTCTGCACCACCTTCTGCAGTACGGATTGCCGCGCCAGATTCCAGCATGCCGGCATCCTGCACCACTACACCCTTCACACCAAAATGCGCACAGCTACGCATGATCGCGCCGAGGTTGTGCGGGTTACCGACATCTTCCAGCGCCAGAACGCAATCTTCGGCATCGGCTTTGGCGACCCACTGAGCCACCGAGGTACCGTTACGTTTCTTAATCAGGAAGCAAACGCCGCCGTGGTGTTCAGTGCCGGAGGCTTTTGCCAGCTCAGCTTCATCAACCACGTGATAGGCTTTGCGGTTCGCCGCCATCCAGCGCAGCGCTTCTTTGAAACGTGGGGTGACGCTCTGGACAAACCAGGCGCGAACAATCGCTTCCGGACGGCTCTGGAACAGCGCCTGACAAGCATTCTCACCGTAAACGCGGGTCTCTTCCGCGCGCTGACGACGTAATACTTCCGGATCGATAAAGCTTTTACCGCTGATCCCGCCGTGATCCGGCTTCACCGCCGCATCATCGTTTGGTGCACGCGAGACGGTACGCCACGGAGAAGAGCTATCACGATCGAAATCATCGCGTTTACGATCGTCACGTTTGCGGTCATCACCGCGGCTGTTACGTTCGTCGCGGGCAGGGCGGCTACGGCCGTCAACACGAGATTTTCCTGGGCGCCCTCCCCCTTTCCCGGTACGCGGGTTATGGGTGCGTCTGTCAGAATCATCATCACTGCGGACATACATCACTTTGACCTTGCCGCTTTTATTTTTCAGTTCGTCGCTCATCAATTTTCTCCACCTGCGCTGCGCGAAGCGCGAAGATTACCCGATGTGTCACCGCTGCGCCATGATTTCGTTTAAAAGATAGGGTCTATCGTATTCATCGAACAAAACGCATTGTTGTTTAATAGCTGCTAATCGATAATATGTAACATTAAAGAAACAAATCGGCCACGTGCCACGCTGCAACCCATAACCAGAGGTTAGTTATGAATACCGTTTGTGCCAGTTGTCAGGCTCTGAACCGCATCCCCGACGATCGTAGTGCCGATGGCGCTAAATGCGGACGCTGCGGCCACGATCTTTTTGACGGCGACGTCATCAACGCGACCGGGGCAACGCTGGATAAACTACTGAAGGACGATCTGCCCGTTGTTGTCGATTTCTGGGCGCCATGGTGCGGTCCTTGTCGTAATTTTGCGCCGATCTTTGAAGACGTCGCGGAAGAACGCAGCGGCAAGATGCGCTTCGTAAAAGTGAACACCGAAGCAGAACGCGAGCTGAGCGCGCGTTTCCGCATCCGCAGCATTCCAACCATTATGATGTTTAAAAAAGGCGAAGTCATCGACATGCTTAACGGCGCGGTACCAAAAGCACCGTTCGACAGCTGGCTCAATGAGGCCAACGCGCAGTAAACCTACCGGGGCACAGCTTGTGCCCCTTTTTCACCTCTGCGACAATGGCGTTTTTTCTTAGCGACCCTTTATGATTGATAACGCCGTCCTTCGCCTTCGTGCCGAACGCCTCGCTCGCGCGACCCGGCCTTTTCTCGCGCGTGGTAACCGAGTCCATCGCTGCCAACGCTGTCTGTTACCGCTGAAGCAGTGCCTGTGCGCGACCCTGACGCCTGCGCAGGCCACCAGCCGTTTCTGCCTGGTGATGTTTGATACCGAGCCGATGAAGCCCAGCAATACCGGTCGGCTAATCGCGGATATCTTGCCGGACACCGAAGCCTTTCAATGGTCGCGAACCGAGCCGCCGCAGGCGTTACTCGATCTGGTCGCCAACCCGGATTACCAGCCCATGGTGGTCTTCCCGGCCTCGTATGCAGGTGCGGAACGCCAGGTGCTGAGCATCCCACCGGCGGGGAAACCACCGCTATTTATCATGCTCGATGGAACCTGGACGGAAGCGCGCAAAATGTTCCGCAAAAGCCCGTATCTGGATGCGCTTCCGGTTATCTCCGTCGATCTGTCACGCATCTCCGCCTATCACCTGAGAGAAGCCCATGCGCAGGGGCAGTACTGCACCGCCGAAGTCGCCATTGCGCTGCTCGACCTTGCAGAAGACCGCATGGCCGCGCGCGCGCTCGGGGACCACTTTAGCCTGTTCCGCACCCGCTATCTGGCGGGAAAAACGCAGCATAAGGGCAGCATCACAGCACAAATGGCAGAAAGCGTTTAAAATCATTCGGTCACTGGGGATCAAAGGAGACCGGTATGAGCCAACGAGGCCTGGAAGCACTGCTGCGGCCGAAGTCGATCGCCGTTATTGGCGCATCAATGAAACCACAGCGCGCCGGTTATCTGATGATGCGTAACCTGCTGGCCGGGGGGTTCAACGGCCCGGTCCTGCCCGTCACCCCGGCCTGGAAAGCCGTTCTGGGCGTGCTGGCCTGGCCGACTATCGATAGCCTGCCATTCACCCCGGATCTGGCCGTGCTCTGTACCAACGCCCGGCGAAACCCCGAGCTGCTGGATGCGCTGGGGCAAAAGGGGTGCAAGACCTGCATTATTCTCTCCGCCCCGCCGGAACAATATCCCGTACTACTCGAATGCGCCGCACGCTATCAAATGCGCCTGCTTGGCCCCAACAGTCTGGGCCTGCTTGCCCCCTGGCAGGGACTGAATGCCAGCTTTTCGCCGGTACCGATTCATCGCGGCAAGCTGGCGTTTATCTCCCAGTCTGCAGCAGTTTCAAATACCATTCTTGACTGGGCGCAGCAGCGCGAGATGGGCTTCTCGTACTTTATTGCGCTTGGGGATAGCCTGGACATTGATGTCGACGACCTCCTCGACTTCCTTGCCCGCGACAGTAAAACCAGCGCCATTCTGCTCTACCTTGAGCATCTGAGCGACGCCCGACGCTTCGTGTCCGCGGCGCGCAGTGCATCGCGTAATAAGCCGATCCTGGTGATCAAAAGCGGCCGCAGTCCCGCCGCGCAAAAGCTGCTCCATGTCAATTCGGGTATGGATCCGGCCTGGGACGCCGCGATTCAACGGGCGGGCTTACTGCGCGTGCAGGATACTCATGAGCTGTTCTCTGCGGTTGAAACCCTCAGCCATATGCGCCCGCTACGCGGTGAGAAACTGATGATCATCAGCAACGGTGCCGCCCCTGCGGCGCTGGCGCTGGACGAACTGTGGCTACGAAACGGCAAGCTTGCCACTCTCAGCGAAGAGACCTGTGAAAAACTACGCCAGGCGCTGCCGGGCGGTATCGGCATCGCTAACCCGCTGGATCTCCGTGACGATGCCAGCAGCGAACACTATCTCAAGGCGCTGAACGTTCTGCTGGATAGCCAGGATTACGACGCCCTGCTGGTGATTCATTCCCCCAGCGCCGCCGCACCGGGAACCGAAAGCGCCCTCGCCCTGATCGACGCGCTGAAAAACCATCCGCGCGGTAAATATGTCACGGTACTGACGAACTGGTGTGGCGAATACTCTTCTCAGGAAGCCCGCCGCCTGTTCAGCGATGCAGGCTTGCCAACCTACCGCACGCCGGAAGGAACCATTACCGCTTTTATGCACATGGTGGAGTACCGACGTAACCAAAAACAGCTCCGGGAGACGCCGGTTCTGTCGGATACGGTGACCGCCAATACCGCAGAAGCCCATATGTTGTTGCAACAAGCGATTCGCGAAGGCGCCCGTTCGTTAGACACCCATGAAGTAAGTCCGGTATTGCACGCTTACGGGATCCACACCTTACCGACATGGATTGCCGCCGACAGCGCCGAAGCGGTGCATATCGCCGAACAAATTGGCTATCCGGTGGCTCTGAAACTGCGTTCACCGGATATTCCGCACAAATCGGAAGTTCAGGGCGTGATGCTCTATTTGCGTACCGCCACCGAAGTGCAACAGGCAGCGGATGCTATTTTCGACCGCGTGAAAATGGCCTGGCCCCAGGCACGGATTCACGGTCTGCTGGTACAAAGCATGGCCAACCGCGCCGGCGCGCAGGAGTTGCGGGTCGTCGTTGAGCACGATCCGCTGTTCGGTCCGCTGATTATGCTGGGTGAAGGTGGCGTCGAATGGCGCGCGGAAGATCAGGCCGCCGTCGCCCTTCCACCGTTAAATATGAACCTAGCTCGTTACCTGGTTATCCAGGCGATCAAAAGTAAGAAGATCCGTGGCCGCAGCGCGCTGCGCCCGCTGGATGTCTCTGGCCTGAGCCAACTTCTGGTCCAGGTATCAAATCTCATCGTCGATTGTCCGGAGATCCAGCGGCTGGATATTCACCCACTGCTCGCTTCGGGTAACGAGTTCACCGCGCTTGACGTCACGCTAGCCCTTGCCCCGTTTAGCGGCGACAGCGAAAGCCGGCTGGCAATACGTCCTTATCCGCAGCAGCAGGAAGAGTGGGTGGTGATGAAAAATGGCGAGCGCTGTCTGTTCCGCCCGATCCTGCCGGAAGATGAGCCGCTGCTTCAGGCCTTTATCGGTCAGGTAACGAAAGAAGATCTGTACTATCGTTATTTCAGCGAAATCAATGAATTTACTCATGATGACTTAGCCAATATGACGCAGATCGACTACGATCGAGAAATGGCGTTTGTTGCCGTGCGCACAAGCGCCGAGGGCAATGAGATCCTTGGCGTAACGCGAGCTATCTCCGATCCGGACAATATTGATGCCGAATTTGCCGTACTGGTTCGATCCGATCTGAAAGGGTTAGGTTTAGGCCGGCGGCTGCTGGAAAAGCTGATTGCCTACACCCAAAGCCACGGTCTGCAGCGGTTAAATGGCATCACCATGCCCAATAACAGAGGCATGATCGGCCTTGCCAGGAAGCTGGGGTTCGCGGTTGATATTCAGCTGGAGGACGGGATTGTGAGTTTGTCCCTGCAACTGGTACCACAACAATCATAAACTGGCGACCGCAATTGTTGACCACATTCGCGAACAGTAATGTTATTATTGCCCGCTTACGTCGTCTGCATGGTACAGAAGACCCTTCAATAAACAGAGAAGAAACGCACTGTGATGTTGTCAAAATTTAAGCGTAATAAACATCAACAACACCTTGCCCAACTCCCTAAGCTTTCTCAGTCAGTTGATGATATCGAGTTCTTTTACGCTCCTGCGGATTTTCGGCAAGCGTTACTGGCAAAGATAGCCCACGCCACCCAGCGTATTTGTATTGTTGCGCTCTATCTGGAGCAGGATGATGGCGGCAAAGGAATTCTGCAGGCACTTTACGATGCCAAGCGTCAGCGTCCGGAGCTAGATGTTCGCGTACTGGTTGACTGGCATCGCGCCCAGCGTGGACGCATTGGCGCAGCGGCAGCTAACACGAATGCCGACTGGTACTGTCGCATGGCGCAGGAAAACCCCGGCGTCGATGTCCCGGTTTATGGCGTGCCGGTCAATACCCGGGAAGCCCTCGGCGTGCTGCACTTCAAAGGTTTTATTATCGATGATTGCGTTCTGTACAGCGGCGCAAGCCTGAACGATGTCTATCTGCATCAGCATGATAAGTATCGTTACGACCGCTATCAGTGTATTCGCAATGGCAAAATGGCCGATGTGATGTTCGATTGGGTCGAGCACAATCTGGTTGAAGGCCGCGGTGTAAACCGTCTCGACAGCGCCGCTCGCCCGAAAAGCCCGGAAATCAAAAATGATATCCGCCAGTATCGCCAGGAACTGCGTGACAGCGGCTACCATTTCTCTGGCAATGCGGATGACGATCGGCTGTCGGTCACGCCGCTGGTCGGTCTGGGCAAATCGAGCCTGCTGAATAAAACCATCTTCCATCTTATGCCCTGCGCTGAGCGTAAGCTGACGATTTGTACGCCCTATTTCAACCTTCCGGCTCTTCTGGTGCGTAACATTATTCAGCTACTGCGTAGCGGGAAGCAGGTAGAGATTATCGTTGGCGATAAAACTGCGAATGACTTCTATATTCCTGAAGATCAGCCGTTTAAAATTATCGGCGCCCTCCCCTATCTGTATGAAATCAACCTCCGCCGCTTCCTCAGCCGACTGCAGTATTATGTTAATACTGACCAGCTGATCGTTCGTCTGTGGAAAGATGACGACAACAGCTATCACCTTAAGGGAATGTGGGTTGATGATGAGTGGATGCTGCTCACCGGTAATAACCTCAATCCACGCGCCTGGCGCCTGGACCTGGAAAATGCAATTCTGATTCACGATCCGCAGCATCAGCTCGGCGCGATGCGTGAAAAAGAGCTGCATCTGATTCGTCAGCACACGACGGTTGTTAAACACTATCGCGATCTGCAAAGCATTGCGGATTACCCGGTCAAGGTACGCAAACTGATTCGCCGCCTGAGGCGTATCCGTATTGACCGCTTGATCAGCCGTATTCTCTGAATATCTGCCCCGCATCGCCGGGGCTTTTTTCTGGAATGTGTATGCGTACTTTCATCATTATTGCCCCGTTGCTGCTCACCGGCTGTAGCCATATGGCGCATGATTCATGGAGTGGCCAGGATAAGGCCCAGCATTTTCTGGCCTCGGCGATGCTCTCAGCGGCCGGTAACGAATATGCCCAGCATCAGGGCTACAGTCGCGACCGAAGCGCGGCCATTGGCCTGATGTTTTCCGTCAGTCTGGGGGCTTCGAAAGAACTCTGGGACAGCCGCCCGGCAGGAAGCGGCTGGAGCTGGAAGGATTTCGCGTGGGATGTGGCCGGCGCCACGACAGGTTATGCCGTGTGGCAGCTAGCGCACCAGTAGACCTAAAGTCGTAATCCCTTGCCCTTACGATGCAGCATCAGAGATACCAGAAACGCAATCGCACTCATCACGGTGACGTACCAGTAAAAGACATGTTCAACTCCGACCGATTTTAGCGACAGCGCGACGTATTCCGCCGAGCCGCCAAACAGCGCATTTGCCACGGCATACGACAAGCCAACGCCTAAAGCGCGTACCTGAGCCGGGAACATCTCCGCCTTCAGAATCCCGCTGATCGAGGTATAGAAACTCACGATCATCAACGCACAGATAACCAATCCAAATGCGGCATAGGGTGAGGTTACGCCCTGCAGCGCACTCAAGATCGGCACGGTAAAGAGCGTCGCTAATGAGCCAAAGCAGAGCATTGATGTCCGGCGACCTATTTTGTCTGATAGCGCGCCAAATAACGGTTGGGCCAGCATATAGACAAACAGTGCCGCAGTCATAATCACACTGGCTGTACCGGCGCTCATGCCCGCCGTATTGACCAGGTATTTCTGCATATAGGTCGTGAAGGTGTAAAAGCTTAACGACCCGGCGGCGGTGAAACCCAGGACCATCAGAAATGCTTTACGATTGCGCCATAATCCTTTGAAGGAGCCAGCCTCTTTTAATGCCCGCGTCTCCTGCTTAGATGTTTCATCCAGCTGGCGACGTAGCCACAGGGCCACAACAGCAAGTACCGCCCCAAGCGCAAACGGTATCCGCCATCCCCAGGCATGCAGCTGCGCATCGCTTAGAATTTGCTGTAGGGCCACCACCACAAGCACCGCCAGAAGCTGACCACCGATGAGGGTCACGTACTGGAATGAGGCATAGAAGCCTTTCTTGCCCTCTACGGCGACCTCACTCATGTAGGTTGCACTGGTACCGTACTCTCCCCCGACGGATATCCCCTGAAACAGGCGCGCCAGAAGTAATAATGCCGGCGCCCATGTGCCAATCGTCGCATAGCCGGGCAGGCAGGCAATCACCAGCGAGCCCATGCACATCATGCATACGGAAATAAGCATAGAGGCTTTACGTCCGCGGCGGTCAGCAATACGACCAAACAACCATCCGCCAATCGGGCGCATCAGGAAACCCGCGGCAAACACACCGGCGGTTTGTAATAGCTGAGTAGTGGTGTTTCCGGAAGGAAAAAAGATATGGGCAAAATAGAGAGAGCAGAATGAATAGACATAAAAATCAAACCATTCAACCAGATTCCCCGAAGATGCACCTACAATCGCCCATATGCGGCGGCGGGTATCGCTTTGTTCCAGCGCTCCCCGTTCATTCATACTGCTTTCTGCCATTGTCATCCTGCTCCAGCAAAGACTGCAATCTGTCTTGTCGGGCGTGCCACGTCACTGAGACAAATCAATTAGTAAACCAAATGTTATATAATTGTTATTTATTTATATGTGATTAAACTCACATTTTTTTCCGTCGTGTGGTTTTCGGGATTAACGCTAAAGCATGAACGAGGATAAAGTGAAATATGGTGAGGTGGTGGCCAGAGCAGGCTTTTATGTTGTCTAAACAAACAGATAGATTGCTGCTGAGCGCCTGATCGCTTTGCATCTGGACAAAAACGCAAAAAGCCCATCCGTCAGGATGGGCTTCTTACTGATTTGATGCCTGGCAGTTCCCTACTCTCACATGGGGAGACCCCACACTACCATCGGCGCTACGGCGTTTCACTTCTGAGTTCGGCATGGGGTCAGGTGGGACCACCGCGCTATCGCCGCCAGGCAAATTCTGTTATCACCCCGCATTTCTGCGCAGTGATG